>NZ_JBZAJD010000002.1:0-824078 GCF_058216035.1 Pradoshia sp. Z4_20
AGTGCCGAGGGCCGGTCTCGAACCGGCACGGTAGTCACCTACCGCAGGATTTTAAGTCCTGTGCGTCTGCCAATTCCGCCACCCCGGCATATAACTTGGCATTGGAGCGGAAGACGGGATTCGAACCCGCGACCCCCACCTTGGCAAGGTGGTGTTCTACCACTGAACTACTTCCGCATAATAAGTGCGGGTGAAGGGAGTCGAACCCCCACGCCGTAAGGCGCCAGATCCTAAGTCTGGTGCGTCTGCCAATTCCGCCACACCCGCATGTTTATAGATGGTAAGCCATGAAGGACTCAAACCTGCAATCCTCGAGCTTCTAATAGATTAATTTCAAACCCTCTCGTTGACTGCTTTATTATTCTAATATGTATTTATCTATATTTCAATAAGTAATATATGGTAATATTAATTTATTTTTCTTCTTATATCAAAAAGATTAAAATTCCATGAATACATCTATCATACATAGGGATACAGGTTCCTCATATGTTGTTTGAACCCTTGCTTATACGCTATATAAACAACTCAAGATCCTTAATATCCTATTTATATTTTAAATTATCTTAGGAAGGCATAACTATCATGTTACAGTTTGAAACGGAAAGAGTGATATTCCTAGCATCATTAGAAATATAGATATCAATTCTAGTATAAAAAATCTCCTATCTTCTCCATAAAACTTTTGAAGATCTCATGAATTGAATTTTAGCTTGTAAAGATTTTTTTCTCGCTTTTCCAATTATCTTTTACCTACTTAACAATACCTTTAATGATTCTAATATCAAAAACCAAAAAGTTGCCGTATAATTACCATTAAATACAGTTGAAATATCAATCCTATTAATCATTAATAATTGTTCACTGCTTTTTTATCGCTATTGATATTTATTGCTTTATGATTCCATTCCTGATTACCAATTGGTAATGAAGAAGTAACTCTCATTCTTCGCTTCGTCTGCACCAATCAAGCCTATAGAAACAGTTTTTTCATCAGTCTCCCTCTATTTTCTTTAAAATATGTAGATATATTTAATTCATATGATCATAGATAATTTCTTTGAATATCTGTTTGAGTTCTTTTGAGGTTTTTCCGCGAAGCCATTCGACCTGGTCAATTGGCAGTGTGAGCTTAAGGGTGATCTTTTCATCAGGCATCTCGACTTTCCTGATGTCGGCAAGGGAAATCCCCTTCTCAACATCTGGAAAATTAATCCCATTCTCATCGATATGGTCAAGGCCCTGGTACTCATAGGGACCATCAATCACGCAATTCAAGTTCAATTGCGGTAGACGGCCAGGAATTGATTTTATGTACATAAATGAGCTGATTACTCGGCTATCGGTCAGCTCAATTTCAGCGATAATACTCTGACTGCTATATTTCTTTAGGGCTACCTCGCTCACGATGATGTCGAGCTCCAATGAAAATCCAGATGAATTTTCCAATATATATATGGCACTATTAAAAAAATAGATTTCTTCGCCGTCAAGATTCACCGTTTTTACGCCAACCATGTCATTCCCCTCCAAAAGAGACCGTCGGGAACATTCCCCCACCCGGCTTATTTTCTTTTATTCTACTAAATCATGGTAGTTCCTCCAAGCGTAGCTTCTCGGCGATGGCAATGACATTCGGATGCTCCTTCAAAACCAAAGCGGAAGGCCTCAGATATTTCGCCTTCAAATAGCTGTTTTACTATGGCACCTTCTTTTTACAAAAACAAACAGATGCATCACTCTGCTTTCCATGATGGTGTTGAACACCTTAGTGATTGCTTGCTCCGGCACATCTTAAAAATTGGTAAAAAAACTGGTGTTTGTCTTGCGCTTCGATTCAGCGAACGATGTAGACTTACAATTCTTACTTGATTAAGAAACCGAATTACCTGCTTTATGCTTTAGAAAGAATTTATACATAGCTTAGAAGCTCATATGCTAAAATTGAAATTGTAAATCATTTTTGAAAGAAAAGAAGGCATTTTATGAAGAAGATTATTACTATTAGCTTAGGTATACTATTGATTATTTTTGTGTTGGGTCTTACCGGCTTCTATTTTTGGTCCCAACAAACGTACAAAGCATCAGAAGAAGTTACATCATATGTAGATCTGGATGACATTCAGATGGAAGAAAACTGGCTTGTGTTCGAACCTATAGAAAAACCAAAAAGCGGGATTATTCTTTATCCTGGAGCAAAAGTAGAGCCTGAAGCATATAGCTACTATGCCCAGGGTTTAGCGGATAAAGGTTATTTGGTGATTGTCCCAAAAGTCAACTTGAACTTTGCCCTACTCGATATTAATCAGGCGGATTTAATTATAGATGAGTTCAGCGATATAACGAATTGGTATGTAGGCGGGCATTCACTTGGCGGCGTAGCCGCAGCATCTTATGCATACGATCATCTCGAAGATGTAAGAGGTTTAATCTTATTGGGTTCCTATCCGAGCGATTCCAATAATTTTTCAGAAACTGACCTCCCCATCCTCTCCCTGTATGCCGAGTTTGATGGGTTAACGACAACTGATAAAATAGCTGATACAAAACATTTGCTTTCGTCTGAAGCAACTTTATATGAGGTTAAAGGCGGAAACCATGCCCAATTCGGAATGTATGGAACGCAAGATGGAGACGGAAAATCCACGATTTCAGCAAAAGAACAGCAGGATGAAATAATAGAAGAAACGTTAAAATGGCTGACTCAATATCAAAGATAAGGGCCCAGTTTCTTTTAACACATCTGATACTGTAATAGCCCACCCGTTTTACGGGCGGGCTATTTTAAACTTTTATCTTTCATTTGAGGTAACCGCGCCTCACAAGCGCTATTATTTCTGACTATTTTAAATAAAACCCATAGTCTCTTCACAGATGTTTTTTCAATTATTCAATTACACTACTAATAGTCTCGAACCATTATTCCTTTTACTAGTATGATTCCCCATAAATTCAGATATTCGTTCTGAAACAGTAAATTTTGCATTTAAAAACACCCACAAGCCCTAATTTAAACAGTAAAAAAGCTGTGCCAAAACAACTCTTTTTTGACACAGCTTCTCTTTTAATTTTTCACAATGCGCTTGTACCCTGAATATGTTGCTATGAAATAACCGCCATATACAATAATCATAATTAACGCCGTAAACAAAGCCGGTATGAAAACGGAAGGTTGACCCATCATCAGAAGTTCCTGATTGACCACTTTAATTCCAAAAATCGAATGGATGATTGCTAAAGACAATGGCATCATGAAGTAAATAAATACCTGACCGAATATCGCCTTGTTAATTTCCTTACTTGTTACACCTATTTTTCTTAGCATGCTATAGCGCTCCATATTATCACTAGCTTCAGATAACTGCTGAAGCGCCAGTACAGCTGCACTTGAAATGAGGAACACAATCCCAAGATAAATACCCATAAAGACAATCATTGTAGACGATCCAATACTTTGGTCATACAACATCTGCTTAGTCATTACGTTGACATAAAAACCATATTTAGAATAAACTTCTTCATTTTGAGTTAAATGATAAAGCTCGTCTTCATTCACTTGACTATTACTACTGTAATTAACATTAGACAGTGACATATTAGGTGTCATACCTTCAATAGCTTGATCTGGAACAATCACGGTAAATGCAACTCTTCCTGGATAATCATTTATATATTGTACGTACTCTACTTGACGATTAACAATCGTATAATCCATAGCGTTCAATTTAATGGACTGATTTTCTTTAATATAGGCATTCACTGCATCAAAATAAGTCTCATCATCTGATATGAGGAGTACTTCTCCTTTATTAAACTTTTTCGGTTCAATGTCTTGCATTTGCAAAAGCTTTACATAATCAGATTCTTTCATCAATAAGATTTTTTTACGAGAGATTGCCATATCAAAGTATTGTTCTAACTCTGCATTTGCAAAAGGACGCAATAATTCGTTATACGTAGAATCCGCTTCATATAATTCAAAGGAACTATTTTCACCCATCTCATCCAAGTCCATACCCAATATTTCAATCGCTTGATCTATATTCTTTATTTGCGTATCTTCTTTTCCATACAGGTAGAATGTTGCATCATACGGCACTTGATTTACAAGCTGTTTTTCTCCCGCCGTCTTTATGCTAAATCCTGTTGATAAAACACCAATTGTGAAAAAGAGCATTAAGCAAATGATAGTCATGGATACAAAGGTTGTATTTACCTTGCTGCTTATTTGGCGTAGAACAAACATATTTAAGCCTTTAAAATATATAGTATTATTTCTTTGCAGCATATTAAGAGCAAATCCAGAAAGAGACATAAAAAACAAAAACGTTCCAAGTGACCCCAGTCCAACGCAGGTCCACGTGACAGTCAAACTTTCTGTTAAACCATACTTTAAAATAACAGTATAAGCAATCCCAAGAGTAATGAAGGATAAAACAAAGAACGCGATTGATGTTGATACTTTTCGGATCTTCAGGCTTTCATTTTTTCTAGCGGCTGTTAGCAAGTCGATGAGCTTATACTTCGAAATCACTAAACTATTAAAGATCATAACGAACAGAAAGATAATCCCAAAATAGCTCATTGTTTTGAACATCGCTTCACTGGAAAAGACAACTTCGAACTTTGTCATATCTGCCTTAAATAACGAAACCACTAGAACGGACAATCCTTGAGATATAAATATTCCCAGTAGTAATCCGGCCATTAACGATAAAACACCTATAAAAAGTGTTTCCATTACAACTATTAACGATATACTATATTTACTCATACCTAGCGTCATATAAATTCCGAGCTCTTTTTTTCGTCGTCTGATTAAGAAATTGTTTGCGAATAAAATCAGAAACCCTAACACAATCGAAACAAAAACAGATACTATTGAAATTAATTGTGTTATCGATTGAATCATTTCCGACTGACTGGCGCTTAAACTAGACATAGCAGCCGAAGCTGAAATCGAATTAAAGCTATAAAATATACAGACTGCAAATGTTAATGTTAAGAAATAAATTGCATAATCCTTGAAGCTTCTCTTCACATTGCGAGCAGATAATTTAAATAACATTATTCGTGTCACCTCCGAGAAGTGTTACCACCTCAATGATACGGCCGAAAAATTCTTTCCTCGTATCATCACCTCTCACCAGTTCATTAAAAATCTCCCCATCTTTAATAAACAAGATTCGATGTGCATAGCTTGCTGTAAACGCATCATGTGTGACCATTAAAATTGTAGCCTGGAACTCCTTATTTAATTTTTCAAATGAATCTAGCAGTAATCGGGCAGATTTTGAGTCAAGTGCTCCTGTCGGCTCATCAGCGAGAATTAATGACGGGTTCGTTACAATTGCTCGGGCTGAAGCAACACGTTGTTTTTGTCCACCCGACAGTTGATATGGGAACTTATTTAATACCGCCGTAATCTCTAATTTATTGGCAACTTCATTTACTAGCTTTGTAATATCAGCCGGCTTACGACCTTGTATGGTTAAAGCGATTGCGATATTTTCAAACGCTGTTAATGTATCGAGCAAATTAAAATCCTGAAAGATAAATCCTAGCTCATCCCGGCGGAACTTCTCAAGCTTTCCAGCCTTTAATGTCGTAATATCCTGACCATTTATATGAATATGACCCGTTGTTACATGATCAATTGTAGAAATGCAATTCAACAGTGTCGTTTTCCCGCTGCCTGAAGGACCCATAATACCAACAAATTCCCCTTGTTTTACATCAAAACTTATATGATTAATGGCTTTTGACACATTTCCTTTATTACCATAGTATTTTTCTATATCTTTTACTTCCAAAACTGTATTCATAACAACCTTCTCCTCTCTTTTATGCTTTTAGTATATCCCCCCTACAGCAATACAAATATTGAAGTTGGTTGCATAAACCTTACATTTTTGAAACTTGCACTGGAGATTAATGGCGAAAACCACCATACAAATTCATACCACAAATCATTAATAATCTCATTTTCGTAATAAAAAAGAGCCTTTCTCTCAAGACTCTAATAAAACCAATTTACTTTTCGGGAAAATGATATTTACCTCGGTTCCTACATCCTTCTGTGATTTGATCGTAATCCCTAAATGCAGCTTATCTACCAACATCTTGCAAAGATATAGACCGATGCCTGTTGACTTTCTGTATATGCGTCCATTTTCTCCTGTAAATCCTTTTTCAAATACTCTTCCGACATCCTTTTCATCAATACCAATGCCATTATCAACAATATGAAGTATAAGATTATGCTCATGATTAGTCGTATAAATAGAGATTAAACTATTTTCTTTATAGCAATAATTAATACTGTTAATGATTATTTGATTTACTATGAACTCAACCCACTTTTCGTCACTATAGACCACATCATCTATTTCTGATAACTTAAGCTGAATCTTTTTATGAATAAACGCTTTTGCATTTCGCTTAATTACTTTAGAAACACATTCTTTTAAACGAAATTCCTTCACAATATAATCCTTGCTGGCACTGCTGCTTCTCGCATAATACAAGGCCTGTTCAATATAATCCTCAATCTTCGTTAATTCCTCAGTTAAGCCAACAATCGGACCACCTTGATAATTCTCAATTATTAGCTTACTAGATGCAATCGGTGTCTTAATTTCATGGACCCACGCTTCAACATACTCTTGGTATTCCGATTGCATAGTCTTGTAGTGGTTGACATACTCATGCACCTGCTTGTCACTCGTCCGTAAAATGTCATATAAAATCTTTCCTTCTAAAAAATCAGGCTCATCCATAATTTCAGATAGCAAATATTTTTGATCAAGATTTTCAACATTTTCTATTACCTCATCATAAAAAGGTTTTTTCTTCATAAATTCAAGAAAATAAGATGTAAGCAGCGGACCAAACCAGCCTAATCCGACTATAACAATAACACCCTTTTGTATAGAAATAAAAGCTAAAAATAATGCTACCGTCATAAAAAGAAAAACATTAACCGTAATAAAAACGACTCTTTCCTTTAAAAATGCCCACAATGTCATGACATGATATACCCCAATCCTCGTCTCGTTTCAATCGGGTTTTCCATACCGATTGCTTCTATCTTTTTACGAAGTCGAGTAATGTTAACAGATAGCGTATTGTCATCCACAAATAAATCAGATGACCATAGATCCTCCATCAGCTGTTCTCTAGAAACAATAATTCCATTATTTTTCATTAAACAATGTAAGATTTTTAATTCATTTTTTGTTAGTTCCTCTTTCTTGCCTTGATAGGAAATTGTCCCATTAGCCAAATGCAGCTTCAAATCCTTGTAAGTCATTACAGCACTTGCACTTTCTTGTTTTGCATATGTCCTTCTTAAAATATTTTCAATGCGTGCCAACAAAATTTGCGTGTTATACGGCTTCGTAATGAAATCATCTGCGCCTATATTCATGCTCATCAATTCGTCAACTTCCGTGTCTCTACTTGTCACAATAATAATGGGTACCTGAGAGTATTTACGGATTTCGCGACAAATATAATAACCGTCGTACACAGGCAAATTAATATCCAATAAAATTAAATGAACATCATCCTGACTTGCATAGTTCATGACATTTTGAAAATCATCCGGTGCTTCCACTTCATAACCATAATTTTTTAAAAATGCGGTTAATTCTCTACGAAGCGTCTCTGCATCCTCAATGATTAATATTTTTGCGTTTTGCATAGTGATCACCCCTTAACGAGCTTTTCAATTGTTCATTCTTGAGCAACAAAAATCCTGCACCCTACAATGAAGCTAGGCTGTATTTTATATTTAGTCAATAGCTCATTTTTCATTATATTACTTTGAATATTGGATTATCGTGTAGAAAAACCCAAATAAATGATGTTTATCTTATCACAAATCAGATAAGGTTTGGAATTCTGCAATTCAGGAAATGTCCCTGCTCCTGCTCCGTTACCGTAAAGGAACTAATATTTCACACAAATGATTATCAATCATTTGTGAAGTATATCTTTCTATAATTAGTTGTTCTCTAATGGATAGATTATTTCTTTCTATCTCCGAAAAAATATTGCCCCAAAAATTAACTGACTGCCTCTTTTGTATGATCAAGCGAGAAAACAGCGTATTTCCCACCAGGAAATTTACCAACATGAGCTGGTTTTACCACATTAAAATCTTTATTTTTAACAACGCAAACTTCATAACGATATTCCTCTTTAGGAGTAATCTCTGGGTTATCTTAAGGTATACCTAAAATTGTAGAATTATCAAATACTCCATTCAATTTTGCCGACTTTTTAATAATTAGAGTATGCTTTAATTAATCAGTTTCTTTGTCAACTGCCCGTTGATAAGCCTTTTTAATTCTGCTACATTTTATTTTAAAACTGGATTTCTTGTTGCTCCAAACATTTCCCAACCTATTTGTTCATTTACAAAAATAAAAGGAGAAACAGCATCTTTTGCCATTCTCCTTTTTATCATTTCATTGCTTGCATTTCTACTTCCGAATAAAGAGAAAGAGTGAATTTCCCACAAGTTCTTCGGCTCAGCATCAAATAAGTCGTTTGGTTCATATCATTTTATTAAATTTCTTGCTAATCAAAACATATTCACGGTATACACAAGGCTTTCCACCTGTATCTTGTTTAGTTCCTTTGCAATTGCTAATAATCTTAATCAGAAAAGGACTTTGTATACTTAGGTAGCAAGTACCGGAATATCACCAACGCATGGACAATCCCAATTCCTGCAAAAAGAGCCCTCACAAACCATTCCTGCCAAAGCAGTGAGATACCATTCATATCGCCCCCACCAAAAAATCCACAAAGTACGCTCAAATATAGCGGATCAAGCAGTAGCATGACTAGTGAGGTATACCATGCGATGGTCCGGAAAACCTTTGATTTTACTGAACAGATTGGTTTACAAAATATAATAAGAAGCCAACTGAAAACAAGAGTTGCAATCGCACCCGCCAGACAGAAAATTCCCATCTGAATATCTGTCATCAGGGTATGATATACATCCACCTGAACCCCGAGCCCCATGAAATTGATTTGCTTAAAAACCCCGTAATAAAAAGCTACTAGGAGGTGCGCTCCCTCATGGATGATATAGTAAATGATAATAGCCGCAATAATTCCAATATATTGTCTTACACTTCTGCTCATAATAGTCACCTATCTTACTTACCGTTATACTTTTGTGAATGACAAATCTTTAAGCGAAACAATGCCTATTCAACAAACTCTTAACCAATCATCAGCCTGTGATTGGCTAATGATCATGTGCATTGTTTTTTTCATTTGTATGTTAATTCACAAAGGTAGTATATTGCATATAGGCACCTAAAACAATACATTTTTCTATCTACACCTCTTTTTGCAGATTCACTAGAGTACTCTTTAAATATAACCATAATACCGTAACCCCAGTAATAGCTATAGCAATCATTAATCTAATCCAATTAGAAGAGATTGGTGTAATAAAAATTACTGGTAACGAACAAATGTTATTAAAGATAAACCCTCCTAATCCACTTTAAAAGGTGATTTAATAGCATACTAGAGCAGATAAACTGAAAATATTGTTAAAAGTGTCTCTACTAAAAAAGCCGCCCACTAAGGGCAGCTCTTCTACTTATTTACCTCTAAAAAGAAGGATTTTTATTCTCCATATGTAACTTTCGGGTTACAGCTACAATTCTTTCTTTAGGAATATCCGGATGCTTGTCCTTGATTATCTTGACACATTCAACCCAATTGATTTCAGATTTTAACAAAGATGCGATTTCGTTTTTAATCATTGGATCTATTTGATAAATATCACTATCGGTTTCATCCGTTTCATTCTTTCCATCCACACTTTGGTCAATTTTATCAAACAGCAGCGAAGCAACAAGATGAATAGATATGATAATTATTTTCACAGTTGTAGAAAGATCGATGAGTGTAAAAAAGTAATCTAGTGCGCTAATAACTATATAACTACCAGCGAAAGTTAAGATACTCGCAATCAACTTATTGACAAAGATATCCTTATAAATGTCCGTTACGGCATGAAGAAAGCTATCAATAATAGTACCCACTCCCATATCTATAAGACACAACAGAAAAAGAAACAGAATTAAATAGATTATGTTCTCATAATACTGGCCAGTAAAATGAATAATCAAAGCATAAATAACCATGAGTGGTAGAAACAAGACTAAAACTACTGTCATAAGTAAAGAAGTAGATAGAAAAAAATTCTTCACAAGTATAGACTCCAGTCTCCATAGCTCTTCTCTGTCTATGGTAATTTCGTTAAATCATACCATTTATTTCATGTAAAGTCAGCGATTGCACATACATATCCCCGGCTGCCTTTTCCGTTTTGGTTTCTACTTCCAGCTTAATCAAAATTTTGCGAGAGCCACCCACAGCCTCTACTAAAATAAGACTTTCACTTTAAGGACGGCGTATCTCTACTTCACTTACGTTTAACACTTCAAAACTAATGCCATTCTTTCATTAGAGATAGGCAGATCTGGTTAAGCACTCTCTTCATTTCCTAATAATTTCACGATGATTGTATCCTTTACAATGAAAGCTACTTGTCCCATGCATACATCCTCGAATGTATCATAGATTCTGCCGGCACTACGCGTTCCTTTTGCAACTGTCTGATAACTATTAGCCACATAACCAACCTTTCCAATTGTATCGAGCTCGGCTTGAATGGCTTCATCATCATGCTTATTATCTAAGTCTTTTCTTAAGATTATCTTCTGCCCAACCTTAAAAATATCCGCCCCAAAATAATGACAAACACCTACAACGGATATATATTTCTCTGCCATTTCTATCCCCTCCATGCGACACTTTTTATTACTTTACTCTCTATATATTTACGAATTTCACAAAAATAAGTTTCAGTGATCCCTTGTATAAAGCCTTTTAGATTGTCATATAAAAGAGATAAGGCAGCTCACACGTTCTTATCGGATTGTGTATCATCTAAATAGGAACTATTTTTAGCTCCTTCACCTTTTCTTTGTTTCATTGCCAATAAAATTACACAAAATAAAAAAGCCTTAGAGAATCGAAAATGATTCCTAGGACTTTTAACGTTTCTTTAGATTTAACTCCTTCAATTTATGAGAGTTTGATTAAAGTATACATATTCCACATAAAAAGATGACCATTCATTAGGTCATCTTATATTATTTCTTCTGTTGAGTCTCTTTCTAGCCTTGTGATTAACACTTTATCTACTCGGGCACGATCCATGTCCACTACTTCAAGTTGAAAGTCATCTACTTGAATGGTGTCTTTAATTTTTGGTATATATCCAATTTTATTTATAATAAATCCACCTAATGTGTGGAAGTTTTTACTTTGGTTAAGAATCGTAAAGTCTTCCAAATCAAAATATCTAATAAACGTATCAATCGAAACAAGACCATCTGCCAACCATGAGTTTCCATCTCTCTCTATAATTTGCGGCTCTTCTTCATTATCCTTTTCAGGCATTTCTCCAATAATATTTTCCATAATATCATGAAGAGTGACAAAACCCTCAATTCCCCCATACTCATCAATAATAACGGCTTCATGCTGGCCGGATTTTTTCAATGTTTCCAATGCCCGATATACTTTCATTTGTTCTGGCAGAACGAGTGTATCTTTGACTGAATCCGCTAAAGAAAAATTCTCTCCTGCCACAATTCTTGATAAAAGATCTTTTTTATGAATGATTCCTTGAAAATCATCTAAACTTCCAATGCCAACAGGAAATTTGGAGTAATAACTTTCATTAATTTTTTTCATGTTTTCTTCAAACGAATTCTCTAAATCAATGTAAACAAGCTGCGTACGAGGAGTTAAAATATCACTCAGACGTTTGTCCCCTAAATAGAAAATTTGTTCTACCATATCCTGTTCTATTTCTTCAACAATCCCACTATGAACACCTTGTTCAATTAATTGAGTTATTTCTTCTTCGGTTACATTCGGTTGGCTTGTGGGTTTTATTCTTAATAATTTTAATGCAAAATCAGTAGACCTACTTAAAAACCAAATAATTGGGCGTCCAACTTTTGAAAAATAATACATTGGTTTTGCTACTGCACATGCTACTTTTTCTGGATTTCCCATACCAATCCGTTTTGGAACTAACTCACCAATAATTAATGATAAGTAAGTTGAAAGCCCTACAACCACGATTAGACTTAGCTCATTACTGAAAGAAGCAAGAACATTAATTTTTTCAATATAAACAGCTAGCTGGCTTGCAATGGTTGCACCGCCAAATGCACCTGTAATTACCCCAATTAATGTGATTCCGATTTGGATAGTCGACAGTAATTGATTTGGGTCATCCGCCAATTTCAAAGCATAACTAGCACTGGAATTCCCATCATCTCGCAATTTTTCTAGTCTATTCTTCTTAGATGTAACAATTGAAATTTCGGTCATAGCAAATATACCATTTGCCACGATAAGTATTAACAAAATTACAATTGAGGTCCAAATGCTGTCCAAAAAAATCTTCACCGTTCCTTTATTATATTTTTCAATTGGTATAACGTATACCACACACCATAGTCTATTTCCCTATTATGTTCAAAACAAAATAATACATTACCTTATATATGATTTAAATGTATCTTTTGCAGAATTATTTTATATATTTTTTAAATATCGCCTTTTTAGCAGCTTAAAATAAGACCTGTCCATATAGCTGCCTCTCATCTAAGTATCCATTACTTTATCCATCAATTCTATTGAATCAAGTTGATTTCAAGGGCTTGGAGGTTAGATACATTCTGGAATGGTCATCCCAACTCATCTATAAAAATCATCATTCTCTGCTTCAAATTCTTTTGTTTCGATTACTTGTTTATACCAGTAAGCAGATTTCTTAAGTGCTCGATTGCGGTTATCGTCTAAATTAATTTCAACTAAACCATACCGGTTTTTGAATGCGTTCATGGGTGATACATTGTCGGTGAATGCCCATAGCATATAGCCTTTACAGTTGGCTCCTTCTTCAATTGCCTTTAAGAGCCATTTTAAATGTTCGCTTATAAACTCAATTCGGTAATCATCCTGAATGATTTGTTCTTCATTCTTAAATCTGCCTTCGTTTTCTACACCCATTCCATTTTCAGCAATAAACCATTCAATGTTTCCGTACTCTTCTTTCAATCTGACCGCCATATCAAACATAATTTGCGGATAGATTTCCCAGCCACGATATGGGTTCATTTTCTTACCTACTAGCTCGTGTTTTTCATAATAATATTCAGGGTGGAAAGGTGTTTCTTCATTCCATGCAGTTGTACGTGCTTTGACGCGGTGTGGGAAATATAGATTAATGCCTACATAATTAATCGTATTTTCCTTAATGAGCTGCAACTCTTCGGTTGTATGTTCAAAAGTAATATCATGTTTTTCCATCAACTCAAATAATTCCTGCGGGTACTCACCCTTAATGGCTGGATCTAAGAATACACGGTTGAAGAACAGGTCATACATTCTAGCTGCTTTTTGGTCGTGCTCAGAGGACGAACGAGCATAGGTAACCTCTGGATTTAGGATGGTCCCAATTTTGGCTCCTGTCTGATCCTTTAATCCCATTTCCTTAAATAACTTCACCACTTTAGCAGTAGCAAGTCCTTTGTTATAGTTCCATTGCATCCATTTTTTTGTGTTCTGTTCATATGGCCAACGGATCGCATCCAAGTATATGCGTGTTTGGACTACAACTGGCTCATTAAATACGAACCAGTGTTTCACACGATTTCCATAACGTTCAAATACTTTCTCCGCATATTTTACAAATAGTTCAACCACATGCTTTGAGCCCCAACCACCGTATTTTTCAAATAAATAAGCAGGCAATTCATAGTGCTCCAGACAGATCATTGGCTCTACACCATTTTTAATTAATTCATCAATAACGTTTCCAACAAAGCTTGCGTATTCTTCATCCACAACAGCATTCTCATAATCCACTAAAAAACGAGACCAATTGATTGATGTTCTAAAATGGGTAAGACCTATTTCCTTCATATAACTGATATCTTCTTGATAGCGATTGTAAAAATCAGTTGCATATGCGGGTCCATATCCGTTATGCCAAACATTCTTATTCTTTTTATACCATAGGTCTAAATATGAATCCTGAGACTCTTTTTTATCGGTCCAGCCTTCAGTTTGCCATGCAGAAGATGATGCTCCTAAAATAAAGTCCTTTGGTAGCTTCCATGTTATTTTTTCCATCTAATATTATCTCTCCCCAGTTTTTCTATCTTGCAGGTTTCTAAATTTCCGATAGTCCGTCGCAGTCATTCCTGTCAGTTTTTTAAACACTCCCACGAAATACTTATATTCATGGAATCCTACTTGTTCGGATATTTCGTTTACCTTAAAAGGAGTCTCCGCAAGTAAGATCTTTGCTTCATCCACTCTTAATTGGTTAACGTATTCATTGAAATTAACGCTTGTTTTCTGCTTGAATAGTGAACTGAAATAATTTGGGGTTATATTAAGGACCTCCGCTACTTCATGAACTCTAATATTTGTTCTGTAGTATTCATGTATGTATTCCTTCGCGTGATTGATTAACAAATCCTGTTTGTCAAAATTCTTCAACTCAGATTGGTATTTACGAATGGAGGAAAGGTCCAGATAAAAAAGTTCTTTCAATAATTCGTATGAGTTATATTCATGGACATTTATACTCTCACTGTAATAAGGATCCCATTTCCTTACGTTTTTCCCACTCAGAGACTTATAGTGATCCAAAATTTTATTAAGCATCTCTCTGCAAATATGAACAGCTTCATCCAGGAAAAATTCATGTATTGTAAAGTATCCGAATAATTCATTAGTAAAAGTATGTAGGTCTAAATCTTTCATTTGAATAATAGCTTCTATTAATTGCTCTTCAAGTTTAGTTGGGTACGATTGAAGGGTATCCCGTCTCAATTGATCTGAAACTATAATGCTAGTACATTCAGTGAAAGCTAAATATCTTCCTTTATTTAGTAGTTCTGTTAGTACGATCATGAGATTTTCAACAGGAACCCTCTCATCGCTCCAAACAAATTGAAGGGGAAATTCATCATTTCGAATCAAGCTTTGCCGGATATCCGACGTCACTTTCCAATCATCATCACTATGAACACAGGTGACTAATATATTTTTTTCCGTAAAGAATGAATAAGAGGCAAGTCCATAATTTTGTAGTTTCCTCTCAATGCTTTTCTCCCATCCTCTTAAAAATTCTTCATATACCCCTTCTGATAAACTAGTTATTTTTCGTTTATAATTTTGATGCATACTAATGAATGGATAAATCATGAAGCCATTGTGATGGTCTGATTTTGCGGGTGTAGACCTCTGTAAATTTGTAACTTGTTGGAGGATTGCATTTCTCAATCCTATTTTGTCGAGTTCTTTTTTTTGCTGCCGCTTTTGCTTCATTTCGTTGGTTATTTCTTTAACATTTTCCACGAGCTCATTAATATCAACCGGTTTAAGAAAATAATTATCTACACCCAATTTGATAGCTTGCTGGGCATATTCAAATTCTTCAAATCCACTAAGAATAATCGTCCGAATCTGAGGGTAGTTTTCATACAGAAAACGTGCCAGCTGCAGTCCATCCATTTTTGGCATCCTTATATCTGTAATAACAATGTCAATGTCTCCATATTGTATGACCTTCTCGATTGCATCCTCCCCGTCATGTGCTGTGTCTACTACTTCGACGTCGATGGTCTCCCAGGGAATCGTTAAACGCAGACCACGGGAAATAATAGGTTCATCATCCACTATTAACATTTTAAAAGTCACGAGTGTTCACCTGATTTCTCCATGTTTATGGGCTGCCAAAGTAGTGGCAGGATTAGTCTTACCAATGCTCCGGATTCAGCTTCTAACACCAGCAAACCATATGGTTCTCCAAACGCAATCTCTAAACGTTCCTTTAGGTTTTTCATTGCATAACCAGTATCTTGCTTACCTTTCTCGAACCCCCAACCATTATCAATCACATCAATCCATATCTGACCTTCCGCTTGATAGCAGCAAATGTTTATGATTCCTTGTCTGGGTAATTCTTTAAAACCGTGCTGGATGCAATTTTCCACCAGTGGCTGCATTAATTGTTTCATTATGTAGGAACGTTTGATTTGATCATCAATAAAAATGTAAAAAGATAGACGTTCTCCTAAGCGGCTTTTTTGTAATTCTAAATAAGATTCAATATAGGCTATTTCCTCCTCTATTGTAACCCACATTTTACCATTATTTAGATTCATTCGGAATACTTTTGAAAGTTGTTCAATTTGTTGACCTGTTTCCATTGCATTTTCAAGGCGTGCGGTCCATCGAATCATGTCTAATGTATTGTAAAGAAAATGTGGATCAATTTGATTCTGAAGGGCCTTTAATTCAGATTCCTTTTGTTTAATAGTCAGTTTGTATTCTGTATCAATATGTCTTTGAATTGTTTTGACCATTTTATTAAACTGTTTCCCTAGTTGACCAATTTCATCATTTGTTGAAACACCCACATTCGCAGAGAAATCCCCTTTCTCAAGCTGGTGTGTTTGGCCAGTTAATTCAATTACTCTTTTTATATTAGATCGATAGAATCCATAAAAAGCGATGATTCCACATACTAGAAGAAGAAAGATCATATTACGGATCGAATTTCGAACGGTATATAGTTCCTTGACCAAGTGCTCCTCATTTACAATCACGATAGAGGTCCAATTTGTTCCACTTAGCTTTTTTTTTACAGCTTTATAGTTATGGTTGTTTTTTGTAAAATCGTAAGCTAGGTTCTCACTATGATTGACCCAATCGATAAAGGCAGGATCATTGTATTTTTTTCCTAGTAACTCTTGATTTGAATGAAGAATAATTTCACCTGATTTTGACATGACCAGGTAATTTCCTTGTTTTACTTCTAAATTTCTCTTAATTTTTTCCTGATCAAGACGGATTCTTACGATGCCAATTGGTTGATTAATCTTATTTAAATCGTTAATGACTCTAGAGAGGCTAATAACATATTTTTTCCCATCCCACCCACTTGTAACCCCATAGGTATCGCTCCAAATGGGAGATCCTTTTCCGTCTATGGCAGCCTGATCTAACTTATCCTCGTTTCCAAAAACAGGTTCACCAAATGCCAGCTCCTCACCATTTCCTCCTTTTAATAAGATGGATGATATATACTCATTTGACATCAATTGAAAAGTAAAATAGCCTTTTATCCCGTCCATACTACTTTTATCCGCAATAGGGATTTCATCTGTAGTTTTAAAAAATGTTCGGAAGTCCTCGCTGTAAATCATATAGGAGGACATACTTTCAACATCTCGTATGATGGACAAAAGGCTCTGTTCATCTTTTTCTAGTATTTCAAGGATATCCTCTTCCAGCTGTCTTTTAAGTACTTCCGTTGTTTGGTAGTAAATGAGAATTCCATAGCATACTGTTGGTAGTGTGATGAATACAAGGAATATAATCATAAACTTCTTTTTTAGGCCCCAATTTCGAATCATATTCATTTACCCTTTTACCGCACCAGCTGTCATACCTTTAACAATATTCTTTTCAAAAATCATGTAGAAAATGACAATTGGAATTAAAGACATCGTTAAACCAGCCATTTGGGCACCATAGTCGGTTGTAAATTGACCTGCAAAGTTTGCTAAACCTAGTGGCAATGTTTGAAACTCTGGGTCATTAATTAACACTAGCGCAAATGAAAATTCATTCCAATTGTAGATGAAATTAAGAATGACAGTTGTAGCGATTACCGGACGTGACATGGGCAGGATGATAGACCAGAATATTCTAAAAACTCCGCACCCGTCCATGATTGCAGATTCTTCAATATCCTTAGGAAAGCCCTTCATAAAGCTGGTGAGGATAAAGATCGTAATGGGTAAATGAAAAGCGATATAGGGAAAGAGTAAGGTGATGGGTGTATTCAATAGTCCTAAATTTTTCATTAGAATAAACATAGGTACTAATGTGGCATGGATTGGTATTAATAATCCAAAGATGAAAAATCCATATAACCACTTGCTCATCTTGAAATCAAATCGAGATAAGAAATAAGATGCTAAAGCCCCGATAAAAACGGTTAATATAGTCGCCGTTACAGTAATAAAAATACTATTCTTAAACAGGACACCTAAGTTAGCAATATCCCAAGCGGCAGTATAGTTTTCTACTATAAATTTCTTTGGAAACCCAAATTGGTTTGTTGCAAACTCCTTCTCGGATTTAAAGGAGTTGATTGCCATCCAAATAATTGGATACGCATTAATAATTGCAAATATGATTAATGTTATATAGATGCTTACTTTTTTGAAGCTTCTTTTCTTAGGTATTTCATTTGTTTTCGCCATCTATACCCACCTCCTAAATCATTTTCTTTCCTAATACTTTGTTCACAATCGCAATTAAGATCAGACTAAAGAAGAAAATAAATACGGACACTGCACTACCATAACCATACTGTAATTTAGAAAATGTTTCATTAAACATATAGAGCGCCATAACATCTGTTGAATGTGCCGGACCGCCGTGTGTCATGACATAAATTAAATCAAATGTTTTCAAACTGCCTGCAATACAAAGTGTAATCGCAACGAGAATGGTTTCCCATATCATTGGAATCGTAATCTTCCAGGTTGTTGCCCATTCCGATGCACCATCCATTTTAGCGGCTTCTAATACTTCAGTAGGTATATTTTGTAATGCGGCCAGAAAAATAATTAAGTATAGACCAACAAACTGCCAAACAACTACTACTAAGACAGATGCCATTGCCCACTTTGTATCTCCCAACCAATTTTGTGCGAGTGAATCTAACCCGATTGATCGTAGAAATTCATTGATTAAACCATTACGGGAATTGAAAATCAAACTCCAAGTTAAGGAGATCACTACGGTTGATAAAACAACTGGCAGAAACCCAATTGTTCTAAATAATTTTGCGCCCTTCATTTTACGGTTCAATAAAAGGGCAAAAAATAAAGCAAGTGGAACTTGACCCAGTACAGAAACTAATACTACGTATATATTATTTTTGACAGAGTTCCAAAACAGGGAATCCGCAAATAGCTTTTTATAGTTATCTAATCCTACGAAGGTCATTTCATTGAATCCGTTCCAATCCATGAGTGAATAATAGAAGGATTGGAGTATCGGATAAATGGCAAAAACAATATATAGTAAGAAAGCAGGCAGTATACCTAGTATAAACGCCCCTTTAGTCTTCTTAGTTAATTTCATTACCTTCCCCCCAAACATTCACAGGTTACTTGCATGAAGTAACCTGTGAAAGAACTTATAGACGATTATTTACTTTTGTTTTCTTTCTGCATCTCTTCCGCTAATTGTTTAGGCGTTTTGTCACCTAAGGTAATAGATTGCAAGCCATTGTTAATAATATCTGTAAGTTCAGGAGTTAATGTTGCATCATATACAGGCACTAATCCACCTTGAGCAAAGCTATTAGCATCCTGGAATATTTGTGGAATGCTGTCATCCATTTCAACAGTAGCTGGAACGATAATATTCGCTTTGATTAAGCCTTGGTATAGTTCATCACCATAGTAGTATTTTAAGAATGTGAAAGCCGCCTCTTGCTCTTCTTTACTTAACTTGCTGTTAACGGCGATTCCCCCGCCAGCAGCACCAGCAATCTTGGCTGGGTCCCCTTTACCACCTTCAAATGCAGGGAATGGAGCTACACCAATGTTATCAATATTTTCTACACTGTCTAAGATTGGACCAAGTGCCCATGAACCAGCAAAGTGGAGTGCTGCAGTTCCTTTAATGAATTCATTTCGCGATTGAGCTTCATCAAGGGTATTCATATCCTCATTAAATGCCTTTAATTTTGTTAATTCGTCGATTACGGATAATGCATTGATAAATTGAGGATCCTCGAAGCTGCCATCTCCGTTTAATGTATTCTCTAAGAAATCACTTCCAGTAAATCGGTCAGCAATTGTAGAGATGTAAACAGATTGCAATGGCCAGATTGCTTTGTTACCTAAAGAGATTGGAGTAGTGCCTTTATCATTAAGTGCTTTTACAAGTTTTTTAAATTCTGCATATGTTTTTGGAAACTCTTCAAACCCTACATCTTGAAGAATGTCCTTATGATAGTAAATTAATCCTGTAATACTAATGTTTGAAGGGATTGCGTAATAATTATCATCTAACGCATAGTCTTGTAGAATGGCATCAGGAATGACTCCATCCCAGTTCTCAATGATTGGGTTCAACGGAAGAATCGCTCCGCCTTCAGCAAGAGGCTCTGTTCTCGCCCCAGGCCATACACGCATCATGTCAGGTAATTGGTTACCAGCAGCTTGTGTTCTTAATTTTGTTTCATATTGGTCATGTGGTATGGCCTCTACCTTAACCTGAATATCATCGTGTTCTTTATTGAATTTAGAAATAATGTCTTTGTAAAGTGTGTTTTCCGGCCGATCCTCGGTCCAGTCAGTCCAAAGCGTAAGCTCAATTGCCCCATCCTTCGTGGATTGACCTGCTTTTTCATCATCATCGCTACACGCAGCCAAAGCTAGCACCGTCAGTAACCCCATTAGGACTAAACCTAATTTCTTCATCGTCTTTTCCCCCTTTATCATAAAAAATAAAGCGCTTACAAAATTCATTATAACGCTTACCTATTGATTGAAATATCCTACAAACCTATAAAAACATCTAATATTCTTGGGAAAGGTATTAGGGACGCTGAAAGTCAAGCACAACAACAGTCTTTTCTCCCCAAAAGAAGAAACAATTAATACAGAGATCACTTTTTATAATTTATCTTTATACTGAGGAGATATTTAAATAAAGCGATTATTAGTAGACTAAATAAAATTCCCAAATATGAATGATGGGGATATTATATTTTCTATCCTTAATAGGGTGGATTTGTTTATAATATAAAATTAAACTGGAGATGCTAATAGCTTTATCCACATTAGAAACCACAAGGAGTTAATCATAATAAAAAAACAGAAGAAGGTTAACCCCCGTCTGTTTTCAGAGTATAGATATGTGAATATTCAATTAATTTGTGGTGAGTTACTATCTTTATCATCTATTTCATCTATTTTCTTTAAATTTATATTAACCTTTTACTTACTTGTTCATTATCATTAATGTGTGGAAAAGTAGGCACTCTTTTATTATGTTTATGAATCCAATAAACAGATATAGCACTTACAACACCTGAGAAAGCTACATATAAAGTCATTAATAGGGGCGATCCATTATTAAACTCCATTAAAGAAGCTGCAATCATTGGGGTAATTCCACTTGCAAAGATCCCTGAAAATTGATAAACAAATGACATTCCTGTGTACCTAACCTTCACATCAAAAAGTTCTGCAAATAACGCTGCCTCAGGTCCATAAACAGTCGCATACAGAATACCAAATGGTATTAAGATAGATGGCCATATTATTAATAAATTCCCGTCACTATTGCTCATTAACCAAAAGGCAGGCATTGCGGAAAAACCAGTAATCAGGCTTCCATAAAAATATGTCTTTGTTCTTCCAACTTTATCTGAAATATGCCCAAATAAAGGAATAAAGAAGCACATTACAAATGCTGCTATAGATACACCTATTAAAGCAGCTGTTCGAGTAATTTCTATATAAGTTGTCAGATAAGTAAGAGAAAAAACTGCCATTATATTAAAGAATACCCCATCGATATAGCGAGCACCCATACCTGCAAAAATTTTACCCACATTTCCTTTCCACATTTCTTTAAATGGCACGCTAGTTTCCGCATTTTCCTTCTTTACTACTTTAAATTCAGGTGATTCTGAAACATTTAATCGAATCCAAAATCCTAAAATAATTAGTAGAGTGCTTAATCCAAATGCAACTCTCCATCCCCAGCTCATGAATGCTCCATCTGACATTACTGAAGAGAGAATAGCAACCACACCTGAAGAAAGCAACAACCCTAGTGACAATCCAATTTGAGGTATACTGGCATATAATCCTCTCTTCTTTTTAGGAGCATGCTCAAAAGCCATTAATACAGCCCCTCCCCATTCTCCTCCCAAACCTATTCCTTGAATAATACGAAGAACGACTAACGAGATAGGTGCTAGAATACCAATCTGATCATATGTTGGTATTACTGCTATGAGAGCTGTGCTCACACCCATTATTGTTAGCGTTAATATTAGCATACTTTTACGGCCAACTTTGTCTCCAAAATGCCCAAATATAATCCCGCCTAATGGCCTGGCGATAAAACCAACAGCAAATGTTGCATATGCTAGTATAGTAGATACAAAAGGATCATCTGAAGGAAAGTAAAGTTTATTAAATACAAGACCAGCCACTACACCATATAGAAAGAAATCATACCATTCAATTGTTGAACCGATTAAGCTTGAACCAACAACACGTTTAAGAGAACTTTTCACATTATTCATTTATTTCCCTCCAATAAAATTTTTTATTATCTTCGAATTAGCCAATAGAATTTTCAAATTAATTGAAGAAAGCGCTTTCTTTTTATGTTAAAAAGACTCAAACTGGGGTGAGAAAATCTCCCTTCCCTACCCCAGCGATGAATATTAAATTACCAGTTTTTATGATCTAGATGAGAATATTTCTCTAATAATCTAGTAGGCATCTTTAATGCATCTTTTCTAAATGGTGGTGCAAGTTGTGTTCCATCCACCTGAATATCGAGAACAGTAGGTTTATTGGATTTAATTGCTTCCAATAATTTCGGACCTATATCTTCAGCTCTATCTACTCTTACTCCTGCAGCTCCCATTGATTTAGCAACTTCAGCAAAATCAGGGTTTTGAATATCAGCCCCAACAAATCGATTATTGTAAAAATCAACTTGATTCTTCTTTTCTGCGCACCATGCACCATTATTAAATACACAGGCAACAACAGGAATATTTTCTTCCACCGCTGTACTCACTTCATGTAGACTCATTCCCCATGCGCCATCACCAACAATAGCTACTACCGGACAGTCAGGACGCGCTAGTTTGGCCCCTAAAGCTGTCGGATAAGCAAACCCTGTATTTCCAAATGTTAAAGCTGCTATATGCTTTCTTGGTTGATTAAATTTTAAATAGGCATTAGCTGTGGAAGAAACATTACCAATATCTGTTGTTATTATAGTATCTTCAGGAAGTACATTTATTAACTCTAATAGTCCCCTACGCGGGTTTATTGGATTCCCATCAACCATGGCTAAATCCACCAATTCCTTTTCCCAATCTTCTTTAATAGCTTTCAAATCAGTTAATTTACTTTGGTCCATTATTGGAGAAGTTACTTCCCTAATCTGTTGGAAGAGTGCTTTACTCGCTTCTCTTGCATCTCCTATAATACCAACCTCGACAGGATGCGTCCTTGCAATATTTCTAGGATTTATATCAACCTGAATAATCTTAGCTTCCTTAGGAAAATAATCTATATCGTAGCAAGGTAACGTTCCAAATACTGAGAGGCGCGTTCCTATTGCCAATACAACATCAGCCTTTTTCAAAGTATTCATGGCAGCTTTAGATCCCATATATCCAATTGGGCCAACAAACAAGGGGTGATTGTTCGGAAACGCATCATTGTGCATATATGATACAGCTACAGGGGCTGATAGATATTCCGCTATCATCTTAACCTGATCAATTCCATTTGAATCTACTGTTCCTCGTCCGGATATAATAACCGGATACTCTGCTTCTGCTAAAATTTTAGCAGCCTGCTCAATACTTTCATTAGATCCTGCTCCCCGAGAATCTACCCGGTACTGATGGGGTTCTAATATAAAATCTTCAACCTCACCATAAAAGTAATCCCTAGGGATATCAAATAAAACAGGTCCCCGCTCTGCATAAGCAATTCGGAAAGCTGTTCTCAAACAATCTGCAACTCTACTCGGATGTGTGACTCGAACTGTTTCTTTTGTAATAGCCTTGAATATTGAGACTTGGTCACATTCTTGAAATCCATCCCATCCAACAGTAGGAGTGCCTGCAGAAGGCGAAATAACAACCATCGGAGTATGTGCTTGATTTGCTGCAGCAACAGATGTAACCATATTAGTAATTCCAGGACCATTTTGCCCAATAACTACTCCCGCTTTCCCCGATACCCGTGCATATCCATCCTCCATATGTGCAGCGCTTTGTTCATGTCTTACTCCGATAAAACGAATACCTGCAGTTGGCAAAAGATCCAACATATCCATAAAAGCAGAACCTAATATCCCAGAAATATGGGTAATCCCTTCTTTTAACAATGTTTCTACAATTGCTTCACTAGGCGTCATTTTTAATTTAGTAGCTTTAGCTTCCCTATTCTTTACTTTCATACAAACTCCTCCTAAATTGTTTTATAAACTTGATAGTTTATCAGCTAATTTATAAAATAAATCATGCACATCTTCTTGCTTTGGCACTTTAATGTTTGTTAGAATTCCATTCCCAGATATAGCATCTTTCCCCAACAATGTAATATTCCTTCTTAAGTCATCAACATCTATATACTTTTTACCATCCTCCCATATATTGAATATGTCATTATAGTTATGAAGGATGTCTAATGTCTTTACAGCTAACTCTTCCTTACTCAAACTCGGCTCAGCCCCTAAAGCTAATGCAATATCTGCATATTTATCACTAGCTGAATCTAATCCATATTCAACTACAAATGGCATGAGGAGAGCGACACTTAATCCATGCGGTATATGGAAACGCGCACCCAATGGCCGACCAGCTGCATGCGCTAGATTTGTTGAAGCATTTGAAAAAGCAATTCCTGCATAACAACTACCAAGAAGCATATTTTGCCTAGCTTCAATGTTATTACCATTTTCATAAATGACAGGCAAGGAATTACTGATTCTGTCTATCGCCTCAAGTGCAAAAGGCTCAGTCATAATGGTAGAATTAGTAGAAACATATGCTTCCATTGCATGACTTAAGGCATCAAGACCTGTATAAGCTGTAAAGTTCTTAGGAAGACTTAAAGTAAGTTCCGGATCAAGAATTGCTATATCCGGTATGAGATGAGGATGACCTGGATTCATTTTAATATTTGAATCAGTATCAGTTATAACCATTATTTTCGTAGCTTCAGAACCTGTTCCTGCGGTAGTAGGTATTGCTAATAAAGGTAATCTATTAAGGTGAGGTTTCTTTACAATGTCAGCCCAATCAAGATTTTCGTTACAGCTAAATAAAGCAACAGCTTTTCCAATATCAATTGCACTTCCTCCACCAATGGATACAATACAATCTCCATTGAATTCCCTTAGTACAGTAAGCGCATTACTTACATGTTCAGTTGTAGGTTCACCGGAATACGAACTAAAGATAGCACTTTCAATTTTCTCCGAGATTAAAATCTCCTTTACTTTTATATCTAAGCTAATTTCAGGTCTTGTCAGAAATGTATCCATAATAACTAATACTCTTGTTCCGCCAGCTTGTGATACCATACTTCCTAGAGAATTTATACTGGTTGCTCCTAAATGTATTTGACCAGGTAAATCTAATCTTAAGACATTCTTCACCATCTTAATCCTCCTTTCAAAAATATTTGGTTACAACTATATATATTGCAATTATCATGCCAACCTTAATCTTCTTGTTTAACAAGTGTTTTCTATTTATAATTAAGGATAATGGTGTTGAAACGTCACCATAACGGTGTTTTTTTTCACCACCTAAAAATATAGACAAGGAGGGAAACTTTGATAGATGAATATAACGTAGGAGATAGTAGTAAATCTGATGAGTTAATTAAATTACAATCTATAAACGAAATTCTCCATTCCATCGTTCAGTATTCCTCAGATGGACTGTTTGTGGTCAACGATGAAGGCATAGTAATTGAAGTGAACAAAGCATACGAAGAAATGACAGGAATATCAAAAAAAGAGGTAATAAATAGAAATATCACAGACCTTGTATTAAATCAATACTTTGACAAATCTGCCGCCTCAATAGCATTAGATACAAAAAAAAAGACAACTATTATACAACAAATAAAACAACAGAAATATTTTGTAGTAACAGCAAACCCTATTCTTGATAAAAATCAAAAAGTTTCAATGGTCGTCACCAGCGTCCGTGATATCAGCTATCTTTATCATTTACAAAAACAGCTTCAAGATTCTCATCATATTACTAACAACACCCCAAATACACTCTATAACCAACCAGACTTTTATATAGTATACAATAGCCCACAGATGAAAATGTTATATCAAAAAATCGAACAAATATCTCAATTCCCAACGAATATTTTGATTACAGGCGATTCCGGAACAGGTAAAGAAGTATTAGCTAACTTAATACATCAATTGAGCTCCAAATCAAACCAACCCTTTATAAAGGTGAATTGTTCTGCTATCCCAAACGAACTATTTGAATCAGAGATGTTTGGATTTACAGGTGGTTCCTTTACTGGCGCTAAAAAGGAAGGGAAACCCGGATTTTTTGAACAAGCAAACAATGGAACAATATTATTAGACGAAATTGGAGAAATCCCCATTCAATTTCAAGTAAAGTTACTTCGTGTATTGCAAGAAAAAAGCATCACTCGTATCGGATCTACTAAACCTATCAATCTATCGTTTAGATTAATTTGCTCAACGAATCAAAATCTAGAAAGATTAATCCATGAAAAGAAGTTCAGGTTAGACCTATGGTATAGAATTAATGTTGTTCAATTGAAGATACCACCCCTAAAGTCCAGAAAAGATGATATCCCACCACTTGTGGAACAATTCAAAGATGAGTTTTGTAATAAATACAAACTGACAAAACAAATTTTACCCGAAACTATGAACAAGCTAATTGAATACGATTGGCCAGGTAACGTTAGAGAATTAAGAAATGTAATTGAATATGTAATTATCTCAACTCTTACTTCACAGGTTGGACCTGCCGATCTTCCCGATAATATAAGAGAAAATTGGAATTTAGAAATGCCGTTAATTAGCGAGGATGAGTTTTCAGATCAGGCTTCCCATTTACTCTCAAAAGAAATTAGTCTTAAATCAGCCCTTGAACAATATGAGACAGAAATTATAATTAGTACATTGAAAAGGACAAGCAGCATTCGTTCAGCTGCTCAACAACTTAAAATTGATCATTCCAGTTTAATAAGAAAAATGCGACGACTGAATATAACCTATTAAATAGATATCTGTGGGTTAGGTAAACTACAAATATTTTCTTTCAGAAATTTTACAAATATATCAGCAGTAAGACTTAAATAATGTTCATCATATAGCATATAAAAATTTCGCTTCATCGTTATATCTTTAATATGCAATTGTTTCAAAGTATTTAAAGCTAATTCTTTTCTTACAGCTGAATGGGAAATAATCGAAATACCTGTAATTGATTCAACGGCAGATTTAATAGACTCAGTGCTTTCCAGTTCCAATACAATGTTTAATTTTGAGGGATCCAGATTGTTTTCCTTTAGTTTTTCTTCAATCACTTGTCTTGTCCCGGATCCCTGCTCTCTCATAATAAAAGGAAGAGAAAAAAGTTGGTCGATTGTTATATAGTCAGTCTCTATTAATGAATTATGGGGAGATGTGATTATAATTAACTCGTCTTCTAGAAAAGCTTCTTGCTTAAAATCAGGATATTTCAGCATTGATTCAATAAAACCTAGATGTATCTCTGTATCTTTAAGTTTTGTAATAATCTGTGCAGAATTATTAAGTTTTAATTTCAAGCTGATATTAGGATGAACTTTCACAAATTCTCCAAATAAGTAAGGTAAAATATATTCTCCTACTGTTAAACTCGCACCAATGATCAATGTCCCTTGAATTGTGTTAGATAACATTTCAATTTCTTTTTTTGTTGAATGTATCTGCCTTAATATTAATTCAGATGAACTGAATAACACTTTTCCTATAGGTGTTAAATATACCTTTTTAGTTGTTCTTTCAAATAATTTAACACCTAAATGTTCTTCTAATCTTCTAATATGTAAACTAACATTCGGTTGAGTCATATGTAATGATTTAGCTGTTTCTGAGAAATTCCTCTTTTTAGCTAATGTGTGAAATATCTTTAAATCCTCAAAGTTCATATATACTCCCCCTTTAAAAGAAGATCTATAATAAAAATGTATAAAACATATGAAATTTCTAAATAAGTGACGTATATATTTCTATGCTATCTTTAATTAAGCTACATTTTACCTGTAGCTACTTAAAGGAGGAATGCTTAATGTCACAATCCCCATTAGAAAAACGTCAACAACATAGCACTTATCCCATGTTTCAAATGGTCGGTGGTATTGGATTTACTTTTTTTATAGCTTTATTAGGGTTAGGTTTATCCAAAATTAGTGGATTTAATCTAATGGGTCCACTGGCCTGTTCGATAATTATAGCTATTATCTATAGACAAATTTGGAGTTATCCAGAAAAAATCAGAAAAGGAATCGAATTTTCATCAAAAAAACTATTAAGGTTCGCAATCATTCTTTATGGTTTGAAATTAAATATTAATATAATCTTCAATCAAGGTATGCCTCTGATCTTGCGTGGTATTATTACTATCGCCTTTGCTCTGATAATTACAATACTCCTTGCCAAGTGGTTGAAAGCAGACATGTCATTATCCTTGTTATTAGCTGTAGGAACAGGTATATGTGGCGCAGCAGCAATTGCTGCTGTGTCTCCAATTTTGAAAAGCAAAGAAGAAGATACAGCTATGGGAATTGGTATTATTGCGTTAGTTGGGACTTTTTTTGCTGTCTTATACACATTCCTTCGACCTATAATCCCCCTATCCGACTTAGACTATGGAATATGGAGTGGTGCCAGCTTGCATGAAATAGCTCATGTTGCTTTAGCTACAGCTCCGGCTAGTCAAGATGCAATGGCTATTGCTCTATTGGCCAAATTAAGCCGAGTCTTATTATTAATACCATTTTGCTATCTCTTAATTTTTTGGATAAACAGTCGAAAAAAATCTAACAATATAAACTCCAAAATAGAATTTCCTTGGTTCTTACTTGGCTTTATTGCTATGAGTTTAATCAATAGTTTCATTTTGGGAGAATATATAATTATTCCTGATTCTTTTTATAACATTATTAACATTTTCACCACTTATATTCTGACAATGGCAATGGTTGGTCTCGGTTTAAACGTGAGTTTCCAAGCTATACGTTCTAAGGCATTAAAACCACTTATAGCAATTTTTATTACCTCTGTATTGCTTTCCATTGTTTCATTTTTCTCCATTTAATAATCTTTTGCATTCGCTTTACTACAATAAAGAGTTCAACAAATGAGGGCATTAATCCTTCTTTAAAATTAAGTGTGCTTTATTAACACTTAAACTTTAAACATTGTTCTTAAAAAAGGCAAAAAAATCACCTATACCTTTACTACCTATTAACCACATGAAGACTTAGTTTATAATTCACTTTCGCAAAAATAACACACTTGATAATAAAAGTTCTGGGATAGTTTAATAGTTTAAATATCTTTTTCCAAAAAAATACTCCTCCTAAGGTAAGCGGATTTTAAACAAATCAACTCTCTCAGGCGGAGTATTTTAAACTTCTCTATTTCAACTATTAATATGGATTTGAGACGATACTGCGGATATAGTTTCTTGATAGATTTTTTTCCTAGTAGGATCCTCCAGGAAATGCATACTAATTAAATCGATGAGGTAAAGCGCGCTTAAATCAAGACCGGTTGATAAGTAGGCATTGCGAACAGGATGAACGGTCCATAGCACTTCATCCGATAATTTTGTTAGATATGTATGGTCATAGGCGGTTAGAGAGATTAATTTAACATCTTTTTTCTTCGCTTCATTAACAGATGAGATTAACTCCCGGGTTTGCCCAGAGCGTGAAATAGCTAATAGTAAGTCCCCTTTTTTTAATAAGGTACTTCTAATAATCATTAAATGTGGATCGGTTACAGCTTCACTGGCAAAACCCATCCTACTCAATCGGTAATTTAATTCCTGTGCGGCAAGTCCCGAACTTCCTAAACCATAGATAAAGATCCGCTTAGCATTTGTAACTAATTTGAGTGCTTTCATGATCGATTTGCGACTGTTTAACCCCTGTATATCGCGGATTACATCCATATACTGACTTCTAATTTTAGAATCCATATCTTCCGCTTCTTCATGGTGCGTCTCTCTTGCTAGATTCATTTTTAATTCGACGAAATTTTTACAGGATACTTTTCTACAGAATCGTGTAATCGTTGCAACGGATACATTCGTCTTTTCTGCTATTTCTTTGATCGTGCACTTGGAAGCTTCTGATGGCGAAGAAAGCAAATAATCAGCTAAGCCTTTTTCTTTATCGGAGAATGAAGAATATTTCGATTGAATTTCCTTCAAGAGCGTAACCATAGATGACTCCTTCCTCCTTAATGATTGATCAGCAACCCCTCTTTATTTCTTCAACAAAGCGACTTGTTATTTGCTGTGGCCGAGTGATTGCTCCCCCGACTACAACGGAGTAAGCTCCAAGGTCAAGTACCCTTCCCGCCATTTCAGGAGTGATAACATTTCCTTCAGCTATAACAGGGATTGAGACATTTTTTAAGACTGTTTTGATAAATTCAAAATCATTCTCATATAATTTACATCCTTTTGTCTCATTTGTATAGCCATAAAGGGTTGTGGAAACACAATCAAAGCCCAATCGTTCCGCATTCATCGCATCTTCCAAAGAGGAGATATCTGCCATCAACTGAACCCCTGGATAATGCTCTTTTACATATGAAACTAGATCAACTAATGTTTCTCCATTCGAACGTTCTCTTAGTGTTGCGTCCATCGCAATCATTTCACAGCCTGTCTCAATTAGTTCATTGACTTCTTGTTTTGTTGCTGTGATAAAAACTTCACTATTTGGATAATTTCGCTTTACAATTCCTACGACCGGTAAATCTACTTCTTTTTTAATCGCGATAATATCCGGTTTCGATTCTGCCCGAATACCAGCCGCTCCACCTTGCTTGGCAGCCAGAGCAAGCTTTGACATGATAAATGAGCTATGAAGAGGCTCACTCTCTTGGGCCTGACATGAAACTACAAGACCCTTTTTTATTTGTTCTAACATTTTTTATTCACCTACTATTTCTGTTTTTCTACCTTGATGATTACAATTGGAGCACGTTTCCCCTGCAGCAAATCCAATTAACGAAACTTAAATAGTGGAGGTAGCTTAGCATTAATATATAGATTAAAGAAAGAAAAAACATAATACCGCTACAGCTCCACCTATTAACCTTTTAGGATTATTTAACGTTGTTTATCTCATTCTTTAAGATCTCTGCGAGGGCTCCATATACGACTTGAACACCCTTGCCTTTCTTAAAGAGTCCCTTTGCCTTCAGTTCATCTTTCCAAACTGAATCTTCGGCAACTTTATCGATATCCTTAACTGTTACTCTTAATCTTGTTATACATGCATCCACGTCCACTAGGTTTTCTCTTCCACCTAAGGCTGTGATTACATCCTCGATATCAATATCTTTTAACAAAGCATCTTTCTTCGTATATAACTTATTCTCAGATTCCTCCCCACGACCTGGAGTTTTTAAATTCAATTTTAGAATAAGAGTTTTAAATACAAAGTAGTAGATAAGTGCTGTTGGAATTCCGAGAATAAGAATCCAAATGTAATTCGTTTTATCATTACCCTGCAATAGACCGAATAATGTAAAATCAATAATACCCCTTGAGAAAGTAACCCCTACCGATACATCTAAAGCATATAAAGCAGCATAGGAAATTCCCTCTAGGATGGCATGAATCCCGTAAAGTAATGGTGCTACAAAAAGGAATGTAAATTCGATTGGTTCAGTAATCCCTGTTAAGAAGGATGTTAAGGCTGCTGAAAATAGAATACCACCTACAATTTTCTTGTTTTTACTGTTAGCAGTATGATACATAGCAAGGGCAGCTGCTGGTAAACCAAACATCATTGGTAAGTATCCACCTGTGAAATACTTCGTTGCTTCAGCTGAAAATTTGGTAACAGTCGGATCAGCCAATTGGGCGAAGAAAATGCTTTGTCCACCTTGTATGATTTTTCCTGCAACCTCTAATTCTCCACCAAGTGAGGTGTACCAGAATAGTGGATAAATCGCATGATGAAGTCCAAAAATATTGAGAAGTCTCATCAGAGATCCATAGAAGAACATTCCGATCGGGCCTGTTCGTCCAAAGAATTCTGAGAAGGTTGAAATTCCAAGGTGGACATATGGCCAAATAAATGGAATTATCACCCCTACTACACTGATTGCAAATACTGAAATAATCGGAATAAACCTTACTCCAGAGAAAAACGAAAGTGCTTCTGGAAGCTGCTTGTTGTAATATCTATTAGCTAAAAAGGCTACTAATAAACCAACAATAATTCCTCCAAGCACGCCAATTCTAACTGTAAAAATACCAAGCTCGTATCCATATACGTTTGCCTGCTTTGCTGCTTCAACCGGATCTAGACCCTGTGATAAGAAATAGTCTACCGTTGTCGTCTCTGGTGTATGACCCAGGAAACCTAGAATGGTACCAACGATAACATGCATGACAAGAAAAGCGATTGCCGCTGATAAACCCGCTGCACCTTTTTCCTGTAATGCTAACCCTGAAGCAATCCCAACAGCAAATATCAAAGGCAAGTTAGCAAAAACAATATTACCAATTGCAGACATGGTGCTTAAAATATAAAACAAAATTGTGCCTTCTCCTAGGATTCCTTCCAACCCATAGGTTTCTACCATAAGGGGGTTGGTAAAAGCTGCCCCAATACCAAGCATGATCCCGGCTATTGGCAAAACAGCAATAGGAATCATAAAAGCTTTTCCTAAACGTTGCAGTTTTTCAAACATTCGTATCCCTCCATTTTCAATCAGATTTAAAACCCTTCGCTTAATAAGTTGTTACTTTTGAAAAAAATTATCATAAATCACATTTAATGTAATTTATTATCTTCTATTATATGAGAGTACTAGATTAATATGCAAATAATTTTTAGAATTATTTTACTATATTGATAAATTTTATAATTTTTCCAAATTCCACATGTAATGTTCGTCCCTTTGGTAGATTATTTGTAGGGCAATAGATATGGATATAGGACTAGAAAGGAACTGAACTCAAAAAATATATGTATTTTGATTGGTTATTTTTGCTTTTGGTAAGATCACTGATTAAATTTGTCAGTAACACATTTCTAGGATCAACACTCTCGATAGTTTAAGAACATACGTTCACAAACTATACAAACAAACACCAGATGTTTATGATCCATCTGGTGTTTGTTTGAAAATATATTTTATTTCTCTCATTATGATTTATTTTTTTACTGCAGGTGGTCCAAATAATCCGCGCTGAAAATCGCGGAACGCCTCCCTGATTTCTTCCTGTGTATTCATTACAAATGGTCCACCAAGAGCTATTTCTTCCCGGATCGGAACGCCTGAATAAATCAATACTTTAGAACGAGATAATGCTTTTATTTTTAATTCACTTGAGTTAGAATCGGAGCCTTCCTCAATAAAGGATAGTGTAGCCGCTCCTGTTTTGGCTATATTTGTCTTACTTTCTCCATACTCCATCTCACCCGCCAACATATACAAAAATGCATTATGATTCTCAGGCAAAACATGTGTGTATTCAGCCCCTTCACGGAGGCTAATTTCTGTCATCGTAATAGGAACCAAACTATTCATAGGTCCCGTTACCCCTGCAACATCACCTGAGTAAACACGAATGGAACCCCCTTCAACATTCACAACAGGAGCATCTTCTACATAGATGTTTTGATAACTTGTTTCTGTATGCTTCAGACTTTTTGGCAGATTCAGCCACAGCTGTAAGGTATGAATAAGATCATCGTCAAAAGCCTCTTCCGCATGCCTAGCTGCCCAACCAGCATTCATGTATTGGGCATCACCAGCATCCAAAATGCTATACCCTCCTGCATTATCTATATGTTCAAGCCTTCCATCAATAACATACGTTATAGTTTGAAAGCCTCTGTGGGGATGGTCGGAGAAGGTTCCACGCTTAAACCAGTCTTCAGCCATTAGAATAAACGGGGAAAATTCCTCATTCCTCTCAGGATTTAAAATCATTCCTTGTTGAACATGCGGGTATCCATTTTTGTTGTATACTGGATACCAAAAATCTTTTACTTCTCTCTGAAATGTTGATTCATTAGACATTTCAATACCTCCTTTTGGACTTTTAAACATATGAATAAATTTATTTTCGTGCAGCTTTAAACTACTTTACAAAATTTCAATTGGGTTTCTTTTTAGCTCTTATTAGAAACTTTGCAATTAATTTTTCAGGCTGTTTCCGTGTAGCATGAATTGGAATTCCTTAAAGAAGTCATCAACGATCATTTCAATAATCCCTAAGGCAGTTTCTTTTGGTAGGCATTTGGTTCTTGATTTAAAACCCCGAGCCCTTGTATTCTGTGATTGTTTCTTCACCAAATACTTTTACTGTAAACTCTTTTTTATTTCAGAATCATTACTTTTTCCCTTATTGATATCCCACTATCTTACCATTAACATATTACCATAATATTCCGATTTGTCGTCAGAATATCACTGTATAATCCGGTTTAAATTAGTGATTATTCAACCACTGTGCTATACTTAGCCTACCATTTGATATTACTAGTTTCATACGTTTGTTACAGAGGCTCTATTCATTTCTTGAATTGAATAGGGCTATATTTTTATTCTCAAAATTATTGATTAAACAAAAAATAGACCCTACTAATGTAGGGTCTATCTATTAGCTGTTATTAAGCTTTTTGAACGTTTGTAGCTTGTGGGCCACGTTGTCCTTGTTCTACTTCAAACGTTACACTTTGACCTTCGTCTAAAGATTTGAAGCCTTCGCTTTGGATTGCTGAGAAATGTACGAATACGTCTTCTCCGCCTTCACGTTCAATAAATCCAAAACCTTTATCTGCATTAAACCATTTCACTTTACCTTGTTCCATAATTGTTGCCTCCTAGTGTGTTTCCACACAATGTGTTACTATCCTTGCTCAAAAACCTTAGACGAAAATCAAAATCGCTTCTCAATCTGAAAACGAACAAAAATAATTCTTCTTTAGAATAACAGATAAATTCTAAAATAGCAAATTATTAGACTTATACCTTCTATATCACACTAAACATGTGAGTTAATATTCTTCAAGGAGAAATGTTTACATTTGGTAATTTCAGGAGTATCACCAATCAATGATTCACTAGTGAACTGAGATAATTATAGTCATTGGCTCTCAATCTTTTGTGAATTTTATTACTTAAAAAACCTTCATTAACGTAAAACAAGGTAAACCATTAGATTTACCCTGCTCTCTTTAAACATTATACCGGTAAGCTTAAACCATTTTCTTAATCTTACCTTTTTTCTTCTATTATATTTGTTTCTCTAACGCACTTTTAGCAAGTAAGGTCAATGTAGAATCATCCATAGGAGGATTATGCAGACCAGCTCGAACATCACGATAATATCTTTGCATTGGATTTTTCCGTTGCAGGCTTTGTGCACCGACTATTCGCATGGCCGTATCGACAATCGAGATCGCTTGATTGGTTATAGCCGTTTTCACAGCTGCCAATTCAGGACCCATTTGTTCCCGCTTCTCAGGATACTGCTCCCATCTTTGAGCAACAGAATACAAGAAGCTCCTCGACTGCATCAGCTCAAGCTCCATTTGGCCAATCTTTGCCTGAATATGCGGCAGTTCAGAGATTGTGCCCTTTAAACTGTTTGGGGAATACGTTTTTGCAAATTGAATTGCATAGTTACGTGCTCCTTTTGCAATGCCGATATAACAGGCAGGTATATGTAAAAGCCAGCCCGAAGCTTTTCTAGCAGATGCTCTTTCCACAAAATATTCTTCACGAAGCACTACATTTTCCATAAGTAAATCATGGCTGCCAGTTCCCTGCATCGAGATCATATCCCATGTTTCATCAATACTCACACCGCTCTGGTTTTTGTATACTTTAAACCAACCAATCGTTTCCTCGTCAGGAATCCATGCACTTACAAGAAAAATATCCAAAACCGGAGCCAGTGAGGTGTACGTTTTTCTTCCGTTAAGAATCCATTTATCTCCTTTTCTAAGAGCGATCGTCTCTGGTCTACCTCCCCTTGTTGGGCTACCTGTCGCTGGTTCAGATGCGGCACGATTAACCAAAGCTCCGTCAGCGATTTCGTTAAATAGTTTCTTTTTATTTTCTTCTGTCCATGTTTTATTTTCTAAGAGCTCCAGGATCACCATATTGTGCCACCCAATTGCTAGTGACGTTGAACCGCAATGCTCGGCGATGATCTCCTGGCCAAGCAAAAAAGTCGTTAACCCTTCCCCTGCTCCTCCAAATTCCTGTGGCAAGGTTAAGGTTGTATACTTCATTTTTTTCAAATCGGTAATATTCTCGGCTGGAAATGAGCGTTCCTCGTCATATTTTTGTGCACTTACAGAAAACTCTTTTGCTACGTCTTTTAATTGCTGCAAAATAGTTTCTTGTTGCTTTGTTAAATATTCCTCCATGTTGCCAGCTCCCTTATCGAAAAAACTATTCTGGGTTGAATAGTATGGTTTATATGTTTATCATATCACTTTGCCGTTTCTATACCCATTACCAAACTATAATTATTCCCCTATTCCCTAAGCAAAACGCCTATGCAAATGTTCTATAACGTGCATTAACTAATTATAAAGAGAGGGGAGACTACATTTGAGTAATGAAAGTGATAAAGATTTTTTTGATTATGCTTCTGATCTAATTAGTGAACAAGTCCAGGTTATTACAGTTGAAGGTTCATATTACGGGGAATTAAAGGCGTTAAAGAGCGACTTTTTGTTGCTGCTTACCACAAATAGAGGTCAAACTAGCATAATAGCCATCCGCTTCAAGAAAATAATTGGCATTTCAAGAAACCTATACAAGGAAAGAAGACGTCCATTATTCTTCGGTCAACAATGGAACCAAGAGCAGGATCATACAGACGACCAATATGATGATCATGTAGAGGATCATTATGAACATTCAGCAGACAATGATCATGGTGAGCATGAAAATCATGATTTTCATGACGAAAAATAATTCAAAAGAAGTAAGGACTCTGCTTTTACCTCCGCGAGTCCTTTCTTTGTTTTACTAATTGCCTTAGAGCAGACCTTAAATCCGGATAGATAAATGAGTATCCGGCTTCGATTAATTTTTTGGGTATCACCTTTTGCCCTTGCAGTATTAACGTACTCATTTCTCCAAGAGCTGTCTTCATGAAAATAGAAGGAATGGTTGTCCAATGCGGTTTATTAAGTACCTCACCCAGAGTTTTACCGAAATCCTCCATTCTCTTTGGATGCGGAGCGGTAAAATTCACCGGGCCATTTATTTGGTTATTTCGGATACAAAATAAAATTGCATTTGCCACATCCTCAACATGAATCCACGAATACCATTGTCGGCCTGAACCTAAATTACCTCCGACAAATAGCTTATAGGGCAAAATCAATTTTGGAAAAGCCCCTTCTTTGGCACCAAGAATTAGACCAAAACGGGCAAATACGACTCTCATTCCAAAATCTGTTACTTTTTGGGCTCCCTGCTCCCACTGAACAACAGTTTCCGCCAGAAAATTGTCACCTGCTTGTTTCCAGTCCTCATGATAGGTTTGTTCTAGAGATGGCTCATAACAACCAATAGCACTTGCATTGATTAAAATTCGAGGTTTAGGGTCAAGCTTTGCTATTATCCTATAGATCTCATTTGTTGCATTTATACGGCTTTTTAAAATTTGCTTTTTTCTTTTCTCCGTCCAACGACCAGAATTCAGGGATGTCCCAGCTAAATTAACAATAGCTTCAATCCCTTCCAATTCCTCTTCTGGTTTACTATATTCATTAAGCCATTCGACTGGTTTAACAGTTGACATTGTCAGCTTATTTTTATTACGGGTCAAAATATAAACCTCGTGACCTTCCCTGACTAATAATGCAGCAAGTTCCTTCCCAACAAAACCGCTACCGCCGGCAATCGCTATCTTCATCCTCCGCACCCCATTCATTTGCGACTATCAATTCAGAAAGACTTTTAATCTATTTTTGCTTACTTTTCTACTTCCCTCAAAAGAAAAAGATGTAAACATCATAATAATTACAACGTGGTATTCTCTCTATAAGTCTTCCTTTCCTAAATAATAGGGTAGGATTTTTTCCTCAATGCCATCTTCAGACATTTCAACTCTATATGCTGCTGCGTTCGGTCTGGAGCTCACTACTTTTACCAGCTCTCCATTTACATAATGAAGCCCTACCCCATCATCAGCAGCAATACCTGGATTTATTAATCCATCTTTAATCATTTGTAGATAGGCCGGTCTTCTATTCATTTCACCGTCGTAGTGAGGGGAATGACTCCCCTTTAATATCCCCAATGCCTTTATTGGTTCAAGAGTATCTCCAAATGAATCGGTCAATCCTTCCTCATACCAGCAAATTGCACCTGCACTTATACCGCACAATAGGATTCCTTGGTCATAAGCAGTTTTCAGTATTCGATCCAATCCCCACTCTTTCCAGAGAATTAATAAGTTCTTTGTATTACCTCCCCCAACATAGATAATATCCTGCTTGAGTATGTAATCTTGCAAATTTCTTGTAGGTGGCTTAAATAATGATAAGTGAGTTGGTTCGCACTCCTGCTCATTAAAAAAGGTATAAAACCTTTGTACATACCCGTCCGCATCCCCGCTGGCAGTTGGTACAAAGCATATTTTTGGCCTATTTACAGTAGCCTGTTTTAAAATATATCGATCCAATAACGGATTATCCGGTTCCATTGAGAAACCTCCGCCTCCTAAGGCAATAATCTGTCGCATAGCTCAATCCTCCCTTACTTTTGACGACCAATAACGTTCAGGCAAAACTTAGTCTATAAATAACGTTTAATATATGTTTGTTAACAGCGTTTATAATGAACAAATGCATAAAAAAGCCTTACTTAAGGCTTCTTTAAAACTTCAGTACTATTGATTTACCATCATCCTTAGAATGAATAGTTACTTGTTTTTGTACAGAGCGATTTTTTTCTAAATGGACATCATATGAACCAGGTTCTATGGTCAACTCATATTCACCTTTACTATTAGTTTGAACATTTAAGGGTTTCTTGTCTTGATTCTTAGAGTTTTTCTTAATCAAAATATCAGTTTCACCAAGTGCATGACCGGATGAATTCAAAAGGATAAATTTTATTTGAACATTTCTTCTGATATCCTCATCCGAGGAAGCAGTGATTTGTTTACTAGACGTGTGATTTAAATTCAAATCATGATCCCCAAAAGAATAGAAAATGGCATACAGATAAATCGAAAATACGATTACTGCATAAAATATGAGTTTAACCTTCGCCATCATATTCACATCTGATCGCCCCTTCATTCCCTTTAAAAAGTAATCATGAGCCTGCCTACTACCATTATATTTCCATCCTTAAGCTATCATTCCCTTCCAGTATTTAAAATTTGTTAAGAAAATACTAATAAGTGGCTCTAATAATCAGTTTGATAAACAGTATTGGAAGAGCAGAAAAAATGAACGAATTTGAACATTTAATTAGTCTATTACAACATGGAGCGATCTGGTCCATATTTACAACCATAGGATATTTATTTTTATTAGTTTGGTGGTTTTTGTTCTTATTCAAAAGTAAAAATAAAAGATAAATTATAAATTATAAATTTACAAACTGGTTCAGAATCCCTTTTGATTCTTCTTGAAGAGATTGTATTAATTCTTTAACCGATACTTCCCTGCTTAATCTTGGGCTCTGCCCAGACCAAAGTGACATATATTCCTTATTATTTTGTTCACTTGCTACCCTTCTTATTTCTTTAGTTAATGTATTTTGATAAGGATAAGCCGGCAATTCATTTTCGTACTCTCTCATATTTTCCATGAATTTATTGTTAACACCCCGGGCTGTCTTACCAGAAAAGACCCTGGTTAATAATACATCTTCTTCTGATGCATTAAGAATAGCCTTCTTATGTAATGGATGTGCTCCACTCTCTTTTGTAGTTAAAAAAGCTGTGCCTAATTGAACTGCTTTTGCACCAAGACATAAAGCCGCTGTGACACCTCTTCCATCCATAATCCCTCCTGCAGCAATAACAGGTATGGAAACATTATCTACAACTTGTGGAATTAAAGACATTAACCCTATTAAGCTATCTGGATTCATAAATGATCCTCTATGTCCTCCTGCTTCGCTGCCTTGAACAACCACTGCATCCATTCCTATACTCTCAACTATTTGGGCTTCTTTTACATTTGTTGCAGTACCTATAACAACTGTTCCGACCTTTTTTAATTCTTTCACAATCTCTTTACTTGGAATACCAAATGTGAACGAGCAAACCTTCAATTTTTCTTTTAATACTATTTCAATTTGTTCATCGAATTCTGATTTAGTAGAAATCGACAAATCATCCTTTACTATCTGAAGTTCTTTTCGATATTGGTCTAATAAACTATTCGTTTTTAAAATTTTATCTTCTATTAATTCATGATTTTCAGGTACAAAAAGATTTATACCAAATGGATGTTTAGTTAACTTTTTTACATTATGTATGAATTCTCTTGTTTTATCTGCTGTTAAATAACCGGCTCCAATACTACCTAAACAATTATTATTTGAAACTGATGAAACTAGTTCCGGAGTGGTCACGCCTGCCATAGGAGCTTGTAAGATGGGATATTTAATCCCTAACTCTTGAATCAATTTATTCTCCATAACGAGTTCCCCCTCATTTTTTTGAATTTATAATAAAGTTTTTCCCCAGGATGTATTGTATTTTTTACTTTTCATTGCTAGGTTGCCAAACGTTGAATAACCTTGAATGGATATTGCAATAATTCTCTGATAAAACAAGAAATATTTAGCTTTTGTAGCTTCTTAACTGATTAATGCTAATATCAATTAACCGTTTGATAACGGTTGATAGGCCGTCCTATCCCGCCATACTGTAATACAATTTCTACTTTGTTTTGCTTTTCGAGATGTTCCAGATAACGACGAGCTGTGACTCTTGCAAGTCCAGTCCCTTCGGCAACTTCTTCTGCCGAGATTGGTTTCTTTTTCTCTTCGATGAATAGAAGTATTTTCTCCATTGTTGCCGGGTTAAGTCCTTTAGGGAGTACTTCCTTCTTCATTTTATGCCCCTGTTCAGGTTGGCTGCGCAAGAGACGGTCCAATTCATCCTGAGTCAACTCCTCTTTCTGTTTGAATTGCTCCCTGTATGCCTTATAGTTTTCGAGCGCTTGCTTCATTCGCTCAAAGGTGAATGGCTTCATGACATAGTCAAAAGCTCCAAACTGCAGAATTTCCCGAATTGTCTGCTGGTCATTAGCTGCCGTAACGACGATGACCTCTGTCGAAATGGCCTTTTCCCTGATTTTGCGGATAGTAGCAAGCCCATCCTGTTCAGGCATGAATATATCCATTAAAACAAGTTCTGGCTTCAAGATTTCTATTTGTTCAAGCCCCACCTTACCGTTCGGGGCAAAACCGACGACATGGAAGCCTTCTATTTTCTCAATAAACCCACGATTAACCTCGCGTACCATTGGATCGTCCTCAATTAGTAATACAGTAACTGTTTCCATTTCATTTCCCCCTTAAAAAGTAATGACAATGCTGGTCCCTTCACCAGGAGAACTATCCACTTCAATATTGCCGCCGCCTTTGGCGACAATTTCATGAATCAAGTACATGCCAATCCCATGTCCTTCTTCTTGTTTGGTGGTGTATCCATTTTTGAATAGATTATTGATGACGGCTTCATCCATCCCAATTCCATTATCCTCCACCAAAATTGATGTAGATTCATCCGTTTGGTCCAAGCTAATAGACACTTTACGCTCTTTTTGGATAGATTTCTGTACAGCCTCGAATGCATTTTCCATAAGATTTCCGATAATGACGACAAAATCATGATGGTCAAGCCCATTTGGAAAATGAGTCCAATTGCTGTTCTTATCTATTTCGACTTCGATACCTAGTTCTTTCCCATGGCTAACCTTACTTAAAAGCAAACCTGATAGATTGTCATCTTTAATGCGTTCATGTAGGAAATCAGTGAGCATTTCTTGTTCTTCTTTAGCTTGGAAGATATATTCAGTTGCTTTTTTATATTTACCAAGCTGAAGCAAGCCTGCGATTGTATGCATCTTATTTTTATGTTCATGATTTTGAACACGGAGAGCCTGAACAAAAGCCTTTACGCCTGTAAGCTCCTCGGCTAGCTTCTTCACGTCTGTCCTGTCCTGAAAGACTGCGACGGCTCCAATCGTTTTGCCCCTTACCTGAATAGGAATACGATTACTCAAAATGGAATGCTGGTTGACCAATAACTCCTTATTATAGACCGGGTGATTAAAATCAATGATTTCTGGCAATCTTGTATCAGGCAGAACATCATAAATATTCTTGCCGATTAGATTTTGCTTATCTACACCAAGGATACGATAGGCCTTTTCATTAAAAACCGTAATGGTCATATCATTATCAATAGCGATAATTCCTTCATGCATGGCATTGAAGGTTTCATTCCGTTCGGCATAGAGACGAGCTATTTCATGTGGCTCAAGCCCAAACATTTGGTTTTTAACATGCCGTGCCAGTGACCATGCTCCCCATGCGCCAAGTAGCAGCGAAAAACCAATAGCCAAGAAGATTTCAATCCTTGTCCCCCATACAATTTCCCATAGAGTTGGGGTCAGATATCCTGTGATAACCACCCCTACCTGATTATGTTCATCATCCATAATAGGAACAAATCCGCGCATAACTGTGCCTGCTTCTCCATTCGCTTTAGAGACATAGCTGTGTTCCGTAAACGCAGCATCCTCATCTGCCGTTTTTGACACTGTACCTATCATCCTTTTGACAGGATGGGACAGTCGGATACGATTATTATTGAGCACAACAATATAATCAGCATTATTGATAACCCTAATCCGCTCAACAACTGGGTTTATTTCTTCCGCTCTGCTTTTGTCACCGCCTTCTGAAAGCAGCTTCCTCACCTCAGGCAATTCAGCAACCGTTCTTGAGAGGAGCAGGCTCCGTTCGCTGATTTCTGCCTCCTTCTTTTCCATGAAACTTCCGAGCACAAAGATACCTGCAACAGCAAAAGAACAGATAATGATGAAGAAAGTCATAGTCATAATCTTCCAATGGATAGATATTTGCTTCATGCCCAAAACTCCTCGAGTAACTTTTTTCCATTGTACCACCAAAAAACATGGTAGAATATTGAAAAGAATAATATGGCGGGGATATGATATGAAAAGTTTTTTAATAACAGCTGTTTCCATCATTGCCGTATTGGTGATATACATGGGGGTTCAGCATGATTTTGGGCAGAAAGCAAGCTTACCGCCTGATTTTGAACAAGAGGGCTTAAACGAACAAATTGTCATCAACTTTAGTCATGTTGTTGCCGAAAATACACCAAAAGGGCTCACCGCTGATAAATTTGCAACGCTAGTCGAGAAGAAGACTAACGGAGCTATCCAGGTAGAGGTATATCCAAACAGCACACTCTACTCAGATGGGGAGGAACTGCAAGCTTTGCAAAATGGCGATATCGAGATGATTGCTCCCTCCTTCTCAAAAGTGACAGATTGGATTCCCGAATGGCAAGTTCTCGATCTGCCGTATTTATTGAAGAATTATAAAGATATAGAAGAGATTTTCACAGGTCCCATAAAGGGAGAGCTATTAGGGATGCTTGATGAGTATGGTGTAAAGGGCTTGGCCTTTTGGAATAATGGATTTAAACAAATTACAACGGCCCATTCTCCTGTTAAACTGCCAGATAATCTTGAGGGACTTACTCTGCGTACCATGCCAAGTAACATGCTCAAAAGGCAGCTGAACCTTGTTGGTGCAGAGAACCGAAGCGCTTCCTTTGACCAGGTTTATAGTTTATTAGAAAGGGAGAAGCTTGACGGCCAAGAAAATACGATCTCTAACATTGATTCTAAGGGTTTCTATCAAGTGCAAGATCATATGATACTATCCAACCATGGTATTCTTGGATATGCAGTCATGATTAACAATGAGTTTTGGAACAGTCTTCCAAAGAATTTACAGCAGGCAGTCATCGAAGCAATGGACGAAGCGACAGCTTGGAACTTAACGCAATCCGAGCAAATGAACAGAGAATCCTTAGCGAAATTGGAAGCTTCCGCTGAGCTTGAAATCTATCATCTAAGTGACGAAGAATTACGGCAATGGCAGCAAACTTTCTTGCCACTGTATGATTACTATAAGACCCAATTCGACGAAAAACTATTAAAAAAGATTCAAGAGTCGATTGACTGATGAGGCCTTCCCCTACGGAAGGTCTTTCTTTTTCATATAGATTGGATGCTGATTAAAGAAATATGCTCATTCTTTCGATTAAGATAATTATCCTGGTGACCAAAAAGACCAAAAAGAACATTAAAACCATAATCCCACAATTCCTTCTTTATCCTTTAAGATAAACACAATAAATTGTAAGCGCTAACAATAAAACAGAAAGAAGGGTTGGCTTTGAAAATCTTTAAGAATCTAACTGTCCAAGTTGTCACCGGTATCATTTTAGGGATTATGGTAGGGGCAATTTTCCCTGAGTTCGGTGCCAGTTTAAAAATCCTTGCTGATTTATTCATAAAATTAATTAAAATGTTGATTGCTCCAATTATCTTTTTGACAGTAATCATTGGGATTGGAAGCATGGGCAACCTAAAGAAAATCGGGAAGATTGGCGGCAAGGCTTTATTGTATTTCGAAATTGTATCCACTCTTGCTTTAGCAATCGGTATTCTTGTCGTCAACTTTGTTCAGCCTGGAAGCGGGCTTAATACAGAGAATTTAAAAACTGGCGATGTATCTCAATATACGGCACAGGCTGCTGAATCGGATCAGGGCTTCGGAGCATTCATTCTGAACTTGATTCCTGAGAATGTTGTCGGCGCCCTTGCTTCAGGGGAACTGCTTCCGGTCTTGTTCTCAGCAATTCTATTCGGACTGGCTGCTGCTTCTGTCGGCGAAAGAGCCAAACCAGTCATCACCTTCTTTGAAATAATAGCTGATATATTCTTTAAGATTGTCAATATGGTTATGAAAATATCCCCTATCGCCGCGTTTGCCGCAATGGCCTATACAATCGGAAATTTCGGTCTTGGATCGCTTGTTTCACTCGGAAAATTGATGGGCTCTGTGTACCTCACTATGTTTTTATTCGTCGTCTTGGTCCTCGGCTCAATTGCAAAATATTACGGTTTTAATGTCTTTAAGTTCATGGCCTATATTAAAGAAGAGATTCTGCTGGTTCTTGGTACATCATCTTCCGAATCTGCCCTGCCGGGAATGATGCGAAAGCTAGAAAACTACGGCTGTTCAAAGCAAGTCGTCGGTTTGGTCATCCCTACAGGGTACTCCTTCAACCTTGATGGTACATCTATATATCTATCAATGGCCGCCATCTTTATCGCCCAGGCCTATGGGATTGATTTGACCATCTGGCAAGAACTGACCTTGCTTGGCATATTGATGCTAACCTCAAAAGGCGCTGCAGGGGTGACAGGATCCGGCTTTATCACACTGGCCGCCACTTTGGCTGCCTTCCCAATGATTCCGGTAGAAGGAATGGCGTTATTAATTGGTGTCGATCGTTTCATGTCTGAAGCACGTGCAATTACGAACCTAATTGGCAACGGTGTGGCAACTGTTGTTGTTTCTAAATCAGAGAAAGAATTCAATGCGGATTTTGTGCCTGATGAACAACCAAAGAGGTATGATGCCACTTCTCCTGCAGACAATCTATAAAACAAAGAGAAAGACAAGCCGTGCCTCCATCTGCCAGCTTGTCTTTCTTTTTAAATACTTTTTCTAATTTTCCATTCATATACGGATGATCAACCTGTGATACTTATTATTTCATTTTCAGGTTAATTTAATTATTGCTCTTAATCCATACCTGAGAAGATAGCTGCATAATGAAAAGACTGCCTATCTGACGTCCCGTCTCTGAAGAACAGTTAAATAAAAAAAACGCCGAATCAATCGGCGTTTCAGTAGTATATTCGATTTCCTTTTTCCTTCTGCTTTTTATAATACTTGTCGTATGCAACCAATGTTAAGACTGCTAGGATGGGATAACACAGTACCATGGAGTTGTATGAAGTGTATCCTGCAAAATTAAAATGGAATAGCAGGAAACCAATCGTATTAATGACAAGCAACCTCATTTTCAATGAATGGTTTTCTTTCATTTTCATAAAGAATAAGCCAAATAAAAGAATTGTAATCCCGATGGACATGGAAATATAGGAACCCAGGAACATTCCGAATGAATCAAAGAATACCACTGGTATCAATCCACTAAACATCACGGTCAAATAACAGGTTAGCAGCAAGAGAGAATATCTAACATATTGCATGGTTTCTTCCCCCTTATTGATTTAATAACTTCGTTTTCATTTCTCTGTTCATATCATCCAGCTTCGTTACAAACTCTTTACTGCTGGCGATAATCCTTCTGCTGGATGCTTCCTGGGTCTCAATAGCAGAATAAATATCCTGGTAAGCCTTTTGAAGCTTTTCAATCGAGATAGATGGATTCTCCAGGAGCTTCGTTGTTTTTTCTGTGTTTTCTTTTAGCATTTGCGCGTTTGCCAAAATCATGTTTTCTGTAGCTTCATTCACATCATTGATTGCTGTAATGATTCTTTCCTGATTTTGCAGTGCCAAATGAATAGCAGATGTAACGGGAGCTAAGTTCTTAGTCGTATCAATTGCATTCCGAATGGCTTCTTTCAATTTATCATTATTTTTCTTGATAATATCAACAGAAGCAAGGGATTGCTGTAGCACATTTACCATAGAGCTCATATTCTTTGTTCGCACAATAATTTTCTCCTGTGCCTCCATGACAAGCTGCTGCTTATTCTGCCATTCTGGATCGTTCTTTTTATCCTCAATCATTTGGAAAAGATGCTGACCCATATAGATTTGTTTATCTAAGAGATAAATTTTTTCATGGACATCTTTTTTGATGACATCAAGCTCAGCATTATCCTCCTGAAGCATATCTCTTCCTCTAAGTAAGGACTGGACGATTTCATCAATATTCTTTTCCACTGTTTGATACTTTGCAATAAACTTTTCATTTGAACTCTTGCGCAAAAACTTTGGAACAATCTTTGCTATTCCTTTTGTCTGATAGGCATTTGGATTTAGGTCAGAAACCGCCTCGCGAAGCTTGAGCAGATTAGTTGGTATATCGTGATTGTCCTTGTTGTCCATCATGTCTTTGACTGGTCTGCGTAGACTGTTTAATGATTCCCCAGCCATACGTTGCTCATTGCCGCCGAAATTGCTTAAATGCTCTAGGACGGAGTCAATATTATGTGCATCCGTGTCAGATATTTTTTTGACGACCTGAGTTGCTTCATCATTTAATTTTTTCATATCTTCGGGATTTATGAATGATTGAATCGCTGTTTCATCAAATTCCCTATTTTGTTCACTCATCGGTTTTCCACCTCTTGTCCAACATTATTTTTCGTATCTTTGATCGATTGTAGTCAATGTTTTCTTTAAGTCAAATTCCCTTGTATTGTCAATATGTCTGCGAATTTGTGTAATTCGCTCCTGTATGATAATCAGTCGATTTAATGTATCATGTTCATACTTTTCTTGTTGTTTGGATTCCAATTGACTAAAGTCAGCTATCAGCTTTCGTAAATCTTTAATTATTGTCTCCTTAACCTGATGCTCATAATCAACATCAGAGATGAGATCCACATGCTCCAGTAAATAACCCAGGCTTGGGATAATTTGAGTAAAGGCATGATCAATCGGTGATGAGAGATAGTTTCTTTTTCTCGCATCTTCCAGCTCGTTTATAAGAGCAGTAAAGTTATTGTTATTTTGATATATCATTTTCATTTTTTCCGGCTGAAAACTCATAATGGCCCATCTTAAAAACAGGTCAATCTTTTCTAGATCGCTTTCTTTCTTTAATAACTGTTCAGAGATTTTCTTTTCTGTATAAACTCTCGATCTTGTATCGTATCGAACATCAAGTAAAGGCTGTTTGGTTTTAGCTTTTTGCGCATTAATCGTAATGTAATCCGGTCCAGCCAAGATAGATAGTATATTTGAATCCAATTCATATACATAATGGGCATAACGATCATCCAATTGAGTGCATACAAACTGGTCTTTTTGATTTTTACCTGCTATTCGCTTCATCACATTTGCCAAACGTTCCTGTTTTGGTCCTGCTGGTTTTGCGTCCTGCAGAAAAACTACAGCTGTAGCTCCTACCAATCCAAGAAGGATCATATAGAACATAAACAGTCACCCCTTTCTAAGGCAATTTTACCATACTATACATACGAACAAACAGACAGATAGTTTCAAAAAACATTGGTAATTTTCATTTCCTGTAGCACTTTTATCAAAAATAATGGATATCTCAAGAAAAACTATATTTATATATTATTTCTTTCCCTAAGCGAATATCTTAATTTAAAATTTCAGAATAGAAACTATTTTACACACCTAAAATATGGATTGTTTTGGTAAAATACAAATTGAAAGCTGACCCAAATCGTAAAACGGCCAATCGACGGCGAATTTCCATTAATTCACCTGTTAATTTGAAGGGTAAATTACATCTACATACGTACCACCAAGAAAGTATAAATTCAAACGAATAGAGGATGATAGCATGTATTTTTCATCAAAAAGAGACTTATGGATAACCGCTACCATTTGGTTATTCGCATTTATTTTTATTCTTTCACCCATTTTCTTTCCAGACCTTGGTGTTTGGATGACCCCTGAGTTCTTAGACAAGCAATGGATTAAAATCGTACTCTTAGTACCAGTTGGTTTTTGTTTAATGTGGATATGGCTTAAAACGGGATATACAATTGCGGAAAATCTCCTCACCATACACTACGGTCCATTTAAGAAGGAAATTAAGATTGATACGATTAGTAGTATAAGAAAAACCAGAAATCCTTTTACAGATCCTGCCCAATCTATGAATAAAATAGAAATTAATTTTACAGGATTTAATACGATTGCCATTTCACCAAAAAACCAAACTGAATTTGTTCGTCAATTATTAAAGCAAAATCCACATATAAAAACGAATTACCATTTTGAAAATCGTACGGAGAGTTAGGATAAGAATTAATAGATTAGCCTTTTTAAGTGCAATCTGCCTGCAGCGTCGGTCTAATACCATGAGCACATAAAAAACACCGGAAAACACCGGTGTTTTAATTAATTATCTATTTGTTGTCGATTAGCTTAAAAGGAAGATGCAGTTCAAAATTGGCTTTTCTTTTTTCAGGCTCTTTCTTAATCACTTCCCCTGTATTCAGCCAAGATGCTACATCAAAGTATTTCTTATAATCCGTTAGCTCATTTTGTAATTTGGTTTCTATGTGTTGATTTGAAAAACAAATCACATTGTCTAAATGTCCCATTGGCCTAGCCGTAAAACAGACTTTGTTTTTTAAAGGCAACTGATTGAACGTTTCAATACATTCTTTTCTGCACTGATACTGATCGCTGAATTTAAAAAACAACTGATCCCAATTTATGCGTTTAACTCTTTCATTCCAGTCATTTAATGCTGTCTGTTTATACTTATAGGAATAGAAATGGATCTCCACTTTCTGGTCCAACAGCCCAATGGGATAGATATCCGTTATTCCATCATATTTTGAATGGAGTGTAAATTTAAGGGGAGATTTCATATAATGCTCAAAGTTAGATAAAAGCTCAATATAGTCCGGTGCAAATATGAACATTCCAATAAATGGAGAGTTGTATTCCATACCTAAATCATCGTATACTTTCTTGCCCCAATCATTGTCTGAGACAATCGTGAAATGACTGTTTTTCACTTTCTTTTTCATATCCAGATGAAAACAATAACTAGATATCTTTTTCGTTATTTTTTGTAGATAACCTTCCATTTTATCTCCCCCTTTCTACATTATTATTACCTTTATTCCTTTTTTTAATGAAAAAATAACATCTAAATTATGGAATCTTACATTTCTCGCTAAAGATTTCCCAAATTATGCCGATATGTGATATAGCACCATCTATGACATTTTATGATGGAGACATTTTTTAGTTACTCATTTTATCCTTAAATTTGTTTGGGATTGATTTAACTGGTCTTTGCAGTTGTCTGACAAAAATATATGCCATACAGCCTTGTAAAACTGAGGGAGAATAAAGGAGGATGTACATTTGCAAAATCAAAAGGCAAGCCATAAGCCATTGGTCTATAAGGGTACAACACTTTTATTATCTGCAGGATTTATCCTATATAGCGGGGATACATCATTAAAATTATTGGACACCAAAAAGGCAGAAGCATCTAGTGTTACGTATTACGAAACCACTTCTAATTTAAATTTACGAGTCAGTAATTCTACTAAAAGCACTGTACTCTTAACCATCCCTAAAGGGGAAAAGATTAGCTACCTTGCAAAAAGTGGTTCTTGGTTCAAAGTGAAATTTAACAATCGCACAGGATGGGTCAATAATAAGTATGTGAAGAAAGCTGAAAATATTACTTCTAGTAAAGCAATTGTGTCTGGCTATCAAACTACAGCTAATCTTAATTTACGATCCAAAGCGTCAACCAATGGGAAAATCCTGAAAACCATACCTAAAGGGAAAACCCTAACCTATATTTCCACTAGCGGTTCTTGGATTAAAGTAAAATATCAAACTACTACGGGCTGGGTTAGTTCAGATTATGTAAAAAAAATAAATGAGAAAGCTAAGGTTGAACCTGCTGTGGTGAAATCTGCTGTTGTTACCAGCAGTTCATCAGTCTACACAACGAAAGCTAACCTTAATTTACGATCATCCGCTTCAACAAAAGGAGCTATTTTAACGACGATTCCTAAAGGGAAATCCGTTACTTATATTTCCAAAAGCGGTTCATGGTTCAAAGTAAAATATGGCGGTAAAACCGGTTGGGTCAGCTCCAGTTATTTAAAAGCTAACTCAGCTGCTGCTAAACCAACGAGCAGCACCCCTTCCGCTGTGGCAAAACCACAGCAAGAGGTTACGTACCAAGCAACAGCTAATTTAAATTTACGATCCTCTTCTTCCACAAAAGGATCTATTCTTACGACGATTCCTAAAGGGAAATCCGTTACTTATGTTTCTAAGAGCGGTTCATGGTTCAAGGTGAAATATAGTGGTAAAACCGGTTGGGTCAGCTCCAGTTATTTAAAAGCTAACTCAGCTGCTGCTAAACCAACAAACGGTACAGGCACACCATCTACCGTGGTAAAACCACAGCAAGAGGTGAAGTATCAAGCGACAGCAAATTTAAATTTACGTTCTTATGCTTCAACGAAAGGATCCATTTTAACGACAATTCCTAAAGGGAAATCTGTTACTTATGTTTCCAAGAGTGGTTCTTGGTTCAAGGTGAAATATAGCGGTAAAACTGGTTGGGTCAGCTCCAGTTATTTAAAAGGTGTTACACCGGTTAAAAATGAGAGTCCCTCCCCTTCTGTTGAAAAACCAAAGGCGAATTTGACTTATCAAACTACTGCTAAACTGAATCTAAGAACTGAGGCTTCTACCCAGGGGTCTGTATTAACGCTTATACCAAAAGGAGAGAAAGTTACCTATCTATCAAAAAACAGTTTTTGGTTTAAGGTGAAGTATGGAAACAAAACAGGTTGGGTCAGCTCTGAATTCCTAAAGGAAACAACTGAAGATAAAAAAGAGGAAGTAAAGAATAAAGAGATTTATACGACAACTGCTAATTTGAAGTTTCGAATTTCAGGCTCTACCAGTGCAACAGTCATTACTACTATACCTAAAGGAAAGCAGGTTACGTATTTATCCAAAAAAGGGGCATGGTATAAGGTTTCCTTTAACTCACTTACAGGCTGGGTCAACTCATCCTACCTGGTAAAAGGAGCATCTACCTCCGATTCCTCTAATCCAATCAGTTCAGATTCCTATGTAACGATGGATTTAAGGACAAAATCATCCGTAACAGCTGCTCAGATTAATACGTATATTGCGAAAAATGCAACCTCCTCCAACAGTGTTCTATATAACAGGGGAAGCATATTTATTGATGCAGCAAACAAGTATGGCGTGAACGCTTTGTATCTTGCAGCACATGCCATTCATGAGAGCAATTTCGGTAAATCGACTATATCATTGGCAAAAAATAATCTGTTTGGTTACGGAGCCTACGATGCAGCTCCATTCGTGGGTGCTGTCAAATTTAATACAATCAAATCAAATATTGAATTTATTGCTCAAATGATGAAAGCAACGTATTTAAATGAAGGATACTGGTCCTATAAAGGTGCTTATCTTGGTTCTACCGTTAAAGATAGTAATGGGAATAGAATCGACAGCCTAAGCAGCGGGATGAATTTTTATTATGCGACCGATTCAAATTGGGGAAAAGCGATTGCCAAACATATGTCGGCAATGCTTGATTACAGTAACGAGGGTGCAAAAAATGCCACCCCGAATAAAAAGGTGCCAAGCAGACCCTCTTATCCTGATGCAAAAGATGTCTTTCCTACCGGTACTCTTGCTGTAGCCCATAAAACAATTAATCTGACATCAGCAGATAACACAGGTTCAACCGTTTATCAGACAACTTCAAACCTAAATTTGCGATCAAGTGCTTCAACAGATGGTTCTATTCTGCTCACCATTCCTAATGGGAAAACGATAACCTATCTTAGTGCAAGTGGTAGCTGGTGTAAGGTTCAATATAACGGAAAAACCGGCTGGGTCAGTTCTGAATATGTCACAAAAACAAACTCAGGATCTTCTGTCAGCATTCAAGCAGGAGAAACCTTTAATTTACTAGAAAAACATAACAATGAGTCTTTAAAAGTAAAATACAAAGGGAAAATGTATTATACATCCAGTTTTGGATTAAGCAGTTATTATAAATACATGTCCGTTAAAAATCTGGCGCGTGTGGATGCTACATCCTTAAATGTCCGTTCTGCTGCGAATACAGGCAGCAGTATAGTCGGTACCCTATCTAATTATCAATATATTGAGCTATCGGTTGATTCAAAAAACAATCCGGAAACCAGCAATGGATGGTATAAAGTGAAACTTTCAAATGGTACACAAGGATGGGTTTCCGGAATGCATATTATCCGTGAATTGAATAAATAATAGATTGTGAGATTGTCATATCTTAGTTTTTAGCCCAGAGATTCACTCTGGGCTTTTTTCTATAAGGATATATTTGTTTTGTCACAACAGCCCATTAGAAAACAAAAGGAAACATTCACTATTTATCCGCCCTTACGTTTTGTCCGACTCCTCATATATTAATTATAAAGATTTATATGGAGGTGGAAGTATGCAAAGAAGAAGAAGACGTGCAGGCAAAGGACTATGTTATCCAGGATATAATTGGTGCGGTCCTGGCTGTTCCGGTCCATGGGGACCTACTAATCAAGTAGACTCATGCTGCAAGAAACATGATGACTGTTATAAGAGATTTGGACCCACCAAACAGTGTGACGAGATGCTGTTAAACTGCCTTCAATCACAAATAAATCCTCGAACAAAAATGGGACGAGATGCTCGATTGTTTTACAATGTCATGCGCCTTAGGTATGATCTCCGATAATTTAATCAGAAACTATAAAAAGCCTCTCGAATCTTTTTGATTAGAGAGGTCTTTATTTTTACCTATACATTACATCAGTACTATTAGATCTGGAAATTTTATATTTAACTCCATATTTCCCTCAGCTATAATCACTCTTAAATATTATGTAAATTGCATTCCCTCTTGTTCTATTCTTTTTATTATGCCGTGTTGCTTTATCGGAATGTTTAATATCTATATATATGGGCAAAACATTTAATATACCTAGAGAAATGAGGCGGAATTTATGTATTTTGAGTTGAAAGAAACGAAACATCGCCCTTTCCCTTTACCGAAATCACCGTGGGTACTGACCCAGGTATGGAATGATATGCTATTTTTACATTATCAAATAGATCCCACCCTTCTCCGTCCATATGTGCCGGAGGAATTGGAGATTGATTTATATGAAGGAAAAGCATGGATTTCGATTATTCCCTTTAAGATAACTAAAATGAGAGCAAGAGGGCTTCCACATTTTCCATATCTTCATACTTATTTAGAGCTGAATGTACGTACATATGTTAAATACAAGGGTGTTCCTGGTATTTATTTTTTTAGTTTGGATGCTGATAAACTATTAGCCGTCTTGGGAGCACAAGTGGGCTTGGGCCTACCTTATAAAAAAGCACATATGTACTTTCAACAAGATAGGGATCAATTTTATTTTCAAAGTGTACGAGAAAGCAGTAAACAAACCTATCAACTCGATGTTCATTATGAGCGTAAACAGATTTTATACGAACCCCTGCCGGACTCTTTGGATTTTTGGTTATTAGAACGATACAGTATGTATAGTATTTGGGGCGATTTAATCATACGCGGAGATATTCATCACGATCAATGGAAAGTAAGTATGGTTCATGCGCATATTTCAACTAATACTATGCTCGACTTTTTAGGAGATGAAACACTCGATCCTGCACCACAGCATATGCATTACTCGAGAAGAAAGCGATTTTTATTTTTCCCTCCAAAAATTGTGGGCAAAATTAAACACTCCACAGACAAATAATCTATACAATAGGTGTAATCTCGACTATATTATGTTAAACGAAAATATACTCTCTTTAGTCTGGTTAGATAAAAGTATTTAACTGAATTCTTCTTAATTCATTCTCCCTTTTATCATACCCATCAGTTGGGTAAATGATTGCTACCATAACTTACTCCTATCTTTTCGGTAAATTGGCTTTCTTTTGACTTCTTAATAATATTAAAATGTAAACTCCTATTAATCTATTCGTAACATTGTAACTATATAATGGTACTATAATAGTTTTCCAGAAGGATAGATGCTAAAAATGGACATAAAAGAGCCAACGAAAAAAACGAATTCAATAACCATACCTCCGGTGATTAAAGATTATATCGGAAATAAAACTACATTAGAAGATTTAGAGCAACTGAAGCATTTGGTTGCAAAAAGATATGCTGAACTTAAAGTACCCCGTCTCGATTAACGGGGTTTTTTATTTGCCTACATTCAACCTCTATTCATACTTTTCCTACTTAGTGTTTTCTCTTCATTTTTTCTATAATTCTTACCCCGTATTTTCCTATCCTAGTTCATCAAATCTGCACCTTAACTTCATTAAGATGTTAATCTAATGAAAATAAAAAGCTCTCTCCTAGGCTCATTCTGGCTATAGTATTCTCTCAGCCCTATATTTAATAGAAGAAACTCGATATTTTTTACTAAACGATATTTCTAACTTCAAAAAATTGAGGATTCAGAGTCAATACCTTTCTAAAAAACAATAGAATCATGACTTTTTACTTATATTGACTATAACTTTCAATTGAAAGATGAATCTAACCACCCTGTACTAATTGCCCTCTTTTTTGTAGTATATGGGAGAAATGATAGAAATTTAAAGGAGAGTGTCGAATGTCAAAATCCAATATTAATCGTTTCTTCGTCCCAGCCTTTCTCGTGTTCCTGCTCCTCTTATCGTTCATTCCTGCGGTAACACCCAAGGCAGATGGACCAATTACTGTAACAGAGGCAATAGCAAACAATACAGGCAATGCTACTGTTGAAGGCTATATCGTTGCCCATACGACAGGAAATAATAGCTACAATTTTGAAGCACCATTCAGCAGTGATTTTAATATTGCGCTAGCTGATTCACCCAATGAAACGGATAAAGAAAAACTGCTTCCTATCCAGCTCCCGGCTAAATTCCGAGCAGAATTTGGGCTTCAGTCTAATCCATCCATCATCGGGAGTAAAATTCACGTTACTGGAAATCTTGAGGCTTACTATACAGTGCCTGGATTAAAATCACCTACCTCCATTGTTTTTGCAGAAGAACATGATCCAACTCCGAAAGCTGCCGCTGCTGCGAGCTCAGTCTCTCCAGGACCAGTATCAGCTGGAACAGCTATTTCCTTAACTACAGAGACGGAAAACGCAACCATCTACTACACAACAAATGGGATGGAACCTACCATAGACAGCGAAGTGTACACGACCCCTATCATCATCGCAGAAAACACGACAATTAAAGCAATCGTCGTAGCAGACGGCTATAAAAACAGTGATATTGTATCACTAGCCTATTACATTGCCACTAGCGGTTTACAGATACATGACATTCAAGGTGCCGAGCACCACTCTCCATATCAGGATCAATATGTGGCAGATGTTGAAGGCATCGTAACTTATATTGCCGATGCTAACAACTTTTACATGCAATCTCTAACGCCTGATAAAAACCCTGCCACCTCAGAAGGCATACTTGTCTATAAAAGGAACCATGCTGCACAAGTTGGTAATACCATTAAAGCAAGCGGTCAGGTTAAAGAATGGGTACTTGAAGGTTATGCAGAAAAATTAACAACGGATTTACCGGTTACAGAAATCAATGCTACTAACATTACGATTGTAAATGACTCACAACCGCTCCCTAAGCCGATTGAGATTAGCCCGCTTAAAGGACAGCCAACACGAATCATCGATAACGACCAGTTCAGCAAGTTTGATCCATATCAGGACGGGATTGATTATTACGAGAGCCTAGAGGGAATGCTCGTAAACATTAAACAGCCGAAGGTTATTGCACCGCAGGATTATGGCGAACTATATGTAGTGTCAAAATATACTTTACTCAACACCCTGGCAAAAGGCTTGAGGATTTCAGAAAACGATTATAACCCTGAGCGACTCATCATTGATACTGGTGATTCAAGCTTTGTTACCAAGACAGGAGATTCATTTACTGGAGATATTCATGGTGTTGTAAGTTATGGTTTCAGCAATTACCGAATCTTATCTGATAAAGAAAATTTACCAGAGCTTAAAAACGGTAGCCTGAAACAAGAGGTAACGAAATTTAAGCAACATGCCAAAAAACTGACAGTCGCTTCCTATAACGTAGAAAATTTCTCCCCGAAGGAAAGCGACGAGAAAACTACTAAACTTGCAAAAGCCATTACTGACAATTTAAATCAGCCTGATATCATTGGACTTACTGAAATACAGGATAATGATGGTGCCACAAATAGCGGTAATACAGATGCAAGTGCAAGCTATCAAACATTGATTGATAAAATCAAAGAGTTGGGCGGTCCTTCTTATTCATTCACAGATATTGCGCCGGTTAATAATCAAGACGGAGGTGCTCCTGGAGCGAATATTCGCGTTGGATTTTTATATAACCCAGAGCGAGTGTCACTCAATCCTGCTCCAAAAGGCAGTGCGAATGAAGCAGTCAGCTATGAAGATGGCAAACTGACAGCTAATCCAGGACGAATTGATCCTGAAAATCCTGCTTTCGATAGTAGTCGTAAGCCTTTAGCTGCCCAATTCACCTTTAATGGGAAGGATGTTATCGTCATCGCTAACCATTTTAATTCAAAAGGCGGAGATCAGCCGCTCTTTGGAAAAAACCAGCCGGCTATATTGTCTAGTGAGGAGCAGCGCATTAGCATAGCAAATGTGGTGAATCAATTTGTAAAAGAAATCCAGTCCAAGAACAAGAATGCCAATATTATTGCTCTCGGAGACTTAAATGACTTTGAATTTACAGATACACTCAATACACTGAAGGGAAGGGAACTGACGAATATGATTGATTTGATTCCCTCAATTGACCGCTATACGTATGCCTATCAAGGAAATTTACAAGTGCTAGACCATATCCTTGTTTCGAAACCACTAACATTGCGTACAGCTGTTGATATCGTTCACATCAACGCTGCCTTCATGGAAGAACACGGACGGGCAAGTGATCATGACCCTGTATTAATCCAAACCATGCTAAAATAATGCTCAATAAATTCTTGAGAAGGCGGTCCTAAAAGGATTGCCTTCTCTTCTTTTATGTAAGGCAGAGTTTTGAGATGATACGTCTTAGGTAACGCATATTATGAACACAAGAAACCCAATGGTACATATACATCGGGTTTGTCATCTCTTGGCACTTCATAAGTCAAGGCTTGTCTACTGTCTCCTATTCCTTTAATGGTCGGATCCTGAACAATACCAATCCAGCTAAAATAACCACAAAAATCAAAACTAATTGTGGTGTATCATCTTCTGCGACAGACGGCATGACTCCTATTAAACCGAGCAACTTATATATAAAGCTGGTGACTAAAGTAGCAAATGCAATAATAAGATTGGGTTTTTAAAACGTACTTTCCAATTCATTCTATCACTCCATTAACTTAGTATGCCTAACTTCAAATATATTTAAAAGGCTGAATGCTGACAGTAAAAAGAAAATCCCTGCCCCCCAATTTAAGGACATTTCACTCGTGGCATAAGAAACAGCAATGATTAAATAAATTAAGGCGGATAACCCTAACCCAAACTTTCTCATTACATAACTATTAATAACCAGCCCAATAACCTTAATGGTAGCTGCAGAAAAGAAAATGAGAGCAAACAATGTCTCGCTTCCCAACTGACTTAAAGTTCCATATAACTCTGGCAATTGCTGAAACATATCATTGTTGAACATACATACCATAGCAAGGTAATAGCTCAATATACTAACTAGTGCCTCAAAATATGGTATAGACCTTTTCATCATCCACCCTCCTTAGTTCAGTTTTTGTATAGCAAACACAATAAAACCGATAACCGCTGGAATAGTTCCACCTATAACGGCAGCGGTCACAGTTCTTCTTAACCATACAGTATCTCCTTTAATGTCTTTTAGGGTTTCTAAAATACCAGCAATCTGTTGATCGTGTACAATTTGTGTACTACGCATTTGGTCCAACCGATCCTCCTGCTTGTCCATCCGGAGTTCATGTTTTTCAAAACGCACGTCCTGTTTATCAAATTGCCCTTCCGTCTGACGCTTGTACTCTTTGAACTCTTCTAACATATTCATCACCAACTGTTTTAACATGTAACCTTCACCCTCATCATATGCGAAGAATCTTTCTTTTGTGCCATAATTAGACTTTGTAACTATCATTTAATGTCTGAATAGTTGGCCAAGAGAATGGCTCACTTTACACGAGCATCACTTTAGGCAAAAAAAGAGGACTCCAACTAGAAGTCCCCTCATACTATGTGATTTGATCATACTTACCCGTGAAATAACTCAATGGTTTATTACTTATAATTGCATTCAAGTCTACATTACCAGCATATCCATCTACTATTCCTTTGTCTGTAAACTGCCATAAGTCGCAAACATAGTCAGGTTTCCTGCTACTTGCTCGCATGCCATTGTTACGCCCATAAGAAGGTATCCAAACAGCATCAAAGTCTCTTATATCGATATTAAAGGATTTATAAAGATGATTGGCAATATATATCCCTACTTTCTTCACCCCAAGAGCTCTCAATTTCTTTGCATAGACCTTAACCCCTGCTCTCATATCTTTCATGCTCTTCTCCTCAACGTCAAGCCAGTAAACAGGCGGGCTAAATTCTTTAGTCCGGTTATAAAAATCAGTAGCCTCTTTCTCCATATCAGAGATCGAAATACCTCTTACCCACGCATAGGCATTAGTTGGTACACCACGCTTATTAAATTCCTTGTGATGAGTTTTATAATGTCTGTCGATTGTAGAAGATCCATACTGAGTACGAACAATAACTAAATCCACTTCCTTGGCTAGTTTGTCATAATTTATAGATGATGGTGGCTGGTGATGTGAAATATCTATAATTTTCCCCATTTTTATCAGTACCCCCTTTTATTAGAATATATAAAAAGAGCCCTGGAGGACACTTAAAATAAATTAAACGGCAACTATAGTTTTTGACAGAGGCGAGCAATTTTGCTGGGCATAAAAACTGACTCGCTTTTTTATATTAAATCCTTAAATGGTAAGACTTCTCCCCTTCCCTTAAGGGATTGTGTGCACTATATTGGCCGAGCATACACCTGGATTCTGCTTGCCGTTTTTTATCCAACTAAGGCGATCTATAAAGGGCTTTTCGCTATGTCCTTCACAAAGTGGATGGGCTAATTTTTTCTCGCTATAACAGCAAACTTCTCTTTAGAGTGTATTCTTAGTTGTTTCTCCAGAAATTCATCCGCTTCCGGTTCCCATGGAATTCTAGCATCAGTTTTCCATGTGTATCTCATTTTTATCGCCTCCTACTTTTATAATATCAGTCAGAGGAGATTTATTAATAAGAGGTAAAAAGGTTTTATAAAAAAGAGGACTTCCAGAGTGGAAAGTCCCTTTAATTTTAAATTTTCAGCTTTTCTAATTCGTTTAATTTTAAATGCAAAAGAAGAATTTTTTGATTCACTTCCTTAGATGATTCCACATGTTGAAGCAAATAGCGTAACCGCATGGTGTGGAAAATACACAAAAGTTTCTTCATATATAATCATCCTTTATCCGACTTACGTTAATAATAGCGTTGGTATATAACTTCAACAAGAGGCTCAAGATGCGGTTCATTTGTCATATACAAATAAGAGGAATCCCACTTAGGAACCCTCTTATTTATTCTTCTCATGTTACCGCATAGTATGTTCCAATTATACTTTAAATCAACGAAACCTTTCGCACAGGATATTCATTTCCTGTAACTATTTAATGCTATGGAACGAATCCATAAAAGAGCCGGATTGCCAAAGATACAATTCACGCTTTAAGGCATACTCATGCTGTTCTACTTCTAGAATCAGGAGCTTCGATGAAATACATCCAAGTACGATTGGGTCATGGATCCATTCAGATCACCGCTGATGTGTACTCTCGCGTCTCTAAGAAAATCGAAAAAGATACTATGGGAAAATTTGAAGATTTCACAAAAAGTTAAAATGTTTAGAGGCGGGGCAAAAGCGGGGTAAAAATTTGGACAAGCTAAAAACATGTGATTGCCCCACCAAATAAAAAACCCTTGACGCTAGCAGTGTCAAGGGTTTCAGCTATTAATACATTTGAAGATATTGTTCTCTCTCCCATGGATGAACTTGGGTTCTAAACATATCCCATTCAATCTCTTTTGCTTCTACAAAGTGTTCCAGGATATGATCACCTAGACCATTCATGATGACTGGGTTTTTTTGTAATTCCACTAACGCTTGATATAATGTAGACGGAAGATCTTTAATACCTTCTTCAGCACGTTCTTGTGCAGACATTACATAGATATTACGGTCAATTGGCGCCGGAGCTTTTTTCTGATTTCTAATGCCATCAAGACCAGCGCTAAGTAATACTGCCATAGCTAGGTATGGATTTGCAGTTGGGTCAACAGAACGTACCTCAACACGTGTGCTCAATCCACGGGAAGCCGGAATACGGATTAGTGGGCTACGGTTACGAGCAGACCATGCAACATAACAAGGTGCTTCGTATCCAGGAACTAGACGTTTGTATGAGTTAACTGTTGGATTTGTTACTGCCGTGAACGCAGGCGCATGCTCAATGATACCAGCAATGAATTGATGAGCTGTCTCGCTCAATTCGATATTTCCTTTTGTATCGTAGAAAGCATTCTTTCCATCAGAGAATAAAGATAAGTTCATGTGCATACCGGAACCATTCACACCGAACAATGGTTTTGCCATGAAAGTTGCGTGCAAGCCATGTTTACGAGCAATTGTTTTTACTACCAATTTGAACGTTTGGATTTGGTCACATGCTGTAATCGCATCAGCATATTTAAAATCAATCTCATGTTGTCCTGGAGCTACCTCATGGTGGGAAGCTTCAATTTCAAATCCCATCTCTTCTAGCTCAAGAACGATATCGCGACGGCAATTTTCACCTAAATCTGTAGGAGCAAGGTCAAAGTATCCGCCTTTATCATTTAACTCCAAAGTTGGTTCCCCTGCTTGATCCAATTTGAATAAGAAGAATTCTGGTTCAGGCCCAAGATTGAAATCTGTGAAACCTAGCTCTTTCATTTCCTCTAACACACGTTTTAAATTAGCACGTGGGTCACCTGAGAAAGGTGTGCCATCCGGATTGTAAATATCGCAGATTAAACGAGCCACTTTTCCTTTTTCAGCAGTCCAAGGAAAAATTACCCATGTATCAAGATCTGGATATAAAAGCATATCAGATTCTTCGATACGAACGAACCCTTCAATGGATGAACCATCAAACATCATTTTATTTTCTAATGCTTTATCAAGCTGACTTACTGGAATTTCTACGTTTTTAATTGTTCCCAGAATGTCGGTAAATTGTAATCGAATAAATTTCACATTTTCATCTTTAGCTAACTTTCTAATATCATCCGCAGTGTATTTCCCCATCTTCCTTTTTCCTCCTTAAATAATAAAGCTTTTTATATTTTAATTTTTAATTAAAAAACCGATGCATATCACCAGATTGGTTGCTGCCTCTCGTTGTAAAGCGGCCAGCCTTCAAAATTTCATCACGCAATAATTTTCTTAATTGCGCATTGGTCAATTCTGGTTTTTTTTCTTCTTTAGAATGTTCATCTTTAGCAATTATTTCAGTTTCATTATAAATAGAAGGTTCAAGAATTTTTTTAATCCCAGCCATATTTATGCCTTGATCAAGCAATTCTTTAATTTCCAAAAGACGATCAATATCGTTTAACGAAAACATCCTTCGATTACCCTCTGTTCTGGCTGGATAAACCAATTTGTGTTCTTCATAATAACGGATTTGACGTGCAGTTAAATCGGTCAGCTGCATGACAATACTCATTGGAAAAAGTGGCATGGTTCTTCTGATGTTACCGCTCACCACTACATCCTCCTTCAATAACTCTTCTTGATATTGTTAGTTTATGCCATGTGAGCTTCTTTGTCAATCGTATGTAAGGTTTTCTGACATGAAATCTCAGGAGTAATGTACCATTTTAACTACTTTACTTCTTTTACCCCAAACTCAGTCAATTAACCTATTAATTTTTGAATTTCACATAAAAAATCATTTCTATTTACACATTAATTCAACTCTTTTCCACTAAAAAGTATACCTACCTCTACGGAGCAAATAGACCAAGATGCAGAAAAGATATGGCACAGACACACTAGAGGGGTATAGAAGATGCAGGAAAGCCACGGTATCCTACGCCTATCTTACATCTATCAAACACCTTTAATTAGGAATAGGTGTAACAAAGATGTAGCATAGCATCTATTCAGCACCTTCCAGACACCTTTGACCCCGCATAGGTGCGGCATAGGTGTGCCATGGGTGCAGCATAACACCTATCCTCCACCTTTCAGACACCTATGCTATGCGATGCCATTCAATAAACAGCTAATATGATATAGATAAACAGAGTTCACTTTGAATCCCACGCTCTGCAAATAATCGGTTACTTGTAACTCACACTGACCATTTTTACTAATAAAAAACTCCCCTATTCCAAAAATAAGGGAGTTATTATCAGTTACTTAATTAATCCTTTTTCAATCATCTGATCGATCGCTTTGCAAATGGCTATTTTAACATGTGAGTACGTTAGACCACCCTGTACAAAAGCGGTATATGGCGGTCTTAACGGACCGTCAGCCGTTAATTCGATACTCGCTCCCTGGATAAACGTTCCGGCAGCCATGATTACATCATCCTCATATCCAGGCATATAGGCAGGATATGGCGTCACATGAGAGTTAATTGGTGAAGCGAACTGAATCTGCTGACAGAACAGCACCATCTTATCTCTGTCATGGAATTGGACTGATTGGATTAGATCTGTTCTTGGTTCGTTCCATGTAGGTGAAGGGTTAAATCCCCATTTTTCTAACATAGCTGCTGTAAAGATTGCTCCTTTTAAGGATTGTCCAACAACATGCGGAGCCAGGAAGAATCCTTGGTACATTTCCAATAAACTGTACAAGGAAGCACCCGCCTCAGCACCAATACCCGGTGTTGTTAAACGATATGCGCATCGTTCTACCAAATCAGCTCTACCGGCAATATAACCACCCGTTTTCGCTAAACCGCCGCCAGGATTTTTAATTAAGGAACCAGCCATTAGGTCCGCACCAACCTCAGTAGGCTCCATTTTCTCAGCAAACTCTCCATAGCAGTTATCAACAAAGACAACGACATCCTGTTTGATAGCTTTTACAAACTGAATCATTTCCTTGATTTCTGCAATTTTAAATGATGGGCGGTTATCATAGCCTTTTGAGCGTTGAATTCCAATTACCTTCGTATTTGGTTTAATGGCTTTTGCTACTGCATCAAAGTCAACATACCCATCTTCCTTTAAAGCGACAGATTGATAGGATATTTGATATTCCTTTAAGGATCCTATACCACTTCCGCGTATGCCAACAATCTCTTCAAGCGTGTCATATGGCTTTCCAGTGATGTATAAAAGCTCATCTCCAGGGCGTAACACGCCGAAAAGGGAAGTTGAAATAGCATGTGTTCCAGATATGATTTGCGGGCGGACAAGTGCCGCTTCGGCTCCAAATACATGAGCAAACACCTTTTCCAATGTATCTCTTCCCATATCATCATACCCATAACCTGTTGATGGATTAAAATGGGCATCACTAACCTGATTTTCCTGGAAGGCTTTCAATACCTTCGCTGTATTAAAGTCTACATTTTCTTCGATTTCTAAAAATCTTTCAGCAATCATTTTTTCAGTATCCTGAACAGTTTCTTTAATTCTCTCACCGTTCTTTAATTGTTCAAACATGTTGTATTCCTACTCCTACTCATAATTTATAATAATTCCCATGATTGCATGGTCTGCTAAAGCAAGTCCCTTTAGATGATAGGTCTCATTGCTTTCATGAAACTCGGTTGATTTAACGATTGTCTCATCCTTTAACCGGGCTATAATTTTCCCTTCATTAGCTGGAATCATTACGGAATATGGTTCCATAAAGCTTTCAACCAATTTTTCCATTTCTAAAAGGAGTTGTTGAATCCCTTCATCCTGACGAGCAGATATATGAATGGATTTTTCCTTGGATGTCGGTACAAATTCAGAATGGGCGGCATCTTTTTTGTTATAGACAATCAATTGAGGAATATCCTCAGCACCCAAATCCTCGATAATTTTTTGAACGGTCTTCTCATGATTATAAGCATCAGGATGAGAAGAATCCACTACATGTAAAATGGCATCGGATTCTGTCACTTCTTCAAGCGTGGATCTAAATGCCGCAACAAGGGAGGTAGGTAAATCCTGAATAAATCCAACAGTATCACTGATAAGGACCTTGTATCCAGATGGAAGAAGACATTCCCTGGTCATCGGATCAAGGGTAGCGAACAGTTGATTTTCCTCATAAGAATCCGCTTCAGCCAGACGGTTAAACAAGGTTGATTTACCGGCATTCGTATAGCCAGCCAATGCAATTTGGAAACGATTATTTCGTTTTCTGCGCGCTCTGTAACGTTCCCTATGCTTAACAACTGAATCCAACTGCCTTTTGATCTCATCCAAGCGACGTCGAATGTGGCGTCTGTCAGATTCCAGTTTGGTTTCCCCCGGTCCCCTCGTTCCAATACCGCCGCCGAGTCTTGATAATTCAGTACCTTGCCCCGCCAATCTTGGCAGCATATATTGCAATTGGGCTAACTCTACTTGCATTTGACCTTCGCGAGAACGCGCACGTTGAGCAAAAATATCTAAAATCAACTGGGTACGGTCAACGATTCTAGTTCCCAGCTCTTTACCTAGATTTCGTATTTGACTGGGAGACAATTCATCGTTAAAGATTACGACATCCGGTTCTATCTCTTCAACTAATGCAATAAGCTCCTCGACTTTCCCTTTTCCGATATATGTAGCAGGATGAGGCTTAACTCTCTTTTGAGACACTAATACAAGAGCCTGCCCTCCGGCAGTTTCCGTTAGTGATTCAAGTTCCTCCATAGAGGATTCAAATCGACTGTCATCAATATCTTCTCGCTGACAACCAACTAGTATAGCTTTTTCATATGTTTCTTCCATTATGTCACTTCCCTCAATAGTTCACTATTCTTCTTATCATACCAAAAAAATCACCCGTTCCAAACACTGTATTCAAATGATATGATAAATTAGCCAGATTTTAAATGATTATTTGAATTTTATTTAAGGAGAAAAAGAAAAAAGTATGACATGGGATGTATTAAGCATTATCGGAACAATCGCTTTTGCGATTAGCGGAGCCTTAGTGGCAACAGAAGAGGAATATGACTTATTTGGCCTTTATTTACTCGGATTTGTAACAGCCTTTGGGGGAGGTGCCATTCGCAATTTGCTGCTCGGGATCCCAATAATCCATATTTGGGAACAAAACGGATTATTTTTTATCGCATTCATTTCTATAACTATTGTTTGTTTATTTCAGCATTCGCTTTTAAAGCATTGGAACAGGTGGGGGAATTTTTTTGACGCTATCGGTTTAAGCGCATTCGCTGTACAGGGCGCTTTACTAGCAACGGAAATGAACTTACCGCTTATTGCGGTTGTATTTGCTGCTATCCTGACAGGAAGTGGCGGCGGTATCGTACGAGATGTCCTCGCAGGCAGGAAGCCAATACTGTTAAGATCTGAGATTTACGCAATTTGGGCAGGTATTGCAGGTCTCTTAATCGGCCTCGGAGCGATGACATCCAACCTTGAATTATACCTTTTATTTATTATTATTACCTTTTTACGAATGCTTTCTTATCTATACGAATGGCATTTACCTGTTGTTAAAAGAAGTTACTGATTAAGAGTTACTACATAAATATCCTACTAATCCACTTTCATAGATTCGTATTTATATAGGATAAATGATAAGGGCCTTGCTGTTTTCTTAGCAAGGCTCTTTAATCTGTATTGATGATTATCTTAAGTGCCATACTCCACAACTGGCATGAATCCTTTTACCTCATAATCAGAAATCTCTATAAATGAAAAATTATGACGATGAAAAATAGCTCTGATTTTAGAAGAGAACTCCCTCTTATACTCAAGAATGCGTTTTGTTGTTTCAAATTCCCATACACATAGTTTATTTTCTTCTATAAATAAGCCGTATTTGTAGGTAAGTGCAAAGGTAATTAAATTTCCTGTATCAAAAGGAATTTTCATCGTTTTTTCTTCTTCAAGCTGCTCGTTTAGTATTACTAACTCATTTCTCTCCGAGTTGATACAAGCATAGGGCTTATAACGAGTAACCAGAGGGTCATAGAGAAGATCATATTGGATAGCATTGTTATAAAAAGACTTTAAACCACTGAATGGAGATACACAGTTCAATATATTTACTCCAGCACCCTTTCCATATACACCTTGATCTCCATATGTACATAGAACGCCATCTTTGTAAGGAAATAACTCATGAATATGTGAACCAACCTCAAATTCAGATACAAATTTACCCGTTAATGAATAAAAAGATAGAGTCGTATTGTATAAAAGACAGAAATGGTCTTTTGTGAATCGAATAATATGGTGACCCTTGGGAAGAGTTAAAATAAGTTCTCCGTTTAATTGAACCGTATTTTCACCGGTGTTTTTTAACAAAACAATCAAATCTTCTTTTTTACAATCTGCATCAATTATTACCTGTTTGCTTGTAAATATAATTTCTTCTATCAAATTCATCTCGTTTAACCTTCTACTCTCATTCCACTTCTCGATCTTTATGGCAAGAGATTGTTAATATAAAATCTACCATTCCAACCTATGCAACTAACTAAAATTTACCACAAAATCTAAATTATTAATAGATTACTTAGACGTGGTAGTTCGTTAATTCCCTGCGTTTGATTTTAGTATTCTAACCTACTAATAATCACCATCTTAGAAATATTTCATTATGACTATTTCTCAAAAAAACAAATGCCCCAAAAGCTTTATGACAGCTTACGGGGCACTCATATTTATTCGTATCTCTTACTCAAACGTATCGAACACTAGGTCATCACTTCGGATGGTCATTAATTCCCGACGTTCATATTGATCCGACAGCAAAAGACGCATTGCCTGAGTTCTGATTGATTTTTCTATTACATTCCTTACATATCTACCATTGGAAAAGGATTTAAGATGTAGAACATTTGTTAAATAATATAGATGATCGCGCAGTTTTCTTTCCGCGTCCAGACTATAAACGTATTGCCTGGCACTTAACATTCGGTTCCCTATATCCATTAATTGATCAACCGTGTAATCCGGAAAATCAATGACAATCGGAAAACGGGATTGCAGGCCTGGATTCAAGGTTAAAAAATACTCCATTTCCCGTGAATATCCGGCAAGAATAAGAATAAATTCATGCTGCCGATCCTCCATATGCTTTACCAATGTATCAATCGCTTCCTTACCAAAATCCTTTTCACCACCCCTTCCCAAAGAATAGGCTTCATCAATGAAAAGAATACCCCCAATTGCCTTTTTGATTAAATCTCTCGTCTTTTGAGCTGTGTGTCCTATATATTCTCCTACAAGATCTGCCCGCTCAGCCTCGATTAAGTGGCCTTTGCTCAAGACATTCATCTTTACAAATAAATCTCCTATAAGCCGTGCGACCGTCGTTTTTCCAGTACCGGGATTACCTTTAAACATCATATGAAGCGCCTGTTTTTCAGCCTTAAGGCCAGCTACTTCCCGTTGTTTATTCACATAAATCCATGCATAAATTTCCTTTATAACTTTTTTCATTTCCTCCATGCCTACGAGACTATTCAATTCAGCTTCAATTTCTTTTAGGGCTATATGATGAGAAGGTATATCCTTTGGTAATGGAGGAACATTTAGAATCGGCTTAACCTGAGCCTTTGCTTGACCATTTTTCAATACAACATTAATTTGCCCATTATTTCTCACTCGCATTGGCTGTTGCTCCATTTGATCACCTCTTTAATGAAGCCGTGTCCCCCCTTTTTTACCTAACACATTCGACAAAGTGAAGGCAAAATAGACAAGGGCACCCCTGAAACTACAATATAAATTTATTTTTTACCAATAAAGGTGTGCCTGATTGTCACATACTGCGATTGCCCGGAAAATAATTATATTTCCTCTCCTTATTTATATTCCGGGCACCCTCCATACAGAATGAAAAAATCAGTTAAATAAAAAACAGACTCACCGTAGAGGGAGTCTGCCGTACTTATCCTTAACCTTCAAGGTCAACTTGTACATTTTTTTGAGGAGCAAATGTTGAAATCGCATGTTTGTAGACCAGTTGATGTTTACCCTCTGTTTCAATTAAGACTGTAAAATTATCAAACCCTTTTATCAGTCCGCGTAACTGAAATCCATTAAGTAAAAAGATTGTTACATATACATTTTCCTTACGCAATTGATTTAAAATTTGATCTTGAATATTGATTCCTTGTTTCATTTTTTTGCCTCCTCTTTTCTCTCTATAGTTTATCTATTCGCCTTTAAAGCGAGCATTCCTGCCACTTCAAGCGATATTTCTTCAGAAATTTTTTCGAAATCAGCCAAATTGGTCATATCAAACCAGTGAACATCCATCTTATTTCGGAACCAAGTAAATTGTCTTTTTGCAAACCGACGGGAATTCCGCTGTATTTGAGCTATAACATTTTCTCGTGTTTCAGTTCCTTCAAAGAGTCCCTCAAATTCCTTATATCCAATTGCTTGCATGGATTGTGCATCTTTTAATCCTTTTGCATATAGTTTTCTGACTTCCTCTTCAAGACCCTGCTGCATCATTGCTTCCACTCGTTCATTGATCCTTTTATATAAAAGATCGCGGTCCATCGTTAATCCAATCAAAGCCACATCATATAATAATGTTCTCTCTGTGGATTGTTCCTGTTCACTGAAACGCTTTCCTGAATCATAAAATACCTCTAAAGCACGGATAACTCTTTTTGTGTTATTAGGATGTATTTTTTCTGCAGCAACGGAATCAATCTCAACAAGTGTTTGATAAACAGCATCAGGCCCTTCTTGTTCAATTCGTTCTTCCAGCTCTTCTCGAATATTAGGATTTGCTGTGGTTTCAGGGAACTGGTAATCATAGAGGACGGATTGAATATACAAACCGGTACCACCCACTAATATAGGAAGCTTTCCCCTATTCGTTATATCATTAATCTTCTGCTGCACTTCTTGCTTAAAATCATAAACATTATAGGATTCAGATGGTTCCCTGCAATCAATTAAATAATGAGGAATCCCTTCCATTTCGTCCTTTGTAACTTTAGCAGTTCCTATATCCATACCCTTAAAAATCTGTGCTGAATCGCCACTTATAATTTCACCATTGAACTTCTTGGCCAAATTGATTGATAATTTGGTTTTTCCCACTGCCGTTGGTCCAATAATCACGACCAATTTCTGTTTTTCCATTTATGCTTCACACTGCCCTATTCATTTTTTTCTTATCTTAACATAAATCATTATAATCTGAACATGAGCGAGTAACATCTAACCAGTATAGTCAGTTTAAATGGTCTTTATTCAATTCTTTTTTCACACTTTTATTATTTTTAAATAATTTTCAGATGAACTTTAACCTTAAGATAAGTTCTATTAATACTAACCCTATAATTAAGGTGCTTCAGTAATCAATCATATAACAATTACCTAATCAATATTTATTATAGAGGTTTCATACATTTGAAGGCGTAAACGATATTACGCGCAGCAAATTGCTGAGGATGGAGAAAGGTATCCTACATATATAGAAATGAGGAGATTGTTTTCATGCTCCGGTTCATACAGGTGTTAACCGGCTTACTTACGTTTTTCTTATTGGGTTATATTTTTTCATATAGAGTCTTCTCCTTGGTGCAATTACTTTTTGTTTATTTATTCGTCCTATTTTTAATAACCGGTATTAGAGAACTTTATAACTATAAGACTTTTATAGGATCCATGTATGTTCTTGTCTCGCTTCTTCTTTTCTTATTTTTTATCCACAGATGAAATAGCGGGTTCAATATGACCACTGGCATCTCGATTCCATAGGAAACTTACAAACCCATCTAATTCTTCACGTTGGAAAGTTCTTTCTACAAGGCTTACATTTATCTGTAAGATCCTGAATTTAAATCTACAATAGTTACTTTAAAATAGATTAATAATATAAAATCATTTCAATTTAACGGTATAATAGGTATTAATTAGGTTGTTTCTCTCCATGTAAAATTGCAAAATCAATGCTAATTCTCATGATGTTTTTTTAAACTTTTGATGTAGTTTTACTTAACTTCAGTAAAGTGGTAACGATTATTTTAGAAGGAGTTCAATTCCAAAAAAAATGTTAAGGAAGTGATGGTTTTGGGAGAACAACTAAAGCTCGATAAAAACCAATGGGATGACAGTCATCGTCCATGGGCTCTCCCGAATTTACCTTGGACAATGAAGCAGACATGGAGCGATCTTTTATTTGCCCATTATCCAATTAAATATGAGGTATTACGAAAGTTAGTACCTGAAGTGCTCCCTTTGGATTCATATAATGGCATATGCTGGATTGGGGTTGTACCGTTTCGTATGTCGGGTATTAGACTCCGGGGATTACCCCCTATTCCAGGAACAGATCAATTTCCTGAGCTAAATGTTCGTACATATGTCATTCTCGATGGAAAGCCAGGTGTGTACTTTTTTAGTTTGGATGCTTCCAATTGGCTTGCTGTAAAAGGGGCTAGAACACTATACCACTTACCGTATTGGTACACTGATATGGAGATCCAGACTAATGATACAAACATTGAATTTAAAAGTAAGAGACTACATGACCATGAAATCGAGTTAGCCTGTAGCTATAGACCAATTTCAGAACCATTTCAGGCAGCTAAAGGGTCTTTCGAGGAATGGATGGCCGAGCGTTACTGCTTTTATACCTTAAATTTATCAGGAGTACCGCTTCGCTGTGATATTTTACATGACCCTTGGGTATTACAAGAGGCAGAAGCAGAATTCAGTAAGAATTCCGTTCTATCCAAGCAAGGTATTGATATTAATGGTGAAATGCCTATATTTCATTTTGCAAAAAAAATTGAGGTGCGTGCTTGGCCTTTGGTTCACCATTTCACTAATCGTTTCAGTACATAGAATAGTATAAGGTCTCAGTGCCATGGACTAAAATACTGACTCCTTTTATACACATCTCCTTAGAGCCAAATAAAAAGAGATTCCCTCATCCTTTGTTAGATGCTGAAATCTCTTTTTATGTTTAAATTGTTCTATTTTATCCTTCTTTGTTTTCGTCATTCTTGTACTCAAATCAATTGTATATAGGCCGCCCCGTAGAGTCTCAGGATTGCGCTTGCCTTCCCTCTCCAATTTCAACCTATATTTTTTAGCCCGACTTTTACTCATAACTCTATACACCTCAATTTTTTACAGGATAGGATTAGTATACACAAATTTAGGGAAAAAGACATTAAGCAGCGTTTCTAATGAGAGGTCTTTAATTTATTTTCAAACCAATCACTGAAATGTTGTTAGTTGAAGAAATATACCTTAAAATGTAAACAAGTTGTCGTTTAGGAGGAATGAGTAATGGAAGAACAAAACAAAGGAATACATAAATATAAAAAATACATCGATTCAGCCAAAACCTATTTAAATAATACAAAAAAATCAAATGAGCTATTAGATGAAGCAACTACGAAATCAAATACAAACAAAAATGCACTGGAAGAGGTATGGGACAATCTTCAATTACTCATCACCATGTTTCGCTCTTGGGTAAAGGGTGATTATAAAGAGATTCCTAAAAAATCGATTATTTCTATAATCGCAGCCATTATCTATTTTGTATCACCTATTGATTTTATCCCTGATTTTATTGTAGGTCTTGGTTTTGCTGATGATGCAGCCATTATCGGATTTACGATTAAGCAAATAACTGAAGATCTCGAGAAATTCAAACTATGGCAAGCGAAGCAAGAGCAAACTATTGATATTGAGTAATTAAAAAGGTGTCTGATCAGTATGATAGGCTGATTTGACACCTTTTTTGATTTTCAAGATTGATTTCTCGGGTCCTGGTTAATACATATATGCGATTTACATAAAAACATAAGCAGCTGCTTAGAGAGAATCAACCCTGCAAGTAATGGTACCTGCTCATAAATTAAATTCCCTAAGATGACTACCTTTCAGACACTTTTACCCCGGTATAGGCTGGTCATAGGTGGAGGATAGCTGCTTTCCTCCATACTTCACCCACCTTTCAGACACCTTTACCCCGGTATAGGCCGATCATAGGTGCCTCATAGCTGGGATATAGCTGCTTTCCTTCATACTTCACCTACCTTTCAGACACCTTTACCCCGGTATAGGTCGGTCATAGGTGCCTCATAGCTGGGGGATAGCTCCTTTCCTCCATACTTCACCTACCTTTCAGACACCTTTACCCCGGTATAGGCCGGTTATAGGTGCCTCATAGCTGGGAGATAGCTCCTTTCCTCCATACTTCACCTACCTTTCAGACACCTTTACCCGGTATAGGCCAGTCATAGGTGCCTCATAGCTGGGGGATAGGCCCCAAAAAAGCGCAGCTTAGGAGCTTTTTTGTATCCAAACTTATATTATAAACACAAAAAAAGCGGAGGAAAACGACTTGTTCCCCCGCTTAATTAAAGTTTAATGCATTTTTATTTACTTACTACATTACATAACCCGTTTAAACATTTTCTCCAGCTCATAAATCGAATAATGAACGATAATTGGACGGCCATGCGGGCATGTGAATGGATCATTTGTATGACGCAATTCATCCAGTAATGCACTGATTTCATCATTACGCAAATGCCGGTTGGCTTTAATTGACCCCTTACAGCTCATCATAATTGCCGCTTCCTCACGCAATTTCTTGATATCCACCTTTTTCATCGTTAATACTTGGTGGACCATTTCATCGATGATCGTTTCTTCCATGCCTGCTGGGAACCAGGTTGGATGGGCGCGGACAATATAACTATTTAATCCAAATGGTTCTAAAAATACTCCGACCGCTTCCAGCTCTTCTTTATGTTCTTCCAGCTTCACAAACTCATCTGTTGAATACTCCAGTGTCATCGGTACCAACATTTCTTGCAGTTCTTTGTTGACCTCTCCCACCTTATGCTTGAAGAACTCATACTTAATCCGCTCTTGGGCAGCATGCTGGTCAATCATATAGAGCCCTTGTTCATTTTGGGCCAAAATATACGTTCCATGCAGCTGTCCAATCGGATATAAAGGCGGAATTCGGCTTTCTTGCATGTCCTGATTGTCTTGAATCGGCTCTAATTCCTCTTCTTTTTGCTCTACGATCGTTCCGACACGTTCGGAACCCGCTTCTGAACTGATAAACGGTTCAGTTTCTACCTGTTCTTCTACTGATTCCCTTCCAGGCTCGTTCAACTCGATAGGACTAGGAGCCTCGAATTCCCGCTTCGGCTGTTCAATCTCAGGCGGATCATAAATCACTGAAAATCCTTCAGTTGCCTTTACCATTGGAGGAGTCTGCTTTGGCGCCTCAGGCCGCTTGGCTCTTTCCTCCGTAAACGTAAATTGAGCTTGTTCCGTTTTTGCTTTTTCCTCACGTTTAACAGGAGCGCCTGTCGGAATTAATGTCTCTTTTTTAAACGTATTCCGGATGGCCTCGCTAATTAATGTCATCAGCTCTTGCTCTTTACTGAAACGAACCTCCATTTTGGAAGGATGCACATTCACATCAACCAATAAAGGATCCATTTCAATATTGAGCATCGCAATTGGATAACGTCCAATAGGCAATAAAGTATGGTACCCTTCCATGACTGCTTTGGCGATTAAATAATTCTTAATAAATCTTCCATTTACCAAAATGGTCATATAGTTACGCGAAGCCCTCGTCATTTCCGGATGTCCGGCATAGCCTTTTATTGAAAAATCAAGTGTTGATGCTTCAAACGGCAGCATTTTTTGAGCAGTTTGTATCCCATATATCCCGGCAAGCACCTGAAGTGGATTGCCGTTGCCTGATGTTTGTAATAAGGTACGGTCGTTGTGAACCAGCTTAAACGATACATCCGGATGCGACAGTGCCAGCCTATTTACGACATCGGTTATATTCCCAAGCTCTGTATGAACGCTTTTAACATATTTCAGACGAGCCGGTGTATTAAAGAACAGTTCACTCACCGTTATATCGGTTCCTTTACGGCTTGAATAGGACTCATGAGTAAGGACCTTGCCGCCCTCGAGTAAAAGACGGGTTCCAGGTCCATCACCTGTTGAGGTCTTTAATTCGAATTTGGAAACAGAAGCGATTGAAGGCAATGCCTCACCCCGGAAACCTAGCGTACGAATTCTGAATAAATCGTTTTCGTCCTTTATTTTACTGGTCGCGTGCCTGTGAAAAGCATTGAGGGCATCGTCCTCTTCCATCCCTTCCCCATTATCAATAATGCGAATGGATTCAAGACCGGCTTCCGTAGCATAAATCTCAATTACCGTACTGTTAGCATCTATTGAGTTTTCCACTAACTCTTTTACAACAGATGCAGGTCTCTCTACTACTTCTCCGGCAGCGATTTTATTGGATAATAGATCATCTAACAGTACAATTTTCCCCATATCGTTCTCTCCTTCCTACTTTAATTTTTTCTGTAATGTATATAAGGCGTTTAAAGCTTCTAAAGGATTCATCTCTAATATAGATAAGGATTTAAGCTCTTCCGCTACCTTCCACTCTTTTGAGTGTCGGGATGATGAAGTCGTTTTTTCCTTTTTATCTTCTGTGAAAAAGGATAATTGCGCCTGTTCACTGACAATTTCAGCATCAGTTTCAGTTTTTACAGGCGGCGTAGGTTTTGGTTGCTTGTCCCCTTGTTCAAGGACGTTTAATATCTCTTGCGCTCGCTTAATCACCGTCTCCGGCATTTCCGCAAGCTTGGCAACATGAATACCATAACTGCGATCAGCAGGTCCATCGACTACTTTATGAAGGAAAATGACTGTGCCATTTTGCTCAATTGCACGAACATGTACGTTACTCAGCTTGCTGAGTTGATCAGCTAGAGCTGTTAACTCATGATAATGCGTGGAGAAGAGGGTAGCTGCACCAATATGATGATGAATATATTCTATGATTGATTGGGCCAATGCCATTCCATCATAGGTTGACGTTCCTCTTCCGATTTCATCGAATAGAAGCAAACTGTTTTCTGTTGCATTCGTAATCGCATGGTTCGCTTCAAGCATTTCGACCATAAAGGTACTTTGTCCTGATATCAAATCATCTGCTGCACCGATTCTCGTAAATACCTGATCGAATATTGGCAGGATTGCTTCGTCTGCAGGTACAAAGCAGCCGATTTGGGCCATAATCGCTGTCAAGGCAACCTGGCGCATATACGTACTCTTACCGGACATATTTGGTCCAGTAATTAATAAGATTTCCTTCTTTTTATCCAAGAAGCAATCATTCGGTACATATTCCTGTGCTTTTAAAACCTTTTCTACGACTGGATGTCGGCCATTTTTTATACTCATTTGACGTGTATGAGAGAATTGTGGTTTTACATAGTGGTAACGTTCACTAATAGTAGAGAAACATTGTAAAACATCCAATTCACTGATTTCCATCGCTAATTTTTGCAGACGAGGTATATAATCTTTAATTTGATCACGTAATTCACAGAACAAATCGTATTCCAGACCTGTACTTTTTTCCTCTGCTTCGAGGATGATTGTTTCTTTTTCTTTTAATTCTGGAGTGATATAACGTTCTGCATTTGCAAGAGTTTGTTTTCTGTCATATCGATCATCATTCAGAAGGTGGAGATTTGCCTTTGTTACTTCCAAGTAATAACCAAATACACGATTATAACCAATTTTTAGAGAACGGATACCTGTTCTTTCTCTTTCCTTTTGTTCCAACTGAGCGATCCAGGTTTTCCCGTTCTTGGAAGCATCGCGATAACGATCTAAATCTTCGTTATACCCTTCGCGAATAATGCCTCCCTCTTTAATGGAAATCGGCGGGTTCTCATGCAGCGCCTGCTCGAGTAAATCCGTCACTTCTTCACACGGATCCATCCGGGATGCGATTTCTTTAGCCGTATCAATAGGCAGCCTTCCAATCACATCAATAATAGCCGGTACTTGCTGCAGGGAACGCTTCAGCTGCAATAAATCCCGTGCATTTACATTGCCATAGGAAACACGGCCTGTTAAACGTTCCAAATCATACACTTCATGTAATAGCTCACGCAGCTCTTCCCGTTCAAAAAATTGATTCATAAATGTTTCAACCATCGATAACCGAGCTTCTATTTCAGATTCGCTGACTAATGGGCGTTCAATCCATTGCTTTAGTCTTCTGCCGCCCATGGCCGTCTTGGTTTCATCAAGAAGCCATAAAAGAGAGCCTTTTTTACCTTTTGAACGAATAGTTTCCGTGAGCTCTAAATTTCTTTTTGAATAGTAATCAATTTTTAAATATTGTTCCGTTTCATATAATTCAACTGGTTGAATATGTTCAATCGTCCTCTTTTGAGTACGCTGTATATAATTGAGCAAACGGGCTACCGTATGCTTTAGGTCTTTTTTCGGAAGCTCACTTACCAAATGGTTAAACTCTTCCTTCGGTTCCGAGTCGGCTTCATAAGAAATCGTGACAATCCCTCTGTCTTTTAATAACACTTCTTTTTCTTCACCGAAATCTGGCTGAACCACAACTTCTTTAGATCCTATAACGGAAACTTCATTTAACACATCTTTAAAATTGGAAAAATGGGTTACTCGATTTTCGCCAGTCGTTAAATCAATATGAGCCACTCCAAATCCCAAGCCATCTATGGAAGAAATAGTCGCAAGATAGTTATTCTCTTTTTCGGCGAGACTCTTTCCTTCCATCACCGTACCTGGAGTAATTAATTGGACAACTTCACGTTTAACGACTCCTTTTGCCGCTTTTGGGTCCTCTGTTTGTTCGCAAATGGCCACTTTAAAGCCACGATCTACCAGTGTTTCAATATAAGACTGCGCTGAATGATAAGGAACCCCGCACATGGGAATCTTTTGTTCTCCTCCACCATTCTTCGCTGTTAAGGTTATCTCCAATTCTTTTGATGCCTTAATGGCATCCTCAAAGAACATTTCATAAAAATCACCGAGACGGAAAAACAAGAATGCATCTTGATAATCTGCCTTTATACTCAAGTACTGTTGAATCATAGGAGTATAGGTTGCTACTGCCATTTTCCCAAAACCTTTCTTTCAATCAAATATATAATAGAAGTATTATATCATAGGAGCCAAGCTCATCTAACAACAAAAAAACTAGAGAGTTTTTCTCTCTAGTTACTTAATCCCGCTTGCTTTTGCTTTTTTTCCTGTCTGATTCATAGGAGCTGGACTCTTCACTGGATGACTCACTATGATCAAGGAAATCAGGATTAATTTCCTCCAGTTCGTCATCATCTACCTCAAGCTCCCAGCTTTCCTCATCGGTGTCTGCATTTTCCCTGATTGAAACAGTTACTTTTGTTTCACCAATAATCTCCACTAAAAATTCACGTTCAACATGAACAGAAATTTTTTCACCATCTGGAGTTATTAGACATTCAATACAATTCGGTTGTTGAACCACTTTGGCTATGACTTCATTATCATCATAGACTGTTTGGTCCCGATACTTTAATTTGATGGTATCTTTATACGGAACCTTTTCTGTTCTGACTTCTGTCTTTGTATTATTGCAATATGAATACCAAATATTGATATCATAATATCCTGCAATTTCTACCTTTTTACCATGTTTCTTAGCTTCGTACGTATGATTAATAATCCAGCAGCCCAGTATACTGGTAGGATCGTTGTCTGGACAAACCGTATGATTTGCCTTGGTAAACTTACGCCCCTTTGCCACTACTGCCTTCGTGATAATTTCTCTATATTGCGACATACAAGGTTACCCTCCTCAACCATTTTCATTTCATCCTATGCATGATAAATGTCTAGCGTGCAAATTAATTATCAGTTCAACAAGGATTGCATGCTACAGTTTATGCCCATGCTGAAGAAAGGTGACCTTGATTTAAAAATAGGAGCAAGTTATGCGGAATTCTTCTATAATAGTATGAAGAAGGATCCTGCTATTTACAGGATCCTAATACTTTCTTTAAACTGTTTTGTTTGTCGATCTTTTATACATATATTGCTGCCATTGAAAACGAATAAAGCAGCCTATACAAAATCCCAGGATAGCAACGAATGATGCAATAGCAACCATGGCCGTAAATACATATCCAGCAATCATCCAATCAAGCATATAACTGATCAGGCCGCCTGCAAGACAAATAACAGCGATCACTTGATTAAATTGTTGCTGAGCCCACTCTTCCGGGATATAATCAGAAATTATTTTTCTTAAAAATAATTTACCTGCTTGCATGATTGGATTGAATCCAAAGACTAAACCCATAATTCCTGCAAATAAAGGCAGTGCTAAAATCCATTCAACACCTGTTACCCAAGTAGCGACCACGCTAAGAAAAATCACCCATTGGTTTAAACGTACCAATGGTCTCGGAACTGTGCGGACCGTTTCTCCCATTATTTCACACCTCTCCAATATGTTTTATATGTTATTTTTCATCTTACTCTGTTTAACCATAAATGGGAAAGTATAAGAATTTAATTAAATTATATTTCTCATCAATACTTTTAGTCATTAATTGTATTTAGAGGAAGAATCATGAACCATTCTAATTGACAGCAAGGAAGTTGATAAAGGATAATAACTTTCCCATTCATTTTGTAAACGAACTAGTTCGATAGTAGATTTTTTATAAACTTGATAATTTTATACTCTAATTAAAAGAACATAAATAAGAATACCTGCTTCTTAATTGAGAATCTCCTTGCTGCCTCTCTTGCTTGCTTTATTTCTAAAGGTAAAACCCCTACCTGTAAGAGCTCTCTCACAATGAATTAAATAAGCATCCTTTCACTAAATCTCCTTTTATTTATAATTATTTTAAATAAATAGTAGTTTTTAATTGATAATATTATAAAAAATAAATATAATAGGTTTATCATACGAAAAAGGTGGTATAAATAATGTCCAAAAAATTAACAACTAGTTGGGGAGCTCCTGTAGGAGATAACCAGAATTCCATCACAGCTGGAAGACGCGGACCAACTTTAATTCAAGACGTACATTTATTAGAAAAATTAGCTCATTTTAACAGAGAACGTGTACCTGAGCGTGTAGTACATGCAAAAGGCGGCGGAGCACATGGTTATTTCGAGGTTACAAAGAATTTAACTGAATATACAAAAGCTGCTTTCTTATCTGAAGTTGGCAAAAAAACTCCTTTGTTCATTCGTTTCTCTACAGTTGCAGGTGAACTTGGTTCTGCTGATACATTACGTGATCCTCGTGGATTTGCAGTAAAACTTTATACTGAAGAAGGTAACTACGATATCGTTGGTAACAATACTCCTGTCTTCTTTATCCGTGATGCAATCAAATTCCCTGATTTCATACATACACAAAAAAGAGATCCAAAAACACATTTGAAAAACCCTAATGCTGTTTGGGATTTCTGGTCACTTTCACCAGAATCTTTACATCAAATAACGATTCTTATGTCTGATCGTGGTATTCCTGCTACTTGGCGTCATATGCACGGATTTGGTAGCCACACGTTCAAATGGACGAATGCTGAAGGTAAATCTGTATGGGTTAAATACCACTGGAAAACAGAACAAGGGGTAAAAAATCTATCTACTGATTTGGCTGCTGAGCTTGCAGGTACAAATCCAGACTACCATATCGAAGACTTACACAATGCAATTGAAGCTGGCGATTATCCTGCATGGAAATTATGCGTACAAATCATGCCGCTTGAAGATGCCAACACATATCGTTTCGATCCATTCGATGTAACAAAAGTTTGGTCTCAAAAAGACTATCCTTTAATCGAAGTTGGCCGCATGGTATTAGACAGAAATCCAGAAAACTATTTTGCAGAAGTAGAACAAGCTACATTCTCTCCTGGTAATTTTGTTCCTGGTATTGATGTATCACCGGATAAATTGTTGCAAGGTCGTTTATTCGCTTATGCAGATGCTCACCGTTACCGTGTGGGAGCAAACCATAATCACTTACCAGTCAACCGTCCTAAAGTTGAAGTAAATAACTATCAACGTGACGGCCAAATGAACCCAAGTATAAATGGCGGTTCTTCTGTCTACTACGAGCCAAACAGCTTCGGAGGTCCACAAGAATCTCCTGAAGATCAACAAGCAACATTTGAAGTGGAAGGCTATGCTGCAAGCACTTCTTATGATAATGATGATTTCTACACTCAAGCTGGTGATCTTTACAGATTGTTAAGCAGTGAAGAACGCGCTAACCTGGTTAACAACATCGTTGGATCTATGCAAGGTGTGACTGTACCTGAAATTATCGAACGTCAAATCCAGCATTTCTACAAAGCTGATCCTGAATACGGAACACTTGTAGCTGCAGGACTTGGTTTAACAGTAACTGAAGAAGTTTAATAGAATAATTTAATCGTATTTTACGTTCTCAATTAAGTTTAAGGTACTGCTATACGCAGTACCTTTTTTAAATAAAGACACAATTTCCCCTTCTCCTCCAAGTTTTTAAGTAGTATTTTTTAGCCAAGTAAGGACTCGAATGAAATAAAACGGCTCAAACCAGCTAATCACAAAGAACACAATAAAAAAAGAACTGAGTGAAATGAATTTTAACCAACCTTCTTCCTGTTTTGCAATCGCCACAAAACTGAAGACTATTCCAACTACAAAAGAAAGACTTCCTAAAAGAAATAAAAGTTCCACATGTTTTTCTATACCTGCGGTTAAACCGAATAATATCAGCCCTGCTATCATCATTCCCATCGACCATAAACTGAATTTTCTCAACACTCCACCTCCATTCATAAGAGTATCACCATTTGGAATAATATTACAAAACGTTTTCCATTTAGATTTCATTTAAATTTAATAACTCGGAAAATAAAGATCTGTAAAATTTAAGATCAAAATTAATAACCTTTCTCCTTCATCTTGAACACATACACTATATGATAAGGTTAATCAGATTTCTAAGGCTTAATTATTAAACAAAACATTACAGATACTAAATAAATATCTCTTAAAAGAATTGATTATTAATATATAGTTCAAATTTACCATTTATTTGAAAATTATGTCGATTGCCTCGAAAACTAATTTATAATCAGATATGAGGCCTATATCTTGGCCATATCAAACAAAAGGGGAGCGGTATATGAAGTTTCGATTGAAGTTTTCTCGTATGTTGGCCATTATGACAATGGTTGTTGCGCTTGCTGGAACATTGCTTGCGCCGGCAGTCGATGCAAAAACATCTGATCGCCAGAATGAAGCACGTTTTATTCAGGAACTGGGCGTTTCGTCCCAAAGTATGAAGAAACAGAAATCCATATCTAGAATTGATGCAGCTGCTCTGATGGCGCGTGCATTAAAACTCGATAGCCAAAAAGCTCCAAAGACAAGCTTTACGGATGTGCCAAAATCGTCCCAAAAAGCTGTAAACTCATTAGTCTATGCCGGTATTCTTGATGGGAAAAGCAAGAATAAATTTGGCAGCTATGAGCCCTTAACTCGTGGGGAGCTTGCTGTTTGGATTGCGAAGGCTTTCGATTTGAAAGGAAGCACAGTAACAAACTTCTCTGATGTACCTGCTAAACACGCTGAAAGAATCGGTTCTATCCTTCTATACGACATCGCTGAAGGTATTTCCGATACTGAATTTGGTTATAACCAAAAGGCTAGCTTATCCGAGCTTATTTCCATGCTGCAACTAGCCCTAAAAGCCCCAGATTATCAGTTGCGTGTTCTTCATGTGAACGATACACATGCTAATATTGAAAATACACCAAGACAAATAACCGCAATTAATGAACATCGCAATGGAAATACGAATAATCTTCTTCTCCATGCTGGTGATGTATTCTCTGGCACCCTTTATTTTAATGAATTTAAGGGACTAGCCGATCTTGAATTGATGAATCTTGCCGGATTCGATGCTTTTACCTTTGGTAACCATGAATTTGATCTTGGCACTGAGACCTTGCTGCCATTCGTTCAAAGCGCTGAGTTCCCATTTGTGAGTGCAAATGTTGACTTCAGCGATGATGCCCTCATGAAAAGACTTCAGAATAACACATATACTGCTAAACCACATGATGGAAAAATATACGACGGTATTATTAAAAATGTAAACGGTGAGAAAGTTGGTATTTTCGGCTTAACGACCGCTGAGACTACCAGTATCTCTAGTCCTGGTGATGTTAAATTCGAAGAATATATCAATTCAGCCAAAGCCTCCGTTAAAGCATTCAAGAAACAAGGAGTCGATAAAATCATCGCCCTTACCCATATTGGCTACAATGACGGCGGCGGTGACAATGACCTTGAGCTTGCTAATCAAGTCGAAGGCATTGATATTATTGTTGGCGGCCACTCTCATTCACAGCTGAATGAGCCAGTCGTTGTAGATAAATACAAAGAACCGACAGTTATCGTCCAAGCAAACGAGTATTCCAAATATCTTGGTGAGCTTGATGTGAGCTTTGATAAAAAAGGAAAAGTTATTGCCTATGATGGCGAACTGATTAGCATTGATGCTAAGAACACAGAAGGATCTTATATCTTTGCTGAAGACCCGGCAGCAGCTCAAATCCTAGCGAAGTATAAGCCTATTGTTGACGCAAAGAAAAAACAAGTTGTCGGAACAACAGCTGTCGATCTGATTGGTGGCAATCCTGCTGCAAGGACAGGCGAAACAAATCTTGGCAACTTGATTGCTGATGGAATGCTCGATAAGGCAAAAGCCATCAACCCAAATACTGTCATCGCCCTACAAAATGGCGGCGGTGTCCGGACAACCTTAAAGGCAGGACCAATCACTTTAGCTGACGTTATGACAGTCCTCCCCTTCAGCAATGCACTCGCAATCATGGAAATAAGCGGAGCGGAATTGAAAACAGCTCTTGAACATAGCGTTAGTGCTGCTCCAAGCGCTAGCGGCGGATACCTGCAGGTCGCAGGCATGCGGTTTATCTATGATAGCTCTAAACCTGCTGGCACACGCGTGCAATCAGTCGAAATAAACCAGAATGGCGAATATACATCACTCGTGGATACACAGAACTACTTCGCTGCTACGAACATCTTCACTGCCAAAGGCGGGGATGGCTATTCTGTCTTTGCTGATATTTATGCAGATGGACGCGTAAGCGAACCTGGCTTCGTTGATTGGGAAATTTTCTCCGATTACATCCAGTCCTTCCCTGAACAAACTGTTTCACCTAATGTTGAAGGCAGGATTATTGATTTAGCTAATTAAGATAAAGCTATTCGAGATAAAGAATATTAAAGGCATCAGTTTAAGACTGATGCCTTTTTTCAATGAATTTTACATTAATTTTGTTAACCTGAAATAAGTTTGCTGAAGGGACATGCCTTTTTACTTATTCCATAAATACCCATTTTAACTTTATAATGAGATAGGATGTTCAATATATTAAATAAATCGAGATAGGATGCGGTGATTATGGATTATATTAATTATACTGAGATTATCTTGAGGTACGCTCTCCTGGCGTTTTCCTTTTTTTGCGTTTATGCAGTAACCAGGCAAGGGAGTAAAAGCGAGCGTTATGCAGCACTATTAATCTACCTAGCTACCTTTGGCTTGTATACGTTCTTAATTATTGCTGAAGTGATTACCCCCTCTGAAGATGCGAACATTGGATTAGGCTTTTCTATATTGCTAATGGGATTTGTGAGCATCGCAGGAATCATCTTAGCAGGCATCATCTACCTGGTGAGGAGAATTAAATCCCGTTAATCGATTTACATCACTATTATTTTTTCAGATTACTAGTTTATCTATTTAAGGTGCACTCAGCAGAAGATAGTAAATAACTAAAAGTATTGATGAAAAAATAAAAAAACTATTAACTTGGATGATGCAAAAATAAAACCTGTAAAGAAGCGTGAAAAAAGAAGCTCCCACCCTTACTTGAAAGATACCCCCGGATAGTGGCACTTTTTTTATCAGTGTCCGCTATCCAGAGTATCGTTCATGTTCTGAATGGAAGCTTCTTTTCTATTTTTTGTTTACCTTTTTAATTAATCAATTTCAGAGGAATCCCAATCCAAGAATGTCTTTTGAACAATGGATTGAACATTTTTACCTCCGCCATTATTTTGTACATCTTCTATTAACAGTGCCATGACAGCCTTCGGATTTTTTTGATCATAGGCTACGAATAACCCATTTTCAATACCTTCTTCTCCTTGTGTGCTTTTCAGCTCAGCTGTACCTGTCTTACCTGCTAATTCCAGTTTAGGTGTGTTTGCAGCCTTTCCTGTGCCGCTTGTAACAACCTTCCTCAAGTCAGTTTTCAATGTTTTAGCCTGTTCAGCAGTAATAAAAGAATCATGCCAAACGGCAGTTTCAGTATCAAGGTAAAGACGAGGCTTCATCAATTTTCCATCATTGACAATTGTACCGTAAATACTGGATAAATGAACCGCACTCATTAATACTTCTCCTTGACCATAGCCAGTATCAGCTAATAATTTACTGCTCTCCAATTTGCCGCTATTTGAATATTGTGATGCGCGGACTGGATATTCGAGCGGGAATTTTTCTTCGCCAATCCCTAATTCCTTAAATCCATTAATCAAATCAGTCTCACCAATCGAAAGAGCTGTCTGTGCGAAATAAATATTATCTGAGATTTGTAAGGCAGTTTGAAGATTAACAGGTTTTCCTGGATCGCTTACTCTTGTAATAGAGGCATTTCCCCATTCTTTCCCTTTAGACCATTTTAAGCCTTTAATATTCAGCTGTTTTTCTGGGTCAAGCTTACCCGTTTTTAAACCAATTGCTGCAATAATCGGCTTGATCGTTGAACCAGGTGAATAAGCGGCCGCAAATCGATTTAACAATGGCAGTTTTTTATCATTTTCCAGCTGACTATACTTCTCTGAGCTAATTCCCAGTACAAAGTCGTTTGGATTAAACGACGGAGAACTTACAAGCGCCAATACATCTCCTGTATTTGGATGTACCGCAGCAAATGTCCCCGCAGCTCCCTTCATATTTTGAAATGCTTGTTTTTGTAATTCACCATCCAATACTAACCTAAAGCTTTCCCCATCCTCTGCTTCTGTTTCAGCAATGACTATAGGGTCATCTTCGCGGTTAATATAAATCGTATTGCCATCTTTCGGGCGCAGTTTATCCTCTAATAATTGCTCAAGCCCTCTTTTGCCAATTATACTGTCATTTGAATAGCCCTTATCTTTATTTTTCTCTAGCTCTTCAGCAGTAATAGTACCTACATATCCTGTCAAATGGGCTGCACTTTCACCATATGGATATTCCCGAATCTCTTTTTCTTGGAAACTGACACCATTAATAACTTTTAATTTTTCAATCAGCTCTGTTTGGTTATTTTGGATTGTTTTAATTGGCACAAAATAACCTGGCTGAACCCAGCTTTGATTAAGCTGTTTATCAATATAGTCATTGCTAAGATTCAATAATTTTGTTAACTCAGCTTTTTTGGATTCATCAAACTTCTCTGGTGTTATACCTACAGTTTGAGCAATTCCATTTATCGCAAGTCCATTTCCATTACGATCAAGGATTTCGCCCCTTTTACCAGTTGTCGTTTTAATCCCAATCTTATCGTCTGGCTGAAGTTCAGGGAAAATATAAGTTGTATCCCAGTCTACATACCAATTCTCTTCCTTATCCTTCGTTTCAAGCTTCATGGTTACTTCTTTTTCAAATTCAATCGGTCCTGCAAGGGAATTCATTTTTACTTGAATGGGAAGTGTTATACTTTTTTGATCCCTCTTCAGCTCTTTCTCATCCTTGAATTCGCTTTTAACTGATAAATCGGAAATCTCCAGGTCCTTATAGACCTTTTGATATCGATCGACATATTGTTCTTTTTTAAACTTGTCTTTGGCTGAGTCTGCTACATAGTTCGAATACATCTTATCAAATTTCTGATCGTTCCACAGGTTTATGTATTCCTTCAATCGCTCTTCTGGACTGACAGTTTCATTACAACCAGCCAAGATAAGAACCATTAATAACATTCCTATACTTCCCCATATGGTTTTTTTAACCTTCAACGTGAGAGCCCCCTTTCACATACAAGACTATTATACTAAACTAATCAATGATTTTCACAATGTTTCATCTTCAAAATAAAGCTTATAAACAATTTTACTAAAGCGAATAGACAAAAAAACCTTTTAAGTTTAACTACAAAGAGTTAATTTAAAAGGAATTAATTAGAATAAACTATTTTTTTTGTGTATTTTAATTGAAGTTTCATGCTTATATTTTTTTATCAATTTAATAAAATCAGGAAGAGTCTTACAAATATGAGTAGGCTTTGTTCCATACAAGCTCGTTTGAACTGTGCTAAACCATTGAGCTGCGATGGTCGTTACGTGCGCTGAAGCTCCTGCAGCGATATCAGCCTGGCTATCTCCAACAACGATGACCTCAGATGGATCATTATGGAGTAAAAATAGTGATTTCTGTATCCCTTCAGGATCGGGTTTAGGTGCTTTAACTTCATCGCCAGAAATGGTCACATCGAAATAGTCGTATAGATTCAACAACTCTAGTGAGAGTGTTAATGATCTTCTGCTTTTTCCAGTAACAATTCCCAGATTTATATCCATGTCCTTTAAAACATCCAGCATTTCCTGAATTTCTGTTAAGTATTCAAACTCACGATTATGCCCTTTTTCATATAAATCATAAAAATCTTCTATGGCATGCTCCACCTTTTCCTTATTACGTAAATGATTTCTTATAATAACATCCTCAATGGGACCAAATAATTGAATAATCTCTTCATCAGTTAAACTTCTTTGATCATATTTATTAAACACATACCTAAAAGCTTCAAAACTAACAGGTAAAGTATCGGCAATAGTTCCATCAAAATCAAACAGAACGGTCTGGAGACTCACCGTGCCACTTCCTCTCTGTATTAGCCCTATCAATAGTTTATTACCCTTTTTGTAAGAAGGTTAATACAGAACTAAAATAAAGTTTTACTCCCATCAAATGAAAGCGCTTTAAATTTAAATAAAAAAATTATTTATCATATTCATAGGCTTTGTAAATCTCAGTTGCTTCTTCCACAGATATCTGAAATGAATCACTTGCCATTTTCATAAGCCGATCATCATAGACTGCCGGATTATAATTAGGAGCTGTACTGAGATGAGCTTTTGCTTTCTTAATATATGTATGTACGGCTTTTTGTCCAACAGAACTCTCAATCTCCACCTTTTCGTTTACCTTAATTGAACTTTCGCTAGCACTGCACCCTGTAAATAATAATGTTACACCTAATGCGATTAACATCTTTTTCATTATATGGACCCCCCTTCCATTTGCCTACTTTTAGTATAAAAGACTTATAGAAGGAACGTATATACTGTTTTTGAATTTGTCATATTTCATTATTTTCTAAATCAAATTTCAACACATCTCTTAACCCCTATCTTCGCAACAAAAAAGCCCCGAGCTTGGATGTTTATACTCTTAACATTAATAATCGGTTATTAAAAAATCAGCTCTCCCTCTAATAGTTATATCGCCAATTCTATCATTTACCAAATTTGTATAAATCCCTTTCTAGAGGGGTTCAAATGGCAATATTAGTAGATTCCTGATATTGACAACCAATTCTCTTCCATTCTTTTATATAATCGAACCCGTAATAAAAAATTTTAAGGAGAGGAAAGATGAAGAAAAAAATCACATCAGTTATACTCACAACCACTTTACTGCTACCTACAGCCACCGCTTTTGCAGACTATCAATATACGGTTGTCTCCGGTGATACTTTATGGAAGATTGCTGTTAAAACAGAGACAGGAATCAGCGAAATTATTGCAGCCAATTCTCAAATTTCAAATATAAACTTGATTTATCCTGGTCAAAAGATCAATATTCCTACTCAAGACGATGTTAAATCCTATGAGCAAGAAGTTATCAGACTCGTCAATGTTGAAAGAGCAAAACAAGGTTTGCAGGAATTAAAATATGATTGGGAGCTTGCTAGAGTAGCTAGATACAAATCAGAAGATATGAGAGATAATAATTATTTTAGTCACACTAGTCCTGTATATGGTTCACCATTCGACATGATGAAAAACTTTGGTATCAGCTATAAATCTGCTGGTGAAAACATCGCAAAAGGTCAAACAACACCTGAACAAGTTGTAAAGGCGTGGATGAATAGCACAGGCCACAGAGCAAATATTTTAAGCTCGAAGTTTACTCATATTGGTGTAGGTTATGCGAAATCTGGTCACATTTGGACTCAGCAATTTATATCTAAGTAAAAAGAAAGCCTATTTTGGCTTTCTTTTTTCGTTTTCTAAACCTTCCTTTACTTGTCTTAGGGGATAAACTGGCGGGAGAGGTGGGTTTGATACCCGGGGCATAGGTGTTGCATAGGTGTTCGATAGCTGCTTTCCTTCACCTTTGACACACCTTTGCTCCGCCTTTGACCGGGGATACCCGGGGCATAGGTACTGTATAGGTGTTTGATAGCTGCTTTCCTTCACCTTTGACACACCTTTGCTCTGCCTTTGACCGTGGATACCCGGGGCATAGGTACTGTATAGGTGTTTGATAGCTGCTTTCCTTCACCTTTGATACACCTTTGCTCCGCCTTTGACCGGGGATACCCGGGGCATAGGTTGGTTATTGAAGCCTTAGCTAATTCGTTTTATAAAAAACAAACAGCCCTGTCATTATGATGACAGGGCTGTTTGGCCTTGGATAAACTATGCATCAGCGCTTCTTTTTATATTTTTTTCCCTTTTCTTGAAGCACAACAGTACTTAATGCAGGAATGGTCACCTTTTCCCCTTTCAGTTTATATATGGGTTTCGAGGAAGCCTCATTTGCATTTACGAGTACATTCCATACAGCGTTTCGTGGAAGTACAACTTCAACATCATTTGTGTTGGCATTATGTGCTACAAAATAGCTCCCATTTTGCTTTCCTCTTGATGGTTCAGTAATCGTATAGGCAATCGTATTTACCGGTGCATTTAAAAAGCGAATACTATCCTTTATTGCGCTGGCCTCCGTCATTCTGAATACTGGATGGTTTTTACGAAGTTCTATCAAACCCGACATATATTTCACTTCATTCACAAATTCTGCATTCCGTTTCCAATCTAATTGATTAATTGCATCTGGGGATTTATAGCTATTATGGTCTCCATACTTCGTTCGCATAAATTCCTGTCCGGCGTGAATAAATGGGATCCCCTGTGAAGTTAAAATGATAGACGTGGCCAGTTTATGCCTTTGCTTTTTCTCTTCGTAACTTGCATTTGGATTCGTTAATTCCAACTTGTCCCAAAGGGTATGATTATCATGTGCTTCGACATAGGTGATGACCTGTTCCGGATCACGATATGTTGCCTGATTATCATCATAATCAAGACCGGCCATAATGCCTTTTTTGATCCGATCTTCCATATTCAATTTTCCATTTACGAATCCATTATCCTGCTCTTCAAATACACTGCCCTTCAGTCCGTCTCGAATGTCATCATTAAAATGAGCAATGCCGGGCATTTTTTCAGCATTTTTCTGATTTGCCTTTATGTCAGCCGCAAGCGGAGTATTTAAATCCCAACCTTCCCCATGGATAATAAATGATGGGTCAATACGCTTCAAAGCCTTCCTTACATCATTCATTGTCTCAACATCATGGATTCCCATTAAATCAAATCGAAATCCGTCCAGTTTATATTCCTTCGCCCAATAGCTTGAGGAGTCGACGATGAATTTACGCATCATTCTTCGCTCGGAGGCAGTATCATTGCCGACACCGGTACCATTGGCCAATGTACCATCCTCGTTGTAGCGGTAGTAATAGCCAGGAACCAACTTTTGAAAGTTTGACTCTGCAGCATCATACATATGGTTGTAGACAACATCCATTACTACACGTACGTCCTCCTTATGGAGCGTTTGGATCATTTGCTTCAGTTCTTTTATTCTCACTTTAGGTTCATAGGGATTGGTAGAATAAGACCCTTCCGGTACATTGTAGTTTTGTGGGTCATACCCCCAGTTATACTGTGGCTCGTCAAGCTTTGTTTCATCTACTGTTTTATAATCATAGATTGGCAAAAATTGAACATGAGTTACTCCCAATGATTGTATATGATCAAGACCGGTTGGAAGCCCATTTGGTCCCTTTGTACCTTTCTCCGTAACGCCTAAATATTTCCCCTTTTGCTTAATTCCGCTTTCTGACTGGATGGACAAGTCGCGTACATGCAATTCATAAATAATTGAACTCTCTGGATTCGCTAACTTTGGTTTCTTATGTTTATTCCAGCCATTCGGATTTGTTTTCGATAAATCTATCACGGCTCCTTTTTGACCATTGACTGACGCTGCCCTTACATATGGATCAACAGCCTCTGTCCATTTCCCACCTATATTCACTTTATATGTGTAAAAGAGACCATCCTGATTTCCTTTTAATTTAGCCGTCCATGTCCCCTTTTTATCCGACTTCATCGTAATTTCCTTGCCCTTAGGATCATTCCAATTTTCATAAAGAACGAGCTTTGCCTCTTGAGCTGTTGGAGCCCACAAACGGAAGTTGGTCGAAAAACGTGAGTAGGTGTTCCCAAGATCATTGCCACCATAATAATACTGGCGATCAAACTCCTCTGTCCGCACCACTTCTCCTATCTCAACAGCCCGCTCTCCATAGCCCTCAATTCTCACGGCATAGCTTCCACGCACATCAAGCTTCTTGTTTGTTTTTATCGTAAACTTACTTGTTACTGAGCTATTCCCTTCCTCAGGGATAATTGCTTGAATGGGTGCATTTTCAAGCTCAATCACTGTTCTGTTTATATCAAGTGGATTATTTGTCGTGACAGTGATTTCTGTAAAGCTGTCCATCGCTGCCTTTTTGATGCTCGGCTCACTGTTTGGTTCTGAATAGTACACTTCATCATCTCCTGAAATAATCCACACCTCCGCCTTTCCATCCTTTATTCCTTCAATCCAACGGTCGCCTCCATCTTTTTCCCATGAATCAGTACGAATAATAAAGCCAACCCGCTCATGAAGTCCCTCCAGTGTAAATCTCGCAACCTTTCCAAATGCATCTTCTTCCTCAAACTGTTCGACATGACCTTCTCCATTTTCAGGCCATACCCATAGATTCCAATCCTTTGCATCATCATTTCCCTGATAATGGATGACAATCTCCGTTTTTCCATCTTCTGCTTTTGCACTTAGCTGAGGGAGCATTGTCAATAACAAGCAAAATGTGCCTAGCAACGCGATAATTCTATTCTTTCTCACAGACATCTTCCTCCTCCTTCATTCTTCTCTTAGTAGGCAAACGATTGCATAAATTCATATATGTAATCGTTTTCATAATTACACCCTTCCATTCTAGTAAACTAACTTTCTGAAGAACAGTTTACGTTTTCCTATTTTTAGAAGAATATGATTCAGAAATATGGACTTTATGCCTATACCTTTATATAAATTAAACGAAAGAGGATCATCAGAGTTGAATCATTCTTCCTTACCAAACAAATCCAGCAACTCTTGAATACGTCCCCTTTCGTAGAAAAAACATTCAAATATAATTAACTATATGTGTCTGCTACTATATTGCTGAATTCTCTTTCACAATGGAGGTGATTTCCATCCAAACAATAATCTGATTATTGATTACGAAGTCATAATACCCCCAAAAGAATAATCGCGATATATTGTAGGCATATTCTTAAACTCATGGCCCGCCTGAAACATTCTTTGGACTTAAGTAACTGAAGCACTTTATATTTTAAATCAACAAGCAACTAAGCTGTCATTCTGCACACGAAAAAAGATGATTCCTGCATCATACAGAAATCATCTACTCACTTCGCATTTTTTATATGTTCATTACAAATGAAGATATAATAACTTTCTCTATGCATTGTTTAGGTTCATTTTTAGCATATTTTCTCAAAATAGATTCTCTTCTTCGGTTTACACAAACCCTATCTGAGTCAATATGTCAAAAGATACAAAGCAGACAACTATTGAACTTCAAGATGAAGATCACCTGCTTTAACCTTTCCAGCCATTTTTAGGAGACGGTGAATCGCAAGAGCAATCATAACAGGAAGCACCATCCCTATTCCAACATAGATGAGGAATATGCCTATCCCTTGATTAGCTAGGATGTTTATTGGTGCAATCAACGAGCTTAGCCCCATCCCGCCTAATTCATACGGTACTTTAAAATCAAAGACCATCGTAGCTATTGGCGCAGCAATTGCGGCAGCTGTAAACGCAGGTATAATATAGATTGGGTTTTTTATCAAATTAGGAAACTGTACCTTTGGTGTCACGATTGATTGGGCAAGGAAGCCACCTAAATCATTATCTTTATAGCTCATTGCTGTAAAGGCTACAAATTGTACTGTACAGCCAATCAAAGCTGCTGCACTTGATACTGGATCCAACTGCAGAGCAATCGCAAGCGCAGCTGATGAAGCTGGAGTCATTAATAAAAGACTAAATACCAAGGATAGTACAATCGATCCAATTAAAGGAGAGCCTTCTACAGAGGCTGTAATTTGTGCACTTATCCATGTTAGTAATGGTGTCGTCACCGCCGCTAATCCAACTCCTGAAACCCCGCCAATAAAAATAGCTGTAATTGGAATTGCCATAATATCCAATTTCGTTTTACCAACCATCCTCTTGCCTATATATGTAGCGATGAGTGCAGCCAATACAGCCGATATGGGTTGTCCAGTAACGATTGTAAAAGCACCTTCTGCTGTTTTTTGTATAGCTGCTCCACCAACTGTGGCACATGCCATTGCACTAAATTGTACTAATGAGTTACCTCCAAGCTGATAGGCAATCCCTGCACCAAGAGCAGGCGCTAGCAAAACCTTTGCCGCTCCTCCAATAGTAAGGAACATTTGCCAATCAAAATAACCCCCAATTGATTCAAATAATAGACCGATTCCCAATGTTACTAAAACGGCATTTGCGATTCCCGTTGACGCCTTATACATTCGATTAACTATATATTCTTTTCTCTTCATCCCCATCGCCCCTTATTAGTTAATTAAATATTCTGAAAAATAAAGGTATTATGTTTTCTTTTCTATGCATCCTTCCTTTATTGGAGATATTAGTATTTAGATATATTAACACACCTAAAATAAAAATAGCAAAATATTTTGAAAATTTAATATAAATTAATAATTTGAACTTCAAAATAATTCCATAACGTTTTTATCAACTGAATTTCCATATTCATATTATATTTTTAACTTACAGTAATAGTTGGTTTCTGGCATTTTCCTTTTTTCACTCTCCACTTTCCACAGCCAATAATTCTATTTTTAAATATAATCTAATTACACATTTTGATTTACGAATACTTATTAATTATTTTAGTCGTAAAGTAACATAAAAACGGGCAAATACACAAAACTTGTTCTACCTCATAACCAGTGCGAAGTATATGAATGATTTTGAGTATCTCTGTTTATAATAGCTGCTGCGTATAATCTTTTTGGTCCAAAAAAAGGATTTCCGCACTTTTACGGAAATCCTCGCTCTTCTTTATAATGATAATGTTAACTTGATTGTCCCATCATTCATCTCATACGATTTAATTTTTCCAACAGGTATCTTTTTGACGATATCCCAGGAATTAAAATCCATTTTAATCGTCTGATTTGTGTAATTTGAAAATGGCGGACTGTTAAAAATTTTAATTTCATCTATCTTTATATCAATCGGCTTCATACTCTCAATTTCAAAAATAATCACTCTTTTTTCCATATGAATTGGTTTCAGGCTTATCATATATGAAACATTTTTATCTGTTTTACCTCGAATGTTCAAATGGCCTGTTGTTATTTCTACTTTTATATCTTTTTGGCCAGACTGTCTTTTTATTAGTTGTTCTAACATTACTGGCTTAATAGGAACGGTCACTCCATTTTTACTTATTTCGTTAAATTTCTGTTTAAATTTATACAGCACGGTGGCAACACTCCTAAAGTATTTAGTTACCGGTTTAATTAAACTCAAATTTTACTTCTGCTTGTTTCTTTTAATATAACTTAATCGTAACATGGCTAGAATTACATTCCCTACTAATATGTCCTCTTTTCATCCATAAAAAAGCACGATTCTTTCTTTGGTTATGAAAGAATCGTGCTTTTCTTTTTATCAAATCATACATTCTCTCTTCATTAAAAATGGATAACAAGATCTATCTAACTCTATTATTTTAGATGTAGGCTTAAACATTCATTTCTTTTTCACAGCATATGATTTACTGACAAAAGGAATTTCCTGTATGCCGTTCACCTGATTTACATAAACAGCCATCACAAAACAAACATTTGCGAGCAATCCTAGGAAATCAAATAAGATGTCTAGCACTTCTCGCTCTTCACTAACTTTATGCAGGGCACGATAGGATTTCTTGGCCTCACTGCGTACGACATGAAGTGCGCATGCAGCGTTGCTTCCTTGCGGTAATACGAATTGTTTTACCTTTTCCCCTGTTTTCTCAACATAAAAATCATATCTATCACTCAACCACTGTAAATCTGCTTCAGTTATCGCCAATTTTCCGCGCACAGAACCGTTCACATGATAGCATAGCGCTTGAACCTTACGAAGGTCATCAATGACTGCTTGCTCTTTCTCAGTCAATAACGGGAAAACAGCTCCAAGCCTTGTGGTTAAACTATCAGTGCGAATCTCATAATCAACTAAACAGCTTTTTTCTCTCATGAATGGATAACTGGAGTAGCGCCAGTCTTTTTTCAAGGTTCATTCCTCCTTATTTAAAACTTAGGTTTTAGTATGAAATAATGGTAACTCCGCGACGCCTTCACATAGAAGGCCATCGCACATGAATTCTTCATGCCTCCCCTTTTATATCTATGGCATAAGGAATCATCTGCCTTTTTCCAAAATAGGAATCATTGTATGTATACGTATGAGTTTTAAAAATACGCATCAAGTTAAGATCCGTAATGACTTGTTCGGGTTCCCCTGCTGCAACGAGTTCTCCATTTCCCATAAGTATGAGTCGATCACAATAGCGAGTGGCTAAATTAATATCATGGATGGCCGCGAAGACAGCCTTTCCCTCTTTTACAAGCTCCCGGATGACCTCGGCAATTTGGACCTGATGATAAATATCCAGATCTGAAGTTGGCTCATCCAACAAAATAACCTCAGAATTCTGAGTGATGGCTTTAGCTAAGAAAACAAGCTGACGTTCTCCTCCTGAAAGGGATGTGATATAACGGTCTCTTAAATGATAAATTCCTGTTTGTTTCATCGCTTTCTCTGCCAATTGATTATCATCTTTTTGTGAGAATTGCCATTTCTTCCGATGCGGATGCCTTCCCATAAGTACTACCTGACTCACTGTAAATTCATAGTCAAGGACCGTGCTTTGTGGCATATAGGTGATTGCTTTGGCCACTTCAAGAGTAGTCATCTCAGAGAGAGCATGATTCTTAAAGGCTATTGACCCTGCAGGTGGCTTTAGCAATCCTGCCATTAAGCGCAGTAAAGTAGATTTTCCGGTACCGTTCGGACCAATCAAGCAGGTAAATTGGTTAGTTTCCAAAGAGATATCCATTGCTTTTAAAATCACCTGTTTGCCACGGCTAAAGCTGAGTTTCTCCGCATTCAAAATAGCTGTCATCTCAGATTTCCCCCTTCTTTTTATTTTTTAAAATTAAATAAAGGAAAAACGGAGCGCCAAAAAAAGCTGTAATAATACCGATTTGAATCTCAGCAGGCCTAATGGCCAAACGGGATATTAAGTCAGCAAGAATCAAGAAACTCGCTCCCCCTAAGACACTAGCCAGTAGTAAATTTCGATGCGAGGGCCCAATGATCATACGGATCATATGAGGGACAATCAGACCAACAAAACCGATGGCTCCCGTTAATGAGACACTCATTCCAGTTACTAATGAAGCAGTAATTAACAATAGATTACGGGTGCGCTGAACGGAAATCCCCATATTCTGGGCCTGCTCTTCACCCAGCAGAAAGATATCTAAGTCGTTGGCATGGTACAAAAAGACACAAATCGAAAATAAAACAGGAACAGTTAATATTTGTACATGACTCCAATCACGCCCGTTTAAGTTCCCCATCATCCATTGGACAATCTGCTGCATCACTCCTGCATTCGAAAAAGAGATTAGCAGAGAGGTACAGGCTGATAAAAAAGAACTAATCGCAATACCCGTCAGCAGCAATGTCAGTACTGAGGTCCTTCCTTGATTGGTCGCAATCATATAAATTGCAAACAAAGTCAATGCAGCCAGGATAAAGCCCATTAATGGGACGAAAAGAGAATGGATCGCGGCCAAACCAAAATAGATGGCCAGTACACCTCCGAATGCTCCACCTGATGAAACACCAATTATGCCGGGGTCAGCCATCGGGTTGCGAAACACACTTTGCATCACGACTCCCGATATTGCCAAGGCTGCCCCGACTAATCCAGCCACAACAACCCGCCCCAGGCGAATCTGCACAAGGATTGTTTCATACATTGGGTTATAGTCAAACTCTATAAATGGAAGCAGTGAGAGTAATACTTTCACAGTTTCCGTAAATGGAACGATGACCCCGCCATACATGGTTGCTAAAAGTAACGATACGAGCAAGGAACAAATCAGGATTCCAAAAATAAGAACCTGTTTAGACTGTTTACAAACCATATTATTCTCCATATAAAACTTGATAAATATCTTCTGCTCCCTCAATCACAAAATGGGAAGCCGTTGTTAAATTTGCGCTTTCTATCACATGCACTTCATTATTCTTAAAGGCTTTAAGATTTTTAAGTGCCGGATCCTTTTGCCATTCCTCGACGAATGTTGCTTTTGAACCGTCATACTGCCAATCGCTTGTAATAATCACATCTGGATTTATCTCAACTAATTTTTCCTTTGAAAGATTTGGATAATCAGGATACTCTTCACCGGTAATGCCCGCTTCTGTAATGGCATTTATCCCGCCTGCTAAGGTGATGATTTCTCCTATTGTAGTATTCTCAGTAACTGAAGAATTTTGCTGTGTCCAGTAAACCACTCGTTTTTTATCTGTTTGTGCTTTTGCTTTCGTTTGTAAATCTGACATCCTCTTTTTGACATCAGCTATGATTTCTTCTGCTTTATCTTCCTCGCCAACAATGGTACCAACCTCCATTAGACCATCCAATACACCTGATATAGAGGAATCATCTTTAAGTTGGTAGGTGGTGATGTCTGCAGCATCAATTTGTTTAAGAACCTCAGGATCTACATAGGAAGGAATCAGCACTAAATCAGGCTGAAGTGACAGCACCAATTCAGATGTGACTGATTCAATTTTTGTATCAATTCCATCTGTTAGATCTGCTACATTCGAAATCCCTGAGTCTGTAGACATTTTCGTTACCGCGGCAATCCGCTCCTCATCAACCAAAGGCAATAAATATTCATCAATAGCCAATGTGGTCGAAACAATCCTTGAAGGTTTTTCTTTAAGGGTCACCTCTTCCCCACGACCGTCTGTTAAGGTTTTCGGATACTCACTTGTTTCCTGGTTTGTTTCTTTTTCCTGGTTGTTTACTGTCTCATCATTTCCGCATGCAAACAATGCAAAAACGGATAAGAACACCAAAAGTGATAAGCTTGCAATCTTTTTCATCTCACTATTCTCCCTTTTTCAAAATTTATTTATATTTAGCGAATTTACGCTGAAATATTAAACATAAAAAAGCCTGTCTTCCCGATTAAGGAAAACAGGCTTGATTCATGCACAGACAAAAAAACGCTGTCAAAATCAGCGCAAAGACACAATCATCTCTACGTTCGCCATCCCTTTTCCCACCGAAAAGTAAGCAATACACATTCATAAGCAGGTTTCCTGACTCTGAGCTTCACTTTACTCTCACACCTTCCCTCTTTTAAAGGTGGTCACGTGATTTCATCAGCTCTTACAGTAGCGGGGGCTGTTCCAGATTTACACTGGATTCCCTTTTACCTCACAAAAGTGAGCACTTATGATTGTTTTAAATTTTCGTACTATTAATATATCATGTTGAAAATGTAAACGGAAGATATTTTTGATATATAGGAATTCACATAAATTTAAACAAGTGAAATGACTGTTCTAATTGACCAACTGAATTACACGCATCTTCTAGTCGATCTATCACTTTTATCACCATCCAATATATGGATTCCCTTTCTGTCCAACCCATATATCGGATTGCTCTAACAACGCTCCTATTTTAAGAAGCCAATCTTCCCTTCCCTTTGGAGCCATCAATTGCACTCCAAGGGGTAAGCCAGAATCTGTCATATGAACAGGCAAGCTAATCGCAGGCTGTCCGATGATGTTCGCCAACTGTGTAAAAGGCGTATACGTTAAACTTGGTTTAAACATTTCATAGACCATTGCTAACTGTTCAGAGGGTTTTAGTTCATTTACTTTCAATAACTGCAAGCTCTGTTCATCCGTATGCGTCAATTCGCCCACCTTTGGAGCTGAGAAAGCTGTTGCCGGCGTCAAATACAAATCATAATCCTCATTGAACCTGGCCATTTGTGCAGCTGCCGTATCCCATTCAGCTAAACTGCGTGTAAATTGAACAGCTGATACATTCTGCCCGGCAGTTCTGAGTACCCATGTGACTATCTCTATATCATTAACGGTAATCGGCCGTCCAATGGCTTCCTCAATGGACAGTATATCTGCTGCCATTTCTCCGCTATTCATAATATAGTAATTTTCCATAAGGCGGATTCCATCTACCCCATTATCACATTCTTCAACGGTGAACCCTGCCTGTTCCAGCCATTTGACTGTCTTATGTACCGCTTCTACAGCTTCTTCACTAACGGGTGTTCCCACCGGAGACTTTGTGGAAAAAGCAATTTTAAACCTTTCTTTCAATGGATTCGAAAGCTCCTTCAAATAGCTCCCATTATATAAAGGTACCTGAAAGGCAGTATCCGGCTGAATGATTTGCAAGGCATCCAGCATAGCTGCACTATCACGAACCGTTTTGGTTAAGGCAAAATCTACCGCAGCTCCATGCCATTGGCGGCCCACACCTGGACCAACGGGTGTCCTTCCCCTTGTTGGCTTCAAGCCTACTAATCCAGTGAATGATGCCGGTATACGAATAGAGCCGCCGCCATCACTGGCACCGCTAATTGGGACCATACCTGAAGTTATACTGGCTGATGCTCCGCCGCTTGATCCACCCGATGAATGCTGCAGGTTCCATGGATTACGTGTCGCTCCATATACAGCTGGCTCAGTAATATTTTTCAGACCAAACTCCGGAGAACTCGTCTGTCCAATAATGACAAATCCTGCCTCACGAATTTTTTTCACAAAATTAGAATCCCGTTTAGCAATCCGATTTACATGTAATTTTGAACCCGCTGTAATCGGTTCGCCTTTAATAGATTGTGATAAGTCTTTTAATAAGATAGGTACTCCTGCAAAAGGTCCGTATATAGATTCAGACTTTCCAGTTTCCATCATTGCCTTTTCGAATCTAGTTCGAACAACTGCATTTGTTTTAGGATTTAGTTCATTTATTTGTTCAAATGCGTCCTCTATTAATTCTATTGCGGATACTTGTTTTTCCTTTACAAGCTTCGCTAACCCAAGTCCATCATATTGGGTATAACATTTAAGATTCATTGCTCCGACACTCCTACTTTTTGGCTACAAATCCTGTTTAGTGTTCTGTTTTAATGCTTTTTTCGTATATAGAATAATACTTATCATTTCAACATTAAATTTTATAGGTATCAATCAATTCATACAAGCGTTCCAGTCCATCTTCTTCCTCAAAATTGTTCATTTTATCGATAATCATCTGTTTGTTTTTAAATATAGTTTCTACCTTATCAGCTAACGTGTTTAACGAAAGCTCATCCTCTTCAATAACATAGGCAAAACCCTGCTTTTTAAATGATTCAGCATTCATGATTTGATCGCCTCTGCTGGCTTTCCTTGATAACGGGATTAAGACCATTGGAATTTTTAAACTTAAAAATTCAAAAATGGAATTTGAACCGGCCCTTGAAACAGCCACAGCTGTCATAGCCAATATATCTGCCAAGCCTTGGTTAATATATTCAAACTGAGCATATCCATCACGATGTAGGGTGGAATCTACCTTTCCTTTTCCGCATAAATGAATGACATTAAAGGTTTTGAGCAATCGATCCAAGTCCTTACGCACAGCCTTATTCACTGCTTCAGAACCCTGACTGCCTCCCATGATCAATAATCCAGGTTTCCTTGTATTAAATTGGCATATTTTCATTCCAATCGATGGGTCACCCTGACGCAGTTCATCTCTTACGATGGGCCCTAAGAAAAAAGACTTTTCTGCAGGAATATGATTTTTAGCCTCCGGAAAGGTATAACAAATTTTTTGAACAAAAGGCAATGATAGCTTATTGGCCAACCCTGGTGTAATGTCTGACTCATGCGAAATGATCGGTACTTTTCTACTCGCCGCAGCAAGAATGACAGGAACGGAAACAAAGCCACCTTTTGAAAAGATTATGGACGGCTGTAATCGCTTAATAATCTTTCTTGATTGCATAAAGCCTTTCAAAATATTAAAAGGGTCTTTTACATTTTTTATATCCATATATCTGCGAAGTTTACCTGTGGATATTGGAAAATAAGTGACACGATCAAACTCCTTTATCAAAGAGACTTCAATTCCCTCTTTAGATCCTATATAGTAAATCTCCCAATCCCTTTCAATCAAATAGGGAATGAGCGCCAAATTGACAGCAACATGCCCAGTTGATCCCCCACCTGTTAAAATGATTCTTTTTTTCATTTTATAAACCTCCGACAAATTTAAACGAGTCATGGAAAGTAACCATTAATATGTATGCTAAGACATGAAATCTAAATTTTATTCTCTCCTATTCACCTTGCTAATCAAAAACGGAGATGTCATCAGTGACTTACTTCCACACCCTTGTGATATTGCTTTGATCCTCATCTATCTTTAAACAATACACATCCGGATTAGTCAGACCCAACCAAGTTTCGTAACCAAAGGATTCATCCAGATGATTTAGGATTAAAGTCAGTAAGTTACCATGTGTTACGATTAATATATTGAGATTCTCGCTATCCAATGCCTCCTTTATTACAGTAAAACCTCTTTTAGCAGCCTCATTGCTGGATTCTCCTCCGGCTAATTTAACATCACGTTCCAAAAACGATTGGTATAATCTATTTTTCCAATCAGGTAAATCATGTCCAGATAAGATCCGTTCCTTTAAACGATCATCATATTCGAGCTGTATATTCTTTTCTTCAGCAATTGCTTCAGAAGACTCAATTGCCCTTTTATATGGACTGCAGACTATACGCTCTATTGAAATAGAGTTAAAAAAATCAGCTAGTTCCCTCGCCCGTATTTTCCCTTTTTCTGTTAAATCACATTCAGAACCCTGTCCGGTAGCCTCACAATGTCGAACTAAATATATGTATTTCAACACGACACTCTCCTACTCCCTATAAATTTTATTTACTATATTCTACCATATAAGGAATTCCATTAGAGCTTTGGTTAGTACGTCATCCTATTGTTGATAGTTAAATAAAAAATAAGTACCATTAAAATATAGAAATATGAATTCTTAAAACAAGTAGTGCTGAAGCACCTAGTCTTGTACACTCATGTAAATTCTAAATATTTGAGATGCTTGGGATTAAAGATATTGGGATTCTATCTATATATCAGAATAGGAGGATAAATAATGAAGCAATATCACATAATTGTCTCTGGGATTGTTCAAGGTGTAGGATTTCGCTATTTTACTCTGCTTACAGCAAAAGATTATGATATACATGGGTGGGTGCGTAATTTAGTAAATGGTGATGTAGAAATTGTTGCACAAGGAACAGAAGAAGCATTGGATCATTTTCTTGGCAAAATTAGAATAGGCCCAAAATATAGTCGAATAAACCATGTAGAGGTTAACACTCAGGTCGCTACTGAATATAAAAATTTTACAATTAAGTAAACTTATCCAAAACACAGAAAACTCACTTTTATTACAATAAACTTTCTGTTTTGTTACATTTAGGAAACATACCTAGTAATTTTTTGTCGAATCTACTACACTAGGCTAGTACTTTAAAATTTTACTAAGTTTAGTGGGGGTCAACATGAAGAATAAAGTTTTATCTATTACTGCTACCGCTGTCCTGGCGTCTTCTATTTTTGCTGGTGCTGCTTCTGCTGCTACCGTCACAGTTTCTAAAGGTGATTCTTTATGGAAATTAGCAGTTAAATATAATACTACTGTGTCTGCAATCAAAAAGGAAAACAACCTAACGTCTGATACTATTTACATAGGTCAAACACTTAATATTGGTGAAAATACGACTGCAAGCACTTCTACAAAGAAATATACAGTAAAATCCGGTGATTCTTTATGGAAAATTGCAAATACCTATAATACAACTGTTGCAAACTTAAAATCTTGGAATAATTTAAAAAGCGACACCATTTATGTTGGACAAGTATTGGTTGTAAGCAAATCAACTACTTCAACTGGTACCACTTCAGGCAGTACGGTTACAAAATCAGAAGCTGAGCGCATGGTTGCTACGGCAAAAAGTTTAATTGGCACTCCTTATAAATGGGGTGGAACAACACCATCAGGATTCGATTGCAGCGGGTTCATTTACTATATCGTTAAACAAGAACGCCCAAGCTTTACACGTACTAACACAGCAACTTACTTCTCTACTATGAAGAAAGTAAACACACCTTCTGTAGGTGACTTTGTATTCTTTGAAACATATACTTCCGGTGCTTCTCATATGGGAATCTATGTTGGAAACAATAAATTCATCCACGCTGGCTCCAGCGGTGTTGTACAGGCTGATATGACATCATCCTATTGGAAACCAAAATACTTAGGTGCAAGAAGCCTATAAGCATATCTTTATCAATCAAAATCGGTAAGCTACTATTGCTTGCCGATTTTTTATTTTTTCTTCTGAATTATGATTTCATTATTTGAGGATTTATCTAAATTTATACAATTAGGAATTAGCCGTATAGCTGAATATCATTCGGACATCATATTCTTAAATCGGTTATGTAAGGAGATTGTCAGATGGCTAAAGTATTTGGAAATGACCCATTACATATACTATTTGCATCCATTCAAGGAGAAACTGAACGAGATTACTGGGAGCAACTAAATGATGGCTTATCCTATCATAAAGGAATATCATGCTTGGAAGATGGCAGCTATCTGATTATTGAACAAAGGCAATGGATTGAACAAGAAAGCATTGGCTACCCCATTTCAAAGGAAGATGCCCTAAAAGAAATTCTCTTATCAGATAATCTTCATTTATTAAATCACCCTAAATTTTATGATTTAAAAATTCTTTATGAAAAAACAAGGAATACTCCATAATCGAAAGGAGTATTCCTCTTAAATTAGCCTATTCTTTTTCTACCCATTCGCCATCATCGTTTTTCTTGTATTTATTTTTCACCGCACTCCAGGCTACTTTAAAAGCTGTTTCTTCTTCATCATATTCTTCTCTTGCCGAATTAAAGGCTTCTTTAAATATTTCCTGAGCATGATGCGGTAACGAGTCCTTTACGGAATCTGGGAGTTCACTAACAGATTTGTAGGGCATATGATAAACCTCCAGTAATAAATGTTTTAACATTTTATTACCTTGTATCCCCCTTCTTTAAACAAAAAGTCTCTCCAAAGGAATACCCCGGAGAGACATTAAATAAAATTATTCACCAAGATCAACATTATGATAAACTTGCTGAACATCCTCTAAATCTTCAATTGCATCAATCATTTTTTCAAATTGCGCCTGTGCATCTGGATCCAATGTTACATCATTTTGAGCAAGCATGGTAAGCTCTGCCACAGTGAATTCTGTAATTCCCACATTTTTCAATGCTTCTTGAACAGCATGGAATTGATGCGGTTCTGCATAGATGATAACCGCCTCATCTTCTTCCAGGATATCACGAACATCTATATCTGCTTCCATTAGCAATTCAAGCACTTCATCAGATGTTTTCCCTTCAATACCAAAAACTGCTGTAGCATCAAACATATAGGCAACAGATCCGCTGACACCCATATTCCCGCCATTCTTACCAAACGCTGCACGGACTTCTGAAGCTGTACGATTAACATTATTCGTTAATGCATCCACAATCACCATGGAACCATTTGGCCCAAAACCTTCATAACGAAGCTCATCATAGTTTTCTTCTGCTCCGCCTTTAGCTTTCTCAATCGCACGATCAATAATTGCTTTTGGTACACTGTATGTTTTTGCACGTTCAAGTACCATTTTTAATGCTTGGTTAGATTCGGGGCTTGGTTCACCCTGTTTTGCAGCTACGTATATTTCACGTCCAAATTTGGCATAAATACGACTGGTATTAGCATCCTTAGAAGCCTTTTTCTCTTTAATGTTATTCCATTTACGTCCCATTATGAACACTCTCTTTCCACTATATATCTACTTAAAAATAGTAATACGAATAAGCTTTTACTTCAATACTTTTTGTTACAATCCCTAGGTTTCTCCAAGTTTCTATGTATAAATGAAGCAACTTTACTATTATACCTCATATATTATACATTTAATGGTTAAGATAATGAAGGAATAGAGATTTTAAATTTAATATCAGGGAGCGATTCACTCAGTAAAGAAACCCTTTAATTAATCTTATTAATGCTACTCAATATCTAACACAAATGTATAAGATATCGTTCCATCATTCCATTCAGCTAATACTTCATATATATAACGGCCTTTACTTGCAGGAATATAAAACTGTTTATTTTTATGTTCGATTTCTTGTCCTCTGCCCTTTTCATTCCATAAATAAATTTTAATATCTGGGTTATCGTCAATTTGGATAGTGGCTTTTTGATTAGATTTAACCTTAATTGATTCTATGCTGTCCGCCATCCGATAAGGAGAGGCGTGATCTGTTTCCACCATTTCTTCTTCTTCTCCGTTAATCCTTTTCCATTTATAATTTCCTTTTTCCAGCTGATACTCTATCCCATTAATTATTACTTCTCCCTTCATATGTGGAGGAAATTCATTAGCATTAGCTTCATTTTCTTTACCTGTATTATTTGAACAACCTGTAATCAGAAGTAAAACGAAAATTAACATCCCCATAAAAAAGTTTCTCATCGACTGGTTCCTCCATTCTCTTACCCTCTAAGATGAGTTTTTTATATTTTTAAACGGTCTGCTTTTATATAAGTACAAAACCATAATTATATTATGTAAATTAAAATCCATCTAACGCATAAGGTTATCTTAATAAATCTCTTCCTATAGCGGACATTGCTGATGAACAATTTCCAGTAGATGTTTAGATTTTCCCTTGGAAACATGCTCTGCTAGTCTTGCTCCAGCAATAATTGGGATCCACTGCAAAACATCCTTTTCTGATAACCCGCTTCTCACGTAATACAGATGCAAATACATTTCGGCCAACTCCATTGAAACTTCTGAATACAAAAGATACGTCCGACATACATCAGCACGAATATCTCCTAAGCTGCTATCTACCCAATCAATAATCGTTACTTTATTGTCCGAATCGATTAAATTAAATAAATGGAAATCACCATGGCAAAGTCGCTTTTCATATGACATTTCATTCATTTTTTGTATCAAAATATCCTTATGTTTTCTTTTTAAAACTGCTGCCTGCTCAATTTGGCGTATTAATTTATCTGTCATGAGTTCAAGAGAATCAGCAATAACCGAATGTATTTCCTGCTGTATATCAATCGACATACTCATGTAATATTCAGCTTTACTCATGTTTTCAGATACGATACTGCCAAATGTTCTGCCCTTAATGTACTCCATTATGATTGCTTGTTTTCCATCTATTACTGTCACATCCACTATTTCTGGAACAGAAAGTCCCAAAGAGAAAACTAGCTTTTGCTTATTAGCTTCATACCTTGCTTCCGTCGCTGGTAAATACTCTTTAAATACTTTGATAATCTTATTATCCCAAAGATATATATTTGCTGTATTCCCCATCGCGAATGGAGCGGCTAATTCCATTGAATATCTCCCCTTGATTCATACTCATGTAGCTTCCACTGTAGACATTACTCTAAAAAATAATATATATATTGCCTGATTACTTCTTTATATTTCAACAAATACTGTGTAATTCCTCTTTCTATAGTACGTTTAATGCCGCTTATCAACAAAAGAGCCTCATTTAAGGATGAATTTATACAAAAATAAAGATTGCAATTAACTTCTTATAATTGCATCCTATCTATATTTCCTGAGGTTCATCAATCAAATAGAGCTATTCCCCTCCAGTCATATTATTAGATAATGCGGAATGTTATGGTGGTTAACTGATAAATTTAAACATTTCCTGTGTTTTATTTATACATTCATTCTGGCAATAGGGACATTCGGAAGTTTCTTTGGCCTAATCCGTAAGTATTCGAATTCTCTTTGCCTTAGCGCAGTCATCAAGAAAATGTAACTTATTACCAAAAGGCATAAAACTATTTCTTTCTTCCCTGATGTTCATTAAAATGTAATTACAAAAATAGGTATCTTACGTGAGAAAGGAAAAAAAACATGAAGAAATTTTTTTTCATAATACTTGCACTTGTAATGTGCACGGGGTTAGTTGCATGTGGCGGTTCATCTAGTAGTAAACAGGAGGGATATACACCTGCTAAACCACTAGATCTTTCAGGTACATGGGTTCAAATTAATAGCAATTCTGATGAAGCTTGGCAGGAAGCCACTATTGCAGATGGCACAATTGAAATCAACTGGATCAGTGATAAAGGGGAAACAAAATCATTGTACTGGTCTGGCACATATGAAGCGCCAACTAAATCCACTAATGAATATGAATGGACATCTAAAAATGATAAAGAAAAAACTGACAGTGCCTTGTTAGCATCTGGTGCTGACACTAAAGATTTCACTTATAAAGATGGTGTGATTTCCTATGAAGCATCAGCTATGGGAACAACTACTACTATCAAATTGGAAAGACAGTAAATCATCTTAGCATAAATTGAAAGCCCATGAAAAAAACAGGTCAGAGGCCAAATGCCCTCTGGCCTTTTCTCATGAACATCTTTTTTGATTTCATTAATTTGAATACCTTTTCAAAGGAAGTATCCCCTCTAAATTAGCAACGCCAACTTTCGCTACTATATAAGATTCTTTGGGTTTTACTTTCGCAAACTAAATACATCACTGCACCGATTGCTAATAACAAAATCTAAATGATTCATTTTTCACCTTTTTACTTCCGTAAATTTTATGCTCAACAAACAATTAATTCCTGGAAATCAGCCCTGCGTAATTAAGGATCTCTTAACAAAAAAATAATTAAGCATTATTTGTTCACAAAATATACACAATCTGTTACGATAATTGTAACAATTTAAATTTTTTTACTATTCCTACAAAGGGTGGGGTTCAAATGAAATTAAAAACATACGGGTTATTTATACTTTCCATTATTTTTGCTGTTATAGGACATTTTAAAGTTTCCGGAAGCATACAGCCAAATGGTATTGAGGTATACTCCAACACAACCGTTCTTGAGAGTATTTCCAACGGAGTTTTGTTAGGCGGGTTTGTCTTCTTTATCGGAATGGCAATGCTAGGATATTCTGTTTATAACTTTGTAAAAGAACATTCTTAATGTTTGGCCCTCAGGTACTTGCTGAGGGTTTTTTTATTTGCTTTTTTTGTCCTACACCTTTTTACTGTTAAGCTACAAACTTCACTTTTTTCTACCGCAAAATATTTCAACCTATCCTGTTTCCCCCTTTATCGTGCATATAATTGCCATGCCTCGTCCGTATTATGAATCCTTCCCAGCATTCTCTGTTTTTAGATAGGTAAACCTCCCGAAATGAACATAAAAACAAGGACTCTGAAGAAATACAACTTGTTTTGATAGCTTTTGTCATGCAGCAGGAAAAGTATATTGCCTGTGAAGAATACATGTATTAGAAAGATACAAATATACCTAAACGACAAAGGGAAAGGATTGTTAATTATGAAAGATAATCAAATCTTACGAGCATATTCCATTAAAGAAGTTTCACGGAGAATAAATGTACCTGCAGGAACAATCCGCCAATGGGAAAAGGACTTAAATGGCGTATTAATTATTCCGCGTTCTAAACAGGGAGCCCGTTTTTATACTGAAGTTGAAATTTCAATTTTAAAAAGAATAAAGGAAATGCGTGATAAAAATCTTAGTAAGGAAATTATTAAGGACATGCTACAAAAACATTTAACTCAAGAAAAACAGCCTGTTTCAGAACCCCCTTCTGAAGATTCCGGAACCTCTTTGGCTGTTGTAGAAAAACCAGCTGAACCAAGGATGGAGGATTTCTTGGTAGCCATGGATGATTATAAGAATAATTTAATGAAAGAAATGTCAGCAGAGTTACGAAATAATCGGAACCTTATGATTGAAGAGGTAAAAAAAGAAATTTCACAAGGTTCAATTGATACGATTAAAGGCCTATCGAAAACGATTCAACGATCCAATATAAAAACAAACGGAGAGTTACGAAAACTTTCTCTAAATGTTTCAAAAGCATCAGAGCGTACATCCGAAACATTCGGAGCACTAACGACCACCATTGCGAGGTCTTCAGAGGGAGCCTTTGAATCGTTTTCCAAACGGATATCCGAAGCGGCCGCAGATGGTTATCGTGACTTACTTGCAGACCTCTCTGCGTCCGTAACTGAAACACAACAAGAAATTAAAAGTGTAACAGAGGCCATGTATCAGGATCGCGAGCAGTATTTCGAAACGATGAATAATGAATTAGACCAGTATCGAAATGACATCCGTCAACGAGAGGAAGCTTTTAAACAAATGGTCATGAGCTTCCGAGATGCGGCACCTACAAAAGAAATAGAAAAACCAAAAACAGTGAAATTTAAAGACGTTAAAAAGAATAAAACAAAGGAAAAAGGAAAAGTCAAAACAGAAAAAAATAAGCAAGATAAACAGACTTTAAAGGAAAAGGATATGGTTCCAGCAGAAAAGAAATGGTGGAGTTTTCGACGCAAGAAGTAAAATCTAAAGGTGGTATTAAAAATGAATACAAACGAAGTAGCTAAAATCTTAGGAGTTTCATCGAGTACAGTTAAACGTTGGGTTAAACACCTATCTATTGAACCTGCCAGAAATTCTAAAGGGCACTTTATCTTTACAAAGGAAGAATTCAGCCAATTGGAACACTATCATAATCAAGATCAAATTCAATCCGTTCAAATGCTCTCTCATCCAAATAACGAAGAGGTAGAGAAACTAAAACTAAAAGTTAATGAACTTGAATTAAAACTGTATAAAAAAGCGGATGGTGTTGCGTCCATCCAGCTACTCCAACATCGAAATGAACTTGAGGATTTACTGTCAATCGTAAATGAACTAACAACTCGAATGGATCATCTTGAGACCCAATTAAGCGGAACAAAAAAACCTCCCGCTATTTCTAAGCCGATTGCACTTGATACAATAAAATCCAGGCGAAAAAGGAAACGGAAAATAACACAAATCATGTTTGGGTTATAAGGATATTAACTTAGAAGTATAACGGGACTTTTTCAATAAGTTCCGTTATTTGCTTTATTAATGTCTGTATACGTCCAACCGCCGAAAAATAATACAGCGGAGTATTTATCAGTGTTTCCATTCCGGTTTCGTAATTGAAAATACATAAGCATCATGTGATTGATTTCTCTGATATAAATATCCTCGAAGTGTCCCTTCTAATGTAAAACCCATTTTCAGCAACAAATGATTAGATGAAGTATTAGCCGGATACGTAATAGCCCCTATCCGGAATAAATCAAGTTGATGAAAGGAATAGTTTACTACTGATATAATAGCTTCTGTTGCATATCCTAACCGCCAAAAATCCGGATGAATCTCATACCCAATCTCGGCACGTTTGCTTTTTAAACTAAGATTATTTAAGCCAACTGTACCAATTAACTGACCAGATTCCTTTAAAGTAATACCCCACCTTATGGATTGCCCAAGTGCCAGCCCTCTATCCAGAGTTGCAAAAATTAAAGCAGCATCTTCCTTTTTGGTCAAAGGCTCCATCCCATAATACTCCATTACTTCTTGTTTAGACATGATCGTAAAATACTGGTTTAGATGAGAGGTATTTAATCTTACTAATTGTAAACGCTTAGTTTCTAATTCTACAAAATCCATTTTAACTCCTCCATTTCTTATCCCCTTAAATCTTCAAATGCAAAACCATTTGTTCTCCTCTTTTCCCCATTCTCCTCTCCCCCATATCCTTAAAGCCGCAGTTTATGTATAAAGATTGAGCAGGGATATTTTTCATATTCACTAGCAGAACAACTTCATCAATTTCCTCAAAATGATTTTTGATAAAGTTGGAGATGGAGTATAATGCTTGTTTGGCAAACCCTCTCTTTTGGTATTTATAATTAACTGAAAAACTGGTTAATAACAGTGCTCTATTGTTTGTCGTCACTTCAGCCACCCTTTTGCCACTGTATAAACAGAAAAAGCCGACTGCCTTTCCGTTATTAAGAATCAACACTGGAAACTTATCACAACCCTGATATACTTGTTCTAATGCTTCGAGCGGATATGATGTAAATAGATATTGTTCAGGGGGTAGCTTATAATCTCTTATACCTTCTATATATTCGTCGGAATAACTAGCTAATGTAATTTTAGAAGTATCCAAATGTTTCATCCTCCATATTTTTCAAAATAGAAGTAATAATTTATAATACCTAATTTATTTTAAAGATTCAATTTTTTATGAACAATATACTTTTGACGAACATATTAATTAGAGTATAGAATTATAATCTATAGAGTTATATTTTGATTTTACTTGATTCAAAAAGGTACACTATGTTTAAGTTATAAGGTTAGAGAGGTTTTCATAATGGATCAAACTATTTTATTTGCCTTTGCATTAACACTCATGGCTGGTTTAGCAACAGGAATCGGGAGCTTGATTGCTCTGTTAACATCTCGTACCAATAAAGTATTTTTATCCGTTTCCCTTGGCTTTTCTGCCGGCGTCATGATTTATGTTTCAATGGTTGAAATTTTTGTTAAGGCAAAAGATTCTCTTGTCAGTGCTTTAGGCTATGAAAAGGGCTATACAATGACTGTGGTTGGTTTTTTTGGCGGTATCTTACTTATCGCCTTAATTGACCGTTTTATCCCAAAGCAAGGGAATCCTCATGAACCAAAAAAAGTGGAGGACATGAATAAGCCGCGAAGTGAAATTCATAGTGATGAGCTTATGAAAATGGGTGTGTTTACCGCTTTGGCAATTGGTATTCACAATTTCCCGGAAGGTATCGCTACATTTACATCAGCAATACAGGATCCTGGCTTAGGAATTGCTATTGCAGTCGCCATCGCTATTCACAATATTCCCGAGGGGATAGCGGTTGCCGTGCCTATCTATTTTGCGACCGGGGACAAACGAAAAGCCTTTAAACTTTCATTTCTCTCCGGATTGGCAGAGCCAGTCGGTGCTCTAGTAGCTTACTTACTGTTAATGCCATTCTTAACTGATATGTTGTTTGGAATTATCTTTTCGGCGGTTGCGGGGATTATGGTATTCATCTCGTTGGATGAATTATTACCTGCAGCTAAAAAGTATGATGAAGGTCACCATGCCATTTATGGGTTGATAGCAGGGATGGCGTTAATGGCAATCAGTTTATTATTATTTATTTAACCAGCTATTTCAAAAAAAGTAGGTCCTGAATTTTCAGGGCCTACTTTTCTTTTACTTAAAAGTTTTAAAGAAATCTTTTGATAGCTTGTTGAAGACTGCCCATTGTAGTAGCTTTGTTTTCAAAATTAATCCCCATATGGATAATTTGCTGTACAATATCGGGGCGAAGTCCTGTGATAATGGATTCACACCCCATCATTGAAGTACCCTCAATTAACTTCATTAGTTGATCAATAACATCAGGATCCATCTCAGCTATACCGGATAAATCAATAATTAAGGTTTGGATATGGTGTTCTCCAACTGCCTGTAACGCTTTCTTTTCTATAATTTTGGACCTATTATCATCCCATACACCGATTAGTGGTAAGATACAAATCGTCGGTGTGATCGGTATAATCGGGACGGATAAATTTTCAACCATTTTAGTCTGCTTTTCAATTAATATATCTTTATAATTCGAATAGCTGATAAAGAAAGTATTCAAGAAACTATCAATTTGATTGTTAATTTGTTTTTCCATAATAAAAAAATCTTCCATATTAAAAGATTCTTCTGATTGTTGAACAAATTGATTGATAAATGCCCACATCGTTCTTCTTATTGCCTGTACCCATTCCAATTTAAAATTCAAAGTAAGGGAATGAGTAGCCCAAGCTATGCCTTCTTGCTTAGCAAAATCAATAACTTCTTTCTTCTCCTGGTCAAGAACGTATATAACCAGTTTATGGGCGTTATTTATCAAATCAATATTGCCAATCAGTAAGATTTCTTCTATTTTCCGCCTGACATTTACTGCTTCAGATAATAACATATCACTAAAGGACTGGCGATTTTCCACGATATATTCTTTGATCATGGCAGCTTTATCCAAGGTTGTATCCATTCTACCCCTCCTATTATAGTCGTCTGGCTACATAAATTTTATCAGACACTTCAAAAATCGTAAAATATTAACTCTTCCTTTCTAAAGTATTTAATAGGTCATCTTATTAATTCGTATGACAGAAAAGCTACAAAGGATTTTACCCTTTATAAAGGCTTTTCGTATAGTTTGTTGTTAGTAGTCAAAGGTTGAGTGCGAAAACCCAAATTAGAGGAAAATAAAGTGAAAAAAATCCAATAAATACGAAGAGAAATGTGATATAAATACTTGTAGTATTTTAATTAGATGGGGGATTCAATGTATAAAAGATATTGGGGATCTTTGACATTTTTGAGCTTGTATGTAGTTGTGTCTATACGTGTTTTCCACACCTAAACTCTTTCCTAATTTAAGCCAGCGAAACCAATTGAGGCAGTTATCAAATATTGAGTTGCAACAACTTAAATATACTAACGGATCTTCAGTCTACTATAAAAAATATCGTTATTCCCTCTTTAAGCTTAATATATCAACCCCCATTTGGTATAACCATCACGAAAACAGCCTTTAAAAAAGAAAAGTCATGAAGGGTTAGTATTCTGGAACGAATCGTTGGTCACTTAGAAGAACATAAAAAAAACTAGAATGAACCCATATAATCTCGCTTACAGAGTTCATTTTAGTCTCATAGCATTTGTTTGATTAAAAATTGTTACTCTTAATTTCTACTACTTTTTTGTAAATTCAATTATATACTAATATGGATTATGAAAATTTTTAACGGAGGTTAAGGATGATAACGATAAAATCCTTATATGGAGTCACAGCTATGAACTTATTTATCCTTTTACCCTTATTAACAGAGTCCTTACTTCAGGATTGGACATTTTCTTTTTCCCAGCTCGCTTATTTTGTCTGTCCCATTATTACCATGATAACACTTATTAAGATTATCCAATTAGATATATTAAAAACCTATCATGGTGCCTTCAACTTTATTGTTCAATTACTTATTGGAGGCACTTCAATTATTATCGCGTTCAATCATTCTGGCTAAGTCACCTCTATTTACTCTTTTAGTTCTATCAATTAAAGTTTTAAAGAGTAATCTCTCGTTTATACGGTACTGTTCGCAGCCGAATGACTCCTTTTTTGAATAGCATTTACACCCATGACAACAGCTATCATTTCACCTATTTCGATTTCATTGGAAGTTTTAGATAATTCATAGGCAGGACTTGATAAGATGGAGTTGACTTTTCTAAATCGGCCAACTTGCTTTCCTTTTTCACTGAGGATTTCATATCTTTTGGAAAAGGTTTCTGAATCAATACGGAATACTCCCCGGTTATGAGCTGTGTACTCGTATTTTTTGGCAAAAAAGCTAAATCTTGCACGTACGAAGCCAAGTTCATCCCCCTCTTGATTTGTAACGATCCACCTGTTGCTGAAAAGCGGGAATTTGCCGCTAATCAAAATATTTCCCTTCAAATCTAAAACATCGATTGTGGAAGTAAAGGCACTTTTTAAATCTAATTTACCAACAATGTGTTCATCCCTTGTATAAATATCTTTTTGGCCAGATGAAAAAAAACTATCTGTAAAGTATAAATTCTTATAATCCATATTGCCACTCCCTGACATTCTTAATTCCCTCTTCATTAACATTTCTACATCTAAAACCGTATTCCTGCCTTAAAATATATATTGCCACTGAAGTTTGTCTACCTTTATAATGAATACAAAATTATCCATTTTCACGATGTCCCCCTAAATGATTGGCATTCGTTAATGAAGCCCTTTATCCTGCCTGTCCACCAATCATTTTTCAAATATTAAAAGAATAACTAATAAAGGAGTGGAGACATTGGATTGGAATTTATTTGGCGCCCTAGCGATTGCTCTCTTTCTTATTCGCTGGGATCAGAACAACATTAAACTTATTAATTTATTTAAAGAACTGTTAATGATAGGCTTGTTTGTACTTATTTTATCTTTTAGCCTTAAAGTTGAGAATCTAGCATTTTCCGTTTTCAACTATGTTCCTGAACAATTTGAAATTTGGACTGGCGCTCTCCTCTTCATTTCCTTTATTGGCGCATTGACTCACAGAGGCTGGCGCATCTTCAACACAAACCATATCAATCGTCATCATTAAAAATGAATGCTAATCCATTTCCTACATAAACGAAAGGACTGCCATACTGAGCTAGCTATTCAGTGTGGCAGTCCTTTTTATGGTTACGCGGCCAATCTTACTATCACTGTTATAATGAAGCTTTTCAAATCTTCTCATTCGCATCATAAATCTTTTTAACGATTCAAGAATACTTTTGTACTGTCAACAATCTACATATTTATAGCATCATCTAAGGACAGTTTATTAACCAGCTCTGTTAAATAGTCAGGGGCTGTCAAATACAGCAAGCCATTTCCCTCTAATTTAGGTGAGTTCCCAAGAGGTATTGTTCTCTTTATTAATTGTGCATATATTTCCGGCTCACTTAAGTTACGTTCAAAGCTGTTATTGGTCATAACCTTAATAAGAGCCATTGCTCCTGCCACATGAGGCGTAGCCATAGATGTTCCACTTAAAGTCGCATATTTTCCGTTCAAATAAGTGGATAGAATTTTCTCACCAGGTGCTACCAAATCAATCTCCTTATTCGAATTAGAGAATCGGGATGACCGGTGTTCGAGATCAATTGCGCCAACACTGATGACTTCGTTGTAAACTGCCGGATAGCAAAGCTCTTCCGTCTCTTCATTACCATCTCCATCATTGCCTGCGGCACAAATAACTGCAATATTATTCATTACTGCCTTCTTAATTGCTTCATGCAGCTCAGGTACATCTTCTGTTCCCCCTAGAGACATAGAAATAATATCTGCTTTTTGCTCGATTGCATAAAGAATCCCGTTAATAATCCAGTCATATTCACCGAAGCCATCCTTATCCAATACTTTCAGAATAAGCAGCTTGGCAGCTGGAGCAACCCCAACTACCCCACTTTTATCTTGCGTGGCTGCAATTGTTCCCGCCACATGTGTACCATGCCCGTTATAATCCTGGAATTTATCAGGGTCACTATCATCGTCTGTAGTAAAATTCCGGCCGCCAATAATTTGCTTTGCCAAATCAGGATGGTTCACATCACAACCAGTATCCAACACTGCAATGGTTACACCTTCACCCATCGTAACATTCCAGATTTCAGGGGCTTCAATCATTTCAATGCCCTTTGGCACCTCATTGACTGAATCAAGCTGTTGATCAATATGATATGGTATAACTTGCACTTCTCTCTTCATCTTATCTCCTCCACTTGAGATTAATTTGAAGCCGGTACCAGTTGTTACCCATATTTTAACAATATATATAAAAATATCATAGGTACATTCGCACTGATTTTTAATTAGCTTATTTACATAATTATTCATGATTCATGGTTACTACTTATCAATCGTTATAATTTGACAAGTTAACATTATAATTAACCTGAGTGTAACAATGGGCGTGATTCAAAAATGAAAGACAAAATCGTATTTTATCACTAATACAAAAAAAGATTATCCGACCTCTTCACTGATTCAAAACCGATAAATAGTATAATGAATATTCAGAAAATGGTATGTAATAAAGCTGACTGATTATTTTACTTAATATTGATTTTTATACCATGTACGTTTTTTAAACCCTTAATAAGCTTCCAGCTTCCTGATCTAATAAGAAAGTTGTATTTTGGTGTAAAACTTTCTTTTGTGTATGTAAATGTAAATTCTCCTTTAACGTTTTCCTGATTATTTGCGCTTTATGCAAACCATTCGCCAACACAATAACTTCCCGTGCTCCCATTATATGTTTATATCCTACCAAGTAAGCTGCAGGCAGATCCTGTGTATCAGACTGATTATAATAATCCTTATCTCCTATGCGGCGAACATGTGAATAACAAGAAAAAGAACTACTGGGACTAATAAAACCAATCTTGCAATCTCCGCCAATTCCCAATAGGACTAAATCTAATCCCCCGTTTTTAATAATATCATTGTCAATTCTCTTACATTCCTTATGAGGTATCTCAGATTTTCCGTTAAAAAAAACCAATTGTGAAGCTTTGACATTAACTTTAGAAAAAAATTCTTTATAGAGGAATTGATTGCAGCTGCCTTCATCATAAGTGCTTCTGCCCATCCATTCATACATAACTGCAAAACGGCACTCTGAAAAATCAACCAACCCCAATGAATATTGGTTCGCTAATATCTCCAATACTCGCCTTAGACTATTTTCTGCAGGGAGACCTATAAAAAGGTTTGGTTTTTCATTGATTTCTTGTATGATTATTTCAGCCGCGGATGTGGACATTTCTTCGTAATCTTTAAAAATTGTATAGTTCATTTTCTCACAATACTCCTTCCAATATTTAAGCATTTAATTCATTATCCTAAAGATGTATTTCTATTCAGTCATTCATTAACTAGTCCAATTTGTGAAATTTAAGAGAAAGTACAGAGGCGGAGTAAGTAATCATTTATGTACTAAACAGAGGAGGTTATAAACTGTATTGAAGTTAGAAGTTATAAGAAATTGTTGGTTTTATCAAACTACCTTTCCAATAATACAATGCTTCCATCCTCCTAGGCAAGAAAGATGTCTGAAATTTTTGTTAAATTAATCAGAATAAAGTCTTACTAGGAGATAAAAAAAGAAAAAATGTCAATTTCAGCAGAATTAACATTTTAGAAGGATTACTATTTATATATTTCTACCTTTTTATATTTCTTTTGCAGTAATCGTATTCTCTTTCTTCTCAACAGAACTTAAGCCATGCAAGACTAATCCAAACATGACAATAAATATTCCAATCATAGCCGAGATGGACGGAAATAAAATAGATAAGATTATCATCTCTCCTGCTAAAGCAAACAAAATTTCCATGGATTGAGTGGCCTCCACCGCTGCCATCTTTTTCATATCACGGTTAACGAGATCGGTTGCTTTAAAAAATAGAACGGTGGCAATGACTCCTGAAGAAATAGCAACTATCAATGTTTGAATATTTTGCATAGGGCTTGGTGGTCCAACTGTAGACAGCGCCAGAATGGAGACGATAATCCAAAGAGGTAAGCTGGCTATGGTCATTCCTAGTACTCGTTGATATGCATCCAACCGACCTTTTGTAATTTCCATCATTTTACGGTTTCCTAATGGATAAGCAAATGCTGCTATCAGGATTGGGATAAAACCAAATAAGAATTCCTTTATTGTTAACTGATTCATATTTTCCATCTGTATCAATAAAATCCCCAGTAAAATAAAGCATGAGAAAAACAATTGCTTTTTAGGTATGATACCTTTTTTTGAATAAATCCCCTCTTTAAATTCAAAAAACAATGGTGTCAATAAAGTACCTGCCACTATTGTAATTTGCCAGGTTCCTGCTGTAAGCCACCCTGGAGAATATGCTGCAGCAAAACATAAAGGCAGATAGAACATCCCAAAACCAATAAAGCTCCAAAAAAACCATGCCTTTAAGTTTTCTCGCATAATAACAAACAATTGCCATAAATTCTTTCGGATATAAACAATTGCCATTAAAAATGGAATCATATAAATATAGCGCAATGACGCACTCCAAAGCCAGCTACCTCCTGAGAGTTCCATTGACCTGTTTAGTATAAATGTCACCGCAAAGAAAAAAGATGCCAATATACCTAACAATATGGATTGCACTCACATCAACTCCCTATACTAAATTCTTCTCAAAATGGCTATGCCTTTCTCTTAAACCATCTATTATAAAAGGTTTTACAAATGTAAAAGATGCGTAGGTAAAATAAAATGTACATTTGGAATTATTAACAACCTTCTAATAACAAGAAAATCATTCTTTTCCTCAAACGTTTATCTATGAAACGTGTAATATTCGTAACGGCAAAAAAGTTAGAATTAAGGAACAAGTTTCAATCATTTTATCTTTTTTTAAATGCTGCGTGAATACATTATCATTGGCATCCAAGCTTAATAAATATAGAATAATGATTACTTTAAGCTGCTTTCACATCAACTAAAAAAACTTCATATGGGTTTTCGCTTCTTTATAATAGGACAGACGATCATCAAGATTCCCAGTATGGAACTCAAATTTATGTCCATCAGGATCAGTAAAATAAACGGATCGCTGATCTTTTAGATCTCTCATTCTTCCTGGAAGAATATTCACGTTTAACTTTTTTAAGTGATTTATACACTCATCGAAATCTGCTTCTTCTACGGAGAAAGCTATGTGGGTATATGAATATTCTATGTCCCTCCGAGGTATCATTTTTTCTTCATTCAATGCTAACCATAAACCATTAAAATTAAAATATGCAGTTGTTCTCCCTTTTACAAGTAATTTCGCTTCGAACACTTGTTCATAAAATAAAATGGATTGATCCAGATTGGATACGGAAAATAACAAATGATTAATCCCTTTTATATTCATCCTTTATTCACCCTTTGTTTTTGGTTCATTATACTTGAAAACGAACCAAATCCCCCAGATAAAAGATACTTCCAAAAGATAAAACTCATGTTTTCATAATCTCTTCTATACATATAATGGTAAAGTATTATAGAATGATTTATTAGGTGTTTAATTTAAACTAAAGGAGTCAGACGGATTGGTAAATACAGAAAATTTAAAAAATCAATCGCTTTTTTCTATATCATGGCCTTTATTTATAGAGCTTAGCTTACATATAGCAATGGGGTTACTGGCTACATTGATGCTTGGACATTATTCTGACCTAGCTGCAGCAGGAGTAGGTGTCGCCAACCAATTAATAAGTATTTTTATCTTAGTTTTTAATGTCTCTTCTATTGGTGCGATGATCTTAATTGGACAAAGGATCGGGGCACAGCGTCTTGATAAAGCAAGACAATTATCAAGATCTGCATTTAGCATTAATGTATGGTTTGGTGTCCTCATATCTCTTATTGTAGTTATTTTCGGGCAGAGTTTATTGAATTTATTTGACATTAGCGGAGAGGTTTATGACTATGCTCTTCTATTCATAAGGATTGTTGGATTTTCTTTATTTCTTGAGTCAATTTCACTTGTTCTAAGCGCTATTCTCAGGAGCCATGGAAGAACAAAGGAACCTATGTATGTTTCACTCTTTATGAATATTATCAGTACACTAGGCTATGTCATTAGTATTTACGGAGTATTCAATCTTCCGATAACCGGTGTGACTGGTGTTTCATGGACGATGGTTATTGCTCGAAGTTTTGCAGTGGTCGCTTTAATAATGATCGTTGCCAAAGAGCTTGCATTGCGCTTCCGATTAAGTGATTTATTTCATATTAACACTGAAGACATGAAAAATCTTTTTCAAATAGGTATTCCCTCTGCCGGTGAAAATTTATCCTATCATTTTTCACAGCTGTTGGTAACTGCTTTCGTTGCCACCCTCGGTGATGCTTCATTAGTTGCACGTGTTTATTTAACGAATATTACAATGCTCTGTTATTTATTCAGCGTTGCGATTGGCGAGGGAACACAACTGTTGGTTGCAAGATATATAGGGGGCGGTCACTTTGATCAGGCCTTAAAAAGAGGAATGAAAACCGTAAAAATAGCTGTATTTGCCTCTACAGCTGTGTCACTGACATTTGCACTAATGGGAAATTCATTGATTGAGTTATTTACATCTGATGCGGCCATTTTAGCGATTGCTTTGCCTGTTCTCTGGGGAATTGCCTTTGTTGAACCTGGCAGAGCTGTCAACATTGTTTTAATGAGCTCATTAAAATCAGCAGGGGATGTTCGTTTCCCAGTCATTATCGGCATTTTATCTATGTGGACATTTACTGTAGGTTTCGGGTATTTGTTTGGCATTACATTCGGGCTTGGTTTACTCGGAATATGGATTGCTCAGGGAATTGACGAATGGTTCCGTGCAATCTTTGCAGTCAAACGCTGGCACAGCCGTCCATGGGAGAAAAAATTCGCTCATCAGACAAAAAAACAAGATCCTATTCATATTTCCTAACTGACAAAAAGCCTCTAAATCCGTTGTTGTGGATTAGAGGCTTTTTAATCAATATTTGAACTTTCTTATTGAATACGATCCCAGTGGCGATGCTTAGCAACCGCTTCAATAAACTGCTCAACTGACTTATTTATTGGTTCATCAGAAGCCGAGGTAATAATACCGGCAGCTCCATTAGATGTCCGGATAAATGGAGCAACCAAATCTGCAGCTTCTTTTGGGGCACCTATTGCTTTAAAGTGATTGAATGCATCCATTATAAACTCATTCACCTTGTTGATCGTTTTTAGAGCATCTACACTATGTTGACCCGAAGCAAGATAGACAGCATCATATAAAACTGAATCTGTTGTCAAAAACGTCTGGTCTACCTTTAACACAGCTCCATTAGCGCTAGTTATTTCTCCTTGGTTCTCAGAAACAATTTCAGCAATTAAACCAGCCTCCTCAAAGGCTACCAGCGCCTGTTTTAAATCAATTCCATCAAATCCATTATGGACAAGGACAGCAACCTTTCTTGTCGCGGCACCCATGGTTGTATTCAATTGACTGAGTGCAGGTGATGAATCAATTACTTTTGATTCTTTAACTTCAGTATTTGATGGTACCTCAAGACCTAAACCAATCGCAATTTGTTCAGCCAAATAATGATCCACATTCGCATACATATTAACAACTTGTTGTTGGATATTCTTACTTAGACATTTACCAAGCTCAAAGCGGAATGCATCGATGATATGTTGTTTTTCTACTGAAGACATGCTGTTCCAAAATAATTTAGCTTGGCTGTAGTGATCCTTAAAACTTTCACTTCTCTTCCGAACTTTAGATCCATCTACCTTTTCCTGATAATGCTCGAAACCGCCTTCTTCAGGAGAGGCCGGTGATGGAGAATTATTGGCTAACCCATTTTTATTGTAGCTAACCTGTCCTTTATCGATACGCATTTGATGATATCCGTCACGTTGGTGATTGTGTACGGGTGAAATCGGGCGGTTAATCGGAATTTGTTGGAAGTTCGGTCCCCCAAGCCTTAACAGCTGTGTATCCGTATAAGAGAATAGACGCCCCTGTAATAATGGATCATTGGTAAAATCAATTCCCGGTACAATATGACCAATATGGAATGCCGCCTGTTCCGTTTCCGCAAATACATTATCCACATTTTTATTAAGTGTCATTTTACCTATTTTCTGTACAGGTATGAGTTCTTCTGGCCACACTTTAGTAGGATCCAGTATATCGAAATCAAACTTAAATTCATCTTCTTCCTTAACTACCTGAATACCAAACTCATACTCTGGATAATTTCCCATTTCAATCGCTTCATATAAATCACGACGATGAAAATCAGGATCTTTACCTGCGATTTTTTGCGCTTCATCCCAGACAAGAGAATGGACCCCAAGTATTGGTTTCCAATGGAATTTAACAAAATGGGCTTCTCCTTGTTCATTTACAAGTCTAAATGTATGGACACCAAACCCTTCCATCATCCGATAGCTTCTAGGTATACCCCTATCAGAGTTCGTCCATAGAACCATATGTGCAGATTCAGTATTATTTACAACAAAATCATAAAAAGTATCGTGGGCTGTTGCTGCTTGAGGCATCTCATTGTGTGGCTCAGGCTTAAAGGAATGAACTAAATCTGGAAACTTAATCGCATCCTGAATGAAAAATACAGGAATATTATTTCCTACGAGATCAAAATTACCTTCATCCGTATAAAATTTGGTTGCAAATCCACGGGCATCCCTTACAGAATCAGCAGATCCCCTGGAGCCTGCCACAGTGGAAAATCGTACAAAGACTGGTGTTTTTTTAGATGGATCCTGCAAAAAACTTGCTTTGGTCAGCTTCGTCATTGGTTCATACACCTGAAAATAACCATGTGCACCAAAACCACGAGCGTGGACAATTCGTTCCGGAATTCTCTCATGGTCAAAATGCGTCATTTTTTCCCGAAAATGAAAATCCTCCATGAGAGTCGGTCCACGGTCACCCGCTTTTAAAGAATGTTCATCTTCAGAAACTCGTACACCATGATTGGTTGTTAATTTTTTTTCACTATTATCCACTCTAAAATCATCTAATTGCTTGTCTTTTTTGTTTTGAATATGGTTATCAGCCATCATCTCTACCTCATCTCTTTGTCTAATGGTTTCATATATACATAAACATATATAAAAATACACATTTTTCAAAAAATACCACTGATTCATTATTTTTAAACCTTAAAAATTTTAAAGCAATTAATATAGCAATAATTAGGTAGGAAATAAAACGTATAGGATAGACGGGAAAGCCAAAGCCAGAGAGCTTAATTTTTGATGTTGAAAGTGGTTGTTATTTCATACGTATCACTTGCACTTACTACACTGGCACTTAGTATTCGCAATGAGTGATGGCCCAATAAAAAAAGCTTGCCATTCTTACTGATGGCAAGCCTTATAATTATTTTTTGATCAGTTCACTAAGCATTAAAGGCAATGATTGTATGGAATTATTCAGCATCTCCAGCTTCCCTTCAATACGGTATAAAAGATAAACGGTTACCACAATAGGGAAACCCACATCTTTAATTAACGGAATTAAATCGTTCACGGATTGCCACCTCCTCGCTCAATCCTTAAAAAATGGCTAATCCAGCTTATTTGGATTAGCCATCTGTTCATCAATTACACAAATGAATATTCGGTTTTTGCTGTTTTAACTAACTGTGCTTCTTCTTTACTAACGTAAAAACCTGATGTTGTTAAGAATACTTTCGATTCAATAATGATATCCATTGCCTGTCTAACCGCTTCTTGGTCAACTGGCATTTTTGGGTTATCAATTGATAGTTTAGCAGTTTTACCTTCTTCTGTTAGAAAATATAATTCTAGAACATTTTCCATCTGTAGCCCCTCCTTTCTATCCGATATTCCCTTCTACCGATACTAGATTTGCCAAGTATCCAAGCGCCTTACTCCTGCTATTTCATGGACTTGAAGAGAGATAATCGCATTTGCACATCGTTTTAATGCTTCACCATCCGCCCCATTATTAATATTGGATAGTGTTCTTTTCTGGGTGATTGGTTCCCCTTGTGCATCGACCCCAACAACAAATTCAATCTGCAGCTTTGTTAACTCTAAGAATTGATTTTCCATGTTCTCACCTCCTTTTCACCTCTTATATATAAATAAAGAAACTAAAAAGGAGCATCTATAAAAATATTATTTCTCTATTCTTAGCTAGTTTGGTATTTCTCGGCAACCGATGTATTTATCTCGATATCGTGCTGTTTATGATATTAGGCAATCATTCTTCCTATTATAAATTTCTTTTTTGAATGCAATTTGTACTTTTTTGGAAGTAAAGTACAGTTTTATTCTTGGCAGAAATATCCCTGTACTGATGAATGTAATTGTAAGACCGAAAGCAAGATAGTATACATGCTCGGTGCAGGGCTCTAGCGTCAGTTGAACTAATCCGCTAGTCTCCCACTATTCGTTATTGCTTCTCATTCGTTTGAAGTGAGGATCTTGACTCCAGTTTGAACGAAAAAAGAGCAACGGAAGTAAATCCATTGCTCTTCTTTTGAAAAGCATATTATATAGTGAAATCAAGTCGTGAATTGGCTTTCATATAGTCTGTGATAATACCCTTTATTTTGAATAAGCTCGTTATGAGTTCCATGTTCCACAATCAACCCATCATCGATGACATATATACAGTCAGCATTCTCGATTGTTTTTAAGCGGTGTGCAATTACAAAGGTTGTACGACCCTTAGTCAAATTCTTCATTCCGTTTTGAATGGCTATTTCTGTGCGTGTATCAATACTTGAAGTGGCTTCATCCAATATTAAAATATCTGAATCTGCTAAAACCGCTCGTGCAATCGAGATTAATTGCCTTTGACCCTGGCTTAAGTTGATACCACCCGATGTGATGACTGTATTATATTGATTTGGCAAATGTTTAATAAACTGGTGTGCAGCAGCAATCTTAGCAGCTCGAATGACCTCCTCATCAGAGGCATCCAGTTTACCATAACGGATATTCTCCATGATTGTTCCAGAAAACAAATATGTTTCCTGTAGAACGATTCCTATCCTTTTTCTTAAATCTTCGACTAAATAATCCTCTATTAATCTGTCATCAATCCATATTTCACCGCTTAATCGATCATAGAATCTTGATAGCAGATTAATAATAGTCGTTTTTCCTGAACCAGTTTTGCCTACCAATGCTATGGTTTGTCCGCTTTTAGCTTCTAAGGAAATACCTTTTATAATTTCCTTCTCTTTCTCATAGCCAAATCGAACACCTTTAAATCGGACATTCCCTTTTATAGAAGTCGCTGGTATAGCTCCCCTTTTATTCTTTAAATCAGGTACTTCATCCATTATCTCAAACACACGCTCAGCTCCTGCTATAGCGGATTGAATCGTATTCATCAAATTGGATAACTGATTGATCGGTCTGAAAAATAATCTTGAATACGTAACAAAAGCAGCGATTACACCTATTGTTGTCAGCCCATGCACCGACATGATGGCCCCAGTGCCAATAATCAAGCTAAGGCCGAGATTATTGATAAAGTTATTGACAGGGCCGAGAAAACCACCATATGTATCAGCCTGTATAGCCGATTCACGCAAGTCCTCATTGATCTTTTTAAACTCCTTGATAGTCTCCTGCTCTCGTCCAAAAAGAGTGATGACCTCTTTGCCGCTTATTGCTTCTTCTACATACCCATTCAGGTTACCTAAATTTTGCTGCCTCTTGGCATAATTACGGCTGCTCACTTGGATAATCTTTTTGGATGTAAAAATCATAAGGGGTATCACAAGAAATGAGACAATAGCCAACACCCAATTTAATGCAAACATGGCGATTGAGACACCAATGATTGTCAGTAAGGAAGAAAAAATCTGGACTACACTTTGGCTTAATGCATTATTTAAATTATCAATATCGTTGGTTACCCGGCTCATTAAATCGCCGGATGAGCGTTTATCAAAAAATCGGAGGCTTAATGTATGCAGGGTTGAAAATAATTCTTCTCTAATTGTCCGAATCGTTTTTAATGAAATATGTATCATCAAGTTTTGCTGGAGCCAGGTAAGAATCGCACCTGCTATATAAATAACGGCTAATAGCAAAGTCATTCGAATAGAACCATCTACATCTTTAACAAGTACATATTCATCAATTGTGATACCAATATAATAAGGACCAAGCAAACTGAACACAGTCGAAAATAGTACGCATATGATTGACGCATACAGTGTTAATTTTCGCCTTTTAAGATAGGTCCATATTCTTAGGACCGTTTCCTTTTGATGTTTTGCCTTGCTTTTAGGCCCAAATGAATGTCTGTGACCTGGTCTCATATTCACTTGTTTTTGAGTTTGCGTCTGCTGGCTCATAGATGGCTCACCCCCTGCTCACTCTGTATAGAGCATAATTCACGATAGAGTTCATTTTTTTGGTAAAGATCACTATGGCTGCCAATTCCAGTTACTTTACCATCCTCAAGAACCAAAATTTGATCCGCATGTTTTAATGATGAAAGCTTTGAAGAAATAATAATTTTAGTTGAATCCGGATATTTATTTATCAATACTTTTCTGATACGGCTTTCCGATATCGCATCCACCGCTGAAGTAGAATCATCCAATATAATTACGGATGGCTTCCGTATAAAAGCCCGAGCAATGGATATTCTTTGTCTTTGGCCACCTGATAGGTTAGTTGCCCCCTGAGTGAGTTCATATGCATAATCCGGGTCTAATTGTTCTACAAATTGAAGGGCTTCAGCATTTTGAAGAGCTTCTGTCATGTCGTCCTTTGTTGCATTTTCATTACCCTGAGTTAAATTCTGACTAATAGTTCCAGAAAATAACAACGCTTTCTGCGGTACAAATCCGACGGACTTTCGTAATTCTTGTATATCCATATCTTTGATATCTATTCCATTCAACAGGATTTGCCCTTCATCCACGTCATAAAGTCTAGGTAGTAATTTGACCAGCGTTGTCTTTCCGCTACCTGTTGCTCCAATGATTCCAAGTGTTTGTCCACTCGGTACACTAAAAGAAACATTAGAAAGAACTCTCTCCCCATTTTTGCTATAACTAAAACTCACATTTTTGAATTCCAAAGTACCTTTATCCGGTACAGGAACAAGCGGTTGGTCAGATTGTTTAATGTCTTGCTCTGTATTCAATACATCAACAATCCGCCCTGCAGATGGAAAAGCTCTAGTGATTTGCATGAGAACATTACTGCTTGTCATAAGGGAGTTCAAAATGATTGTTAAATAATTTATAAATGCTACAATTACTCCCACATTCAAGCTTCCGTTATCAACCTTAATCGCACCCATCCAAATAGCCGCAACTATTCCCATGTTAACGATAAACAATAGTATGGGCATTAACCCCATAATGACTTGGTCAGCACGGATATTGACCGCTGTTAATTCCTTATTAACAATCTGAAATTGTTTCATTTCATGGTTCTGTGTACCGAATGCTTTAATTACCCTGATTCCAGCAAGGTTTTCCTGTAATTTCGTATTGACACGATCAATTGCCTTCTGCACCATTTGAAAAAGATGACCGGCCTTCCATGTAAATAAAACGATTAATATTGTTAATACAGGTACAACTGCCAGAAGAATTGGAAAAAGTTCTCTGGCAGTAAAAAACACAATAATAATACTGCCAATAAACATAATTGGGCCACGAACAAATATACGTAAGGTCATCATGACAGCCTGCTGCACGGCTGATATATCATTCGTCATAATAGTAATCAGTTTTCCAGCACCGAATTTATCTGTATTTTCTCCAGAAAAGTAATCAATTTTTTCGAAAACATCTCTGCGAAGGTCAGTTGAAAAATGGATCGCTGAGCGCGTACTGAATATCGTACTTCCCATACCACCAAGCAGCCCTATAATTGCAGAGAACAGCATAAATATACTCATTGTTACTACATAACGACTATCACTCGAAGCAATCCCTTTATCAATAATATTTTGCATGATTGTCGGCTGAATCAGGTCCATAGTTACTTCCACAATCATACATAAGGGGCCAAGCAATACAATTAACTTGTATGACTTTAGATATTTGATTAATGCTAAAAATGAATTCATAAAAACCCTCACCTTCACTTATGCTGTCAAACAATCAATTTCATTTACTTAGGATAATAGCTAGAAATAGTTGCAGGATAGCTTATCTCGGATGTCTTAATTTTCAGACTCCATATCTAAATCTGAATCCTACCCTTTCTTTCCGACTGTTACATAGGATTCTTCCCCAGCTATCCATTTCTCAAAAATTAACCATAAATAAACACCCCAAAAGTCAGATTCGAAATCCAACATTTGGGGTGTGAAAAAGCTCAGAGGATCATAAAACGTTTGAATATGAGTCTTCTTATTTTTAAAACCTGAATGCCTTTTAACTTTCTATGTCATAGAAACCAAAAAGGAATATAAGGTGCAGTAGACTCAATAGATCATTATTTCTTTTTCATTCCTTTATTAATTTTCTTTTTTCTGACCCGAATCGTTCTCATTTTTTTCAGACGAAACTTAGGTGTCTTACCTTTTATGTATCTGGCAATGATAAAGATAATATAAATAGCAATGGCAACATAGAAAAATTCAGGAACACTTTTAAACCCTGACTTTGCAATAAGATAAAACATATACAATAGGAATAAAGTTATAATGACCGTATAATAATTTAATTTTACCTTTTTGAAGCTTGGGATTTTAATGGTACTGACCATCAAGATTGCCAAACTAAAGAATATAATGACAAATACGCTGACATGAATCCAGTTTTCAAATAGTACTAAAAAGGCAACAAGTCCCCCTGCAAATGTAATTGGGATTCCTTTAAAATGCTTTAATGATTCCTCAGTAGGCGTAATATTAAATCTTGCAAGTCGATAACATCCAAAAAGCGGGAACAAACCGGCAATCAAAAGACCATATTGTTCAAAATCGTATAAATATGTATAAGATGCTAAAAAGGCAGGCGCGACCCCAAATGATACAATATCAGCCAATGAATCAAGCTGTTTTCCCATATCATCGGCTACCCTTAAAATTCTTGCCATTCTTCCATCCAGCGCATCAAGCATCAATGCAATAAAAATGAGTATAGTCGCATTTCGCACATCCCCGCTGATAATGTAAGAAATGGACAGATAACCACAATAAAGATTTCCTAAAGTCAATAAATTTGGTATATGTTTCTTCATTCTTCACATCCTCAATTTTGTTCGTACCTCATTTGAAGTTATAAGTGCTATTATATCTTAAACTATTAATTAAATTTTATCAAAAGTACCCATATAATGTAATCAAAATAATCTCATTTTAACAATAAGTTCATTTATCAATGGAATAATAGCACCAAGGAATATTATTCTTCCTACACAACTCATTATGTAAATGGGAATAGAATCTTATTCTTTATCAATTCGTTTTATAATACGGGCCGGATTACCGCCAACAACCACATTATCTGGAATACCTTTCGTTACAACAGTTCCTGAGGCAACCACTACATTGTTTCCAATTGTCACCCCTGGATTAATAACCGCTCGGCCGCCAATCCAGACATTGTCACCAATTGTGACCGGCTTTCCATATTCAGTTCCTGAATTTCATTCATCAGGGTTGAGCGGGTGTGTGGCTGTATAAATATGAACACCAGGGCAAGCATGCAATTTTGACCAATTCGAACTTCACATGTATCTAAAATAACACAATCAAAATTAGCATAAAAGTTTTCACCAACATGAATATTGTACCCATAATCACACCTAAAAGTCGGTTCAATATAGCAATTTTTTTCGGTTGAACCGAGTAACTTTTTTAATAAAGCTGTTCGTTCTGCATAATCAGTTTCCATTGTCTGATTATATAGTCTCGTAAGCTTCCTGGCACGGAGACGTTCATTGGCGAGCTCTTCATCTTGGCCTATATAATTCTCCATTAATCATTTTCTGTTTCTCAGTTGCCATACTTCACCCGCTCCCCATAGTACATCCTTTTAAATCTTTCTCAGCTTCACTGAGGAAATAGAATGATCTGAATCCTTCTTAAGAATAATGTTCGCTCTCGTTTTAGTTGGAGCTATATTTAAATCCAAGTTGATTTTGTTAATAGTGTTCCATATATTTGTTGCAATTTCGTCTGCTTCTTCATCCGTCAAATCGGCATAGCGGTGGAAATAAGACTCCGGATTGGCGAAAGCGGTTTTACGAAGCGTTTTAAAACGTTCAACATACCAATTATAAATATTATTTTCAGTGGCATCGACATAGATGGAGATGTCGAAGAAGTCTGATACATAAACACTTGGGAAATGATCATCCTGTTTAGGAGTCTGCAGAACATTAATCCCTTCCACTATTACGATATCCGGTTGTTGAATGACAGTATATTGGTTAGGCATTATATCATAATACAGATGCGAATATATAGGTGCCTTCACCTTTGGATGTCCAGCTTTAATCCTAGATAAAACCTTGATTAATTCCTTCGTATTATAACTCTCAGGAAAACCTTTTTTGTCCATTATTCCTCTTTCCTCAAGAACAGCATTAGGATAGAGGAATCCATCCGTTGTGATAATTTCTACCTGTGGAGTATTTGGCCATCGGGATAAAAGAGCCTGAATAATACGGGCTGTTGTACTTTTCCCTACAGCCACACTTCCTGCTACACCAATAACATATGGCACTTTTCTTGTAGTATTCCCAAAGAATGTGTCCGTGACCGTGTGCAGCATTTGTGATGAGTTCACATATAAATTTAATAAACGGGTTAACGGCAGATAAATAGTCGTAATTTCCTCAACAGAAAGCTTTTCATTAACACCTTGAAGTTCTTCTATTTCCGATTGAGTCAATGTCATTGGCGTATTAAATCGCAAGTTAGCCCAGTCTTTTTTTGAAAAATATCTGTATGGCGAAAAATTTGGCATGGTATCTCCCTTTTAATCTCTTTCTCAATCAACAGTATAAACTTTGCCAAACTGTTTTTCCACTGCAATAATTATTTTTCCTAAATTTCAACATTTGACCCAATTCCAAGTTAAATGGTATGATTTTCATAAATTGACGAAAACTAGAGGGAGATTTTCCTAATGACACATATACATATCATTCATGAAAATGATGACTGGACCAATCATTTAATTAATAGAATGGAAGAATTAAACCTTCCATACAAAAACTGGCATTCAGCTGAAGGCTTAGTCGATTTGACGGATACTCCGCCAGAAGGTATTTTTTACAACCGTATGAGTGCGTCATCCCACACACGCGGACACCGTTATGCACCTGAACTTGCTAGCGGAGTAATCAACTGGCTCGAACGTCATAATCGAAAAGTATTTAACGGTTCAAAGGCTTTAGGAATGGAAATCAGCAAAATCAATCAATATACAGCTCTTCAAGCTTCAGGTATCAAAACTCCTGCCACGATTGCAGCTGTCGGTCGGAGTAATATCATTTCTGCCGCTAAAAAACTTGGAACGACACCTTTTATTACTAAACACAACAGAGCTGGAAAAGGTCTTGGTGTGCAGCTATTTCAATCTGTAGAAGCCCTAGAGGAATACTTAAACAGCCCTCTTTTTGAAGAGCCAGTAGATGGGATCACACTCATACAGCAATATATCCTCTCCCCTGATTCTTCGATAACCCGCTGTGAATTTATCGGAGGAAAATTTCTATATGCTGTTCGTGTTGATACATCAAAAGGTTTTGAATTATGTCCTGCCGATGCCTGCCAAATAGAGGATTTATTTTGCCCAGTTGGAGAACAAGAGGATATATCTCCGCAATTTAAAATTATTAAGGATTTCAATGATCCTATTATTGCAAAATACGAAGAATTTCTTACCTCAGCAAGTATTGACATTGCCGGAATTGAGTTTATCCGTGATCAGGATGGAATGATTTACACATATGATATCAATACAAACACAAACTATAATTCCGACGCCGAAGCTGAGGCAGGCCTATATGGAATGCTTGAGCTCGCAAAATTTTTGGGAGCCGAATTAGATAAAGCAAATAGGTCTTAATCTAGCCTGTAGTTTTAATATTCTTTACCTATAATCTTAAAGAACGAAAGACCTCCAATTGTTTTTACAATTGGAGGTCTGTTAATTATATAATGAAATTTATTTTCATATAGAGCTAACTATACCATTACCAATTAGATGGTATTAAAGTTAATTTAACGTATTATTTATTGAATCATTTCTTGTATTAATTAGCAAAACGACTAACCCAAGGTCAAAAAATAATTTATGGGTTCTTTGTCTCTATAAAAAGAGAGGTAAACGCGACTTGCAGCAATGTAGTAGCTATTGGCAAGTCCCCGTTATTTTCAGCCACTAATGCACAAGTTAATGAACCGTACAACAATAACACCGCAAATACATATACGGTTAACTTTCCATTAAATAACCGATTAATTATTTTTGTAGTATTAATTATTGATACGATTATCAACAAAAAAATACTTATTCCAATATACTTTAATACACTAAACTCTGTTAATACGTTTTCTGCAGACCACTGGATAGCATAATAGATACCTGATGCGAATAAATAAGTTTTTACTCCGTCAAAAATGATTGTTTTAACATTGACCTTAATTGCGTCATTTGGACTATGAACTTCCTTAATAATATATAGAGGAAACAACACTATTAAATATATTCCCACAGAAACCCAGTTTACTCCATAATTTAATAGGAAGGATAAAAATTCCGGGATTTCTCCAACGTCTGCTTCAGTTAACCAAGGTTTAATTAACCCCTCCGTGTAAAACAACAAGAAACAAACACATCCAAACAATAATATCGCTATGGTTAATATCCGCTTTTTATTTAAATATATATATTGTACAATCTTTGCCTGAAGTGTCCTTATATTATCAAACTTGATTAGTTGATTTAACCATGATGGATTTATATAGAAATACAAGCTTGTAAAGATCATCCATGCAAATAATATCCCAAAATAGATTAATACATTAGCTATATTAAAATCAGTTGGAAGAACTTCTTGTAAATAATACAAAGATACTAAACACAATAAAATATAAGAACCTGAAGTTATCCCAATCATTATAATTGGTCTATAAGTAATCTCTCGCTCTATTTTTCTTATTCTTCCTTTAGCCGTTTCATCACTTACTTTGTTGTAATGAACCAGTGCTTTTTTATAATTCTTAGTAGTGCCTTTCCCTTTATAATAACAGTCACCTAAATCTAAATGAGCTTGATTGTAAAAATCATTCGAAGCATGCAAATTATTGACAAATTCCTTTAAATGACTAAAACCAACTTGTTCATTTTTTACGCAACCCTCTCCACTGAAACACATCTGACTTATCCGATACAACGAATTTTTATTATTTCCTTTTTTAGAATTGTTTTTATTTATCGCCTCTTCATGTAATTTTATTGCCCTATTCAGATCCCTAGGAAGGCTATCTGTACCTGTATAATATAATTCAGCTAATTCATACAGTGCATAACTGTGATCAATAATATTAGATTCTTTAAAATGCTCAAAAGCTTTATCAAACTCTTTATTTTTTAATGCCTCACGACCACAATGATACTCATAATCTTTTATAGAAAGAACTTTTTGCAATGTTTGTTGAGTATCTTCCTCTCCAAAATCCTTATGCCCGACATTGGCGATATAATAATCCGTAACAGGAGAAATACCTTTAATGCCAAAATACTTGTGGTTTTTTAATAAAAACAAGATGAATTTTTTTTCATCGATACCTTCTTCTTTTACTTTCTCCAATAAAATATCTTTGAAATAAATGGTAGTAATGTCCTTATCTTTCATATTCAGTAATAATCGGATAAACATTGAATATTTTAGAAAATGTTTATATTCCTCATAGTGATCTTTGAAATCATTTGTTAAGAACACTTCTTTTTCAAACTTTTTCAGGATATCCTTCTTATTAATATATTTTTTATAACTACTATCATTTGGGTGCTCATCATATATTTTTTGTAAATCATCTTGTTTTTGCTTGATTTTATTTTTGACTGTTTCATAGTTTGCTTTTTCATCAAATCCAAAAGCAGTAAATAAATTCACTTCTCCTAACTGTTTCAATTCATTTTCATAAATGGCTAGCTTATTAAGTAGATTCATTGATATGGCTTCATCTGGTCTTTCTTTAGCTTTAAATATCTCTTTGACTATCTTTTCAATTTCCGATTCATCTAGATATTGATGGTATTGTTTCTTTAAAGCTTCAAGATCCATATCCTCTTCATTAGATTCGATTAATCTAGTTTTTAGTTCCGATTGCTTCTCCTCTTTAATTTTCAAGTAATACCGTTGTCGTTCTGTCGGATTTTTTAAAATATCAAATTCATGTGCTTTCAATCTCTTTAAATTTTCAGACGCTTCATCGCTTTTCTTACCTAAATGTTTTAGCTTTAATTGCTTCCATCTGTTTTCCGTTTCTAAAAAAGCTTTATTTATTTGCTCTTCATACTCAGAAGTTGGATTTAATATCAGCGACTCATCCACTTTAAGTTTAAACAAATCAAAATAATTATCATTCGTCATATCAATCACCACATTCCAAGGTTGTATGATTTTCTTCTTAATTGAATGATTGGTGTTTATTACGTTCTATAGCTCGTTTTGTTTCCTCAGTGGATAAAGAGTTCGAAACATCAAAAGTACCATTATACATACTATTTGTTTCTTTATGAAAGGCACTAACTTCCAATAAACCAGCACTATTCATGCGAAGTGTGATCTCAATAGGTGTTCCCTTCGGCATGCTATTTGGAAACTCAAGTATTCCTGATCCAATTTTATTACCTTCTTCAAGTTCAGCCTTTGCACTCATAGTAAATGATTCATATACGTCAATATCCACTCCAACTTGCCCTTCATCCATCGTATAAAACATCAGGGTTTGTTTTTGTGGAAGTTCATCATTTCTTTTTATAAAATTAAAGATTACTAGTTTATCTCTGGAAGAGCTTTCATAGGCTGCTGTTCCGTATGTTCTTGGAGAAACATTTGTAAAAATCATGCCACGCGATTCTTGCTTTTGAACCATATGTCTTGGCAGTACATCTTCATACTGTTTGATTATGCTTTCATTTCCCTCCTGAATCGCTTCTTTCACAAAATCATAATCTTGCTCGCCAACTGATTTTTTTACCAATTGCCAGTCTTCTTCACTGAATTCCACATAATCATTGCTTGCACAAATGGCCGCTCCCTTTGCAACAGCCTCATCCAAGTCTGCTTCTTTTGCTTTAATACCATATTTACTCTGAATTAATTTTGATACTTGAGGCATTTTGGAAGAACCCCCGACTAATAATATGTCGGTAAGTTCTTCATGAAGATATTTATTTATTTCTTCATTCGTTATAGCTTCAATATCTTTTCCATATTTTTTCGCTGCAGCAATTTTCAAACATTTATCTGTATAACTAATACTTCTTTCTAATAGATCCTTCGTTTTTTCATCAAATTCGTTGCGTGTCATCGTAAAGTTTATTCGTCCTGAATCACCAATAATCATAATTGGTGCTGATTCTCTGTTGCTCAGAGTTATTTTAGTTTGTTCCGCCTTTAAAAATAACTCCTGTAAGATATCCAGGTTTTCTCTAGGGTCTTCACCCTTTTCTTCTATATATTTTTCAGCAAAATATTGAACAAGTGCATCATCCCAATCTTTCCCGCCTAATGTATGACTACCATCTGTACAAATAACTCGCGGAATACCATCGTGGACTTCAATAATCGTAACGTCAAATGTACCTCCGCCTAAATCATAAACCATAACGGTTTGTTCTTTACCCTTATTAACATGAGCATAATTTAATGCTGCAGCTGTAGGCTCTGGGATAATATTCATTACATTTAAACCTGCAATCTTGCCTGCAGCCTTAGTTGCCTCTCTTTCAGCCATACCAAAATAGGCAGGACAGGTAATCACCACATCCTTAATATCTGGATTTCCATCACTTAATTTCCCTATTTTCCTTAGCTCAGCATTAGCATCCTTGACTATTTTCGTAAGAATCTTTGCCGAAATCTCTTGTGGAGACATACTTATTCCATGAATTGTTCTCATAATTGGCGCCTTTGTTTCATCGTCTATTTTCCCCATATCACGCTTAATAAAGGCTACCGTATTATCCGGTTCAGATACCAAGCTTTGTTTTGCTACTTCTCCTACTACAATATTTTCCTGTGATTCAAAATAAACAACAGATGGTGTTGTAGCATTGCCTTCTGCATTTTTTAATACAATTGGATTTTGGTTTTCATCGATATACGCCACACATGAAAAAGTTGTTCCCAAGTCAATTCCTAGTCCTTTGACCATTTGCCCTCTCTCCTTCACATTAGCTTGTTTTCGATTTTATAAGTCTATTTCTCTTAATAAGAGCATTTATTCTATATTAATATAATTTCTCTAAATTCTTATAATTAAACGTTAATTCAAGTTATTTAACGATTTTTTATACCTGATTGGTTGGTCAGATTAAAGTTTGTAATTATATAAAAGAGAAAAAGTGAATTAACAGCTACGGTATCAAATATCGTATATTAATTTTTATAACGAATAAAAACACAAAGGCTTTACTGCCATTGTGCTCTTAGAATAATGGTTCAAACTTATGTATATGTTGTAATCAAGCACTTGAATTTGTTTATCCATCAAGCAACACTTATAATAAACCTGATTCTATACAAATAAAGGAGTTTCTATCGTGATTGAATTTTACAGCTGGCCCTTATTAAAAAATTATTTAATAACAGAATACGATTTTCAGGAGCACGGACTTGAAGAAGCATTCAGCACATTCGAAAGAAAGGTAATTTTAAAGCATGGATTAACAACTAGTGCTCAACCTGCCACTTTTCCCTTTAATTGGTTAACAGAAGATGGAGTGGATGTGACACTTAACTTTGCCTTTATCTTTGATGAAGAGGAAGAAGAAAAAAAGTATGCGATTGTTATGTATTGATACATATACGTGAGGATTACGCCCAGATGATTATTTAAAATACTCTGGATATAATCCTTTATTAATTACACAATATTGGTACTTAACATTCTTCTTTCCGGATACTCACCAGTTTAACAAATTCCATTAATACCAGTAGAATTATTCTCATCAATCGTTTTCAACCTTTTTAGCCACTTCACCATGCATCCATTCTCAAAAAAGCTTAGCAGAGCCCCCTCACTGAATCGCTCCGCTCGAGTGGCACCCATAATGAGTGCAAGGATACATTGGGCATCGAGAGAATCCTCATCCGCATTACGCATTGCTTCCTGATTCCATTTAAGACCATTCCTCTCCAAAATATCACTGTAACTGGTCAAATTGTATTCCGGATGGGATTCGGAAAAGTGATAGAATTCCTTAACAAATAAATTTATAAGCTTTTTATACATGACATATGGCATTTGGATGGATTGCCCTAGTGTTTCATTATACTCTCGATCTATAAACCATTCACCAAAGGAATCCGTATCACAAATTTTAGGTATATATTTTGTTAGTACTGTGAACTTACCAGAGTGATGTTCGTTCTTATAAAGACACCAGTCATCGTAAATAGACTGCAGTTCATCATCCAAATAGGTTAATACCTTTTCCTTCAGGGTTTCAGGTACTCCGTAATACGCTTCCGCTATAGCGCCGGTAATGGCTGCCAGAGTATCACTATCTCCACCAATCGAAATGGCATTACGAATTGCATCTTCAAAGGACGTTGATTCTAAAAAAGCAACAATCGCTTGCGGAACGGTCTCTTGGCATATCTCATTAAACACGTATGTGTCTCGGATTTGATCAATTGAGAAATCTAAATGATAGTAATAACCATTAATCCTATTTTTAATTTCACTTTTGGTAAATCCACGTCTCGCCATAAATATGGCTAGAGCGGTAGCCTCAGCACCCTTTATTCCCTCTTCATGATTATGGGTTGTTCTGGTAACAATCTTAGATAAATCCTTTGCTTCATTCTCGGTTCTGGCTAAAAAACCTACAGGACTTATTCGCATCGCTGCCCCGTTTCCAAAACTGTTATAAGGTTCGGGATTATCACTGAAGACCCATTTCGCAAACATCCCACCAAACCCACAATTCGGATATTTACGCCCCAATTCTTGCATAAATGTAATCGACATACTCTCAAGCAGTGTCTCGTACTCACCGTCATAATCCCTTGCAGTGATAGAAGAGTGAATAGACCCTTCTGTCTCCATAAAAGCTTTAGCAATCGCAAGAGTCATAATGCTGTCGTCCGTTACTCGGCACTCTTCGGTAAACAACTCAAATTCCTTGCTACGATGATTATTAAATTCAAAACGAGATCCAACAACATCACCTATAATCGCACCAATCATAAATAATCCCTCTCTCTCATTACTCAACTCACTATTTCAAGGCTTAAAAAACGAAAGGAAAGTTTAGACAGACAACTGTAACAACCTTTAAGTCATTAGCATTACCTTGGTAATAAAAAATCAAATTTCTAATGTTCCAGCTTCTCTTACTGAGGTTTCATTGTTCACGAAAACAAATATAGTTTGCAAAAGAGCTATTCAAATTTTTAAATATATCTACACTTCAGTAACCACTCACAGTATAAAATTAATTATATATACGTCTCCACCAATATTTTAATATAACATCAAGTGGTTCATATACCTATAAATCAAAAATCAGATTTTTAATTTTACTTTTTCACACGGCATATAAAAAACCCTAATCTCTGCTCAGAGATTAGGGTACTTTCATTCGAATTAAAACTGTTTCAATCTGTGTCATTCACTCAACCTAGAGTATACTATATGTGTGTACACATGATCCTGTTGGTTTTAATGACATATGCTCGCTATTTTTTATTCGTCTTCAACTAATCTTTAGACTAGCGTCTAAGTACGCATTATAGCGCCATTAGGCTTTGGTATATCTTGTTCCATGATCTGATTCATTTTACAAAAATGATTAAAGAATTGCTGTGCAAGTTCTCGTTCATTCGGGTCACTTTTCAACGAAATGATAGCAAGTAAAATTTGAGCCATCCATAAATTATCGAAATAACGGTATTTACCTGTATTCCATGTCATTTTTTCTGGATTTTTCTCATTTACATAATATTCCCAGAAAGCCAACTGATCTGATTCCTCTTCTGTAAGTTGGATTCTGTATTTTGAATGAGCAGGAATAATTCCATCTTCACACATCTTTCCGACAAAATTTTCATGCACCATATAGACACCTAAGATACGTCTGTCTTTTTCAGACATATTGGAATCGACTGCAGTTAACAGGACAGCGCTATTTTGATGTAAACGGACTGGCTTGTTCGGATTTCCTTTGTTTTTACCGCTTTTTATTACACCCGAAAAAACCTTCCACTCTGAAAGAGAACTATTCTGTTCTTCTGTGTCACACCAAAAAACCATTTGTGATTCAGGATGTAGCTTATGATGCTTCATAAGTTTTTCGTGTTCTACGCGAAGTTCCTGTTTTTTTCGTTGTAGTTTTTTTTCTTCTTCCTTTTTCCATTCTTCCTCTTTTAGTTCGTCTTCCTTTTTTTGTATAATTTCTTCGAGTGACTTAGCATCACTTTTATCATGTAGTTTTAGATGCTCTCCAAAAACATCAGGGTAAACAAACATTTTATTTTCCGATTCGAAATTTATTTCAATTTTAGACTCATTATGCCCAACTATACTACCCGTTCCAAAACGTTTGTGTGTAACTTTCTTATTGATTAGATTCATTATTAAAGTCCTCCTTGTATATAAAAACTCGTTTACTAATAAAGTGAAACTTTGCTCGGTGAAGGTTTTCTTTCATCCCCTCCCGAGCATTCGTTGAACCAATCGGGTTCTTACCGACGCTTATCTCCGCCTTAACCGTGATTGCTTCTGCTTATGTTTGAAGGCGGAGTCTTAGCACCAGTTTGAACGGGATAAATAGTTTATTGAAAATTTTATTCAACTAACTTACTTTAAAGCTTAAAAAACATCTGAATTTTCCTTCGTTTTATAAAAGTATATAAAAAAAAACGTATGCAAATTCTATCTGTAAAGAAAAGTCCAGCGGAATTTGAAATACGATAAAAAACAACTGTAAAACTATTATACCATTTTTTTGATATTTTTACAAATTAATTATTGACAAAACATTTTGTGTTGATGTAAAATGAAATTTTATTCCACGCACTTACGTATAATAACCATAAATTTAAGGTGTATAAAAAGGCGCAAAACTCTAAGGAAATCCGCTTAAATCACCGCTGATTACCGGTGATAAACAGGGGTGAATATAATATACAATAAGTTGATTCCTTTCCTGGAAAATTAACCGATGAATGAATCCGTGCCACGAACCATATATGCGGAACATTACATAAAAAGACCCTGATTTTCACAAAGATTATATGAACGAAATTAGGGTTTTGATTAAAATCTAGATGTTATAACTTCTCAATGGATTAAATGATATTGAGACTCATTAATCAAAGATTATTTACTAAAACAATTGTGACAAACCATTAATGAGTGAATAACCTCCCATTATCGCCATACCAATAACGATAACTACACCAAAAACAGTAAGCCATAAAGGCTGTTTATAGTCTCCTACTATTTTCTTCTTATAGGCTGCTATTAGCATAACACCAAGAGCCACAGGAAGAATCAAACCATTTAATGCCCCCACCAGCACGAGAATCTGTACAGGCTGGCCAATTGTCGCGAACACTGCCGTTGAAATAACGATAAAAGCAATGACAAACCATTTTTGATAACGATCAACAAAACTACTAAAGGTTTTGATAAAGGAAACCGATGTATATGCTGCACCTATAACTGAAGTAATGGCAGCAGCCCACATTATGACCCCAAACATTTTATATCCTACATTCCCTGCAGCTTGCTTAAAGACAGAGGCTGCCGGATTACCGGCATCCAAAACAAAGCCCTGTGAAACCACTCCCAATACTGCTAAAAACAAAAATATTCGCATGATGGATGCAATGCCAATGGCACTAACCGCACTCTTAGTAACTTGAGGTAAATTTTGTTTTCCAGTCAACCCGGCATCAATTAATCTGTGCCCACCCGCAAAAGTTATATAACCACCGACTGTTCCTCCAACCAATGTGACAATCGCCAGCAGATTAATCTCATCAGGCCACACTGTATGTACAAGAGCTTTGGCATAGGGAGGATTAGCTGTGAACATTACATAAACAGTAAGAAAAATCATAATAAAGCCCATAATTTGTACAAACCGATCCATTACTTTACCAGCCTCACGAACTAAGAATATTCCTACCGCAACTAATCCACTTAAAAGCGCACCCCATTTTGCATCGACCCCAGTGATTACATTGATACCGAGTCCTGCCCCCGCAATATTCCCAATATTAAATGCTAATCCCCCTAATACAATTAAAGTAGCTAAAAAATAACCTAATCCCGGTAGTAATTCATTCGCTATATCCTGCGCCCTCTTTTCTGATACAGCTATAATTCTCCAAATATTCACCTGTGCCCCAATATCTATAATAATGGATATCAAAATAACAAAGCCCATACTCGCCAATAGCTGTTCAGTAAATACAGACGTTTGTGTTAAAAATCCTGGGCCGATCGCTGATGTGGCCATTAAAAAGGCAGCCCCTACTAAAATACTCAAATGCGATTCTTTCTTTTTCATACGACTCCCCCATCCAGCTTTGGCTCATTAGTTAGAATAACAACCAGCTGTATTCAAATGTCTTCCAAAGAGATTTTTTATATCAATTCATTTATGAAACGATCTATTTTTTGAATTTCGATATCTTCTCTTTTTAATGTTTCTGAGATTTGCTTTGCAAATTCCAACGCGTTTTCTCCATCTCCATGAATACAGACTGTATCTGCTTTTATCGTTATCACCTCATCCTGAACGGAAGTAACCCTCTGCTCTTTCACCATACGAACAACTTGATGAATGGCTTTTGTTGGATCTTTAATCAATGCATTGGCTTCCGTTCTGGAGGTTAATGTTCCATCCGCCTGATAAGTGCGGTCTGAAAAAACCTCACTGGCAGCACGTAAACCAATACGTTTGGCCGCCTTCACCAATTCTCCACCGGATAATCCAAATAAAATCAATTCAGGATCGACATCATATACCGCTTCCGAAATGGCTTCGGACAGAGCAACATCCTTTGCCGCCATATTAAATAAAGCTCCGTGCGGTTTTACGTGCTGTAGCTTGCCTCCCTCTGCCTTTGTAAACGCATATAATGCACCGATTTGATAGATTACCAGATCATAGGCTTCCTCAGGACTAACCCTCATTTCCCTGCGCCCAAAACCTATTAAATCCTGAAAACCCGGATGTGCTCCTATTCCAACTCCCTTCGAAAGCGCTAACCGTACTGTTTTCTTCATTGTCGATGGATCGCCTGCATGAAAACCACAGGCTATATTAGCTGAAGATACATAATTTAGTATCTCTTCATCTCGCCCCAATCGATACTGCCCAAAGCTTTCTCCCATATCGCAATTAATGTCAATCTTATACATATTGTTTCCCCTTATTAAATTTCATCCCAATTCCCCTTTTTAAAATTTTCAGTTGTTTTTCTTGATTAATATAAAGCTGCTGCGCCTCATCCAATGTGACGAATTCAAATTGCAAAGAATCACCTGGTTTTGCCTGGGCAACAACTGGCAAATCAACCGAAATAACTTCTGCTATTTTTGGATAGCCGCCGATCGTCTGACTATCAGCCATCAATATAATTGGTTTCCCATTTGCAGGAACCTGTATCGTCCCAAAAGTGACGGCTTCTGAAATAATCTCTTTCTGCTTAAAAAGTTCAAGCGAGACTCCATCAAGACGATAACCCATTCTATCTGATTGAGGAGAAATTTTATAAGATTGCTTAGAAAAGGCATCTATACTCCTTTTTGTAAATTCTTCAAAATGCCTGCCCTTTAAAACCCTTACCTTTTTACGGCCTTCTGGCTCTATATGCAACAAGTTCGAAGCAAACCACTTCGTGCTAATTACATCCCTCTCAAGTTTTAAAGGACCAGCCCCTAAGTGATCGCCCTTTTGCAAAGGTCTCCCTTTGAATCCCCCTATTTGTGCACGTAAATAAGTGGAATAGCTCCCCATCACTTTTTGAATCTTTATGCCCCCGCGTATTGCTAAATAGGCACGGCATCCTGTCTTAGGCTGGCCGAATGTCAGAACATCCCCTTTTTGAATGTGAATAGGACTTGCCATTTGCATTGGCCTGCCATTTAAAGAAGGGGATAAGTTTCCTCCGCACAAAGAAACTATCGTATTCTCTAAAAATCGTATAGTTGGACCATAGAGGGTCATTTCAATCGTCGGTTCATTTTCATGATTCTGGACCAACAGATTTGCCATTCTATGAGATAACGGATCCATTGCTCCGCCTGTGATAATCCCATATTTTTTAAATCCATACCTTCCTAAATCCTGAATGGAGGTTAACAAACCCGATTTTTCAATTATTAACATTGCCGTTCCCCCTCCAGACTGACATACTCTTCAGGGCTAATTGGTTTAAATTGAACCCGGTCCCCAGCTTGCAATAAAGTGGGTGACGAATCAGTTGGATTAAATAATTTCAGAGGAGTTCTCCCAATCAACTGCCAACCTCCTGGTGTTTCAATTGGATAAATTCCTGTTTGTTCACCAGCAATTCCTACCGTTCCCGGGGGTATATTTTGTCTTGGCGATTTTCTTCTTGGTGCTGAAATTTCCTTAGACATTCCTCCAATATAGGGGAATCCAGGTGCAAAACCAAGCATGTATATAAGATAATCACCACTTGAATGAATCTCAATAACTTCCTGTTCAGTTAAATAATTATATTTAGCCACATATACTAGATCCGGCCCGTATTCTCCGCCATAGCAAATTGGAATTTCCACTCTTCTTTGTTCGTTTTTAATTGATGGTTGAAGACGGTCTAGCAATCTTTTTAATTCACTAGTGATTACTTCATATGGTAGCCGACTTTCCTGAAATGCTCGATAAACATATTCAGGAGAATAAAATAAGGTAAGTGTTGTATACGCGGGAACCACCTCAATCAGCCACTCAGGTTGCTCACTTTCCAATATGTTGCTTATCTTTCGGACAGAGTTATAGGTCTCTTCATCTATCTCTTTGCCAAATTCAATTAAAATTGCTCGGTCTCCAAGTGGATGTAACGAATAATTCAACTACCATCCCTCACCTTCCATCCCATTCAAGAGAAATATGTAATGTTTTGTAGGAATAATAAAAATCTCCAGATATTCCATTATTATACTTTAAGTGTTTGAATTATTAAAATATTTAAATTATCACCATTTATAATTTACTCCATTCGTTATCGTTGTAATTATCCTTACTTCAATTCAATTCTTCTGTTGATAAACTGAACCAAGATAATATCGAACAAGATAGTATGGCAATGATCATTCTTAACAGCAAGAAAGCGAAGTCCTAAATGAAAAAGTAAAAAAGACAGAGAAATAATCTCCCTGTCTTCAATCTTAATATTCATACGTTAATGGCATCATAAACCTTTATTCGATTAGCCCGACCAAAACTAACCTCATAAAAGCTCAACATAAGCTTTTGATTTTAAAGGATTTACACATTACTTGAAGAGTAATTCAGTTTAAAGATGGAAAGTTCCTTCTCAATCTCGCTATCTATTAACACTTCATTTACTGTATCCTCTTTTGGATTAAGTTCTTTATAGGACTCTTTATCGATAATTTCCCTTTTAATCCGTTCAATATGCTTCTTGCAGTTCCCTCTGTCTAACTTTTCAGAAATCACCAATTCCTGTAATGCTATTTTCTGTTTGATAATAAAAGCTTCTCGATTGCTTTTATCATTATCTAAAACACAAAGGGCTTTATTTAGCCTATATTGATATTCTTGGATTCTTTGATTATGCATATCTATTATTTCATTCAGACATTGTAATTTCTGCTGTTCCTTAACTTTTTCTCGAATCATTTCCCTGGCAGCTGTATCTTTCTTATGATCCACATACTGTGTGACTAACTTATTTATACTTTCAATTCGAATAAGCTTGTTCGATTGTTTCATATCCAAGTAATGACCGATTTCTATATGCTTTGCTAATGCTAACTTTAAAATTTGAATGTTCTCCTCTAAAATTTTTATAGCATCATCTAACATTTGGCGGTAATCGTTCAATTCTTCAATAAATAACTCTTTATCTGTTTTGAAAAATCGGGTTATCTTTTTTAATAAGTTTTTCATGCTACCTCACCCTTAGTTGTATAATTTATATAATTAGTTATCCGATACCCTTTTTCGTCGGTCAAAAGAAATGATTGCCGTATAATAATCATATTATGTAAATAAACTTTTATTTCATGCAGTATACTTGTATTATGATTACAAAACCTACTAATCAAATTAGTATCATTATTACACTCATGGTATAAATATACACTTATTCCAGTTTATCAATCCACTATTTGTTTTCAACTAAACTGCTCTTTAACAGCATAAAAGAAGACCGTCAATTTGACAGCCGTGGACTTTCGCTATAGTTTGATAGAATACCGGTCTCCAAAGGGTGAGACTAAATAGTTCATCATTCAACATAATTTAAATATCCTATTATCCCCTAACATTTTTGCTTGGCTTGCTCAATATAAATTTTATCCATTTAATCTTCTTTTATCCAATATTCCGAACAATCCGTGCTGCGATTCATAAATCCATACACGATAAGCTCTCTTCTAATTGTTGCAAAATCACCGTAAATTGTTTTCAATACTTCGTTAATTTCTATTTCTGAATATACTCTCCCCAGTTCAAAACGTTCACTTATATTTTGTAAAATGATCAGCTTTCTTTTCTCCTTACTCGGAAAAGTATCTAATTGACCACTCAAACCTTCTTTAAAATAGGCTGACAAGACCTTTTGCTTTTCCTCTTCTGTTGTTACATAGCGTATATTCACCATGTTTACCCCCTAAAATCAACTATGTTTCTATTTTTTTAGTAATAATATTTACAATCTCATATTCAGGTAATGTTCCATCTACAATGAGGTCAGAAATTGGTTTGATCGTATTCAACATATGAAGATATCCCCTTCTTCCCCAACCAATGTAGTAATTTAAATCCATCATAATCTCCTCAACGGCACCATTTCTAAAATCTCGAGTTAATCTTCGTGCCATGGCAATATCCATTGGAGTATCAATAAATACTGCAAAATCAATAATTTCCTTCATTTGACTATGTAAATTAGCGAATGGAAAATCTACTATTATGTAATCCAGCGGTTCATTAACTAACTTTTTTATATCTGTAAGAAGCGGTGATAAATCCCAATCATCTGGATTACCTCCATTATCAATCCAATTAATCATGTCATTGGGACCATTAAAATCATAATCATCAAAGGATAGAGTTCCACTATTTTGCAAATTATTTTTCAGGTAAGAGGTGATGGTCGTTTTTCCTCCACCTGAAACAGCAGCAATTGAAATAACAAACGGACACTTTCTTTTTTTATATTTCTCCAATTCAAAAATCCTTTCATATAACCAGCATTCTATTCCTTTGAGTACTTGACTAACTTTGCAGTTCCACCGTCTTTTATTGACTTTGCAATCCTTTCACATTTTTTAATGGCCCATATATAAAAGCAGGTTTCTTCTTGTTGGGAAGCCTGCTCCTTCTGTCCTTTCCAAAAATATTTTCTCTACACATTCAATTATCTAGATTTTAAGTTCCTAATTACCGAAGCCTGAAGTTAAATGATTGTCAAAATTTTATGGCTGGATTCCATTCTATTGAATCATTGAAGCCCGTCCTTGTATGTCGCCTAAGCTTTTCTCGGTGATATATCCTCTTCTAATACTTTTAGATGAATCACTCGCTACTTAATTTCTTTTAACTTACTAATAATGCTATCTGCAATAACATGCCAAGTATCATAATCCACCGTAAATTTATTTACAAATTCTTTGAACATCTCAAGTTGTTTTTCTTTAAAATCAGGGGCATCTGCGCTTGGTAACTGTGATTTCAATTCCTCAAAGCTTTGTTGAATTTTAGCAGCGCGTGGTCCCCAGACGGTTAATTCATTTCCATCCTCATCTATGAAAATAAAAATCGGGATCGATCGAGCCGTTCCATTGGTTAAATACTGATCCATTAACTCTAAATTGCTGTCACGCAGGATAAAACGAACGTCGATATTTGTTGCCTCTGCAATACGCAGTAAAATCGGGATATTTACCATTGCATCCCCGCACCAATCTTCTGTCAACACAATAACCTTAATCCCAGTGGGCGGTATAGTTAAAAGCGCCTCTTTACTCTCCCCTGATAGATGGAACGATTCATATACCTTTAGGAGATTTTCTTTATTTGTTTTCATACCATCGATATACTGTTCCGTTGTTAAACCTTTTTCAAACCATTGTTGTAATTCCACCCCTAAAACCCTCCTGTTATCATTATAAAAACTCATCCACCAATATATGTCTCTATCTTAAGAGAGCTATCAAGGTTAAAACAAATTCTACCAACAAATTCTACCAATCTATTTATTTCTCTTTCTTTATTTTAAAAATTTTATTTGGGTTTAGAAGATTATCTGGATCTAGTACCCGTTTAATCTTTTCCATCACCAGCAGTGCTTCTCCGTGTTCTTTCTCTTGGTATTTCTGTTTCCCAATGCCGACACCATGTTCTCCTGTACAAGTTCCTCCTCGTTCAAGTGCATACATGACAATCATTTCATTATATTGATCAGCTCTTTTCAGTTCATCAAAATCATTCATATCAATCATTAACAGAACATGAAAATTGCCATCACCGACGTGCCCAACAACACCGCCTGTAAGCATTAACAAATCAAGTGTTTCTCTTGCATGAGCAATAGCACCTGCTAACTCGGAAAGGGGCAAACAAACATCGGTTATCATGAGTTTTTTTCCTGGGTGTCCGTGAATATAGGAGTAAGCTAGATTATGGCGAGCTTCCCATAGCTGATTTCGAGCAGCATTATCGGTCTCGAATTCAATACGTTCACAATTGTGAGCTTCCACAATCTCTTTCATAAATTCAACATCTTGCTTTAAGCCCGCCTCATTCCCCTCAAATTCTAAAAATAAGGTTGGCTGTTCCAGATAGGCCGTCTTATTATGAAGGTTTACTTGTTTCATAGAAGGTTCATCTACGAGCTCAACTCTTGCAATTGGAATTCCCGCTTGTAAAATATTCAAGACTGCTTCAACAGCATCACTAACTGTTTTAAAGGATGCTCGCGCTGCCATAATATTTTCAGGAATACCGTACACTCTTAATGTCAATTCAGTAAAACATCCAAGTGTCCCTTCCGAACCAACAAATACACCATTTAAATGATAGCCAGAAGAAGATTTTTCTGCTAAATTTCCTGTATGAATCACTGTGCCATCTGCGAGAACAACCTCTAAATCCCGAACTTGGTCACGCATAATTCCATATTTAACAGATGTTGTTCCACTGGCATTTGTAGCTGCCATCCCACCAAGTGTTGCATCTGCTCCCGGATCTACGGAGAAAAACAATCCGTATTTTTTCAGCTCTTTATTCAACTGAGAACGCGTCACCCCTGGTTGAACTTTCACAAGAAAGTCCTTCTCCCTAACCTCTACTATTTTATCCATAAGAGAAAAGTCAATCATGATTCCATGGTCATAAGGAATAACATGCCCTTCCAAGCTTGTTCCCCTTCCAAATGGCACAATCGGCACTTTATATTGATCCGCTATAGTAATTATCTCCCTCACTTCTTCTGTGTTTGTCGGAAACACTACTATATCAGGCAGACTAGCACGATGATACGATTCATCTATGCTGTGTTGTTCTAAAATAGTATGATTGGTCGTTACTCGGCTTTCTTGAATAACACTTCGCAGAGCAATTAACAATTCTTCAGTGGTTTTGATCAATTTATTCGCCCCTTATTATCATTTTTCCGCGGTATTTGTTAATGGTATTTTTGCTGTTTGAATTATAAAAATATACCTTTATAGTAATTCCTCTTACTTTCAATTCTCTCCAACCTCTACCATTATATCAAATATTAGGAAAATATTTGCAATTCACATTCCCTAATATTGATTCTAATTAAAGCTTTAGGGAATAAGAAAGGATCATACAGCTTCGATATAATAATCGAATAAGAGTCATTATTAAAAAATACTGGTTGAGGATGCGGTGAAGGGCAATTTAGCTGGATTAACATGAAATTGATTCAGGAAAAAGATAACTATATTAGTGCATGAAAAAAGCAGGAAACTATGTCCCCTGCTAAGATTTCTTTCGTGATACATTCCATACGGCAAGAGCGAAAAATAAAATGGTGACTCCTACCAGGACAAGAATATGCGTGCTGCCTTGGGCAGTAAAGTCACCATATGTCAGCACAACACCCAGTTCTTCTTTAAAACCATCGACTGCAGCACTTGGTGCACCGTCGAATGATATTTTTAAGGGCTCTTCCATAAATACCTGACGAAATAAGACGCCTGCATGGGTGACCGGAAAGATCTTCACAATCATTTGTACAGCATCAGGAAGATTGCCAATTGGTATGTAAATGCCGGTAAGAAACCCGATTAATGTCCCGATAATCGTACTGCCAGTTGCAAATGCATTAACACTTGAAAAAAAGCTAACTAAGAAAAACACCATTGCGCTTGAGGCTAGAACCGATAGGAACATCAACACAATGATTTTTAACATACCTATGAGTGGCAAAAGCTCCCCACCGTTTGCGACAATATATATCTCCGCTAAGACAAAAGTGACCATACACATGATGAGGCCGACCATAAATGAACTGATTACATAACCACCAGCGATTTGATACCTTTTTAATGGCGAAGCATAGAAATCTTTTGCATTGCCATTTGCCCGATCCTCTACCATTGTGCCAAAAGCGCCCATTGTCGTCGTGACAGAGGTAACGGCAAGAAGACCGCCCATAATCCAACTGTCCATTAAGTATCGAGCTTCCTTAATTTCGGTCATGTCCCCTGCAATGGTATCTCCAAGAAAGAGGACATATAAGCCAATGATAATGAAGACGGCCAATAAGGAGAAGAAGACCGCACTTTTATCCCGAAAAAATAGTTTTAGATTACGCTTTGCTAAATTAAACATCAGCACGTATTTCCTTTCCTGTGATTTCGATGAACACGTCATCCATTGTCCCATGCATCACTTCAAAATTTGCAATCAAGGGCTCTGCCAATTTTAGAATCGAGAGGGCCTCTTTTGTATTCGCTATTTTAATGATCATCAGTTGATGCTCGTTTTTGTAACTGATTCCATTGGCTTGAAAAAGCTCATCGAGAGCAGCATAGTCAATCGGTTCAATTTTCAGCATATCTGAGCTATATGTATTTCGCAGTTCATAAGGAGTTCCCTTTGCCACAATCTCTCCATCATCAATAATCATGATATAGTCGGCAGAGGCGGCTTCCTCCATATAATGTGTCGTCAAGAATACAGTCAGTCCCTGATCTCTTTGCAGGTTCGTAATCGTCTCCCAAACACTTCTTCTTGTTTGGGGGTCAAGACCGGTAGTCGGCTCATCCAGGAAAAGAACCTTCGGTGTGTTCACAAGAGCTCTTGCTATATCAGCGCGGCGCCTTTGTCCTCCTGATAATTTTCCGTATGGGCGATCAATAAAGTCCATGACATCAGCTGCAATCGCTGCTTGTTCCACTCTGGATTTGAGCTCCGATTTTGGAATCTGATAGAATTTGGCTCTTGTTAGGAGATTTTCCCGTACAGTCAGGAGAGGGTCGAGCAGACTTTCCTGGAAGACTACCCCGATTGATTCACGGATTTTTGAATCATTTTTAGCAATCTGAAAGCCATTGATGATGATTTCTCCTTTATCTGGCTTCAAGAGCGTGCATAACATATCAATTGTCGTGCTTTTGCCCGCGCCATTAGGACCGAGGAAGGCAAACAGCTTTCCTTGCTCTACATAAAAATCAATATCATTCACCGCAGTAATGTCACCATAGGTTTTGGTGAGGCGGCGTACCTCAATGATTTTTTTCATATAAACACCTCAATTCATATAAATAGGCAGATTAGAATGTTCTTTCGCTGGAGAGTTTTAAAAATGGGGTCAATTTGTAATATTTAATTATATTATAGCTCGGATAGAAGCAATTTGGCGATGAAATATATGCGATGAAATGAACATTCTATCCTGATTAAAACATATATAGACTGGATTTACAGATTGAGGGAGAACTTCGAGATATTTACACGACAATATGGATGCAAAAAGCCGTACCTGTATTAAATAAACCGATTAATGATGTAAAACCACTCTATAATTATGTAAAAAGGTATATGAATTAACGCGTCATTTCTTTAAATAACTAGAACAGCCACTTCCTTCCTGGAGGTGGCGGTTTTACAACTCAGAATAAATTATACAAAAGCAACATCCTTACGAAAACAGTCTTATTTTTACTGTGGCGAAAGAATAAGATTACTATCAGAGAGCAACAAAAAAATTGCTTAATATAATCTGGTTGTGTAACCCTCCTTTAATTGAATTTCAATGTCTTCAGCTCTTGTTTTCAATTTGCTGGCATGCGCTGCAAGTATCTTTGAAGCTTGAGGAAGAGAATTTTTATCTGGCCACGTTGTCGGGTTCCATAATTCTGATCTAATAAATGCTTTTGCACAATGAATAAAGCATTCCTCTACCTTAACCCCAATACCGATGTTTGGTGTCTTTCCATTAACACCTAAACACTCAAGCAAGTCTGGATCTTTTACTACGTACCCTTTTCCATTTACACGGAGGGTTTCACCCAAGCCTGGAATAATAAACAACAAGCCTACTCCAGGGTTCATTAGAAGATTGTATAGAGTGTCCATTCTTTTATTGCCTCTCCGTTCTGGAATTATCAAATAATTTTCATCCAATATTCGAACAAATCCAGCTTGGTCTCCCCTAGGTGAAACATCTAAATTCCCGTTTCCATCCGTTGTACCAATAAACACAAACGGAGATTTGCTTATGAAATGAACACAATGATCATCCAATCGTTTAATCACTTTATTTTTTACTAGTTTACTTGGTTCTCCTATCAGAGCACGCAGTTCATTTGCCTCCGTTATAATCTGTTCAAACATTGTATTCCCCCTTTTTTATTTAACCAAATAGGTTTCAGCCAACTCCTGATTCAAATAGCGGGCCATACCTGTTTTCAATGGGTAAAATCCGCATTTTTTATAAAATTCCTCGTTTCCGACTGTCGAAATTAAGTGGATACAAGATACGGATTCAATTGTGTTAATAGAGAGTTAATAATTTCCTTAGCTACTCCATTACCCTGTTCGTCTGTATGGACTACGAGATCATAAATCGCACCATTAAATACACCATCTGATAGCGCTCTTCCAAAACCAATTAGTCTATCTTCTTTAAAAGCAATGGCCACATGCGTGCTTACTGTGAATACTTGATTAATCATTTCAATTGTATGCTTATTCCAGCCCACAGATTGATAGACTTGCTGCATAGACTCGGCATATATTGAGTTATAATTTACTTTGATTTCTATGTCCATTCCGAGATTCAGTTGACTATGCTACCGATCGTTTATCTTTTCTAAGCACTTCCTCGATTTAAGCTTTCCGGTTAGAGCAAATAGCTTCTGCCACGCTAACAAAATACTGCTTAGAATGCGGTACAAACCGGTCCTTACTTATTGTCTCCTTAAACCAGGTTTTACCTCCGCTAGAATCCTGCTTATAGCCTTCAATCTCCAAATGATCTGAATCTCCATTGTAAAAAGAAATAAAATCGTATAATCGAGCTTTTGCCATTCCAGATACTTCTTCCGGCTGCAGGATAAAAGTCTCCATAGGTTCTGTCATTTCATAAAGAAAAACATGACTTAATTCATGGTCTTTGATTGTCTCTGTTTCTATTACATTAGGAAACATACCAAGGCTGTTTAGTTGATCATAGGTAACATTTAATCCAAGTTCCTCATTAACTTCTCTTACACCATCAGCTACCGTTTCGTTTGAAAGAATATGTCCCGCTGCAGTTATATCGTAAACATTAGCAAAATCTTTTTTTAAATGACTTCTAAGTTGAAGATACATATATTCTTCATGATTTTCTTTTCCAACCACATAACATTGAAAGGTTTGATGCCAATATCCTTTATTATGGACTTCATCGCGTGTGGCTACCCCAATCGCGGAACCTGATTCATCAAAAATAGTTAGCATTTCTGTTTCCATACATATACACACTACTTCCCATATATTTACTTTCACCATTATTATATGCCTAGCTTTTCTATGTAGTCTAGATAAAAAAGGAGATATTTTCATAATGATTAATACCTATTCTTTTGACAATCTGTTTAATAAAACCAAAATAGGGAAAAGTGCTATATATCATTAATTAAGGAGTTGGTTTGATGGAACCATTATATACAGCAACCGTCACATCCACAGGCGGTCGTGAAGGACATGTAAAATCTGAAGACGGGATTATAGATTTAGATGTGAGGCAACCAAAAGCATTGGGAGGTAGCGGAGAACAAGCTGCAAACCCAGAATTACTGTTTGCAGCAGGATATGCTGCCTGTTATGACAGTGCATTAAACCTCGTATTACGTAAGGATCGAAAAAAAGTAGATACAACGGTCACGTCTAATGTAACGATTGGTAAAGATGAAGAAGATGGCGGTTTTAAACTGGCTGTCCGCTTAGATGTCTCTATCCCTGGTTTGGATAAAGAAGAAGTTAAAAAATATGCTGATATGGCCCACCAGGTTTGCCCTTATTCTAAAGCAACGCGAGGAAATATTGAGGTAACCATTATTACGGTGTGATTACTTACTTTCTATATAAGTATTTTTATAGGATAGAGTCTATTCGCTTATAAATAACAGAACAAACGACTGGGAAACCAGCCGTTTGTTCTTTTTTTACTTAAACCGTCCGTTTAACTGCTAAAATTCTTGGATGAAATCCATTCAATTAATTGTTTTAGGATAATAGGTAGTTCCGTTTAATACCAGCTTAGGGACATCCTGATGTTCAGTCAATAAAGCCTTTATTTCATTCCTATTTAATTTAAAAATATAGGCTAGGTCACTCTCTTTTAAAAACACATTGTAATCAATTACATTTTTAGACTGACGAAAATTTATGAGTCCTTTACCTATGTAATGCCCCAATAAAGCTAATCCAACCCCAATACAAAATAGCCCAAAATTTATTCCTGCACCTGATATATCTATTTCCAAATCTATCTCCCCCTTCTTTAATTCTAGTAAACATAAAGAAATTTCCCTTCGAATTCTGACTCTTTTATATGCATCTATATTTATTCGATTAAAATATTGTTAAATCCTTTTATTAAACTTTATTTTGATCTTGCAGCATAATGATTAAGGTAGCTAACACCTTTGTTTATATAAGTAAATATCAATCAAAAAAAACTGTTCACCTCTCAGCTAAAACTTTATTCCCTTCTTATTCGTCTCTTCTCACTTAATAAGAGAACTTCTTCTATCCCTGGCATTCATTTAATGGTATAGTATCCATAACAAATCACTTCATAATTTGAAAATCTTAAACGGAGAGTTGCCAGCCATGATAGGATTATTAATTGAATACGATTATGATGTCATACAGCAGACATTAATAATTGCCTTTTTATTCTCGGTTGTCTTTCCGTTAGCCGCCTTATTCATAGTGCATAAGCAAAATAAAGTCCTTTTCAGTAACCACTATGAAGAAGGAACGAATCAACCGATTTTAAAAAGCAATAAGAAACAGCCAATTATAGATAAACGCCATATTCAACGCTTTTTCACTTTATTTCGTATTAAGGTAAACCCCGGAGATAAAGAAAGCAGCCATTTCCATCCCATCGTATAAACAAATACATGATCGGAGGAAATGGATTGAAAAAATTAATAGGTGTTTTATTCGCAGGAATGTTGTTGAGTGGATGTTCAGCCAATTCTAACGGAGACGGTTTTTTCCAACACTTTATTGTCTCTCCCTTATTATCCTTACTGGAATTTAATGCAGATCTATTTCAGGGGAATTATGGGCTCGCCATTATTTTGGCTACGTTGCTGATTAAATTATTGCTCATGCCGTTGACTGTTAAACAGTATAAAACTCAAGCTGATATGAAACGGAAAATGGAAGTTTTAAAGCCTGAGATGGAAGCTATACAAGAAAAATTAAAACAAACAACTGATGCAGCGAAGAAAGCAGAAATTCAACAGGAAATGATGCAGCTTTATCAGAAGCATGGCGTAAATCCTCTCAATATCGGATGCTTACCAATGCTGATTCAAATGCCGATATTAATGGGATTCTATTATGCCATTAGGGACTCACATACAATTGCAACCCATGACTTCCTTTGGTTTAGTCTTGGCGAGGCGAACATGATCATGGCGTTAATTGCCGGATTGATTTACTATCTCCAATTCAAAGTCAGCTCAAGCCAAATGCAGCCTGAACAGCAGAATCAAATGAAATTAATGGGACTCTTGTCACCTATGATGATTATGTTCATTTCTTTTTCGGCTCCGGCTGCTCTTCCGCTCTATTGGATAACAAGCGGAATCTTCTTGATCATCCAGACATTCGTTTTACAAAGTATCTTTAAACAGGAAGAACCAAAAGACCTTCCAAAAATTCAAACTGAGCCATCTTTAAAGAAAAGCTAAGCTCTTAATAAATAAAATCACCCCATAAAAGACAGACATAGCTCTGACTTTTATGGGGCTTATTTATGCTCTTATTTAACTGATTAACCAAATAAGGAAAAACAGTGTGATTACCGTCCATAACCACACTGCTTTCTTAAAGATCTTAGTCCATATTAATCCATACACTCTTCACTTCTGTGTAGTTATCGAGTGCATAGCTTCCCATTTCACGACCAATACCGGATTGTTTGTACCCTCCAAAAGGAGAAGCCGCATCAAATGTATTATAGGTATTTACCCATACCGTACCCGCTTGTAACTTATGTGCGATTTGATGAGCCTTTTTCAAGTCCTGTGTCCAAACACCTGCCGCTAACCCGTAGTTGCTGTCATTGGCTTTTTGTATAAGATCATCAATATCATCAAATGGCATGGCCGCTACAACAGGTCCAAATATTTCTTCTTTTGCTATTGTCATGCTATGGTTTACATCTGCAAACACGGTCGGTGATACAAAATAGCCTTTATCAAATGGAATATCCCCTCCAATTAACACTTCGGCTCCTTCTTCAACACCTTGGTCAATATATCCTTTTACCCTGGACTGCTGCTGGGCGGAAATAAGCGGGCCCATCGTTGTATCTTCTTCTAACCCATTACCCTGTTTAATATCCTTGGCACACGTTATTAAATCAGAAACGACATTATCATACATTTTCTTTTGGACATATAAACGGCTGCCTGCACAGCAAACTTGCCCCTGATTGAACATGATACCCATTAATGCACCCGGAACAGCCTTTGATAAATCTGCATCCGGAAGAATGATATTCGGCGATTTTCCTCCAAGTTCCAATGTTACGCGTTTCAGCGTATCAGCAGCTGATTTCATAATTTGTTTACCCACCTTAGTCGAACCCGTAAAGGCAATCTTATCGATCATTGGATGATCGACCAATGGTTGTCCTGCTGACGGACCATATCCTGGGACAATATTGACGACTCCATCCGGGAATCCAGCTTCACTAATTAGTTGTGCCAGGTATAATGCAGAAAGAGGTGTGTTTTCTGCTGGTTTTAATACGATTGTACACCCGGTAGCAAGTGCCGCTCCGAGTTTCCAGGCAGCCATTAATAATGGGAAATTCCACGGGATAATCTGCCCAACCACTCCAACTGGTTCATGTTTTGTATAATTAAAAAAATTACCGGCTACTGGGATGGTTTGTCCCATGATTTTAGTCGACCAACCTGCAAAATAGCGGAAGTGTTCAATGGCTAATGGAATATCTGCATTAGATGTTTCACGGAAAGGCTTCCCGTTATCCAATGTTTCCAATTGAGCCAACTCCAGCTTGTTTTCTTCCATTAAATCTGCCAATTTGTATATTAAACGACTGCGTTCTGCAGCATTCATTGTTCTCCATGGTCCTTGATCAAATGCTTTACGTGCAGCTTTGACAGCTATATCAATATCTTCAGATTGCGCTTCTGAAATCACAGCCAAAACTTCACCAGTAGCAGGATTCATTGTTTCAAATGTTTTACCAGATACTGAGTCTACGAATTCACCATTCATATATAACTGTTTTGTACCTTTTAGAAACTCTGCTAATTTGGGACTAATATTAGAGCTTATAGTAGTGGTCATTTAATTCCCTCCATTTATATCCATCATTTTGTGAACGCTTTCAGTATATTCCATCTATTTTCCATTTTCAATTAATTACCATCTGAAGAGCAAATGAATCGTTCGCTCCTTTTTGACATGAATTAATTCAATACACCATATATTTGTTGAAAAAGAGCAAAGCTTGATCTATATTGTACTTTTGTGTTCTTTTAGCAACATAGACGCGCTTTTTGCATTTTTAAACACATGCTTTCAAAATGAATGATAAAATGCTCTCATACAAAATAGTTTCTCTTATTGATAAAAGGGAAATATATCCATTGTATAGAATAGTATTAAAGAGGCTCCATCTTTACTTTAACGAGGAGGTTCCAATTTGAATCAGTCAGTACTTATTGAGGATTTTAAGTCCTTCTTTCTTGAATTTCAATCTATATGGAATAGCTGTAATACTGAATTGATGATTTCCAAGCTTTCTCTGAATTTATCTGTTCGTTGGGCAAATGCGGATGGTGTCGTTTCAGATTGGGGATATAAGGAGGCTTGCCTAGGATGGGCAGAAGCTTTTGAACAATATTGCGGACATAACCCAAAATGGAATTTTACTATTTTACATACTACTCCAGCGTCTGAGGATGAGGTCATTGTTTTATTTTGGGTAACATTTGAAATGGATGGTGAAAAGAAAGAGGTTGTTAAACTGTTTGTACAGAGATTTAAAAGATATGAAGATGGATGGAAATTGTTGCATGAATACTGTGAAAGTTTACGGCCAGAAGCAGCAATATTATAGACGCCATACCTTTCTTCCACACAAAAAAAACGAACTGTTTTGAAAACAGCACGTTCTCTTTACTACGATTGGATTTCGATAAATTGCTCAATTTTATTGATCAAGATTAACAGGGCAGCACGAGTTTCAAACTCCTCCCTTGTTTTTGGTAAATCCATATTCTCAAACTTACCTCTTAGATTCTGTAATTTTAACAGTAGACGATTCCGGTCTTCTATATTTGCACCCAAATCATCTACGAAGTCAGCTACCATTTCATTCTGCTCAAATGTTGTAGGCAGATGAATGATTAAAGGAGCCATTCGCTCAACGATTTGGAATTGCTGATGCACTTTAGTGAAGTATTGCAAATAATAGGAGTCTCTTTTAAAAAAGGAATTTTCCTCACTTCTCTTGGCTAATTCCATACCCACTTCGATTAGCTTCTTTGTTTTAATAATGTATTCATCATTCCAAACACGTTCTTTCTTCCGAATAAACTGACCGAATTGCAAGAAGATCACTTTAAAATTTCCTTCTAGCTCCTTTATAATCTTCTTAATCTCACCTTCAACACTTGGCATATATAAGTTGAACAAAAGAGCGACCAGAATTCCAATCGATACGATGCAGATTTGGTTTAAAATAAGCTCATACGTAATATTTTGCGATATGTATAATTGCATGACAATAACAAAACCAGGTACAATACCGTCCTGAAGCCCCAGCTTAGCCATGACCGGTATATAAATAAATAATAATAAACCTACTGCAACAGCTGTATAAGCACATCCTTCAAATATCAATACAGCCAATAAAATCCCAAGTATACAAGCTGCAAACCGCTGCCATGCAATCTGTATACTTCTGCGCTGTGTACTCTGAACACTTAATAAGGTGATGACTGCAGCGGTTGCTGTATTTTCCAGCGACAAAACTTGAGCAATAACCAAGGCAATCATCGCGCCAATCGCTGTCTTAACTGTGCGGCTTCCAATTGTAAACATGGTTGTATCGATCCCTTCTTTCTTTCCATCCCCATTATATAAGAATACCCGAAATAAATAAAATTACCTCTGTACGGAAATATTAACCTAAAGAAAATTCGAATAACTTTTTGTTGATCAATAAAACTTTCGTTATAATAGGAATACAGAAGGAGATGAATCTGATGAATAAGAAATTAGTTGAACGCTTTCTTACATATGTAAAAATTGATACCCAATCCGATGAAAACAGTCAAACATGCCCTTCTACAGAGAAGCAATTTGACCTCTTAAATCTTCTAAAAGATGAATTGCAGACAATAGGAATGGAAGAAGTAACACTTGATGAAAATGGCTATTTATTTGCCACCCTTCCCGCGAATACAGAAAAAGAAGTACCAACAATCGGCTTCCTTGCTCATGTCGATACGGCTACCGATTTTACCGGTAAGAATGTAAAACCACAAATCGTAGAGAATTATGATGGCGGTGATATTACGCTTAATAAAAATCTTAATGTCATCCTATCACCGAAAGACTTTCCTGAGCTAAAAGAGTATATAGGTAAAACACTTATTACCACTGACGGCACTACTCTGCTTGGTGCTGATGATAAAGCAGGCATCGCTGAAATCGTAACGGCAATGGATTACCTAATTAAACATCCGGAAATTAAGCACGGCAAACTTCGTGTCGCTTTTACACCGGATGAAGAAATTGGCAGAGGCCCTCATAAGTTTGATGTGGAGCGTTTTAATGCTGACTTTGCTTACACACTGGATGGCGGTCCCATTGGTGAACTTGAATTTGAAAGCTTTAATGCTGCAGGGGCAAAATTGACTTTTAAAGGAACCAATGTCCACCCAGGATCCGCTAAAAATAAAATGGTCAACTCCTTAAAGATTGCCATGAATTTCATTGATGAGCTTCCAAAAGAAGAATCACCCGAATATACAGAAGGCTACGAAGGCTTCTATCATCTCCTATCGTTAAACGGTGATGTAGAACGTACTCATGCCGCTTATATTATCCGAGATCATGACCGTGAAAAATTTGAAGCCAAAAAAGCGACGATGAAAGACCTTGTTGCAAAATACAAGGCTAAATACGGCGAAGAAAATATTATATTAGATATGAATGATCAATATTATAATATGGGAGAAAAAATTGAACCTGTAAAGGAAATAGTCGATGTCGCCCATCAAGCCATGGAAAACTTGGGCATTAAACCAATTGTTAAACCAATTCGCGGCGGTACAGATGGTTCCCAACTATCCTATATGGGCCTGCCTACTCCTAACATCTTTGCCGGAGGAGAAAATTTCCACGGTAAATATGAATATGTAGCTGTTGAAAGTATGGAAAAAGCCACCGAAGTCATCATAGAACTTGTACAATTATTTGAGAAACGGGCATAATTTCTCTTATATGAAAAAGAGTGTGCAGAATAGAGGATACCAAGTCTATTATAGAGGCTAGGTATCCTCTTTTATTTGAATTTAACCAGACAAGGAAAATGGTATATCCAATATAAAAGAACTATTAAAACCCCAATTATATCCCTCCGCAAGCCGCAAAATATATACTACTTATTTTCAATTTTCTCCAATAGGGCAATAACTTTTTCGTTTTGTGCGATTATTATTTCATTTTGCTTTCTCAGTTTTACAAAGTCAAAGAGATAGACTAATAAAACCACTATAATTAAAAATCACAATCCTATTCCCCTTTCACAGTACAAAATAATTCCATTTATTATTCATTTAACCTACCCAGCCAGTAGGAACAACCTATCCTATAGTTAGGTGGCGGTAAACTACATAAATTAAAGACACATATACTTCCTCATTTAAAAGAAAATATCGTTATTATTTTGATTCAGCAGTACATACAAGTACTCGTTGTATTAGCTCATCTAGGAGTACTAAAAATTTTCTTTGGCGGTACATTACAGGATTCTGATGGAAATGCTAACTCAGCTTCTCACGAATGGTCAGGTTTGATTGGCCAAGCTTACGATAATCTGATCGGGTATCCCTGGTTACCACTTATACCTATCCTATTTTTAGGATTAACCATTTTATCCGCTCAAATGATGCTAAGCGGGTTCACAGATGTAATAAATAATAAAGCTTTATATCTGGCTAAAGTATCTAAACCGAGAAAACGTGCTGCTAAGAAGAAGATAGAAACACAAAACTAACTATTTAATGAACACGAATGTGTCTGGCTTGATAGTTGTATAAGGTAGAATCATTAGGACTTGAATCATAAAAAAATAGCCCAATCATATTATAAAATTAAAATATGATTGGGCTATTTTTTTACATTGATTTGAAGGTTGAGTATCCAAATATAATATAAATTGGTACCCTCCTTTCGTTAGTCTACTTTGAACTGAATTTTTTTCCTTGAGTCATCCTTCACCCCTTTGGCTGTTAACCATGCTTCTAGAGTGTATTCTCCAGGTTCAAGGTCTTTCAAATGGATATCATGCGTTAATTGCGCTCCTTTAACCAGTTCTTTTTCAGTAATAACCTGTATAAAGGATTTTCCCTCTGAATACTGGATGATTGTTTTTCCCGCTTGATCCTTTAAAATATAATCAAACGTTTGGCCGCTGTTAAACGTTAATTTAATCGGTTTCGCTGTCTCGTTTTCAACTGTATATACAAATAAGTAATCATTTTCGACTTTGTTCTTTTGGACTAAGCTTGACGTTAAACTTGCATCATTGATACGATTTGTACTCTTATCTATATTCACTGGTTTATCATCACTTCCTTTGTTTGGACTGGGTTCTTGCCCGCATGCTGCCAACAGGAGGATACATAAAATAAAGCTTAGACTTTTTTTCAAACTCACACCTCCTTATAATTCCTTTGTTTGTTAGGTTCTACAATCATCTGCCATTCCCCTGCTCAATCATTCTTAGATTTTATTTTTTCCTTCATCCATTTATAGACTGTTACGATTCCTAACACTCCACCCAACGCAATTCCGGATAATGCTACAAATAAAGCGATATATTCAAAGAAGGAATAGGAAGCAGCCTGGGACCAGTTAATATTCCCTTTCCAATCCTGTTCAATGACCAGATTCATGCCGTAAATTCCCGAAATAACCGTATATGTAGTTAAAAACGTAAGTAAATATTCATGTCGTTTCCCTGTTAGCTTTTCGTGGTTTTTATAGAGATTGCCAAGTGTTCGGTTCACATGATTATAAAGCTCATCCATATGAAAAATATCTTTCATTTTTAAATAGATTTCTTTCCCAAAAATCCGGCTATGTACTTCAGGCTGATAAAATTGTGCAGAAAAATTCGTGATTCGAATGATAAGCTTTTCAATAGAACCTTTTTTATCATCCACTCTCAGCTGGGAATTCTCATACGATAATTCTAATAAGAGGAGTCGATTGAAAAAGAATAAAATATTTGTGTAAAAATTTTCTCCATACATACGCTCAGCAATAAATTTACTTTTCTCTTCACATTCATTTGATAGACAGACAAATGCATAATTACTGATTATATAATAGGAAGAATCGCCCCATCGATCATATACATGCTGATCACAAAAGCGATGGATGTATGCCTCCGATTTAGCACCGGCATAGGGATGTCCTTCCCTATTATATCCCTTAATCAAAGCGGCTCTGTATAAAGAAATTTCATCCAGGAGGGTATTCTTTTCGAAAGCTAAATAGTAGTAAACTTGCATACGTTCTTCTATAAAAAATGGCAAACTGCCAAAATAGGTTGTATGCTCTTTCTTTGATAAATGATCCTCCAGCCATGGACAATATTCATTGAAAATAATTCCTTTTGTTTCAGAATACTCTTTTTCATTTAATCTAATAACTATATCATGCGGTTTATCTAGTTGTCTGAATAAGTCTATAAAATGAAGAACATCATTATAGCTCATATGATCAGGCAAATTAATTCGCATATTCATAATGCCAATATTATACGGACAAACAAAGATATCAAAAGATACTAATATAAAATCAGTTTCTAAATACTTGGATTGTAAACAACCCTTTTGATTGATAATTTTACTAAAGCGACGAAATGCATTTTTATCCTTTATAGTTGGGGGAAATAAAATGGGCTCCATATTAGGAAGAAAAAATTTCTCCATGCGTTCATGAGATACTCGTATATCTCCATAAAATTTGCAATCCTGACTTGTATCTCTTAAATCAAAAAACTCCCACTGCTCTTTTATTAACTGCTGAACCAAGCCCTCACTCCGTGAGTCCTTTATTTGAAAGGGGAAGATGAACTGTAGGTAGGATTGTTCCACTTGAAGTTCTGGGATTTCTATCTTAGACATTCTGTATACCCCCATCTCTCTATCTATCTCTCTTTTCCCTCAATACTGGATTAAAAAACTTATTGATTGGTTTATATAATAACCTATGATGAATAATTGGGTTTATATTCAATATATACAAAACAAGTACTAATATTAAGAGGAGAGTGGACTATATTCTCTCATCACACCCATTCACAGTCCAAAATAAAAACCTTCTAGAGAGATTACCACATCACTCTAAAAGGTTTAATAACCGATGTAAAAGAATTAAGATTATTTTAGTAAATGAATTGTTTAATCGATATATATGCCAATCGCTTTACTATCATCAACTTTGGCTTTTTGTTATTTCAATGCGCCAATAAAAATTGTAAGGATATCTCATTGAATTGGGCAGCTTGATCTATATTACATACATGACCGCTATCCTTTAATATGACTAACTGACTTGATGATTGTTTTTTTACTAGCCGCTTCACTGGTTCTAAAAACACATAATCCTCATCTCCCATAATATATAATGTAGGAATATGTGTATCTTTTTCATTGATTTTCAATAAATAGCTTGCGATATCACCAGTTAGTGATAACCAACGCAAAAATTCTCTATGCTTAATTTTTCTCGCCTCTTGAACAAATAAATGACGTGAAGTTTCATGGGTTTTTCTCGGCATTAAAATCCAGGCAAATAGTTTATATAACCACATAAATGGGATTATTTTCTTAAACATATTTGCGATACCAAGTAAAAAGTGCAGCCTTGGTGTAATACGTATTACAGCGCCTGCAAGTACCATCGAATGAAACCTTTCAGGGTTCGTCTCAGCTAACTGACGAATCAGCATTGTCCCCAGTGAAATTCCTACAAAGTGAGCTTTATCAATCTTTACTTCATCTAAAACATTTAAAATATCTTCGCTAACCAAATCAAGTGTATATTTAGTTGGACTGTTCTCAATCTCACAATCACCATGGCCGCGAAGATCGACGACCAACACATTAAAATGCTTACGGTATACTCGAATTTGCTTGTACCAAATAGTTGAGCTACCTCCTGCACCGTGTACTAAAACAACCCATTCTTTATGTTGTTGACTATAGATTTTATAATGTAACAAATTTTTCATCCTTTAGTTATTTAACATATACTATCATTACGTACAGCAACACTCATGGTTTCAAATTTTAGAGTATTTTACATTAGATGTATGCCCAAAAGTAATATCCGTAAACATTTCCATTTATCAGATACCGAACATATCTATAATTTTTTCGCTTCCTGCTAGCGTTTGATCAAGCATTTATCACTTCTAACATTTATTTCCTCTTGGGTGCTAGATATACAAATATTTTTAATAAATGAAGGAGCAGCGGTAAAAGACGATACATAGTCTAATCATACTGAATCTTTCAGTAAGGGACTTTGTGAAACAAACGATAATCAGAGTATTAAATAAGCCAAAAGAGAAAAAGCACTTTTTATAGTTCATGATAAATTAACATCGGCCGATATAATAAAAGCCCCATAGACAAGTCTATGAGACTAGAGGTATTATTTCGTTATAATAGTAATATTCAAATATTTATTTTTTGGGACTGCGCCATTTTTCAAGTGCAGTCTGTAATACAGATGCTAAAAAAAGAGTTTCTCCTATACTGATTAAAATTCGATTCATTGGATTATGCATATTAATCGATTCTCTATCAAGTTTACCTATCTGTTCTTTTTTTAATTGAATAATAGCTTCTTCAGCTTGACCTTTTGAGAATCTTAAAAGCTTATTTCCCCAATCCTGATCATCCTTCGTAAATAATACAGAGTCTTCTTCAATGATTGCAGCAAATTTTACACCGTAATTATTTTTGTAGTGATACGGAGCTTTTTCAAAGAAATCCTCAGGCGTGTCTTCTAACATTTCATGTTCAGCTTGTATAGCCTTAATCTCTTCTTCTACTTCTAAACTAGTGCTTGTAACCATAAATACCAACTCCTTCTGCTAAGTACTTAAAAGTATAAACGGTTTACCAAAAGTTGTCTTCTTATATATGGAAGGATATAAAAAGTAATTATATTTAGAATTTTCTTTTAAATATAACTACAATATTGGAATAATGATTACATTATGTAATAAATAGTTCTACCCTCGTATACAATAGCTAATTCTAACTTTAAACGATATATTATACATTGATTTATAGAAAATTTTATTATTCGAAGAATTTCTTCACCCTTTTTGTTAATATTCACTCTATGATTATCTTATAATCATTCTACTGAAATCATATATTTCTTAACCTCTAGATAATCTGTAACCATCATTTATTTACATTTGTTTCCACACTTGATATTATCAAAATAAAGAGGTGAAGCTGATGAAAAAAAGAATCCATCCGTCTTTTTCTCATTCCTATGAAATAATCTTGCAGGATACCGTCCATTTTTTGCTAGCTTTATTCCATAAAAATCCCTCACACCGTTTGATAAAGGAAACTCTTAATGCATGCTATGACTCTATTATTCATGTTACACAACCCCTTACCCGCCAACTTCAGGAACAACCTACAGAGAAAATTGAATTCCAGCTAGTTACAGACATGATTAATGAAATTTATTACGATGAAAAAGAGGACCAGAGCATTATTGATATGTATTACAAAAACCTTCCACTGGATGACTTTTCAAATGATAATTTAGTTTCGGAGCTGACCGAATTGCTGACAAGAACTCATAATCCCCAGCTCTCCTATTCAACCAGCAGAAAAGCGCTCCATTCATGGGTAGATTTGCGTGAAGATGGTCAAATAAAAAGCATATATTCCGGCCAAAGCTTAAATCCCAGTGATGTAATTGCTCAGGATAAACTGCTGGAAGATGCGGCAATCGACCAAATGATACAAGTATTGAGTAAGGATTTCGGAGTGCTTCATGAACATAAAAATATATTGATTGAGTCCGTATTGCGGTCTCTCCAATTCAATATTGAACATGTCATTCCACAATCGTGGTTTGAGAAAAGACACCCCATGGTTGGAGATCTTCATCATTTATTTACGTGTGAAAAAGATTGTAATTCATTCAGAAGTAATATTCCTTATTATGATTTTGAAGACTACAAACCTGGAGCTTATAAAGAAGTCATAAAATCCTTTTGCGGAAAAAGAGATGGCAATCAAAGGTTTGAGCCTGAAAATGGCAAAGGTGAAATAGCACGAGCATGCTTATATTTTTTAATGAGGTATCCTGATGAAATTATACAAGAAAAAATGTCATTGATTGATATCGACCTATACAAAAAATGGCACAACAACCATCCGGTCTCTCTTCATGAAAAACATCGAAATTGGGCAATTTTTAAACTCCAAGGAAATCGAAATCCCTATATTGATTTTCCTGAGCTGGATTTCACATGATTATAAGATATTTTTTCAGAGTTTGCTAACAATTGAAGATTCCAGTCATATTTTTTGGTAACTACATGATCCATACTATAAAAAATGAGGGATACAAAATGAAACTGAAAACCATTATTCCGCTTTCAGCTTCATTGTTATTGCTATGTTTATCAACAATGGCCGCTTTCTATGAAGGAAGTGCTCTCCGAGATGACATTTTCGAATGGCGGTGGTCCACTCCATTTACTATGCTTACAGCAGAAAGAATTTCACATGCCGATCAAGTATCAAAATTAGATTACCTGGTTTATGCTGCAAAATTCCAGCCGTTTTTTCCTGCTATTATGTTGATATGTCTCATTAGTATCCTCATCTTAGCCAGTTATATTGGTATTAAAAATCCAAAGACTCATGCTTATTATTTTTCGGTCTTGGCTTGTGTAATGGCAAGTGCAGGTTTAATGATACTCTCTGATCATGTGGGGACAAAATTTATTTATTCCAGCATACTACTATCAGGAGTTATTATTTCCTCTCTCTTAGCCTATCAGCACTTTACTCAAACACTCACACAATCTACATTTAAGCAAAATGAGACTTAAAATAATACCAATAATTAAAAGAAGGAGTGAAAATTCCACTCCTTTTATTGCGACATTCTTTTGTTTCAACTCTGTTAATGATTAAGGATGAGATTAGCGGAATTGCAAAAACCATCCCATTGTCGATATGTCTAATGTGCTAAGTCAATGTTTTTGTAATGAATAGTTTTAAAAAGGAGTACTCCAAGAGGCATATCTTCTTATGAATTCCCTGCTTCGAATTGATCCATAAGCATAAAAATAAAAACAATCGCCAAATGAAGAATTGCCAATATTGCGAAATGGTATCCTTCAAGGATTTTTATATAATAAAAAAAGATGGGAAAAGCAACGGTTTCATAACCAAATAAAACCAATAGCCACCCTATTCTTTCAGCCAATTTTTTCTCATTCTTCGGAATAAAGACTTCATTATTCCCTGCGATAAAGGACGTTTTTCCTTTTTTTCTAATCGAGTTCCCACTCATCATGAGTAATATACCGATCACCGCAAGTACAACAGAAGGCAAAAGCATTCTCTTTCCTCCTCATAATTCATCAGCATATTCTTAAACATGTATTCTGATTTTTTCAATAATTAAGTGAAACTTATTTATTGATTTTATCATCAAAAATTATCATTTAGAATTGCTAAATGCCGCTTTTTAAGTAAAAGGATTCCAACTAATTAGCATTATTCTATGTACCAATGAATTTTACAAAAATAGGAGGTATACCTTTGCCATTAACTTTATAGTATAAGGTAATACCTAATATAGGTCTCCCCCTTATGTTTATAAAAATACAATTGACATAGTGTACAGTTTAAAGGAACGAATGTGCCTCAGAATAAAGACGTCAGTTACATGTTTATTTGTTTTAATGATGTTTTTAAAATGTTCCCATTCCTACATCATGAATAGACTATAAAGGAAAGGAGCGGTTTTTTTTGAACAGAGATAAGTACGACGGTCTCCATTTCTTAGCGATTATCTGCATAACCTTTTTACAGTTGAACTTTGGCTTTAATGACTGGATTTTCGGATTGCTTATAACCATATATGCCGTATTTGCCATTTTAGTTATTGAAGGACTATCGAAATACTCCGTGACAAAATTTATCATTTTATTACCAATGATCTTCCTATTAAGAATCTTCATCACTTTATACTCATGATTTCAAATAATTTATAGATTACTATAAAATACAAAACTAATTCAGATATCAGCATGACCTGCACCAAGGTTAGATGGTCTTGAGCTCATAATAGTGCAGGTCCTACTTAATTGGATTGTTCTTTCTAATTGCTAGCCAGAATGACAGCCATCTCGTCTTCAATTTTCTTCAGCTGATTTTCTTTCTTGGCATTGTTAATAATGATGGAGAAAACGTATTTATTCCCCTTCTTTCCTTTTACATATCCCGTCAAACTACTGACCGTTGAAATCGTACCTGTTTTGGCTATGATTTTACCTTGTGCAGCTGTGCCCTTCATTCTGTTTCTTAATGTCCCTCCTACACTTCGATCACTATCACCTGCTACTGGAAGTGCATTCTTATATGTTTTATACCATGGTTTGGTTTGCGCTTTATAAAGTAAATTTGTTAATGCGTTAGCTGAGATCATACTAACATGAGACAACCCTGAACCGTCTCTCATAAGTATGGCATCATTTCCAATCCCCAAATCGACAAACTGGCCCTCAACAACTGATAATCCCTTATCCCAGCTTCCCACTTTTCCTTTTACCCTGCCCATTTCTTTTACAAGAACCTCAGATATTGTATTATTACTAAGCTTCATATATGGTACAAGAATCGTACCCAATTTAGGTGAATGGTCGGTGGCAAGCTTTGTAGGCTTAGCTGGTATTTTTCCGGCTGTATAATTCCCAGTAATTTTAATGCCTTGCTTTTCTAAAGATCTTTTAAATAAAGCAAGGGTATATCGAGTAGGCTCCCATACAGAAATCCATGTTTTTGTAGTACCGGAATTTAGAGGGACATTCCCGGTGACAGTAATTCCATTGCTGCCATGTTTTCTATGTATCTTAACAGTATTTTTACTGTTAACCTTACCAACTTTGGTTTTGTTCGATATCTTCACATAATCCGTCTTTGGAGTCATGGTTACAGAGGCGGCTTTACCTACTTTATTGCCAGACTTGACTTGTATAATCACTGTACCTGCATCATAATCAGCATTGGGGGAAAAGGTTAATCCAGAAATTTGAGCACCATAATACTCTTGCTCATCACTCCATGGCATATCCAATGATAATCGGATTTGGTCATACCAAGTATCATCCGCCACAAGATTTCCTTTAATCTTCTTTATCCCCTTCTTTTTTAGAGCTAAAGCAATATTGTCTAGATCCTTTTCCCCTAGAGTAGGATCCCCCTTCCCTCTGATGTAAATATTTCCCTTTAAGGTACTTCCTTTTTGTTTACCATCTGTATAGATCTCAGTTTTGAAACGATAGTTTTCTCCAAGTAATTGAAGAGCAGCAGCACCGGTAACTAACTTCATACTTGAGGCCGGCCTTAATCTGGTATCCCCATTATGCTTGTATATTATTTTTCCATTAGATGCATTTCTCACGCTTATTCCAATACTGGCACCTTTTAAATCAGGATGGCTTAGCACCTTGGCGATTTTAGAGCTTAACTGGCTTCCTCCAGCGGCATTAGAAGCCTCGTCCTTTTTCAAGGGACTGACAGAGCTAAAACTAATAACCATAACAACCATTAACAGACATAACCATTTCATCTGCTTGTACAATGGACTCTCCCCTTCTATATTTTTTTTAAACACTTTTATTAAACAGCAGAGTATAACTGGCTATGAAGGCATAGCCATATTAATTTGTATATGAAAGCACCTAAAAGGAGAATCATTTTTAAAAAAATGACCTCACACTTTTTACTAATTATCTTCTCCCTAATCATATTTACTAGTACTGCTTCTATTGTTAAAACATTCAGAGAAGGGATATAGTTCGCGAATACATTGGTTGCTCCCCCTTAACTTTATATATTCTGATTTATTAGCTATATAGTGTGGGGATGAAGAAACAGCTAAAAAAGACTGTGAGTTAGGAAGATTATGTACAAACACGTTTTCAGAAACAGGGTTAGTACCCCCAGTGCTTGTCTTGATGTTTGGAGTAAATGTTGGGGTTATCAAGGGGAAAAATATGTACAAGGATGGAAAGACCTATAAAGTTATAGTGTGGTCTTGGCAACAGTATTCAAACAGCTCGAATCACCAATCATATTATAAAAAAAATAATGCCAGGCGTTAGCATCCTTTTTTATATGATTGGAGTAGCCATAACCTCTAATTTTAAAATATGTAGAACATACTTAATTTGAATGACCAATGAAGAGACAAGCTGTCACCTTAACTATGTAGTTAATTCTTATTATATAATGTAGAGATATATACATAATTCTATACTTTTAGTTGTTTTTAGATTCATTAGTCAAAACTTTTACTAATACTAAATAAAAATATTATGTAAACAATCATTTTAAAATCTAAGCATATGTTAAACCGAGCACAACCTATATAATTGAGGAAATGAATTCCTCTAATATCATAAAAGTGTAAATCACTAATGCTATACCAGCAACAGCAATGAATCCAACAAATAGTGCAGAGCAAATTATCTTTATAAAAGAAATAATAGTGGTAAGAATATTTTTGTTAAATATTATAATATGAGCCATCTTATTCAACCTTTCTGAAAGTCTTCTACTTTCACTATACCGTAATCCCTTGCCAAATGTTAACACCTATTTTCCTTTATTTTGTAATAACATTTCCGTATTTCAAGAGGACCTCTAAAAAACAAACGTTAAAACCTTGCTATAAGAATGATTTATGTTAGATGAAATTATAAATATATGATTCATATGGAATCAAAATATTTTGTTTTTTTTATTTTTTGTTCTATCATAGATTATTAAAAAAGGAAAGTTAGGTCTTAAGATGAAAAAAAACACATATCATACAATTATTGCTGAACTAAATCAATCAGACCAAGTTTCTCAAAAATTATTACATTCTTTATCAGCTCCGATTATTATAAAAATGTTTTATAATTTATTCGGACCTTCTGGGACACACCGGTTAAGTGAAAATGCTTATTATAAAATTCTTACTGAATTGAAAGACCACACGGAAGAGCTTCCAAACACTTCTGTGCCATATGCCAGTTCAACACTGATTCATTTATTTTATGACAAGATTGGCAGGCACGTCACGGCTGAGACCGTTTTGGAGGATGATGAAGGGGACTCCAAAGAAGAAACAAATGATTTAACAGTAGATGACCTACTGGATTTACTTAATTTCGCAAACGAAGATCATGATGAGCTTTATGCAGAACATATTAAAGATCGCCTTTCTCAAATTTGTTCTTTATTACGATAAAAATTATAAATATGTGGGGATGCTTTTTTAAAAGGCATCCTTTTTAATGCGTACAAATGTTAATTACAATAAAATATCAAAATTGATCAGCAACCATTATAAATAGATTATTTTGCCAAGCGATTACATATAGAAGTATTTCCAACAAAGATGCCATCTAATTACAGGGTATTCCTTCTAATATAGGGAAAATACTACTATATTGTGACAATTGCAATTATTCAGTTCACTACAGTGTAAATCATATAAAGGTATATGTTATTATGGTCCCAACAAAATATTGTGCGATTATTATTTTTTGAGGGGGATTTAAATGAAATCAACGACTAAGGAAATCATAGTATCAGAAATCAGGCAGACAAAAACTGTATATGAAAAGCTATTGATATCATTAACAACTCCAGTCCTACTTACTATTTTCAAACAATTATTCGGCAGAAACGGAGAGTTTTCCTTATCCGATAAAGGATTCGATTGTGTTGTAGAAGAACTTGAGTCTCAGAATCGACTACCAGAAACAAATGGGGAAAAAATCACAGATGCCTTATTGGTAGATATTTTCACTGATTTTTATACCAATCAGAATGAAGATAACCCTCTTAAAGATCAAATGCCTTCTGTTGACGAACAATCAACCCCTCATCTAACACTTGATGATTTATTAGATTTACTTAATATAGCTATGAAACATCATGATATCCTATATGCCAATGAATTAAAAAGACGTTTATTGGTACTTAACAGGAATCATAAAAACAGTATAGAAGCCTCCTGAATATCTACCTTCTAAGCGAATGAAGCACCCTGTTCATTCGCTTTTATTATTGCATCACTAAGGAAAGTTCATGGCTAGATGGTTGGTTAAATTTAAAAAGAACTCTCAGCTTTCTTTATTTCGATCTTCGACCATGTCTTCATTGACGAAATACCTCTGTTTTGGGATACTGAAAAGGCTGACTCTAAGGAAAAAAGGTGTATAACATGGAATTTGAGATTAAATTTTTATCTTTCTTTGTTGTGGAAACAGAAGATAAGGAACAGCCTACAGCTAAGCATTATCAAACACTTGATACAGATGAATATGAGGAAAGTGCTCTTAAAGATTTCCTTGATGGCGAATTCAAGAAAATCGTAAAGCGTAAAGTTGATCGTCATCCCAATTCAGAACAAGTACCAACAAAGCTGGGCCATTTTATAATTGAACCAGGTCATACATTGGATTCAAATCCAAACTACAATGCATTTAACCGTACTCGCTTTGCTGATAATAAAGAAGATTTTAAAGCATTCAGTGAGGAATTCGTTCATGCTTATCTTGATACAAGTGCAGTTCGGGGCGGTGTGTTTGTTATGGCTTCAGCCGTACCGCGGAAATTTTTCGAACATCGATTTTTATTTTTAATGAAATGTGATTTTGAACCAAAGGTCGCTTCTATATCTGATGAAAAAACATTAATTCGCAATGTCGAGATGGCCATCACTACTAAAAATATGAAATCCATTCTATACCCTCATATGCCTGAAGAAGGCATGATTGAGGAAAGCGAATTAAAGATTCATCAATCCTCACATGCCCGATATTTCGAAGATTTTTTAAAATTTGTAGAGTATGGTGAATCTAAACAAGAATTAGTGAAGAATCATGTCATTGACATGGTACAGGAGCATATTGGTGAAGTATATGAGCCCGAAAGTGAGGAACGCCGTCAGTTTGAAGAAGCTATTGAAATCTGGGCTGACAGTCCCAAGCGTGAGCTTCAGGAACGATTAACAACTGAACAAGTTGTAGAAGCAGCCGCTCAAATTGTTGAACAAGAACCGGATATTGAACTAAAGATGAAGCTGGATAATACGAATATTAAAGGATTGCTGGCCGATTTCGGTGAAACCATTCATTTAGCCAAAATTAACAATCGTTATGTATTGGTGATTGAAGCAGAGCAAATTTTATTTGAGAAGGGATTCTCCCCCATCGAATTCCACAAACCTGATGACCTGCATAGGGTAATCGATAAAATAAATAAAAAGACCTATGAAAATAATACTTTTTAAATCATAGGTTAAATTCCATGATTTAAAGAAGGGTTCTGATTTTAAAGCTATAAATCCTGATATATGATAACCTTTAGATTAGATGGTTTTTAGGCTGCCGACTTTGTCGACAGCCTATTTTTTTAAACACTATTTAAGATTGGATATTAAGACAATCCATTTTTTTGCCATTATTGCTAGTAAAAAATTTATCTGCATTCTGACAAAACCGGCTATATAAAATAGCCCAGAACCCCTTTCATTGATCCAGCCATTCTTTGCTACTTTTAGATTATCATTTATAAATTTAAAGTTTAGATTAATGTAGCGGTATCCTCCATTCAGAATTCACACCAGCTTTTGCCCCCCTTCTCTTCTGTTTTGTTTACTTATATAACTAGTAATACAGTTGCTATAATCATATTCAAACAAAATATTAATTATATTTATAAAGATGCATTTTTTACAAAATTTAGGGTATTGTGTTATTGTTGATTTGATCATTACCACTATGAATAATCTCCAGATGCTCTCTTCATTAGGTATCATCTCAATCAGTATAAAAAATTCATTTCCTGATATCAGTCCAATTGTCTACTTAGTTAAGCACTTGCAAACTTGCAATTAATTTATACATATATGACTTTGCTTAATATGCTTTAGAATGTACTTCGTTTTCAGTGAATTCAATATCAAGAAGGAACATATGTTGAAGAAGTCAGTATCTTATTTGGGAAGTATTTTTTTCATTTTATTTTTAACTGCTTGTAATGAGGAAGCTTCACCGGTATCTAAAAATGGCAATGAGGTAGCAAAGGCAGAGGAAACAAAAAATGGTGAATCTGAACTAACAGCCAAGGAAGTCTATAAAAAAATGGTTGAGGCTTCTTCTGAAGTTAAAAGTCTTGGTCTTAAATTAGATATAGATCAAGAAATATCAACTGAAGCTGATGGAATCATTTTGACAACAGAAACAAGGACAGACTCTAAAATGATTCAGGAACCTTTGTCCTTATACCAACAGATTGAAATTTATTATAAAAATCCAGCAACCGGAGAACAGGAAGGTAAAATCGATCAATATTTAACAGATGAAGGATTTTTCATGCACGATATCGAGGGAGATCAGTGGGGAAGATATAATGCAGATTATACTGAGGTGGCGAAAGGGCTTAATTTACAGCCGGGAACGAATCAATTAGATTCTCTGAAAGATTTAGAGTCATTTGCAGACGACTTTACCTTTGAGCAGGAAGCTGATCAATATGTTTTAACTTTAGCAGGCAATGATGAAAAATTAAATGAATACGTAAAAGGATCATTACCTGCTAATATACCTGAATTAGAAACAGCTCTGAAATCTATGACACTACAAGAAGTCGAATATGAAATCTTTATAGACAAAAATACTTTTTTACCATCGGTGATGAATGTAGATATGAATATAGGTATCTCGGAAAACGGAAATTCCCTTGTATTAGAACAAAGTATTGAATCTAGCTACTATGACTATAATAAAATTGATAAGATTGTACTTCCTAAGGAAGCATTGGATAATCCAAACGAAATAAATTTAAATGATACAACCAGTATGTAACTATAAAAAACTAAAGCTCCCAGTCGAGGAGCTTTAGTTTCTTTAGTTTTACTATTTATTCACATACCCATGAGACTCCGATTGTTCCTACTCCTGTATGGACTCCAGCAACAGGAACCAATAGCATTCGCTCAGTAGGAATGGAGTTAAATTCTTCATTTATTTGTTTTTCCAATTTACGCGCATTTTCTTCGTCATCAGCATGGATAACTACTATTTTACTAACTTTACAAACTTTCATATCTTCTCTTAATAAGTCTAAAATATAAGTAATGGCTCTCTTTTCAGTTCTAACTTTTTCTCTAATTTTTGCCCCTTCTGTTTCTACAGAAAGAATAGGCTTAATATTAAACAAGTTAGCAATGAGTCTTTGGCTTCCAGAAACTCGGCCGCTTTTATGGAGCTGATTAAGATTGGACGGGATAAGAAATATCCTTGTATTCATTTTGATTTCTTCGATTTGTTTGACAATTTCTTCGGCATCCATACCCTGTTCGAATAACTCTATACCTTTTTTCACTAAATAAGAATGAGGGTAAGATCCAGTACGCGAATCAATTGCAAACAATTTAAAACCGACTTGCTCAGCAGCCATTACAGATGTTGAATACGTACCTGATAGTTTACTTGAGCAATGGAAAGCTATTCCGTAATCATACTCTTCTTTCAGTTTTTCATATAATTCAACAAATTCACCAATTGATGGTTGTGATGATTGGAAAGTGGCATTTTCACTTGCCATTCTTTCGTAAAATTCTTTTTCTGTAATATCAATTGTTTCTTTGTATGAAACTCCATCGATAACTATTTGTAATGGAATAATATTTATTCGGTTCTTTTTTATAAAATCCTCATTTAATGTGCATGTCGTGTCTGTAATCCAAGCAATTCTTGGTGGTTCTTGTTTCATTCCCTCTTCCCCTTTTAAACAAAATGGTATGACCAATTTTATATTAAAAATAGTATGTAGTAATCATTACTACATACTTAATATAATTTAACTACTTACTATAGTCAAACGTTTTCTTGGAAATTCGACTTTATTATTATTTATTCAACAAATTTTGCAATCAAGGCTCAAATTACCTTAACTTTTTCTTCCTCATTTGAAAGATAAGTTAATGTCTCTATGTCGGAATTAGTCGGTAAAAGATACGTATTTTTATACATTTCATTGCCTTTTCCAGTAATAAAAATCCAGTCGCCATCTTTTGCAATTTTCCAGGCATATTCGATTGCCGACGTTCGATCCGGTATGACTTTCCCTTTACCAGCCGGCTTTAGATCATGGAGCGCTTCTATCATCCCCTCAAAAGATTCCGTCCCTAAATCATCCAGCGTTAAAATACATAGATCACTGTACTTTTCCGAGATTTCAACCATACCACGTCTTTTGGTCACATCGCGATTTCCCCTAAATCCAAATATATGAATGATGCGCTTTGCCCCCATTTCTCTTCCGGTTTTAAGACATTGTGCAAAAGCATCGCAAGTATGAGCATAATCTACAATTAACTGTGCACCCGTCGGATGATTTACTACTTCAAATCTCCCCGGCACGCCAGGGAATGATTGTAGTGCATCTATTATTACTTCACCTGGTACACCCATATTTCTTGCTGTTAGAAATGCAAGCGCCGCATTTTGGATATTATGTTTTCCCTTAATAGAAAGCCTTATAGGATAGATTTCTTTATTTTTATATACAAAATGAATATCACCAGTTTTATTTTGTTGGATATATAAATCAGTTCCTTTATTTCCTACACAAGAAATTTGGTCATTAGTACCGCATAACCGTCTTTCTAGTTTACTGCCCCATTTATTATTCGTATTAATTACAGCAGCACCATCTGGCTTTAATTGAGCAAAAAGCTGTGCTTTTACGGAAAAATAATCTTCCATATCCTTATGATAATCTAAATGGTCATGGTCTAAGTTTGTAAAAAGAGCATAATCATAGCTAATCCCTTTCACTCGATATTGTGACAGTGCGTGTGAAGATACTTCCATTATGACAATATCATCTTGACTTCTTGATAATTCTTTTTGTAATTGCAATGCATCCATGGTTGTATTTACAGAGGGTGTAGATTTTTCACCATTTATATAATTATAAACCGAACCAAATAAAGAACAGGATCTACCATAAGCTTCAAGGATATGCTTCAACATAAACGAAGTAGTAGTTTTTCCATTTGTACCTGTTACTCCAATAATTGTTCTATCTGCTTGCACAGGATAAAAACGTTTAGCTAAATCAGCCAGGATAGCGCGGCTATTTTCAACCCTAATATACGGGACCGATAGATCAGTGATTTCTTTTTCGCCGATTATAACTCTCGCTCCAGCTTCAATTGCCTTTTCAATATACATATGACCATCCACCTGAAATCCTGTAATGGCTACAAATATGAATCCCTCTTTTACCTCTAATGAATTATTAGCAATCCCGGTAATATATATTTCTTTATCCTTATCTGACACTTTTGCGACATCACTCAACAAATTTTTAAGCTTCAAGTCTTAGCAACCCCTTTTGTTCTTCTGCTTCTGTGAAAATATTCAAGATTTTTTGTGGTATTCTATGGTAATTCACTATCTTTTCCGATTTACTATCTGTATAAAAGATAGTTAGTTATATGTTTTGTATTAGCTTTCATATTATACAAACAGAACAACACCTATACCTAAATTCCTCTATTTACAAACTTATAAACCCTTTTTACACTTTTTGATTATTTTTTTACTTTAATATATACATTTATTTCAAAATAATCGGCCTATATACCCAAAAAGAAAACTCCCTATTTCACATAAGGAGTTTTCTTTCTCTATACTTTCACTCTTTTCAGAAATAAAGACAATAATAACCCGGTAATTGAAGCAACCATTATAAGGATATACCCTTTTTTCACACCATAAATGAGAGCCTCCGTTAGAACCTCTGAATTAGGATAACTCCCTGCTTCATTTAAATATGAATTTTGCCCCATTGTCATAAAGGTAATCGCCAATGCAGTTCCGATAGCTCCGGCAATTTGCTGAAGCGTGCTCATGACAGCGGTCCCATCAGGATAATATTTTCTGGGTAATTGATTTAAGCCATTTGTCTGTGAAGGCATCATGATAAAAGCAATGCCAATTGATAAGCAAACATGCATTATGATAATTGTCGATAAAGAAGTATCAGCTGTGATTTGTAAAAATAAAATACTCGCTATACTAGTTAATACAAACCCAATAACCACCAACCATCTCGCCCCATATTTATCCATTAATTTTCCGTTAATTGGAGACATAATCCCATTCATTATCCCACCAGGCAAAAGCGTTAAACCAGCTGTAAATGCCGATAATAGTAGCCCTCCTTTTAAATACATCGGTAATAGAATGGCATTCGATAAAATCATTAACATAGCTAAAAAAACCAATGAGACACCCAGGGAAAACATAGGGTAAGTGAATACGCGCAAATTAATCATAGGATTATCAGTATAAATTTGACGGAAGGAGAACAATATCAAGAAAAATAGACCGATTCCAATAGGGAGTAACACATGTGCTTCTCCCCATCCACCTCCGCCCTCTCCGGCAGCACTAAATCCGTAAACAATCCCGCCAAATCCAATTGAGGAAAGTATTACTGACCTTATATCGATCTTTGGTTTTGTTAGTTTTGTAACATTTTTCATAAAAAATATCCCGGCACCCATGGAAAGCAATAATATCGGCAAACATGTCCAAAAAATCCAATGCCAACTTAATTGGTCTACAATGATTCCAGAGAAGGTAGGGCCAAATGCAGGAGCAGACATGATAACAAGCCCCATTAATCCCATCACTACCCCACGTTTATGCGGAGGAAAAATAATAAGTGTGCAATTAGTCATTAAGGGTAAAAGAATAGCGGTTCCAATGGCCTGGATGACTCGCGCCGACACCAATATAGGAAATGAATGCGCAAGGCCACCAATCAATGTGCCAACAATTCCCATCGCCAGAGAGAAAAAAAACAATTGCCTGGTCGTAAACGTTTGAATTAAGATAGCCGAAACAGGTACCAAAATTCCCAATGTCAATAAATATCCTGTGGTCAGCCATTGTGCTGTTGAAGCTTCTATATTAAAGTCATGCATAATATTGATTAAAGCCAAATTTAAGGCTGTTTCACTGAATAAACCAATGAATGCTGCCACTGCCAAAACTGCCATCATTGGTACAGCCCTGAACTCCTTTTTCTCTTCTAAATCCACTTTTCCAGCATTCAATGAAATACCTCCTGTTAGCTTCACATCAAAAAGTTTCTAATACACTTACAATGAGTTAATCTGCTAGATCGTCTATATCATTTTTCTGATATATCATGCCTTATTTAAAGCAGATTATTAGTGGAATTTTTTTCTTAGTTCTTCTTTTAAAGAAGAGTAAATAAAAAGACAATCAGCTATATAGGTTGTCTAGGTTAAGGACCCAACTAAAATCCCAATAAAACAAGGAGTAATTATAAGTAAAAGTATCATTAACACTTTAACCAGGCATCTTCTCCTTACATATCCAAAGATTCACCTATCGCCAGTCCTCTTCATAGGTATGAATACTATAGACCATCTTTAATATCTATTCATTTATAATTACTTTGATAAAAGGAGATAGGAACATGAATAATCCATATGACATGAATAATATGCACCCCGGTTACCATAATAATTACCAAAATTATGATCGCCAGCTTCCTCCAGTTCAACCAGTAATATTTATTAATTCAGCAGGGGTTGCCAAGGAGCTTATAAATGATGCCTACACCATAACTAACCACATTCAAAACAATCCACAGTTTTCAAGACAAATAATGACGTATGCTCAGCATGGGCAAAAAAATGAAATCTTAGGAATGCTTAACAGTTTACCTTTAAAGCATCGCCCAGAGGTAGTCTTTACACCAGGAGCCATATTAATTAAATTATTCCCAGGTAATCCAAATGACTCCAGCAGTGCCTTAACCATAACTATGCTGTGGCATGAAGCTTTTTAAGTCATCAGCAAATATCAAAAAAGCCGAAGAAATGCTGATTAACAACATTTCTTCGGCTTTTTTGTTATTCATTATCATACTCATAGTAGTTCTATGCTACTATTATTTTATTCCTAAAGGAGAAAGTTTGTATGTTCACTTTTTTCAATAAATGTTCTATTTGCAAAAAGAAAGATAAAGATTTACGCAAATATCAAAATGGTCACGGCAAAAAAAATAAAATATGCAAAGCTTGCACCTTGTATGCCGAAAGAAGGGCGTTCCGCAGAATCTGAAATCATGTATTACAGCTTTTTACGAAATGAGTAACACCATTTATCGTAGCCTAACTTTTCTTCATAGAAGCGGTGAGCATCCGTGCGTGAAAGAGCAGATTCTAATGCTACATAATTCGCACCATTTTCCTTAGCCCATTCATGAATAAAAACAAGCAGCTTTTCTCCATATCCTCTCGAACGTTTACTTTCAGTTGTTACCAAATCATGAACAATGATATGACGTTTATTATAGAAATTCACACGAGAACTAACACCAATTACAGCTACCACTTCTTCACCTAAAAACAATGCAAAAAGCCTGTACCCTTCTTTATGCATTTGATTCATTAATTCTAAATACGAATGCTTATCCAAATCAGTACGTAATTGCTTCATTATTGAATATGCATCATCCCATTGGTCAACCGTAATCAATTCCATAATATTTTCTGTGCTTATCGTCATGTTTTTCCTCCTGAGGCTATAATTAGATCAATTATAACCCTGCAAAATTTTACGGAGTCAGCTCCGTTACCATTATACACCAATCATTCTATTTCGCTATTGTTTTACATATTTATATAAACAAAATGAATGTATATACGGATGTTAACAACTGAAAATTTATAAACATATCACGTTAGAATCAGCAGAAAATCATATATCATATATAAAGTTTGAGTTTTGTTAGAATTAGACTTGATGAAATATATTATTAGCAATCTCATTTAGAATTGACTTAAGCTGTAATCATACTAACTACCTTAAACTTGACGTATTGCAAGGACTTCTTCAATCGCACAGGCAACACCATGTTCTACATTCGTTTTAGTATGATATTGGCAGAGTTCTTTCACCTCATCGGAAGCATTTCCCATAGCTACTCCACGTCCAGCCAGCTGAAGCATGGAAACATCATTTAAATGGTCACCAAGTGCCATAACTTCTTTCATCTCGATATTAAATTGATCAGCCAACATCTTTAATGATGTTCCTTTCTGAGCTTTTGGATGATTAAATTCTATGTTTCCGCGCTCAGAAGAGGTAATGATATACTCGGTTTCACCGGCTAATTCGCTATTTATACGTGCCAATTCATCCATATCAGCTGATAATACTAAAATCTTATAGATAATCAATTCTTCATCCAGGTATATACCTTCAAAGTTATCTACAAAATGGCAGTGTTCGAATTTAAATCGTTCCTCCGCTCTTCTTCTAACATCCTCTAGCATTAGAGCTTCATCAGCGTATGGGAATCTCTCCATTTTTAATTGCATTCTAATGTCAATATACTGTTCCATACTTTTAGAAAAAACTCCAACGTTAGTAAAAAACTCAATATATACGTTTTTATTTTCCAGTACTTTTTGAATTGAGCGGCACCATTCTTTTTTTAGTGGGAGTTTATTTAATACTTCTCCCTGCTCGTCTCTTATTTCAGCTCCGTTTAATGCAATTACAGGACAACACAATCCAGCCAGTTCCAATGGCATCAAGGCATAACTGTATGGTCTTCCTGTAACAATAACTACCTGAATCCCTTCCGCCTGTGCTTTTTCAATTGCGATTATATTCTCCTTACTGATACGACCTTTACCATTCAACAAAGTCCCATCCATGTCTGTTGCAATTAATCTCAACGTCAATCATTCCTTTTACTGTAACTTAAATAAATACCATACTAGTATACTACTATATTCATTAAATTCGTAGAAGCCATTCATTATTTATAATGGTTAAAATAATGATTCTTATTGAATAGTTAAACAACACGCCTCAGAAGAACTAATGCGAGTCTTGGTATAGTTAAATCTTTCATATAACAGACCTGCGTAAACCACAAAAAAACTGATAACCAGTTTCCTTTTCTTAATTAAGATGAATTCAAAAATATCTCATTTAACATGCATACTATAAAAAGGGTGATAAGTAGTTATTAAAACTATATAATGAATTGTCGAAGCAATAATATAGAGTATTAATATTTACATATTAATGATATTGCATTATACTAATGATAATAATTCATATTGTACTAGAAAGAAGGAAATTTAATGAAGGACATTCATGTTTATAGCAAAGGTGAAGAAATCGCAAATGCAGTTACCCATGGCCTGGGTGTTATATTAAGTATAGTAGCGCTGATTTTGCTGGTTTTCCATTCCTCTATATATGGGACCGCTTGGCACATCGTTAGTTTTACTATATTTGGAATAACAATGCTTCTTATGTATCTGTGCTCCACTCTTTTGCACAGCTTACCCCAGGGCAAAGCTAAGAATGTATTTGAAATATTCGACCATTCAGCTATCTATTTTTTTATCGCAGGTACGTACACGCCATTTTGTTTTATTGTATTGGACGGTTGGACACGTTGGACTTTATTCGGTATTGTCTGGGGAATAGCTTTTGGGGGAACAGTTTTTAAATCATTTTTTGTTAAAAAATATATGATCGTATCAACACTTCTTTACATAGTAATGGGTTGGATGATTGTCTTCGCATGGAAACCATTGGTCAACTTCCTTGAGCCAAATGGAATGATTTTATTAGTTACTGGAGGTATTCTATACACGGTAGGTGCTATCTTTTATGTATGGAGAGGCTTCAAATTCCATCATGCCATTTGGCATCTTTTCGTTATCGCCGGAAGTGTTATGCATTTCTTCTGTATTCTCTTCTACTTACTTCCATGGGATAAATAATAACATATTCTTATTACAATTTAAGGCAGCTCTCCCTATCCGGAAGCTGTCTTTTTTATCTTTAACGAATGTTTTATTTAGCCTTTAGTCTCTTCAATTATCCAAATTTACCTCGAAGTTTTTTTAAAACTCTAATGGCCTCATGATTCATTTTACTGATCCTTAATGCCTTATTGCCCAAAACTGTGTACCTTCTGTTTTTTCCTAATTGTTTAGTTACATTCTTAGATGTCATATTTTATGCTCCTAACATGTGCATTTTGTTATAGCTTATGCTATAACACAAAAAAGCAATACAAAAAAAATAACAAAGTCCCATCACTTTGTTATTTTACAGAGTATATATAAGCCAATGCTTTTTTATTCATTTCTTTTACTTTCTTTGTCTGCTTACTGACTGATTTATCAGAGAGATGGGTGATTTTGGGACCTGACTGGGAGTTTTTTGCCATTGCCTCAGCGGAATCGTCAGACTGAATGTTATTTCTCCTACGCCTCATAGCCATCTTACTCCTCTCTTCCTTAACTTTTATACCCTTATTATACCAAAGTTTTACATAAACGAATCATAAATGTGAACTAAATTAGCAATATGAACACCATCCACTTCAATGGGAATGCCCTTATCTTTCTTTAAAACTATAATAAAGTTATACATTTGTAAATGGATAGGAATTAACAAAGCATCGTGGTCTTCAAGGGTGATAACCTCTAAATTGAAAATCGAATCGGTAAAGCTTTGTAAAAGCTGCTGATTAAAATCGAAATTATGTATATGATCAATCCTGATAAGCTTTTGTTTAATTCTCTCCCTGACGGATATATCTAAGTCAATCGAATCGTCAGCTTCGTACTGATTGATATCAACTGACAAACCAAATTCCTCACAATACAGGACAAGATATTTCTTTAACTCTCTCTCATATTCTTCTCCGTTTTCAGGAACAGGCTTTTGCTCAAAATAATAGATAGCATCCTGTACTAATAAGGACATATGCTCTACCTTTGTCACCGTCGCTCGTTGAATTTTTTCATTTTCCTTTATGGTAGCTTCAAGAAATTCAGAACCTGTTATAAACTCTGCCTGCCATATCTTTAAAATGCTTGGTGTTAAAAGAACGGATAAATCGATAAAAACAACGATTGCAGTTAAACTCAATATATATGTCCAGTTGGTTATATTTATTCCGCCTGCAATAATGCCGATTCCGAGGCAAAGCACAAATAACGTATAAAGGCTTCGGCGAAAATTTTTTAAATGCAAGTCAAATATGGAAGGTTTTACGATGGCCATCATACAAGAAACGAGAGAAAAACATACTAGAATAGCAATATAAATTTTTCCAAACATTTCATCCTCCATCGATAATCATTTATATGAATAATCATACCATTTAATTCCAAATTACCATATAGGTATATCTTCTGAATTGTCAGATGACTGTTTGTAATCTATTTCACCTTAAGTTTATAGTGATAGGCAATCTCCTTACCGTTATACATTAGTGCTTTATGATTATTCGTATTTAACGTAACCTTCACCTTGTACACCCCTGGTTTGAGTGTGCCTAAATCATAATATTGACCATAAATTCTATTCTTTTTATCTCCATTCATATATAGATGGGCATGACCTTCATTAATTCGTTGCTCATTCGAACCCAGCTTTTCTGGTTTAAACGAAAAGTTTTTTGTGTTGATTTTCAGCATCCAACACCCTGTTTGATCCTGCTTGATCCATCCATTAATTTCCGGAATTTTCACTTCACTTATATTGCTTATTTCTAATCCATCATGTTGTCCCGTATGCCCAGCATGAGCATCATTGCTGAAATGGCTGCTTTGTTGATGAAAATATAGCATGATGGATACAAACCCAGCGATAACAATAAAGCTAAGTATTCTATACACGAATCTCTTCGCCACCCTTATGCCTGGACGCACTATTTTTCAAATACAAACCAATCAAAAATAAAATAGCTCCAACTATCAGAAACGCTATATCATAGAATAAAGCATTGGGATCACCTGGTTTTACCCTATGAATCTGCAGGATATGATGATTAACAATCCCTTCCAACATATTGAATAAACCTGAGCCAATTAAAAACCAACTAATAATCTGTTTGACACCCTGCTTTTGGTCTGTTGGGTTACCAGCAAGCCATAAAATAAAGCCCCCTGCCACCAAAGCAATCGTCACCGCAAAATGAAAAATCCCATCACTCATGATTTGACCTGAGCGACTCGTTTCCATCACGACACTATGCCATTGTAAAAGCTGATGAAAAATAATCCCATCCATAGCACCCATAAAGCCGAATCCCAACAGAAAGCTTCCTATTACTAATAATTTCTTTTTAGTTTGACTCCTCAATCGAATTCCCCTCCAGCCCCCATTTTTTTACTTAATATCCAATCGGTCTTCATTATAAACAATCCGTTTATCATAATTAGCTGATTTTTTTAACAAAACATGGGTAACTATATACTATATTGGAAAAACCGGAGGGGTTAAAATGAATCAATTACCTAATCAATCGAGTTCATATTGGACGAAGTTCATGCAGAATCAAGAAGAACTGAAATTTAATAAGCTACAAAATGATTTAGAAACAGATGTTGTTATAGTTGGAGCTGGAATAGTCGGTATTTTAACGGCTTATCAATTGGTCAGCAAAGGAGTAAAGGTTGCATTAGTTGAGGCAAGCGAAGTGATGAATGGGACAACAGGCCATACAACAGCAAAAATAACCGCCCAGCATGGATTAATTTATGACAAATTAATTAATTCGGTAGGTGAAGAAAAAGCGAAACTATACTATCAGGCAAATATGGATGGCCTTGAATTTATCCATTCTCTCTACAAAGAAGAAGAGATCGATTGTGATTATGAAGAACAGGAAGCCATCCTTTACGCAGAGACTGAAAAATTTGAAAAGAAAATCAAGTCAGAGTTCGAAGCTTATCAAAAACTGGGCATTCCAGGTAAACTTGTCGAACACCTGCCTTTGCCTTATCCAATCAAAAATGCCATTATTATGCCTAATCAAGCACAATTTCATCCAGTTAAATACTTAGGCCATATTTTAAACCTGATTATAAAAAAAGGCGGACAAGTATTTGAACAATCGCCAGTAGAAGCTATTGAAGATGACGATAAAGGACCTGTTCAAGTTAAAGTGAAGAATGGACATACCATTTATTGCAATAAAGTTGTGATTGCTTCCCACTATCCATTCTATGATATGCAGGGACTCTACTTCTCTCGCCTGAGCCCGAAACGCTCTTACATTGTTGCCGCTGAAATCAAGGAAGACCTACCAGATGGAATGTACATTAGCGCCGAGCAGCCTACCCGCTCAATCCGCCATACAAAAGACGGGGATAAAACCCTGGTATTATTTGGAGGAGAAAGTCATAAAACCGGTCAAAGCGAAAATCCATTTAAGCATTATGAAGCACTAAAGGATTTTGCCGAAAAGTATTACACAGTTAATGACCTTCCATACAGATGGTCAGCACAGGATTTAGAAACATTGGATTATGTCCCTTATATTGGTCCATATTCTTCTATGAAGGATCATATTTTTGTTGCAACTGGTTTTGGGAAATGGGGAATGTCGAACGGAGCTGTCGCTGCTCTAATTTTAAGTGATTTAGTACGTGGAAAAGAAAATCCATATTTTGATCTGTTTACCCCCACTCGTTCAGAAACACATATACAATCTGCCGGTAAATTCATAAAAGAAAATATAAATGTAGCAAAAGAATTAATTAAAGGAAAACTTGCTGATAAAGATATCAGTCCAGATGAACTTAAACCCGATGAAGGCAGTATCGTTACCTTTAATGGTAAAAGAGCCGGTGCCTATCGCGACCATACAGGTAACGTTTGTGTAGTAGATACTACCTGTACCCATATGGGGTGTGAAGTGAAATGGAATAATGGAGAACGTTCCTGGGATTGCCCATGTCATGGATCCCGCTTTGCACCTAACGGGGAAGTCATCGAAGGCCCAGCAGTTAAACCGTTGGAACGTTTGAATTAACAGCTTGAAATGAGATTCCCATATCCCTACTATATATCCTTTGAATCCTAAAACTAAAATACACTTTTTATGCCGGGTAGATAATCTATGTGACATAAGGAGTGTATTTTTTCTTCATGTAAATACAACTCAAGAATCAAGTATTTAAACTTATATGAAACCAAATACCTTTTTAAATGGAATTGAGTTATAGTTAAAGTTAGAAAAAACCAGAGGAACAAACCGATTCTAAGTACATAAATAAGCGAGGATTTTCATGAGCATACTGTTAGCTTTACTGGCTGCTTTATTTGCAGCATTAACGTCAATATTAGCAAAAATCGGGATTAATAATGTGAATTCAAATTTGGCCACTGCGATTCGAACGTTTGTAGTCCTAATTATGGCTTATGCCGTTGTTCGAATAACCGGGCAATGGGATGAGCTGTATACTATCCATCCTAAGGCATGGATTTTCATTATCTTATCAGGTATAACCACTGGCCTATCGTGGCTATGTTTTTTTAAGGCCATACAAATTGGTGATGTATCAAAAGTAGTTCCTATTGATAAATCAAGCGTCATAATTACAATTATTTTATCCTTTATCATCCTTCAGGAACCGTTGACTCCGTTAGTGATTGCAGGAGGGGTCGTTATTACGATTGGTACTTTTATTCTTATCGGTAAGAGAGAAAAAAAGAAGAAAGAAGGCTATCTTCAGTCGTATATTTTCCTGGCTGTCTTATCAGCCGTTTTTGCAGCACTAACCAGTATATTGGCGAAAATCGGTATCGAGGATGTCGATTCAAATGTCGCCACCTTCATTCGTACTGTAGTGATCTTAATTTTTGCCTGGAGCATTGTATTTTTCCAAAGAACGCAAAAAGATCTTAAAACGATCTCTAATAGGTCCTATGTCTTTTTAATCCTATCGGGTATCGCAACTGGCTTATCTTGGTTGTGCTACTTTGCTGCCATTCAAATCGGAAAGGTGTCTATCGTAGCTCCCATCGATAAATTCAGCGTAGTCATTACAATGGTGTTAAGCTTTATTATTTTAAAAGAAAAACCTAATAAAAACACGATTATTGGTGGTATTGCGATTACAATTGGTACTATTCTGCTTATTTTTTAACAAACGCGTCATTTATCGTCCTTTATATATAAAAACAGTGGGAATTCTTAATCGAATCCCACTGTTTTTATTGTTTTCTATATTAATGGTAAATCCAACGATATAGTATTGATGTTTCTTAATTAGAAGCGGGCAGCAAGTTTAGCTGTTTTCTCAAGCCCTTCTGCAACAATTTCAACCGTACGGTCTGGGTATTGATTATGTCCTTCAATAACCATAACTTCTGGGTTAGTAATTCCCCAAAGGCTAATAGCAGATTTAACTAAATTAACTGCCATTTCCGCTCCTGGTATAGCTGAGTAATCAGAACCTCTTGCAGACAATAGTGCTACCTTTTTATCAGCTGCATATCCTATCGGACCTTCAGCAGTATACTTAAACATTTTTCCGGCTTGAGCCAAATACGAAATATACGTAATTAATGGCGCAGGAACAGTTGAATTCCAAAGAGGGAAGGCAAAAACAATTTTATCCATGGATAAGAATTGATCGATATATTGATTTGCTAAATTAACATATTTAGTTTCTTCTTCTGTTAATTCGATTCCTTGATTGTTTTTATAAAGAGCGGTAATCGCCGCATTTCCATAGTAAGGGAGTTCTACTTGGAATAAATCCAGCTCTGTAATTTGATCAGTTGGATTTGCTTCTTTATATGCATGTAAAAATGCATTGTACATTTGAACAGAAACAGCTTGGTCTGCCGGTCGATCATTTACTTTAACAAATAAAACTTTAGTCATATGTATACCTCCATGTACGATATATGATTTGTAAATTTATTTTAATATAGTTTGAATTCAAAGCAAAATAATATGCCTATCTTTTACCATTATAAAAAGACTGGACATCTTCTCCTCTTCTCTGCCATAATAAAAAAATTGGATTAGTTAACTAAAGTAACTAATTTATAAGGAGGTAAAATGGATAGATATCAACAGTTATTTCACGAGTTGTCTATGGTGCATAAACCTTATATTGACCAGTTAAATGAAATTCTAGGTAGATATGCTTTGAACAGACCACAATGGACAATTATGTATATCCTTTTTAATTATGGGCCACATACCCTTGTTGAGATATCTAAATATCAAAGTATCGAAAAGCCAGCGATAACCCGCACAGTCAACAGCCTCGAGCAGCAAGGGTATATTCAGTCATTTTCAAGCTCAGATAAAAGGAAGAAAAATATTCAACTGACTGCTAAAGGAGAGAAACAATATAAAGTTGTAAGAAGTGAGATTGATGAATTTCAGATTGGAAAGTTAATAGGTATTACGACAGATGAACAAGAACAATTCCTAAATATCCTAGAAAGGATTAAGCAAAATTTTAATGAGTAAGGAGATAACTATGCAAACGGAACGAGCAAAATTATGGACAAAAGATTTTATCATTGTATCCACCATTAATTTTTTATTAACACTTGTTTTTTATTTATTAATGGTGTCAATTTCGGTCTATGCTGTTGAACAATTTAGTGCTTCAACGAGTGAAGCAGGACTGGTTACCGGAATTTTTATTATTGGAGCACTTATTGGCCGACTTCTGACAGGTAGAATTATCGATAAATACGGCAGAAAAAGAATATTATTATTCGGACTTATCGTTTTTACATTAACAACTATTTTATATTTTGGGATTAATAGCTTGTCTTTTTTGATGGTTAACCGCTTATTACATGGAATCGGATTAGGAATTGCAAGTACGGCTACCGGTACCATTGTAGCGCAAATCATACCAGCAGAACGACGTGGTGAAGGCGTTGGATATTTTAGCCTTAGTGCCACTCTTGCTACTGCGATTGGTCCTTTTTTAGGTATTTATTTAAAACAGCATACAACATTTGAAGTCATTTTCAGCTTTTGTATAGCATTGGGAGCTGTTAGCTTTTTAACTGCCTTTCTATTAAAAATACAAAATGAACAATCTCACACTTCTGTTGAATCAGAAAACAATAGAGTTAAGCTTTCCAGTTTTATTGAACCAAAGGCTATCCCCATTGCTATCGTTATGATGCTGGGAGCCCTATGCTATTCAAGCGTCTTATCATTTATTACTTTCTATTCAGAAGAGATTCAATTAGTTGAAGCAGCAAGTTTCTTTTTTGTCGTTTATGCAGCAGCGGTTTTAGTGTCAAGACCTTTTACTGGCCGCTTGTTAGACTTAAAAGGATCTAATATTATTATGTATCCCTGCTTACTTGTATTTGCCCTTGGACTTCTTCTATTAAGCTATGCTAATAACGGATTTATTTTGCTTTTAGCCGGCGCAATTATTGGACTCGGTTTTGGGAATATCCAATCTACAACTCAGGCTATTGCCGTAAAAGTGACTCCTCCTCACCGAATCGGTTTAGCAACAGCAACCTTTTTTATCTTTTTGGATGTAGGCTTCGGAATTGGCCCATATGTACTTGGAATGATTATTCCTTTCACAGGCTATCGAAATCTCTATCTAATCATGTCGATTCTCGTATTGGCATTAATCGTAGTCTATTATTTTATGCATGGAAAAAAGGATTCTTTAGAGATGCGCAATAAATTAACAAAGCTAGAGGAAACAAAATCAAATTAAAATCACCATTAAGGAAAAAAAGCGGAATGTCCGATTTTGGATATTCCGCTTTTTTCTATTAATTCGATTTTCATTCAGCATAATAGCATTCTCATTCTATTTTAACCGCTATGATAAATGCTCTATAGCAGCTAAAACTTCAAGTAATAAAACGTATTCTCCAAGAAATATTCAGTAATGTAAAAAAGAGTGAGGCATGCATTAAATTGTTGCCCCACTCTTCCCTGCGCTATTCTTCAATATTTTCCTGTTTAATATGCTTGAACTTCAGCGAAAAGGTTGCTGATTGATTTGTACTATTTACATCAATATTCACATCATAAATTTCAGAAACCCTTTTAACAATCCATAACCCAATACCCGATCCAGACGTTATCTGCTTAGCCATACTTAGACGTACATACTTATCAAAGATCTTATTGATATTAGAATAATGGATAGATGAGCCAGTGTTGGTTACGTCAATATTAATAGTATTATCAAGCTTATTCTCTCTAATTCCCACAAAAATGGTTGATTCCTTTGTAGAATATTTCACTGCATTGCTCAATAAATTCTGCATGACTAATTCAAATGAATACTCATCAATCCAGATTTTGGTGGTTTTACTTACATTATCATTAAAAATAAATGTGTAGGAGGGGTAATTCCTCATATAGGCAGCCATTAATGGTTCAATACAGCTTTTTGGTTCTATCCAGCTATCTGGAGGATTTCCTCCTAAATAATAAAGTTCATGCGATAGTTTAATACCCTTTAATAATGAATCTATATTACTAGATTCATTTTTAATATGAAATAATCCTTCCTTTATCTCAGGAAGGGTATCCGTTTCAATCAGGTCCTCCAAATATTCGATGGTATTCTTAATATTATGAGCAGGATTCCGAACCTCATGGACAATCTCTTCTAGGAAAGCATGTGTCTCGTCGGTTACAGCGAGCATTTTTTCAACACTACTATTGGTAACATTGTTTAACTCTTCCATTTCCCTTAACATATAGTCATTCATAAAATGGGGTGTAATATTAAACTTGTTTTTCAGCTTATAATGATTGGTCATCTTCGATAAAGGTTTAAAAATAGTTTCAAATAATAAGGCCTGAAACAAAAAGAAAAAAATGAATATAATCAAATATAAATAACCATTCGTGATGAGTATTTCTTTAAAATCTTCAATAAGCAGAACCGAGAGATTTATTTTCGTATATAACTGACCATTGAATGCTTCCGTATGAATGGCATGCTCAATTTCAGCTATTACAGATCCATTAACTTCATAAAACTCAACCTTAATTTTTTTATCACTTAAACCATCTTTTACATAGATGTCTTCTCGACTCTGACCTAATAACCACTTAATTATTGGTAAATATTTTTTATCTTTTCCTTCATAAATATTGATATTCTTTGATGTTTGGTTATAAGCAATATTTTGATAACTTGAGTCATTATCCAAAATCATCATATACTCATAAGCACCAGGTAGCTTACCGAATTTATCATTTAGAAAGTCTTCCTGTAAACCGTATTCAGCTAAATGAGTTTCAACCAAATAGAAGTTCGGCAATACTTCATTGATTCGATGTTTTGCATAATCGTTTACCCGATTAATATTTTGCAGTAAGACTATGCCTGTAAATATCAAGAACATGAGAATATTGGATAAAATGGTAAACCGTTTAACAGTAAGCCAATTTTTAGTCATTGATTTCATATCCAACATTTTTAATCGTATTAATGCTATTCTTACCTATCTTTCGTCTAATCCGATTTATCGTTGTATTAATAATGTCATCACTCATATCCCCATGCTCAGTCCATATTTTTTCCCATAATTCTTGTTTACTGACAACTTGATTTTTATGTTCTAATAAATACGTATACACCTGCATTGGAATTTTCGATAGCGTTTCAACACTGCCATCTTCTTTCGTAATCGTACCACGAAGAGGCTCAATTTTTAATCCTCTATGTATATAATACGAATTATTTTTTACTGCTGTACTTTCCATAATATTTTTTATGTTAAGGACAAGTTCTTTGTAGCTGAAAGGCTTTGTAAAATACAAAAGCGCACCTTCCTGTAATCCTCGCAATCTTGCATCTGACGAATCTGCTCCGGTAACGAGGACAAAGGGAATATTATGTTTTTTCCTTATAATAGAAGCAGCTTCCAAACCATCAATAATTGCACCATGAATGGTAATATCAAAAATTAATAAATCGTATTTCACTTTATCACAAGCTATAATTGCATCCTCTGGATCGTCAAAATCATCTACTGTATATCCTTGTAATTCAAGCCTTTTCCTTAGTACTTTTCTCGCAACAGGCTCATCTTCTAAAATTAACATTCTAATGGGAATCACCCTCTTTAAAAAAGTAAATAAATTATATCACCATAATTTTTTGAGGTAAATACTTACTTGTATTTTTATGCATAAAGATGCCATCATTATTTCATATAACTATTAAATCTAAAGGGATGTGTAGTTTAAGCAAAAAAAAGAGTGATTCCATTAATAGCGGAGATCACTCTGTGTTTATATTGACTTTAAAGGACGACCAATGAGTATACGTTTTATTGATGAAACCACTCTGCTCACCCGCTTTTATTATTAAGAAATTAATAAATTAATAGCTTGATCAACAAAAAACGCCTGCAAGCCATCAATAAATAGACCTGCAGACGTTATATTAGTTTCGTCTCACAAGTTCCACCTTCCTTCTCATAAAACGCTGAGGAGTTAGCTGTCGGATTCGTGCCTACTGAGTAGCCCTACCATAATGGATTCACCCCAGAACACAATGTGTCCCCCGCGCAATTATGCTTAAGCGATTTAGAAATTAGAAACTTTGATAATAATACTCCCGATATGAAAAATGTAAATATTTTCATCTACTAATTTTTGTATATTTTTAATTTATTCACATAAATTTCTTTTTGTTTTTTGGTCACAGTCTACTTTGTATTTCAACCTATACAGAAGTCACAAAAGTAACATCAACCATTTACAAATCAAAGTCCTGAAATGTTGAAGCACTATTCATAATGACTTCTAATACTAACAATCAGTTTTAGTATGATAATGTTTTAAATATCAACCTCATAACTAGGATAAAGCCTCTCTTTAATCCTCATATTATAAGTAGTTATTGCAAATAATTAATATAATTATTAATTTGTGGTTGAAAAATAACCTAAAAGCGAATATTATATTAAATGTCGTCAAAAACGTTCGCTTTTTTAAAGGTGAATAGATGGAGGTATACGAATTGTTAGACAAATTTTTCTCAATTAGCCAAAACGGGTCTACTGTTAAAACGGAAGTTTTAGCTGGTATAACTACTTTCTTTACAATGGTGTACATTGTAATAGTTAACCCGGCAATCCTTTCCGCTTCAGGAATTCCCTTTAATCAGGTATTTATTGCTACCATTATCTCGGCAGTAATTGGTACTTTAATTATGGGCTTGTATGCAAAATACCCAATCGCCGTTGCGCCAGGTATGGGAATAAACGCTTACTTTACGAGTGTTGTTGCGACACAAGGACTTAGCTATCAAGTGGTTTTAGGCGCAGTATTTATCGCCGGACTTTTATTTATGTTATTAAGTTTTAGTAATTTACGTGAAAAGATCATTAATTCCATCCCTCTTTCTATTAAATATGGAATTACATCCGGTATTGGTTTATTCATAGCGTTTCTTGGTTTTAAACAAGCACAAATCTTTGTCGCAAACGAAAGCAATCTTGTTGGTTTAGGTGATTTAACTGCTCCTGTTCCATTATTAACAATTGCCGGTTTATTCATTACCCTTATTCTTATGGTAAGAAAAGTACCTGGTGCTTTGTTTATTGGAATGATTATTACAGCAATTATTGGCTATTTTACAGGCATGCTGGACATTACAGCCAAGCAATTACTCCCTTCACTTCCAGAAGGAATAGCATTTTTTGATTTAGATCTCGGTGGTGTATTCACTAACAGCTTATACGCCGTTGTATTTTCATTCCTACTCGTAACGATTTTTGACACAACAGGTACAATGGTGGCTGTATCCGAACAGGCCGGATTATTAAAAGACGGTAAGTTTCCTAGGGCAAAGCAAGCTTTCCTTGGTGATTCTATCGCTACTACTGTTGGTGCTGCTTTTGGTACAAGTCCTTCAACAGCATATGTAGAATCAAGTACAGGTGTTGCTGCCGGTGGTCGTACTGGTTTAACAGCAGTAGTTGTTGCTATATTGTTCAGCTTAGCATTATTCTTCTCACCATTTATTGGAGCCATCTCAAACTTAGCTTCCATTACAGCTCCTGTTTTAATTATTGTTGGGTGCTTTATGATGGAAGGTATATCAAAGATTAGATGGTCTGAGTTTGATGAAGCTTTTACAGCATTTGTTATTATTCTTGCGATGCCTTTAACTTCAAGTATCTCTACTGGAATCGCATTTGGATTTATTATTTATCCAATCTTGAAATTAGTTGGTGGCAAAGCGAAAGAAGTTCCACCTCTTGTTTACATCTTTGGTGTACTATTCCTTATTCAATTGGTCTTCTTAGGAGGACATTAATAAAAATGCTATATAGAGCTGGATTTCTTATAGATCCAGCTCTATATTTTTATCCCAATAAATTTTTGATATTTTCTGATATCTAGATGATATACTTTTATAGTAAATAATATTGTATGGGGAGGATTAATCCATGAATAATTTTGAAGAAAAATTAGATCGTTATGCTGACTTGACTGTTAAGAAAGCTGCTAATGTACAAAAGGATCAAATTGTATTCATCATATCCACTATTGAAACTGCACCATTTACACGTAAACTTGTTAAAAAAGCCTATGAAGCAGGTGCAAAGCAGGTTTTTGTGGAATGGAGTGATGAAGAAATTAACCGAACGAAATATTTGCTGGCACCTGACGAGGCATTTACTGAATTTCCTTCATGGATGGCTGCCTCCAGAAACGAAATGGTTGAAAGAGGTGCAACTTTTATAACGATTGTCTCTCAAGATCCGGATTTACTGAATGGGATCGACTCAAATCGGATCGCTAATTTTCAAAAGGCTGCAGGTAAGGCTCTCAATAATTTACGTGAAGCAATGCAGTCCAATAAGATCAGTTGGACAGTCGTTGCTGCTGCAGGTGAGGGTTGGTCCAAAAAAATATTCCCTGGACAAGAAAACAGCTTAGATTTACTTTGGGATGCCATCTTTTCTTCAGTCCGTGTTGATCAGGAAAATGTTATCCAAGCATGGGAGGAGCATCTTGATACATTAATCAGTAAAGCTGATTATTTAAATAACAAAAAATATAAATACATACACTATAAAGCACCTGGTACGGATTTAAGAATTGAACTTTCCGAGAAACATAAGTGGTGCGCAGCAGGAGCTAAAGACTCAACCGGCAAAGAATTCGTAGCCAATATGCCTACTGAAGAAGTATTTACGATTCCTTTAAAAAATGGAGTAAATGGCACGGTTTCAAGCACAAAACCGTTAGCTTATGGCGGCAATGTAATTGATGAATTTACGTTAACATTTGAAGAAGGAAGAATCGTAAATGCCGTGGCAAAAAAAGGAAATAAAATTTTAAATCATCTTATCAATGTTGATGAAGGAGCTAAATACCTGGGTGAAATTGCGCTGGTACCTCACCATTCACCGATCTCTGAATCAAATATCTTATTCTATAATACGTTATTTGATGAAAATGCTTCTAACCACCTCGCCATTGGAGCTGGATATCCATTTTGCCTCGAAGGTGGAGAAGAAATGAATATCGAACAATTGCATAAGTATGGGGTAAATATCAGCCAAGTGCATGAGGACTTTATGATTGGTTCAGCTGATATGGACATTGATGGAGAATTGCCTGATGGTACACGTGAGGCCATATTCCGAAATGGGAATTGGGCGTTTTGATTCTATTTACAGGTTTATAACCCTTAAATAATAGTAAAATTGCTTTTAAAAAAACCAAAACGCGCTTAGTAAAATATTTCTAAGCGCGTTTTGGTTTCGTTTAGCTAGTTGTTCATTCTTAAATATCAAAAAAAATTGTTATGCTTTGTGCAATTTATGCCTTCTCTTTTAAATTCTCATTAATTTTTAATTGCTGTGTTGCGAATTCATGGTAGAGCTTGTGAGTTTGCATTAATTCTTCATGTGTTCCTCTACCTGTAATTTCACCTTTTTCAATAAATAACAACTGATCGGCATTGACGACGGTTGATAATCGATGGGCAATAACGATTGTCGTCCTCCCTACCATTAGTTTATTTAATGCAGCCTGCACGATTTGTTCAGACTGGCTGTCTAAACTTGATGTGGCCTCGTCTAGCATTAGAATACTTGGATTTCTCAATAACGCTCTTGCTATCGCAATTCGTTGGCGCTGTCCTCCTGACAGCTTCAATCCCCTCTCCCCTACATCCGTTTGGAATCCTTCTGGAAGCTGCTGAATGAATTCAAGTGCATGAGCCATTTCAGCTGCTTGCTCCAGTTCAGCGGAGGTGACTTCCCTTTCCAAACCATAACATATATTATCCTGGATCGTACCTGCCAACAGCGGGCTTTCTTGAGATACATACCCAATATGCTTCCGCCACGATTGCAAATTGTATTCACCGATAGGAATTTCACCTATCCTGATTGATCCCTCACTTGGTTCGTAAAAGCGTTCAAGCAATTTAAACAGAGTCGTCTTCCCTCCACCGCTTGGTCCAACAATCGCTGTTACTTTTCCCGCTTCAATCTTTGCATTTAAATGACGAAGAATTAAAGACTCCTCTGCATATCCAAATGATAAATCATCGAGAACGATATCGACATTTGCTTTTACTAGTTCTTTCCCTTTGAGTAAATCCTCTTCTTTTTCATTCAGGATTTCAATTATTCTCATGGTTGCTCCCATCGAACGCTGCAATTGAGTAAAAAATGTCGTAATTTGCCCCATAGGCATAATAATTTGAAAAATGTAAAGAATAAAAGCTACAAGCGAACCTGCTGTAATAATTCCGCTCGCTACCTGCATACCGCCATACCCAATAATTCCTACTAGAGCAGCCATTAGCACTAATGTGATAATTGGTGAAACAAGAGACTGTGTCTTCGCTTCTTTTAAACCAAGAGCGAACAACCGGTTTACACCTGACATTCCCCTATTATATTCAATTTCTTCTGCATTGGATGCCTTGACTAAGCGGATTTCAGGTAGGACCTGATTTAATACCCCTGTAAATCTACCAGTTTCAGCTTGGGTCTCCTTCGAGATATTAAGCATAATTCGGCCAATTGGTATTAAAATCATGGCTGCTATTGGGAAAACAATAAATATTAACAGGGTTAATTTCCAGTTCATGATAAATAATATCGTTATAGACCCAATAACTGAAATCATTCCAGTAATAGCCCCAACTAAATGGGTAGTTATCAATTCTTTGACGACCATTGTGTCATTTGTTAATCTGCTAATCATTTCCCCTGAACCATATTTGTCAGAGTACGATACAGGCAGCTTAATCAACTTTTTCCATAATAAATCCCGCAAGCCTGCAATGATTTTTTGACCATTATATCCAAGTGCATAGGTCGCGTATGCACTTAAACCAGCTTGAGCAATAAACACCAATACAATTATGAGAATCTGACTTTTAGATAATGAAGACATACTGAAGCCGTCTACCAATTCCTTTGTTAACAATGGAATGAGCAACCCAATAAGGGTAGTAATAATACTCAGACCGAGTGCAAAACCAAGTCTTCCATATGAAGGGTTCGTTGCATGCAATAACCGAAAAAAGCGTTTATAACTCCCCTTCTGTTTTCTTTCTTTCATAAACTTTCTTCCTCCTGAGTTTAGCTTCTATATATAACGTTACCGAAGAACTGATATAAAGACAATCCCAATTATGTAAAACATTGGGATTTTAAGCTGAATTTAATATGTTTTATACATTATACATTTTTTCATTTCCTATTTCTTTTATTTAACAGACCTACAAAACCATCGTATTTAATTTGTCATATTTTACACTTTCTGAAACTGTATAGCTATATTGACTTGTATATATTATATAAATATAATTTTATTTGCTTTTAATTTGGTTACTTAACTATTAGGAAGACTTTGTTTTAGAGGTGGAGGTATGACAGTTAACAAAGACCGATCAGTTGAAAAATTGATCAGGGCTTTTACACAGTTTGACAAATTGGATTGGGAAAAGAAAACAATAAAAGGATATAAACCAAGTGAAATAAGAGTTTTGACATGTATCAAAGAAAAAACTCAACATATTACCGAGATTAAGGTATCCGAGATCAGCAAGCAGTTAAATGTTAAAATGCCATCTGTTACCCCCATTTTAAATAAGCTGGAACAGCATAACCTAATTACCCGCAGAATTGATAAAAATGATCGCAGGGTGGTACTGGTTACATTAACATGTGAGGGAGATTCTGTAGCAGATGCAGCACTTGCTAAATTACATCAAACTTTTACCCTTCTAGAGGAATATATCGGATTAGATGATAGTAAGGAACTCACCCGATTATTAACCAAAGTGTATGAGTTTTTTAATGAAAATCAGTATTAAGGAGTTGTTAATTTTTGAGGAAATTGTTTCGCTATTTAGCACCGTATAAATTACCGATTGTTTTTATATTCGCATTGGTATTTATACAGTCATTATCAGAATTATTCTTACCCACATTGATGTCTGACATCATCGACAAAGGTGTCATTAATCAGAACATACCATACATATGGAAAATTGGCGGATTTATGCTTTTGGTTGCTGCAGTTGGTACGCTTTGCTCTATTACGGCAAGTTACTTCAGCGCCAAAGTATCCATGTCATTTGGCAAAAATCTTCGCTCCAGAGTATTCTCCCATGTTGAGAATTTTTCACTTCATGAATTTGAACAAGTTGGTACTGCTTCCTTAATTACAAGAACAACCAATGATATAACACAGGTACAATTGGTCCTTAACATGATCCTTAGAATGATGATAATGGCACCTTTAATGGCTATTGGTGGCATTATTATGGCCTTTTCAAAAGATCCCGAACTATCCTGGGTTATCATCCTTGCGATTCCGGTCTTAGTGGGCGTTATTCTTTTTGTCATCTGGAAAGGCGTCCCTCTATTTAAACTGGTTCAACGCAGATTGGATGCTGTAAACCGTGTCATTCGCGAAAATTTGACTGGTGTCCGTGTCATTCGTTCCTTTAATCGGATCAATTTTGAAAAGGAACGTTTTAAGAAGGCCAACAAAGACTTAAGAGACACTACTATCAAAGTGAATAAATTAATGGCTACACTTATGCCGCTCATGATGCTGATTATGAACTATACAACCATTGCGGTTGTTTGGTTTGGTGCAATCAGGATTGATCATGGAGATATGCAGGTCGGTGATTTAATGGCCTTTATTCAATATGCCATGCAAATTATGTTCTCCATGGTTATGCTTTCCATGATGTTTGTCATGATTCCTCGTGCTTCTGCTTCCGCAGCTCGTATTAATGAAGTATTGGCGATTAAGCCCACTATTAAAGATGAGCCAATTAAACATGAAGCTAAACCAACTAAAACTGGCTACCTGGAATTTAAGAATGTTACATTCAGCTATCCAGGTGCCGAAGAACCTGCCTTAAAAGGCCTTTCATTTAGCGCTGGTCCTGGTGAGGTTACAGCCATTATCGGCGGAACTGGTTCTGGGAAATCAACATTATTAAAGCTGATTCCTCGTTTTTATGAACCGACTGAAGGCAGTATTTATCTAAATGGAATCAATATTAAGGAACTGGAATTAGTGGATTTACGTAACCGAATTGGTCTAGTTCCTCAGAAAGCTGTTTTATTCACCGGTACCGTAAAGGAAAATATCCTCTACGGAAATGAGAATGCCAGTGATGAGGAAGTCATCCATGCTGCAAAAGTCGCACAAGCCTATGATTTTGTTTCTAATATGAAGGAAGGCTTTGACTCTCCTATTTCTCAGGGCGGTACAAATATTTCCGGAGGACAAAAGCAACGTCTGTCCATTGCGAGAGCCTTGGTTCGAAAACCGGAAATCTATATGTTTGATGACAGCTTTTCTGCACTGGATTTCAAAACGGACGCTAAGCTGCGGAAAGCTTTAAAAAGTGAAACCACGGAAGGAACGGTTTTATTGGTTGCCCAACGTGTATCTACGGTTATGGATGCCGATCGTATCATTGTATTGGATGAAGGAAATGTTATGGGAATTGGTACACATGAAGAATTACTAAAATCATGTGATACCTATCAAGAAATTGTGAAGTCACAGCTTTCTGAGGAGGAGATTGCATGAGCAGAATGACAAGAAGACAATCAAATCCGGGATTTGGTCCTCCAGGTGGTCCAGGAGCACCGATACAAAAAGCAAAAGATTTTAAGGGTACGTTAAAACGATTAATTCGTTATTTAGCACCTTATAAATTTCGCCTTTTAACTGTATTGCTGGCTGCAATCCTCAGTACGGTTTTCACCATTGTCGGCCCAAAAGTATTAGGTAAAGCGACAACCAAAATATTTGAAGGCATTATGGAAAAAATGTCAGGTATTCCTGGCGCAGGCATCGATTTTGAGTATATCATTCGAATTCTCTTCCTACTCGGCGCCTTATATTTGTTTAGCTCAATCTTCGCCTTTATCCAGCAATATATTATGGCAAGCGTTGCTCAAAATACGGTATTTACATTAAGAGAAGAAGCTGAAGCTAAGGTATCTCGGCTGCCTTTAAAGTATTTTGATGGAACAACTACAGGTGAAACTTTAAGCCGGATTGTGAATGATATTGATAATATCAGCACTACCTTACAACAAAGCTTAACACAGCTTATTACCAGTGTAGTAACGATTATTGGTGTTATTATTATGATGCTGTCGATCAGCCCGGTTATGACAGGAATTCTTCTTTTAACATTACCTTTAAGCGGAGTAGTCGCTGTATTTGTAGCCAAAAAATCTCAAACCTACTTTGCTGGCCAACAAAAATCACTTGGAAATTTAAGTGGCCATGTTGAAGAAATCTATACTGGACATGAGGTCGTGAAAGCCTTTGGCCAAGAGGAAAAAGCTTTGGAAGAGTTTGAGGCAATAAATGAAAAATTATACGAATCATCCTGGAAAGCACAGTTTATTTCAGGTGTAATTATGCCCTTCATGCAATTTATCGGAAACATCGGATATGTACTCATATGTGTAGTTGGCGGTATTTTTGTTACAAACGGAAGAATAACAGTTGGTGATATACAGGCTTTTATACAATATGCACGCCAATTCACACAACCGATTACTCAAACGGCGAATATCGCTAACATTATTCAATCTACTGTTGCTTCTGCAGAACGTGTATTTGAACTGCTAGATGAGGAGGAGGAGGAAGCAGAAACAACGAATCCACAAATGATTTCTCATCCAAAAGGACATGTGGTTTTTGATCATGTTGCATTCGGATATAAGCAGGATCAGCTATTGATTGAAGATATGAATCTTGATGTCAAACCAGGGCAAAAAGTAGCCATAGTAGGTCCGACCGGTGCAGGTAAAACAACAATGATTAACCTGTTAATGCGTTTTTATGAATTAAATGGCGGAAGCATAAAAATTGATGGTGTCGATATTAAAGAAATGAAACGCGGAGATCTCCATGGATTATTCGGTATGGTTCTTCAGGATACATGGCTCTTTAATGGTACCATTGCAGATAATATTGGCTATGGTCGTGAAGGTGCCACTCGTGAAGAAATTATTGAAGCAGCCCAAGCAGCTCATGCCGATCATTTTATTCGTACATTGCCAGAAGGATATGAAACTGAATTAAATGAAGAAGCATCCAATATATCACAGGGTCAAAAACAATTGCTTACAATAGCTCGTGCCATTTTAGCAAACCCTTCTATTCTAATCTTGGATGAAGCAACAAGCAGTGTTGATACAAGAACTGAAATCTTTATTCAGAAAGCGATGAATCGCTTAATGGAAAATCGTACAAGCTTTGTGATCGCTCACCGTTTATCCACGATTAAAGATGCAGATTTAATTCTAGTAATGAATAAAGGAACCGTCATTGAACAAGGTACTCATGATGAGTTGCTGAGACAAAATGGTTTCTATGCGGATCTTTATAACAGCCAGTTTGCAGATGAAGCCGTATAAAACAAATGTGCCGGGAAGAAAACTTCCCGGCACATTTGATAATATTAAATATTATTTCCGCAGCGCCAAAGTTTGACCAATCACCCCTCTCATGTCCTAATCGTTTCTAGATGTTTTCGTTGACTTTAATCTTTTAATTCAGACTAAAATCCCCTGTAATAAGTCTTTGTCTGATGTTTCAAAAAAATTACTTAGGGATAAATGATAAGAAAGTCACAAAGCCTGAGGTGTATGATATGGAAATAACAAAAGCCGAAAAAGACATTAGCAGTTATATAGGAAGAATGATAAGAGAAACCTTCGGACGGGGCCCCAGCCACGTTATTTGTACGTTATCGTCTCCTACTCTTGCTGTGCATCTTGCCGATTTCCTTTCCCCTATGGAGAAATCCTTATTGGCTAATCAAGATGGTGAAGTTTACGTGCAAAAGAACCGGGACCTTCTCATGGAAACCATAATCAAAGACATCACCTCCTATATTGAAGCAGCATTAGGAACAAAAGTTGATGAATTCTTTTATGATTGGAATTTGCAAACTTCGACTGGCATGTTTATTATTACGCTATCAAAAACAGCAACGAGCATCAGTGATTATAGAAATAGAGAGAAAGTCGAACGAGAATTAGCGAAGGTTACCAAGCTTGCTCAAAAAGAACCAGTGGAAATCTATTCAACTATGCTCAATAAGCGGCAGCTGATGATTGTCCGAAAAGGTATAATGGTTCCGATCGAAAAGGAATTGATCAAGTTCGGCTTTACTGAACAATTAACGATCGCGAAGCGGGATTTGGAGAAACGTTTGATAATAGAGCATAAAAGAAACTTCGAGAACTATTTAAACACCAAAATAATCGATAAATTTACTTTTTGGAATTTCGAGAAAGATACTAGCTATATTATTTTCATTTTGCAAAGTTGATTGGTTGATTGACAATAACCCCCATCTGCGATAAAGTTATCTGTAACATCTTAATAAAATAACTGATAGCAATGAGTGGGCATAGAACCATACATAAGTCAGGAAAGGATTAATAAATTTGTCCTTTTCTGGCTTTTTTTATGAATAAATTCAAAAAAAACAGGGGATGATTACCTATAAATATGGAAGATTGTATACTAATAAAGAAGGAACTATTAGACAGATTAGATTCGTTTAAGAAACAGAAATTATTAGGCAGCCACATAATTAAACGGATGGAAATGGAACATTATATAGAAAATGTTGCAAGCTCTTTATCAATTAATTATAAAAAAGAGTCAAATTCGACTAACACTGTTTATTATTTCTGTATCAATGAGAGTCAATTACAATTGAAATTCTTGTTTCGCTACGGTACATATTATACACGACACCAAATTATTAACCGATATGAATAGAGACTGATTTTATCGGGTGATCCTTTTATTAAGTATACTGACTATCTAGCCATTCAATCAGCTACCTTTATGAAATGTCAATGCAAACATATGAAATGTACATATAGACTAAAAGAAACCTGGTTTTTGTGTACAGCTGCAGATTAATCATTTAGGGTTAACCAGCTGAGATAGTTGTGTCTCTGAACATACCGATTTAAGGCAAGAAGTATTAGATTAATCCTTAGGCACTTCATTTGAATGTCTTTCACTAAACAAATGACGGTAATTAATACCTGATCAACAAACGCACTAAAGGTGCTTGAGGAATTCTTCTTATTGTTTTTTATAATCTTTATCTCTGTATATTCCTTTACCATCCTCCCCTCTTTTAATCTATTAAACCAATCAATTCAGCGCACACTTTTAGTAATGTTTGGGATCGTTATAGAATAATAAAATCATGGTGAGTTACGGAGACAAAACATATTCTCTGCTGATTTTCACAACAAAGAGTTTAACAGACGAGGAATTTATAAAAAATATGCCAGGAATAAACTTCCCAGCATGTTTTTTTCACACTTTTTCTGTTACTGTTTCGATTTTCATGGAAGGTCCAAAAAATTCAAACCGTACTTTTTCTTGCGGTACGCCTAGTTTATAAAGCATTTGAATGACACCTTGCATAAATTCGACTGGCCCACAAACATAGAAAATTCCATTCTGATCTAATTGCCTCAATACCTCTTCATTGATTCTGCCTATTTTATAATTCTCCTCGATTACATCAGCTTCTTCATTATAAAAGTTGATTGTCATATCATGCATTTGCCTGTTTAACATGGAGAGCTCATCAGCAAATGCTTGAACCTTCCTGTTTTTAAACGCGTGTATCAAAGTAATTTTTCTTAATGATTCCTGTTTATAAAGTGTATTCAACATACTAATAAATGGCGTTATCCCTACTCCGGCAGCTATAAAGGTAATTGGCTCGGTGTCCTCTTCTAAAGTAAAATCTCCCGCTGGTACCGTTAGTTGTACTATATCACCCGTACAAACTTCCTTATGCAGGTAATTAGATACTTTACCATCAGGATTGTCATGCATACTTTCACTTTTTACAGAAATTCGATAGTATTCACCATTGGATACATTCGTTAAGCTATATTGGCGATTCATCATAAACTGTTCTCCTGGAATTTGAACCCGAACAGTTATATATTGGCCCGGTTCAAATTCGGGTATTGCCAGCCCATCGGTTGGTTTTAAATAGAAGGAAGTAATACCGTCACTTTCCCTCACTTTCTTTATGACTTCAAATTCTCGATAGTCTCTCCAACCACCAACCTTATTTTCCGCTTCTTCATACATTTCACGTTCAACCCCTATGAAGATATCAGCGATTGCCCCATAGGCCTCTTCCCACGCTTTTAAAATATCATCTGTAGCCGCATCACCTAATACTTTTTTAATAGCCAACAATAAATATTTTCCTACAATCGGATAATGCTCAGGTTTAATCATTAAACTACGGTGTTTATGTGCAATTTGTTTTACAACCGGCAGAAGCACTTCCAATTGATCGATATAATAGGCCGCAGCTGTTACCGTATTTGCTAATGCAGTCTGCTGCCTGCCTCTTTTTTGATTTGCATGATTAAAAATATTCAAAAGCTCAGGATGTGCTTCAAACATCGTTTTATAAAATACCGTAGTTATTTCCTTACCCCTTGTTTCCAATATTGGTGCAGTTGATTTCACAATTTCGATTGTTTGAGTAGACAACATATAAAAATCCCCTTTTAAAGATGTATTTGAAATACATCTTTAATTTTACTCTATTGGAAAGTAAAAGCAATATTTCAGATACATCTTTTCTGTGAACTTTCTTTGGAAGCCTATTTATGTATGGTAGTATTAAAGATGAGTAGATAATCTGAAGCGGGGCGTGACTATGCGATTAACAAATTTCAGTGACTATTCCATCAGGGTGCTTATGTACTTGGCAAGTCATCCCGATCGATTAGTAAATATAAAAGAAATTGCTGATGCCTATGGCATATCCAAAAATCATTTAATGAAAATCATATACCAGCTGGGCAAGTTAGGTTATATAGAAACAATACGTGGGCGTAATGGCGGCATGAGACTGGCAATGAAACCTCATGAAATCAATATCGGGGGTTTAGTAAGAAAAACTGAAGAAGATTTTAACATAGTTGAGTGTTTTTCTGATCATAATACATGTCCCATCTCTCCTGTTTGTACGTTGAGAGGTATTTTAAATAAAGCATTGTATGCTTTTTTAAACGTATTAGATGGCTATACACTCGCAGATATATCTCAAAACAAAGAAGTGTTAGCTCAATTTCTAGGAGCTTATTCCGAAGTAAACAATGATTCGTAAAATCCACTTTAGAAATAACATTTATGATACAAATCTATTTAAAAGGCAGTGCGGCAGTCATTTATGGCCTGTTGCACTGCCTTTTTAGACAAATTATATTTACGTACCACATTAAATCGTTGAAGAGAACCGTCCTATATTAAATCTTCATTCTTCTATCATCTAAATTCCAATAATCATAATCGTTCGCTGTGAGAGTATTATAGATAAGCAAATAAAAAAACGAGGCTGGGAAATAACTTGAAAACAATCCAGTAGACGAACGATATCTAAATTAATCTTACTAGACTTTGTTGCTTATTAAAGAGTTAAGTTTGAGAAAAAAGTCTGTTCCATTGGGCGCTTCCTCGGCTGAGCCTGCTGGGTCTTAAGCCTCCTCTACTTCCCAAGGAGTCGAGTGGCTTCCGTTCCATTCCACTTGATATGAATAATCGTATGCAGAATGAACCTTTCTATTGAAGACAATTAAAACGCAACCTAGCCGGCGAATATCCAATTGAAATATCACCTAATAGTTTGGGTTTATCATTAACTGAAATACTTGTCCCAGCCTCGCCTCTCTTTAAAAGGCAGTAAGTTTTTCTCTTTGATATCATGGTCTATTTTAGACCATTTATCATTACCTGAAGCTTTTTTGAATGTCATTCTATGCGAAGGTTGGAACCTACGAAAGGAAATTCGTCGTGATACAATTTTTACTATAAACAATCTCGGTCTAATTCTATACCTTTAACAGGAACTTGATACTAACCATTAGTCTTAAGGGTTATAATTTACATAATATTTTGAATGTGGAAAAATTTTAACGATGAATTAACAGAATCTTTTGTGATATTATTTAAATATAACATCATGAGGAAAGAAGGTGATATAGTGTGCGCTCAAAAAAAATATAATGAATTATTAAATGAATTGAGAAAAAATTATCAAATGTACTATGATAACCGGTCCATATCACACAAAGATTTTTATAAACGACGCGTACATTTAATTATGAAACTTCGTACATTGGATATCAATGAAGATAAATCATTAATAAGCGATATTTCAAACTATTCATCTGATTTTAATAAACACAATTAACCCTTTCATATAAATTGAATGAAAAAGAGATTGAGCAGTTTAAAAATCAATTCAATCTCTTCATCCAATTCTCTGTAGGAAGAAAATCTCTTACTTTTTTATGTCTTAGTAAGTCGTCTACTCCTATCTTTATCTTGAATGCTCTATATTCTATTGAAATGCTAGGAATGCAGATACCATTTTTCTCATTCACATTTAGTTAGAGGATCTGATAAAATTTTAGTGAATCTCCTTTAAATCAATAACTTCCTGAGCCAATGCTTGGATCCTATTATTCTCCTCTTCATTTACAATTTTATTGCCAGGTCCAAAGCAGCTTGTATGTAAAAATACATTATTAAATGGTATTATCGCTTTGAAATAAGATAATATCGGTTTTAATTGGTACTCAGTTACTAAAAAGTGTTTTTCAGATCCTCCATTCGTAACAATTCCTACCACTTTTCCTTTAAAACAATCCGGAGCTAAATGATCAAATAGATTTTTTAGAACACCCGGTATCGACGCCTGATAAATGGGTGTACCAATTATTATAATATCCGCATCGTTTAGTTTATTGACTACCGTTCGGGTATCCTGATTATAGGATGAAAAAGGAATGCCTCTTACAAATTCCACATTATAATTTCTAAGATCTATTAATTCTGTATCTAATTGATTATCTATTTTGTTTACAGCTGCCAATACCTCTTCCACTGATTTAGGTGTTTTTTCACCAATTATGGAACCTGATAATCCTATTACTTTCATTACCTATTCACACTCCCACTCCATGCATCGCCATATTTTGTTATTTCTATACTTTTATCATACTTTTTGGAGGACGGAATATCTACTATTTCTGCTTTTCGTAAAAATCTGTATTCGAAATAACAAATCATTAACATAAAGGGGTGAAAGCCTCTTTAATGTCAGCAAAACAAGAAGTACCTCGGCCCAAACAGATTTTGTATATCCATATTTTAAAAACAAAAATCCTTACTTTTGCAAATAAGGAAGTGAAATAGGTGTGTACATTTTAGATTATTGGATTACATTAAAACATCCTGATATTCTTTTTTATTTTCAAGCATCATTTTTGCAAATGGACAAACGGGCTTAATATATTTATTTTCATTTCTTGCATGCAATACTACACGGTTTACTAATGCCTTGCCCAAACCTTTCCCCCTGTAGCTATTTGCAACTAATGTATGATTAATGATGATACTCCCTTGTTCAGATACCTCTTGCTCATCTGCCACAAATTCTATCTGAGCAACAATATTACCGCCAATTGCTATATAAAAATCGTTACTACAGCCAGGCACAATAACCCTCTCCCATCTTTTATTATTTATGACACCTGTAAAGTATATGAATAGACTGGTTGATTATCGGTATATAACATTTTAGAAGCTAATCCTCATAAGGACTATTGAAGATATAATTGAATACAAATTTTATATTAAAGTCTTAAACTTCGAGACAGTTAAAGTTTCTTTGTCTCATTAAAAGTATATGAATAGCATCTTTTTTATGGCTGTTGTTTTTCACGTAATAATTCCATTTGCATGTTCGGAATTTTCTGTTAAAATAATTAAAACTGAAAATAAGGGTGTAAAGAAGAATGAATTTGGAGTATTTTATAGGGATTGTTCCACCTGAAGAATATTTGGAACGTATTGAGCATTTTCAAAGTAAATGGATTAAACAATCGGGTGTAGAACCACACATAACATTGAAAGCACAAGGAGGACTAACTCCAGATAAACAATGGATTGATAAGGTACAAACCGTATGCGATACCTTCAAACCTTTTCAAGTATCATTAGATAAGCCCAACTATTTTGGAGATAGCGTTTTATATTTGAGTGTTAACTCAACTAACTTACACAAATTGCATCAAAAAATCATTAATGAGATTTCACCGTCAGAAGACTTAATAAAACAGTATTTTGAACTTGATGCCTTTGTACCTCACTTAACTCTGGGGAAAGAAAAATACGGTGGAAATATTTCTACTGGGCTCTCTAAAAAAGAACTAATAGAAATGGAAAAAATAGCAGATAGAGAGTTGAAACCGTACCCTAATTTTACAGTAGATTTTATTAGAATATATGAACTGAACATTGAAAAGCAAAGATATGAAAAATATTTAGATATCTCTTTAAGGTGATCACACATATCAAGGTCTTTTTATGCATTTCTCAACATTCCAACTGTTTTATAATTAGATTTTTTTGAAATAAACATTTGTTTCACGCGTTTATTAAATCCTAAATCTTTTCCTGATTCAAGCCAATGGAACCAATAGAGATAATTTCCAATATTATCCTTAAATCAATTATACCCATTTATACAGGGCACAAACTATACAAAACAGCCTTATTATTAATAAAATCCATCATTCATGTATATATATCCATTTAATAACATTATTATGAACTTTTTTAATAAATATGTTTAAGGATATGTGCTTATAAAAAGAAGCAGTCCAACTCTAAATGAATTGAACCGCCATTGTTTTTCGATTTATTTATATAGATTTATCAAAAATCATCAGGACAGCGTAAGCCCAGCATTAATCTAGGAAAAGGCCTCTTTTAATTCATCACTAATTAAGTGCCATGCCTCTTCAGCCTGTTTCAATTCACCTGTATGAGTAAATGCATGTGCAGCTTCCATGTACCTCTTCTTCTTGACTGTCACCCCAGCTTCTTCAAGCTGGCTTGCATAGTAGTCGGCTTCATCTGCAAGAGAGTCAAATTCAGCAGTGATGATTAAAGCAGGCGGCAAGTCTTCCAAATCCTCTGCATATACAGGAGAGACCAATGGGTTTTCCGCATCTTTCATTGATTTTAAATAGGATTCATTAAACAGTTTTGCCAGTCTGGGTGGTATGGCTTTTTTATGCTTGAATTTCAGGTCCGGATCAGTAGCAAGGTCCAGCGGTGGATAATTAAGGATTTGCTTCACTAAAGGAATCTGCTCTCTCTCCTTGTTCAGCAAACAAAGAGCAGCTGCTAAATTCCCACCTGCACTATGTCCCCCAACTGCTATTCGCTTATTGTCTACCTGAAGGACATTGGGGTTCTCATAAAGCCATTTCAGAATATCATAGCATTCATATATTGCAGCAGGAAATTTGTATTCTGGTGCCAGATGATAATCAATATTCACTACTAAACAACTGGCTCGGTCCGCTATCACAGGACACCACGCATCATCCAATTCAGCACTTCCCATCACAAATCCACCGCCATGCATATTCACAAAAACGGGTAATGGTCCCTCTGTATTACGGTTTGGCCGATATGTAATGACGCGAGTATTTCCTAAATTTGTTTCAATCAACCGCTCCTCCCTTTCAACGTTAGGTTTTATACTAGGTTTCAGGAAGGAGGCCTGTACCATCTTACGTTCCATCATCCGAATGGTCTTTGCGAGTATTTTTTGATTTAGAACAAGCAATATACACACTCCTTTTATCTGGGACTGTAACAATTGAGTCAAATAGTACGTTTTTGTACAAAAAGTTTTTGTAATATAAATTATATATATATTAAAATAATAATAACAATATTATTATACGGCAGGAGAATGGATATGGAAAAGACAGCTATTCTTTTAGTTAACTTGGGTACACCTGATCAACCAACCACGTCCTCTGTACGTTCGTATTTAAAAGAATTTCTAAGTGACAGTAGAGTAATTGATTTACCTAGGTGGAAATGGATGCCTGTCCTGCACGGAATTATTCTGAGAACACGGCCGCCGAAAACCGCAAAGCTCTACCAATCTATATGGACGAATGAAGGATCACCTTTATTAACCATCTCTATTAAACAAAAACAAGAATTAGAGAAACAATTCGCACATTCTAATATTAAAGTCTCACTTGCTATGAATTATGGTAAACCATCTATAAAGGATGAATTAGAAAAGCTGCATAGATGGGGAATGCGCCGATTAATTGTCGTGCCTTTATTTCCGCAATATTCCTCCACTACTACAGGATCTGTATGGGATCATTTGAACCAAACATTATCTAAATGGAGAGATATCCCGGAAGTAATATTTATACGTGACTACCCTGATCATCCAATATGGATTAAATTATTAAAAACGCGTATTGAACTATGCACAAAAGAACATGGCCACCCTGATGCGGTAGTCCTGTCCTATCATGGCATACCTAAAAGATATGTATCTGATGGTGACGATTATCCATACCAATGCTTAAAAACCACTCAAGCTCTAAAAAAAGAATTGCCAGATCACACTATCATTACATGCTATCAATCTAAATTTGGTAAGGAACCTTGGCTTGAACCTTCAACCAGTGAAACGTTACGTCATCTTGCCAAAAGCGGTTCTAAACATATTCACATTCTCGCTCCCAGTTTTACAGTAGATTGCCTGGAAACACTGGAAGAACTTCAGGTTGAGAATCATACTATTTTTATGGAAAACGGCGGTGAAAAATATCATTATATAGAAGCTGCCAATGACGATCCTTTATTTATTGAATGCCTGATGGATATCATTAAGCCTTATTTGGCTCCAATAAAAATCATTTAGCATAGCAATATTGGAAAATATTCCAATTTAATTTTATCATAACCAGCAAAAAAATAAACAATAAAGAACCAACCCTTTTTCTGGAACGTCCTTTATTGTTTATTTAGCTCGGTTCATGAATTTCTAATCTAGCAACATTTCTTCCATTTTTATCATATATTCATTTAAAGGAACCTATTCCACTAGATAATTTTCTCTCCTAATTAACTCCACTAAAAAACAGTATGATTATTATCTTACTGCCTTAACGAACTATCTTGAAATTTTTAATCATATATAAACTGCTCTTAAATAGGATATCTGATAAAACCAGTCCAATTGCAATCCCAACTGCACAGTAACCAACATTTAAAAATCCGATTAGCGCACCATCATAGTCCTGTAGTGTTAATAAACGAAATGCCTGAAAAGCTGTTATTCCCGGAACGATTGGCACCAGTCCCGGTACATAAAAGACAGTCAGCGGCATCTTAAAAATTCGTGCAGAGATTTGTCCGGCAAAGGCTAATAACAACGAACACACTATACTGGATAGAAATACGCCGTACCCTTCCGTGCTTAAAATCCAGTATCCCATCCAACCGCACATCCCTACAAGTCCTCCTATTGGTATAGACTTGCGCGGAACATTACAAATAACTGCGAAGGATATCGATGATAGAAAGCTAAAAACCATATGAATAAGGATCTGATTCACTATTTCCGCCTCCTAATTGATAAATAAATAATAGACGGTAGCAATACCCGTACCAATCGCACCCGCAATGAAGACAGCCTCCACTAACCGGATTGTTCCTGAGAGATAATGCTTTGCCATCATATCGCGAATAGCATTGGTCATCGCAATTCCAGGTACAAGCGGTGCAACCGTCCCTATCATGACGGAATTTAAATGACTTCCCATTATACTGTTAATATAATAGGCAACAATCCCACCCAAAAAAGCAGCTATGTATTCCACTATGAATGGTGTTTTCATTATTTTAAAGCCAATTAAATAGGTTATATAACACAAAAGGCCACCAATCATACTAGCCGGTAAATCCACAAATGTGCCATTCATAATCAGCATAACGCTTCCGCTCAATACAGCTGTACAAATAAGTCTGAACCATAAGGGGTAGTCAAGCGGGTCCTGATCCACTGCTTTCAGTTCCGAAAGAACTTCCTCAATTGTCAGACGGCCTTCTGAATACATTCTTGATATTTGATTGACCTTCGTTACCTTTTCAAGATTATGATCCCGATTATCGATTCTAACGAAATTCGTATTGTCCAAGCCTATATTCACAAAAATTCCATTAACTGTCACATATGTAAATGCATTTGTTCCATGCTTTATTCCTAGTGAAGTACTAATCATTCTTTCCATTGTATCCTCTACCCGGCTCGTTTCCGCTCCGTTTTCCAGCATAATACGCCCGGCCAGAAGACTGGCATCAATAATAATCTTATTTTTGTCTACTGCCACTTTCGTCAACTCACTTCACATTTAATATCAATCAATGCCTATATATTGTACAATAATTTTTCTGAAAAGATAGAGGTAAAATGAGCGAAAACTAAAACTTTGTTAATAGAGAGGATAAGACTAATAATCTAACCCTATAATTCACTATTTCGCAATGATTAAGTCGATATTCTTGTTATGAATTATCCAATTATCAGGAAATCCATAAATTAGACTAAATTACTTCAAATATTATACTACTGTAATTCAGCTTAAATAACAGGGCTCTGTCCAGACATTTGTTGCTAATAAATCAATAATGGAGACAGCCGACTATAGCTGTCTCCATTATTGATCTAACGCCCCAATTTATATTATTAGGATTATTCATTTGAATTTAGTTCATCTATTGTCTTGAAAATCCTGGAATATACATCTTTTATATGTTCATCATTTTTTTCATCATTATATAAACCATATCCCCACTTTTTTAATGTATCATCATCTTGTGTTGTAAAAATTCCAACAGCATAACTATTACCTGAAGTCCAATTCATTATCCTATCGTATTCCAAATCTTTTTCAGTAAAAGAGGCATAATGATTTGTTCTCATAAAAAAGTAAGGGATAGCAGAATTTAAGTAAACATCTGCATATTGACTTTCAGCAGCTTCAAAAAGGTTATTTTCCGAAATAATGACAGCATCATAAGAGTTCATATCTTTGTTTGTCATTTCTCCAAATGAAATTTCTGTAAATTCCACTTGTTCTTCTTTCACTTCCGGTTTTTCTCCAACAACAGCTATCCGTAAGGCATTTCCTTCGTATAACTCGAAATCGGGATTTGAAACACAAGCTGATAGGACAGATATTATCAGTATTAAAAATGCAATATTTAAAGATTTCGTTCCGTTTATTTTCTTCAGTTACTCCTTATATTCTCGTTTATTTACATTATATAGTGATAGATATTTTTCATTTGAATGCTAAGGTCCTTCTCTAGGGAGCGAACAGCTTAGCGGATCGAATCCCTCTCCACTCGCTACTGAGTGATTATATTCAAAAAGTTTAATCAGAACGTTCTCACTGGCTATAGAATCCATTCCCATTCAATGAGAAGCATCCATATTAGACCAACCTAGTTTGAGACGTACTATACATATCTACTTCTCTTATAAAGCAAACTATGTAAAATAGGTGCAAAAGCAATAATATATACGAATAAAGCCAATAATAAAGAGCATAACAGATATGATATTCTAATCTGTTATGCTCTTTATTTAATCTACTTTATGCCTGGATAATTTTTCTCAGCAATAGAGATGATTGGTTAACCTCTTTTTTAGAAATTGCTTAAAAAATCTCTTACTTGATCAGGCGTTTTAGCATTAGCGCTATGTAAATGAGCTATTTTTTCTCCATTTTTATAAACTAATAAGGACGGAATTCCCATAACATTTTCTTTTTCTGCCAATTCGGGTAATTCATCTTTATCAATTGTAAACCATTGTTTATCTTGATGCTCCGTAATAATTTCGTCAATAAATAAATCAAGTCGTTTACAATCTGGACACCAAGTAGTCGTAAATATATTTACTGTTAGTTTATCGCTTTTTATTTGATTATCAAATTCTTCTATAGATGTAACTTGTTGCATTCTCTAAATCTCCCTTCTCTTTCTCTATTACTATAGTAAACATTTTAAATACTTTACACATTTTAAATGCTTATTATGATGTTTACAATAATAACTATTCTCTTCAAAAATTGGTACAATAGGCTTATATAAGGAGATTACTGTAATGGAGGTTTTTTATGCTATAGTTACATCTAATGTCTATAGAATAAACAGAAGAAGCGATTGATTTATTAAAAAACACACTGCAAGAATCAGTAGAGATGTCCTCATTTGGGTCTCTCGTTCGAATGGGTGTAGTTCTATTCGAATGCAGAAAACAATTTTTACATATAAGCTTACCTTTGCTTCTGCTATTTCAATAAATCCTTTTTCTATTAATCGATATGGTCATTCCCAACAGATCCTTTATTATAGTGTGAATCCGTAAAAGCTAGGTTTGTTCTTTTTCTAAGATATTCATCTATTACTACATACAAAATCGCTGCAACAATCCCAAGATAAGCAAAAAATTTAGTCTCCATTGCTACAAATAAAAATCCTGAAAGAAACATTCCATATACTGTAATTTTTATTAGAAGTCGTGCTTTTTTATGCTGTACTAGACCAGCGATTATTTCTCCAATGATTGATGCTATAAATCCATAAAGAAAAACAAACAGGAATGAATATGGAAATGCCAAGAATTAAAAAAAATTAATTACATTATCACTTTGTTCTCCTAAGATATATGAAGTACCTGTAAGAAATAAGGATGTTAATACAGAAACAATAATAACCGATAGTAAATTTCTTATGATTATCCTAATGTTTGCTCCCCCAGTGCGTTAAACTTTACCGTTACATTGTAGATACTAATTTCTTAATCCATCTTGAATTATCACTTATAAAATTTCCCTTAGCTCTCGAAGTATAAATTAAACGCCTACCATCAAAATAAAATTAGCATATTCGTTATATATTTTCCGCTTTTTACCAAATATTTCTGTAAGTGGGGATTAAATCCTCATATCCTACCCATTCTTAACCCAATCATTTATTTTCACTGAAGCTAATAGGATATTCTTATGCCCTTTATCTATTATCCGAGTCTTCTCTCCATTTCAATTTTAATAATTTTATAGAATCTCAATTACAAGAATGTTGACATACTTCTAAATTAATGACCATAATATGGGATATGAATTTTTATGAGGAGTAATAGGATGATCACGAAAAGCACACAAAAAGCAACGCCTTTAAGCCCGGATTATGACCCATGGGAAACCTATATGGATATAGAACAATATGGAAAGCTAACCCTTTCTAATATAGAATTTACAACCACAACTCTATGTAATATGCGTTGTGAGCATTGTGCTGTTGGATATACCCTGCAACCGAAAGATCCTGATGCTCTGCCTTTGGAACTAATCTTACACCGTCTGGAAGAAATCCCTGCTTTACGTTCCATCAGTATAACCGGCGGTGAACCTATGCTCTCAAAAAAGAGTGTTGAAAATTATGTTCAGCCTCTATTAAAATATGCACACTCACGTGGGGTGCGAACACAAATAAATTCTAATTTAACACTTCCGTTAGAGAGATATGAAACAATTATTCCTTATTTGGATGTTTTACATATTTCACATAACTGGGGAACCATCGATGATTTTATAGATGGCGGTTTTGCTATGATGGAAAGAAAACCAACTCGTGAACAGCGAGAAGTCTTATTTAATAGAATTATTACCAATTCCCAGGCATTAACGAAAGCGGGAGTACTCGTATCTGCTGAAACCATGCTCAATAAAAGAACGCTCCCCCATTTAGAACATATTCACAAACAAATTGTTGAAGAAATGGGCTGCCAAAGGCATGAGGTGCATCCTATGTACCCTAGTTCTTTTGCATCTACTTTAGAAACACTTTCATTGGATGAAACAAGAAAAGCCATTCACCATCTTCTGGATATTCGTAATGAAAACATTTGGATGCTGTTTGGTACACTGCCTTTTTACCCATGCAGCCAAAACAGTGAAGATCTCGAATTACTGCAAAGATTATATTCAAGTAAAAACGTGACTGTTCGGAACGACCCTGACGGACGATCTCGTTTAAATGTAAATATCTTTAGTGGTGATGTAATCGTAACTGACTTTGGAGATACTCCGCCACTTGGCAATATTAAGGAGCAGTCATTGCCTGTCGCCTATAATAATTGGATGAAATCAAGCCTGGCCGATTCATTAAATTGCCATTGCCCGACAGTAAAATGCCTAGGTCCAAATGTATTGGTTAAAAACGCTTATTATCCAGAAATGAATTTCAAATTAAATAAAACCAATTTATAACGGTTCCATCTTTTAAATACGAACAGACCGCTATTTAAAAAAAGAATGGTCGATTTTTAGAAATCGGCCATTTTTTATGTCTATATAGATAGGAAAGGATCGATTAAACCACCAAACACTTTGTTCAATCCCCGACATCCCTCATTTCTTCTCCATTCTTTTTTATCTTTTGATCAATCTGGTTTATCTAATTTAGTTTGGTGATATTATGGAATTTTAAGGTAAAATTAAATTTAATACCGATAGTTATTAAAGACTGATGATCGAGGTGAATTAGGTGGAACTGGAGCAATCTATTCATTACAAATTTTGGACTGTTTGTTTGGTTCAGAATGGAGATTATGTCCTGTTATTAAATAGACAACACGATCATTTCAAGGGATTTATACCACCAGGAGGAAAAGTAGAGTTTCCAGAAAGTTTTACGGATTCCGCTATTAGAGAAGTGAAAGAAGAGACAGGGTTAAATGTAAGTAATCTTGTCTACAAAGGGCTTTATGAGTATGTCAATCCCGAAAAACATGACAGACATATTATTTTTAACTATTTAGCTACTAGTTTTAGCGGCACATTGTTGCAAAACTCAACCGAGGGTAAACCTGTATGGGTTCATATAGATGAAGCTTCTAATCTCCCTATGCAAGAATCTATAAGAAGAAGATTTCCATTGTTTTTTGAAGAAGGAACATTTGAGATTCAGGTCGAATGGGATAATGAGAGAAATCAAGAAGGTAAAGTTTCTATAAAGAAGACCTAAGCTACTGGTACACGAGATTCTAGATACTTCTTTTTAATTGCTGTTTAAATAAAATTCTTCCGATAAACCTTAATCATTATAGTACTGTTCCTTATAATTATAGATATTTATGCACTTTCATTAATCAAATAACAACAGCGTCCGATAAACGAACGCTGTTGTTAATTAGTGTTAATTAGAACCATTTTTTAACTTTCGCTAGACATTGGTTATGCTTTTTTATGTAGGCTTTGGCTTTTCCATACTTCTTAAATCCACCTTCACCTTTGTTATAAGCACTCAAGGTAGCTTCTTTTAAAGCAGTACCCTTATAACCTTTTTTCTTATATTTCTTTTGTAAATCGGATAACATGTATGTTCCCCAATTCATATTTACGTATGGATCATAGGGTTTGTTCTTTGTCTTTGTAATTTTAGCTAAATTTTTATGGTTAATTTTATTAATTTGGAAATATCCGTAATTACTTCCACCTTTTGCTTTTACTTTCATATTGCTTTCATGCAGCATCACTGCCAGCGTTTCTTTATAATCCAATCCTCTTTGTTTAGTCATTTTATAGAGATATTGTTGTTGAGCTTTAGGCAAAGGAACTTTTTTTGAATACTTAAATCCAGCTAAACTGCTACTTGCTGCATCAGCTTTTTGTCCCGGTATAGTCGTACTTGCGATTAACGCAAAAATGAATAGTAAACTGATAGCAATTTTCCCAAATAGTTTAGGTTGTAATTTAATCATATAAACTCCTTTTCATTAGCAACTTTTTTACTACTTTTTGTTACTCTTGTACTATATCAAAAGTCTTTGCCAGAAATGTATGAATTCATCAGATTATAACGTTATTGTAAGGATGATGTCTTCTATGTAATCTGTTTGTAAAATAAGTAGTACAATTTCAATATAAAAATGGAGTGAACTGATTTAGAAATCAATATTCTTCTATATAAAAAGGTTTTACTTTTTATAGGAAAATCTATCATTTCAGTATGGTTGCAATAGCAGCAATTCTCTTAGGGGGGTTGGAAAATAAATAAAAAAGAACCGCACACGCACACCCTTTTTTTAGCCACAAAGCTCTGTACTTCAATTTAATAATCCACGAATAGAAGGTGAATCTATGTTTTTGAACGAGTTAGAAAGATACAGAGAAACAGAAATTCTTCAAGCTGCTACTTTTGCCGCCAGTCTTAAACTACAAAAAGAAGAAGCAAAATTGATAGATAATTGGGTGGAATCATTGATCGAAATCAATACAAAGAAAGAAATAGGGAGCAAACAAACGGAGGGTTTTTTTTCGATTTATAATACTCTGCAGGGAGCATCAGATTCTTTAGATAGTAGTTCTTTAAAATATATTTTAGGTCGGCTTCTTAAGATTTACGACTCTATGTGGGGCAATGTTTTTTCATCCGTTATAGATCGTACTACATGGAAGATTAAAGAGTATATAGATGAAGCATTTTCTTTAATAGGTTTGATTATATTTGGAAAATAGAAAAACTAAGTAAATTCTTTCATTCTGCTGATTTTTTTATGCGCAATAAAGCTCTTAAATACCTACTGGACCTAAATGAGATAAGAGGATTCCATCATACTATCAAGGATTTCAAGAAAATTATAGGATTTATAAAACCAGATAATACGGATATCATACATTACCTTGTTCATTACAAAGTAAATAATAATCAGGGGTGCTATCAAATTATAAGCTTCATTTTTAATGATCTCAAAACTAATAGTTACAGGACATTCGAAATTAAAAGAGATTGTATAATTTGGTTAGATAATGCTGTTGGCAGTTCACCAAAAAAGCCTTGGTTGGACAAATTAACAGCTATTCAGAAAGTGCTTAAAGATGAGGAACTACTAAAAATAGCTCGTTGGATTTTGAATCATGGAGATTTCGAAAAGGAACAAAGTACAGGATGGACTGATGGAGTTTATAAAAAATTACAAAAATCTTCATTATGGTATTTGGATATTCGAAGTAATGATATTTAAGGAGGTCAGCCATTTAACAGTACCATTAAAACATTTCCGTTTCTTAAAAAAACATATCCATTGGGAATTGCGAGGCTTTTAGATATATTATATATTACAGTTTCTGATCACTTTATGGATTCCATATGCACTTTAAGTGCACTTCTTCATATTTTTCCAAGAAAATCATTACAAATAATTATTATTTAGAGTTATATAATTTAATTGATTTAGCACAAGGGATATATGGCTACTAATTAAAGAGGAAAACAAATAAATGGAGTTGAATGTTTTTTTATTCTATCATGCATATAAAATAGGGATTCATTCAGCTTTTTTTACTTGTCTTCCTATAAGGATTAAATTATTTTAACTTAATACCTCTTGAGATGTAACAAGCTTTTTCAATGCAAGAATATTCCCCAAATGTATTCCTTCATGAAAAATAGTTCTAACGAGGACTTGTTCCACTGTAAACATTCCAGATTCCGTTACAGAATATTCTTCTTCCAGTCTTTCTCCATATAAATCTCGAATCATAAAAGGCTGTACAGCAAGCAGTCTTTTTAAATAATCAAGTTTAGGAACCTCTCCCCTCCAATCTTCCGGGCTCGTACCATAACCAAACCATTCATTAAAATGATTAGGCAGGATGATTGGTTCCTTTGTCAAATGTTGAATCCACAAATATTGATCCAGGTATACATGTCCCAGGTTCCATCGTATATTATTTCGAAATCCCTCAGGTACAATATTCACCTCATCCTCATTCATCGAATCCACCGCCACTAACAATTCATGCCGATAATCAGCCAATTGCTTAAAGAGTACTTCATGTCTTTTTAACATATTCAACCCTCCTAAATTGTGGTATATCCATTTATTTCGGGCTGTGATTGACAATTCCCTTCCTACTTTGTAACCAATTAGAATAACTATTTAAATGAAGCTAAAAATCAACTAAATTACCATTCCATAGTACGAAACCTCTAAAGATAAGAAATTCAATTCAATCAAAAAAACATCCAATCTTGGTTGGATGTTTTCTTCTTTATCAGGAGGACTTTAGACACTTAAGTATAGTAAGCTGCATCGATATACCGTCTGTTATGATTTTTTTCCGTTCCTTTATCTTGTAATTCATTCCATCAACGATAAAATGTCCATTGCCAGAGTAGGCAACATATTTCCCTTGTTTCTCCAACTCATATTTAATGGCAACTACATATTCATTCGCATTTGGATACGTTTCATTCATCCTGAGTATAATTGTATTTCTCTCATCCCGTTTATATTTAATAAACAATAAAAAAGCAATCATAACAATGAATAAAGTTAATATATACACCACGCAGACTACCTCCGCCTCCATATATTAACTTTATTTTATAACAAAAAATGACAATACACCACATACTTTACTATTATTAAGAAATTCACTTTTTATAAACTATTAATATGTACTTGAAATAGAATTATTTTTCATTGATTTAAGAAGACTCCTCAGTCCAGTTTTCTTAAATCGGTAAATGGATAAAAGACATATTTACCTTGTCCTATAACCTGATCCTGTTTAATTAACCCTAATCCATTGCGACTATCCATACTTACAAGACGATTATCACCCATAACAAAATATTCATTTTCAGGAATAAGAATCGCTTCGAAATCTCCATTTGATTTTTCGCCTTCTTCATGGGTTTCTTGTCGATTTTTATCCAGATATCTTTCCTTTTTCTGAACATCATTAATATAAAGGATATTATTTTTTACTTCAATCTTATCCCCTGCTACACCGATTATTCTCTTAATGAACATTTCACTGTTATCACCCTTAATGATGACAATATCTCCTCTATTATATTTCTTTTCTACTAATGATTTACTGACCAGTATTCTCTCTTGATTGCGGAGAGTAGGTTCCATCGATACTCCTTCCACTTTATACGGAGTAAATAGGAAAGTCCTGATTAACATAATGACAGCAACAATGATCAGAATGGACTTTAACCAGCTAAATGTTTCATTTTTCATATTTCTATCAGGAATCAAATAATTCACCTCATCTTTCTAAAAGGGCTGGAACTCAAGTAATAAAACTTTTCAATCCTCCAAGCATATAAGGCATTATTTAAGTTCTTATGTATCCAGTCAATTCTTTATTACATACTATCCAGATATGGCATCAGTTACTCTCTTTCGTTCCGATATCTGACTAAAAACAATCTCCTCATCTTTATAAGCTCGACATACGGTAATTTAGCGTTTCATTAGCAGATTTCTAACAAATTGTTATCGTGTTTCTTCTATTATATTGATTCTTTCAAGAACTGATTAATTATCTTTTTGACGAATTAAGTCCGTTAACCTAATTTATTTAAAAAAACCTTAGAACTATGTCATATTTTAGGGTATAATAGGAATAGATTATTTTATTACAACAAAAGAATGAAAATCGACCAGCTAATATGCTTCCTTACATACAGGAAAATGAATTTACTAAAGTTTCTTTTAATTACTAATTAGTTATCAACATCCATTCTCTTAAAAACTAAATTTACATCTATTCTTATAACTACGAACTATAATTTTTGATATTTTCATTTTTTACTTTATAGCAATCACACCCATTCATTACCCTTTTCTTCCAATTTTAAGCATTGTTTTTCATAAGTTTAATATTTTTTCTCAGTTTTTTTAATCTCTTTTTTTACCATTAATTCAAAATAATGGATATTTTTGTGACAATTATGACAAAAACTCCTCTATCTAAATTTACTAGAAAAATATATTAATACCATGGTTTTATTAAGTTTTTTTACCTAAAGTTTTCTGAATATTCAAATTATTAGATATGTATTTGACATATTCCCGTTATATCAGTAATGAATTTATCATCTCCTCGTTATTACTTCTTTCTCGTAAACCTGATAAGATTGTCACTGTTAGCTCAAAACAAACAATTTTAGGAGGTTCAAACTACATGAAGAAAACTTTGTTATCATTCGTAGCGGTAGCTTCCATCGCCGTTGCTATGGGCGGACCCCAAGCATCTGCCCAAGAAATCACAATCAAAAAAGGTGATACACTATGGGGTATCTCAAATAAATACGACACTTCTGTTGATCATATTAAAGAACTCAATAATTTAGATTCCGATATCATTATTGAGAATACTAAATTGATCGTAAAGGAAGACCAACCAAAAACTTATACCGTTAAAAAAGGTGATAGTCTTTGGAAGATAGCTGTTAAAAATAAAATCTCTATTAATCAGCTAAAAAGTTGGAATAGCTTAAATTCAGAAATTATTCAACCAGGTCAAGTCCTTAATTTGTCTGGTGTAGGCCAACCGGCAAAAAATAATACTGAAGCTGTTCAACAAAAAACAACAACTACATCAACAACTACTAAAACTGAAACAAAAACAGAGACAACAACTACTACTGCAAAGTCTACTGGGCAAAAAGCAGGAAAAACTCTCTCTGTTTCAGCCACAGCTTATACAGCTAGTTGTAACGGTTGTTCTGGCGTCACTGCTACCGGAGTCGATTTAAATGCGAATCCAAATGCTAAAGTAATCGCAGTTGACCCTAGTGTAATTCCATTAGGTTCAAAAGTTTATGTTGAAGGTTATGGATATGCTACTGCTGCTGATACCGGTGGTGCTATTAAAGGGAACAAAATAGATGTTTTCATCCCTACACAAGATGCTGCTCTTAATTGGGGACGTAAACAAGTTAACATTCAAATTTTAAACTAACACATTTCGCTTTAAACGACACCTTCGAGTTTACATCCAGTTCTCGAAGGTGTTTTATATATATTTTTCTTTTTCAATCTACTATTTCTCCTTAAAAACAACTGAAATACATTCTTACTCACCCTGTCTAAACCTACGTACAACACTATAAATATATCAAGAACAATTACAATCAATTAATTTTATTTATGATCTATTCATCCTCATGACTTCTTAAGGGTATCGGGGATTTAAATAGCATGACCTCTTTAAAGTCAGGTTCCGCTCATCTTCCATTTATAATGATAAAGATAGAACTTTGTGATGCTACTGACAAAACAATAAGCCAATCTTTTTTAATCTAATTTTGTTTATTAAAAGCTGTTTCTCGTATTTTTATTGGCTTATTAAATCTTGAAAAATCACATATTTATTTCTTATGAATTATGAATTGAGAATCATCGGTTACTTCAATAAATCATCTATGTCCATTCAATGAACCACTTCCTGTAAAGTAATTCCTATATAGGAATTTAAATAGCTACTCGAATATACTTATTCTACATCTCCAAATCATTATTTATCATTTCTTTAAGTATTATGATTTACTAATTAACTTTGTGGGTCGCTTCTATAAAATGCTGTTTTCTAATAGATTTTGATTTATAAGAAGAATAAAATTACTATTTTGTGGTGCCATTATATATGAAGTTAGCTACTTCAACAAACCAAAAAAGAGTATGTCATAGTGGAAAATAAACATTTTGAGGATGTTTATACAGGGGATTATCTAAAATTATTCGTGATAATGAGACAGGAGTCCTATATTTTCATGATAGCTTTCCAGCTTCCGAATTGACTGTCATGGGCGATAAAGGATGGAAAGCCTTTAATTGATAATAATCTCCCATTCCGCAGTCGGGGACTTAGTTGAATAATCCGTTGTCCGTTTCCTAATGAAGCTGGCTTTTTCACACTTCCATAAATATTTTTCCGTGATAAACTTTATATCTTTGTTAAAGGTATTTGATTCACTCGTTCTTTGGTCGCAAAGAGTTGATCAAATTCGTAACAAATCCCCTATACAAAGAGCATACCTCCATTAACAGTTATGCTTGTTCATTAATCTATTAATCATGTACTACTTGTATTTATTCATTTTTTTCGACTTTATGGCCGCCAAACTCATTTCTTAAAGCAGCTACAACCTTACCGTTAAATGTGTCATTTTCCTGTGAGCGAAAACGCATTAATAGGGCCAATGCCATTACTGGTGTCGAGGCTTGAAGGTCTAAAGCAGTTTCTAGTGCCCATTTTCCTTCACCAGACGAATGCATAACTCCCTTAATTTCTTCCAAACGGGCATCTTTAGCAAAAGCTTGCTCCGTTAATTCCATTAACCAGGAGCGCACAACCGATCCATTATTCCAGACTCTTGCTACTTGTTCATAATCAAAATTAAACTCACTTTTTTCGAGGATTTCAAATCCCTCACCAATAGCTGCCATCATCCCATACTCAATTCCGTTATGAACCATTTTTAAATAATGTCCGCTCCCCGAATCACCTGCATATAAGTACCCATTTGGTACGGAAGTGGCTGCAAATAATGGTTCAATTACTTTCCATGCGTTTTGATTGCCACCAATCATATAACATGCCCCATTTCTTGCTCCTTCCATTCCCCCGGAAGTACCGACATCCATAAAATAGATTCCAGCTTCTTTTAATACCCTGCTTCGTCTCATCGATTCCTTATAATTTGAATTTCCCCCATCTATTAAAATATCTCCAGGCCTTAACAGTGGAAAAAGCTCTTCTATAACATTATCAACCACAGTATGTGGTACCATCAGCCATATGACTCTGGGTTGCTCCAGTTTATCCACTATGTCTTTCATATTAGGACTGCCAATGGCTCCATATTTTTGAAGGCTCTCAACCGAAGCTGAATTTACATCATAAGCATGCACAATAATTTGGTGGTCTATTAAATTTTTAGCCAAATTCATCCCCATCTTGCCAAGACCGATTAAACCTACCTTCATCAAGTCTCCTCCTTATTAATATCTTTATTAGTTACATACCGTTATTTTCAACAAATAAACATTTCAATCCGTTACATCTTGCCAATAGTCTAATACTAAACTTTCGAATTCTTAATTGTGTAGTGAGGTTTCCATTTCTTTGCCTATTCAACAAAAATTAGTTAAAATTCTATATAGATAAATAATAAAGGAGAGTAATAAGATGGAAATTTGCAAAGAATGCTTTGATGGGAATATAGTTGATGAACAACATGAGCAATATGAAAATCTAGATCGTGAGTTAGTTCGCCTTATTGAAGTAAGCCATTTTTCCTATGACGAAGCCTTTAAAAGGGCAACCAGATTATATCCTGCCATAAAGAAATGTCCTGAGTGCAATGACTGAAACTAAATTTAATAGCTTAAATTTAGTTTCAGTCATTGATCAAACCATCATTCAATCGTGTAAATAAAAATGAGGTATTTTTATGGTTAAATTAAAAGATTCTCAGCAGGAAAAACAAGATATAAAAGTATATATCGGCGATCACTATCATTCATTTTTAAATGAGAATCATAGAATTAAAAGATGGAATTTTTTCGGTTTAGTCTTCGGGATGTTCTGGCTTGCGTATCGAAAAAGATATCTGATTGCCGGTATTTTCATCCTGATTGATATTTTAGTATCTCTCCTATTCCGTAACCACCTGTTTTATTGGTTAGTTTTTGCCGCATTAATGCACCTTTATATAGGCAGAAGCGGTAATCTTTTATATTTAGCCGGTACAAAAAAACATGTTGAACAGATAAGACGTAGACATCCACATCTCGATGAAAAGGAGATGAAACGCTTACTAATAAAAAAAGGGCGAACCAGCTGGTGTTTTATTCTGCCTTTACTTATCTATTTTGTTCTTATTCATACCTATGTGTTTATCGACGATATTAAAATTATAGTAGCCTCATATTTTTAAATGATACTTAACAAAAAATTAGAGTGATTATCCAAATCACTCTAACACTATTGACCTATAAGGTTTTCAATTTAGATCAGACGATTCCTATCCTTCGGCAAATATGTACATTTTTTCCCTCTGTCTAGCATAATTAGACCCCAAAATTACTTCAGCGAAAATTCCATAATGGATAACCTTACAGAAGTTGATTATTCTTCGTTCTCCTTTTGTTCTTTTACAGAAATACTTACTGGTTTTTTCGTCACTGGGTTCTACTATTAATTGTTCCTCTTGTTTATTGTCTAAAAGATTTCCTTCAATAACATCCTCTTTTTCAGCCTCAGATTGATTATTATATTCCCCATCTACCTCATACCAGTCTTCAGGAATTTCGTAATAAACCCCTTGCTCATCAGTTGTTTCTCCACCTTCAAAATATCCTCCGTCAATCTCTTCATCTTCTTCCTCAAAATGATAATCACCGATCTCCGTATAAAAAAAGCCAGTTATATCACTCTCCGATAACGGATTTGAAACCCAACCACTGATAAACGAATAAACATCCTTCAGGGGAATGCTAAACCCAATTGATTCATCCTCAATCGATCTCGCTGAATTGATTCCAATTACTTTGCCTGATTTTACAGATACTAATGGACCGCCACTGCTTCCAGGAGATATCCGAGCCGTCATTTGGTAAATATTTTCATATATACGCTCCCCAATATAAAAACTTCGGTTAATGGCTGCAATTGTTCCCAAAGTTGCTGTATTAGTTTTTCCGAGCGGACTCCCCAATGCTATTACTTCCTCACCTATCGAAGCATATTCCTGGGTAGCTAGCCCCAAGGATTGCTGATTCGCCATTTCAGGTATCCTGATAATTGCGACATCATGGATATTCGAATATCCAATGACTTTTCCTGCATAGGATTGACTTGTATAATCGATTGCTGTTATATCAACAGAGCCCTCTACTACATGAGCATTTGTAAGGATATCTCCATGATCATTAATGATAAATCCAGTACCTTGATTATCCTCAGTGAAAATAGTAAAAACTTTTGCAAGTGATTCAGTTATAATCTCAGAAACCTCTTTTTTGGTATCTACTTTTATTTCAGTTGCCGGTTTAGGCGTTGTTTTAATTTCCTCTGCTTGATTCGTTTTTCCATTCTCTTTATGTACCAATTTTATTTCTTTTATGCTTCCATATTCGACCTGCTTATGATTATCCGTTTGATTTGCAGCTAATAAATAGATGCTTGCTGAAAGAATAGCGATGATACTAAAAGAAACCAAGACAACTTTTGATCTCTTTCTTTTTGGTCCATTCTTCAATTTACCACAATGCAAACAGTACTTACTTCGGGTATTTATTTCATTCTGACAATAGCGACATTTCATTCTTTACACCTGCTTCTTCATTGACAGCTAAATGACCATCATCTCTTATACATTATTTCGTCATTCACGCCAGAAAAATGAAGCATGGTCATAAAATATTCTACAATTCAGCGTAGAATAGCCTAATAAGAGCTAAACTGAAAAAGAAAAACGATAGCACACCGTTTACTATAGCTAATCCCTTATGTTTTAAACGTATTTGTTCAATACACGTCACCATAAACATGAATCCTATCGACATATGCAAGTACGGATAAAGCCAAATGCTCTCTTTAACGACAAAAATAAGCTATTACAATTACAAATGAAGAACTGATGAACTTAAAAACTTTCATAAAAACTCCTTTTATCCTTTTTACCTAAAATCTTCCCTTAGCATGTTACCATACTTTAAACCGCTAGATGAATAAAGAACATAAACAAAACAAGGATTGCTCAATAAACTGCTTCTGTTCAGCTTATTAGACAATCGCTTCATTTACCTTTGAACATTTTAAATAAAAGAATTTCTTAATTTTCTATGTTGGAAATTTTTAAACACGATTCCATGGGTAGGTGAGAACAAAAACACGATTCCAAAAATCAAGCCAGACACTGCAACCATACAACCGGCAATAGAGACATCTAAAACAACGGCTGTGTAATAACCGAAAACGGAGCTTAGAGCTACAACAAGAATAGCGCCCACACTCTCCCCCTTTAAAAACACTTATAAACCTTTAAAATATCAATATTTTTTATCACTAAAAAAATTTTTATAAGTGTATATATTCCATCCCATTCGCTCTCCAGGAACCCTTTTTATTTATAATAATTATAAATAAAAAATATTACAGTTTTGGTCATTTAAAAGAAACTTTCTCCATATTAAATTTTAGTTAACAATATCGAAAATCTAGCTATGGTGAAAATTCAGATAAAATTATATAATTAAATCTTATAGGACACCATACACACATGTTTCTTATAAAAAACTCATGTTAAGAGTAGAATAATAAATTAGGAGGGAACTTGTATGAAGGTCATTGTGTATAAAAAAGATATCGATCAATTCCTGGCTGATTTTAAATCTATCTCTTCTTATGATGAAGTTGGTAAGAAGTATTACTTTATCTTTGAAGACCATATTAGAGGTGGCCACTGGACCTTAATGTTTTATGATAAAGAAGGAAAATGGACAGCGCATGGTAAGGGAGAGTTTTATAGCGACATAGATGAATTACAGCTTTCAGGTGATCAATTAAAACTTTTCATTTACAAAAACAGAAAATATATTAATAATGTGATTCGACAATTAAGAGTAGCTATTCCATCTTAAGTCTTAGGATCCACAGACAATATAAAGAAGCCAGTGTTTAAATGTAAACACTGGCTTCTTTATTAGTTCTCTAGTACTTTGATAAATTCACGCATGTAATCCGGTAAATCAGGCGGGCGTCGACTTGAAACAATATGTCCGTCTACGATAACCGCTTCATCATACCAGGAAGCTCCTGCATTGACCATATCATCTCGTATTCCAGGTGTACTTGTCACCTTTACTCCCTTTAAAATATCAGCTGATATCAATACCCAGCCTGCATGGCAAATTTGTCCGATTGGTTTTTGCTGTTCATCCATTTTTTGGATAAACTCTAATACTTCTGGAAATCTGCGAAGTTTATCAGGAGCCCAGCCTCCAGGAACTAAAACTGCGTCATAATCATTTGGATTTACTTCTGCAAAGCTATACTCACTTTCTGCGGGTACGCCATACTTGCCAATATACTTGACTTTTGCCTGTTCACCCGCCAAATGAACTATTGCTCCTTCTTCACGCAGTCGATGAATTGGATACCACAATTCGAGGTCCTCAAATTCATGATGTACAAAACTTAGAATCTTCTTATCCTTTAATCTCATAATGTCACTCCCTATCAATCATTTCTTATGTACCTATTCCCTATTCTTATAAAACTATTCTTCGTAATCATATCAACCACTTATGCATTTATTAAATCAATTTTATCAACACACTTTAGCAACTCAAGATAAAACGGAATATTCGCATTTTAGACTACACATCTAGCCTATTTATTTATAAAATTATATTAAAATAACAAGAGGGAGATTCATATGAGAAAATTAAACACAAGAAAAATAGTACTATTATTTGTTTTAGCAGGTTTGTTTAGCCTCGGATTAATCATTCAATATTACTATCAGCATTCTAAAGCTTCCGCTGAGCTGGAACAATTAAATAAAGAAATTAATCTTGCTAAAGAAAACAATAAACATTTGGAAAGGGAAATCATAAATTTACACAAAGAAATCGAAAAATACGCCGAAGAGGAATCACCTATTACCGATGATGTTGATTCAAATATAAACTCCACAGAAGATAAAATAAACACTGCTGATACAACGAATACGGTTGAAGATGAAACAACCAAACTCTCGTCTGATGAAGAAAACGAAAAACAACAGGGCACTTCTGATCTCGAATCCGCTCAGGATCAGGCTATTAATCTCGTAAAGGATCATATTAATTATACCAATGAATCAAACGTTCATTTCGAAGTCCAAGGGAAGATATCAGGCACTGAGGATTTATCTATACATGTATATGAAGTAGTAGTTGATGAGGGAGAAAGCCAGCATACCGCAACCTGGGGATGGTATGGAGTTAACGTTACAACAGGAAAAGTTTACGAAATTAATGGTTGAGCCATACTGATTGGCAATACTTAAATATGGATTACGGCATTGTTTAGACAACAAGAAGGATAAAAGAGATCATAGGCACAATTTGGGTGATTTCTAATTATGCACGATAAAAAGACATATAAAATGTACTATAAAGAGACATTTTACACCTTATTACTCGCTCATTTGTAACTTTTGTCCTATAATATATATATACAATACGTTTCGTAAAAGGTGGGAGCAACCATGAAATCCTCTTTTGGAAGCAGGTTAAAAGAGTTGCGTAAAGAGAAGCGTTTGTCACAGGAAGAACTAGGAGCTATTATAGGGGTCGCACAATCAACCATGGGATCTTACGAACGGGAAACACGCGAACCAAGTATTGACGGAATATTGGAACTTGCCCATTATTTTGATGTATCTGTCGATTATTTACTGGGTAACTCTAATGAACGAAAAATACCTGAATTAACACAGTTACAAGGATCCTATGACTTGCATAAATTCATGCATGAGAATGAGATTGTGCTATATGGCAGAACCTTAACAGAGGATGAAAAACAGCGTCTGTTAGATATCTCATTAGGCCTCTTCTATCGTTAATCATTTACCGGATACAGGCAGCTTAAAAGCTGCCTGTATTTAACTAGTTTCGTATAAATAATACACTACGGTACCTTTCAGTACCTCCTGCTCTTTTTGATTAATAGCAGAAACGATAAAATGTAACTCATTTTCTAATTTTGTTTCAAGCTTTGCTTTTAATCTTATTGAATCGTTCAAAAAGACCATGTCACGAAAACGAATTGTAAAATCTTTTATAAATCCATCCTCATAATAAGGGGTAAACAGTTTTGACAGATTCCCCATTGTCCACATTCCATGTGCTATAATACCCGGAAGTCCTAATCTTTTTGCTTGCTCCTCATCCTTATGGATAGGATTATGATCCCCAGAAGCATTAGCGTACTCAACCAATGCTTCTTTAGAAACAGGTTCCAATTTTACTTCTTCCAATTCATCACCAGTCTGTATATCAAGCAAACATGTCATGCTTTCAACTCCTTTTGCACAACTTCATTTATAATAATGACAATGGTAGAAGTAAATATCGAGTTTCCTTCTTTATCTTCACCATTGTTTTCAATCCGCAAAATGCCCATTTTTCCGTTACTTCCAGTTCTCTCTTTATAATCTTTTACTTTTGCAAAACAATATACTTCTTCATCTATTAATAAAGGTCTCTCATAATGATAGATTTGCTCTCCATGGATTAGTCCTTTAGATGGCAGCTCCAGACCTTCTAACTCTCCATAATTGAATACTCTTGGATATGTTGGTGGAGCGATATTCTCACCGTATCTTGATTTCTTGCCATATTCCCGATCAACATATATAGGATGCTCATCTCCAATTGCTTTGGCAAATTGTTTAACACGTTCTCTGTCAACTCTATTTAACACTCGATTTGATCTCTTGCCTACTGCTTGAGCAAACATTCATCTCACCTCAATTAATTTTTAGGTCCACCTGCCACATATAAAACCTGTCCGTTTACAAACGAAGACTTTTCATCAGCAAAAAATAAAACAGCGTTAGCAATATCTTCAGGTTTACCACTGCGTCCAACAGGAATGATTGAAACATTTGCTTCAATTAACTGTTCAAATGGTATACCGACTCGAGCAGCTGTCTCCTTTGTCATATCTGTTTCAATAAATCCAGGTGCCACTGAATTAGCCGTAATACCAAACCCACCCAGTTCAATAGCCAAGGTTTTAGTAAACCCCTGCAAACCGGCCTTTGCTGCAGAATAATTCACTTGCCCTCTGTTCCCAAGCGCTGAGGTGGAGGAGATATTAATAATGCGCCCATACTTTTGCTGGACCATATATTTTTGCGCTGCTCTAGTCATATTAAAGGAGCCCTTCAAGTGAACATCCATTACCAATTGCCAATCTGTATCTGTCATTTTAAAAATCAGGTTATCTCGGATGACTCCTGCATTATTAACCAGAATATCAATAGCGCCATAGTGTTCATATACTTCCTTTACAGCTTTCTCCACTTCCTCTGATGAAGTAACATCTGCAACACGAGTCATACAATCAAATTCTTTCTGTTTAAATTGTTCCGCAGTCGCTTGCAGTGCTTCTTCATTTACATCAAAAAGCGCTACCTTAGCACCTTGTACGGCCAAATTTTCTGCAATTGCTTTACCTATCCCTCTACTTCCTCCGGTAATAATGGCCACTCTATTTTCAAATCTCCCAGTCATGCTACGTTCACATCCCTTTCAAATAAGATAAACGTTAATTATTTCTACAAAAACCACAAAATTCCTTTTATTAGGAGTTGATTCAGCTAAATTCTCCTATTTTAACATGACCTTTTATAAGGTTACGGGCGATGATCATTCGCTGGATTTCGTCAGTTCCATCATAAATTCTCCAAAGTCTTGCTTCACGGTACCAACGCTCAATCGGTAATTCTCTCGTATAACCCATACCACCATGAATTTGTAAAACCCGATCGACCACCCGATTTCCCATATTGGCCCCATACAATTTTGCAATCGACGCTACATGCCGGTTATCTTCCCCATGATCAAGAGTAAATGCAGCATTTAAGGTAAGCCACCTCGCTGCTTCAATCTCAACCGCAGAATCAGCTATCTGCCATTGAATGGCTTGTCGCTCGGCAATTGGTTTACCGAATGTGATACGCTCCTTTGCATAATCAATTGCCATTTGCAATAATCGCTCAGCCGCACCAACAGCGCGCGCTCCTACAATCCATCTTGCAAAGCCAATCCATTCAAGCCCTAAATTATATCCTTTATGCAATTCACCTAAGATATTTTCCTCAGGAACTCGAACATTATCAAACACTAATCCGGCTGGACCTCCTTCCCCCATCGTTTGGATAAACTCAGAACGCCATCCCATATCACGGTCTACGATAAAACAGGTTACTCCTTCACGACCTCTTGATTCGATGTGCTGTTGTTTATCGGTAATTGCCATGGCCATAACAAAGTCAGCATCATTTCCTCCCGTAATAAAGGTCTTCTCTCCATTAAGGACCCATTCTGAGCCATTCTTTACAGCTGTCATTTTTATATTTTGCGTATCCGAGCCTGCACCTGGTTCTGTCATGGCGAAACAGGATTTCTTGTCACCGTTTATTGTAGGGATCAAGTATTTTTTCTTTTGTTCATCATTTGCATAGTACAGAATATTGTCCGCTGAACCGCCAAAGGTGAAAGGGACAAACGTTTTGGCTACCTCAATAGCTACAATAGCCATCATCATCTGACCTAAGTCAGCGCCGCCATATTCTTCAGGTGTGTTAATGCCCCAAAATCCAGCTTCCTTCGCTTTTAATTGTAATTCCTTAAGCTTACCCGGAGAGAGGCTTGGTTTCCCTTCTCGTTCATTTCGTAACACTTCATTTTCTAATGGCATTAATTCCTTTTCCACAAATCTACGAATTGTTTTTTGAACCATTTTTTGTTCATCAGTTAAACGTAAATACATACTAATCCCCCTATCATTTAAATACTAACCAGTCGGTATGTTTTATTTACAGATGCTCTATAGAGCACCTGAATAGATTTACTAGATTTATAGAGTCGAGTGTTCTTACTTAAATCATGCCAACTTCGCTTTCAGAAGTTCTATAGATCTCTTCAATTTTCTTTCCTCTCGCCCTTGATAGAATATCCATTCTAATTTGAAGCTGCTTCATGGAAAAGTTAACAACCTCTTCAGGGCTTGTCCCAAATGCCTCTATATCCGCATCTGTTAATCCCTCTTCCACAATTGTTAGAGCCAGCGGCGTTAACTCCGCCATCCGTTTCATGACAACATCATCATATATATGAGGATGCTCACAAATCAAACGCTGAAGCAAGTAAGTACCATAGCCGATATGGCGAGATTCATCCCTCTTCAAATTGCCAATTCCCTCAAGCAATCCTGGCATTAAATTTGATTTTTCCAGCGATTGATAAAATGAAAAATATCCCGTTTCAGCAAGTACCCCTTCTACAAACATGTTATATACAGTGGAGGCATCCGCAATCGCCTCAGGTGATTGATCTGTAAGCAGGCGATCCATTGCATTTGGTAAAATGACTTGAAATATTTGCTTATACGTATCTGTTAATAAAGGATTTAACTCACCCTTTTCTCCAATTGCGTCCAAGACGGCTCTAAAAAATTCAGTATGCTTTGCTTCTTCAAACAGGAAGGTAGTCAGGAACATTTCCTCTTCAATCCGTCCCTCCTTGGCAATTGCCATCATAAGCGGTAATAAATCAAGTGTGACAGCTTCTTCTCCTGCCTGAAATTGTGAAAGAAGACGAAGAATGCTATGCCTTTGTCCCGGTGTTGCCTGCTTCCAATCCGTAGCATCCTTTGTAAAATCGATATCAGCTGGATTCCATGTCCCCACCCTTTTTGCTTTTTGATACAAACGATATGGAAATGAATCTACCAAGAGGCCTCTTGACGTAGCTGTAATGGTTTCTCTCATATTTATAAACTCCCTTCATTAAAATTATTTATAGTCCCGCTCTATTATTCTCTCGGATGCGGCAGTTCGGAGATGAGTCTTCAGAATTTTCCCTACACCATTCCGCGGTAGTGCATCAAAAAATAATATTTTTCTTGGCGTTTTATTTTTTGCAAGATGTTCCTGACAATATGCAATTAGTTCCTCTTCCTGGATATCTTTTTTTGATTCCCTGACAATGCATGCTACCAACTCTTCACCCATACTGGCATCTGGTATTCCAATGACAGCCACTTCAGATACCGCATGATGCTGACTTAATATCTCCTCTACATCACGTGGATAAATATTGAACCCTCCACGGATAACTAAATCTTTTTTTCGGTCGACAATATATAAATAACCATCTTCGTCGATACGTCCTAAATCTCCCGTATGCAACCAACCGTCTATTAATACGTTGTTTGTTTCGCTTTCATTGTGAAAATAACCGGGTGTCACATTTTCTCCCTTCACCACCACTTCTCCAATCTCACCGGTTGGCAGCTCCAAAGCCAATCCATCCAAAATTTTAATTTGTACCCCCGGTATAGGAAATCCAACAGATCCGGGTCTAACCGGCTGACCCTTTTTATGAGCTGTAACAATAGGTGAGGCCTCAGATAATCCATAACCTTCATAAACCTTTGCCCCAAACCTTTCTTCAAATGCTGCCAGCAAGGCAGTGGGTAATGGCGCAGAACCTGAACTTATAGATTCCAAGCTTTGAAGATCGTATTGATTATAATCAGGATACGAGACCAAGGCATGAATCATGGCAGGAACACTGGCAAACGATTTAATTCTGTGCTTTTCTATTGCTGCTAATGTTCTTGCAGGGTCAAACCTGGAGAAGATAACAATTGAACTTCCCACTATGTAACATGTATTTGATATGGTTAACCCATACACATGAGCTAGCGGAAGAATTCCGAGTGTCGTTCCTCTCTCTGTATTAGCATGTTTGGCAGAGTTAACCGCATTTGAATAGAGGTTTGAATGAGTCAGCATAACTCCCTTTGGGTTACCTGTAGTACCTGAGGTATAGAGAATAACAGCAGTATCTTTTGAATCGATATCTATAGAAAATCGCTTGTCCAAATTCTCATTGGAATCCATATATTCATATATATTAATCGCAGTACTGGAAGTATCATCATCTGTAATAATTACGGTTGGTTTTATGTTTAATAAATCAATCGCTTGTTGGATATGATCGAGTATGATTTTAGAGGTGATAATTAGTTTGGTTCCGCAATTTGCGGCAATATAGGCAATTTCTTTTGGATGGAGTGAAAACATAACAGGTACAATGATAGCACCGGCTCTTGTTATCCCTTGATACGCAATTAATACTTCAGGCATATTTGGCATAATGACAAGGATTCTGTCTCCTGGCTGAATCCCTCTATTTCTAAATCCATTGGCCAATCGATTGGCATATCTCCTTGTCTCTACATTTGTAAATTGCTTGTTTCCATAGAATAAAAAAGAGTACTCATCGAATTTTTCGATATTCGAATCAAGCAATTGTGATAGCTTCACTTTTTCTCCTCCAATTCGCGGAATTTTTCACAAAAAAAATAAATTCTCATGTCTCCAGCTTGAAGCTTCCTATAAGGACCTACCAATTAAAACTACCAATTATATCAAACTGAACACTGCTAATCTTGAAGTGTTATTCCTATTTAAAACGCTACGATACCTCAGAGGATTCATAAATTTACCAAAGGATTTTCAATGTAGCAGTTAACCATTCTCTTGCATATTAGAAACAAAGAAAGATTACGGTACTACTTTACCTTTTTATCTAAAGACTCCAGGACGTAAATAAAAGAATAAACAAAGCCTATTAAACACCCCCTTTGCATGTAAGCGTTTTCAAATAAAATTTTAAAAAACTGTCGATACAAACAAAGCTATCTTTTTTCAGATGATTAATTCCACTATGCTTCTTACAATATGTTCTTTACACGACCTTTAAATTCCTACCTATAATTTTAAATATTCAGAAAAATTATTATGATAATTTGTTGGGGGAATAAATTTTTTTTGTTGTGGGAATAACCAGCTTTTTATACAGATTGATAGACCAAGTCCCTGGTTACAAGAAGAATGAACAGATAAAGGCACTCAGCATAAAAATCTGAACTAAGAAAGTTAGATAAGCAGCTAACTTTTATGTACAGTTCATAAACCGAGTGCTTTTATCTATATATGAATATTTCAGATTATTAAATCTATTTCATTCAGTTTAAGTGCTAGTTTTATAGACAGATACAGGTTACATGGATGATGATCTAACTACTTTGTAATTATTATGGCGCACGACCGTTCTCGGTGTTTCATAACAAAAATGCTCTGCTACTTCTTCATCTATTTCAACAATACATGATAACTCCCTAACAATTGATACTTTTCCTAAAATAGAAAGACCACGTCGCTCAAATTCAACGATATCTCCCACTTTACCTTTATCCTCTATAGCAAGTTCATTTAGTAGCATATTATCCACTTCTTTTCCTCCTCATCAGACTAATATATAAATTTTTATGCATAATTTAGTAATTAATTCAACAAATCAGTGTAATTTGTGACCATTTACATAGAATTTAACACAAATAGTATTAAGAATCAATTGAGTTTTCAAAAAAAAGAGTCTATTTTCTCATTTTGTTTTCTAAAATAACTACTATTCTGATTATTTACTATTTATATCTTAAATAGATAGAAGTAGCAGTACGTCTGTCGCTTTGCACTTAAAACCTAACAAAAAAGAATCCAGTCTAGTGCTGAATTCTTTTAATCTAAACTTTTAGAATATCATTTTTCAAAATTACGAAACTTTCTATTAAACAGCCTTCATGATTTCAAAGAAAGATCATTAAGTGAGACTGAACTTTTCTATTTTATCTTTTAGCTTTAATGCGTTATTATATCGTTTCATTAGTATGGATGCTTTACAATTAATGTTTATAGTTGTTTGATTGGAAAGGTATACGTAACACTCACTACTATCAATCGGGTCGCATCCTCGATAGTGATCTAGTGCTATCCAAGCACATTCTACATCACGACAAGAATGAGTCGGAAACATATAAATACTATGTTGGCCGCTAATCTGCAGAGGCAAAATATAACTTCCTCCCAGATATGATTTTGAACTGTTTTTTGCCCCTTGATAATCAGCACCATAGCCAATGATACTGTCTTTTAAAATAGCAAGCGGAGATTTCTCCACCATATAAAAAGTATCCTGAAAATATAACTGAGTATACAAATAACCTTCCACAAAAACGGGTAATAAAACCTTTGTATCTATCCTAATATATGGTCTGTTTTCCACTATCATATACTCCACCCTTTTTGAATTATATTTGCTTTCTATTCAATAATGGGTATACTACTATTATGTTGGTGTACCCAGCAACAGACTATTGGGCCCGGTCCCCCAGACTGCAGGCCCAATTTCTGATATCCTCTTAATCTCCTTTCCTGGAAATAGATAGGATTTTTATCCTATCCTTAAATAATTATATGACAACCGACATTCTTCTCCAAATCTTTCCTATATCATTTTTTATAAGCGTCTTTACCTTAAAATCTATCGTTTATTTACATCCTTAGGTTTTTATATTATAATAATATATTTTGAAATTGGTATTATAGCAAAATCATAATAAATAAGCAGTTTTTACCGTATAATTTTCATGTTTCCCGTAGGAAAACCTTTAAATTCGGAGAAAATTTACCTGTAAAATTTAATTTTTAATTTTTCACAATAAATTCAAATAAATGCTTTTACGCATCTCAAGAAAATAAAAAGAAGGATGACTCTACTGTCATCCTCCCTACCTTAATCAATCATCCTGTATTACGAAGACCTGCGGCTATACCATTAATCGTATGTAATACCTGAACAACTAATTGGGTATCCACTTCCTTTAAACTTCTTAGTTCTTTAATTAAGTGAACTTGAATGAAATTCAATGGGTCCACATAAGGATTTCGAAGACGAACTGAATCCTTAATATTCGGTGTTTGATCAAGTAATTCTTCATCTCCAGTTATCTCAAGCAGAACTGATTTGGTTTTGTTGTACTCTTCCACTATATCCTCAAATATCCGATCTCCAATTAAAGGATCTTCAACCAAATCAGCATATTCTTTCGCTGTTTTAAGATCTGCTTTCATTAATGCCATTTGCAAATTATCAATTGTGGATCTAAAGAATGGCCAATCCTGATACATCTCTTTCAATGTCTCTATATTGCCTTTTTCTTTATATGCGTATGTTGCTAGACCAGTACCGGAAGCATACCAAGCAGGAAATAACTGTCTGCTTTGTGTCCAGGCAAACACCCAGGGAATAGCTCGTAAATTTTCAAACTTATCACTGTTTTTACGAGCCATCGGTCTGGAACCAATATTCAGTTCACCAATTTCTTTTAGAGGTGTAGCTTGGTTAAAGTAAGTTAAAAAACCTTCATCCTTAAATACAAGTGACTGATATTTTTCATAAGAGATATCAGAGATACTTTCCATGGCGCGTACCCAGCTATCATCCCTTAAATGGCCTTGTTCAGAAGATTTCGAAACATTAGCAGCCGTTTCCAGAAGCGTTGACGTTGCTTGCTCTAAGGAACGATATGCGATGTCTTCTATTAAATAACGAGACGATAATACCTCTCCTTGCTCTGTTATTTTCACCCCGTCTCCCAGTGTTTCGAGCGGCTGAGAGAGAAGACTTCTGCTCAAAGGCCCGCCACCACGGCCAAGAGAACCACCACGGCCGTGAAAGAATTTTGTTGAAATATCATATTCCTTTGCCAATTCATGCAGTTCTATCTGTGCTTTATAAAGCTTCCAATTGGCGGTCAGAGTCCCCCCATCCTTACTGCCATCCGAATACCCCAGCATAATTTCCTGCTGGTTTTTCAGCTTTCTTAGATGCTCACGATAAACTGGCAGGTCAAACAATGCTTTTAAAATAGCAGGTCCGTTTGACAAATCTTCTATTGTTTCTAGTAATGGAGCTACATTCAAATCACTTTCAACTGTACCATCTGCATGAAGCTTATATAATCCCGCTTCTTTGGCCAATAATAAAACTTCCAGCAAATCACTTGCCGAACGTGTCATACTGACGATATAGACCCTAATGGATGCTTTTCCAAATTCTTTATGGGCCTTTTTGATTAATTTAAATACCGTAATAATTTCCTGCGTTTCCTTGGTATATTCTTCATTGTCTAGCAATAGCGGCCTTGGATCCATCAACAATTTTTCCAGCAGCTTTTCTTTTTCAGGCTCAGTCAAATTTGCATAACTGTCTGTAATCTTAATTTTCCTTAGGATTTCATCAATGGCACCTGCATGCTCATCACTATGATTTCGAATATCCAATGTTCCAAGGTGGAAGCCAAACAACTGAACCTGTCTAATTAATTTATGTAAAAGCTTTAACTGATGCCCTTTTGGATGATGCGTATCTATACTTTCTTTAATCATCAGTAGATCCTCAAGCAGTTCTTCCGATGTTTGATACCCTCGTTCATCATTAGCCACCATGCGGACACGTTCAACCATAATAGCCAATTTACGACGGTACGCTTCATTTTTGACAGGCCATTTTTTATCGTCGTTTATATATTTTGATTCTCCCAATTCTATCGATCTCATTATCTCATCACCAACTCTAATTTGGACTGTTGAGTGAGATAAACGTTTCATTAATTCAATTAAAGCCTTTTCATATTTTTTGAGAACTAATGCTCTGTGTCTATTTAGAGTTTCCCATGTAACAGCTGGGGTTACATACGGATTTCCATCCCGATCCCCTCCAATCCATGAACCGAATCGAAGAAAATTTGGCACATTCCAGATTTCACCGCTGTAATGTTCAGTCAATTTGTCTTCTACTTCCTGATGTATTTCGGGTATGACATCAAAGAAAATCTTATCAAAATAATACAATCCATTTCTGACTTCATCAATGACTGTTGGTTTCCTGTCCCTTAATTCATCAGAATGCCATAAAGTAGTAATCTCATTATAGAGGTCTTCTTTAATTTCCTTATATTCATTTTCGGTTAACATAGGATTATTAAGCGTTTTAAGGAGAAGTAATAATCTCTTTTGGATTTCTAATATAGAGCGTTTAGCCGCCTCTGTAGGATGGGCAGTAATAATCAATTCCAGTGATATTCGTTCAAGAACATGCTGTATAATTTCACCACTAATATTTTTATCCTTCATAGATTGGATGGCTTTTTCAATTGAACCAGGCTGCTCATCGGAATTGTTCAGTTGATATTCACGCTTTCGTCGAATACGATGATTTTGTTCAGCTGCATTTATTAAGTGAAAATAAACGGAAAAAGCCTTAATAACTTGCATTCTTGTCTCTGGGCTAAGCATTTCTATTTCCTTTTTTAATGTATGATACGTCTCATCTTCCACGTGTAAACGAAGAGATTTACACATTGTACGAATCTTTTCAACGGTATTAAAAAGCTCTTGTCCACCCTGATAGATGAGAACCTCTCCTAGTATATTGCCTAGCAATTTTACTTCCTTGCGCAACGGCTGATTCGTATCCTGTTTTGTGACCACTCAAAAATCCCTCCCACTCTCTAACCAATAAATACTTCAAATATTTCGAGTATTTCTATTAATTATATATAACTATCTAAATAAATGACATTATTTAACTCAATTTCATTGTTTTATTGATAACCATGTATAAAGTGACATATCTCTTTCGCTTTTTAAAAAGGATTATTCCATTGTTGTAAAAGTCATTATAATCAAATAAAATAACTGTATTTATCAGGATTCCTTTGTAAATCCAATGCAGTATTCCTTTGTTCAAAAGCGGAAAATTTAATTAGTCCAGATACTCTGGTTGCAGCATTCATATATATATCAACATGTATAATATGTATCTAAGGCAAACTACATAGAGCAATTAAACTCCGAACTGTTACCCGATAAGACACACACCTGCAAGCATGTATATTGTCATGCCCTATTTGAAAATGTATACTTTGAACATACAACCAGATAGACCAGGGAGGCTTGAAAAATGAGAGTTGATATATGGTTCGATTATGCTTGTCCTTTCTGTTATATAGGGAAACGGCGATTAGAAGCCGCCATAGCTGAATTCATATACAAAGATCAGATAGAAGTACATTTTCACAGCTATCAACTGCAGCCTGATGCTCCAAAGAAATCAAATTCAAATATTCATGAGCTTATTGCTGCTAAATATGGCACTACAGTTGACCATGCCAGAAAAATGAATGAACATATATCTGAACAGGCCCGCGAAGAAGGGATTATATTTCGCTTTGATTCAATGATTCCTACAAATACAACAGATGCTCACCGTCTTACCCACTATGCTAAGGAGTATGGGAAAAGCGAGGAGATGACTGAACGAATACTTAAAGCTTATTTTTCTGAATCACTGCATATAGGAGACCGCGCAACCCTTCTGAAACTTACAAATGAAATAGGACTTCCCGGACATGAAGTACTAGATGTACTTAACACGGAGCAATATAAACAACAAGTAAATGAGGATATACAAATAGCCGAACAAATAGGAGTTAAGGGAGTCCCTTTATTCGTATTCAATAATAAATATGCCATCTCCGGAGCCCAAAGCACTGAAACACTTAAAGAAGTGCTTCAGGATGTATGGGAAGAAGAATATGATATGGCATTAATGACCGCTTCAAACAAACAACATGTAAATGAATTTTGCACAGATGATGGATGCTTCGATTAAAATTGAATAAAACGCGAGAAGGCAATAGATCCTAATAGCCTTGCTCGCGTTTTTTATTTTTGGACAGATACTTTCCCTCAACTAAAAAGCATCTTGTTCTATGCATAAGAACAAGGACCTAATTTACTAGTTAATTAGCGATTCTCCTAAGCTTTGTTTTTAGTTCATGTGCAGGCACAGGTTCTGAATATAAATAACCTTGGACTTCGTCACAGCGGATACTTTTTAGAAATGCCATCTGCTTATCCGTCTCCACACCTTCAGCGATTACTTTCAAATTTAGAGAATGTGACATCGAAATAATAGCAGAAATGATTTTACTATTACTTTCGAAATCATCAACAAAGCTTTTATCAATCTTTAAAGTGTCAACAGCCAATTGATTTAAATAACTAAATGAACTATATCCGGTTCCAAAATCGTCAATACTGACTTGTATCCCCATTTGACGGAGCTGTTGTAATAAATGATTATTTTCCTGTTTATCATGCATCATGATAGTTTCGATCACTTCAATACCAATTTCTTTCCCGGTTAACCCATATTCTTTTAATGCTTCTGCAAAAAATTCAACAAAGTCCTCCTGTGAAAAATGAATAACAGATATATTTATTGAAATAAGTTGAATATATATCCCTTCCCTTTTCCATACCTTAATTTGCTGGAATACTTGGCGGATAATTAACCTTTCAAGCGGTACAATAAGTTTGGCCTCTTCAGCTATCTTGATGAATACAGCCGACGACATGAATCCATAGGTATAATAATGACTAAACAAAGATAGCTCACCTCTTTTCATTTCTAGCAGCCTAATCAATAATTTAGTGAGTATTAAAAAGAATCCCACTCTATTTATCGACCATTCTTGGGTGAAGTTCAATCGACTATTTCATTCCTATTTATTTAATTCACTAAAGAATATATATAAGCCATCAATTCTGAACGGTTATTTACTTTAAACTTTCTGTATAGCTGACTTACATAATTCTTAACTGTACCATTAGATAAGAATAAATAGTGGGCTATTTGTTCATTTGTATGCCCTTCTGACAATAGTTTAATAATGTCATGTTCCCGATCGTTCAGGTTAATTCCCTGTTTCTCCAGTTTAATTGGTATTGGCGATGATGGTTCATTTTGTAAATACATAATTAAATTCTTTTGAATAATAGAGGGCAGTACGATATGCCCATTCACGCATTGCCTAATTGAATAAAGAAGATGCTTCGTTTCCACATTTTTTAAAATATACCCGGTTGTTCCCTTTTTGATACTATCGATGATTTCATCTTCATTTGTATCCGCTGCAAGCATGATTACTTGACTGGAAGGATAGGCATTTTTAATGATTGCTAAGGCTTCATTCCCTCCATTTGGAGGAAGATTGCTATCAAGGAGTATTACATCTGGTTTTTGCTCAGACATCATTTTTATAAGACTATCAGTATCTCCAGCACAACCTGTCATTTCAAAGTCATGTTCATCCTTCAAAATCATAAATAATCCATCACGAATAATGGCCTGACTCTCTCCTATAAGAATATTTATTTTACTCATACATTCCACATCACTTCTTACCCTTCGTTACTAGATTATTGAAAAGTTTTATACACTTTACCTATTTGTAATTTTTGGTAAAACAAGTCTATAGTCCTAGTATAATAACAAGTTTTGTCGAAGTATATACTTTTTTCCTAAGTATTCCTAGTATTGTAAAATAAACTAAGAGCCTCATTCCCTAAAAAGGAAATGAGGCTCTTATAAAGATCAGAAAAATAATATGATTAGTTATTAATAGATGGATTTACGCTGTGGTATGTATCTATGAAGTATATGGATTCCTCCAAAGTTTCTTTTTTTAGATGATCTCATATACTCAGCATATAAAGTTTGGGCACGTTCTGAATAATATTCCCGATAATCTTCATGCAATTCCGCATTAATATAATTCATAATTTTTATGTACTGTCTCTTTATCCTTTTTGCATCTTTAGATAATTGAATCATCTTCTCAAATTCCATCAGATAACCTTGAACCAAAAGTACATTCCCGGCTACATTTAATAAAACATCAAGTTTTTGATCCGGATTATCCATATAGGGTACCTGTGTACTTATCCTGCTTCTATTTTTATGTAAACTCTTTTCGTGTGAATGAATCAACAAATCTTTCATCCTCCCTGCTTTAGAGTTTTTCCAATTCCATAATACCAAATATTCTGACTAATTTATATTTTTAGTATAAGTCGTTACCTACGGATATGAAAAGATGCCCAAAGTCATTTTAATATTTAAGGAAGATAAGCCCTTTTACTTATTTATCTAACTAATAATCATGAAATTTTTATCCTTCTAGAAGAAAATCTGTGGGCAGCTGTATTATTACATTGCTATAAATTTAATTCATTATTGCACGTGCTATAATATATTTTTGTTATTTATTATCCAGTCGGTGCTTATCATATCTATTTATATCCAATTATTCAGCTGATTTATCCAATTGTTTCTTAATTTGCTTAAGCATCTCTTTAAATACCTTTACATCGTTTTTCGGAATATCCTCTTCCCCATAACGAGATCTTTCATATATTTCGCTTAATTGACGATTCAGCTCATCATTATTTAAATGAATCCGGTTCAGCCAATCACGGAATAATTCTCCAAACTTTCTTTTATGTATACCCTTCATATCCCTTTCAAATTTATAAACTAGCATTCTGATCGGTATATTTGAAGGAGGATTATGCTGAGCTCTATTGTCTTTATTTCGTTTTATTTGTCCCAGCCTCTTTAACATTAACTATTTATCTACCTTACGTTGTGATTATATGTTTGTTTTTGTTTGTTTACCGGGATACATGATGCAATAAAGATGATAACAGCCAACCCATATGCCATATGTAGGCAATGCCCTCTGAAGTCTCCTGATTACGAATTCCAATCGCATTGTATGCCCAAACAAAGACAAAGGGATATCAATAATTCGATTCCTTAAATTTAAAGATAATCGCCAGTCCTGTACCAACCACAAGCATAATAGCTGTCCATATCTCACCGGATAAACCAAAGCCGTCCCACCCATATTCTTTCAATACATAAGCTACATTAACAATTGTCGCAACACTAATCCATCCAAGATTGATTGAAAATGGTGCGATATCTAATAAGCCAGGATTGCTATTTTTCATTCGCCTATACAAGATGATCAAACTGATTAAATAGGTAAACATAACAACAAGACTAGCTATGAAATATTCATAATGCCAGGTCAGGATCCACGTACAGTTCAATAGCCCGCTTAACATAAATATAATGCTAGTATTTGTATAAACAGGCAATCCTCGACGCTCCCTTGGATACTGTCGAATAATCCATATACCTATTAAAATATTAAAGACCAGATAGAAAATGCGTAACCTGCACGTGTGATTAATACATCAATTCGATTTGATATTTCTCCTGTCGTCTGACCGTTGATTGGCAGCAAGTTAGCCAAAGCATTAATAACCACAATTAAGATAAAGACAAGAGTATTTAACTCCCGTCTAATCATAAACAACCCCTTCCAAGAATAAGATAGTCAATATATTCCTCAATTCACAACCCTTTAACCATTTAATACAATAGCCAGGTTATCACCTAGAACTTGGAGAATAGTTCAACAAAACTCTTCCTATACTGTTTAGATAATAAATGGCCGACAGTACTCTGTCGCATTTTATTCAATTGGCTTCAACTTGCTTGCAAATTATTATCTGATTTAGACTGACCTCTCTTTAACATTTCTCTTTACTATACTAACCTGACAATTTGGCAAGAATATTAATTAAAACATTCTTTTTATTAGGTAAACCCAATTATAATTAGGAAATGAAGCCTTTCAACTAAGATTGCTTTTTTATATTTAGGGGTATGATGATTAATGAAACTTTTTCACCCATCAAACGTTATATAGTGTAAGAAAGGAGTGCAAAAATATTGAAAAGAGGATCAATCATATTACTTGCTGGGGTTGTGGTTATTGGCATTATAATCGCTATGTTTGCTTCGAGTTATAATGGCTTTGTGAACGCAGAAGAGAATGTCGATAAAGCTTATTCCCAGATCGACAACCAATTACAAAGAAGGATGGACTTAATTCCTAATTTAGTTAATACCGTTAAAGGGTATGCCGAGCATGAAGAAGCCGTTATAAATGATGTCTCAACTGCTCGTGCAAATCTTGCCGGTGCTAATACACCGCAGGAACAAGCAACGGCCAATGATGAACTTACAGGTGCATTAAATCGACTATTAGTTGTTGTTGAAAACTATCCTGATCTGAAGGCCAATCAAAGTTTCCAGCAATTAATGGATGAACTGGCCGGTACTGAAAATCGGATTGCTGTAGCAAGACAGGATTATAATACGGAAGTATCCACTTATAATAAAAAAGTGAAGCAATTTCCCGGTGCCTTGATTGCCGGATTATTTAATTTTGATAGCAAGGAATATTTTAAAGCTGCTGATGGCGCAGAGCAGGCACCGACAGTAGATTTTAATGGAACTGAATGATGTTTAAAAGAATTCTCCACTCAATGGCGACTTTCTTATTCTTATTGGTCAGCTTGATTGGAAGTCCAGTGTCCGCAGCTGTTCCCAAACCACAAGGGGATATTTACGTTCAGGATTTCGCCAATCTATTAGATGACAGTGAGGAACAACAGTTGATTCAGTTAGGTCGTACATTGGAAGATCAAACAAAAGCCCAAATTGCTGTGTTAACCGTAAATACTTTAGATAATCAAACACCTGAAGAATACGCACTGGATGCCTTCCGTACATATGAGCTAGGTGATAAGGAACTTAATAATGGTGTCCTTTTATTAATAGCGAATAAGGATAGAAAAGCCCGTATTGAAGTTGGATACGGTCTTGAAGGGGCATTGCCTGATGGAAAGGTTGGCAGAATATTGGACACGTATACTATTCCATATATGCAATCTAACCAACCTAACGAGGCTGTCATCAATACGTATAAGGAATTATTTAATGTCGTCTCTCAGGAATATCAACTAAATGAATCAACCGATTCGAAAGCTTATGTCTCCGAAGTAAATAATGAAGGCGGTATGGCGACCTGGAAAAAACTATTAATAGGAGCTGCACTTGTTACATTTATCATTATTGATATGACTTTCTTTGGTGGTACATTTACTTATATGCTTCTTCACATTCTGTCTGCATTTTCAAGGAACGGCGGAGGTCGTGGAGGTGGAAATCGCGGCGGCGGTGGCGGTTCATCTGGCGGCGGCGGGGCTTCGAGAGGCTGGTAAATTATAAATACCTATAACTAATCAATACCATAATTGAACCCGGCGATAGAAAATCAGTTTGTTTTCCTTTCCCAGTTTCGTATTTTGTATATACAGAATATATTCTTAATCAGTCATACTGAACAAAAAAGAATCCTTTTCGGGATTCTTTTTTTGTTTCTATTTACTTTTCAGAGCGATAGGCTTCTAAAGCTTTTTTGACTTTTTCAGCATCAGGGGATAATTCGTTACCTGTATCAACAAGCGGGCTGACGGTTGAAATAGCCTTTGCTTTATCGCCTTTATAGAATTGAATGAACTCATCCTGATTAATGGAATAAAGAACTGCCTTTCTTAAGTTCTCACTTTGTGCAACATCACGATTTTTCGTGTTAAATAACAAGTAAGAAACGGCATTACTCTGGATGCTTTGTAGTTTCATCTTGCTGTCTTCCTTAAGAATATCAAACTTTGTTTCTGGTACACCGGATAGCATGTCGATTTCACTGCTTCGTAGTGCACTAAATGCGCTATCAGGGTCTTTGATAAATCGTACGGAAACTCTATTAATATATGGTTCGTATTCTCCCCCTTCCATATAAGCAGGGTTCTTTTGGAATACAGCTTCATAGTCATTTTTGTACAGCATTATATAAGGTCCGCTTGTATATAACGTGTTATTATATTGGCTGCCCTCGGTTACCGTACTTTGATCTCCATAAGGGATATCTTTCTTGACATCGAAAGAAGCTACATCATAAGTATTGATGCTTTCAACTTGTTTTTTCGAAACAATTCCTGCAGATTGGTGGGCCAGATAATTCAACACCTGTGGGAATGGCTCAGTTGTTGTCATTTTTACGACTTGATACTTCCCATTTTTTTGATCGGCATCCTCTTTTGCTTTGACTAGTCCCGTTATTTCACTTTCCAGATCTTTATTAAGAGCGTCCTTTACGGTGCCTTTCTCATTGGAAAGCTTCACTGATTCAAGGCTCGCCACGTCCTCAACGATTTCTACTTTCTTGATATGCTCATGCAAGCTGTATGTTCTGTGGTCCGGTACGGAATCTTTGTCTTTCGCACGATTCAAGGAAAATATGACATCTTCTGCTCCGACTCTTTCACCTGAGTCAACTGCCTTTTTATTTTCTACTTTAGCAAACCGAATGTCATTTCTGAGTACAAAATAATATTCCGTATTTCCTTCAGCAATGGCATGATTCAACGATAAGGATGCATCCGAGGTGATTTTATCATCGTCAGTCAAATTCACCAAACGTATATACATATTCGTATTCAATTGGTTGATGGAACCATCATTCCCTTTGATTGGATCAAGAGAAGTTAGCGTAGACATCGACTGTGTCAATTTCAAAGGTTCCTTATCACGCTTTGTAGTATCGGCAAAATCAATTGAATCCCACGCCAAGGCCCGCGACTTCGACAAACGTACGGATTTTTCCTTTAATATATCTGTATTAACCGCTTGATTTTTGTTGGATATATACAAAGGAGCAATATAAGCCTTTTCAAATACAAGGTGGTCTTCTAACTCTTTGTAGGTTCCTTTATATTCTTCTGGAGTTTGAGTAGATGCTTTATTAATCAATTTATCCAATTTAGGATCTGATATAATGCTATAATCCCCTCCTGTTATAAACAACGATCGCACCGCATAATCCGGATTACCCGTAACTGTGGTCCAACTCGACATAGACACATCGAAATTGCCTGCATCTTCCTGTGCTTTAAAGCTTCCGAAATCCGGTTGAAGATTCAATTTGACTTCAAATCCATTTTTCGTAAGTTGATCACGAAGAATATTTACATCTGACTCGTTGGCACTCGTACTCAATATTTCAATCTCAATAGCTTCCTTTTTTTCACCATCATTAACTTTATTACTTACATCATCTTTTGTTTGGACTGTGCATGCGCTAAGAACCAATAAGAATACAAGCAATAACGGCATAAATCCTTTTATCTTCAAAATAACTCCCCCAAATGATTCATATTTGATAAAGCTTCTTTTCATAATCAGGATGATCGATCAAGCTTAGGATCAAGCGCATCCCTCAGACCATCCCCAAGAAAATTGAATGACAACACAAGCAAAACGATTGCTACTCCAGGAAAAATAGCAAGATAAGGATTAGATTCCAAGTAGGCGCTTCCAATTCGCAAAATATTTCCCCATTCTGGTATATGTGGTTCAACCCCAAGTCCAAGATAACTTAAGCTGCTTGTCGATATGACAGCTGCACCTATTGTTAAAGTGGATTTCACGATCATAGGAGCCATGGAGTTAGGGATGATATGTTTGAAAATGATGGCACGATCCTTTACTCCAAGAGCCCTCGAAGCCTCTACAAATTCATAATTAGAAACCTGGAGCACATTAGCGCGCATCGTCCTGGCATATGTAGGAATAGCCCCTACGCTTAAGGCGATAATCAAATTAACAGTATTAGCTCCAAAGGCAGCAATGATTGTAATCGCCAGCAAAATACCTGGGATAGCATATAAAATATCTAAAAGCCGCATGATGATATTATCAGTATGTCTGCCATAATAGCCTGAGATGGCACCTAGGAATCCTCCGATCAATACAGGAATAAGGGTAGCCAGGAAACCAACAATGAGTGATATTCTAGCACCGAATACAAGCCTGGAAAAAACGTCCCTGCCGAAATTATCCGTACCGAATGGATAAACGAGACTCGGAGATTGCAAGATTGCTCCGTAATTATTTTCGATTGCAAGACTCATTTCAAAAGTAAACATACTGCACACTGAAATCATGAACAGAAAGATGATAAAAAACAAACTCAGCATCGCTGCAAAATGCTTTGATAACCTTTCCCATATTGATTCCCACTCTGTCTTAACACCATACTGCAGATTTCTAGCCCTTAGTAGGATCGTTATTCCAAACACTAGAGAAAACAGATTTCCGGTAAGGGTGCTCAACAGAAAGAAAATAGCGACAACGATGGATGCCTTCTTATGCAGTCTCCCTTTCAGGAGCAACAAAACACCTAACAGATGGAACAATGTTATCGCAATCAAGGTAGCCATTCCTGTCATAAAACTGTTTGACACATACGGTTTAAACAAATTAAGGGCAGAAACACCTATTACAAAGCAATCAACCAATAGCATATAAATTCCAAGAGAGTAATAGAGATTTTTCTTCTTTTTAATCAAGATCAACGCAGCTGCTGTCAAAAAGACATTCCCGCTGAATAGACTTGCCAGTTGAATAATCCCCAACCTCCTGGTAATAATCGAAATATCTCCTTTTTCCAGTAAGTCTATTTTCATTCTCCTCAGCAAAATGCCCTGTATGGCAGTAAAGCAGGTATAAATCCCAAACATCCATAAGAAAAATCCTCTACTTTCCATACTTTTGAAATCATAGACATTTAGCAGAAAAATGATTGTAAGTATCAAAGAAATACCTAAAGCGAACTTCGCCTGTCTATATTCCTGTGAAGCTTTTAAACTATTCATTTCATACACCTGCTTTAGTATTGTTTCATCTTATGCCGAATCCGCGGATCAAAGAATGCATACAAGATATCGATGAACATATTAACAATAGAAATGATAATGGCTGTATAGATGACAGCGCCCATTACTGCCGGCACATCCGGTATAAATTGTTTATCGACAATATAACTGCCCAGACCGCTGATATTAAACACTTTTTCTGTGACTGCTGCCCCTCCGAGCATTCCTCCAAATTGTAGTCCTATCACCGTAATAATTGGGATAAGAGCATTTGGTACTGCATGTCTCATGACAACTCTTTTTCCACTTAAACCTTTTGCCCTTGCCGTCAACATATAATCTTCATGTATGACTTCAAGTGTCGATGACCTGGTCATTCTGGCAACTGCAGCTGTCAGTCCTGTTCCAAGTACCACGACAGGCATGATTAGCGAAAGCCAATTGTTAGCACGATACGTTGCAGGTAGCCATTCTAAATGAACCGAGAAGCCCAATATGAAGATCAGCCCTTGCCAGAAACTCGGAATTGATAGTCCAAGCAAGGCAATTAACATAAAAGAATGATCAAAGATTGTATTCCTTCTGATAGCCGAAATGATTCCGGTTGGTAATGCGACCAGTACTGCGAGCAATAAAGAAAAGACGGCGATCGTCAATGTAATTGGAAACTTACGCATAATGGAAGATATCACGTCTTCATTTCCAGCAAAAGAACTACCTAGATCAAAAGTGAAGATTCCGATTATGGTGTCTCGTAATTGAATAAAGTAGGGCTGATCCAATCCATGCAAAGTATTGAATGCGGCAATCTGCTCCTTCGTTGCCGTTTCTCCCAATATGTTAGCAGCAGGATTGAACGGTGAAATATACAAAATCGTAAAGACAAGTATACTTACACCCAAAACAACGAAAATAGTCATGATTAAACGTTCCATCACGTATTTTACATAAGGGTAACTAAAGATAAACATCAATATGTACATAAAAAAACCAGCAATGAAGGAAATGAAGAAGAACCACCTTTCGCGGAGCAATACAGAAAATACATCCTCGAATTGCATCTTCCCTTTCCACGGTTCACTATCATCGCGAGTCGAAGAGACCATTAACTCTGATATATAGACATTTAATCGATGCTCGGCAAGTTGGGTTGCTTTTTGCTCAATCTCCTTATCGTCTACTTTCTTGTCAAAGAAATCCCGCTTTTTTCTAAGCTGATCCTGATAGTCCTTCTTAAAAGCAGTGAAATGGCCAGAATCGATAAGGGATTGCTTTAGCTCTGCTTCTGCAGCTGTATAACTACCTTTGTTTCTTTTGAAAAGATAATAAAACATAACAATTAAAAAGAGCGGAGCCCCCAAAATCAGGAGGAAACTTTTATATGCAGAGTTAGCCATCATTTTCCTAAAAATTTGATCTATCCTCTGTACAAAAGAATGGTTCCCCTTCCACTCCTGCTCATTAATCAATAATATCCCCTCCTTTTTTCCTTCAGCGTTTAGCCGAATACATATAATCATTCGTATAAACAAAAGATTTAAGAATAATTGCACTTTTCCGAGTGGTATAGTATATTTTATTTTAGCAATTGGTAAAAGTCAACAGTACGAGGAAATATATCCATTAGTCTTTTTTGGACCAATATGATGATTTGGCAGGTGTCTTTTGATGAATTCATTATTGCAAGTGCAACACTTATCGGTATCTTTTGAACAAGAAGAACAGGAATTTCAAGCTGTACAAAATATCAGCTTTTCACTTAATAAAGGAGAAACCTTAGGAATTGTCGGTGAATCAGGCAGTGGTAAAAGCGTCACTGCACGTTCAATCATGCAGCTGTTACCAGTGAGCGCCAGACGAAAGAACGGAACGGTTCTCTTTAACGGAAAAGATATTGGGAAATACTCAGAAAAAGAAATGGAGGTCATTCGTGGACGCGATATCGGAATGATATTCCAAGATCCAATGACATCTTTGAATCCGACCATGAAAATCGGAGATCAGATTGCAGAAGGATTAATAAAACACGAAAATCTATCCGATAAACAAGCCAAAAACCAAGCGCTCGATATGTTGGAATTGGTCGGTATTAAGGACAGCGAAATTCGCTATGAACAGTATCCTCATGAATTTTCTGGGGGAATGAGACAGCGGGTAATGATTGCAATAGCATTGGCATGCCGACCGTCTTTGCTAATAGCAGATGAACCTACAACTGCTCTTGACGTCACCATTCAGGCGCAAATCCTTAATCTAATGAAGAAGATGCAAGAAAAGTTCGGAACTTCAATCATTTTAATCACGCATGACTTTGGTGTAGTAGCTGGAATGTGCGACCGAGTAGCCGTCATGCAAAACGGGGAAATTGTAGAGACTGGTTCGACAGAGAAAATCTTTACCTCACCCACTCACCCTTATACAAAGAAGTTACTTCATGCACTTCCGAAACTAAATGAAAAGAAGAAATTGAAACCGGTACCTAATATAATCAGAAATACTGAAGATGTCCCGTTGCTGGAAGTGCGCAATCTTAAGCAATACTTCGATATTGGCAAAGGCAATACAATAAAAGCAGTAGATGATATTTCTTTCAGTATTAAAGCTGGGGAAACATTAGGAATCGTCGGCGAATCAGGAAGCGGTAAATCCACTACCGGACGCTCAATCCTTCAATTACATACCCCTACCGGAGGGGATATTCTTTTTAAAGGTATGGCGCTAAACGACTTTTCTCCTAATGAAATGCTCATCATGCGGCGTCATATGCAAATGATCTTTCAAGATCCTTATGCTTCTCTCAATCCAAGGATGCGGGTATTGGATATCATAGGTGAAGCACTGGATGTCCATCATCTCGCCACCAATAAATCAAATCGAAAGAAACGGGTTGAGACTTTGCTTGATATGGTTGGTTTGGATCCTGCATTCGCGATGAGATATCCGCATGAATTCTCTGGAGGGCAAAGACAACGAATCGGTATCGCCAGGGCTTTAGCAGTCGACCCTGCCTTCATCGTGTGTGACGAGCCATTATCAGCCCTCGATGTCTCCATCCAAGCACAGATCGTTGAATTGATGGAAGATTTGCAACAACGGCTCGGTCTCACCTACCTGTTCATCGCTCATGATCTTTCCATGGTTAAACACATTAGCGATAGGGTAGCCGTCATGTATAAAGGAAAAATAGTAGAGTTGGCCGAAAGTGAAGAATTATATTCTAACCCTCAGCATGATTACACAAAATCGTTATTGGCCTCGATCCCTATCCCGGATCCAAAGATTGAAACACAAAAAAGAAAAAATGATGGATCAATTAAAACAGAGAAAAAAGAGTATAATGTTGAAAACACAAAACTAGTGGAAGTGTCTGCCGGACACTGGGTTGCCATTTAGCCTTAATCATTGGTTTGAAAACTTAAAGAGGCATCCAAGATCCTGAATGCCTCTTTCCACTTCTTTGTTTTTTACATAACCAGCTCTTCCACAACTGGATACACAAACTGGAAATTTTGCTCGTCTGGCAGTATATAGTAAGTATAATCAATGTTGATCTGTCTAAACTCTTCTTTCATATACTCACAGAAAAAACTTATGTTTCGGACTTAACAGACCTCAATTAAAAGTTACAACTTAACAATACTTTGATCTTTGATTGATTTATAACAAGCTTCAATTATTTTCATATTTTGCACGGTATCCAATGGCGTATATGCTGGGGTTTGATCGTTAAGTATACATTCTGCAAAATGATCCACTTGCATCATATATTGATCACACATAATCACTTCTTTTCGGGTCTCCCCTCCGCTTTTAACCAATAATTCCCCTTGATGTCCAACAAGATCTGGACGATAAGCATTTCTGCATATAATCTCTCCTAGAGTGCCAACCACGCGGTATTCATTTCGATTAGTCATTTCAAAACTGCAATCAAACATCGCTCGCACACCATTATCCATCGTCATATGCGCTGTGGTAGTTAAGTCTACATCATAAGGATTATTCAGATCTGCAAAGCCCATTATTTCTATTGGTTCAGCTCCTAAAATATGCCTGATAGCATGGATATTATAACAGCCAACGTCATATAGGGCCCCTCCCCCTTTTTCCGAAGATAAACGAATATTATCCTCATCATCACTTAATAAAAACGAATGACTGGCATACATATACTTTACCTCGCCTATTTCTCCCGTTTTAATAATATCTTTTACACGTTTATGTTGGGCATGAAATTGGTACATGAACGCTTCCATCATTTTCACACCATAACGCTCACACGCATTCATCATTTCAATTGTTTCTGCCTCTGTCAAAGCAGCTGGCTTCTCAACCAACACATGTTTACCAGCTTTTGCTGCTTCCATTGTCCATTTTGCATGCAAATGATTTGGTAATGGAATATAAACAGCTTGTATTTCAGGATCCGCTAATAATTCTTCGTATGAATCATATGTCCTCGGAATCTCCAAGCTTGCAGCCACATCTTTAGCCTTTTGACTTTGGCTGGCAATCGCTGTTGCCTCTCCATGGACAGAACGTTTAATGGCGGGAATCACTTGAGTTTGCCCAATATCTGCCGTACTTAAAATACCCCATTTTATTTTTGGCATTCTTATTTCTCCTTTCCAAAGTCCTAAAAAAAACGGATCATTACAATGATCCGTTTCTTAGAAGTTACTTCTATTATAGATAATAATGTACACATTTGGCAATTTTCATCAGTATTTTATCTTTCATTTTAAGGTTATCAAAATAATCTAATTTAATTTCCTTTGAATCCCCGAGATCTACATCTAATTGTTTTTGAACCGTTTGACTAAATGGTGATGATTTCATAAATAAAGTCATTTCATCATTCAACCTAAATGAACGTGAATCGATGTTGACTGTTCCAGTCATTAATCTTTCATAATCTACTAGGACAACCTTCCCATGGAAAATTCCTTTATCATATTGGTATACCTTCATTCCGTTTTCGAGTGCTTCTCTGACAAAAGGATACGCAGCCTGGGTTAACATTAATCCATCTGAATGTTTGGGCCACATGATGATAACCTCCACATCACGTTTTCTTGCCCGTTTTAAAGCATCCATAAAATCACGATTATCTGGAATAAAATAGGGGGTCGCAATGATAATTTGTTTTTTTGCCGCATCGAATTCTTGAATAAAATCCTCAACCAAGCCAAATCCACTTGAATATACCTTCAAATAATGATTGGTTTCTCCTTTTTCCAAGTCAACCTTATGTATAGGTGGAGAGTTACCTGTATTTACCTTCCAATCCTCGCAAAATTGTTGTTCAAAGTCCTGAACACCCTCACCTGTCATACGGATCTGATAATCATGCCATGTATTCTTTGTATATTTTTGTGCTACATTAAGTCCGCCTGTGTATCCGATTTTCCCATCTATCACAGCTATTCGACGATGATTTCTATGCTGGATGGAGTACCAAATATGAGGAAAATGAGGATCATTGCTATAGGTTATATGCACCCCTGCTTTTCTCAGTTCATCAAACCAATCATTCTTACCCTTTAAAGAGCCTGCTCGGTCTACCGAATAATAAACTTCGACTCCTTGATTCGCCTTTTTCTTCAATAAATCGAAAAATTTTTCGCTTGCTTCACCGCTACCAATTGAAAAATAATGAATATACACATATTCCTTAGCCTCTAAAATATCTTTTGAAAACTGAGGATAAAAAGTTTTCCAATCCGTGTACAATCCAAAATTACTGTTACGAATTGGATAGGTATGAGGTTGGCTACCTGCTTCCGCCGCTTCTCTTCCCGCTTTAATATCATAATTCACCCATACTAAAAGCAAGCCTATAAAGGTACTAAACAGTAAAAGACCGTTAATGAAATATATAATTATTTTTTTCAGCATCCTGACTGTCCTTTGAATGGAAGACAAATTACATCTTCCTTTTTGCTTAGTATGTGTAAATGAATCCATATTATTAAATAAGTAAAAAAGCCACACATCACACCTTTTTAATAAAGGAGTAATGTATGGCTTTCTAAAATTAGCAGCTATGGCTGTGAGAATTATTTTTTACTTTTGAGCCAGTTTCCCCACGTAACAAATCACCATTAGTTGCTTTAATGATTTCATCTGTCACTGTATTTGAGATGACATTAGCTACCATCTGCAGAAGATCATTAACTTCCATCTGCGATTGTTTGAATTCCTGGACAATCGGAATTTCATCCAATTCACGTTCTACCTTCGCTAATTTTTCCTCTGTCTTTTTAAAGGCTTCTGTCTTTCCATAATGTTGGAAGTTGACCGATTGCTTTTGTAACCCCTTGATTACTGACATTAACTCAGCTACATTTTTATTTTCATTGATTTGTGCTTCCGCTCGTTTAAAGAAATCAACTTCATTAGTCGTTGAGATCATTTTAGCCAAGTCTTTTGCTTTGTCAATAATTTGTTCTTTCGTGTAGTTCCCCATTTTTAAACTCCCACCTCTACCTCATTTGTTTCTTCCACATACTCACCATCAAGTGACCATGTTTTAGCATTTGTAATTTTTACTTTTACAATTTTACCGATAACAGATTTTGGAGCTCTAAAGTTAACTAATTTATTTTTAGTTGTGTATCCTGCCAGTACATCCGGATTGTTTTTGCTTTCCCCTTCAACTAAAACATCGAGAATCTGGCCTTTATATAATTGATTTTTTTTGTTGGCTGTTTCGTTTACCAGTGCATTCAAGCGTTGAAGACGCTCTTTTTTGACTTCCATCGGAACATTATCCTTCATTTTTGCGGCTGGTGTACCTTCACGCGGAGAATAAATAAATGTATAAGCCAAGTCATATCCAACTTCTTTATAAAGAGACATCGTTTCTTCAAACTGTTCGTCCGTTTCATTCGGATAGCCAACTATAATATCAGTTGTCAGTGTGACGTTAGGGATTGCTTCCTTGATTTTACGAACCAATTCCAAGTATTGTTCACGAGTGTATTTACGAGCCATGATTTTTAAGACATCATTATTACCGGATTGAACAGGCAAATGGATATGATCCATCATGTTTCCGCCCTTAGCCAGAACTTCAATCAAATGATCATCAAAATCACGAGGGTGACTTGTCGTGAAGCGCACACGCGGGATATCGATTTTACGAATTTCTTCCATTAAATCGCCTAGACGATAGTCGATATCTTCAAAGTCCTTACCGTATGCATTTACATTTTGCCCAAGCAATGTGATTTCCTGATATCCTTGAGCAGCCAGCTGACGAACCTCCTGAATGATATCTTCAGGTCTGCGGCTCCGTTCCTTTCCACGTGTAAATGGAACAATACAGTACGTACAGAACTTATCACAGCCATACATAATATTAACCCAAGCCTTGATGTTTCCTTTTCTTACTTTTGGAAGGTTCTCAATAATATCCCCTTCCTTGGACCAAACCTCAATAACCATTTCTTTGGACATATATGCTTCCATCAGTATTTCCGGTAAACGATGGATATTATGTGTTCCAAATATCATATCTACAAAGGCATGCTTTTGTAAAATTTTATTCACAACAGATTCTTCCTGTGACATACATCCACATACACCAAGCAATAAATCAGGCTTATTTTTTCTCAATGCTTTTAAATGGCCAAGTTCACCGAACACTTTATTTTCAGCATTTTCTCGAATGGCACATGTATTCAATAAAATTACATTGGCATCCTCCACGCTGTCAGTTGGTTCATATCCAAGAGCTAAAAAGATACCGGACATAACTTCAGTATCATGCTCATTCATTTGGCAACCGTACGTACGGATATAAAACTTGCGTCCTTCACCCATACCACGGAATTGTTCATTAATATTAAAATCCTTATGATAATTAATCGCTTCTTTTCCGCGTTTCTTAGCATCTTTTAAGGATGGTGGCATGTAAACCGTTTCAAAATACTTGCTATAATCTTTCTCTTGCTTTTTGTCATTTTTAACAGCGGTCGTCGTATCCAATCGTTGCTGCTCGTTCATATAAATCCCCTTCCATGTATCCACACTTATTGATTAAATCTATATATATTATTAAATAGACCAAACCACTCATAAACACAATTATAAAAGCACTAAACTCAAAAATAACAATTACAAACTGTATTGCAATCATTTTTAAAACTATCGTTGTCACATTCATTTAGTATAATGGTTTTGGGCAAATTTCTCAATATGAAGTGTAAAATAGCCTTTTTTGGGATAAACATGCAGATAAAAATACCTGTACAGGCATATATACAATTTTTTTGGTTCTTCCTATTACTTAAGAGCATTTGTCTTTCTAAACAATCCCTAAATCAATCACATATGTCTCCAAAAAAAATGTTTGTCTGCGTTATACCAATGTATTCTTTGATATAAGGCAGACAAACATCCTCCAATAACACTATTCATGTTACTTCGCAAAACCAATATCACTTATTGGCCAAATGCGCAGTTTCACTTCACCAATAATTCGATCCATCGGCACAAAACCAAATATCCTGCTATCTTTACTGTACAAGCGATTATCTCCAAGAACAAACATTTGTCCCTTTGGAACTTTTTGTTTACCTGTCAAATTCTTCAATGTAAAATCTTCAGTCAGACGTTCCCTCTCTTGTAAATCCTTCTTAAATTCCACCAGATAAGGTTCATCAACCGCTTTTCCATTGATATATAGAACATCATTCTTCATCTCAACAGTATCTCCTGGAAGACCAATTACACGTTTTACATAACTATCAGATGAATCTGTTGCATGAAATACGACCTCATCAAAACGGTTAATCGTTGTCATTTTACTTAAGATAACCCGATTTCCATCCTCGAGACTGGGAAGCATAGATTCTCCCCTCACTGTAGTTGGCGTAAAAACAAACTGACGCATTAAAGTCACAATAACAATTGCCAATACGACAGATTTAAACACTGACATAGCTTCTTTTCCTATATTTATCTTATCATTCATAAACCGTACTCCTTTAACCTAATTCATGTACACCCGCTCTGTTCTCTTCTTCATTCATTCCCTTACAAAGAAAAATACAAACGTGTTGGATGTATAAGACGTACAATGTCAATGAGCTAACAAGCCTTTATGTTCTATCATTCTTAATGAATTTTCTGTACCACTTAAAGACTGTTGGAGAATAGCAAAAAAACAGATAGCGCAATAGGACAATTACATAGAATAAAGCCACCTGAATAGGATTACCTAGTGAATCAATGACAAGTTTCCCCCCACTGCTTTTTATTCATTTTGTTCATTGAAACTACTTTCAGAGATATCGACCCTAAAGGTTACTCATCCTAAGTAATTAAACAAGCGAGAATCCTTTTAAATACTATTTGTAATTTTCAAATATTTGGTTTTGGGATATAGTTATACTATTAATAAAAAGGAGTTGTGGATATGACCGCGCATATGGCAGTCGATGTTTTGTTAACCAACAAATAATCTGAGGGAGTGTATCTCCGACTGCACCCCTTATTAAAGGGAGAAAAACATGAAACAATTTTTTGATAACTATTTATCAGGTAAAACAGTTTTATTGAAACAAATGGAACCACATCATTTTGAGCGCTTTGCTGAAATTGAAAATGAAAATAGTACACTATTACTTGCAAATGATGATATTCCATTTCCATTAACAGCTGAAGATCACACAAATTTTTTCAAAACGATTAGTGGGAAAAAAGAAGAGTTTATGTTTGGTATTTTTGAGAAAGAATCAAATGAACTTATTGGATCATGTGGTGTATTCGCAATTAACTGGAAGAATAGCACGTGTTTTGTTGGGATATCCATTGGCAACGAGTGGCACAATAAAGGCTTTGGCACAGATGCTATGAATACATTAATTTCTTTTGTTTTTAATTACATCCATATCCATAAAATCAAACTTCAGGTGTTCAGTTTTAATACCAATGCTATCCGCTCTTACGAAAAATGCTATTTTAGTAAGGAGGGTACATTACGAAATGAAATCTTCAGATTTGGGTCATTCCATGATGTACATGTATATGGTTTACTGAGAGAAGAATGGAACAAGCGACAGACTAACTAACTAAAAAAAGCATTAATTCACGTTCTTCATGAATTAATGCTTTTCTGTATTACTATTAACTTGTTAATTAGAGATATCTGAAGTTCCCTCTAAGTAGCCTATTATTTTAAATAACTATTTTCGAAAGACCAATCATACAGTTTATTTAATAATCCCCAGCTCTTTACCAGCCTTTTCAAATGCATTTAATGCTTTAGCCAGCTCCTCTTTGGAATGTTCTGCTGTTACAATGGTCCTGACACGTGCATGACCCTTTGCAACAGTTGGGAATGCAATCCCCTGAGCAAATACACCATATTCCATTAATTTATTAGACAGCTTATTTGTCAAAGCCTCATCCCCAACGATAATGGGAGTGATCGGTGTTTCGCTTTTTCCGGTATTAAAGCCCATAAATTCTAGTCCTTCTTTGAAAAACTTTGTATTCTCCCACAAACGCTCAATTAATTCCGGTTCTTCCAATAATACATCAATTGCTTCTATATTAGCCATTGTCACTGCAGGCGGGTGTGATGTACTAAATAAGAAAGGTCTGCCTTTATGAATTAAATAATCAACCAATGTACGGCTGCTTGCCACATATCCTCCAAGAACCCCTATAGCCTTGCTTAACGTACCTACCTGAATATGAACACGTCCATCCAAACCGAAGTGATTGACTGTTCCACGCCCATTTTGGCCAAGTACTCCTGAGGCATGCGCATCATCGACCATAATAAGTGCATCATATTTTTCTGCTAACTCCACAATCTCGGGTAGCGGTGCGATATTGCCATCCATGGAAAAGACACCATCTGTTACAACTAAGCGTTTACGATAGGATTGAGTCTCTTTCAGGACATCCTCCAAGCTGTTCATATCGACATGCTTATAAACACGGCGTGTAGCTTTTGTTAGTCTTATTCCATCGATTATGGAAGCATGGTTTAATTCATCCGATATAACCACATCTTCCTGTGTAAGAATCGCGGATAGAACTCCTTGATTCGTTGTAAATCCAGATTGAAATACTAAAGCCGCTTCCGTATGTTTAAATTTCGCCAACTTCTCTTCTAACTCTATATGCATATCCATGGTACCGGCAATTGTACGTACCGAACCTGTTCCCACTCCATATTCTTCAATGGCATCAAGCGCTGCATCCTTTAAACGAGGATGTGAAGTCAATCCAAGATAGTTGTTAGATGATAATTGAATCAAATTTTCCCCATTAATCTTAACTTTTGTACCTTGTTCTGATTCCAGAGGAATTAATGGATGGAACAAACCTGTTCCTTTCATTTCGTCTAATTCTGTTTGCAAGTATTCAAACCCCTTCAAATCGCTTCCTCCTCATCCAATTGTTTACCTTATATTCCTTCTATTCCCTATATTTTTGCATTATATCAATAGTATTGAATAAATTTATTACTCTTCCTCATTCAGCACCCTTTTACGGCAGTAATATCACTTTTCCACACTCACCTTTGATCATAAGGTCAAAGCCTTTTTCATACTCTTCTAAAGGGAAGTGATGGGTGATTAATGGTTTAACATCAACCTGCCCTGATTCCAGCAATCGGGAAACCTGCTGCCACGTTTTAAACATTTGTCTCCCTGTAATTCCTTGAACGGTTATCCCCTTAAAAACGATATCATCAGTAATATTGAGAGGCACAGGCTTAGAGGGTAAGCTTAAAATAGAAAACCTGCCTCCATTCGTAATCATTTTAAATCCTTGATCGATGGCTATAGGATGACCACTCATTTCACAAACAATATCAACCCCATTGCCACCCGTTAAATCATAAACTGCCTGAACAGGATCTGTCTTCGATGAATTAATCATCACAGTAGCGCCCAATTTACCCGCTAGCTCTAAACGGTAATCATTAAGATCTAACGCAATGACCTGTGAAGCCCCAGCTGCTTTTGCCACTCCCACTGCCATAATACCAATTGGACCGCAACCGATAATAGCGACCGTTTTCCCGACTACTTCACCTGACAATACGGTGTGGACCGCATTCCCCATAGGCTCCTGTATAGAAGCTACATCTATAGGCATATCTACAGGATTTTTCCAAAGATTAGATGCCGGTAAAGCTACATATTCAGCAAAACACCCCTGTGTATCAACCCCAATTATCTTTGTGTTTTTACATATATGATATTGTCCCGTCATACATTGAGGGCAGATTCCACAAACTAAATGTGTCTCAGCGGAAACATAATCACCTATCTGGAAATCCTGTACTTTATTTCCCACTTCAACAATCTCTCCTGAGAATTCATGCCCAAATGCATAAGGAGGATTAACCCTATGTTGAGACCATTCATCCCAAGTATAAATATGGACATCCGTCCCGCATATGGACGTCGCCTTTACTTTAATCAACACTTCATCCTCTTTGATAGAAGGAATATCAATCAATTGGAGTTCTGCTCCATAACCTCTTTTATGTTTTACAACCGCTTTCATTTTTCCATCCACCGTATACACACTCCTGTCTAAAAAAACCTGGTTTATACCAAAATTTTAAATTTTTAACTTAATTATGTAAATAGGCTATTCCTCGTATGGCGGACAGTTGATTATAAGAAGAATATTTTTTTAAAAAAGTATACTAAAGTGAATATTTTTTCCGGACTAAGACAACCTACATTGTCATCTAAGAATGAATCCCCATGTATAAGTCGTTATCAAAGGTATCTGCTAATCATAATAAAAACCCCTGATATATCAAGGGGTTCATTCTTCAAGAGATTTCTCCATGAATACTTACCTCACATTACATAAAAATAATACCGACCGATTACTCGGCCGGTGTTTATTCAATTACATAAATTCTGCTGTCAATTTATCAAAATGTTCCTGAGTCAATTTCAAATCAGCAGAAGATAAAGGTTTTTCAGCATACCCCTGAATTAATTCCTGATAGGAAGGCTGAGCAGTATTTTGATAAATTAAGCCGGTAACTAAGCCTTTATGCTCCATTAACGTCTGCATCGCTGCTTCTTTATTGGATGGATCGTAACCTTCAATTGTTGAAAGCTTTGTTAAATTACCCTTGAACCAATCATACGTATTCACTTTATTATAGGTCACGCATGGACTGAAAACATTAATTAAAGAAAAACCTTTATGACGAATACCTGCTTCAATCAATGCTGTCAAATCTTTTAAGTCGCTGGAAAAGCTTTGCGCCACAAAAGTCGCACCAACTGACAAGGCCATTTCCATTGGAGATATCGCCTGTTCAATCGAACCTCCAGGCGTAGATTTCGTCTTAAAGCCGGCTGCAGAGCGCGGTGATGTCTGACCCTTCGTTAAACCGTATATTTGATTGTCCATAACAATATAGGTGATATCAATATTTCTCCTAATCGCATGTACTGTATGACCCATGCCAATTGCAAATCCATCACCATCTCCACCTGAGGCAAGGACGGTTAAATCACGATTCGCCATTTTGACACCCTGTGCGATTGGTAAAGAACGGCCATGTATACTGTGAAACCCATAGGATTGGATATAACCGGAAATACGGCCTGAACAGCCTATTCCGGAAATCACAGCAAGTTGATCCGGTTCCAGACCTACATTAGCTGCTGCCCTCTGGATAGCGGCCTGAACAGAGAAGTCACCACAGCCGGGACACCAGTTTGGTTTTACATTATTTCTAAAGTCTTTAAATGTAGCCATTTAAACCAACTCCCTGCATTTTGTATACACTTCGTACGGCAAAAATGGATTGCCGTCATATTTTAAAAGCTTCGTAATCTTCTCGGCATGGCCAATATTCATTTTCAGAATGTTGGCAAGTTGTCCTGTTGCATTATTCTCGATAACAACTACCTTTTTCGCATCCTGAACATAGGGCAGTAACTCATGGGCAGGGAATGGATGAAGAAGCCTTACATGTACATGGTTGACTTTAATCCCGTCATCAGCCAGGTTTTTCATCGTCTCTTCAATGACACCTCTAGTAGAAATAAATCCGACCAATAGCAAGTCTGGATTCTCATGGACAGCATTTATATGGATTGGATCTTTAAATCTTACAGACTCGATTTTGCGCATTCGTTTATCCATTTGAGCTACACGATTGGAAGCAACCTCTGAGGGTTTTCCCGTCTCATCATGTTCAACGCCTGTAACATGATGGATTCCATTTTTCATTCCTGGAAGAGGTCTTGGTGATATCCCGTCTTCCGTTACAGCATATCTCTTAAAATAACTTTTATCAGTAGGCTCAGGTAACTCCTCAGAAATTAATTTACCTCTCCTAATCTCAACCCTGCTAAAATCTAAAGGCTCAACGGTTTGTTTACCCAATGATAATTGTAAATCGGAAAGGATAATCACCGGAACCTGATATTCTTCAGCTAAATTAAAAGCTTCTACTGTATCGTAGAATGCTTCCTCCACTGTACTTGGTGCAAGAACGATTTTTGGAATTTCACCATGAGTTCCATAAATCATTGCCATCAAATCGGATTGTTCCTGTTTTGTAGGCATACCTGTCGAAGGGCCTCCACGTTGTGTGTCGACAATTACAAGCGGAGTTTCTGTAATACCCGACAATCCAATTGCCTCCATCATTAGCGATAAACCTGGACCAGCTGAAGCTGTTAAACTGCGTACACCTGCATAATTTGCGCCAATTGCCATCGTACAAGCAGCAATCTCATCTTCTGTCTGTATGACGCCTCCTCCAAACTTTGGCAGTTGCTTAATTAAATACTCCATTATCTCAGAGGCAGGCGTAATCGGATAGGCAGCCATAAAGCGAGTTCCACCAGCCAGAGCACCCATGGCAATCGCATCATTACCAATCATGAATAAACGTTTTTTTCCATCAGCTTCTACTAGCTGCAACACTCCAGCCTTGTTACCCATTTGTTCCATTAAAAAGTCATAGCCAGCTTGAATCGCTTCTAAATTCTTTTCAACGACAGCGGCTCCTTTTCTTCCAAATATTTCCTCAACCACTTCTGAAAATACCTGAATATTTAAACCAAGCACAGCACTAGAAGCGCCGATAGCTACCATGTTCTTCATCAAAGATGTCCCAAGCTGAGAGGCTATTTCTGTAAATGGGACGGAATAGAGTACTGCTTCGGTATCTAAAGGAGCTTTGGGATCAAACTTGGTGTCGGCCAAAATAATACCGTCTTTATGTAATTCTTTATAATTCACATCAATGGTTTCTTGGTCAAATGCCACTAACACATCCAAATCGTCGGCTATTGATCGAACCTGTGTTGTGCTTACTCGAATTTTATTATTTGTATGGCCCCCTTTAATACGGGAAGAAAAATGGCGATACCCATACAAGTAATATCCCAGACGATTTAATGCAATAGAAAAAATTTCTCCAGTACTTTCTATGCCTTCACCTTGCTGCCCTCCAACTTTCCATGAAAGTTGTTTATTCATTTCCTTTACACCCCTTCGATTCCCTTATATGAAATATTGGTTTTTCATGTCAGCTATAAAACTATTAACAATAATTTTATTATTTACTAGAATATACCATTATGTCTACAATATTAAGCTTAAGTTTCTAAAAAAACCATAAATAAAGAAATAGCGTATTCAATTCAACCCCTATTGGCCATATCTTGATGCAAAATTATCAAATAAGAAGTGACGGACATCCTCTTCCTTATAATACTTCAGCAGCTCGTTAACCAGATTACTATATTGTTCCACTCTGCTGAGAGAATGTACGCTTGTTGTCGTCCCATCAAAGTCAGATCCAAATCCTACATGACGGGCACCTCCAAGTGAACAAACATGTTCCAGATGCCTCAATACATCAGTCAAGTTTGCCTGATTGGTACCTGTTAAAAATTCAGGGACAAATGTAAGTCCCATAACCGATTTTTTTTGAATTAATGCTTTAATTTGTTCATCACTCAAATTTCTTGGATGATCAACTAGCGATCGGCAATTTGAGTGAGAAGCAATTGGTCTGCTATGTATTTCCATGCAATCCCAAAATGCTCTCTCCGATAAATGAGATACATCACACCAGTTGTTCGTAACATTCAACAATTCAACTACCTTTTTCCCAAAGGCGGTTAGACCGGCAGCGCGTTTTTCCAATGCACCATCAGCGACCAGATTAGCCCAGTTCCATGTCAACCCTACCACTGTAACACCAAGCCTCAGTAATAGCTTCAACTTCAACATGTCGTCGCCAATACAGTCACAACCCTCCAACATGAGAATCGCACCTGTCTCTCCCTCTTTAAGCCTGCCAATATCCTTATACTTTCGAATGAATTTTAACTTCCCTGTGCCAATTATTTGGTCATAAAAAATATCCACCATGGCAAGAGCTGCATCAAAGCGGATAGAAGGATGTACATTTTCCGGTATATAAATAGCGAAAACTTGTACTTGTATATTAGCTGCTTTCAAACCAAGATTTGTTACCTCTAGCTCCCTGCTATGATAAAAGTCCAATTTTGGATTAAGAAACAGCTTCATTAACACATCACAATGTGCATCAAATATTCTCATTTAAGCTAATCCCCCATGTTATGTTAGCTTCGGTTAACAAAAAGGAGCATCCTCCCGGTCGGAGAATACGCCTACCGATCCCTTATCAGAGTCAGCTCCAGTTTTACTGCAGTTTCATTTCACCGTGGTTCTATAATTAGTTTTATGGCGGTACGTTCCTCACCATCAATTAAGATATCTGTAAAAGCAGGAATGCATATAAGATCCATCCCGCTGGGTGCGACGAATCCTCTTGCAATCGCTACGGCTTTTACTGCTTGATTTAATGCACCTGCACCTATTGCTTGGATTTCTGCTGCTCCTCTTTCTCTAAGTACTCCAGCCAGCGCTCCAGCCACAGAGTTGGGATTAGATTTTGCTGAAACCTTTAATATTTCCATTTCTGGTCCTCCTCATCTTATTCCAAGACATGTCCCCTAGTGAGTATGTTTTTTCTGTTAACTATATTCATAATGAACAAAAGATATACCATACAAAAAAGCCAACCCCTATAGGTTGGCTCCTCGCAATCGTTTTTAATAAAAGAATGGATGATCTTCATTAATTAAAATTCTCTCAGTTTTTTTCGCTTTGCCCGTTTTAGGATCTAAATCAATAATTAAACCACTAAGTACAGCTCTTCCCTCTTTTGGTACTTCAAATCTCACAGGCAGGCTTGTTAAGAATTTCTTGATGACAGCATCGCGTTCCATTCCTAGAATACCATCATAAGGCCCTGTCATTCCTACGTCAGACATGTAAGCAGTTCCTTTAGGCAGAATTCGGTTATCAGCTGTTTGGACATGTGTATGGGTCCCAACTACCGCTGACACTCGTCCATCCAGATACCATCCCATTGCCTGTTTTTCACTGGTTGCTTCAGCATGCATGTCAACAAATATAAATGGCGTTCGCTTACTGGCCTCTTCTACCAATTTATCTGCACATAAAAATGGATCATCAAGCGCAGGCATAAAGGTTCTGCCCTGCAGGTTAATAACAGCCAATTCAAACTGATTCATCTTAACAAAGGAAAGTCCCGTGCCCGGTGTTCCCTCCGGAAAATTCCCAGGGCGCACCAGATATTTTGCTTCTCCTATAAATTCAAAAATATCACGATTGTCCCAGGAATGATTACCAAGTGTAATGATATTAGCTCCGTACTCAAGTAATTCTTTATAAATTTTTTGGGTAATCCCTCTTCCAGCTGCAGCATTTTCTCCATTAATGATGACAAACTGCGGTCTATATTTTTCCTTTAACTTCCCTAAATATTCTTTCACCATTGCTCTTCCAGGTGATCCAACAATATCCCCTATAAATAATAACCTCATTTTCGCTTTCCTTTCTTTGAAACTAGGCCAAGATTATCTTTGGTATAGTTTAACTTTTTTGTTTAAAAAAGTTTCGATCTCCAAAAAAATAAAGCGGTGAGGAACACCGCTTTATTTTGCATATTCAACTGCTCTGGTCTCACGAATAACCGTCACTTTAATATGTCCCGGATAGTCCAGTTCATCTTCAATACGTTTTCTAATATCTCTGGCTAATCGGTGTGCCTCTAAATCATCAATACTTTCAGGCTTAACAATAATACGAACTTCTCGTCCTGCCTGGATTGCAAATGATTTTTCAACACCTTCATAGGATTCAGAAATATCCTCAAGTTTTTCAAGGCGACGAATATAGTTTTCAAGCGTTTCACTTCTAGCTCCAGGTCTAGCTGCAGATAATGCATCAGCAGCTGCTACCAGAATGGCAATTATAGATTTTGGTTCGGCGTCTCCATGGTGAGAAGCAATACTATTAATGACAACAGGATGTTCCTTGTACTTCGTAGCAAGTTCCACTCCTATTTCCACATGGCTTCCTTCTACTTCATGGTCAATCGCTTTACCGATATCATGCAATAGTCCAGCGCGCTTTGCCAATGTAATATCTTGACCAAGTTCTGCTGCCATCAAGCCGGATAAATAAGCTACTTCCATCGAATGTTTAAGCACATTCTGACCATAGCTTGTACGGTATCTTAAGCGGCCAAGAATTTTTATTAAATCTGGGTGTAAGCCATGAACCCCAACTTCAAATGTTGTTTGCTCACCGATTTCACGGATATGCTCATCGACTTCCCTTCTTGCTTTATCAACCATTTCTTCAATACGAGCCGGATGGATACGCCCATCCTGAACAAGCTTTTCAAGGGCAAGTCTTGCAGTTTCACGTCTAATTGGATCAAATCCAGATAAAATGACAGCTTCAGGTGTATCATCAATAATTAAATCGATTCCCGTCAACGTTTCAAGTGTTCGAATATTACGTCCTTCTCGACCGATAATTCGACCTTTCATTTCATCATTTGGAAGATTAACAACAGAAACGGTCGTTTCGGCCACATGATCTGCTGCACAACGTTGAATCGCAAGTGACAAGATTTCACGTGCCTTTTTGTCTGCTTCTTCCTTCGCTCGGTTATCGCTCTCTTTCATCATGATTGCAATATCATGTGATAGCTCTTTCTCAACACGATCAAGGATAATGGCTTTTGCTTCTTCTCTAGTCAGGCTAGAAATACGTTCAAGTTCAGAACTTTGAGCTTGAATTATCTCGTCCACTTTGCTTTCCATCTGTTCAATATGCTGTTGTCTTTGGTTCAGAGAATCTTCTTTCTTCTCCAATAAAGCCTCACGTTTATCTTGAGAGTCTGCTTTACGGTCCAGATTCTCTTCTTTTTGTAGAATTCGATTTTCCTGTCTCTGTAATTCAGTTCGTCGATCACGAACTTCCTTTTCAGCATCAGTCCGAAGCTTATGAATCTCATCCTTTGCTTCAAGAAGGGATTCCTTTTTCAAGGCGTCCGCTTCACGCTTTGCGTCCTCAATAATTTTTTCAGCTGCGTTCGTTGCGCCGGATATTTTAGATTCAGCTATAGATCTTCTTAACAAATAGCCAACAACTGCACCAACAATTAGGCCAAGCAAAATGGAGATGATAGCGATTGGATCCATCATTACACCTCCTCTTGCTATTAACTTTTTTAATCTCTTTTACTACATTGTTTTCAATTCTGGCATGTACATCATCTAAAAATATACAGCACAATCGCTTTTAGGCATGTCATAAAAAAAGATATTAATACATTTCTATTGTAAAGTTATGAAAATTTGTTGTCAAGAGCAAGTCCTGACGCTCTTTTAATCGTTTTTAGAAAATACAGACAGATATACAATTTTCGTGACCCTATCCACCTAGGTCATAGTTTCTAATAATACTCTCCACTTTAAGACAGCCGCTTCCCATTAAGTTGAGTAAAAGTACAAAAGCCGAAGAAATTATTTGTTTTTCGCATCTTTTCTAATAAAGTTATAGATTTTTCTCAAACAACACTTACTGATTGATCATACTCTGCCAGTCACAATACTACCTAAATATTATTTCTTTCATGATTCTCTTCAGAAACAGCTAAATTTATAATAAAACACACCCTGAGGCCCACCTATAGAAAGAGCAAACCCATAATCAGGTTTGCCCATTACAAACTACTTATTCAGGTAAATCAAATTTATCCATTTCCTCTGCTGCTTCAACCACTTTCGCTTCACCGTTTAATCCATAGGCTGAGCGGATTTTAATGGAAATTTCATCCCGAACATCTGGATTTTCTTTTAAGAAGAGCTTCGCATTCTCTCTTCCCTGTCCTAAGCGATCTCCATTATATGAGTACCAAGACCCACTCTTTTCAATAATATCCAATTCAGAACCAATGTCGATGATTTCTCCTTCTTTGGAAATACCCTCACCATACATAATATCAAGTTCTGCCACTTTGAAAGGTGGAGCCACTTTATTTTTAACAACCTTTACTTTAGTCCTGTTCCCTACAATATCATTTCCCTGTTTCAGTTGTTCTGCACGTCTTACTTCAAGGCGAACCGTAGAATAGAACTTAAGAGCACGACCACCTGGAGTTGTTTCTGGGTTACCAAACATAACACCAATCTTCTCACGGATTTGGTTGATAAAGATTGCTATGGTGTTAGATTTATTAATGGATCCAGAAAGTTTACGAAGAGCCTGAGACATTAAACGGGCTTGTAGACCCATATGAGAATCTCCCATTTCACCTTCAATCTCAGCTTTTGGTACTAAAGCAGCCACTGAGTCAACAACGATAATATCAATTGCACCACTTCGTACAAGCGCCTCAGCAATTTCCAATGCCTGTTCACCTGTATCTGGTTGGGAAAGTAATAATTCATCTATATTTACGCCAAGCTTTTGTGCATATGCCGGATCTAAAGCATGTTCTGCATCAATAAATGCTGCTTGTCCACCCTGTGCCTGTACTTCAGCAATTGCATGTAAAGCTACTGTCGTTTTACCGGAACTCTCCGGTCCATAAATCTCAATTATTCTACCTCTTGGATATCCACCCACACCGAGGGCTGAATCAAGAGCAAGCGAACCACTTGGAATGGTAGAAACCTTTCTGTCTGCTCTTTCCCCCAGCTTCATTACTGAACCTTTACCAAATTGCTTTTCAATTTGTTTTAGCGCCATATCGAGCGCAGCTTGACGTTCACTCACAGTTTATTTCCTCCCCATATCTATATAAAAACATTACATGTATAATTTAGAACTTATTTATACTATACCTCATCTGTCCCCATTTAACAAGTAAAAAAGCGAACATTTATTCGTATTGTTTTAATGGTAATTTTGCTAATAAATTTAAAGAAACTCTCTAGCAAACAGAATGCTTTTAGCAGTAATTAAAGTAAAACTAAAATTATCTCAATTTTATAAACAATAGAAATCCCCAACCATATAAGTTGGGGTTTTCTATTATGCATATAACTCTCTCAACTTTCGGATAAGAAAATGACAGCCATACTTCATGCTTCTTACCCGATTAACCTCACGCATACCGCCTAAGTCCAATCTCTTTGCGTACGTTTTCTGACCGGAAATGGCTATACCGATATAAACAGTCCCTACCGGATGACCTTCCAATTCATCTGGTCCAGCTACTCCAGTAAAACTAATCCCAATATCAGATTGGAGCATGGCTTTAATATTATCAGCCATTTCCATAGCACATTGCTCACTGACAACTCCATATTGGTCGATGGTTGATTGTTCGACCTTCAAAAGCTTTTCCTTTGCTTCATTGGTATAAACAACAATACCGCCCTTAAGGATTAAACCGGCTCCCTGTATATCCGTCATTTTTTCCTGAAACATTCCGCCGGTTATGCTTTCTGCTGCCGATATTGTAAGCTCATTTTCTTTTAAAAGATTGATAAGTTCAGTCATAATAGTCGCATCATCATATCCGTAAAAATATTCTCCCACACGCGAAAGAATTTTTTCTTCTGTCTCTTTTAATAGTTTGTCAGCTTCTTCAATAGATTCATGTTTAGCTGTAATACGAAGAGTTACCTCTCCATCTGAGGCAAGAGGCGCTATTGTCGGATTACTTTGCTGATCCAGTAAATCTTCTATTTCTGTTTCAAGCTGTGATTCCCCAATACCAAAGAAACGGAGGACTCGGGAATCTATACGCTCCACCCTGTCCATTAATCTCAAAAGATAAGGAACTGCAAAATTTTGATGCATTGGCTGCATTTCACTTGGAGGACCTGGTAATAAAATGTGAAGAATATCCCCATGAGACACAACCATTCCGGGAGCCATTCCATTTTGATTAGGGAATACTTCCGATCCTCCAATAACCAATGCTTGCTTCCGGTTGTTTTCTGTCATCACCCGTTTTATTTTCTTGAAATATTCTTCAATATTTTCCATAGCTTTTTGGTCTGTTATTAATGTTTTACCTATATGGGCAGCTACAACTTCTTTTGTTATATCATCCTTTGTTGGTCCCAACCCACCAGTGTATATTATGAGATTTGCTCGGGATTCTGCAATTTCAATAGCCTTTTTTAATCGTACAGGATTATCCCCAACTACTGTATGGTAATATACGTTAATACCTATCTCTGCCAGGCTTTTTGATATAAACTGAGCATTGGTATTTGCAATCTGTCCAAGTAATAACTCAGAGCCTACCGCTATTAATTCTGCATTCATTCTGTCACCCGCCATTTAACAAGTTATATTTAGAATGATACCCTTATTTAGAATTTAAAAACGCATGTTTATTCTTAGCAAAGTAATCCCAGCCAGACCATAGAGTAAAGAATAAGGCTACGTAAAGAGCTATATCAGCAAACGGGAAATTAATCCACGCAAATGGTAGATTATGCAATAGTAATGCAGCTATAGCTATGATTTGAGTCCATGTTTTAATTTTACCCAATTGATTCGCTGCAACCACTTCACCTTCACCGGCTAGAACCAGGCGAAGACCTGTTACCGCAAATTCACGGCTGATAATTAAAATAACAATCCAAGCAGGGGCCAACTCGTATCCTACAAGGATAATTAATGCTGCAGATACAAGAAGTTTATCTGCCAACGGATCAAGAAACTTTCCAAGGGTTGTGACCAGATTATGTTTTCTAGCATAATATCCATCAATCCAATCAGTAGTGGAAGCAATGATAAAAATGATAGCTCCAACAAAATGAGAGATAGGCAACTCCACATCGTTAATCACCCACGTTCCCCAATCAATGGATGGAAGCATGATAATCATAAACACAGGGATCATGCAAATTCTGGAAATCGTTATCTTGTTCGGTAAATTCACTTGATGTTCCTCACTTTACTTTTAAATTTTATTTATAAAAGGATAGACGAGAGAAGGCCATCCATTGATGACCTTCCAATCTTACTCCTTCGTGTAATCAATCGTTATGTTTTGAACAATCAGTTCACTTTCATACTCCAGTTTTTCATCATTAACAAAAATTTCAGTGTCTGGAGTTTTCCCTATATTCATGACTATTTGATTATCATCTGAAAGATCAAAATCCTGGCTTTCTCCATTTTGAATCACCCCATTGAAGAGATTTTCTCCCTTGGAGTTTTTAACAGATACCCATGTCTCGCCGGTAGATTTTACTGATACCTTAAATTCATCTGTATTACTTAATTCATATGTTGTATTTTTTCCATTCGCGGAGGTCACTTTCAGCTCAGCAGAACCTGCTTCTTCCGGCTCTTTAGATTCTTCCTCAGCATTCTCTGGATTACTTTCTTCTTCTGTTTCCGCTTCTTCTTTCTCATTGGTGTTTTCTTCTTGGTTTGTGGATTCACCCTGCTCAAGTCTTACAGGGTCACCGTTTTGATTAACTGTCCCTGTGTCATCATTATTACCAATGGCTTTTGCTACAAAGTAATAAATAATAGCCACTACTGCAACAAGGAACACAGCTATCAAAATTTTAGGAAGTACTTCCATCCACTTTGAATGCTGTACTGGCAATGTTTTTTTCGATTGCACTCTAGATAATTTTTGAGGAATCTCCTCCTGCTGAACTGCCGCAGGAATATCCGTTTGATGCTCCGCAAAAAGCTGTTCAGGATCTAATCCAACTGCTTCAGCATATTGTTTAATAAACGCTCTGACATAGAATTTGCCCGGCATCATTTCATAATTGCCTTCTTCTATACCAACAAGATAACGCTTTTGTATTTTGGTTATCTGTTGAAGGTCATCCAGGGTTAATCCTTTAGACTCTCTGGCTTCCTTTAATACTTTACCTAATTCCGTCATATAAACACCTTCTAATCACTAAAAATCAAACGATCCAAATTCGGATCCTCCAAATAAAGAGGACTGTTGGTCTACTGCTTCATATGTGATCTCTTCGTTCGGGTCATTACGTAGTTCAATAATATAATCAAAATCGTTCATTGTATACTCTGAATTTTGTACAAACACATCAGGATGTTCAACAACTTTAATTGAATCAAGTCTCATGATCTCACGCACAAGCTGCCAATGCCTTTCATTGGCTCTGCGAGTTGAAACAATCCCATCCAGAATAAATAAGTTATCTTCATTGTATTCATCTTCAATTAATTGATTTCGAACGGTTTGTTTTAATAAGGTGGAAGATACAAATAACCACCGCTTATTCGCACAAACACTTGCAGCAACAATCGATTCAGTTTTACCAACCCGGGGCATACCCCTGATTCCAATTAGTTTATGGCCTTCCTGTTTAAAAAGCTCGGCCATAAAATCAACTAGAAGCCCAAGATCTTCTCTTACAAATCGGAATGTTTTTCGATCATCTGCATCTCTTTGTATATAACGACCATGTCTGACTGCTAACCGATCTCTTAATTTCGGCTCTCTAAGTTTAGTTACTTTTATCGTATCCATTGTTTGCAGAATTGATTCCAGGCGTTCAATTTGACGATTATCCTTCGCCAAGAGAAGCATACCTCTTCTCCCCTCATCCACACCATTGATGGTTACGATATTTATGGAGAGCATTCCTAGCAAAGAAGAAATATCCCCTAACAAACCGGGACGGTTAATTTTAATTTCATATTCAAAATACCATTCCTTCTTGTCCATACCGTTCCCCCTAAGAGAAATATTTGACAAATTCCTTCAATATTTTCCCTATATCCTATCATATCTGATTTACTGACGAGTGGAAAGCAAAATACATAGTGTAGCATTAAATACTTATGTATTCCATCCGCCATTCACACTGATAATCTGCCCTGTTATATAACTGGAGTCTTCTGAGAGGACAAAGGAAACAACTCCAGAGATATCCTTCGGATGCCCCAGCCGCCCCATTGGGATTTCTTCTTCCAATTCTCTAAGCTCTTCAGAATCGAATCGATTGAGCATAGGTGTGGAAATTGCACCGGGTGATATAGCATTTACACGGATTCCAGAAGGTGCAAGCTCCTTCGCAAGTGCCTTGATAAAAGAATTCTGTCCACCTTTTACCATTGAATAAAGAACTTCACAGGAAGCACCCACTTCTCCCCAAATAGAAGTAATGGCAATGATACTGCCATCTTTTTTTTGTATTAACTTAGGAACTAGTCCTTTAGTCAATAAAAAGGGAGATGTAATATGTAATGAAACCATCTGTTTGGCTCGGTCATCGGTTATATCTGTTATTAAACCAAAATGACTGTCACCGCTATTTAGTATTATCGTATCAATTTGATTAATTTCGTCAATTATAACTTGATGTCCGCCATCTTTACTTAGATCAGCCTGAATTACTTTCACCTGTATTTGAAATGGTTTTAACTGATCTAAAAGCGAATTAATTCCGCTAAGATTACGGTTATAATGGAGATATAGATTCCAGCCCTCTGCAGCCAAACGTAATGCAATTGCTTGACCAATTCCTCCACTAGCACCCGTAATGAGTGCATATTTTCCATTCATAATAAAAACCCCTTGCCGTAAATAACACTTACAATACTTTTCATTATAAAGCTTGAAGATGAAAAGTAAAACCACCAATTGAAAATAGTCAATTGTTTCTAATATAAGCTTCTTTAATCCTACCAAATAGTTATCGTAAACCAGTGAATCAGTTAAGCTGGTTAATTGTCCGTTTACCTTGTATTATATAAACAAATTTAAATACAAAAAGAGCCAAAACCATTACGGCTTGGCTCTTACCCATTCAGGATGGAAGTATTTGAAATACTGACATTCTATCCTCATCTATAAATTCCTGTACTGCTTTATTCACTTCATCATAGGTCAAAGCTTCCAAAACAGTCACAACATCAAATAGCTTCATGTCATTAAAAGCATATCGTGTAAATTGATTGGCTATCGATTCAGGTGAATTCAATGACCTGAGGAAGGCACCAATTTTCTTCTTACGAATTGAATTTAATTTTTCCTCTGTTACAATTTTTCCTTCGCGGGCCGCAAAAAGAATATTTTTCAATTCTTCCTCTAAATGATCCGGCTTATCTGTATCACTGCCGACCATTCCAAATCCAAATCCATATTCCTGTGTATAATCATAAAAGAATGAATGGTCAATTAACCCTTCAGAATATAGTTTTTCATAATACTCGGAGCTTTTTCCAAAAGTCATATCCAGAAAGAGGTTGATAGATAGCTCTTGTTTTAATAAATCAATCCCCTGGAGAGTTGGATTATTTGCCTTCAATCCAACCACACACTTAGGCGTCTGGACATGCATATTGGTTGAGCGTTTTTTAGTAGCGACATTAGCCGGCTCTGCATCAAATTTCCGTTCGATTTCCCCACGTTTATCGAAGTTTTTCTTAGCCTGGTTGTCACGAACTTGCTGCATGATTGTTTCCGGATCCAATGGCCCTGTAATAAACAGAAGCATGTTGCTTGGATGATAAAATGCATTGTAGCACTTATAGAGCAGTTCTTTTGTTATTCCTGAAATCGACTCAATGGTACCAGCTATATCAATTTTCACAGGATGATTATGATATAGATTTTCAATAATACCGAAATATAATCTCCAATCTGCATTATCATCATACATGGTAATTTCCTGGCCAATAATCCCTTTTTCTTTTTCCACACTCTTATCCGAGAAATATGGTTCCTGGACAAAATCAACTAATGTTTCTAAATTTTTCTCTACATCCGTTGTACTGGAAAAAAGGTACGCTGTTCGAGTAAAGGATGTAAAAGCATTGGCCGCTGCACCTTGTTTACTGAACTGCTGGAATACATCACCATCTTCTTTTTCGAACAATTTATGCTCTAGGAAGTGCGCAATTCCATCCGGGACCCTGGAATATTCATCTGCACCGGGCTCTTTAAAATGATTATCGATTGATCCATATTTAGTTGTAAAAGTGGCATAGGTCTTATTAAATCCTTTTTTCGGAAGGATGTACACAGACAAACCATTATCCATTTTTTCGAAATATAATTCTTCCTGAAGCTGGTCAAATAGTATTTTCTCCATTACTCAGTCACCTCATCTCCACTTAAAAAATAGATCGTATCCATTTGAATTTTTTCTCCACAAGCCACAATTTCATCCTTTGTTACTCTATCAATCGAAGACAACCAATCATCCAATGGTTTATCAACAGCGGCAACCACATTATGATATAGAACTTCTGTTAGACCACGGGAGGTGTCGATCGTTTCGAGCAATTGATTTTTAATGATTGCTTTTGTTTGTTCCATTTCTTGATCCGAAAATTCGCCCTTTTTCATAGCTTCCATTTGTTCTTTTATGATCGTTACTGCCTGATTATAATTTTTATTATCAATGCCGGACATAACCATTAAAAGACCTTTATGACTTTCAAGTCGTGATGCGGCATAATACGCCAAACTTGCTTTTTCACGAACGTTTATGAAAAGTTTAGAGTGTGAAAACCCTCCAAATATCCCATTAAACATTTGCAAAGCAAAATAATCTCGATCGCCATAAGTGATATTTGTTCGGTAGCCAATATTCAGCTTACCCTGTTTGATATCCTGCGTTTCTTTCAGTTCTTTCACTTCAAGGATATCATGTTTATTATGCATAACCCGTTCAGGTTTTCTCTCCGCGAACTGAAAGTATTCACTAGACATTTGCGTTACCCTGGCTTCATCCAAATCCCCAATTACATAGAGGTCCAATTCATCTTCGGCAAACGCTTTTTTATAATAATTGTATAGGGATTCAGGAGTGATTTCATCGACTTCGCTTATAATCCCGTTTGCTTCCAGCCGATAATTTTCTTCCATACACATTTCCTGAGTTAAGCGTAATGAAGAATAACGCATTTTATCATCATATACAGCCTGCAGCCTTTGTTTCAGAGCACGCTTTTCCTTTGCAACTGTATCCGCATCAAAAGCATCTCCCTTTACATTAGGATTAATCAAAACATCATGTAAAAGCTTAAACGCTTGTTCCAACAGCGGTTCAGGCTTGGATAAAAATCGTTCATTTACCATTTCCATTTGAAAACTCATAATATGATATTCGCCTTTTTTACTGACATCTGTAAAAAGACTGGCTCCATATAATTGATCTAGATGGGAGCGGAAAGCTGTAGATGTTGGATATGCAGCTGTATTACTTTGCAGGACATTTGGCAACAAAGCTCTATATGTAACGGTTTCTTCCTTTAAAGGTGCTTTCATCTTCCAAACAAGCGTCGTTGTTTTAAATTTCTTAGTTGGTACAAAATGAATCGTAATGCCAGCTTGTTTTAGTTTAATCTCATCAATAACTGCCATATTTTTGACCTCCCTTTACTCAATGTTATGCAGGTTCTTAACCATATTGTTCGTCTCAAGGATTTTTTTTAAACCTTTAGTTTGAATATACAGGTTAAATGGAATGTAAATCAAGGAACTGACCCTGACCTTCTTTCATTCTTTCTTCTAAATTCGATCTAATTAAAATCGACACGCTTTAGGTTAGAAAAAAAAAGACAAGGACTGCTCTTGCAATAAGAACAGCACTTGTCTTTGATTAAATCATGAATGAGTTTACCTTTTAACGTTTTCCTTTGATATATGGCGTACCGGATGCTTTTGGAGCATCTGCACGTCCAATAAATCCTGTTAAAGCCAGAATCGTTAATACATATGGCAAAATTAACATATATACATTCGGAATGTCACTAAAGAATGGCAGCATTGAGCTTACAATACTTAAACATTGCGCAAATCCAAAGAATAACGCTGCGCCCATTGCACCAATTGGATGCCATTTACCGAATATCATAGCTGCAAGCGCCATAAAACCTTGTCCGGATATTGTCGCATGAGTAAAGTCTAAAGCAATAGTCGAAGCATAAATAGCTCCACCCAACGCTCCCAGAATTCCACTTAAAATAACACCAATATAACGCATTTTATTAACGTTTATCCCCATTGTGTCAGCGGCCATTGGATGTTCACCAACTGAACGAAGGCGTAAACCAAACGGTGTTTTATAAATGGCATACCAGCAAATCACAGCAATCACAATCGCCAGAATCGAGGTTAAATATACATCTGAGAATAAAATTTTACCCAATACAGGTATATCACTTAAACCAGGTATATCAAAACTGTAAAATGGTTCAGCAATTTTATCAGTTTGGCCTTTTCCGTAAACTAATTTCACAAGGAACATACAAGCTCCAAGCGCCAACATATTAATAGCTACCCCACTGACTGTTTGGTCAGCCCTGAATGTTATAGATGCAACTGCATGCAATAGGGAGAAAATCCCACCAACTACCATAGCTACAACTAATGAAATCCAAGGAGTCCATTCATGAAATGTATCTGCAAATGTCAAGTTGAATACAATGCTTGTAAAAGCACCAACTACCATTAAACCTTCTAATCCAATATTTACTACACCAGAACGCTCAGAAAATACACCACCGAGGGCTGTCAGAATAAGTGGAGAGGCGTAAACAAGTGTAGAAGGAACAAGTATCGCTAGTATCTCTAAAAAACTCACTTATTCCACCCCCTTTTTCTTGCTAAACTTTCTCAGCATGAGACGAATAACATAACTGGATGCAACAAAGAATATGATTAAAGCTATAACTACATCAATGATTTCAGTTGGTATTCCAGTTTCCATTGGCATATTTAATGAACCATATTTCAATCCACCGAATAATAAAGCTGCAAGCACAACTCCAATCGCTGTATTAGCACCTAGTAATGCAACTGCGATTCCGTCAAAACCTACTCCTGTATGCGCCCCTTTTACACCAATATACTCGAATGTTCCAAGTCCTTCCATAGCACCAGCAAGTCCTGCAAAAGCACCAGAGATCAGCATGGCATAAACTATATTGCGATCTACACTGATACCTGCATATTTAGATGCATGCTGGTTAAAACCGACAGCTTTTAATTCGTAGCCTCTTGTTGTTTTCTCTAATAAAAACCACATTATGATTGCTCCAAGAATAGCTATCGCAAATCCCCAGTGTAATCTAGAGTTAATCGTCATTTCAGCTAAAAAGTCAGAACGTAAAGATGCTGATGGAGCAATCTTTTCAGTTTTGTCCATGTTATCTGTTAAAACGTAAGTGATAATATAGTTAACTACATGAAGAGAAATGTAGTTCATCATAATGGTTGTTATAACTTCATGCACTCTAAATTTAGCTTTTAAGAGACCTGGAATGAATGCCCATAAAGCACCAGCTAAAGCAGCAACAATGACCGCAAGCGGCAAATGGATGATTTTAGGAAGGTCAGTAAATAACGTTCCAATCCAAACAGCACCTAACCATCCCATTAAAAACTGGCCCTCAACACCAATATTAAAAAGTCCAGTCCTAAATGCAAAGGCAACGGCTAAACCTGCAAGTATATAAGGGCTCACTTGACGGATTGTCTCACCTATTGCATAGGAATCATAGAATATACCATCCCATAAAGCTCCATAACCAGCTATCGGATCATAACCGCTGACCCACATTACGATAGCACCTGCGATTAAACCGAGCAAGACAGCTATAACAGGGATTAATAAGTTCGATAATCTTTTATACATTAGCTTTTCCCCGCTTCCTTAACCTTACTTCCTGCCATTAATAATCCGAGTTCCTGTTCAGTCGTTTTCTTAGGATCAACAATAGCCACAATGGAACCTTCATATATAACAGCAATACGGTCACTAACATTTAAAATTTCATCCAGCTCAAAGGAAACAAGCAATACTGCTTTCCCCTGATCTCGTTGCTCAATTAAACGTTTGTGAATGAACTCAATAGCTCCTACATCAAGGCCACGTGTTGGCTGAGCAGCAATTAACAAATCAGGATTTCGATCTATTTCACGAGCAATGATCGCCTTTTGCTGGTTTCCTCCAGACAAAGCTCTTGCCGGAGTATACTCACTTGGAGTACGAACATCAAACTCTTTAATTAAAGTACGAGCTTTATTAAAGATATTTTTATAATTTAAGATTCCCCATTTTGAAAGTGGTTTTTGATAATATGTTTGGAGAACCATATTCTCGCCAATTGAATAGTCTAGTACAAGACCATATTTATGTCGATCCTGAGGAATATGCCCAATTCCTGTTTCTGTAATTTTCCTTGGACTCTTCTTCTGGATTTCAGTCCCATTTATAGAAATGGTACCGGATTCTGGTTTTCTCAGGCCAGTGATTGCTTCAATCAGCTCAGATTGTCCATTTCCATCGACACCTGCAATCCCCACAATTTCTCCTGCACGAACGGATAGGTTAAGGCTTCGAATTGCTTCAACACCACGGGAGTCTTTAACTACAAGATCTTGTATATTCAATACCTCTCCACTTGGATTTGCATCCTGCTTCACAGTTGTAAAAACCACTTCTCGCCCTACCATCAGACTCGCTAATTCATTAGGATTCGTTTCACTGACATTTACAGTACCAATTCCTTTTCCTTTACGAATAACCGTACAACGGTCACAGACTTCCATAATCTCTTTAAGTTTGTGAGTAATCAGTATGATGGATTTACCTTCAGTGATCAAATTTTGCATGATCTGTATTAACTCTTTGATTTCCTGTGGTGTCAATACGGCTGTAGGTTCATCAAAAATAAGAATGTCAGCTCCACGATATAGAGTTTTAAGGATTTCAACCCTTTGCTGCATACCTACAGAGATATCAGAAATCTTGGCATCCGGATCAATTTTCAATCCATATCTTTCTGATAACTGCCTAACTTCCTGGGCAGCCTCTTTTAAATCAATTTTTCCACCTTTGGTGGGCTCCTTACCAAGAATAATGTTTTCTGTTACTGTGAACGTATCAACAAGCATGAAATGCTGATGCACCATTCCTATGCCCAAGTCATTTGCAATATTTGGGCTTGTAATTTTTACTTCCTTACCATTTACACGGATTTCCCCTTGTTCTGGCTGGTAAAGACCGAACAAGACATTCATTAACGTGGATTTTCCTGCACCATTTTCTCCCAACAACGCATGAATCTCACCTTTTTTTAATTGCAAGGTGATATCATCATTTGCGACGATGCCCGGGAACTCTTTACGGATGTGCAACATCTCAATAACATAGTCCACAGTTTTTTCACTCCTTTTTCCAGAGAAGATTCATAAGTAAGATGACAAAAGAAAAGTTGCCAATCTAGTTTTAGCAACCTTTCCTTTACCATATTGCTTAAAGGTCTGATGTCAGACTGACATCAGCCAAGGTAATCGCAAGGGATAAGGATCACATCCTCATCCCTTACTAGGAAGTGCTTATTTTAAGAATGTATCTAAATCTTCACGAGTAGATGGTACTTTAATTTCTCCACTCTTAATCTTTTCTTTATATTCTGCAACTTTAGTTTTAATTTCATCTGACAAGTTTTCTTGTGAAGGTGCGATATCAACTGCATCATTTTCTAAACCAAATTCAACATTTTCTCCGCCAGGGAATTTGCCTTCCTTAGCAAGATTGGATACTTCCACAACTGCCAAATCAACACGTTTAATCATAGATGTTAATGTGATATTTTTGTCTGTACCAGGTACATCACCTAATGCTGCTTGGTCAGAGTCAACCCCAATAACCCAGATTTCTTTGCTTGGATCATTTTTAGTGATGTTAACTGCTTCTGTAAATACGCCTTTACCTGTTCCGCCGGCTGCATGGTAGATAATATCAATACCGGATTTATACATTGCTTGTGCTGTAGCTTTACCAATATCAGCTTTATTAAAATCACCTGCATATTTTACCTGAACATCTGCCTCAGGTTTAACTGATTTAACACCTGCTATAAATCCGCTCTCAAATTTTTTAATAAGTTCACTTTCAACTCCACCAATAAATCCAATTTTATTGGATTTAGTTTGCATCGCGGCTACTACACCTACCAGGAAGGATCCTTCATGCTCTTTGAATGTGATACTTGCCACGTTATCAACATCTACAACAGAATCAATTAATGCGAATTGGCTCTTAGGATTTTGCTCGGCAACTTCTGTAATGGAGTCAGACAATAAGAAACCTACCCCATAAATAAGGTCAAATTTTTGTCGTACCAGCTGATTTAAGTTAGTAGTGTAATCAGCATCAGATTTGGACTGGAGGTAATCATAACCGTTTTTACCTTTTTCAAGATTGTTATCTTTACCAAACTGTTGTATACCTACCCAAGCGGATTGGTTAAAGGATTTGTCATCAACCCCGCCTGTATCTGTTACCATGGCAACTGTGAAATTGTCCTTACCTTCTGTTTCACTGCTGTTACCTTTCTCTTCTTTGTTTCCACAAGCACCTAAAATTGTGCCCGCAGCCAGAACTAGTGACAATGCCATTCCAAATTTGCGTTTTTTCAAGGTCTTAACCCCCTATATTTTTTTGGCAGTAGTTCTCTTATTTTGCGCATAAATTATGTTCTTTTACGCAAAATATGAAAGCGAAATGTATCCGCTTTAAAGAAGTTGGCCGAGTATAGATATGGTTTGTCCTTACTATCATAGTGAGTTTGTTTTAGTAAAAGCAGAGCAGTGTCCAATTTGCAATTTAAAATAGGTGAAATCTTTTCGTGATAGCCATGTGGTTCGATATCAGCCACAGCGTATGTAATTTGTATACCGGCAGTTCTTTCTAAGACATGAAGTAATGATTCCTCTTGATAAAGAGATGGTTCCGGTAACACACGAACAGGTATCTTGTCCAAGCAATAAACGACAGGTTCCCCATTAGCAGTTCTGACTCGCTCGATTACTAAAAACTGATCCTCAATTTGACAGTCGAACCTTCGCATATCTTCTTCTGTTGCACCCTCTATGAATGAGTTTAAAAAAATTGTTCCTGGTTTCATGTTCGCTTCGCAAATCATATCTGTCACACTCTTTAATTGTTCAATTCCCGAAGAGAATAAAGGAGTGGAATTCACAAAAGTACCTACCCCATGCCTGCGTATAATCACATTATCCTCTTCCAAAATTCTGAGTGCTTCTCTTAATGTCGCTCTACTCACACCGAGTATTTTGGCCCATTCAGACTCAGATGGCAATTTTTCATGCTCCTTATAGATACCGGTTCTTATGTCCTGTCTAATCTTGTCGATTACTTGCAGATATAATTGTCGGTTGTCGTGTCTGATAGACATACTCTTTTCCCCCAGGAAATTTCCCACTCTCATTCTATTGATGTTATCTACTAACCACTCATAATTTATCATGTATTTCCAAAGAAAGAAATAGCTATTCACAAAAATATCATATTTTGGAAGCGTTACCTTATCCGTTTTTTTCCACGGAAATGTCGAAAAAACCCTGGTATATCTGACTTTTTTTCACGTAAGTCTTTTTTCCTACAAAAAAAGTTTATATATTATAAATATTCTGTTAAAACATAAACTGAAAAAAAATTCAATAAATATCTATTTTCCATCTAATCGCTAGGCTACCCTTTTGTACCATGTGACTGACTTTTAATATTTTTCTAAAATACCTTTCATATTCTTCTAGCCTAATTACGAAAGACTGGCATCGTGGTCCATCCTCAAAACTATTTCCCTTTGCTAAGTCCTAATAGGTCCTTTAGAGATTAAAGGGATAAGGACCGAGGCCCTTATCCCTTTATCTTATTTTAAAAATGCATCAAGTTCTTTTTGAGTAGATGGTACTTTTATATCACCATTCTTAATTTTACCTTTATATTCATCAACTTTTTTAAGTATATCGTCAGATAAGTTATCTTTAGTCGGTGCAATATCAACACCGTTATTTTCAAGACCAAACTCTACGTTCTTTCCTCCTGGGAAGGATCCTTCCATCGCTTGTTTTGAAACTTCTTGTACAGCTAAGTCAACACGCTTAACCATGGAGGTGAGCGTTACGTTCATGTCTGTACCGCTGATTTCACCTTCATCAGCTTGGTCTTTATCTACACCAATTACCCATATATCTTTTTCAGGATTGCTTTTCTTAATGTTTTTTGCCTCAGTGAAGACTCCTTTACCACCATTTCCTGCTGCGTGATAAATGACATCAATACCTGATTTATACATAGCTGATGCTGTTGCTTTACCAAGAGATGCATCACTGAAACTTCCTGTATATTTCACTTGTACTTCAGCATTAGGATTTACTGTTTTAACACCAGCAATAAAGCCCTTTTCAAATTTTTGAATTAGCGGGTTCTCTATTCCACCTACAAAGCCAACTTTATTGGATTTTGTTTGCATACCGGCAATAACACCTACAATAAATGAACCTTCATGCTCCTTGAATGTGATACTTGCAACGTTATCAGCTTCAACCACTGAGTCGATAATTGCAAATTTCCCATCCGGATTTTGATCAGCCGCTTCTTTAATTGCATCCTCCATTGTGAATCCGACACCATATATTAAATTATACTTTTGGCGTACAAGTTGGTTTAAGTTTGTGGTGTAATCAGCATCTGATTCAGATTGCAGGTAGGTATAGCCGTTTTTACCTTCTTTTAATCCATTCTCTTTACCAAAAGCTTGAATACCTTCCCATGCAGATTGATTGAAGGATTTGTCATCAATACCACCTGTGTCACTAACCATTGCGACAGTGAAATTATTTTTCTCATTGGCCGTGCCGCCTTCATTGCTCTCCTCTTTGCTTCCGCAAGCACCAAGAATGGTACTAGCAGCTAGCACAAGAGACAAAGCCAGTCCAAATTTACTCTTTTTCAACATAACAACCTCCAAAATAATTAGTCGGTGCTCCATATAGTATGAGCTTTTCCCTATCCTTTTACACATAACATCGTTTTAGATGAATCTGTTAAATGATTATAGAAAATCCATACTTAAATGGTGCATTGTGTACTTGGGTACAATTTTTCGCTTTTGTATTATACAAATATGTACAATAAATAAGTGCATGTACTTCTTATCCGGAAAAATTATTTCCTGATAATTATATATATATATGTTTGCTAATTCGATTTTAATTTAACATGAATTTAAGTAAAAATAAATAAATTATCCTAATATAAAATTATTGATAACTTTTTGAAAAAATACTCACTTATAAAATTTCTTTACAGTTCAAATTTCAGTTATTTAACATACTAAAAAACCCAAAAGTTAGTTTTTTAATCTAACTTTTGGGTTTGGTACCTATTCTACTCTTTTTATGAATTACTCGCCTGATCATAGTCCTTAGCAACAAGTACCGTTCTTGGTTTGCTTCCTTCATACGGACCAACGACACCTCGAGCTTCCATCTCATCAATCAAACGCGCAGCCCTTGTATACCCGATTCTGAACCGTCTTTGCAGCATCGAAACGGAGGCAGTTTGCATATCAGCAATTAATTTTACGGCTTCATCATATAAATCATCCGTTGATTCAGTTACTGTATCCTGAACTTCATCTGGAATCATATTCTCTTGATATTGGGCTCTTTGCTGAGAGATCACGAAGTCTACTACATCTTCGACTTCCTGATCTGATAAAAAGGCACCTTGTACCCGTACAGGTTTTGATGCACCTACAGGTAAGAATAACATATCTCCTCGACCGAGAAGTTTTTCTGCCCCTCCCATATCCAATATGGTTCTCGAATCAATTTGGGAGGAAACACTAAAGGCAATCCTTGATGGTATGTTAGCTTTTATAACTCCTGTTATAACGTCTACAGAAGGACGCTGTGTTGCTATAATCAAATGTATACCTGCAGCCCTCGCCATTTGCGCAAGCCTTGTTATCGCATCCTCCACCTCGCTGGACGCTACCATCATAAGGTCTGCCAACTCATCCACAATGACAATTATATATGGCAATAAAGGATTTTTTTCGCCTTCTTCTAAATTTTGTCTCGTCACTAAGTCATTGTACCCCTCAATATTTCGGGTTCCTGAATGGGAAAACAGCTCATAACGTCTTTCCATTTCCATAACAACTTTCTTTAATGCCTGAGCTGCTTTTTTAGGATCCGTTACAACTGGAGCCAATAGATGAGGAATTCCATTATAAACATTTAGCTCCACCATTTTTGGATCAATCATCATCATTTTAACTTCATGAGGTTTTGCTCTCATGAGTACACTAGTAATGATTCCGTTAATACAGACACTTTTCCCGCTTCCAGTTGCTCCGGCTACGAGTAAGTGAGGCATTTTATTCAGTTCAGCAGAAACTGCTTCACCTGATATGTCTCTACCCAAAGCAATTAATAGTTTAGAACCGCTTTTTTCAGAAGGCTGTACCTCGAGAACCTCTCTTAATGAAACGACTGCCACATCTGAATTAGGCACTTCTATCCCAATAGCTGATTTACCTGGGATTGGTGCTTCAATACGTATATCCTTAGCAGCGAGCGCCAATGCCAGATCGTCTGATAATGACACAATCTTACTAACCTTTACACCTACATCAGGATGTACTTCATATTTCGTAACTGCAGGTCCTAAATGAACTTGAGTGACCCTAGCTTTCACTCCAAAGCTTTTAAAAGTACTCTCTAATTTCTCAGCATTTGTATGTATTAATTCATATTCTCCACTTTGATCTGCTTTTTTTGGTGACTTCAATAGCGATAATTTTGGCAGTTTATAGTCCACATTTTCAACTTCTGTAAAATTCATATGTGGCACAGGTTCAGCAGGGGCTTCTGTGCTATCATTTGGTTTACTTATCTGATCATCATTTTTCTTATCATCAATTTCCTCATCCAAATAGGCACGATCAGCAAAATTCGAAATAATTCTTTCTTCAAGTGTATCTTCTTTTTCTGGATTACTTCCCTCATCTTCTAGTACTGAGGAAGCTTGTACCGTTTCACTTTTACTTTTAGCTTTCTGGTTTTTGTTTTTATTCTTTGAGGTCTTAGGCTCTCGCAGTTCTGCCATAAACGACTTCCACTGGCTGACGATAAATCTTCCAATCGCACCAAGTACTTTGCCAATTGAATCACTTAAACCTTTACCGGTTATAAGAATTAAACCTGCAACAATCAATAAAAATGAAATAAATTTACTGCCGGCATCTGCAAATAAAAAATGGAAGACAGCATAAAGAATTGCACCTATCATCCCACCGCCAAGATCAATGGTACTCGCTGTTCCCTGTAATTCCATCCAAAAGATTTCCCAGGTATTTAAAATGACACTTGGCTGGGTAAATCCATTATTAGAGGACAAATTCTCAAATAAAATAATATGTGAAGAGAGTAAGATTGCTAAAATAATGAAGTATATACCGACCAGCTGGCGTTTAAAAAAGAATGGAATCTCTCTTTTCCACATTAGGAACACACCAAAGGCCATTAAGCCAAGTAGAAGTAAAATGTACCACTCACCCATAAAAAACCTAGAAAGAAACACGAATGAAGTACCTACTGCCCCAAGCTTTGCCATCGCAATCGCAGAAAACCCAAAAATAGAAAGTCCCGATATTTCATATTTTAAAGTTGACTTTATTTGGTCACCTTTTTTGGAGCGAGATTTCCTTTTTTTCTTACTCATTCGACCACCCGTATTTCATATAGAATTAAAAACGAAAGAAAGCAGCCAACTTGGCTGCCTTTACCCCGTTCACCTTTTATTATAGCATAAATAATACACACTGACTGCTATTACAGGTTGTTAATTACCGCTCCTGGCGCAAGTGTCTCTGATAAGAAATCATTCGGATCTGTACTGATAATCCGGTTAACCTTTACTGATCCATTAGGTAATCTTTCACCAATAAACGGAATACCATCCTTCTTAAACATTTCATGGCTGGCTTGATATAATTCTTCATACATCAAAGTATCTAAAGGCAAAATTGTATAAAAAGTCATACTTAATCTCCTTTCGAAGGATCACTCTTTTCTCTTATCATCTCGTTAAGCTTAGAAATCGCTGCACCGATTCCGCCAACCTCATCAATTAAACCTGTATTCACAGCATCTTCACCCACTACATTTGTTCCAATATCTCTCGCAAGGTTACCTCTCGCAAACATCAAATCCTTAAATGTGTCTTCATTAATTTCTGAGTGCTTGACCACAAAATTCACAACCCGATCCTGCATTTTATCAAGATATTCAAATGATTGGGGTACTCCGATTACAAGTCCGGTAAGACGAATAGGGTGAATTGTCATAGTAGCTGTTTCTGCTATGAAAGAATAGTCACAGCTAGTTGCAATAGGAACGCCAATACTATGACCTCCTCCCAAAACGATAGATACAGTCGGTTTTGATAGAGAAGCAATCATTTCTGACATAGCAAGCCCTGCTTCGACATCACCCCCAACGGTATTTAAGATAACCAATAACCCTTTAATATCAGGATTTTGTTCAATTGCCACCAGCTGTGGAATAACATGTTCATATTTTGTTGTTTTATTTTGTGGAGGTAATTGTACATGACCCTCTATTTGCCCTATAATCGTTAAACAATGGATGGTTGAATCTTTTGGCAACTGCGGCACATTGGTTTGTCCCAAAGCCTGTATCTTATCTACAAGTGCACTGGCAGCTCCCTTATTATCATCCGCTGGCTTTTCCTCATGAGGTACCTCTAACTTTTTATCCACTCTTAATCCCCCTCTACAAAAACGCTCTCCCCTTTAGTATGTACAGCGGAATCATTTCCATTCAATTTGAGGGGCACTTAGTACATACAAAAAAAAGAATCCTATTTTTAGGATTCTTTAGGAGAATCAATCGTTTAACACCTTAGGAGACTCAACCATGCATCAGCTGATTAAAACTTAACTGCCCGGTACTTCTGGTACAAACTTTTCAGCTGAAGTGTGTTAGTTCCGCATTATAAAGGTTTCTTTACACCTTTTACGTTTACCTTTAAAAACACACTGCATATTCAATTATTGGTTACTCATACCCGATTTTCTATTTCAATCAATCCTGATTATGTGGAACTAAACAACCATTCCACTCTTATCCAATTGTGACCATCACCTTGCCTTTTTTGGTTTTTCATTTGGTAAGAATCCTATTATTATTAACTCCACCCTTTTAAAAAATATCCGATGAAAGGCTTTTGGTTAAAGATATCTGGACTTTTTTATACTGAAACTTCTTACTATCCAGTATAAATCTGTCTTTCGATCCTTCCCCATTTGAGTTAATTTCCTAAGAATTCACCATTAGAATTAAACCACATTATCACATTTGTTTAAGATTCACATAATCCTTTTTAGAAATAGTTTCGATAGTTTCGATCATATATCGTTCACTCTTATTACTTAAGCTTCCTTTTACGGAACGAACACTATATGATTGAGTCACCTGAAGTGTTAAACTCTATTGTTTCCTCCTTTCTTATTTATATAATACCCATTTTTAAAAGAATAAACCGCTTTCATTAAAATTTTTTTATTTTTTTTAATTGGTGAAGTTACTTCCATATCATCAGTCTTAAATGTGAGCAGAAACAAAACAAGGCGGCTTTCCATAGCAAGCCGCCTGTAACCTAAAACTAAACAAGATGCTTTTCGTAATGAACTCTATCTTTCCCATTACTTGTATCTTGTTCACTAGCTGTATGCCCATTTCTCTCCCAAAATAATTTGATCCTGCTGTCATCACTTCTCACATTCAGTGTGATTTTTTTAAATCCACGCTTGATAAATAGATCCTCTAATTCATAGTAGGCTGTAGTACCATAACCAAATCCCTGGTAATCTGCATGAATGATCATCAGATTAATCGTAACGAGCTGCTCCTCTTTATACTCCCTAAAAGCAGTTAGTCCAATATACGTATCATCGGCTTTAATCAAATAATCACCTTGGTTTAGAGACAATGATTCTAATATTTCCTCCCTATTTTGCGATATACCATACTCCTTATCAAAATAGGAAGAATTAGAATCCATCATTTCTTTTGCTATATATAAATTCTCTTCTGTTACGCGTTCAAATGTAATCACTATGTATCACTCTTCCATTCTTCTTTTAATTCAATAAACTAGCTTATCTTTAAAGGTTCCCTCAAGGGGTTACAAATTCATCAATCTGCTTTTTCAACAGGAACTTACCCGAATAAGAAAAATGGCTATCCGCTGGATAGCCATTTACGTCCTTTATTACACTTCCATAATAATTGGTAAAATCATTGGGCGTCGTTTTGTTTTATCGAACAGATAATGATTTAGACTATCTCGGACTTCCTGTTTCATTCCGGCCCAGTCAAAATGATCTTTAGAAGTATTTTTGATTACAATCTCACGCACAATATTTGTTGATTGTTCCATTAATGATTCTGATTCTCGAACATACACAAATCCACGTGAAATGATTTCAGGACCTGCTACTATACTCTTATCCGCACGGCTTAAAGTCACAACTACAATTAGAATTCCGTCCTGAGATAGCAAACGGCGGTCACGCAAGACAATATTTCCTACATCCCCAACGCCACTTCCATCAATCAAAACATTCCCAGCAGTCACTTTTCCAGCGCTTTCAATCGCGTCATTTGTTATTTCAATAACCTCACCATTTTCTGGTATATGGATTTGATTTTGGTTAAAGCCAATTGATTTTGCAATGCGCATATGAGCAATTAGCATTTTATAGTCACCTTGGATGGGAATAAAATACTTCGGTTTCATGAGGTTAAGCATCATTTTTAGCTCTTCCTGGCTGCCATGGCCCGATACATGGATTTGATTTTTACCAGCTACTACCTTTGCACCTGCTCTAAATAATAAATCGATAGTCCTGGACATAAGCAATTCTCCGCCATGGACAGCATTAGCCGCCAATAATACAGTATCACCTTGCTTAATATTAACTTGTTTATGACCATGCTTAGCCATTTTTTGCAGTGCTTCAAATGGCTCTCCCTGCAATCCAGTCGCAAGGATAATTATTTCACGATCTTCATATTGGTCGATCTCAGTTATCGGAATCAACACATCCTCATGGACATCCAAATAATTAAATTCCAAGGCAATTTCCAATACTTTTTCCATAGATTTACCGACAACCGCTACTTTTTTATGATTATCAAACGCAGCATTGAACACTTGCTGTAGACCGTTAAGATTAGATGCATAGCATGCTACAATAATTCTGCCTTTTGCATTGTAAAATTCATCAGACATATTTCTTGCAACAAGGGATTCAGAAGGTGTAAATCCAATCCGTTCTGCTCCTGAGCTATCTGATAATAGACAGAGAACTCCTGACTCACCGATTGCTGCCATTTTGCCAATTTCCGCTTTGTAAAGTCCCTGGGCAGCCTGATCAAATTTAAAATCACCCGTATAAACGATTGCACCATCTTTTGTTTCAATACAGATTCCAACAGAATCAGGAATGCTGTGATTTGTTTTGAAAAATGTGATTCTTGCAGAAGAAAAACGCAGGGATGTATTTGAATCTATTACTTCAAAGTCAACATTTAAATTTTCGTTAATTTCTGCGATTTTGGATTTTGTTAATTCTATGCTCAATCTTGTACCATAAACCGGTGCATCCAATTCCTCAATAATATAAGGGAGTGCACCAATATGATCCTCATGACCATGGGATAGAAAAATCCCCTGAATTCTTTCTTTATTTTCGATAAGGTAAGAGATATCTGGAATTACTACATCTATTCCAAGCATTTCGGTTTCCGGAAACATTAACCCGGCATCCAGCACAAATATATCTTCGTCTACTTCGACGAGATACATATTTTTTCCAATCTCTCCTGCTCCGCCTAATGCAATTACTTTGATCTTCTGTCTAATTTGTTTAACCAATTTATTGTTCCTCCTGTTATCAACTACTCGTCCATTTTCCAGTTGAATCCATTATAACCGATAGTGTATCGGCATGCCACTGACATCATCTTTTTAGATTTATCTATGAATTCCGACTATCGTTCTTTTTTGAAAATATGCTTTTCTTTAGGTTCATAATATATATACACTGCTGTTTGTTTGCTATAGGCATAACAAAAAAAGCAGACATCTTCAATGCTAACTAAACATGTATAAAAAAGAATATGTATAAAATTGTACTAAATAGATAGATAAGCCAATCGCATTGGATTGGCTTATCCTCAGGCAGACTCTAAAAACAGACAAACTAAGCATTATTTTAATGTATTTAATAGATTTATCAATGTGTTCCGTTCAACTTCATTCATTGGTACAAGAGGCAAACGAACAGACCCAACGCTCATACCCTTGATTTGCAAGGCTGTCTTTAAAGGAGCTGGGCTTGGTGTCAAAAATAACCCCTCAATGACTGGCAGTAATTTCTGGTGCATTTGGGCTGCCTCAGCCATTTCACCAGCGTAGAAATGTTCAATCATTTTTTGGATGTCACGTCCGATTATATGGGAGGCCACCGAGACCACACCTGCTCCTCCAATTGAAAGTACAGGTAAAGTTAAACCATCATCTCCACTGTATAAATCGAAATCATCCGGTGTGTTGGCAATAATTTTTGTCATTGCATTTAAATTACCGCTGGCCTCTTTTACAGCAACAATATTCGGAATCTCTGACAGGCGAATAACGGTTTCCGGATGAATATTCGTCACCGTTCTGCCTGGCACATTATAAATCATGCACGGCAGAGTAGTAGCATCCGCCACAGATTTGAAATGTTGATATAGCCCCTCTTGGTTTGGTTTATTATAATAAGGCGCTACAAGCATAATCGCATCTACACCGGCCGCTTCCGCCTTCTTTGTTAAATGGATGGACGCATACGTATTATTTGAGCCAGTTCCTGCTATCACAGGGATGCGTTTGTTTACAATTTTCACGACATATTCAAATAATGCCACTTTTTCTTCTGTTGACAAGGTTGGGGATTCACCAGTAGTTCCTGAAACCACCAGTGAATCTGTGCCTGTTTCAATTAAGTAATCTATGAGTTTTGCAGTCTTACCAAAATCAATATTTCCTTTATTATCAAAAGGTGTAACCATCGCGGTGGACACGCGTCCAAAAAGACCCATATTTCCACTTCCAATCTTATATTTTATTATTCCGCAAGTTCTTCCCATTCAAACAGATCATCGTCCATTAAATGGAGATTAAAGGCATTATGAAGAGCATTTACAGCTTCTACTAAATCTTCTTCTTTAACTAATACCCATATCGTTGTGTGGCTATCTGCGGATTGCAGAATCTGTATGCCTCGTTCTGATAATGGAGTAACAATTTTCGCTGTTACTCCCGGCACTCCCGTTATCCCGGCTCCAACGACAGACACTTTGGCACAGTTTGATTGGATACCAGGCTCATATCCTAATTCACGTAATACCGAAATTGCCTTATTAGCATCGTTGTTGGAGACAGTATACACAGCACCATTTGGATAAATATTAATAAAATCAACGCTTATGCCTGAATTCGCCATCGCTGTAAAGACTTCCGCCTGCAGATCATACTGATCTTCCTTAGCCTTTACTTTTATCTGAGTGATATTGCTTACATGGGCAATACCAGTAACAAGACGTTCCTGTATATCACTGCCTCGACGGTGTTTCGGATGACCTGTAACCAGCGTACCCTCACCTTCAGCATAGGTTGAACGGATTCGCATCGGCACCTTTGCCTGCATCGCAATTTCAACAGCACGTGGATGAATGACCTTAGCCCCCTGGTAGGCCATGTTACATACCTCTGTATAGGTTACTACTGACAGCGGTCTGGCTTGTTCCGCAATACGGGGATCAGCTGTCATAATTCCCTCTACATCCGTAAAAATGTCAACATACTCTGCCTTCAGTGCAGCTCCAAGGGCTGCAGCAGATGTATCACTGCCGCCGCGCCCTATCGTTGTAATATCGCCATTTTCAGCAATACCCTGAAAACCAGTTACAACGATAACGTCTGATTTTCCTAGCTCATCAATCAGTCTATCGGTCTTCATTTCCATTATTTTTGCATTTGTATAGTCATTATTTGTTCTGAAACCGGCCTGTCCGCCAGTTAAGGCAGTCGCTCGAATTCCTTTTTCTAAGAGCATATTGGTAAATACAACCGCTGAGATTATCTCTCCGCAAGATAATAGCAAGTCCTGCTCACGTTCCCCCAAGTACATTCCTTTTTCATTAACAAGTGAAAGTAAGGAATCCGTTGCATATGGATCACCTTTTCTTCCCATTGCAGATACAACAACCACTATTTTGTACCCTTTGCCTATACCTCTTTTTATATGTTGAAACGCATACTCTCTGCTCTCTGCATCTTTTACAGAGGTACCGCCAAACTTTTGAATGATGATCTTCACTTTTTACACCCCAAAATGAGCCTTCCTACTTTAGAGAAAATAAGAAGGCCAAGATATCCTATCATTTCAATAATTACACTAGCCCTAATCGAATAAGGCTCTCTGCAATTTGAACAGAATTCCAGGCGGCCCCTTTTAATAGGTTATCGGAAACAACCCACATATGGAACCCGGCATCTTCGTCCAAATCTTTCCTTACTCTCCCAACAAAAACTTCATTCTTCCCAACACAATCTGCCGGCATTGGATAGACTTGATTGGCGGGATCATCCTGAAGGACAATTCCAGGAGCATTTAGTAATATTTCTTTTACTTGCTCAGCACTGACACCGTTATTTTCAATTTCTATATACACGGATTCTGAATGACCAACTGCGATTGGAAGGCGAACGCATGTTGCTGCTACCTGCAGTGACGGCAAATGCATAATTTTCTTCGTTTCATTTACCATTTTCATTTCTTCAAATGTATACCCATTCTCACCGAAAACATCAATCTGAGGAATAGCATTAAAAGCTATCTGATAATGTTTTTCCGCACCTTTAACAGGTAATATAGATGGATTAACAGTCTTACCGGCTAAAATATCGCTTGCTTGCGTATTTAATTCCTCAACAGCTGCTGCACCCGCTCCAGAAACAGCCTGATAAGTGGAAACAATAATTTTTTTAAGTCCATAGGCTTTCCTGATTGGTTCAAGTGCTGCTACCATTTGGATTGTCGAACAATTAGGGTTAGCTATGATTCCCTGATGCTTACGAAGATCATCCTCATTCACCTCAGGAACTACAAGCGGAACATTTTCGTCCATACGGAAGGCACTTGTATTATCCACAACGATAGCACCCCTTTTAACAGCCTCAGGAGCTAATGCTTTAGATATACTTCCGCCAGCACTAAACAGGGCAATGTCTACCCCTTCAAAGCTCTCTGGCTTTGCTTCCTGTACTGTTATGGTCTCTCCATTAAATTCGATTTGTTTACCTGCTGAACGAGAAGAGGATAACAGACTTATCTTCCCAATAGGGAAATTCCTTTTTTGAAGAGTGTCAATCATTTGCTGTCCAACTGCACCAGTAGCCCCGACTACAGCTACGTGTAATTTTTTTTCATTCATGTTTGTTACCCCTTCCTATAAAATTAGGTATTTATTTTCATGTAAACTACTAGAAATAATAAGATATGCTGTCATAGCTATTTATATATTTTTTATAAAAGGAGCAACCTTCTTTTCAGAACAATGAATATATTCTTCTATAAAATATATCATAAGATATCTTTTTTTTAAATCATGCACTTTAATCTCTGTATTTTTCGATGATAATAGGCTGGATTTGTTTTGCCTCAAGAGCATATTCCACCGTTTCCACGAGACTTTCCATTCGGGCAACCATAGAATTTGGTTTTTTTTCAGGATCATCCTGGCCAAATGGAATGAAGTATATGTCCTTAGTGCTTAAGAGTCTCATTAAATTCACACCATTTAAACCTAGGGCATCATTTGTCGATATACCGAGAACAACTGGGCGATGATTCCGAAGTGTAGCTTTTGCAGCCATTAAAACGGGTGAATCATTTTGTGCATTTGCAAATTTACTCATCGAAACACCTGTCAGGGGTGCAATCACCATACAATCCAACGGATATTTGGGACCTAAAGGCTCCGCATCGACGATGGTATCAATCGCTTTTCTGTTTGTCAGTTTTTCTATTCTTGCTATCCAATCCTCTCCCTTGCCAAATCTTGTGTCGGTATTTTTAACAGTATAACTGACAACAGGGACAACCTCGGCTCCTGCATGTACCAGCTTTTCAATTTGTGGATATACTTCATCATACGTACAGTGCGATCCTGTCAATCCAAACCCTATTCTCATCCCCTTAACATCCATCATGGTGTCTCCCTTCCATTTCCTAAATCATCCAACAATAACTGTCCCAGCACATTTGCAATAATCTGACCGGCTGTCTTTGGGGCCACTATACCGGGTAACCCTGGTGCTAATATGGCTTTAACTCCACGTTTTTCTGCATATCTAAAATCTGTTCCGCCCGGTTTCGAAGCCAAATCAATAATCAACGTTCGGGACGGCATCCTTGAAATAATTCCTGCGGTAATGATTTTGTGAGGAATCGTATTAATACAAATATCCACATTTTCAACCACAGATTCCAACGCAGATAAATGGAAGGGAGTTAACCCCATTTCCTCTATTCTGGCTATATGTTCTGATTTACGGGCACCAACTTGAACTTTGGCCCCCAGTCCATGGAAAGCACGTGCCACACTCATTCCCACTCTTCCTAATCCAAGAACAATCACATTTGATCCGTGTATCGTAAAATCTGTATGCTGAATGGCCATCATAATGGTACCTTCTACTGTGGGAATAGAATTATAAATAGCTACATCATCTCGTTCAAATAATTGAACTAGTTTACGGTTTGCCTGTTTCGTTATATTTATTAAATAATCATTGCTTATACCGGAATAGATTGTACAATGTTTCGGTGTCTCCTTTAAAAAAGCTTCTGTCAGGATGACTTGCATATTTGAAAAAATGGTATCCAGCTTACCTTCCATATTTGTGCCAGCAACAGGCAAAATAATCGCATCCAGCTCTTTTACCGGCAAATCTTCCAGTTTTTCCTTTACTGCTCCCGTGTATGCATGTGCTAACTGTTCAAAACCTGTTAAATATACCTTTGCGTCCAACTCGGTTAATTTTCGAATCACTTCAAGCTGCCTGGCATCTCCACCAAGAACGGCAATATTCATTCCTGTGAGCATGGAAGATTTTCACCTTCTTTATTTTTTAAAGATCAATTCATACAACCCATAGTATGAAATACAGGAACCAGACGTGATAAAAACGAGGTAAACAAAAAAAAAACGCCCTTCGGCGTTTTTTAAGTTTCCTTTATTGAATTTCCATCAGGAATATCAATGATGACCATATCCGTACCAATCTTTTTTATTTGACTCCATGGCACACGGACCTCATCACCATTCTTTCTAAAACCAAACCATTTTCCAGATGGGATTAAAAGGGCGGTTATTTGTCCGGTTAACTCATCGATCTCAAGGTCAGTTTGACCAAGGACGCCCAATCGTTCTGCTTTTTTTACATCCACAATTTCTTTGCCACTTAATTCGCTCAGCTTCATTTTAGGACACTCCTATCACATTCTGCTTAATCTCACTATATGAATGAGTGACATCCTTTTAGAAGAAAAAGTTGTTCCAAACACGCAAAAAAACAAGCCGGCGCAAAATCCAATGGATGTTCACGCCAGCTTGCCAGAGATTTATTTTTTAATCTAAGTTCCACTCATCTTGCGGACCCAATAAAGCTGCTGCATAGGAGTCTGTAAAAATATCTTCTATACACTGATTTACGCTGTTAAGCGAAACAGCATCGATTAATTCAACTATGTCATCAAGAGTTCGATGTCTACCCAATAACAGCTCATTTTTACCGTTACGGCTCATTCGGCTGTTTGTGCTTTCTAAGCTTAGCATCAAACTTCCTTTCAGCTGCTCTTTACAGTTATCAAGCTCTTTGGCAGTAATGCCGTCATTACGCAATTCAGTAAGAGTTTCCTGTATTGTATCATAAAGCTGATGAACTTGATTTGCCCCTGTTCCACCATAAATAACCACCATACCATTATCCTGATAGGAGGTATGATAGGAATAGACACTGTAAGCAAGCCCTTTTTCTTCTCGCACATTTTGGAATAAACGGCTGCTCATAGATCCTCCAAGTACATTGTTCAGAGTGATTAAGCTATAAATATTTTCATTGCCTATATCATAACCGTTATACCCAAGACATAAATGGGCTTGTTCGGTATCTTTTTTTCTGACAATCTTATTGGTATGGAAAGTTGGTTTTTCCAATTCAGGACGTGCTGTACCGCCTTCATAGCTTCCAAATAAACCTTCAACCTGCTTGATAAAACTCTCATCCACATTTCCTGCAATCGAGATTACCACTTTATCAGGTGTATAGTGATTATAGACATATTGTTTCAATGTCTCTGAATTAATGGTATCAAGAATTTTATCTGTACCTAAAATAGGGTAACCAAGCGGGTGTTTTTCGTAAACAGCCTGGCTTAAAATATCATGAACAATATCATCAGGTGTGTCTTCATACATCTTAATCTCTTCGCAAACTACATTTTTTTCTTTTTTCAATTCCTCTTCAGCAAATGTAGAATTAAAGAACATATCACCAAGAACATCCAGCGCATAAGGTGCATGATCGTCCAATACTTTGGCATAGTAGCACGTATATTCTTTTGAGGTGAAAGCATTTACCTGACCGCCAATCCGATCAAATGATTCGGCTATTTCTTTGGCAGATCTTGTTGTTGTTCCTTTAAAAAACATATGCTCCAAGAAATGCGAAATTCCATTATTTAAGGAATCTTCATTTCGGGAACCGGTTTTAATCCAAACACCAATCGCCACTGAACGAACAGTAGGGATTGTTTCCAATACGATACGGACCCCATTTTGACAAGTATATTTTTTTATCAACAAATGTTCCTCCTATTCATGATGCCCCTCTTTATTACCATACCCAATATGTATACATTTTTATAGCATAGAGAAACTTTCCCGCCAAAATAAAGGCAGGAAAGTCTTCAGGGACTTATACGTTCTTCTTTGAATGCCTCACTGACAGGTACAATTTTATATTCCTTCTCAATGTTCTTGATTAATATATCCATTGATTTTGATGTTGATTCTGTTGGGTGCATAAGAATAAGCGCACCTTTATGTATGTGGTCAAGGACCCTTTTTGTTAAGACTTCCGGTGTGGGTTTTTTCCAATCTACTGTATCAACTGTCCATAATATGGTTTCCATTCCAAGACTTGCTGCAACCTTAACTGTACGATCATTAAAACTTCCGCTCGGAGGTCCAAATAGCTTAGGAGTATATCCTGTTACCTCCTGGATGACCCGGTTTGTTTCGCTGATTTCTTTCTCGGCAGCCGCAGCTGATAATTGTTGCATATTTGGATGAGTATATGAATGATTCCCTAATTCATGACCGGCTGCTGCTATCCGCTTGGCTAGATCCGGATTATTCTTTACCCAGCGTCCTTCCAATACAAATGTAGCATGAATCTTATGTCTCTTTAAAGTGTCCAGCATTCCTTCAATATACTCATTACCCCAGGCTACATTAATAATAAAGGATACAACGGGTTTATTTGGATTCGCACGGTATATTGGCGATGGTGACAAGTCTTGTAAATGAACATTAGGGCTGTTTTCTTTGAAAATGAGTTGAGCTTCCTGAAATTTACCCTTAGTTTTCATCTTTTTATAAGATTTCTCAATGTTGACCTGAATGCCATTGTATCCGGGTGTTTTCTTCCACACCTTATCTATAACAGCGTCTACAGGCTCTTGATTATATGTTTTAGCTGCTTGTTCAATTTGTTGGTACAGTTCATCATTTGTATTTGTAACATAAGCGACAGTTCCATTTGGAATACCTTTTACATATTGGTCCATAAATGAGCTTTGCACCAACACCCATGATATAACGCAAATGGTACAAAATGCAAGAAATTGCAACAATTTTTTATCCATCTCTTCTCCTCCTCACACAAAATGTATGAGCAGGTAGGACAGGTTAGAACCGCAAGAATCCATAATTAGATATGAACATGATTAAAAGACTAGGAAACCAATGTCTCCTAGCCGACCAAGTCATGTTTATTTCTGTTCTGCTTTTTCTTTTTGTTCTTTTAGAACTGCTTTACGAGAAAGGTTGACTCTTCCTTGTCTGTCTATTTCAGTTACCTTAACAAGGATCTCATCACCAATTTTTACTACATCCTCGACTTTTCCTACACGTTCTTCTGCCAGTTCAGAAATGTGGACAAGACCATCTTTACCTTTGAAGATTTCAACGAAGCATCCAAATTTCTCAATACGTTTAACCGTACCAAGATAAATTTGGCCAACTTCAACTTCGCGTACCAAATCTTCAATAATCGTTTTAGCCTTTTCATTCATTTCCTGATCAGTGGATGCGATGTAGATTGTACCATCCTGCTCGATATCAATTTTTACACCGGTTTCTTCAATAATTTTATTGATTTGTTTTCCGCTTGGTCCAATAACGTCTCTGATTTTGTCAGGTTTAATAGCCATCGTTAAAATCTTAGGCGCATATTGAGAAAGATTTTTTCTTGGCTGCTCTAATGTGCTTGTAAGGTGATTCAGAATATGATTCCGGCCCTTTTGAGCTTGCATTAATGCTTCCTCTAAGATTTCACGAGTCAGACCTGCAATTTTTATGTCCATTTGAAGTGCAGTTACACCTTTTGCTGTACCTGCTACTTTAAAGTCCATATCTCCCAAGTGGTCTTCCATTCCTTGAATATCGGAAAGAACTGTATAATGTTCTCCCTTTTTAATAAGACCCATTGCAATTCCTGCTACCGGCGCTTTAATTGGAACACCCGCATCCATTAATGCCAATGTGCTTGCACAAATACTTGCCTGAGACGTAGAGCCATTAGATTCAAGTACTTCTGACACAAGACGAATAGTATATGGAAAATCATTTTCATTTGGAATAACCGGCTCAAGCGCTCTCTCACCTAATGCACCATGTCCGATTTCACGTCTGCCTGGTCCTCTGATAGGTCCAGTTTCACCAACGCTGAAATGCGGGAAATTATAATGATGCATGAAACGTTTAGACTCTTCAAGGCCAAGCCCGTCCAATATCTGAACATCTCCTAATGCACCCAGTGTAGCAATAGAAAGGGCTTGAGTTTGTCCACGAGTAAATAATCCGGAACCATGAGTACGAGGCAATAAGCCAACTTCAGAGGATAATGGACGAATTTCTTCAGGACTTCTTCCATCAGGGCGGATTTTCTCTTCCGTAATTAAACGGCGAACTTCATCCTTCACCAATTTACTCAAGATTTCATTTACTTGCTTAAGCTTTTCTTCATCAGCTTCTTTTTCTTCAAAGACAGCAACAACTTTTTCTCTTACTGCTTTGATTGCATCTTCACGAGCATGTTTTTCTTGAACTTGCACAGCAGTGTTCATTTCTTCTAAACACATACCTTTAACTTCCTCGATTAATTCTGCATCTAGCTCATAAAGAGTTATTTCACGTTTTTCTTTACCAACTGCAGCCACAATCTCATTTTGGAATGCAATCAGTTTCTTGATTTCATCATGTCCAAACATGATAGCTTCCAGCATGGTTTCTTCCGGCACTTCCTGTGCTCCTGCTTCAACCATGTTAATAGCATCCATTGTTCCTGCAACAGTTAAATGAATATCACTGTTTTCAAGTTGTTCGATCGTTGGGTTAATGACAAACTTACCATCAACGCGACCTACAATAACACCGGCAATTGGTCCTTCAAACGGGATATCAGAAACACAAAGTGCCAATGAGGATCCGAACATAGCTGCCATTTCAGTTGGGCAGTTTTGATCTACACTAAGAACCATACTGACTACTTGTACATCATTACGGAACCCATCTGCGAACAGCGGGCGAATTGGACGGTCGATTAGACGACTTGTAAGTACCGCTTTTTCACTTGGTCTACCCTCACGTTTAATGAACCCTCCAGGGATTTTACCTACTGCGTATAATTTTTCTTCATAGCTTACAGTTAATGGGAAGAAATCTAAATTCTTCGGTTCCTTTGAAGCTACAGCTGTACTTAATACGGCTGAATCGCCATAGCGAATCAAAGCAGCACCATTAGCTTGCTTTGCTAATTGGCCGATTTCAACCGTTAATGGACGTCCTGCCCAATCTAAAGAAAATGTGCGTTTTGTTTGCTCCATTTCTTCATTGCTCCTCTCTACTTACAATAATCTTACAAAATTTATCCTGTTTCTCATCATTTTGACAAGATCTGTTGGATTTCAATCAAATTAATATTAGTATACTCCATAGTTGTCGAGTTAAAAAGCGACATTACCCTTTAACTTTCCTCTTTCTCCTCTATGTATAACAAAAAAGCGGGAAAAATCCCGCTTTTTCTGAGTAGTTTATCGACGTAAACCAAGCTTGTTGATTAATTCGCGATAACGAGTAACGTCTTTATTACGCAGGTAAGTAAGTAAGTTACGACGTTTACCTACCATTTTCAAAAGACCGCGACGTGAGTGGTGATCTTTCTTGTGAGTGCGTAAGTGTTCGTTAAGTGTGTTGATTTGTTCAGTAAGGACAGCGATCTGAACTTCTGGAGAACCAGTGTCGCTCTCATGAGTTTTGTACTCATTAATGATCTCATTTTTACGCTCTTGCGTTAATGCCATCCTAATTCACCTCCTAAAATTTTCAAAATCCCCTATTCCTGAGCGAACGTTGGTGATGCGCTTAGCCAAGGAAAGGTTCTTTTCATACGATATTAAGAATACTACTTCTCGGTTAAAAAAGCAAGTACTTAATTCACTCCAAAATATTCTATTGCGAATTGTTTATCTTTTTCAAGCTGAGTAACCAATTGTTCCACAGAGCTGAATTTCTGTTCACTCCGTATGCGTTTATGCCACTCTACCACAACTCTCTCTTGATAGATATCAGCCTCAAAATCTAATAGATGTACTTCTATAGTGGGAATCTCTTCTTTTTCCATATGAAAAGTAGGTTTATAGCCTACATTACATATACCATTATACCAATTACCTCGTACTTTCATACGTACGCAATAAACTCCGGTACCAGGAAGATAATAATCGGGGTCCACTTCTATATTGGCAGTAGGAAACCCTAATAACCTCCCGCGTTTCTCTCCATCTACAATACATCCTTTAACAGTGAAATACCTGCTTAATAATTGATTAATTGTTTCAGTATGGCCGTTAATTAATTCCTCTCGAATACGAGTGGAACTGATTTTTTCCTCTCCAATATCTTGCTTTGACACGGTTGTTACATCAAACATACCCTTTGCATGGTGCGGAAGAGTTTCCATAGTTCCTCTTCCGTATTGTCCATATGAATAATCAAAGCCGGCAACCACATGCTGAATATGCAATGAAATCAAATAATCATCCACAAATTTTTGTGGTGAAAGACTTGAAAAATCAGGTGTGAATTGGACAATAAAAAGATAATCCAACCCTATGTTCTTCATTAATTCAATTTTATCCTGCAATGGTGTTAAAAGCCTCACGTGCTTTATATGTTTATTCAAAATGACAGATGGGTGAGGATCAAATGTCATCACCGCTGTTGCCAGCCCTTTTTCTTCACCAATTTGTTTTACCGTTTCAATAACCTTTTGATGGCCAATATGAACGCCATCAAAATAACCAAGAGCTACTGCTATTGGCGGAAAGTCCCCCCGCTTATAGTCATGGGGATGTGTAATATTGATTATTTTCATCTCTATTCCCCTCTAATTTCAATCTCCATCCATATCATACTATATAAATGGAATAACTTTAACCGGTTTACACAATCCTTTTTTCTCTGGATGATGCTGATAAATTGCCATTAGTTCTTCTTGTTCATTAAAAATAGCAAAAGGACTCTCCGTATTTTCAGCAGATAGGTTGTCAGAGGTCAGTACAGCACCATTACGGACTTTTTCTGCAATTTCACTGGAAACCTTAATAATCGGCAGATTGGGAACACCTTCTTCTATAGGCTTCAGTACGTCGCTTACAGTGCCCTTCTCCGCATGTAAAGCCAGCTGTTCAAGTGTAATTGCCTCCTCAAGGGTGAAAGCCGCTGAGCGTGACCTGATGAGCTTAGACATATGGGCTGGATAACCTAATTGGTCACCTATCATGCAGGAGAGCGTTCTGATATACGTTCCTTTCCCACATGAGACACGAAAAGAAAACGAAATGGATTCACCTTCAAATAGTTCTCTATCGTCCAAAAGTTCAATTTCATAAATATTCACCTTACGCGAGGGGATGTCTACCTTTTCTCCCTTTAATGCGTACTCATACAAGCGCTTTCCATTTACTTTAACAGCTGAGTAGATTGGAGGTGTTTGAACAATCGTTCCTGTGAGCGAGTTCAAAATCTCGATAATCTTAGTACGTTTTATCGGCTTCTCAATTACCTTCTTATCTACCATGTCGCCCGAAGCATCTTCTGTGGTTGTGGACCAGCCAATAGTCACTTCACCTATGTATTCTTTACCAGCATCCGTTATGTACTCCGCAACTCTGGTTGCTTTTCCAAGACATATAGGCAGTACACCTGTGACATCCGGATCCAACGTTCCTGTATGTCCGACTTTTTTCATCCTCAGTATTTTTCTGACTTTCATAATACAGTCATGAGAAGTAAATCCTGCCGGTTTATTGAGAATCAGGATTCCATTTAACTCTTCCATCACTATCACCCTGTTCTCCTAATTTTTTATATAAAAAGGGGATAGACATAACGTCTATCCTAGTCCTTATTCATTGGGTTCTTTATTTTCCTGATGAATTTGATGCAATAGATTTTCAATTCTGTTTCCATAGTCAATCGACTCATCAAATTCAAAAATAATTTCCGGAGTTTTTCGTAATCGAATACGCTGGCCCAGCTCAGAACGAATAAATCCAGTAGCTTTAGCAAGACCTTTAAGTGTATCTTCTCTTTTTTCGGCATCACCGAGAACCGATATATAGACTTTGGCTTGCTGAAGGTCTCCAGAAACTTCAACATCTGTGACAGTCACAAATCCAACTCGTGGATCTTTGATTTTTCTGCCAAGTATATCACTGAGTTCTTTTTTCATTTGCTCTCCCACACGGGTAGCTCTAAGGCTCATATTTTTCACCTCTTTTAAAGCCATTCTATATTTGTCGCAATACTCTCCAATTCAGGAAAAGAATCGAGGTAGGATAATGCTTTTTGCAATTCCCTTTCAGAACTGGTTCTGGACGACGAGACAACCACGATTGCGATAACCGTGCGTTGCCACATGTCCTGATAGTCAACCTCTGCGACAGAAACATTAAATTTTTGTTTTAATCGCGTCATAACGCGCTGCAGAACCGCTCTTTTTTCCTTTAAGGATTGAGCATTAGGAATCAAACATTCACATTCTGCCGCAGCAATCATGCTCTTTTAATTTCTTCCATTACATATGCTTCGATAACATCGCCTTCTTTAATATCATTAAAGTTTTTGATCGTTATTCCGCATTCGTAGCCTTGAGCTACTTCTTTCACGTCATCTTTGAAGCGTTTAAGTGTATCCAGTTCACCTTCAAAGATTACGATGCCTTCACGGATTAGACGGATTCCACTGTTACGTGTAATCTTACCATCTGTTACATAGCTTCCTGCAATTGTTCCTACTTTGGAAATTTTGATGGTTTGACGAACTTCAGCCTGACCGATTACTTTCTCCTCATACTCAGGATCAAGCATCCCTTTCATCGCTGCTTCGATTTCTTCGATTGCTTTATAGATAATTCTGTGCAGACGTACATCTACTTTTTCAGCTTCAGCAGCACGCTTAGCATTAACATCCGGACGCACGTTGAAACCAATTACAATTGCATTAGAGGCAGTCGCTAAAATAATATCGGATTCAGTAATTGCACCAACACCCGCATGAATAATTTTAACTTTTACGCCTTCAACCTCAATTTTTTGCAAGGAAGCAGCGACCGCTTCAACAGAACCTTGAACATCACCTTTTACAATGATATTAATTTCTTTTACTTCCCCTTGTTTTAATTGATCAAACAAGTTTTCAAGTGTTACACGGGAGCTTTCATTACGTGAAGCTAAGATATGTCTTTGAGCACGAGCTTCCCCAACCTGGCGTGCTGTTTTTTCATCTTCAAATACAACGAAGCGATCGCCTGCCTGAGGCACCTCGTTTAATCCGGTAATTTCAATCGGAGTGGATGGACCCGCTTCTTTAACACGGCGGCCTAAATCATTTACCATCGCACGTACTTTACCAAAAGTATCTCCAACAACAATTGGATCTCCTATACGCAGTGTTCCATTTTGAACAAGTAAAGTAGCGACAGATCCACGTCCTTTATCCAATTCCGCTTCAATAACCGTACCAATGGCTTTACGTTTAGGATTTGCCTTATATTCATTTACTTCACTTACAAGTAAAATCATTTCAAGCAATGTCTCGATACCTTCACCTTTTTTCGCAGACATTGGTACAAAAATAGTATCCCCGCCCCACTCTTCTGGTACCAGGCCATTTTCAACCAATTCCTGTTTTACGCGATCAGGATTAGCTCCTTCTTTATCCATCTTGTTAACTGCCACAATAATTGGAACCTCTGCTGCTTTAGCATGGTTAATCGCTTCAACTGTTTGTGGCATTACTCCATCGTCAGCAGCTACAACGATAATTGTAATATCCGTTACTTGAGCACCACGCGCACGCATTGTAGTGAAGGCAGCATGTCCCGGTGTATCAAGGAACGTGATTCTCTTGCCATCTACCTCAACTTGATAAGCACCGATATGCTGCGTAATTCCGCCTGCTTCGCCTTCAGTAACTTTTGTATTTCTGATTGCATCCAGCAATGTTGTTTTACCATGGTCAACGTGACCCATAATCGTAACTACTGCCGGTCTTTCCACTGTATTTTCATCTGGATTTTCATCATCCGCAATGACAGCTTCAAGATCTGTTACATCAATTTTAATGATTTCTTCTACTTCTACGCCATAATCAGCACAAATAAGTTCAATTGCATCTTTATCTAATTCTGCATTAATCGTTGCCATGACTCCAAGCATAAATAGTTTTTTGATAATTTCACTTGGTTCACGATAAATCTTTTTACTTAACTCCTGCACAGACAGAGATTCGGTGAATGTGATTTTCTCCGGTAATTCTCTTTCTTTTCTAGGTGTTGGTTGATAAGTTGACTTACTTTGATGACGTTGGTTATTTTTTTTATTTCGATTATTTCTGAAGTTACCTCTTTTTTGATTATCTTGCACGCTTTTTTTCCCTTCATTACCCTTAGATGCCGGTTTATTCTTTGTATTTTGATTAGTTCCCTGGTTATTCCTCGTTGCTGTAACACCAGGATTAGGTCTTGCGGAACTTTGAGATTGCCTTAAAGCTTGCTGGCCACCTCTTTGCTGGTTACTATTTGTTTGCTGTTTTTGTTGTTGCCCGTTTATATTTCCTCGGTTTTGGTTCTGGTTCTGATTTTGACTAGTTCTAGTTTGGTTAGTATTTTGAGGTTTCTCGGTATTTGTCTTTTCCGATTTAGGATTAAACAGTTTTTCTAATTTTTCTACTGCCTGATCCTCTAGAGCCGTCATATGATTATTGACGTCAATCCCCATATCTTTAAGTTTATTAATTACCACTTTACTAGAAACATTGTTCTTCTTCGCATATTCATATACACGTACTTTACCCATTCCTTCACCCCCGAATTAGTTAATCGAGCAAGGAGATTAATTTCTTTGCAAATCCATCATCAAGTACAGCGACTACCACTCTTGAATCCTTGCCTATTGCTTGACCAAGCACGGTTCGGTTTTCAACTCGGCATATCGGTACTTTGTAAAAATGACATTTGTCGGTGATTTTCTTTTCCGTGTTTAAAGAAGCATCTTTTGATAATAAAACTATTTTCGCTCGACGAGAGCGTATTTCTTTTATAACCAATTCTTCCCCGGAAATAACTTTTCTCGCTCGATATGCGAGTCCCAAAAGGGACATCCATTGTTTTTGCATCATGGTCGTGATTTGTTCTCCTTAGCAGCCAGCTTTAAAAGTTCTTCGTATATAGAAGAATCTACATCTGCCTCCAGATGATTAGATAGGCTATTCTTCTTTTTGGCAGCGTTAATGGCTTCCTCAGATAGGCTCAAATAGGCCCCGCGGCCTGATTTCTTGCCGGTCGGATCTATCGAAACCTCTCCTTCCTTGGAGCGAACAATCCGGATCATTTCTTTTTTTGGTTTCATTTCACCGGTGCCGATACATTTTCTCAGCGGTACTTTCTTTCGGTTGTTCACCATTTTCACCTCACCAATAGGATCATTCTTCTGTTTCATCATCGAGTCCGAATGTAAAGCCTTTAAATTCGAGCTCGTCATCATCACTTTCTTCAGTCAGGCGATTAACAGGATAGATTCCCGCTTCACGCGCATCTGTTTCACTCTTAATATCTATCTTCCACCCAGTAAGCTTTGCAGCAAGGCGAGCATTTTGCCCACGTTTACCAATTGCCAGGGAAAGCTGATAGTCAGGTACAATAACTGTTGTTGCTTTCTCTTCTTCATTCACAATGACTTCAAGAACTTTTGAAGGACTTAAAGCATTGGCTACGAAAACAACAGGGTCATCTGACCATTTTACGATATCAATTTTTTCGCCTTTTAGTTCGTTTACAATCGCTTGAACACGTTGGCCTTTAGGACCTACACAAGCACCTACCGGATCCACCTCATGATTATCAGTGTGAACTGATATTTTTGAGCGGTCTCCTGCTTCACGGGCAACAGATTTAATTTCAACTGTTCCGTCAAAAATCTCAGGTACCTCAAGTTCAAATAATCTCTTTAAAAGGCCCGGATGTGTACGTGAAACGAAAATTTGCGGCCCTTTTGAAGTTTTTTCTACTTTTGTTAGAAATACTTTATAACGTTCATGCGGTTGATAGGATTCATTCGGCATCTGCTCGTTGGCTGGAAGCAATGCTTCTGTTTTACCGAGAGCTACATATATATATTTAGAATCACGGCGTTGGACAATTCCAGTCATAATATCTTCTTCACGGTCAATAAATTCATTGTATACAATGCCTCTTTCAGCTTCACGGACACGTTGAGTTACAACTTGCTTAGCTGTTTGAGCTGCGATACGACCAAAGTTTTTTGGTGTAACTTCAAGCTCCAGAACATCTTCTACTTCATAGTTTGGATTGATGCTTTTTGCTTCTTCCAAAGAGATCTCAAGGCGGGAATCAAAAACTTCATCAACAATTTCTTTACGAGCAAATACACGCATGGATCCATTCACCAAATTAAAATCCACACGGACATTTTGAGCCTGGTTAAAATTTCTCTTATAGGCTGATACAAGAGCGGCTTCAATCGCCTCAACGAGCACATCCCTTGAAATTCCTTTTTCCTTTTCTAAAATGGTCAGTGCATCGAGTAATTCATTACTCATTTTACTAATCCCCTCCTTACAATCTTAAACCCTTATGAAAAACTAATCGCTAATCTTGCCTTGGCAATCTTATCATAAGGAATAGTTATTTCCTTTTTACGTGTTTTAATTTTAATTTCGATTATAACGGTGTCACCATCAAAATCTTTTAAGATACCTTCAAACTCTTTTTCATTATCAATCGGTTCATATGTTTTAATATGTACATTTTTACCGACTGCCTTCATAAAATCGCTATCTTTTTTTAATGGGCGTTCAGCACCTGGAGAAGAAACCTCCAGGAAATAGTTATTGGAAATTGGATCTTTTTCATCGAGCTTCTCGCTCAACCTTTCAGAAACAATACCGCATTCTTCAATGTCCACACCGTTTTCCTTATCGATATACACTCTAAGGAACCAGTTTCTGCCCTCTTTTACATACTCTACTTCAACGAGCTCGAGGTTTAATTCTTCGAGGATCGGGGCAGCCATTTCCTCGACAATCTCAGTGACTTTCTTGCTCATGCTTTCACTCCTTTACGTCTATGTAAACGACTGAATATCATCCTAATACAAACGAAAGAGTGGGTTTCCCCACTCTTTAGCACATACGTATCAGCAGTAATTCTTACTTGAATATAACATAAAGAGTTGGTTTTTGCAAATTAGCGATTCTGTATCAGAATAAAGAAAGTTGGTTTTGATCAGGCATATCTCCCAAGCAACCATGATTATCCAAGTATTCTAATATAGTTTTGGAAACTTTGCCTCTTTGCTGCAAATCTTCTTTAGATAAAAATTCGCCGTTTTCTCTAGCTTTCACAATATTGAAAGCCGCATTCGTTCCAAGTCCTGGGATTGCATTGAACGGTGGAATTAAAGTATTTCCGTCAATAATAAATTCATTTGCACTGGATCGATATAAATCAACTTTTTGGAAGCTATATCCGCGCTCACACATTTCAAGTGCTATTTCAAGAACAGTCATCAAGTTTTTCTCTTTAGTAGAGGCTTCGAGACCTTTTTGATTGATTTCATCAATGCGGGAACGAATCATTTCTGATCCTTTCACCATCGCATCAAGGTCAAAATCATCTGCACGAACCGTGAAATAAGCTGCGTAGTACAGGAGTGCATGGTGCACTTTAAAATAGGCAATACGGACAGCCATTAATACATATGCTGCCGCATGGGCTTTCGGGAACATATATTTAATCTTTTTACATGAGCCAATATACCATCCTGGTACATTGTTCTTCAGCATTTCTTCTTCCATTTCCTCGGAGAGCCCTTTCCCCTTACGGACAGACTCCATAATTTTGAAGGCAAGTGATGGATCAAGACCCTGATAAATTAAATACACCATAATATCATCACGACAGCCAATTACCTGGCTTAGATTACAAATATTATCCTGAATCAATTCCTGTGCATTGCCGAGCCACACATCCGTACCGTGTGAGAGCCCGGATATTTGAACAAGCTCTGCAAAAGTGGTTGGCTTAGTATCCTCAAGCATTTGCCTTACAAAACGAGTACCAAATTCCGGTACACCGAGTGTACCTGTTTTGCAATTGATTTGTTCTGCAGTAACACCAAGTACTTCCGGTGTACTGAAAATCTTCATGACTTCAGGATCGTCTGTAGGAATCGTTTTTGGATCTATTCCGCTTAAATCCTGTAGCATCCGGATTACAGTTGGATCATCATGACCCAGAATATCAAGCTTCAAAATATTATCATGGATGGAATGGAAGTCGAAGTGAGTCGTTTTCCATTCAGAGTCACTCGCATCAGCCGGGAACTGGATAGGAGAGAAATCATAAATATCCATATAATCTGGAACTACAATAATTCCGCCCGGATGCTGCCCGGTTGTACGCTTAACCCCTGTACATCCACTTACTAAACGATCTGTTTCTGCTGAACGGAAATGCAGATTATTTTCCTGTGCATATCCTCTAACATATCCATATGCCGTTTTTTCAGCTACCGTACCAATCGTTCCTGCTCGATATACATAATCTTCACCAAACAGAACTTTTGTGTAATTATGAGCCTGCGGCTGATATTCACCTGAGAAGTTTAAGTCAATATCTGGAACTTTGTCTCCCTTGAAGCCAAGGAATGTTTCAAACGGAATATCATGTCCATCTTTCACATAGCTTACAGCGCAGTCCGGACAATCCTTATCTGGAAGGTCAAAACCTGACCCGACCGATCCATCATTAAAGAATTCAGACTTCTTACACTTCGGACATACATAGTGAGGAGGCAATGGATTTACTTCCGTTATTTCAGTCATCGTTGCCACAAAGGATGAACCTACGGAACCACGGGACCCAACCAAGTATCCATCATCAAGTGATTTCTTAACCAGCTTATGCGAAATTAAGTAAATAACCGCAAATCCATGACCAATGATACTCTTCAATTCTTTTTCAAGACGAGCTTCCACAATCTCCGGCAAATTTTCACCGTAAATCATCCGTGCTCTTGTATAGCTCATTTCCCGAATATCCTCTTCGGCACCCTCGATTTTCGGTGTATATAAATCATCTTTAATCGGTTTGATTACATCAATTAAATCGGCAATTTTATTGGTGTTTGTTACAACAATTTCTTTTGCTTTTTCTTGCCCAAGGAACGAGAAGCAATTCATCATCTCATCCGTTGTACGGAAATGTACATCAGGCAAGCTGTGACGATTTAGAGGGTTTGCTCCCCCTTGTGAATTGATTAATATTTTTCGATAGATTTTATCATTTGGATTCAGGTAATGAACATTGCCTGTCGCCACAACTGGTTTGTTTAATTTCTCTCCCAGCTTTACAATATTGGCGATTATAGATTCAAGAGCCTTATCGCTTTGAACCAATTCCATTTCGATAAGAGGAGCGTAAACTTCTTTTGGATGCACCTCAAGATAATCATAGAATTCAGCGACACCCTCTGCCTCTTCAAATGATTTTTGCATCATATTTTCAAATACTTCGCCGCGATCACAGCCGGATCCAACCAAAATCCCTTCTCGATATTGCATAAGGACGGATCTTGGAATCCTTGGGACACGGTAAAAATAATCAATATGAGCAATGGAAACAAGCTTAAATAAATTCTTTAAGCCTTCCTGTGTTTGCGCGAGTAATGTGCAATGATACGGACGCGCTCTCTGGAATGCTTTCCCTTTTCCCATATTGTCATTTAATTGATTATGATTCGTAATGCCTTTTTCATTAGCATCCTTTAACATTTTCATTAACAAATGACCGGTCGTTTCAGCATCATAAATCGCACGGTGATGCTGAACAAGCTCTACATCAAATTTTTTCGCCAAATTGTTCAGGCGGTGATTTTTCATATCCGGATAGAGGAAACGAGCCAGCTCCAGTGTATCTATGACCGGGTTGGTAGCTTTACCAAAACCGAGCTTTTTATAACCCATATTCAAGAAGCCCATATCAAAGCTCGCGTTATGCGCAACAAAAATTGCATCCTCAGACCAATCCCTGAACTTCGTCAAAACTTCATCGACTTCAGGGGCATTCTCTACAAGGTCATCCGTAATCCCTGTTAAATTAATGGTTGTAGAAGATAATTTATGATGTGGATTGGCAAAAGACTCAAAGCGATCTATAATCTCACCATTTCTCATCTTAACTGCCGCAAGCTCGATAATGGTGTCATATATGGCAGAAAGTCCTGTTGTTTCCACGTCAAATACAACATAAGTGCTTTCTTCCAAATTTAAATCTGCCGTATTGTAAGCAATCGGCACACCATCATCCACTAAATTTACTTCTACGCCATATAAGATTTTAATATTATTTTTCTTTCCGGCAGCGTAAGCCTCAGGGAATGACTGTGCGACCGCATGGTCTGTTATAGCAATCGCTTTATGTCCCCACTTAGCTGCCTGGGACACTAGTGTAGAGACCGGTGTAACAGCGTCCATTTGGCTCATTGGTGTATGCAAATGTAATTCAACACGCTTTTCATCTTCAGGGGCTGTATCCTTACGATTTTTACCTGCTATTTCATTAATATCATTTGCAATCATTACTAAGTCACGGACGAATGTATCATTTTGTACACTTCCCTGTACACGTACCCACATACCTTTTTTCACACGTGCCAATTGGCTTGCATCTTCTCTGTCGCGTGAGAACATTTTAACAAGAATGCTATTTGTATAATCCGTAATTTTAAAGGTTAATAAGGTGCGTCCGCTCTTTAACTCTCTTGTTTCAGCATCAAAGACATATCCTTCAACGGCAATACGACGTTCTTCTTCAACAATCTCATCAAGTGTCTTAAAGTCAGCATCCGGCTTGATTTTGTACCCGATAACCAATGGACCTTCAGGTACTCCGCCATCATCCTTTGCCTCTGCGGCCTTCTTCATATCCTGAACAGCCTGCAGAGCTTTTTCTTCATCTTCTATTTGCTTTTGCTTTTTGAATGTCTCCATTGCCTCACTGTATGCATCTTTATCTACAATGGCATCGAGCTGCAATGGCGGAAAACCAAAACGCTGATAAACTTCTGAAATTAAGCCGGTATATTTCCGTTTAAGCTGGCCAGCCTCTGCATCGTTACGAGCAGTTACAATCAGCTTATTCCCTTCAACCTTTGGAACTTGTCCATGCAATAATTCCAGAATTGCCGGAGAAATTCCATCGATTTCGCTAATACAGTTTTTCCAATAATCCGTAATCAATTCATTCGTAATGAGTGGATTCCTAACCTCAACCGAATACCCGACAGTGGCTATTGGAGAAAAGACCTGCATTAATTGTGTCGTAAATCTGGTCCAAATACTGCAAGGAATTATATGTTCAAATCTGAAAAAGAAATGCCATTTGCGGGCAACTTTTTCAATGATTACTTTATCAATTTCCGCATTGGAAAAATGCACAACAACCGCATCTTCCGTCAGCTGAAGTTGCTGGAGCAACGTTCTGAATTTATCTTGTTTAATACGAGAATTTTCTTCCATTTCTATCTCTCCCAAACGTCATTCTCCTTTTCCGTCTTGTAATTATAACACAACTCTTTTTTATTCAAATCCCTTCTTGCAAAGATTAATGCTTTTATCAATTCAGAAAACACCTTTAGCCATACTTATTAAAGACCGGTATTGGGAGTAAAAAGCATAATCCAAACCTTAAAACAACTTATCAAAAAAAATTTAGCACGTAAAAAACAAGCTCTCCCCATTGCAAAAGGGAGAGCTTGTACTTAATATTTTACAGGATTTCTTTTAATCGATCAGCAAGATCAGTAACAGGCACTTCAAAACTTTCCCCTGTTCGTCTCACTTTAACTTCTACGATTCCTTCGGCAGCTTTTTTACCAACCGTTACTCGAACAGGTAGACCAATTAAATCAGAATCAGCAAATTTAACACCTGCACGTTCATTACGGTCATCCATTAATACATCATATCCAGCTTGCATAAGCTCGTCATATAATTTCTCACCTAGATTCCGCTGATTTTCATCCTTCATATTAACCGGAATAAGATGCACTTGATATGGAGCAATATTAGCAGGCCACATCAAGCCTTTTTCATCATTAAATTGCTCAGCAATCGCCGCAACGGTTCTGGATACTCCAATTCCATAGCACCCCATAATCATCGGCTGACTGCGACCATTTTCATCCAAGTACGTACCGTTCATTGCTTCACTGTATCGTGTTCCTAACTTAAATACATGACCCACTTCTATTCCTTTAGCAAACTGAATGGTGCCTTTTCCATCTGGCGAAGCATCACCAGCCTGTATAAAACGAAGATCTTCATATTTCACATTAGAAAAATCACGGTCAGGATTTACATTAATGTAATGTACCCCTTCTTCATTGGCTCCACACACCGCATTTTCCAAAACTTCAACAGCGAAATCAGCAATAATTGTCACGCGGTTTTCGTCCACTCCAATTGGTCCAATAGAACCAACGCTGCAATTCAGTATATCCTTTGTCTCCTCCGGACTTGCAGGTTCAACGATTGTAGCATTAAAGATATTTTTTAGTTTAATATCATTTAATTCATGATCTCCTCTGATCAATACAAGCACGAACTGATCGTCCACTTTCCAAAGAAGTGATTTAATACACTTATCATTAGTTGTATTTAAATATCTTGATACTTCTTCGATTGTTTTTTGATCAGGTGTTGATACTTTAGTCAGTTCTTTAAGCTCTTCACCAGTTTTTACAGCCGTGTTAACAACAGGCGCCATTTCAATATTAGCTGCAAAGTCAGATGTATCCGAATAAGCGATTGTGTCCTCACCTATTTCAGAAAGCACCATAAATTCATGTGTATCTTTTCCGCCCATAGCTCCTGAATCTGCTATAACCGCTCTGAAATCAAGCCCGCAACGGCTGAAAATATTGGAATAGGCTGTAAAGATACGATCATACACTTCATCCAGGCTTTCCTGGCTGGAATGGAATGAATACGCATCCTTCATAATAAATTCACGGCCGCGAAGCAAACCGAAACGGGGACGCTTCTCATCGCGGAATTTTGTTTGAATTTGATAAAGAGTTAGAGGTAAACGCTTGTATGATTTCACCTCATCACGAAGTAAGCTTGTAATGACTTCTTCATGGGTTGGTCCCATTGCAAATTCACGATTATGGCGGTCATTCATTCTCATTAACTCAGGACCATAAGAATACCATCTGCCGGATTCCTGCCATAGCTCTGCCTGCTGCAGTGTCGGCATTAGTAATTCTACCGCCCCTGCGCGCTCCATTTCTTCTCGAATAATTTTTTCAACATTTTGAATTACTTTTAAACCAAGTGGAAGATAACTATATATTCCACTTGCATTTTGGCGCATAAATCCGGCACGAAGCAATAATTGATGACTTTTTACTTCAGCGTCTGATGGCACCTCTCTTAATGTTGGAATCATCGTCATACTTTGTCTCATATCTATTCACCTTTCTATCCAAATCACTTTACTTAATGTATAGCAGGAGCTTAACACGTGTTTAACCCCTGCTACTGACTATTTTAAAAGAAAAATCGCTGTATATCATTCCAGGTGACGACGATCATTAATAGCATCAATAAGGCAAATCCAATAAAATGGAACATACCTTCCTTTTGCTTATCAACCGGTTTCCCTCTAATTGCTTCAATTGCAAAGAATAACAGCCTTCCTCCATCCAACGCGGGCAACGGCAAGAGATTCATAATCCCAAGGTTAATACTTAAGACCCCTGCCCATTTTATCAAGTAAAAAATACCTGATTTTGCTACCTCTTCTGTGGAAACATATATACCCACAGGACCCGATAATGCATCTATGGAGAATCCTCCTGTGATTAAATCACCAAGTACAATGAAAATTTGTTTAGTCCATAAATACGTTTCCGTAAATCCATAACCAATCGCTTTGATAAAGGATTTCTCCGTCGGAGCATAGACCCCTATGATTCCCCGTTTGCCGGCTGAATCATCCACCAATTTAGGTGTGACATTTATCTCCTTATTTTGGCCATCACGTTCAACCTCAAAAGTCAGTTGATTATTGGCATTCTTTTGAATAGTTGATTGAATATCACTCCATGAATCAACTTTTTCGCCATTAATGGAGTGTACGATATCTCCTGCCTTAAGGCCAGAGCTAATAGCAGGTCCATCTTCTGTCAGTTTGCCAAGCTTCGGCTCATCCACCACAACACCTTGGGCAATCCCAATAATCATGAATAACAGAGCCGCTAAAACAAAATTCATCATCGGTCCCGCAAAGATTGCCATCGCTCTTTGTGGTAATGTTTTAGAATTAAACTGGCGGTCATATGGTGCAATTTGAAGCTCAAGGCCATCTTCTACCATTACCGCTTTTGGATGAACCTTAAAGGTTTGGATAGTTTCATCATTTCCATCTTCATATCCACGGATGATTAACTGATGATCCAAATCCGCTTGTTCCACTTCAATAATTCTTGCTTCAGGATATTTATCCTTGTTAGTGACAATGATTTTGTTAATTTCCTGATTTTCGTTAAATAGTACCCCAATTCGGTAGCCTGGTTTCAACTCAACTGTTTCTGCGTCTTCACCAGCCATCCGTACAAAGCCTCCTAGCGGAAGTAAACGAATGGTATAGACCGTTTCATTCTTTTTTATGGTGAAGATTTTCGGACCCATACCGATGGCAAACTCTCGACAGAGTATACCAGCTCTTTTTGCAAAGATTAAGTGGCCTAATTCATGAAAAAACACTAATCCTCCAAAAATAAGTATAAACGCTAATATTGTTTCCACTTAATCGACCATCCCTTTTAATATAGTGACTCGATATACCTTCTTGTCTCCTGATCGACTTCCTGTATAGTCTCGAGTTCAGGATTTTTGATTAGCTGATGACGCTCCATAGCTTTTTCCACCAGTGCCTCAATTTCCAAGAATGGAATCTTGCCCTGTAAGAACAATTCGACAGCCACCTCATTGGCAGCATTTAAAACAGTCGGCATTGATCCGCCAATTCTTCCGGCATTATAAGCGTATTGTAAACATGGATAGCGGTCAAAGTCCATCTTTTTAAAATGTAAAGTTGCCGCTTCTGCTAAATTAAGTCTCTTTGAAGAGATAAGCGGTAACCGATCCGGATAAGAAAGAGCATATTGGATAGGAACACGCATATCTGGGGTCCCTAGCTGTGCCATCACACTTGAATCGTGGAATTCCACCATGGAATGGATGATGCTTTCCTGGTGCAATAGGACATCAATCTGGTCATATGGCAAATTAAACAGCCAATGGGCTTCAATCACTTCAAGTCCCTTATTCATCATTGTGGCAGAATCTATTGTTATTTTTGCGCCCATGGACCAATTAGGATGATTGAGTGCATCCTTTACTGTAACATTCTTTAACTCATCTCTTGTTCGGTCTCTGAAGCTTCCGCCAGATGCTGTGATAATCAAGCGTTCAATATTTTTAGCCTTTTCACCCTGTAATGCCTGGAATATAGCAGAATGCTCACTGTCAACCGGTAGTATAGGCGTTTGAAACCTCTTGGCAGCCTCCATAACTAAATGTCCGGCTGTCACCAATGTTTCCTTATTAGCAAGGGCAATTTGTTTACCAGCTTCCATTGCCTGCATGGTAGGAATTAAACCAATGCTTCCCATCACGGCATTCACTACAATATCTCCATTTACATAAGTAGCTGCCTCTATTAAGCCGTCATGTCCGTATACAATTTTCTTACCCGGATATTCCGTCTTCAGTCTTTCTGCATCTTCTTTTAGCTGTACACAAATCAGCTCGGGCTGGAATTCCTGAATGATTTTCCGAATTCCGTCCACATTTCTTCCGCCTGAAACAGCTGTTAATTTAAATTCCTCTGGATGATTGCGTACAATATCTATCGTTTGCATACCGATAGACCCTGTAGCCCCTAATAAAATGATCCTTTTCAAATTAAAGCTCCTCCCCCAGCAATTGTATAGTTACGTTTAAAAAATGAAGAAATGCAATATGGGAAGAATAAAAATCAAACTATCAAATCTGTCCAAAATTCCTCCATGTCCCGGTAAGATATTACCGGAATCCTTAACACCATAATGCCTTTTATATGCAGATTGTACAAGATCACCCAACTGCCCAAAAATCGAAATTAATAATGCCATTATAATCAGCTTACTTATATTGTAGTCCAAATTAGAGAAAAAATAGAACAGAATTGCAACAACTAATGCACTTCCAACTCCACCAAGGAATCCTTCTACAGTTTTATTTGGACTGATTTCCGGCCATAGCTTACGTTTTCCTATAGATCGCCCTACAAAATAGGCACCTGAATCAGTAACCCATATCGTAATTAATACAAAAAGTATTGTTAAGAGGCCGTTTTCAACATCTCTTGTCCCAAAAAAGTAATAAAAAGCTACACCTATGTATAGAGAAGACAACAATAGAAAAGCCGCATCATCAAACGTAAAAGCATTTTTAGAAATTACCGTAATCACTAATAACAAAAATGCAATGATAATAACTATATCCATTTTATCGTATTGAATCATATCAAAGAAACTACTGTAACGATCAGGTATCAATAAAACCCATACTAATAAAAACGATAGTAACGATGATATCGTCATTAGCGGCATTTTCTTCATCTTAAGTAGTTCATATAATCCAATTGTCGCCATCGCATAGATTAAAATAAGAAACGGAATATTTCCATAAATTAATATCGGTAAAAATAATGCAATCGCGACTATCGCAGTAATGATTCTTTGTTTCATCCTAAAACCCCTGCCTTCCTCATTATACGCCGCCGTATCTTCTCGATCTGCCTTGGAATTCTTCAATCGCATTGAGCAATTCATGGTCATTGAAGTCCGGCCACAATACATCTGTAAAATAAAACTCCGTATAGGCTAATTGCCATAACATAAAGTTGCTTAGTCGAATTTCGCCGCTCGTTCTGATTAATAAGTCCGGATCCATCAGCTGATTGGTCATCAAATACTCAGAGAATCGTTCTTCTGTCAAATCGCTTTCTTCCAAACGACCATCTTTCATATCAGCTGCAGCTTTTTTTACACCTTCGAGGATTTCTGCACGGCTTCCATAATTAAGAGCGAAATTTAAAATTAGACCATCATTATCTTTAGTTTGATCTAATGCTGTAGTGACTGCATTGACAGTATGCAAAGGCAGCCTCTTTTGATCACCCATAATTTGCACCTTAACATTTTCCTCCATTAATTCCGGCAAAAACGTTCCTAGAAATTCTTCGGGTAATTTTAACAAATAATCTACTTCATCTTTTGGACGTTTCCAATTCTCAGTAGAAAAGGCATAAACCGTTAACACCTTAACTCCCAATTCATTAGCTAATTTAGTCGTTTTACGCACGACCTTCATACCCTCATGATGTCCCGCTACTCTTGGCAGTGCTCTTTTTCTTGCCCACCGGCCATTCCCATCCATAATAATGGCAATATGGTCTGGTATTTTATTTTGTTTTACCTTTTCTATTCTTTCTGGTATAGAATACTGTTTCCCTTTTTTCTTAACTATCTTCCATCCAAACATTATTTTTCCTCCAAAAGGAATTAATCTTCCCTGCTTATGTATATTTGATCATTTAGCCTTAGTACAAATTCCATAACCTATCATACCACATTTAATTGTCACAAACATTTCTGTTTGTATGTTTGTTTCCTGGCAGCTTTATGGATTTCTAACAGTTAACCTTTTTAGACACACTGTATGATTCTGTTATTAAATAATTTCGTCACCTAATACGTACTAGGTGTAACAAAAAAACCCCTTTAGATAAAAGGGGCTTTATGATATAAAAATCAAACTTCCATGATTTCCTTTTCTTTATCTTTAGCAAGAGCATCGATTTTCGCGATATGATCATCCGTCATTTTTTGAACGTCATCAGAATATCCACGAAGTGCATCTTCTGTAATTTCCCCGTTTTTCTCTAGCTTTTTAAGGTCATCATTACCATCACGGCGTACATTACGAATCGCAACTTTCGCTTCTTCAGCTTCCTTCTTCACTTGTTTAACAAGGTCACGACGACGTTCTTCGGTTAGTGCAGGAACACTTAAACGAATAATATTACCATCGTTCACTGGGTTAAGTCCAAGATCAGATTTCAGAATTGCCTTTTCAATATCACCAAGAATAGTTTTGTCATAAGGTGTAATAACCAGCATACGAGCTTCCGGAACGTTGATTGACCCAAGCTGATTTACAGGTGTAAGTGCTCCATAATAATTTACAGTCAATCTGTCTAAAAGGGATGCACTAGCACGACCTGCACGGATAGAGGCTAATTCTCTGGAGAATGCCTGAATTCCTTTATTCATCTTTTCCTTCGTATTGTCTATAACTTGTTTTGCCATTATTCTTTCCCCCTAACAATAGTACCTATAGTTTCACCCATAACGGCACGTTTAATATTTCCTTCTTCCATTATTGAGAAGACAATTAGTGGAATGTCATTATCCATACATAAAGATGATGCTGTGGAGTCCATTACAGATAAACCATCCTTAATTAAATCAAGATAAGAAAGTTTATCATATTTAACGGCAGTGCTATCTAATACAGGGTCTGCACTATATACACCATCAACATTATTTTTACCCATAAGAATGACATCTGCTTCTATTTCGGCAGCCCGTAAAGCTGCTGTCGTATCTGTAGAGAAATACGGATTTCCAGTACCTGCAGCAAAGATAACCACTCGTGTTTTCTCTAAATGACGGATTGCTCTGCGACGGATATACGGCTCAGCCACTTGTCTCATTTCAATAGATGTTTGGACACGAGTCTCAATCCCTTGTTGTTCCAAACTATCCTGAAGCGCAAGTGAATTCATGACTGTTGCAAGCATTCCCATATAATCGGCAGTTGCACGGTCCATTCCAAGTTCACTGCCTGTTTTGCCGCGCCAAATATTTCCGCCGCCAACCACTACTGCGACTTCTACACCAAGCTCCGCAACTTCTTTCACTTGTTTAGCAACTGAAAAAATTATGGTTGGGTCAATCCCAAATCCTTGAGCACCGGCAAGTGCCTCTCCACTTAACTTTAATACAACTCTTTTATACTTTACGCTGCTCATAGTAACCTCCACCGTCATTAGTTATCGATCTATCGCAAGCTTTAATAGTCAATATCCTCATCTAATACTCTGTTTATTTTAAGGAAATGTATTCTTGAAAAATAGGGAACACAACGTGTCCCCTATTTTTATGCTATACACATGTAATTAGATTAGTCTTTTTTAATTTGGCTCATTACTTCTTCAGCGAAGTTATCTTGTTTCTTCTCGATACCTTCTCCTACTTCGTAACGTACGAACTCAACGATTGTAGCGCCATTAGCTTGTACAAATTGACCAACTTTTTGGTCTGGATTTTTAACGAATGTTTGATCCAGTACACAAATTTCTTCAAAATATTTACCTAGACGGCCTTCAACCATTTTCGCAACGATTTTTTCAGGTTTTCCTTCGTTTAATGCTTGTTGTGTTAGAACTTGACGCTCATGTTCAACTTCTTCAGCAGTAACTTGGTCACGTGATACATATTTAGGGTTTAAAGCAGCGATGTGCATAGAAACATCTTTCGCAACCGCTTCTTCAGTTGTACCTTCAACGATAGTTAATACGCTGATACGTCCGCCTTGGTGGATGTAAGCTCCGAAAGCTCCGTTTTCAGGTTTTGTTTTGATTTCAAAACGACGAAGAGTGATGCGCTCACCAATTTTTGCAATAGCAGCATTGATGTGGTCAGCTACAGTTGCACCGTTAGTCATTGTTTGAGTTAAAGCTTCCTCAACATTTGCAGGTGCGTTTGTTAAAAGATGTGCAGCCAATTCTTTTACAAGAGTTTGGAATGCTTCATTTTTAGCAACGAAATCTGTTTCAGCATTTACTTCAAGGATAACTGCTTTATCGCCTTCAACAACGATAGAAGTTAAACCTTCAGCAGCAATACGATCGCCTTTTTTAGCCGCTTTCGCAATACCTTTTTCACGAAGGTAATCGATTGCTTTATCCATGTCACCGCTTGTTTCTTGTAGTGCTTTTTTGCAGTCCATCATACCTGCACCAGTTTTTTCACGTAATTCTTTAACCATTTGAGCAGTAATAGCCATTTGGTCTTCCTCCTTTATATCATCCGATAAAATCAGTATGTAGCAGTGTGCGAATCCGTATACACCACTCTATTTTATTTCAAAAAAAGGTGATAAAAGGCACTGTCCTCTTATCACCTTTAAAAAATCAATTAAGCATTTTCAACTGTAGTTGCTTCTTCTGCTTCAACAGTTTCTTCAACTACTGTTTCTTCTGCAACTGGAGCTGTTTCTTCACCTTGTTTACCTTCAAGGATAGCATCAGCCATTTTACCAGTTAGCAATTTAACAGCACGGATTGCATCATCGTTTGCTGGGATTACATAATCGATTTCATCCGGATCACAGTTTGTATCAACGATACCTACGATTGGAATATTCAATTTATGAGCTTCCGCAACAGCGATACGCTCTTTACGTGGGTCAATGATGAACAATGCATCAGGGATTTGTTTCATATCCTTGATACCGCCTAAGAATTTTTCAAGACGTTCTTGTTCTTTTTTCAATTGAATAACTTCTTTTTTAGGAAGAACTTCAAATGTTCCGTTTTCTTCCATTTTTTCGATTTCTTTAAGACGTGCAATACGTTTTTGAATTGTTACGAAGTTTGTTAATGTACCACCTAACCAACGTTGGTTAACATAGTACATACCAGCACGGCCAGCTTCTTCTTTTACAGAATCTTGAGCTTGCTTTTTAGTACCAACGAAAAGCATAGTACCGCCATCAGCAGCCAAGTCTCTTACGAAGTTGTAAGCTTCTTCTACTTTTTTAACCGTTTTTTGAAGGTCAATAATGTAGATACCATTACGCTCCGTGAAAATATATTTTTTCATTTTTGGGTTCCAACGACGAGTTTGGTGCCCGAAGTGTACACCTGCTTCAAGCAGTTGTTTCATTGAAATTACAGACATGTTTGTTCCTCCTATGTTTTGTTTTTCCTCCGCTCAAATCATTTTCAGGCTGAAACTGTAGGTTTACAGCACGATCAGTCCAAATCCTCAAGCGTGTGTATTAACACCATGTCATAATATAGCATAATCTTAGCATACAATCAAGTCTTTTCACTTTACTTTTGATTTAATTTAAATAAAAGGTCAATTTCTGTTTTGCCACGGCCCATTTTTTTTGCAATTTCCTCAATTGTTTTCCCTTGATTCTTCATATTCTGGGCCTCAGCCAATATAGGGACTTGTTCTAAATCTTGGTCGATAACATCTGATTCCGTTTTTTCTTCCTTAAGATGATTCATAACGGATTGCCGGCTCGTATTTTCGTAGGCATTCCGTGCACTCTGCTGTCTATATCCATTTGGTAACCCTGTCATAGTGTGATCTATTTTCTCTTCTTGATCAGATAGCTTTCGAGGTCCTTCAGTGCGTGATATCTTACCAGTATCACCCACAAACAACTGTTTAACTTTTTCGTTTTCTTCCTTCATTTCAATTATAAATGTATGTATTATTTCCTCTACCTCTTTTGTATATTCTTTATAATCCTTCTGAAATTGAATTAGACGATTCTGCCTCAAATAAAGGATAACAATTGCTAAAACAGCCACCATATTGACCATGATGCTTACGATAAGTATAAATGTCATCTTGTCCCTCTATCCCGAAAAATCTATTTTCTTCCCCTTATAGGGATGGATTTCTGCTTGCGAAAAGGCAGAATGATTCTTAATAGATTCATCATTCCGCCGCCGTTTTTCCTGCTGCCTGCCCTTGGAATGATTATTCCAATCTACCGAGCTATTCTTTTCCTGCCTAAGCACGTTTTCATTTTTCGCTCTAGTACTCTTTTTCTCCTGTTCGGAAGCATGCTCAATCAGTTGTTGACTACGATTCTGCAACAGCTCCTAGATTTTACCTGCATCCTGCGTTCTGGGTATTGCAACTTGCAATTCAATCGCTTTTAAACTCATGATTCATTGCCCCCTTTTAGAGCGGATAAACAGATATCTCGTTTCCCTTATCAGTAAATCTCACTGACTGGTAATTTTGATTCAGAGGCATGCTATACTTACCCATTTTTATATAAAGATTAGGGTAGCATGCACCGTTAATAATTAATTCCTCATCGATTTGCAGCTCATAATCTAACATTAATCTCTCTTGCTTAAGTTTTTTCATTTCATCCACTAAAAAATCTTTTGTTTTCCTTTGTTTTTCCAGCAAAAGAGCATCCTTTTTGTCATTCGATAACCTTGTTTTTCTTCAAGCTTCACAGCTATATACGAGAGTTTCGAGAGTGTTTTTTGCATTTTTTGATAACGAGAATCCAAATCCTGCTTAATCATTTCAATTGCATCATTATTTCCGATATGTATTTCAGTACGTGTATAGTGTAAATTCCCTGCATCCATCAGTTCCACTCTCTTGCCAGCCCTTAAAACTCCGCCTATTAGATGTCCTTTTTTACAGGTAACAGATTTCATGGAAGTTACAAAACTATGGAGAATGGCATGTTGAATAATGATATTACCGCTTGATATTACATTTGCATAGTTTATGTATAAGGCGTATAGATCTCCGCCTGTTCGAATACTGCAATTCTTTTCCCCAGTAATTCCGCCCTTGACAAAAACCGAGCCGCCAACATTAATGTCTGATCCCTCAATCATACCGAAAACTTTTAAATCGCCACCGCACGAAATCGTATAACCGACGGGTATATTGCCCTCAATATACACATTTCCAACAAAATCAATATTGCCTACCTCCAGGCTCAAATCTCCTTTTACATAAAAAACAGGATTAACCTGTATAGTATGACCTACTATACTGATTTGTCCGTTAATCGTTGAATAGAGGCTTGATTCATGTTCAATGACATTGGGTCCCAATTTATAGACGGCTCTTTTGCCTGGTTTCGGTTTGATTTCATTTCCGAAAATATCCATTCCAAATAGACCATAAGTTGGTTGAGATGCAGCCGCAATTTTATCTCCTGTAGAGATGGATGGGATATCCATTACATTTCGGAAGTTAAACGGTTGCTCCCCTGTGTCTATTCCCTTTGTATATTCGAGTTTTAATTCTCCATCCTGTCCGTTTTCCGGTAATTTCCCTTCAGCAATCAATAAAGGAAAAACAACCTGCTCCGTATTCAGTAAATGTACTTTTGTTTCCTTTTTTATGCCAAAGATAATCGGCAAAGAAACAAGCCATTCATCTATTTGTCTATCAGAAACCGATTGTGCCTGATTCCCTATAGGTATAATCCAGGCCTTCATTTTATCTTGGGAAACCTCTAGTTTATATGGAAAATCCATTATTCCACTCCCAAACCAATAGCTTTAGCGGTAGATTGTTTTTGCTAATAACTCTTTTAATTTAAATAGTGCACGTGAATGTATTTGTGAAATTCTCGAAGTCGATAGCTTCAAAATGTAGCCGATCTCTGTAAGAGTCAGCTCCTGCCGATAAAATAAGTCCAACACTAATTGTTCTTTTTCACTTAGCCTATGAATGAGGTCTCCCATCTCTTTGAGCAATTCTTTTTTAACAAGGGCTTCTTCAGGAGATAGCATGCGCTCGTCTTTCACTGTATACGATTGCGCTTCCTGTTCCGAGTGAGTATCATGCGGCTGTTCATCCATTGATAAAATATTGGAAAAGAAATTCTCATTCGTGATTTTGACAACCTCATCCTCTGTAATCCCTAATTCTTCAGCAATTTCAACAGGTGTGATATTACGCATATTCTTCTGCTCTAACGCTTCTATAGTCGAATCTATTAATTTTGCTTTTTCTCTCGTACTTCTTGGCAACCAATCTTCTTTACGCAATCCATCTATAATGGCTCCCCTAATTCGAAAGGAAGCATAGGTCTCAAATTTTAAATCACGGGATGGGTCGAATTTTTCTAAAGCATCAAATAGACCCATATTCGCTAAACTTCTTATATCATCTCTATTCACATTTTTAGGCAGGTTCACTGAAATTCGTTGTACATGATAACTGACCAATGGCAAGTATTTTTTTGCCAATATGTCTCCAGCCTGCGCGTCCCGGCCTTCAAGCCATTTATGCCAATACGTCTGTTCTTCACCGGTATTCACTTGAGACATTTTGACCCTCCCCTTAGTTGGTTTATTATGGTAATTAAATTGTAACAAAAAACAACAGATATACATCCGACAAATTTCCCTTAATTTCGCTCTTTACCGAATGAAAACTTAAATAGAGCAGGAACCCTGATTAACCGTACGAATGTGCAATATACTTGTAATCGGATTAAATTCAATTGTTCTTCCACTGTTTCCGCCAACATCTTCAGCAATTATCTGGATATGATTTTCCATAAGCTGAATTTTCACAGCATCTACATTTCGCGGTCCGATTCTCATCAGATCACTTCCTGAACTGAATTGAAACATTTGCGCTCCACCTGCAAGTTTTGCCTTGAGCAATTGACTTTTTATTCCCTTATTCTTGAATTGTTTAATAAGCTCTGGTATTGCAGTATCTGCATATTTTGCTTTATTCAATGTTTTACCTCTGGCAAGTGAGGAATCCGGCAGCATAACATGAACCATTCCTGCTATCTGTTGAGATGGGCAGTAAAGGACAACACCAACACAAGATCCAAGACCGGCTGTTCTAATAATGGAACCCTTATAAGCAAAATTCATATCTGCAATTCCAACGCGGATAATTTCCTGTTCGTGACGAGGATTCATTCCATATTCACTCCCAATGTGGAAAAGAGTGTATCAAATGATTCAGGATCAGGCAGTAAGAAAAAGTGCCCATTTACATCTTTTTCTTCTTTATTATCAGACGCGGTAAAATCCGTATCAATGATAATCGCATAATCGCCAACTTGGGAAAATTCCAGTAATCCATACCCGAGCAAGGCTCCCACCATATCAATCCCCAGCACAGGAACAGAAGGATATATTTTCATACCAGTAAAATCAGACAAGGAAGATAAATACGAGCCAGATAGAATATTGCCCATTTCTGTCAGGGCAGATAAAGAAATTTCATCATCCAATGAATGATCAAAGGAAATTTGATTGGAACCGGTCATTTGGTTAATAAATCTGGTTGCCTGCGATAAAGAAAGGATAAAATACATATTGCCGGTGATGTCACCTTCTATTCTCATGTAAACACTGGCTACAACATTATCCGCTCCTCCTGCAAGCTCCATTGTTTCGTCAAATGTTGCAATTTTCACGGAAGGGACACTCATCATAACCGGTTTGTTCACTAATAGAGATAAAGCAGTCGCAGCATTACCTGCACCGATATTACCAATTTCCTTTAAGGTATCCAGTTGGAGATGTGTTATGGAATCCAGATATGACATGTCCTGCCCGCCTTCTTCCTATATAGATTGTGTTGTTCCAAGTACTTGTAAAATTCGTTCGAGTTTGATTAATATCAACAAACGTTTATCAACCTTAACAACGCCATTTATAAAATCAATCTCCTGCATACCGATAACTTTAGGCTGCGGTTCAATTAAATCAGCCGGAAACTCTAAAACATCCCTGGCTGAATCAACAATCAATCCCACTTCAAATTCATTAAAGGAAATAATGATAATCCTTGAAGACTCATCATATTCTTTTTGCTCTAGGCCAAACCGCATTCGAAGGTCAATAATCGGTGTAATCGTCCCTTTAAGATTAATCACTCCCATCACAAAGGGTTCTACACCCGGAACTCTTGTAATAGTTGATACTTTTTCGATAGACATCACATACTCGACAGGTATTGCATATTCTTTATTCACTAACTCAAAGACTATAACTTTCTGCATCTGTCTATTATCATTGTCAGCCATATAAACTCCTCCTTATCTTACAGCCCTGCTTACTTAACAAGAGAATTGCAATCTATAATCAATGCAACTTGACCATCCCCGAGAATCGTAGCTCCTGAAACAGCGAAGACAGAATTTAAGTAATTACCCAATGATTTTAAAACGATTTCCTGCTGACCAATGAATGAATTGACAACTAACCCGGCCATCTTGTCTCCATTACGCACAATTACTAATGACAAAAAGTCTTCCTCCTCCCGACAACCAGGGATAGAAAGAATTGAATGCAGATACACGAGCGGGATAATCTTACCTCTAAAGTCAATGACATCTTGATTATGTGATCTTAATACTTCTTCTCTTTGGACGATATACGTTTCAATTATGGAAGATAAGGGAATTGCGTACTTTTCATCCTGAACTGCAACTAGCATGACTGATATGATTGATAAGGTAAGTGGCAATTTCACAGAAAAAATAGATCCATATCCTAGGCGTGAATTAATAGACACACTTCCACCAAGAGATTCGATGGTATTTTTCACAACATCTAAGCCAACCCCCCGGCCTGATATATCAGAAATCTCCTTAACTGTGGAAAAACCCGAAGCGAAAAGAAGTTCGTTTTTTTGACGTTCTGTCATGATTTCAGCTTGTTCTTCTGTAATAATTCCTTTATCCACTGCTTTTGTTACAACCACATCTGTATTAATACCAGCGCCATCATCTTCTATTTCTATAAAAACGTGGTTGCCACTATGATAAGCCTTCAGGATGACTGTACCCTCTTCAGGCTTGCCCTTGTCCCGTCTAGCTTCCGGTGTTTCAATACCATGATCCAAAGCGTTTCGTAAAAGATGCAGCAGAGGATCACCAATTTCGTCAATAACAGTCCGGTCTAACTCCGTTTCCGCACCAATAATTTCAAGACGGATGTGTTTATTCAGATTACGCGCAAGCTGCCTGACCATACGCGGAAACCGATTAAAAACTGTTTCTACTGGTACCATCCTCATATTTAGGATTATTGTTTGCATATCACCAGAAATTCTTGTCATATGTTCAACTGTTTCAAACAGCTCTGCATCTTTTAAATCCTTCGAAATTTGTTCGAGTCTTCCGCGATCAATCACTAACTCTTCAAATAGATTCATTAATATGTCAAGGCGCTCAATATTGACCCGTATCGTCTTACTATGAGCCACTGCAGTATTAACAGAGGAAGCTTTTTCATCTTCCTTACCCTTTACCTGCTTTGTTGAATGCACCTGCAGCTGATTCGCATTTTCCAGATCCTTTGTGGCTTTATATTCCTGATTCTTAGATGTCTTATTCGGCACCAGCGAAACTCGTACAGACTCAAGCTCTGATACTTTTAAGATTCTCTGTTCGATATCTTTTGCAGATTGTTTTGATAGGATCGTTGCCGTAAACTCCTGCCCAAAATCTTCTTCCTCAAGAACATCGACGGGAGGAACCGACTTAATTACTTCTCCCAGTTCAGCAAAAATTTCATAAACCATAAAAACACGGACTGCTTTTAAGATACAATCATCATTTAAAATTACCTTAACAGAGTAAGCTTTAAAGCCTTGGTCGATTGATTGTTCCATGACCGCCCATTCGTATTCGTCATAAATATCCGCACGGGATTCCATTTCTACCGGAGCACCAGGATGTTCTCTATCTGCAGAACCTATCATAACGATTTGACCTGCTACTATGTTTTCTAAATTTTCTATTGTTAAAGAGACATCTCTTTTTCCGTTTCCACCATCTGCAACCGATAAAACCATTGCTTCCAAATCATCAACAGCTAAAAATACAATGTCTAAAATGTCGGTATTAACTTTTATTCGCTGATTTCGGATCTCATCCAACACATTTTCCATTTGATGAGTTAATCGTGCTAAATCATCAAAACCCATTGTCGCAGACATTCCTTTTAATGTATGGGCTGACCTAAAAATTTCATGCACAATCATGACATCATCAGGATTTTTTTCGAGCTCCAATAATAGTTCATTACAAGTTTGTAAGTGTTCCTTGCTTTCTTCTATAAAAACCTCTAAATATTGATCTAAATCCAAGCTCATTTACCTTCACCTCTCACCCTTACAAATTTCATTCAATACTCCAGCTATATGACCTAGAGGAATTATTTCATCCACCAATCCCGTAGCGATTGCCGCTTTTGGCATACCATAGACCACACAAGTTTCTTCAGATTCAGCAATAATTCTGGACTTTTTAAACTTTCTTAAATTCATAATTCCCTTCGTACCATCTGATCCCATACCTGTCATAATAACGGCTACACATTCGTATACAGGGGGCAGTTCGGAAACTGAATCAAACAAGACATCCACCGATGGACGGTGGCCATTAACGGAATTAGTTTTATCCAATTTGGCAATCAGCACACCAGCTTGAACTGAAGCTTTTAAATGAAATCCACCAGGTGCAATATAGGCTGTTCCATTACATAAAATTTCTCCCTCTTCAGCTTCCTTCACAGTTATTTCTGACAACTCATTTAGTCTCTCAGCCAAGTGTTTTGTAAACCCTTCCGGCATATGCTGTACAATGAGAATAGGTACCGTATTCTTTTTAAGTAATGGCAATACGGTATACAGTGCTCGCGGTCCTCCCGTCGAGGTTCCGATACAAATAATTTTTTGGAAGGGAACATCCGTATTTTTTTCATTGACATTTTCAGTCAGATTCAGTTCCTGTGAAATTTCAGCGATTGGCGGCACATTCATCAGGCGATTATTTTGATCAAACACGCTCATATTTACTTTGGCAGCCTCTTTCACTTTCTGAATCATTAGACTCTTAATTCTGTGTAAATCCTGTGAAAATGAACCAGAGGGCTTTTCGATAAAATTGACTGCACCAAGCTTCATGCTCTCCATAATCATATCTACACCCGATCTGTTAGTACCGGAAAGCATAACCACAGGCATTGGATTTTTTTCCATGATTACCTGCAATGTCGTTATACCGTCCATTACAGGCATTTCTATATCCAGTGTAATGACATCAGGTTTCAGCTTTTCCATTTTCAAAAGCCCATCTGCTCCATTTCTAGCAATGCCCACCACTTCAATTTGTTCATCTTCTTGTAAAAATTCAGTTATCAACTTTCTCATAAAAGGTGAATCTTCAATGATTAGAACTTTAATAGCAGCCAAATCTTAAGCCTGCCTTTCGAAAAGAAAATTCTTCATCTTTTTCATAAACGAAGCAGGTGAATTGCCCTCTTTATCCACGCTTCCCATATACTGAGCAATGATTTTGTTTAGTGCTTCACTAGATGGAGCCCGAGAATTCAAGAGGATAAATGGAATTTGTCTTATGACTGCTTTTTGTACCGTTTTATCATCTGGCAAAATCCCAAGTGCCACGATTTCTTTATGTAAAAACTGTTGCGCAGCTCTCGTTAAACGTAAAATGACCTCATTGCCTTCTTTCCGGCTTGAAGCCCGGTTACAGAGAAGATAGAACGGTGCATCCGTTCTGCTAACAAGATATTTCATCATGGAATAAGCATCCGTTATTGCCGTTGGCTCTGGTGTTGTAATATAAATCAATTCATTCGCAGAAACGATAAATTGCAAGGATTGTTCTGATATTCCCGCACCCATATCCAAAATAATAAAATCATATTCTTCCAGAATGCTTTGAAATTGATGGCTAAAGTGAGCAAATTGTTTTTGATCCATTTTAAAAAAATTTGTTAAACCTGTACTCCCAGGAATATAATGGATTCCTTCAGGCCCAGCAGAAATAGCCATCCTTAGAGGGATCCCCTCATTAAAATGATTTGCTATTGTATATCTGCCCGTTTGGCCTATTAAGATATTGATATTTCCCATTCCTACATTAATATCTATAATCAATACTTTTTTATTTTGCTTAGCGAGTCCAATTGAAAAATTTAATGAAAAATTGGATTTACCGACTCCGCCTTTTCCACTTACAACTGCAATTACTTTGGCAGATGACTCTTCTTTTTTATATTGTATCTTTTGTCGAAGCAGTTCCGCTTGGTCATACATATAAATGACCTCCACATACCATTTTGACAATTTTGTCCGGGGTGGCAGCAATAATATCATCGGGAACATCTTGTCCATTTGTCATATAAATAACTGGAACATGATGTTTAAGAATAAAATTCACCACGGAACCATGATAGGCAGTTTCATCTAATTTGGTAAAAATAGCTCCGTGAATGGGTATTATGGAAAACTGGTTATAGATCGCTGTCATATCAATCTCTTTGGAAGTAGCGGAAAGGACAAGATATGTCAGCATATCGATATTAAAATCAATCAGCCCTTTAAGTTCCTCAACAAATTCCTGATTTCGAAAATTTCTGCCTGCTGTATCTATAAATACATGATCGTAATGGGCAAAACGCTCAGCAGCTTGTTTAAAATCATCACTGTTATACGCCACTTCGACTGGTACTCTCAATATCTCTGCATATGTTTTCAATTGTTCAATAGCTGCGATTCGATAGGTGTCCGTAGTGATGAACGCAATTTTTTTATTATGCTTAATCACATATTCAGCTGCAATTTTTGCAATTGTAGTGGTTTTCCCAACACCAGTCGGACCTACAATATTTATATATTTTCTCTTAAATAATTGCTCACCATTAACGGCAAAATTCTTTAATTGTTCAAGTAAGTAGATATGGACCAGCTCTGATAGGTCCGCCTTAGTTATTTCAGCAGACCTTTGATTATTCCTCCATTTTCCCAATAGATACTCCAACAGTTTGTCGATTATATGCTTATCCAACTCCATTACAACAAGCTGATGGTGTAATTCTCTTAATGGATCTGGAAAGTGATTGTATTTGGATTCTAGTGATAACATTTGTTTCATATCGTGCAATTTTTTAAGTATTTCATTAGATGGGTTATCGATATCTTTTTTTGTTGAATTGGAAAATTGAACAGGTTGTTCAATTGATTCCTTTTTTATGGATGGAATCGTATCTTTATTTACCTTCGTGAATGTTGTTTTTTTACTTTCCACTGAATCGGTATCCAATGCGGCAATCACTTCAAATGATTTCTTTTTAAATAGACCAAGAATACCATTGCTATTGACTACTTTTGAATTTAATATGACGGCATCATTTCCAAATTCCGCCCGTATTTTACTCATCACTTCTTGCATGGATATCCCTGTAAACTTCTTCACATTCATTCAGCATTCACCACCCCTACACTTTGTACCTCTATATTTGCTTCCAATTCGTTATATGATAGCACCGGAAGCTGCGGGAAATATCTCTCTGTCAGCTGGCGCACATACATCCTTACAGCTGGTGAACATAACAATACAGGTGCCTGATCAAGTAAGGCATGCTCCTCCAGCTTTCCTGCTACTGATTCAAGGATTTTCTGTGAGTTAGTCGGATCTAGCGATAGATAATTACCTTGTTCTGTCTGTTGAACACTGTCGGCAACGATTTTTTCAACTCTTCCAGAAAGAGTTAACACTTTTAAATTATCACCCGTTACATATTGGTTTGTGATTTGACGGGCAAGTGCCTGTCTAACATATTCCGCTAAAATGTCAGTATCATTTGTCATCCTTCCAAAATCAGCTAAGGTTTCAAAAATAACTGGTAGGTTCCTAATTGAGACCTTTTCTCTCAATAATTTAGCCAGAACTTTTTGTATATCACCTACAGATAAAGGATTAGGCGTAACTTCTTCTATTAAAATTGGTGCAGACTCTCTGAGATGCTCAATTAATTGTTTTGTTTCCTGACGCCCAATCAAATCAGCTGCATTTGTTTTAATGACTTCAGTAATATGTGTGGAAACAACTGATGGTGGATCCACAACGGTATAGCCTAGCATTTCAGCATATTCCTTGGTCTCTTCCGTAATCCACTTGGCCGGCAGCCCAAAGGAAGGTTCTATCGTATCAATTCCTTCAATAGAATCATCATCCATTCCTGGAGCCATCGCTAAATAGTGATCTAACAAAAGCTCACCCCTGGCCATTTCAGCACCTTTAATTTTCAGCCTATATTCATTAGGCTTAAGCTGAATATTATCTCTGATTCTTACAACGGGTATAACAAGACCCAATTCAATAGCAAGCTGCCTGCGAATCATAACCACCCTGTCCAAAAGGTCTCCGCCCTGATTGGCATCCGCTAATGGAATTAACCCATAACCGAATTCAAACTCAATCGGATCAATACTGAGAAGACTAATGACGCTTTCCGGACTTTTCATTTCTTCCGCTTCTGCGGTATCATCTGGTTCCAGTTCAGAAACAGTGCTTTCTTTTTGTTGAATAGATGTAGCTTTATAAGCCCCCAAAGCCAATAGACCAGAAATAAATAATGTTAGAAAATTATTAATCGGTGTAAAAAGCCCTAATAACAGAATAGTTCCGGCAGCAATATACAGCATTTGTGGATAAGCAAAAAGCTGAGATGTAATATCTGAAGCAAGATTGCCATCTGATGCTGCTCTCGTCACGATAATACCTGTCGCAGTTGAAATCAGTAAGGCTGGCACCTGACTGACAATCCCGTCCCCTACAGATAAAAGTGAAAATTTCACAGCCGCCTCACCAAATGATAAATCCATTTGCATAACACCGATAATCATTCCGAATATCAGGTTGATTAAGACAATAATAATACTGGCTATGGCGTCACCTTTAACAAACTTGCTGGCACCATCCATCGAACCAAAAAAATCAGCTTCTCTCGACACCTTATCACGTCTGGTTCTCGCCTCTTGTTCAGAAATCATTCCGGCATTTAAATCGGCATCAATACTCATTTGTTTACCTGGCATTGCATCAAGCGTAAATCGGGCTGCCACCTCTGCTACACGTTCAGCCCCTTTTGTAATGACAATGAATTGAATAATGATTAAGATTAGGAAAACGACCAATCCAACGATCACTTGACCGCCAACTACAAAGTCACCGAATACATGAACGACTCCACCGGCATCCCCGTGTGTCAGGATTGCTCTAGTCGTAGAAATATTAAGGCCGAGTCTAAATAACGTGAGGAGCAACAGTAAGGAAGGGAAAATAGAAAATTGCAAAGGTTCCTGTGTATTCATTGAAGTCAATAATACTAATAAGGCAAGAGAAATATTGACCATGATTAAAAAACTTATCAACCATGTTGGTAAAGGGATAATTAACATGGCTACAATCATTATGACGGCTATTAAAACTGATAAATCTCTTGCTCGCATGCTACTTCTCTCCTAACGGGTAATTAATAGAACGTGAATCTATCAATATCTTAGATTAATTATGCTAACTATAATCAAACGGCAAAAATGATATCAGGCTAATCATATTTCCTACGACTTGCCTTTCAGTTTATAGACGTACGCAAGAATCTCAGCCACTCCTTTGTAAAACTCTTCAGGGATTGCCTGACCGATATCTGCCTGATTGTACAATGCTCTTGCTAATGGTCTGTTTTCCATCATCGGAATATCATTTTCTTTAGCGACAAGCTTTATTTTCTGGGCAACAAAATCCAGCCCTTTTCCTACTACATATGGTGCATCCAGCTGATTTTCGTCATATTTTAAAGCAATCGCATAGTGGGTCGGATTCGTAATTACTACATCAGCTTTTGGTATCTCCTGCATCATTCTCGACATGGCCATTTCTCTTTGTTTTTGCTTGATTCGAGACTTTATTATCGGATCTCCTTCGATTGTTTTATACTCTTGTTTAATTTCCTGTTTGGACATTCGAATGCTCTTTTCAAAATCGAAACGTTGATAAAGATAGTCCAACAGGGCTAAAAACAATAAAGCTCCCGAAGCAAACAAACCGGTTTTGACTGTAATATCTGCAAGTGTAATTAAGGATGCCCCCATCGTTTTAGTTGAAAGCATCATAATTTCATCCAACCGCGACCAAATAGAATAAAAGGTTATAACTCCAATGACCGTAATCTTTAATATAGATTTGAGCATTTCGACGAGCGCTCTCATTGAAAAAATCTGTTTAAACCCTTTTATTGGGTCAATTTTTTCAAGCTTAAATTGTATAGTTTCGGTTGAAAACATGGCTCCTACCTGCGCAAAATTAGCGATAATTCCGGCTATAAAAGCCGCTAACATAATAGGTCCCAAGATAATAGCCATTTGTTTAAGAAGTTCAATAAACATTAAATATAAATCCGCTTCTGAATATGAGAAGGTAGCAGATAGATTGATTGGATACTTAAAAATAACTAGTAATCTATCTTTTAAAAAACCACCTGCTATATATAAAATGAGAAATACCCCTAACAAAACAACTGCTGTATTGATATCCTGACTTTTGGCAACCTGCCCTTTTTTCCTTGCATCCTGTCTTTTTTTAGGAGTAGCCTTCTCTGTTTTCTCCCCTGAAAAAAATTGCAAATCCAGTTTTAGTAGGCTCATTCTAACTTCCTCCAAGCAGATGCATAAGCGAACGCATTCCTTCCAATGTTGTATTCAAAAGCCCTTTTACCAGAAGTAAGATGGTTCCCATCGTAATAGTTAACAAAATTAAACTGACAAATATTTTGATTGGAAAACCAATAACAAATATATTCATTTGCGGCACCGTTCTTGCTACAATACCTAGTGCTATATCTACCAAAAACAAACTTCCAACAATTGGGATAGACATTTGAAAAGCAATGATAAATGACTGTGTAAAGAATTGAATCATCAATGTGAGGATTTGCTCATTTCCAAACGGAAGAAAATCTGTTGACAAAGGGATGAATTCATAGCTGTAAAAAATTCCGTCCAATAACAAATGATGTCCGTCAATCGCCAGCAAAAAAAGGAGTGCAAATGTATAAAGATATTGACCCATTAAGGGACTTTGAACCCCTGTCTGCGGATCAATGACATTAGCCATTGAAAAGCCCATCTGAAAATCAATGAATCCTCCGGCTGTTTGAACAGCTGAGAACATCATATACGCAAAAAAGCCAATCATTAATCCGACTAAGGCTTCTTTTAACACCAATAAAAGATATAAACCGTCAATTTCAAAGACTGGAGAAGATACCGTATAATACATAATCCAGGCGAGCAGAGCACTGATTCCTAAGCGATGCTGTGCAGGAATCGTTCTATATGAAAAGATAGGCATTGTCATAAAAAAGGATGCAAGACGTACAAAAATCAATAAGTATACACTAAATTTGGGAACAATCTCTTCCATAGCCTATCCTACAAACTTCGTTAGATTATTAAAAATGTCAGCCGTGTAAGAGAGCATTTTACTCAGCATCCATGGCCCAAAAAATACAATGCCCAACAAAACAGCGACGATTTTCGGAATAAAAGCTAACGTTTGCTCCTGGATTTGTGTGGTCGCCTGAAAAATACTGACAATTAAACCAATCCCAAGAGCTAGGATCAGTAAGGGAGCACTTATGATTAATACAGTATAAATCCCCTTTTCAGCCAACGAAATTACTGCTTCTGATGTCATCTTTCTCTCACCTGCCTAAAAACTTTGTAATAAAGATTTAACAACTAAATACCATCCATCGACCATCACAAACAGTAAGATTTTAAAGGGTAATGAGATCATGACCGGCGGTAGCATCATCATACCCATGGACATTAGAACACTCGCCACAATCATGTCTATCACCAGAAATGGGATAAAAATCATGAAGCCAATTTGAAAGGCTGTTTTCATTTCACTGATCGCGAATGCAGGTACCAGCGTAGTTAAAGAAATATCTTCAATTGATTCAGGTGTATCCGCCTTAGAATATTCCAGGAATAGCTGTAAATCCTTTTGCCTTGTATGTTTACTCATAAACTCCTTAAAGGGCCCTGCTGCCTTTTCATATGCTTCTTCCAGCTTTATTTCATCCTTAAAAAGCGGTTGAAGCGCCTCATCATTCACTTCAGATAAAACCGGTGCCATTACAAAAAATGTAATGAAGAGCGATAATCCGATCAACACTTGTGTAGGGGGCATTTGCTGTGTCGATAAAGCTGTCCTTACAAAGCCCAGAACAATAACAATTCTTGTAAAACAGGTCATTAAAATTAAAATGCTTGGTGCAAGAGAAAGAACCGTTAATAACAGGAGCAGCTTAACTGATGTAGAAACGGTATCGGCATCCCCACTGCTAAAGAGAGTCATTAAGTCATTCATCTCGGTGTGTTCCTTTCTTGCTTATTTCTTTTGTAATCTGTTTGCGGTCTTCCTTTAGTTGTTTCAACTGTTCATTAAATTGACTTTTGAACGACTTCTCCGTTTGCCTGGAAGTTTTTATTTTCCATTTATCAATGAGCTTGCCTGCAAGGTCCATTGAGGCAATCTGAGTTTCTAATTTCTGATTATGTTCTTCAATTAGCTTGCTGTATTCTTCCTTATCATCAATCACATTGAGTAATTGAACCGAGTCTCCAACACCTACAATGTAGATTTTCTCCCCAACCCTTACCATCTGGACAGAGCGATTTCCACCTAACGGAGTCCCTCCCAGGTTTTCAATAGTTTGGCCGTGCTGATATCCACGATTCTTTTTATTAATGACGCGCAGAAGAATGTACATTAATCCAGCAACAAATAGTAGGGCGAATACCATTCTAAAGATATCTCCAATTGTAATTCCAATGTCATTTGTCTCATTTTCAGCTGAATCAGAGATACTGTTATTATTGGTCTGGTCGATATCCCCTGTCTCTGTCTTACGATCTTTAGTATTGTAATAACTGTCCACACTTTGGCTGCCATTGTCTGGCGCTGCATTTACTGCAATTTCTTTGAATGGTGCAGTAATGGCAAAACACAAAATGAAGAAAAGAATAACCTTTATATAGCTTGGCATCCGTTGCACGTTTACTTCCCCTCTTTACGATAAAGCTTTGCTGATTGCCTCCAAAACTCGGTCAGCTGCAAAAGGTTTTACAATAAAATCCTTTGCACCTGCCTGAATAGCATCAATAACCATTGCCTGCTGACCCATTGCCGAACACATAATAACCTTGGCATTTGGATTGATTTTGCGTATTTCTTTTAATGCTGTAATTCCGTCCATATCTGGCATCGTAATATCCATTGTGACCAAATCAGGATTTGTTTCTTTATATAGCTCAATAGCCTGATGACCATCCGCTCCTTCTCCCACAACATCATATCCATTCTTAACCAGGATATCTTTAATCATCATTCTCATAAATGCAGCATCATCGACTACTAAAATTTTGTGTGACATTCTTTCTTCCCCCAGCTTACTTTAATTTTTTCAGACGGTCAGTTCGGCTAATAATATCTGTAACCCGAACACCAAAATTTTCATCAATTACAACGACTTCTCCTTTGGCAATCAAACGCTTATTCACCAAAATATCGACCGGTTCACCGGCTAATTTATCCAATTCAATAATAGATCCTGATGATAGCTCAAGAATTTCTTTGACGGACCGATTCGTTCTTCCCAGTTCTACGGTTACCTGCAAAGGAATATCCAATAACATATTGAGGTTATTAACCTCTTTTTCATCTAACCGCTGCGTGTGCTCAAATTCAGAAAACGTGGCAGGCTGTACCTGAACCGGCTGGCTATAGGGAGCAGAATTCGTTCCTAGATATTGATTGCTTTGCATATTTATCTCTGTTTTACCTCCCAACAGTGCGTCGTTGATGTGCTCCGCTTGATACGATTGATCAGATGCCGTTTTAGCTACTCTCTCATTACTGGTTCTCACAGTTGGTTCCACTCCACTCATGGAATAGGCAGCTGGTTGATTCTGTTTAATTGTCTCTCCCATCTCAGGAGAAGTTTTCTTCATCAATTCATCTACTAAACTTCTGGCAAAATGCGCAGGCAATAATTGCATGATATAGGAATCTATTAAGTTCCCTATCGTTAATCTAAAAGACACTTTCACAAGCAAATCAGCTTTTGGAAAAACATCATGTCCAGAGCCTTCCATTAAATCTATAAGCTCTATGGATGGAGGCGAGATATCTACACGCTTATTAAAAACAGTCGACATGGAGGTTGCAGCAGAACCCATCATTTGATTCATCGCTTCCTGTACAGCGCTTAGATGAATCTCAGATAAATCCTCAGCTGGAGAATGCCCATCTCCACCCAGCATGAGGTCAGCAATAATAGCAGCATCTGTCTGCTTTATGACCAACAAATTAGAACCAATAAAACCATCTGTATATTCCACCTGAATGGCTACATATGGCTGTGGAAATTCTTCCACTAATTTTTCACTGGCAACTATAGAAACGCAAGGTGTCGTAATATCCACTTTGTGATTTAATAGTATAGATAAAGCAGTTGCTGAGCTTCCAAATGATATATTGCCAATTTCACCAAGAGCATCCTGTTCCATTGATGAAAAATAATCACCTATCGCTGGTGAAGCAGGAAACACTTCCTGATTAGAACTATCTAATAATGCATCAATTTCTTCCTGAGTAAGTCTTTCATTGTTCATCATTCTAAGCTTCCCCCTTTCAAGTTCTCCAATATTTGAATGCCTATCTTCTTATTTACCTTTCCTGCCTGTCCAAGGAATTTAGGAACATCTCCTATGGACAACACAATTGGGCTGTCTATTGGCTGACCTAATTCAATAACATCCCCCACAGTTAGATTTAAGAAGTCTTGGATTAAAATATCAGCAGTTCCCAATTGAGCAATCAGGGGTAACTCTGCTGTTCGAACTTGTTGTTCTATCGCTTGTACTTCATTTGGTTCTCTTTTCTTTTTGCTTGTATGCATCCAATAATGTACAGATAAATTAGGAATAATAGGCTCTAATACTACATGCGGTATACATATATTTATCATCCCGCTAACTTCACCGATTGTAATATTTAATGAAATTACAACCACCGTATCATTTGGGGAAACCATCTGTAAGAATTGTGGATTAACCTCAAACTCTGATAGCTCCGGGTTTATATCGGCTATGTTAGCCCACGCTTCCTTTAGATTCTCAAATGCACGTTCAAATAGATTGGACATAATTTTGGTTTCTATCTCTGTGAGGCTCTCAACTTTATTAAGACTTGAACCTCTGCCGCCTAATACACGATCGAGCATGGTATAAGCGATAATCGGATTAACTTCCATCAAGATTCGTCCATCTAAAGGAGGAACCTCAAAAACATTCATAATCGTCATTTTAGGAATTGAACGTATAAATTCTTCATACGGAAGCTGATCAGCTGTCGCAACATTGATATTGACATACGTGCGTAACTGCGCTGAAAAATAAGTGGTCAGTAAACGAGCAAAATTCTCATGTATTCTTGTTAAATTTCGAATTTGGTCTTTCGAAAACCGTAAAGCTCTTTTAAAATCATAAACTCTTACTTTTCTTTCATTCTCTTCCTTTTTCAATTCATCTGCATCCATTTCACCTGTTGAGAGGGCAGATAATAATGCATCAATTTCATTCTGTGATAAAACCTCGCCAGACAATCGAATCACCTCCGTAGTTTCAGATACTTTTATGTCCGTCGCTTTTTATTGGAGAATAGACGAGGTAGTATAAACTTGAATAACCTTACCTTCCTGCATCAACTCATTCACTTGTTCCTTAAGTTTATTTTCAAATTCCAGTTTGCCCTTTTTATCATTCAGTTGTTCAGCTTTCATCTCAGATAATTCTTTAATGACAATGTCATTTACTTGGAAAATTCTTTTTTCTAATTCCTCTTTTGCCTTTTTACCGTCTGTTTCCATCATATACGTTACTCGAATTAACGTATTATCCGTTAAGTTAGTCGTAATTTCCGGTATTTCAACAGAATATTTAATAACCTCATCAATACTCGGTTCTTTATCTGCAGAGTCGCCTGTGTAATTCATTAACACAACAACCGCGATGATCCCCAGCAAAGAAATAGCTGACAAAAATAAAAGTATTAATTTATTCTTCATCGGTATCCTCCCGGTTCTGCTGATGTCCTAAAACGTTTATGCTGCGATAAAAATGATTAATCATCTGTATAAGTTCTCTTTCCTCAGTTGCGACGATTAACTTTTTTCCATTGGTAAGTGTTATAGTCGTATCTGGATTTGCTTCTACAGACTCTATGAATAATGCATTTAAAAAGTATTTTTTTCCGTTCAATTTGGTTACCTGTATCATAATTGGGAGGGCTAAAGGATTTCTTTAGCCCCTGCCTCCTTTACCATTACCTTTTCAAATTAACTAATTCCTGAAGGATTTCATCAGATGTTGTGATAATGCGGGTATTAGCCTGAAAACCACGCTGTGCCACAATCATATCTGTAAATTCTTCAGATAAATCCACATTTGACATTTCAAGTCGACCTGATGTCAGTTTCCCTCTACCTTCGGTGTCTGCTGTTCCTATGTCGAGTACCCCAGAATTTGCAGATGCTTGAAATGTATTATTACCCGCCTTCGTTAATCCGGCCGGGTTAGTGAATTTAGCTACTCCAATTGTTGCTATAGTGTCACTAGCTCCATTTGCATCGACACCCGTTATTTCGCCGCCCTGTCCAATACTGAAGCTGACTATATTTTGCGGGATAGTGATCTCCTGTTCGTCTATATCTAGAACCTTAAATCCTTCACTTGTCACAAGTGCCCCATCCTGATCTAAATAAAAATTCCCTGCACGTGTATATAATTGTTGATTTCCATTTTTAACTACGAAATATCCATCACCTTCAATAGAAAAATCCAGTGTTCGATTCGTCGTTTGGGCACTTCCCTGTGTATCAATATTATCAATCGAAGCCAGTGAGCTTCCGAGGCCTACCTGAATAGCATTCGTACCGCCCTTATCAGCAGTGGCTCCGCTGGCACCCGAAACAGTTTGGCTCATAGTATCTTTAAATGTAACCCTGCCTTTTTTAAAGCCATATGTGTTCACATTTGCGATGTTATTACCGATTACATCCAATTTTGTTTGGAAGTTTTTTAATCCGCTAATGCCAGAATACATGGAACGTAACATATTATTATTTTTCCCCTTTCAGCTTGGCTGTATCAGTCGATCAACAGCCTGGCTTCCTCTCATGAGGTCCAGCCATCCAGTTTTTATTTTAAAATGATTGCCCCATTAATATTTGTGAAAATTTGGGCTCCCGCTTCGTCTCTATCCATTGCAGTAATGACCGTATTATTTTTTGCATTTACAATGAGGGCTGCATGATCCATCAACACCAATGAATCATTTAAACCCTTGCGCCTTGCTTCAGCCAATTTTACTTCCAGCTGGCCCCATTGATGTTCATCTATCTGTAAATTTCGTTGTTGGATGCGCTGTTGGGCATGCTTGCTGATTGTAATACCTTTATTTGCAGCGTCCAGTTCAGGCCTAAGAAAGCTTTCAAAAGAATCATTTCCACTTTTCATTTGGTTTTTTTGCGCACCTTTAAGTGGATTGGCAATTGGCACTTGTGGCCTGAATATAATTTTTTGATCCATTGACTTCGCCTCTTATCTTTATCCTACTTTAATCAACTGATTGAGAAGCAGAGAGGTTTTCGCTTCATCATTCACCTCTAGTTTAACTTTTCCGTCTCTTTGAAAGACCGAAGATACTTCTGCCGTGTGTTCTTCCCCTTTATCATCCAGCCAAGTCACTTGTTTCCCTATTAGACGACTCGCTTCGGCAAGATTATTGCCCTCTGATAGCTGATTTATGGAAGAAATATTTGCAGGCTCTAATATAGTCCCGTCTTCTAGAATAAATTTCACACTCTCATCAACAAATTGGATGGATTTCACAACACCCTTTCCTTCCACAACCTCCGTGTCCCCACCTTCGTTATCTGGGTTGGCCAGTTTATGATAGGTCACTTCCTGCCCCACAAACTGCGAATAGGTGATTAATAGATTTTGATTTTGTGAGTTCACAAAGCTCTCTAACGTCGTATTCATATTCGTCATTTGCTCAAGACTTGAGAAGGTTGCCATTTGCGCTATAAAGTCCGTATCGTCCATTGGACTGGTTGGATCCTGATTTTGTAGCTGTGTCAGCAATAATTTCAGAAAATCATCCTTATCCAGGTTATTTTTTACTTCCCTCGTTTGATTCTGTAAGGAACTATATAAAAGACTTGTATCAATCGTTGTCAAAATGACTCCTCCTATATTTCCTGATTAATGATTGATTCTTCCAGAACACTTGAAAATCCTGAAAATAATTCTTCATCATGATCCCTAACATTTTGATCTTCTTGATGTTCATGCTGATTTCTTCTCTCTTCCGAAGGAGATTCTTCCTGGAAGTGCGTATCCTGTGATTGTTCTAGGTCTATTTCGTCGAAATCAATTCCCTGTGCAGCCAATGAAACTCTTAGTCCTTGAATCTGAGATTCTAATAGCTCTTTTCCTTTTTGTGTATTGGCAATAATTTTGGCTACCAGCTGGCCGTCTTTTTGTATTAATTCAATTTGCAAGGTACCCAGGTTCTCCGGTGTCAATCGAACAAATAATCTTTGAACACCATTTTGGTTAGTAAAATTCGATTTAGATAAGAGAGATTCAAATGATTTAATGAATTCATCTGCACCTACTGCTTGTCCACCTTTTTCAAGGGTCAAGACAGGACTCTGCTGCTGTGTTTGTAACTGAAGGTCTCCAATCATCACTGTTTGGTTTAACGGAATATCTGCACTTTTAGCAGACATAGGATTGAATCCGACAATGGAACCACCATTTTTGAAGTTTAATGAATAGGTTTTAGATTGCAGATTGTATGTGTTCATGCCTATATCTCTTAATGAAGCAGGATTGTTTTTTACATCAGACAGAATTGGTTTTTTTGTTTCATCCAAGGCTGTCAATTTGTATTTCCAGTTCATTAAAAGAGCATCTAATTGACCAACATTTTCTGCTCCTTTTTGATTGAACGTATGCTTATGGCTCATCACAACCAATTTTCCGAAATTCAACAGAGTAAGAAATGCATTTCTTTGATCATTTGTTAAACCTTCAAATGGTTTTGCTAACCCATTAGTTAATATGCCATTAAGTGTTTCAATATCATCTTCAACAGGAGGCAATTGAGTAAAATCGATCTCCTTAAATGTATCGTATGAATCCAATAAATTCCTTAATGCCTCTTTAATTGCTTCAGAAGGATTTTCACCCAGAAGCTGTTGAATAAACTCTGATTCTGGAAGAGCTTCCTGGTTATTGGTTAGCAGCATATTTAACAGCTCAAATGCTCCTTCCAACTCTTCAAGTCCCTCTTTTTCCAGGAAACTCAAAGTATCATCTACTTCAACTCCATCATGCAGTATTTCATATACTGGATCCTCTGTTTTCTCTGCTTTGTCCAAGCTCTTTTCATCTTGGAGCATTTTATGAAAAGATTTATCCTGAGATTTTTTATTTATTTGTACTTGGTCATTAGGTAAAGCAGTTGTTTTTACAAATTGGTTGTTAGGCAATACACCCATCTGATTCATTTATTCACCTCCTTTCAATCTTTCTGCTTTCCCCTTAAGAATCCTCAGCACCATTACTTTTCTCGGCCGAGATTTTTTCCATTAATACGGCAGCTTTTTTAGCTTCCATCTTTTCCATAATGTCAGCCAAGGCTTCTGTAGTAATAGAGGATAGGATTTTCACCGCTTCTTTCTCATTCATTTCTGCTACTATTAAGGCCGCCTGTTTGGGAGCCATTTTCTCATAGGTATCAATGATATCTTTTGAGGATCTTGAGTTTTGTTCTTTTTTTTGATCTAATTCTGAAATCGTCTGTTCCAGTTGCTCTACGGATAACTGACTGCGCTTGAGTTCAATCTCCTTGTTATCCAGCAATTTTTCAAGACTTTCCGTTTCTTTCTCTTTATCCTTAAGCTCTGACTTAAGACTAGCAATTTCTTTCACATAATCCGCTTGATTTGTTTGATTTGTCTGTTTTTCTGCCTTTTCCTCACTCTCACCTAAAAAGGGAATATTTTCAGCAAGTTTTCCAGCTTGTTCCCCTATACTTTTACCTGAGAAAGTTACGGTGATTACCAGAATTCCAGCTATGAATATCAGAACAATCAATATAGTAAGGAACAAATTCAGTTTACTAAATCCTTTGTTTTCCTTTTCTTCCATACGATCCAACTACTACGCCTCCATCATGAACGGCTCATGTATTGTTGAATAGATATTTCATCCATTTGCCGATTTTCTTCGTATTTCATTGTATTAAAATATCTTTGAAAATCTTTCTCTTTGATTTTCTCGTATTTTTTAACCTCTACATTGCTTTCTATCAGAAGCTGGTGATAAAAGTGCATTTTAGATCGTGTATCCATCACACGCTTTTGATAATGGACAATCATCTTTTCATGATTATCCAAAAAATGCTGATTATATCTGACCTGCTGTACGGACAATCCCTGTTTTAATTGTTCAGATTGTGAATCCAATAACTCTTCTTTCTTTTTCAGCACTTGATAGAGATTTTCGGCTTCTGATTCAAACTCTTTTACAGCTTCTGTATATTTTGACTCTGAATCATTCTTTTCTTTTTCTTTTATCGTTAATATTTTTTCGAATTTATACTGATAGTGCATTGAATCATCCACCCATCTCTACTAATAAGTGCAGTTGTTCGATACTTTGCTGTTTCGTCACTTTTTCATTTACATCCTGTTTTAAATACTCAATGATTGCAGGATATTTAGTAATAGCTTCATCAATGATTGGGTTGGAGCCTTTTTTATAGGCACCAATATTAATTAAATCTTCTGCTTCCAGATAAGCACCTAAGGATTGTCGTACCTTTTCAGCTGCTTTAGCATGAGTCGGTTCTATAATATGAGCCATTATTCTGCTGATACTTTTTAAAATATTGATTCCTGGAAACTGTCCCTTATTAGCAAGGTCTCTGTCTAAAACAAAATGTCCATCTAATATCCCACGTACTGTATCAGCAATAGGTTCATTCATATCATCACCATCTACCAATACCGTATAAAAGGCTGTAATCGTTCCCTTACTGTTCGTTCCAGTTCTCTCTAGCAATCTTGGCAGAATACTGAAGACAGATGGAGTATACCCTTTAGTTGTCGGCGGTTCCCCAACAGCCAGACCCAATTCTCTCTGTGCCATAGCAATCCTTGTAACCGAGTCCATCATCAGCATGACATTCATCCCCCGATCGCGAAAAAACTCAGCTATGGCTGTTGCCGTATAAGCAGCCTTTATTCTCATTAAGGGCGGCTGATCTGATGTGGCCACAACTACTATAGATCTTTTTAATCCAAGAGGACCTAAATCTCTTTCGATAAATTCTCGGACTTCTCTCCCACGTTCACCAACAAGAGCTATCACATTTAAATCAGCTGTCGTATTCCTGGCAATCATTCCTAATAATGTGCTCTTTCCTACTCCGCTTCCCGCGAAAATTCCAACCCTCTGACCTTTTCCAACCGTTAGTAAACTATCAATCATGCGGACACCTGTTTCAATTCCCTCATTAATGGGCGGACGTGACATTGGATTTGGAGGATCCTGCTCCGTTGCTGTAGAGGATAAACCGTATGGAAGTGACCCTCCATCAAGTGGGTTTCCGATAGCATCAAGTGCCTTGCCTATTAAACCTGTTCCTACTTTGATCTCGAGCGGTTTACGAGTCGCCTCGACAATAGAGCCGGGTGCTATCTCACTTACAGCACTATAGGGCATTAAAATGACAATCTCATCCCGGAATCCTACTACTTCAGCCTTTACCTTGTTCTTTTTGCCGGTATGGATCAAGCATACATCTCCAACTGAGCTGGCCGGCCCCTGAGACTCAATCATAAGACCTACCACTCTTTTAATTCGCCCATATCTCTTAAACGTATCGAGAGTATCAATTTGATCTATTAATTGAGAGACTTTCATTAGAGGTCCTCCTCAAGGGATTCCTGAAGCTTAATTCTGATTTGTTCCAGCTGTTCATCCACACTTGCTACCAAACGTCCATTGGATGATTCAATTACACATCCATTTCCTTCTAACTCATCATTCGGATAGATATAAAACTCTGTTTCTCTTGGAAATAAGGACATTAATTCTTTTTTATGTGTTAAGACAAAAGAGTAATGAAGCGGAGGAATATGTAGTTCAATATTTTTATATTCTCGAGCTTCCTTAATTGCTTTTTTCACAATAAATAAATAATCTTCCTCATTTTCGTCTAAGTGCTGATTCATAATTTTTTCAGCTACCTTTATTCCGAGGTTGAGGATGGTAAACTCAGACTTTTCCACAACAGATTGGTATTCTTTTTTAGCTTGGTTCATTGTCTCTTGTGCAAGGTTCAGCATGTGCTGATATTCTCTTTTTGAGTCCGAAGCACCCTGTTTCTTACCAATGAGATACCCTTCCTGTCTGGCCTCTTCAATGAGAATTTGTTTTTCCTTATCCCATTGCTTTACTTCTTCCTGTATCTTTAGATAAACTTGATCAGCCTGTTTCTGAGCTTCTAAAACAATTGCCTCAGCTTTTTGATTTGCTTCCATCAAGAGCCGATTTAGATCAGAAGCTACTGACTCTTCTTGAAAAAGGGACTCATTCTGTTCATTCATTATTTTTTTAATCCGGATTATTTTCTTCTCTTGCGCATGTGTTTCTGTATAATGGGACTTTATAATTCTAGACAATAATGTCATCTCCCCCACCACGGGCTAGGACGATTTCACCGGCATCCTCAAGGCGTCGAATAATCGCAACAATTCTTGACTGCGCTTCTTCTACATCCCGTAAACGAACCGGTCCCATAAATTCCATCTCTTCTGTAAATGTATCGACCATCCGTTTGGACATGTTTTTATAAACAATTTCCTTAACCTCTTCACTGGCGACTTTAAGAGACAGCATTAAATCTTCGTTTTCTACATCTTTTATCACCCTTTGGATGGCTCTATTATCCAAGGTGACAATGTCTTCGAATACAAACATTCGTTTCTTAATTTCTTCAGCCAATTCAGGATCCTGTATTTCTAAAGCATCCAAAATGGTTCTTTCTGTTGAACGATCAACACCATTTAACACTTCTACAACGGCTTCAATTCCACCGGTTTGCGTATAGTCTTGCGTAACAGTGGCAGATAGCTTTCGTTCTAGAATTTGTTCTACCTCATTGATGATTTCAGGCGAGGTGCTGTCCATTAAGGCAATCCGTTTCGCTACATCTGCCTGCATATCCTGAGGAAGCTCTGATAAAATCTGTCCTGCCTGTCCCGCTTCCAAATAAGATAGTATTAAGGCAATCGTTTGAGGATGCTCATTCTGTATAAAATTCAGAATTTGGCCCGGATCTGCTTTTCTGACAAAATCAAAGGGCTTCACCTGCAGAGATGATGTTAAGCGATTGATAATGGCCTGTGCCTGGTCACTGCCCAATGCTTTTTCTAATACAGTTTTGGCATAACCAATTCCACCCTGAGAAATGTAATCCTGTGCCAGCGCAATCGTATGGAATTCATCTACGATATCTTCCTTCTCTTTTGGGCCTACCTTTCGTACGCCTGAAATTTCTAAGGTCAGCTTTTCAATTTCCTCTTCCGATAAATGCTTATAAACATTTGCAGATACATCCGGCCCCATTGAAATGAGCAGGACTGCAGCCTTTTGTTTTCCCGTTAGACCACTTTTTTTATCTCTGATAGACATGTCTTCTTACCCCCTAGTCTTCCGTAATCCATGATCTTAAGAGTTTCGCAAATTCATCAGGCTTTTCTTTCGCCAATTTTTCTAGTTGCTTTCTTTTAACAGTGGCTTCTGATTCTGCTTCGTCTTCAATATCGGCTACCAAAACAGGAGGGATCGGTTCTTCATATTGTTCTATCTCAATTTCTTTATTTTTTCTGGATTTGATAATAAAAATCAAAAGCAGAATAATCGCTAAACATAATACACCGCCAATTACATAAATCCACCACGGAGTACTATTTTCCTGCTGTTCGTCAAATGTAACTTTCCCATTAAATGGCTGGATGGAAATCGCAATTTTTTCCTCTAATTGATCATCTGTTAGAGGATTTTCATTTTCTGATTTATCGATACTTGTTCGCACAATCGTCCCCAAAATATCTCTTATATCAGTTATTCTTTCTTCTGGGAGAGAGTTGGTGTCATTAGCATCAGGTGGTTCAACCATAACCTGAATCCCCAAATCTCTTACTTTGTATGGAGATTCACTAATCTCTTTACGTATTCGGTTAACCTCTGTGTTTACTGTTTCCTCAGTCTTCTCATAATCACCATTTCCATTTGATCCTTCAAGATACTGCGATCCCAGTGAGTCTGAAGGATCTTCAGTAACAGGTGTACCGCCTTCTGCTCCTGTTTCGCCTGTATAGGTCTCTGATAGTTTTTGGGCACTGATCGTCAGGCCTTCCATATTCTCTTCATCCACGGGTTCCACAAGATTTTCTTCTCTATTTTCTTGGGTAAAATCCACATCAGCTGTTACAGAAACAACAACTTTATCGTTACCCATGATCGTTCCAAGCATACTTTGAACTCTGCGTTGTATATCCTTCTCAATCTCTTTCTTTATTTCATTTTGGGATGCAAAACTATCCGTACTATTGCTGCCACTATTATTTAAATCAAAGTACTCAAAGTATTGATTCATAATGACGATATTATCTGTAGGAAGATTTGGGACGCTTTTTGATACTAAATGATATAAGGCTTGTATTTGCTTCTCTTCAAATTCCTGTCCAGGCTTTGTATTTAATACTATGGAAGCCGAGGCCTCCTCTTTTGTATCACTAACGAATACCCCCTTATCAGGGAGGGTGAGAATAACCTCAGCACCTTGAACTCCTTCTATCCCTTTAATAAGGCCTGCTATTTCATTCTGCATAGCATCCTGTTTAATGACATTAAATTCATTATCAGTCATACCAAAGCTTGCATTTTCACTGAAATATGAATAATCTATGCTTCCTGAATTCGGAATACCCTCTGCAGCAAGCTCAACTAGCAACGTATCTGCCATTTCACTTGGAACTAGTATCGTACTGCCATTATCAGCGATTTCCGACGTGATTCCTCTGCCATCCAGATTCTCTTTTATAGATCCAGTTTCTGTTGGTGAAAGATCACTATATAGAGGAACGAGCGTTGTTCTTGAAGTAAGAAAAACAACCGCAGCAGCAATTAGTATTACTGCAGCCATCATACTGATATAGAGTGTTTTCTGTTTACTTGAACGGCTCTTCCAAAAATCTTTTATTTGATTTCCAATTTTTATGAACGTTTCCTTCATCGTGATCCCCCGAACTTAGCTTTTGCATCAATATTAACGTCCACAGAGACTTCCCTGTCATATGTAGGGAATATTAATTTCGTTGGGACAATGCATATATTATTTTTCTACATGCTCATTCTCATTATTTCCTGATAAGCTTCGACTGCTTTATTGCGGACTTCCATAGCCGCCTGCAGCGTTATACTCGCTTTTTGGGATGTAATCATTACATTATGCAAATCAACATTTTCACCAAGTGCTAATTTTTGTGTCATCGTAGCTGATTCTTGCTGAGTCGTATTAATTTCTTCAATAGATTTCTTTAGGACGGACGCAAAAGATTTTTGAGATTCGTATGGTGTAGTATTGGGTGAGTTAGGTAGTTTTTGAGTAAAAATTGAAGAAACAGAGTTGTTTAATTGAATTGGTTCCATCCCTTATAGCCCCCTAATTTTATTTTCCTATTTCAAGTGCTTTCATCATCATCCCTTTGGATGCATTGAATACTGTAATATTCGCTTCATATGACCTTGTTGCACTGATTAAATCAACTGTCTCACGCAATGGATCAACATTGGGCATTTTAACGTACCCCGTGTCTGGATCAGCATCTGCATGGGCTGAATCATAGACCAGTTTATAATCGGGCTCCTCGATATAACCAGCTTCATTGGCTGCCTGATTGCCAGGGTCGTAAACCATATTGACATCTTCCTTAATCGCAGCAACTCTAACACCATTACCAACAGAAGAATTATTTGTTTTATTCATAGCTGTATTCAAAAAATTAGAAAACCCATTATCCTTTGTTTGCAATTCAATTGATTTCCTTTGATAAGGTTGCCATTCACCATCAACATACTTGCCTCTTGTTGTTTCAGCGTTGGCCATATTGGATGAAATCACATCCATACGCAGTCGCTGTGCTGTTAACGCACTGGATGTAATGTTCATGCCAGTGAACAAACCCATACCTACTTACCTCCCTGTATAACACTTTTTAATGTTTGAAAATTGCCATTCAGCCGTTCAATCAATGCATTGTAATAGATTTGGTTAGTAGCCAAATCGCTCATTTCACTATCCATATCCACACTGTTTCCTGTACTATTGTAATTCCGACTGTTACTGGTTACTTGAATGGCACTGCTTCCTGTTTTCTTAAATTCAAAGTGCCTGCTATCGGTTTTAAAGGATTGATTATTTATTTGTGCTGCTTGATCTAATTCAGATTTAAAACTCACATTTTTTGCTTTATAGTTAGGAGTGTCGACATTTGCAATATTTTGGGAGATAGCTTTTGATTTTAATGACGAGTAATTCAACCCTTGTTCAAGCAAGCTGACTGTGTTGGAAAAAAGCTTCATTTTATCACCCTTTCATACTTAGAGAGTTTTCCCTACTCTATTAGTTAATTCATTTTCTACGACAAATCCTTCTATATATTGAACATATATCCAATATACTACTATATTCACTATTATTTTACAGAGTAATATTACATATTTCTTTATTTTAAGTATAAATAAGACAAAATAGTCACATTTATAAATTATTTGTCATAATTTATATTAAAGAAAATTAACATAAAATGATAAGTACAATAGTCCTATTTTGACCAAGAGTTTTTGAATTTACCTGGCTATTTTCACATTTTGTTCAAATTTCAACTAACAAAAAAACGAACCCATTTTTAGGAGTTCGTTTTTTTTCATTACTAATAGAAGTAAATAAAGTAAGTTTGAAAACCCTTCATTGATTTCCCATTATTAAGTAATAAGAGTGCAATAACAATTACTATCAACATCTTACGTTAAATGATATTGTATTGATGTTAATTACAAGTCCAACCGACTTCTTTTATCCAGTAACAAAAAAACCGAAGTCACTTTTTGACTTCGGTCTTTCTATTTGCTGTATTAGCGTTTTAATCCTTCAAGCTCGTTTAAGAATTTAGCATTCAATACTTTGATATAAGTACCTTTCATACCTAAAGAGCGAGATTCGATAACACCGGCACTTTCTAACTTTCTTAATGCGTTAACAATAACAGAACGCGTAATTCCTACTCGGTCAGCTATTTTGGAAGCAACTAATAAACCTTCATTACCTTTTAATTCTTCAAAGATATGCTCAATAGCTTCTAATTCACTGTAAGATAATGAACTGATAGCCATTTGAACAACAGCCTTGCTTCTAGCTTCCTCTTCAATTTCTTCTGCCTTTTCACGCAAAATTTCCATTCCAACAACAGTAGCACCGTATTCACCTAGAATCAAATCATCGTCAGCGAATTTTTGTTCTACACGGGATAGAATTAATGTACCAAGGCGCTCACCGCCGCCTACGATAGGAATAATTGTAGTCCAGCCTGATTTAAATAACTCTTTGTTTTCTACAGGGAAAGCTGTATATTCGCTTTCAACATCAAGATTGGAAGATGTTTCTTTAATATTGAAAAGATTATTTGTATATTCTTCAGGAAATTGACGATCTTCGAGCATTTTTTTCATACGCTCATTTTCAATTTGTTGGTTTATTTGAAAACCAAGTAATTTTCCTCTGCGGCTAACTACGAAGATATTCGCCTGAATTACTTCGCTTAAGCTTTCAGCCATTTCTTTAAAGTTAACTTGCTTTCCGCCAGTTTGTTGCAGCATCGAGTTTATTTTTCTTGTTTTATTCAGTAAATCCATTGTTTACTTCCTCCTATAATGTCTTCTTTTATGGATATTTATCAAGTTTATTGAGTGAACAGGATAATGGAAAAGAGTAAAATGTAACTAATTAGTTGTACCCTTGAGCAATAATCTGAAACATCAAACTACTTATAATATAAACTCACTTAAGTCTTTATTTTTAGATATTGCGCCCAGTTTTTCATCCACATACTTAGGGGTAATCATAATATGCCCCATAGAAATTTCAGGAGCTTCAAATGATAGGTCCTCTAAAAGCTTTTCCATAATAGTATGTAATCTTCTTGCTCCAATGTTATCCGTGTTTTGGTTCACTTCAAAGGCAACCTCGGCTATCCTACGAATAGCTTCGTCTGAAAATTCAATTTCTATACCTTCTGTTTCTAATAATGCTATATATTGTTTAATCAAAGCATTGTCAGGTTCTATTAACACTTTATAAAAATCATCCACAGATAATTTTTTAAGTTCTACTCTGATTGGAAAACGACCTTGCAGTTCAGGAATAAGGTCAGAAGGCTTTGCAATATGGAAAGCACCTGCAGCAATAAATAACACGTGATCCGTTTTAACAGTACCGTATTTCGTTACGACTGTCGAACCTTCAACAACAGGAAGAATATCTCTTTGGACTCCCTCTCTCGATACGTCTGCTGAAGAGGCACCGCCGCTCTTACTCGCTATTTTATCGATTTCATCAATAAAGATGATACCAGTCTGTTCAGCTCGTTCAATAGCTACCTGTGTTACCTCATCCATATCAATCAATTTTTGCGCTTCTTCATTTGCCAATACCTTACGTGCATCTTTAATAGCTAGTTTTCGTTTTTTCTGCTTTTTAGGCATTAGATTACTGAATGCATCCTGCATATTCATACCCATTTGTTCCATACCGGATCCCTGAAGCATATCGAACATTGATGGAGGCTGTTCTTCTACCTCTACAGTAATTACTTCTTCTTCTAACTCACCTTTTAATAAACGCTCTTTGATTAATCTGCGTTTTTCATATATATTTCTTTCATCTTCCTGATTATCTTGATCAGATGGATTGGAAGTATCACCTGAACCGCCGAATATCATCTCAAAAGGATTTTTAAAGGAAGACGACTTTTTGCCTGAAGGTACTAACAATTCTACAATTCGATTGTTAGCATTTTCTAATGCTTTATCCTTCACTTCCAGCATTCTTTCTTCTTTTACAAGTCTAACAGAAGTTTCAGCTAAATCACGCACCATGCTTTCTACATCACGTCCGACATAGCCAACTTCTGTGAATTTTGTTGCTTCCACTTTAATAAAAGGGGCTTTAACAATTTTAGCAATTCGACGAGCTATCTCAGTTTTCCCAACACCAGTCGGTCCAATCATAAGGATATTTTTCGGTACAACCTCATCACGCATGTTTTCTTTTAAGAGACCGCGTCGATACCTATTTCTTAATGCAATAGCGACTGCTCTTTTAGCATCCGCTTGCCCAATTATGTATTGATCCAATTTCTCAACTATTTGTCTCGGCGTTAGATTTTTGTTGTCCTGTTTCATTATGACCCTCCTTTGTTCATAGCTCTTCCAAAATAATATTAGAATTCGTATATACACAAATTTCAGATGCAATTGTTAACGAAGCATGAGCAATTTCTCGGGCTGTCATATTTTCACCGGAAAAACGTTTCAAGGAACGTCCAGCGGCCAGCGCATAATTCCCACCGGAACCAATCGCCAATATACCATCATCAGGCTCAATCACTTCTCCGGTACCTGAAATCAGCAGCATATGATTCGTATCCATTACGATTAACATAGCTTCAAGCTTACGTAAAACTTTATCGCTTCTCCAGGATTTAGCAAGTTCAACCGCTGCACGCTGTAAGTTTCCATTATATTCATGTAACTTACTCTCGAACATTTCAAATAAAGAAAAAGCGTCCGCAACTGAGCCTGCAAAACCGGCTAACACTTTTCCATTAAATAATTTTCTCACTTTTTTTGCAGTGTGTTTCATTACAACGGCATTTCCCATTGTTACCTGACCGTCACCAGCCATAGCACATTCCCCATTATGTTGCACTGCAAAAATGGTAGTAGCATGAAATTGTTCCATAATACAACTCTCCCTTACTAAAATTAAGGCAAATATCTTTAAGCTCTCGGATGGCTGTTTCTATAAACCTCTCTTAGTCTTTCCTTACTGACATGCGTATAAACCTGCGTCGCCTGTATGGAGGAATGACCGAGAAGTTCCTGTACAGAGCGTATATCCGCACCGCTATTTAATAGGTGTGTTGCAAAACTATGCCGCAGCATATGTGGATATAGATGTTTATTAACGGAAGCTTTATCTATAATATTCGTTAAAATATACCGAACACCCCTTGGAGTTAAAGGGTTACCTCTTTGGTTAACAAACAGAAACGCGTGCTGTTGTGAAGATTTTTGTATTAATTCATTTCTGGGTCCTTCAATATATTCCTGCAATGCTTTTTTAGCATGTTCGCCAAAAGGAATATAACGATCCTTCTTCCCCTTCCCATGAGCAAGAACAGTCATAAGAGAAAAATCCAAATCGCCCAGTTCCACACTGCAACATTCACTTACCCTCATACCTGTTGCATACAAAAGTTCTAAAATAGCCAAGTCCCGCTTTCCTATAGTAGAAGTATGATCGATAGCTGAAAATATCGCTTCCATCTCTTCTTCATACATAAACCTAGGCAGCCTCTGTTCCTTTTTTGGCAATGAAAGCATTGCAAATGGATTTTCATCCACCATATTTTCCCTCATGAGAAACTTATAAAACGATCGTAAGCAAGATATTTTTCTGCTGATACTTCTTTTAGACAAATTACGTTCAGTGAGATTCGTAACATATAATCGAGCATCGGGATATGTGACTGTTTTCAAACTGGAAATAACTTGTTCACTCATGAACAAGAAAAATTCCTCTATATCCTGTTTGTAATATGCAATAGTATATTTTGAATAGTTTTTTTCGATTTGTAAATACTTTATATAAAATTCTAAAGAAGTTCCATTATTCAAAAAAGTCACTCCTTATCAAGGGCTACTAAATACTAACATATAATAGTAACCCTTGCAATTATTTTACAAACTATTCAAAAAGTTCCGAATTGTTTGTAAAGCACGTTCAGCGTGAGCTTCAGCTCGTTCTTGTTTGGATTTAATTTTCCTTCCTAAATCCGGGAATAAGCCAAAATTAGCATTCATAGGTTGGAAGTTTTTGGAATTAGTTGAGGTGATATAGTGAGCCATGCTTCCCATTGCTGTTTCCTGAGGGAAGGTTAATGGTTCCTGTCCTGAAGCCATCCGAGCTGCATTAATACCTGCAATTAAGCCTGACGCTGCCGATTCTACATATCCCTCTACACCTGTCATTTGACCTGCGAAGAATAAATTAGGCTTTTCTTTTAGCTGATATGTAGCTTCCAGCACTTTAGGCGAATTGATAAAGGTATTTCTGTGCATAACACCATATCTTACAATTTCAGCATTTTCCAGACCTGGAATTAATCTAATCACTTCTTTTTGCGGGCCCCATTTTAAATGAGTTTGGAAGCCAACAATATTATACAATGTTCCAGCTGCATCATCCTGACGAAGCTGCACAACTGCATACGGTCGTTTTCCCGTTTTAGGATCTTCTAGGCCAACCGGCTTCATCGGGCCAAACAGCATGGTTTTCTTTCCTCGCTTTGCCATCACTTCAATAGGCATGCATCCTTCAAAGAAAATTTCCTTTTCAAACTCTTTTAACGGAACAGTTTCTGCTTCAATTAGCGCGTCATAAAAAGTATTAAATTCCTCTTCAGTCATTGGGCAATTTAAATAAGCTGCTTCCCCTTTATCATAGCGTGATTTCAAATAAACTTTGTCTAAATCAATACTGTCTTTTTCAATAATCGGTGCAGCCGCATCATAAAAATAAAAATAGTCCTCTCCTGTTAATTGGCTGATTTCACGTGATAATAATTCACTGGTAAGAGGCCCCGTCGCAATAATCGTTATCTCATCTTTTGGTATTTCCGTTAATTCCTCATTATGAATCGTTACATTTGGATGATTTCTTAATGTTTCTGTTACTCTGCCTGCAAACTCATGGCGGTCAACAGCCAGTGCTCCTCCAGCCGGTACAGAACAGTGATCTGCAGAATCAATAATAAGTGAGTTTAATTGACGCATTTCCTCTTTCAATACTCCAACCGCATTGGTTAAAGTATTTGCTCGCAAAGAATTGCTGCAAACCAATTCAGCGAACTTATCTGTATGATGTGCCGGAGTTTGTTTCACAGGTCTCATCTCATATAAATCAACCTGTATGCCTCTCTCGGCCAATTGCCAGGCCGCTTCGCTGCCAGCTAATCCGGCACCTACTACTATTACTCTTTGCATTATGTATACCCTCCAGCTATATTTATTACGTAAATCGTTATATCATGTAACTCATTTAAAAACAATATGTTTTATAAGTCATACGTATCTGTTATTAAAAAGTTTCAGGATATTTCACGTATTTTATTGAGATTTAAGAAGGAAGAGCCTCAGCTCTTCCTTCCTTTAACTTTGTGGTTCTTCCTTATAATTGCAATCAAGACATGTAACTTGAATGCCTTTTTTAAGTTTTTTCTCAACTAACGGTCCTTGACATTTTGGACAAGGTCGCTGTATTGGCTTATCCCAAGAAATGAATTCACAGGCCGGGTAACGATCACAGCCATAAAAGATGCGGCGTTTTTTGCTTTTTCGTTCAACGATATTGCCTTCATGACATTTAGGACATTTCACACCGATTTCTTTGACAATCGGCTTGGTATTCCGGCAATCCGGGAAATTACTGCATGCTGCAAATTTTCCATAACGCCCCATCTTGTACACCATCGCCGATCCACATTCCTCACATGATTCGCCTGTTGGTTCATCCTTTATTTCGATTTCTTTCATCTCTTCTTCAGCCTTGGCTAAATCCTTTTCGAACTCTTTGTAGAAATGATCGATAATATTAACCCATTCAACTTCACCATCTTCTACATTATCCAGTTCGTTTTCCATTTTAGCTGTGAATTCGACGTCCAGGATGTCAGGAAAGAATTCACTCATAACTTCAATAATAATTTCTCCAAGCTCTGTCGGAACAAAGCGCTTATTATCTAGAGCTACATAGCCTCTCTTTTGGATAGTATCAAGTGTTGGCGCATAGGTTGATGGTCTGCCAATGCCTAATTCCTCAAGGGTTTTAACCAGCCTTGCTTCTGTATAACGAGGCGGCGGCTGAGTAAAATGTTGATTTGACTCAATGTCTTTTGAAAATACAACATCCCCTTCTTTTAGATCTGGCAGTAAATTTTCCTTTTCTTCATTATTATCATCATTGCCTTCAATATATACTTTCATAAAACCGGCAAATTTTACTTTTGACCCATTTGCTCTAAATACGACATCACCGTTTTTTAAATCTACGGCCATCGTGTCCATAATGGCAGGCGCCATCTGGCTGGCAACAAATCGTTCCCATATTAATTTATATAAGCGGTATTGGTCACGAGAGAGATATTGCTTTATCATAGAAGGTTCCCTGATTACCCCGGTCGGCCTTACCGCCTCATGGGCATCCTGTGCTCCAGATGTTTGCTTATCCTTCCTTTGGGTCTTTGGTAAGTACTCTTCCCCAAACTGAGATGTAATCCATCCGCTTGCTTCTTTTTGAGCAGTTTCTGAAATCCTGGTAGAGTCCGTTCTCATATACGTAATCAGACCGACAGTTCCTTCTTTGCCAATCTCAATACCTTCATACAGTTGCTGTGCAATCATCATGGTTTTCTTTGCTCTGAAATTAAGTTTACGAGCCGCTTCCTGTTGCAGGGATGATGTTGTAAACGGAGGAGCTGGATTACGTTTTCGCTCCTTCTTCGTTACCGATTGTACTAAGAATTCGTTTCCATTTAATTTTGAAAGTATATTATTTACATCGTCTTTGGATTGCAACGGAACTTTCTTGCCATTCAAAGATTGAAAGTTAGCTTCAAAATCCTTCTTGCCTTTCAGAAACGATCCATTAATGGACCAATACTCTTCCGGCTCAAATGCTGCTATTTCTTTCTCACGATCGATAATTAGACGGACAGCAACCGATTGAACACGTCCGGCACTTAGGCCTTTTTTTATTTTTTTCCATAGAATTGGGCTTATGCTGTATCCCACAATACGGTCTAATACTCTTCTCGCTTGCTGTGCATCTACCAGATTCATTTTAATAGGTCTTGGATGTTTAAATGATTCTTTAATTGCGTCTTTTGTTATTTCATTAAATACGACACGGCAATCAGAGCTTACATCCACACCGAGACTATGAGCTAAATGCCACGCGATTGCTTCCCCTTCTCTGTCGGGGTCAGCTGCGAGATAGACTTTCTTAGCTTTTTTTGCGGCTGTCTTTAAATCTTTAAGTACATCACCTTTACCGCGAATGGTGATATATTTCAATTGATAATTGTGTTCAAAATCTACACCCATCTGGCTCTTCGGTAAATCACGTACATGGCCCATGGATGCTTTCACTTTATATTTTTTTCCTAAATATTTTTCAATGGTTTTCGCTTTAGCAGGCGATTCCACTATAACTAAATAATCCGCCATTTCTTTCCTCCTTAAGAGGGTATCATTCTCTATATTCATGCATGTATGATTATGAAGGTTTAGATTTACTTCTGTCAATGATATGTTCTAATGATTTTTTTACTATTAACAACAATCAATATAATCTGAATAATTACCCTGACCAAAAAACCTTGTCTGAAGCACAATGTATAACAGAAATTATAATTTTGCAACTTAAATAGTTTTAAAATAGCCTAACTAACAAAATGGTAATCTTTATCCATGGATGTCCCGAAGCTCTGTTGATGTCACCACTCATAGATAATGTCATTAGCATGATTGATTAATTTGGCACCCTCTTTAATCAGCTCATGCGGGCCTGCAGACAGTTCAGAAAACACACTGCCCGGTACCGCATAGATATCTTTACCCTGTTCTAACCCATGCTGGATTGTGATAAATGTCCCACTTCTTTGTTTTCCCTCTACCACTAGTATAGCCCGTGATAAACCACTAATAATTCTGTTTCTCATAGGAAAATGCCAGGGTTCCGGTTTCATGATGGGTGGATATTCAGACAATACTACACCATTTTTCATAATTAATTCAGCAAGTTTTGTATTTTCCTTTGGATAAATATTAAAAAGCCCACCACCAATAACAGCTATAACCTTTCCACCGCTTTGGAGAGCTTTATGTTGTGCATGTGAATCGATCCCTCTTGCTAATCCACTAGCAATACAAACATCTGCATTAACTAAATCAGGAATTAGATAGTTAACCGTCTTTTTTCCGTATTCAGTAGGGGCACGGCTACCTATTATGGCTAATATCCTTGAATTATGCAAGAGTTCAGGATTTCCTTTGCAATATAAAATCCATGGTTGTTGATAAATAACAGAAAGTTGTCCGGGATATAGGTCATCGAGGAATGTTATACAGCGGATGTGGTTTTTCTCATATATAGAAGGCATTTTTTGAAGATCTTCATTGTGGAGGTCTTTCATGAAGAAGGAGATTTTTGACGGGGATAAATCCAATGTTTCCACCCAATAACGGTAGGGCTGATCATACATCTTCTGAAGGTTCGGATCATCTTTCAATATGCGAAATTTAGCTTTCCAACTCATACCCCGACAATGATCCAGGTGCACAAGCCTATTCTTCCATTCATCCATAACAGCTTCACCTCTTAATATTTTTAATATAAAAGACGCTCCCCTAAAAAAGGATAAGGGGAGGCCTGTCTTATTATTAATGCGTTTTACATTTATCGTATAGCCCTTTTTCTTTTAATACACTTAGCATCGTTTCACCCATTACAGCCGGAGTTTCAGCCACTTTAATACCGCATTCATTCAACACCCGAATTTTCTCATCGGCTGTTCCTTTTCCGCCGGATATAATGGCGCCTGCATGGCCCATTCGTTTCCCTGGAGGAGCAGTACGGCCTCCGATAAATCCGGTAACCGGTTTTGTCATATTTTCTTTCACCCATTGGGCTGCTTCTTCTTCCGCTGTACCACCTATTTCACCGATCATAATCACCGCATACGTTTCAGGATCTTCATTAAAAGCTTTTAAAACGTCGATGAAATCAGTTCCATTGACAGGGTCGCCACCAATACCAACTGCTGATGACTGTCCAAAGCCCGCCTGAGTTAATTGATGCACCGCTTCATAGGTTAATGTACCCGAGCGAGAAACAACGCCAATATGCCCTTTTCTGTGGATATAACCAGGCATGATCCCTACCTTACATTCTTCAGGAGTAATAACGCCCGGACAGTTCGGCCCGATTAGACGTGTTTTCTTCCCTTCCATATAACGTTTTACTTTTACCATGTCCAATACAGGGATATGCTCTGTAATACAGATGACAAGATCAAGCTCTGCGTCAACTGCTTCAAGAATGGAATCTGCAGCAAAAGGAGCTGGTACATAGATAACTGATACATTGGCACCTGTTGCTTCTTTTGCTTCAATTACGGTATTGAAGACAGGAACACCCTCAGCCTCAGCGCCGCCTTTACCAGGTGTTACACCGCCAACAATATTCGTGCCGTATTCTAACATTTGCTTCGTATGAAAACGGGCTGTAGATCCTGTAATACCTTGTACAATCACTTTTGAATCTTTATTAACAAATACGCTCATTTCATATATCCTCCAGTCTTAGCCTATTAACGAAACGATTTTTTGTGCACCATCAGCCATTGATTCTGCAGCTGTGACATTAATACCGGATTCCTCTAATATCTTTTTACCAAGGTCTACATTCGTACCTTCTAGGCGTACGACCAGCGGTACCTGTAAGCTAACCTGTTTAGCTGCTTCAACAACGCCCTCAGCAATAACATCACATTTCATTATGCCGCCAAATATATTTACAAAAATCCCCTTAACATGGCTGTCTGAAAGGATAATCTTAAATGCTTCCGTAACTTTTTCAGCCGTTGCACTGCCCCCAACATCGAGGAAGTTGGCTGGAGTGCCACCATAGTGATTAATAATATCCATTGTTGACATCGCAAGTCCTGCGCCATTAACCATGCAGCCGATATTGCCATCAAGAGATATATAGCTTAGGTCGTATTTGGAAGCTTCGATTTCTTTTGGATCTTCTTCCTCAAGATCTCGATAAGCGACAATATCCTTGTGGCGATAAAGCGCATTTTCGTCAAAATTCAACTTAGCATCCAAAGCCATCACTTCTCCGTCGCCTGTAACGACTAAAGGATTGATTTCAGCAATAGAACAGTCTTTTTCAATAAATGCCGTATAAAGACTAGTCATAAATTTAGCTGCTTTGTTGATTAATTCTTTTGGTATATTAATATTAAAAGCTATTCTTCTAGCTTGGAATGGTGTTAATCCGATTACAGGATCAATAACTTCCTTGAAGATTTTTTCCGGTGTCTTTTCTGCAACTTCTTCTATTTCTGTTCCGCCCTCTTCAGAAGCCATTAATACAACTCTTGAAGTTGCTCTATCAAGAACAAGCCCAACATAATATTCTTTCTTGATGTCACAGCCTTCTTCAATAAGTAAGCGTTTTACTTCTTTACCATCCGGACCCGTTTGATGCGTTACCAATACTTTGCCGAGTATTTCACCAGCATATGTACGAACCTCATCCAGCGATTTGGCAACCTTGACACCGCCAGCTTTCCCTCTTCCACCCGCATGGATTTGAGCTTTCACAACAGTAACCGCAGTTCCAAGTTCACTTGCTGCGTTAACTGCTTCCTCAACAGAAAAAGCGACTTTTCCATTTGGAACATTTACCCCGTATTGTCTGAGGATCTCTTTACCTTGATACTCATGGATATTCATTTCTTATCCTCCCATCAAAACTTTCAGACTATAAAAAATATATTGCGTTTTCATTGTATTAAAACTAGTATTCAAAGTCCAATAATTTAAAGCGATTTCACCAAATATCGGTAATTTTTTTACACTTATTACATAAAATGATAAAGAAAGCATACTAAAAGAAAGGCTGAAATCATCATTTTCAGCCTTCAAAAAAGATATATATTTTGGCATTCCGTAGAAAACTTCTTCGGATAAGTTACTATAGTAATAGAAGATAATTCTATCCACTACTCCCTCAAAATCTCACAACTTTTCTTTTTAGCTTTTCGCTTCATCCCAACTTCAGGAGCTATATCCATTAGGTTTGTTTTCGATACAATTTAACAAGCGAAACGATGATGGCAATCAAAAAGACGGCGATACTATTCCACAGCAAAATAGCTGCTATGTTAAATCCGTAAAAGAACGCAAATCCATCTTCTATCAGCCAGACGGCTAACATTCCAGCGACTAAACCAAACACACCGGCCAATAATAAAGTGACTAATGCAGCTAGATACAAATTGCGCTTTTTATTAAAAACAAAGAACGCAATTAAATTCGCTGCCAGAATGAAAATAATCATTAGAAACAGAAAAAAAATCGATCACGCCCACTCCTTATTTACCCATATTTTTCAAACTAAAAGACCTGTCCACAATACACAGGTATTCTATGGCGAAATTCTCTATCTCTTAGGAAACCCTTTCTATAAATTATTTACTAGTTTTATGGTCAACCTTATATATAAAGGCAAAAACCTCTGCAACTGCCTGATAAAGTTCCTCAGGAATCGATTGATTAATCTCAAGCTGTGATAGTAATTCTGTAAGACTAGGATCCTTTCGGACAGGAATCTCATGTTTTACAGCTTCCTTTAAGATATGATCAGCTACAATACCTTTTCCCTTAGCTATTAATTTTGGGGAGACATCCTGATTTTCCTCATATTTTAAAACAGAGGCAGATTTTCTGCTTTTTTTCATATTTTATAATCAACCCCGGTATACCCAAAAGAGGGATAATATGATTTACTTATTTCAGAATTTACAGACTTCTCCTGCGAAAAATCAGCAATTTTTACAGTTGATAGAATATACCCCTTCTCCTCTAAATTTTCCTTCAGTATGGTCACCAGGGAACTGGCAGCAATATTTGCCTCCTTTTTCTCCCCAGTCCATATCTTTAAACTAATGATCCGGTTTTGGATATTCATATCAATAACGGTTTCTTTTAAGTGGGCTAGCTCTAAATAAAATACAATTCGGCAATATGCTGGATCAATTGTCCCATCTTCTCGTTTTCGACCAGTCCATTGCAATGTCAAATCACCTTTAACCGAAGTTAAGGGAACTGGAATCTGCATAAATACATTCTGCAGTGGTCCGGTTTCCTGGGATAATAATTGAAACGCGGCTAACCTTGTCAGAATGGCTTCAGCCTGGTTTTTTAGTTGGATGGGTGTTTTTTCGGCCGTCAATTGTATCAATGTATCCTTTACTATACTTGTCTCAGGCTGTTTTGATTGATCCTTAATTCCTAGTGATTGCATGATGGAGTTCATCGCCTTATATAAGGTGTTATTCTTATCAAGATGACTAAACAGATCACTTTTCAAAATTTTTTCCTGAACCTTTTGCCATTCTTCTGCTGTTAGTTCAGGGGGACGTGTGCTATTTCCACTAAATACCCTTTCTATCCATTCCTGTAATCTATTATGACTAGAATTCGATAAAATTACCTCTCCTTCCTTAAGGATCAGCCCAGCCTTTTGAAAAATTTCCATATTCTCGTCCATAAGAGACATAGCTATCCCTTGAAAGGCTTCCCTCTTACCTGTCTGAAGAAATTCCTCTAATCTATTTATTATATGAGCATATTTACCTAGATTGTCGGAAGTCTTAAGATATTTTGTCAGGGAATCAAGCATACTAGTTAATGATTCTCCAGTTTTCAGTGATAAAAGAGCATCCAACACAGTTTTATGTATCGGAAGCTGGTTCATGTACGCTAATTTAATGGTTGGCATTCCTATCGATGGATCGCCTGTTGAATTCAGCCAGTTTAAAGCCCTGGTAAAGCTATCTTTCGTCACAGCCAGCTGGTTGGCAATCACCATTTCAGCCAGATTTTCCCCCGCCCTTGATGCCTTTATCTGGAATGCACTTAATAGTTGAGCGGGCAAATCGGGCTTTGATATTCCACTGCCAAAAGGCAATACCTTTAATTGCATCAAACCATTTTCTGTTTGCCTGACCTGAAATAATTGGCGCACATGCGCTTCCACTGATACATCCAATTTCGCTATCATTTTTGTTCCATTTACGAGAACTTCCGCCATATTATGAGGATAAAATTTCGTGATTTTTCCAGCAAATATTTGGCCATCTCTGAAGCCTGTTGATACCTTGCTATAAGCCAGTTTATTGATCCATGAATCTATATTTATGACAGGCTGCAAAAAATCACACCTCTCTTATCAGTAATTATTCTTTAAAGGAGCAAATGTCATCCTGTGCCAATCAACCGGACCATACTTTTCGATAGCTTCTAAATGACTGCTCGTTCCATACCCCATATGCTTATCAAATCCATATTGTGGATAGATTTCTGCATATTCCTTCATAAGTCTGTCTCTCGTTTCTTTGGCAATGACTGAAGCAGCTGCAATAGAGATAGACTTGGCATCCCCTTTAATCAGCGACATCTGTGGTATAGGCAAGTCTAACTTCATAGCATCTATCAATGCATATTCCGGGAATACTTTTAACTGATTCACTGCTGAAAGCATCGCCTTTTTGGCAGCTTCATAAATATTTATTTTGTCGATTTCCTCACTGTGTATAATGCCAACCCCAACCGCAAGCGCATTTTCCAGTATGTACTCGTAGTATTGCTCTCTTTTTGCAGCAGAGAGTTTCTTTGAGTCAGTAAGGCCGGCTAAATAAAAGTTTTCAGGCAAAATCACAGCCCCTGCTACTACAGGACCAGCAAGCGGCCCTCTGCCTGCTTCGTCTATGCCCACTATATATTGATATCCTTCATCCCTTAGTTGGTTCTCAAAAACCGATATGGAGTCGAAATGGCGTCTTTCCTCTACTTTCCTGGCAATTGCTCTTTCAAAGCCTGAGAGGGCAACCTGGACGCCTTTACGCTGATCCTTGCGGCATTCCTGAACAAACGGATCCTCGATGGTTTCTAGCTCTTTAAGCTTATTTTTTATTTCTGAAATGGTAAGTGAATTCGTCATTTCTGCTATCCTTCCTAATTAATATCGGTTTTGGCACACAAATGTAAAGACCCCCAAACAAGGGGGCCTTCTAGTTTTTTATTATATATCAGATTCCAATTCAAATGGAGATTCAAACGTTAATCTTCCAAATTTTTGTGTACGGATATCTCTTATAATCAATTCAGCAGTTTTATCATAATCCACTATGCCACCGCCAGCTAAACATCCTCGCAATTTCCCTACTTGGTCAAAGGCTTCCACAATTTCTTCTGGAATTTCCTCAAGCTTATACCCATCGAGCAAACGCGCTGGATATTCCCTCTCCAAAAATTTCAATCCATAGATTGCAATATCATGAAGATTTAAAATGGTATCCTTAATAGCTCCTGTTACAGCTAGTTTACAGCCGACTTCCTGATCCTCAAACTTCGGCCATAGGATACCAGGAGTGTCCAATAGTTCAAGCTCCTTACCAACTTTAATCCATTGCTGCGCTTTTGTCACACCTGGCATATTACCGGTTTTGGCAATATTTTTTCCAGCAAGCCTATTTATTAATGTAGACTTCCCAACATTGGGAATTCCGACAATCATGGCACGGATTGCACGTGGTTTTATTCCTCTAGATTTCATCTTTTCTATTTTTTCTTTAAGAACTTCTTGAGCTCCCGCCATAATACTTTTCAAGCCTGTCCCTTGATGTGCATTTACGGCTACGGCTTTAATTCCCTTAGCTTCGAAATAGGCTAACCATTGATTTGTTTTACTTTGATCTGCCATATCTGCCTTATTTAAAATCACCAGCCGCGGTTTATGCTGAATAATTTCATCAATCATAGGATTTCTAGATGATTGGGGAAGCCGAGCATCTACTAGCTCAAATATTATGTCTACCAGCTTTAATTTTTCTGTTACTTCACGCCGAGCTTTAGCCATATGCCCGGGAAACCATTGTATCGTCATACTTTCACCTTTTCAGTCATTAGTCAACAATTCTAAATTCTTTTAACGGCCAGTACACTAGACTGGTTTTGCCCAAAATCTCACTTTGCTTGATCGTTCCAATATGGCGGCTATCTTTCGAGTATCTTCGATTATCCCCCATCACAAACACTTCACCCTCGGGAACCGTTTCCTGGCCAATAATTTCTTCCAGTGTAAATGGTTCTGTCAAAGGTCCTTCAATCATTTGTTCCTTGGCTTCATCCAGGTAAGGCTCTTCATATGCCTTGCCATTAATATATAAAGTATCATCTTTATATTCTATTTTATCTCCAGGTAAGCCAATTACTCTTTTAATGTAATCTTTTTCTTCTGTAGCGTGAAATACCACTATATCAAATCGCTCAGGTTCACCGATTTTATAGGACATTTTATTGACTACCATTCTATTTTCATTATGAAGGGTTGGCATCATCGATAAACCATCAACCAATATAGGTGCAAATAGGAAATATCGGATGATTGCTGCCAATACTATTGCAATAACTAAAGCTTTAACCCACTCGAGGATTTCACTTTTCCCTTTAGACTTAGCCATATTCGTACACCGCCTATATCTTCTCTATATATGTATAAATATATACTTTTCACATAAAAAAGCAATAATTTGATGTTTAATGTGAAAAAGGAGCTTGTGTCAGCACAAGCTCCTTGTATCCACTCACGTTAAACACGTAATTATCGGATTTCTTTAATACGTGCTGCTTTACCGCGTAGGTTACGCAAGTAATAAAGCTTAGCACGACGTACTTTACCGCGACGGATAACTTCCAATTTAGCGATACGTGGTGTGTGCAATGGGAATGCACGTTCAACACCTACACCATAGGAAATTTTGCGGACTGTGAAAGTTTCACTGATTCCGCCTCCACGACGCTTGATTACTACGCCTTCGTATACCTGAATACGTTCACGAGTTCCCTCAACAACCTTAACGTGTACTCTTACAGTATCACCGGAACGGAAAGTAGGAAGATCAGTTCTTAATTGATCCTTCGTGATTTCTTCGATTAATTTATGCATCGTATTCAACTCCTTCCACCCAATGCTCTTGCCACCCCTTCTCGAGATAATGACAGCGGAACATTGTTATAAAAGCAAGGCTTTACAGCCTAACTCACAAAATGTATCTTATCATATAAAACACCTAAAGCGCAACTATCTATCTTCATTTTTTATTTCTTCGAGCCATTTTTTTTCTTCTTTGGTCAGATCATAATGATTCAATAAATCCGGACGCCTTTGCCAGGTTCTGCGCAAAGATTCTTTCTTTCTCCATTCCTCAATATATTTATGGTTTCCCGAAATGAGAACATCCGGGACCTTCATCCCGCGAAAATCAGCCGGACGCGTATAATGAGGGTGTTCCAAAAGACCTGAACTAAATGAATCCAGTACAGGTGAATCCTCATTCCCCAGCACCCCTGGCAATAGCCGCACTACACTATCGATGATCACCATTGCTCCAAGCTCTCCACCCGTTAATACGAAATCACCAATTGATATTTCGTCTGTTACCGCATGTTCGCGTATCCTTTCGTCATACCCTTCGTAATGCCCGCACACGAAAATAAGCTGATCTTCCTTTGCCAGTTCCTCTGCTTTAGCTTGGTTATAGCGTTCCCCCTGTGGACATAAAAGGATGACCCGAGGCTTTTTCTTCTGCTCTTTTGGAGTGATTTGCTCCAAGCAATCAAAAATCGGCTGAGGTTTCAGTACCATTCCTGCCCCACCGCCATATGGGTAATCATCAACAGATTGATGCTTGTTATCTGAATACTCCCGGAAATTATGGGTATGGTATTCAACTGCCTGTTTTTCAGCAGCCTTCTTAAGGATGGAGGATCCAAACACTCCGCTGAACATTTCAGGAAATAAGGTTAGGATATCGATTCTCATTAATCAAGCAGTCCTTCCATCGGATCAATCGAGATCATTTTTGCATCTACATCAATTTCTTTAACAACATCATCAATATAAGGAATCAATACTTCTTTACCGTTTTTCCCGCTGATGACCCATACATCATTTGCTCCAGGTGAAAGGATTTCTTTTACCACACCCAATTCGGCACCATCTGCAGTACGTACTGTGCATCCGATGATTTCATGGTAATAATATTCCCCTTCATCAAGGCTGCCCATTTGTTCCTCTGATATCTTTAATACGCCTTCTTTATAAGACTCCACTGATTCTATCGTGCCATGCCCTTCAAACGTCAATAAATAAAAGTTTTTGTGTTGTCTTGAAGATTGAACAGTGACTTCAACAGGCTCATTTGAGCTCTTTTTAAAGATATATAAAGTGCTCCCATTTTTATATCGTTCTTCCGGGAAATCAGTGCTTGAAATAACCCTGACCTCGCCTTTTATTCCGTGGGTATTAACAATTTTGCCAACTTTAAACCATTTTTGCATTTCTTTCTGTTCACCTCTATTTAAATTCATCAATGATTCCATCTTTAATAATGATGGTTTTAGTTTGTACAACTTCTTCCCAATTTTGCCCGACTTCAACATCAATTATTGCCTGAACTTCTCGTTCCTTTAATTCACTCCCATAGGGGAGAATATCAAGCTGTTGAATTTGAAAGTCCAGCAGCTTCACTTTTTCCTTACGCATATCGATTTCTTTCTCAAAATGCGTTTTTAAGCTTGCGGGTTGAAATTTCTTTGTTTTTTCCAGCTTCTTTAATTCAAAGCGCAATTGATCACATTCTTTATTCAAAACGCTTTTTTTATATTCAAACTGCTCCAACAGCTGTATTTTACTCTTCTCAGTTAATACCTGTTTCACTATAACATTTTGAAGTATTTTCATTATGGCACCTCTTTCATACATACCAATCCACCAATTGTATTACGGTACTGAAGAAATCCTGAAACTTATCAACTCATCATCATTATAGCTACTTTCAAATCACGGTACTATGTATGGATTATAAACTTCACTCTAAAACCAACCCAAAACCCTCATAATTCATAACTTAATACTATCCCGAACCACAATAAATGACAACCAAAAGCTGAAGGGCCCATATTCAAGGAACGAAGACTAAATTCGCCACGTCCTGTGGCAACGTCTTCATGACCTACATCCTGTAGGCCCGCGAGGAGCATAAGACAGGGGTTCGGAGGGAGGCGCTCTCCCCTCCCGAAGAGACCATGCTTATGTCCTGAGCTTCTAGCCGTCGAAGCTAGATGACAACCAAAAGCTGAAAGAGCTCGCCCAGGAGTGAGGAGCATAAGACAGAGGCTCGGAAGGGGGGGGTAAGGTACAAAGACTAAGAACGCCACATCGTGTCGCAACGTCTTTGTGTCCAACATCCTGTTGCCCTCCTGTAGAGGCTATGCTTATGTCCCGAGCTCCTAGCTCATGAAGCTGGATGACAACCAAAAGCTGAAGGGCCTAATTCAAGGAACGAAGACTAAAAACGCCACATCCTGTGGCAACATCTTCGTTACCTCATCTCCTTGCCCTCTTGCTCAGCCCTTAGTGAGTATGCATGAATATATAAGAAAAAGGAGGGATTGCTCCCTCCTTTTTTCAATCGCGTATTTCCAGATAGACTTTTTTGTCATTCTTGGATGCAGCAGTATACACTACTGTTCGAATAGCTTTAGCTACACGCCCCTGTTTGCCGATTACCTTCCCCATGTCTTTCTTATTGACCGACAGGGTAAAAACAATCTTATTGGCTTGTTCATCCATTGCTACGGTCACGTCATCCGGATGATCGACAAGAGGCTTTACGATTGTTTCAATCAATTCTATCATAACGGACCTTTATATTACTTGCTTTGCTTCGCGTTGTGGAATTTTTCCATGATGCCTTCTTTTGACAACAAGTTACGAACTGTGTCAGATGGTTTAGCACCATTTTGAAGCCATTGTAAAGTAAGTTCCTCGTCAATTTTCACTTCAGCTGGGTTTGCAACTGGGTTGTAAGTTCCAACTGTCTCAATGAAACGACCGTCACGAGGAGAACGAGAATCTGCTACTACAATACGATAGAAAGGAGTCTTTTTAGCTCCCATACGTTTTAAACGAATTTTTACTGCCATTTTATACTTGCACCTCCGAATAGTATCACACAAGATAGTATATTACCAAATCAATATACCCTTGTAAAGTGTTTTTTCTTAACACCCATATTTTTTTACATAAAAGGTAGCTTAAAGCCGCCTTTTTTCTTACCTTTTTGCTGCATGCCAGTCATTTGCTTCATCAACTTCTTCATGTCTTCAAATTGCTTTAGAAGTCGGTTTACTTCCTGAATCGGTCTTCCGCTTCCTTTAGCAATCCGTTTACGTCTGCTGGCATTAATAATTTCAGGCTGATCCTTCTCTTTCTTCGTCATTGATTGAATGATTGCCTCAACATGAGCAATTTGCTTATCATCAATGGAAAGATTGTTCATCCCTTTAATTTTGTTTGCACCTGGAAGCATTTTTAAAATGTCATCCAGCGGTCCCATTTTTTTGACCTGTGCTAGCTGTTCGAGGAAATCATCAAATGTGAAAGAGTTTGTACGCATCTTCTTCTCGAGTTCGCGTGCTTTCTCCTCATCAACATCAGTTTGGGCCTTCTCAATCAGCGTGAGAACATCGCCCATCCCTAGAATCCTTGAAGCCATTCGTTCCGGGTGGAATGGCTCTAATGCATCCATCTTTTCACCCATACCGACAAACTTAATCGGTTTTTCAGCTACTGAACGAATGGATAATGCTGCACCACCGCGTGTATCTCCATCCAATTTGGTTAAAATAACACCGGTGATTTCGAGTTGGTCGTTAAAGCTTTTAGCTACATTGACTGCATCCTGTCCTGTCATGGCATCTACAACTAAGAAAATCTCATCTGGTTTTACAGCTTCTTTAATTTCAGCCAATTCGCCCATCAGATTTTCATCAATATGCAAACGCCCTGCTGTATCGACTAAAACATAATCGCAATGCTCTTCTTTAGCTTTGGCAACCCCTTGCTTGGCAATTTCTACAGGACTTACTTGATCTCCCAAAGAAAAGACAGGCATAGAGAGCTGACCGCCTAAAGTTTCAAGCTGCTTAATTGCTGCGGGACGATAAATATCGGCTGCAACTAGCATTGGTTTACGATTATATTTCTTGCGAAGCAGATTAGCCAGTTTACCTGTGGTTGTTGTTTTACCGGCACCCTGTAAACCAACCATAAGGATAACAGTTGGAGGACGATTTGAAACAGCAATCTTGCTTTGTTCGCCACCCATTAATTCCGTCAATTCTTCCTTAACGACCTTGATTACCTGTTGACCAGGTGTCAAGCTCTTTAAAACTTCTTGACCAATAGCCCTTTCATTGACACGTTTGATAAAATCCTTAACTACTTTAAAGTTAACGTCTGCTTCAAGAAGTGCGAGCTTTACTTCTCTCATCATTTCTTTTACATCAGCTTCCGTCACTTTACCCTTGCCTCGGATTCTTTGCAAAGTGCCCTGCAGTCGGTCGGCTAAACCTTCAAATGCCATTATGCCGCCTCCTAATCTAACTTTTCAAGAGATGCTATAATCTCAATCAGTTGTTCTTTAACATCATTTTCATTCATCTGTTCTGTTAAACTTCCTAACTTATTGAGCAAAAGGCTGCGTTCCTGTGATTTATAAAACAGTAAAAGCTTAGCCTCGTATTCTTCAAGCATCGCTTCTGTTCGCTTAATATTATCATAAACGGCCTGGCGGCTCACCTCATATTCATCGGCAATTTCACCCAGGGAATAATCGTCCAGATAATAAAGAGACATATAACTTTTTTGCTTTGGTGTCAGCAATGATTGATAGAAGTCATATAGGTAATTCATCCGCATTGTTTTCTCGAGCATTACTGACCCTCCAACTCTGTTAAGTGAAATACCTTTACAATATACAAGTTTAATCGGAAAATCAAAGAATGTCAAGAACCCTTTCCTGAAGAGGCAAGGCTTGTATTACCAATGCTTTACTGTCATATTTCAGTTTTAAAAACACATGCAAAAGAGCGCAGTTTTTATTTAAAAAGATAGATTCATCTAAGGTGACGCCAATGGTAAATCTCTTCTATCCTTGCTCCTTTCGAACCAACTGCCTTTTCCCGAATGATTATCCCTGTCTAAAAATCCTCTAAAATTACGACATAGACTCCGTAAAAGAGAAAAGAGCCCGTATAAACACAGGCTCTTCCCTTCAAAATAATGGTTTACTCTTCTGCTTCATCTACTAACTCGGCAAATAATCCATATACAAATTGTTCTGCATCGAATTCCTGTAAATCATCCATTTGCTCACCCAGGCCAGCGAATTTAACTGGAATGCCGAGCTCATTGCGAATGGCAATGACAATTCCGCCTTTCGCTGTTCCATCTAGCTTTGTTAATACAATCCCGGAAACATCTGTGGCTTCCTTAAATGTTTTGGTTTGAATTAACGCATTCTGTCCAGTGGTGGCATCGAGAACCAACAACACTTCATGCGGCGCACCCGGTACTTCCCGTTCAATAACCTTCTTAACCTTTTCAAGCTCTTTCATAAGGTTAACCTTGTTTTGAAGTCTTCCTGCTGTGTCACATAGAAGGATATCCGCTTTACGTGATTTAGCAGCCTGCACAGCATCAAACATAACAGCAGCTGGATCTGAACCTGCTCCCTGCTTAATGACCTCTACACCAACCCGATTGCCCCATACTTCTAATTGTTCAATCGCACCGGCACGGAAAGTATCTCCCGCTGCCAAAAGGACCTTCTTACCCTCACTCTTATATTTATGAGCAAGTTTTCCAATCGTTGTCGTTTTACCCACACCATTCACACCTACAAACAGAATAACTGTCAGTTGATCTTCCTGAATGTTTACAGCATTGGATTTCTCCTCACCAGCCTGATAAATTTCAACAAGCTTCTCAGATATAACGCTTCGTACATCTTTTGTATCTTTTATATTGCGGCGTTTCACTTCAAATTTCAGCTTATCAATCAATTCCATTACGGTTTCAACACCGATATCCGCCTGAATCATGACATCTTCAAGCTCTTCAAAAAAGTCTTCATCCACTTCTCTGTAGCGGGCAACTAAATCATTGACCTTTTCGGAAAATGAATTTCTTGTTTTAGTCAATCCCTGTTTAAACTTTTCAGATGTACTAGTTGTTTGTTCACTAAATTTTTCTTTTAGCTTCTTAAAAAAACTCATGTATTTACCACCTTTAAGTTGATTCAATTAATTCCTTTGATTCCTCTAACCGGACAGAAACAAGCTTCGAAACTCCTGATTCCTGCATGGTAACACCATACAGGACGTCCGCTTCTTCCATTGTTCCCTTGCGGTGCGTGATTACGATAAATTGCGTTTCTTTACTGAATTGCTTTAAGTATTGGCTGAAACGGTACACGTTTGCTTCATCAAGCGCCGCTTCCACTTCATCCAATATACAAAACGGAACCGGTCTTACGCGTAAAATAGCGAACAAGAGAGCGATGGCTGTTAGTGCACGTTCCCCACCTGATAATAAACTGAGATTTTGCAGCTTTTTACCAGGAGGCTGTGCAATGATATCCACACCGGTATTTAGTATGTCCTCTGGATCTGTCAACTTGAGCTCTGCTCGACCCCCGCCAAACAGGGAAGGGAACACCAAATTAAATTCTTTTTTAATTGCATTAAAGGTAATCTCGAAACGGCGCTTCATTTCTTCATCCATTTCATCAATCACATCAAACAATGTATCTTTTGCTTCCTGCAAATCATCTCTTTGAGCTGTTAAAAATTCATATCGCTCCGAAACGCGATCATATTCTTCAATCGCACCAATATTCACTGTACCAAGCTCTTCGATAGAAAGCTTAATTAATTTCACTTTCCGTTTTGCTTCTTCAGGTTCAATCGTAAGTGGATATTGTTCTTTAGCTGCTTCAAAGGTGAGTGTATATTCCTCGCGAAGCGTATCCAAACGGGTATCCATTTCCACATCTAAACGATTGAGTTTGATTTCTTCGTCTTTTAATGTTTCTGATAACCCTCTATGCTGGCGTTTCCACTCTTTTAGTTCCATTTCATTTTCTTCAACAAGCTCTAATAGTTCCTGTCGCTTTGCTCGTGAAGCTTCAATTTCACGAACCGCTTGTTCTTTTTGTTCTAGCTTCTCTGCTGCAGTTTGTTCCAGATTTGTTTCACCCGTGGAGCTTGATGACATTTCACCATTTAACAGGGAAAGATCTTCTTCATTATCACGAATGTTTTGTTTTACCTCATTTAATTCTGATGTCAACCGTTCTACTTCATTTTGCTGATGCTGAAGCTGTTCGGTTTTTGATGCTAATTGAATCTTTAATTCATTCAATTCCTCTACAAGGGAGTCCTTGCTAGATTGATCCATCTGCTTTTGCTCGGTATACCTGCTAATATCAGCATCCATTTGTTTAATGGATTGTTCATAGGAGGAGAGACTGTTTACCAATTCCTTTATACGACTTTCTTTCATATGGCGTTCTTCATCAAGTGACGATTTTTCCATATCATAAATCGTTAATCGTTCATTGACATTGCGTTCTTCAAGCTGCAGCTCTCTTATTTGCCCTTTAATAGATTCTTCATTCAAACGAAGCGTTTCACCAGCTTCACGAAGACGGGTGACTTGTTTCTCAGAATCAGCCAAATCGGCTTTTATTTTCTTTACATGAGCTTCCAGCTTGGCTGTCTGCTCGTCCATTTGGGCGATTTTTTCAACAAGCTCCTCTTTTTCTCCCTTACGTGAAAGAATAGATGAACCCGACTGTCTGTTCGCTCCACCTGTCATTGCTCCACCTGGACTGACAATATCCCCTTCCAGGGTAACAATTCTATATCGATATCCTGTAAGCTTTGCGATTTCATTAGCTCCGACCAAATCCTGAACAATAAAAACATTTCCCAAAAGACTCGTCATGACTTCTTTATACTTCTCATCATACTGAACAAGATTAGAAGCAAGCCCAATAAAAGCCTGATGAGACCCAGCAGTCTGTATAACCTGAGAAGGGACAGACTTACCTTTTATTGTGGATAAAGGCAAGAACGTAGCTCTTCCAAGTCGATTGCGTTTTAAGAAAGCAATCGCTGTACGTGCATGATGTTCTTCTTCCACCACAATATTTTGCAGGGCTCCACCCAGAGCAGTCTCAATGGCAACCGCATAATCCTTCGGCACATTAAGTAACTCAGCAATAGCGCCTTCAATTCCATGTAAGTTTTTATTCTTTTCTTTAAGAATTTCTTTTACACCCTGGAAAAATCCGGAGTAATCCTCTTCCATTTCTTCAAGCATTTCTTTTCTTGATTTTGCTTTTTGCAAATATTGATATGCCTGATAAAGAGTTTTTTCCTGTTTTTCATATTGGGTTTTTAAATTTTCATGCGAATGCTGTAATTCACGATAACGATAAATTTGATTCTCTAGATCCTGCTGAACGGCATGGAGTCGGATTTCCGTTTCTTTCAAGCGAGCCGTCACCTGTTCCCTAGAAGACAATAATTTGCCATTATCAAGATCTAATTTTGCATGCTTACTTTGCTGTTGGCTTAATTGCTGTTCTAAATAGGTCAGCTCATGTTTCGCCGCAGCCTGTTGGTTTAACTGTTCAATATACTCACTTTTCAGAGCATCAATTTTAGCTTCCAGGTCTCCCGCAAAGTTACTAAGCAAATTTTGTTTTTCCTGTAATTTTTGTTTAAAGTTTTTCGTTTCTGCCTGAAGAAGATGCAATGTACCCACTTTTTCATCTCGGATACGTGAGACCTGAATCAATTTATCTCGCCAGTTTTGCAGACTTTTTTCAAGATGCTGCTTGTTTTGGCTTGCATTCTTCATTCTTTCAATTAAAACTTGTTTACGGCCTTCTACCTTTTCAAGTTCTTCACTGACAGATAACAAAGTAGACTGTAAAGACTGAATACGATTATCTAGCTCAGTCAACTGCAAGCGAGTCGCTTCTACTGCGGATTCCTTTTTCTGAATTAATAAACTGAATTCAGAATCCTTTACTTGATGCTCTTCAAGCTGCTTTGATAATGAAGTCCATTTTTCGTGAAGGACTTCAATTTCATATACAAGCAAGGCAGCTTCAAATTCCTCAAGTTCCTCTTTTTGCTGAAGATAATCGCGGGCAATGGATGCCTGTATCTTGAGTGGCTCCACCTGTCCCTCCAGTTCATGTAAAATATCATGAACACGGTTCAGGTTAGCCCTTGTTTCCTCAAGCTTAACCTCCGCTTTCTTCTTCCTTGTTTTATATTTTAATACACCAGCTGCTTCTTCAAATATAGTGCGGCGTTCCTCCGCTTTACTGCTTAAAATCTCTTCTACTTTCCCTTGGCTTATAATTGAAAAAGCTTCCTTCCCAAGTCCTGAATCCATGAATAAATCAACGATGTCTTTCAAACGACATGGTTTTTTATTAATGAAAAAGTCACTGTCACCAGAACGGGTCACCCTTCTTGTGACACTAACTTCATGGAAATCAATCGGAAGGAACTGACTTTCATTATTTAATGTAAGGGTAACCTCTGCAAAGTTAAGAGCCTTTCTGGAGTCACTTCCAGCAAAAATAATATCCTCCATTTTGGAGCCCCTCAACGATTTTGCAGATTGTTCACCCAACACCCAACGGATTGAATCTGTGATATTGCTTTTTCCGCTTCCATTCGGACCTACTACAGCAGTTACGCCCGAAACAAATTCAACGGAAATGCGTTCAGCAAAAGATTTGAAACCTACTATATCCAATCGTTTCAAAAACAATTGTTTATCTTCTGACATGGTACCCAACTGCCTTTTAATCATTTATTTACTGCTTTTCTGCAAGTGCATCAATGCTTGCTGCGCAGCATGTTGTTCTGCTTCTTTTTTCGATTTGCCCTTACCTGCTCCAAATTCCTTCCCATTCAAGGATACTCTGGCGATAAATTCTCTGTTGTGTGCAGGACCTTTTTCATTAAGAATTTTGTATTCCAATGTACCAATTCCGTCTTTCTGAACCAATTCCTGTAACTGGCTCTTAAAATCCATCACATGAGAAAAAGCACCGTTATCTATTTTTGGATAGACTGATTTTTTGAGGAACTCAATTACGACATCTAACCCCTGGTCTAAATATAATGCCCCGATAAAAGCCTCAAAGACATCTGCCAGAAGAGCCGGACGTTCCCTTCCTCCAGTCATTTCTTCCCCTTTTCCAAGTAATATTAAAGGACCAAAGGAATATTCAGTGGCAAACTTAACAAGTGAAGGCTCACAAACGATAGCAGCTCTAAGCTTTGTTAATTCTCCTTCACTCATCGTATTGAATTTTTTGTATAAAAATTGTGATACAGTCAATTCCAATACCGCATCCCCCAAAAATTCCAATCGTTCGTTATCTTCATATGGCTTGCGACGATGCTCATTCACATAGGATGAATGTGTAAATGCTTGTTTTAATAAATTGATGTTTTCAAATGAAACACCAAGCCGATCCTGAAATGCGATAAAATCTGCATCATTGTTTATCTTTCTTTTACTCTTCTGCATATTGACCCCCTGCTAAATCTGACTAAAAAGTTTCTCACATTTTAGTATATATAAATCCAAAGAATTGGAAAAGGTACAAATTGATAACGAAATTCTTTGATATATACAGGCTTTTATTATAATAGCATGAAAAGCCCCGTATTTATACGGAGCTTTTCATAAGAACTAATTAGTTTTGGCTTTTTATGTAGTTCACAGCATCGCCAACTGTTGAAATTTTTTCAGCATCATCATCTGAAATTTCCATACCGAATTCATCTTCAAGTTCCATAACCAATTCCACAACATCAAGGGAATCAGCACCAAGATCATCTTTAAAAGAAGCTTCAAGTGTTACTTCGGATTCATCTACACCAAGGCGATCTACGATTATTTTAGATACTTTCTCTAATACGTCTGACACAACTTCACCTCCCTTCAAGATTGCATCTAGTATATTGTACAAGGGTTAATCGACATATTCAATCTTTGAGTTATTACATAACCATTCCGCCATCGACATGAATCGTTTGGCCAGTAATATATCCGGAATCTTCCGCAGCCAGGAAAACAGCTGTTTTAGCCACGTCTTCCGGCTTACCAAATCGGCCCAATGGTATTTGCTTCAACATTTGCTCTCCAACATTCTCCGTTAATGCATTGGTCATATCTGTTTCAATAAATCCAGGGGCAATCGCATTTACAGTAATCCCACGTGTTGCCAATTCTTTAGCCGATGTTTTGGTTAACCCTATGACTCCTGATTTAGCAGCTACATAATTGGCCTGACCGGCATTTCCGCTCACACCCACCACAGACGAAATATTAATAATCCGTCCCTGCCTTTGCTTCATCATTTGCCTGGATACAGCTTTTGTACAAAGGAAAACACCTTTTAAGTTTGTATTGATGACAGAATCCCAATCATCTTCCTTCATACGGATCAACAAATTGTCACGTGTGATTCCTGCATTATTTATCAAAATATCAATCTTGCCAAATTTTTCAGTTACAATTTTCACCATATCAGTAACAGACTCAGCATTTGTCACATCCCCCTGGATGGATATTGCTTCTCTGCCAATCTCCGTTATTTCTTTAACAACATTTTCAGCTTTTTCGCTGTTCCCGGCATAATTAACAGCAACTGAAGCCCCTTCTTTTGCCAGAGCAATAGCAATGGCACGACCGATTCCTCTAGATGCGCCCGTCACAAGCGCAATTTTCCCATCCAATTTACCCATTTGCTTTAACCTCCGCATCAAGTGAACTGACCACATTTTTACATGATTCAATATCTTTGACTGAGTATACTTTAACACCGCGGTTGATTTTCTTAACTAGGCCTGAAAGAACAGTTCCAGGACCAAATTCGATAAAGGTTGTCACACCTTCATGAATCATATACTCAACAGATTGCTGCCATTTCACTGGAGAATACAGCTGTTTGACCAGACTGTCTTTTATTTCATTACCTGTTCCAGCTAGGGTTCCCGTATAGTTCGATATGATTGGATAATCAGGAGTCCTAATTTCTATTGTATTGAGTGTATCCGCAAGCTTACTCGCTGCGGGTTTCATCAACGAAGAGTGAAAAGGACCGCTGACTTCCAGGGGAAGCACTCTCTTTGCTCCTTTTTCCTTTGCAAGCTCTCCTGCCAATCTTACCCCATCCATTGTTCCAGAGATAATAATTTGGCCTGGGGAATTTAAGTTTGCTAATTGTACAGGTTCACCTTGATTCGTTATCATTTTCGTTACTTCTTCTAGACTTGACTCATCCATACCAAGAATAGCACTCATCGTGCCTATCCCAGATGGAACAGCCTGCTCCATATATAAGCCTCGATTTCGTACGAGTTTTACCGCATCCTCGTATTGAATGGACCCAGCTGCAGCATAAGCCGTATATTCACCCAGGCTGTGGCCTGCCATATAATCAGGTTTTAAATCAGACATTTCACGAAATACGCTAAGAAGCGCTAAACTTGTAATTAACAGACTCGGCTGAGCATTGTATGTACGTGTCAATTTCTCTTGCGGTCCTTCGAAAATAAGCTTACTGAACTCTTCAACCAAGCATTCATCTGCTTTTAAAAAGAGATTTTTCACATTTTGATAATTGTCGTAAGCATCTTTTCCCATACCTACAGTTTGTGAGCCCTGACCCGGAAAAATAAAAGCAAATTTAGTCATCATATCCCCCTTACTATTCGTCCCCTTACATTCGTTCCCTTTTCTTCGTTTATTTTATTGCCTCATGAATCGTTTCTGCAACATGATGTTCTACCATGATTTTCGCCTGACGAATGGCATTATAGAATGCATTTGCATCTGAGGAACCATGTGCTTTTATGACAGGAGCTTTTAATCCAAATAGACCTGCACCACCGTATTCAGAGTAATCCAGCTTATTTTTCAGTTCTTTAAACCCTGGCTTTAAAACAGCTGCGGCCAGTTTGCTCTTTAGATCGACCATCATCGCTTCTTTTAACATTTTAAATAAAGCAGAAGCCGTACCTTCAGTTGTTTTTAAAACCATGTTTCCGGTAAACCCGTCGGTTACGACAACATCAGCTACTCCATTTAACAAATCCCGAGCTTCCACATTACCGATAAAATTAAAGTCAGCATCCTTCAATAAAGCAAATGCTTGCTTGGTAAGCTCATTTCCTTTTTTATCCTCGGTACCAATATTCAATAAACCAACTCGCGGTTTTTCAATATTGCGGACCTTCTCAGCATAAACAGACCCCATCAAGCCATATTGGTAAAGATGCTCCGGCTTCGCATCAGCATTGGCTCCCACATCCAACAGAACAAATCCTTTTCCATCAATTGTCGGTAATGTTGGGCTAAGTGCAGGTCGATCAATTCCATCAATTCTTCCAACCACAAAGAGACCTGCGGCCATTAGAGCTCCCGTATTTCCTGCTGAGATGCACGCATCGGCCTGTCCATCTTTTACATACTGAGCAGCAAGTACCATAGAGGCATTTTTCTTTCTTCGCACGGCTCTTACCGGTTCATCATCACCAGTTATAACCTCATTCGTATGGATAATGGTTATCCGTTCATCTGAAGTTAAATGCTTTTTAATTTCAGCTTCATCGCCAATAAGCATAATTTCTAGTTCCGGGAAAGATTTAATCGCTTTTTCTGCGCCTTTCACAGACTCTTTTGGTCCGTGGTCTCCACCCATAGCATCTAATGCAATTTTCATTCTTGTTCATCCTTTTTCTCTGTAGTCGTTCGGTACATGGAAAACTCCCCTTTAAATACAAGCTCCTTACCTACATAGCTATGCACAGTAATCAGGGATCTTCCTTTATCGTTATCCACTTCAATAACCTTGGCTTTGGCAATCACACGATCGCCTTCATACACAGATTTTGTGAAGTGGATGGCAGCTTTTGCTGTTAACGCCAGTTCCTCATTAGTTACCGCAACGGCCAATGAATTGGCTTGTGCGAATAAATGATGCCCTCTGGCTATTTTATTTCTCTTAAATACATGTTCAGGTTTTATATCCAACAAGGAAATAGCACTGTTATCTAAATCAAGATCAATAATATCCCCGATTATTTCATCAACAGGTAAAGATTTAATCTCGTCTGTCATTCTTTTCTCGGCGACAGACTTTATTCTTTCTCTCAATTCCGGGATGGATAGTTCGAGGCGATCCAGACGAATCGTTTGGATACTAACCTTTAATTGTTCAGCCAATTCCTCATCGGTAATAAAAGGATTATCCTGTATCATATCCTTTAATATAGCTTGTCTATCCTTCTTGTTTCTTTTCAAAAACCTTCACCTTCCGAAGTATTATGACTAGGTACTAATAGTAGTATATAATTTAAAAAACCAGATTGCAAGAATTTTTCGGGTTATCATGCAATCTGTTAATCAATCTAATTTCTCTCCCTCTAGAACCCCAGAGCCAGCCAGATAATCTCTTAGATATTTATACTTTTCGTCAGTCCAGAATTCATTTCCGGAAATTAATTCTTCAGCATCCTTCCTGGCCGTTTCAAGCGCGCGGTAGTCATGCACCATGTCTGCTATCTTAAATTCAGGTACCCCACTCTGCTTTCTGCCAAAAAAGTCCCCTGGTCCTCTTAACTCTAAATCCTTCTCACTCAATGCGAAACCATCAGTTGTATCGCACATTGCATTCAACCGTTCAATTCCCACCTCTGTTTTTGGGTCTGCTATTAAGATACAATAGGATTGTTCTGCACCCCGTCCTACACGGCCTCTTAATTGATGAAGCTGCGACAAACCAAATCTTTCGGCATCATAAATCACCATCACAGTCGCATTAGGCACATTCACCCCCACTTCCACGACGGTCGTTGATACGAGGACTTGAATATCATTATTTCCGAAACCGCGCATGATTTCATCCTTTTCATCTGAATGGAGCTTACCATGCATAAGCCCAACAGAATATTTCGGGCTAAAATACTGTGTCATAGCCGTATGAACATCCAATACATTTTGCAAATCCAGCTTTTCTGATTCCTCAATCAGTGGACAAATCACATATGCCTGCCGTCCATTGTCCAATTCCTTGCTCATAAATGCCAGAATTCTGTCTAACATATTATGCTTGGCCCAATACGTTTCTATCTTTTTCCTTCCAGATGGCATTTGATCAATGATTGATACATCCATTTCACCAAACACCGTTATCGCAAGAGTTCTGGGAATAGGCGTAGCGGTCATGAATAATACATCGGGACTCTCCCCTTTTTCCCTCAATATACGACGTTGCTCCACACCAAACCGATGTTGTTCATCTGTAATGACAAGGCCGAGGTTTTTGAAATTAACATCCTTTTGTATTAAAGCATGTGTTCCTATTAATATATCGATTTCACCTTGTTCAAGCATCTCCATCATTTCTCTCCGGCGTTTTCCCTTCACACTCGATGTTAGCAGAGCTACATTTACACCAAAGGGCTGCAGAAGTTCAAACAGGGAATTGGCATGCTGCTCTGCCAAAATTTCAGTCGGTACCATTAAGGCGCCTTGATACCCGGCAGTCACTACAGCATAAAGAAGGATTGCTGCCACTACCGTTTTTCCAGAACCAACATCCCCCTGGAGCAGTCGATTCATACGATAAGGAGACCGTAAATCCTGCGCAATTTCATTTACGACCTTTTTTTGAGCATCTGTCAGCTCAAATGGTAAAGAAGCGATAAACTTCTTCAATTTCGTATTATCGTACATATGAGACTGTCCATTTGAATTTTCCCTTTTAACTTTCCTAAGGGCCTGCATTTTAATTTGAAACAATAAAAATTCCTCGTAGACAAATCTCCTGTGTGCATGCTTTACTTCAGCGGCGTTCTGAGGAAAATGCAAGTAACGTAAAGCAAGACCTCTTTCCGGTAATTTATATTGGGTAAGATAATGTTCAGGTAAAATTTCTACAAGATCTTCTCTATGAGCAAGATACGCATTTTTAATCCATTTGCGCAGTGATTTGACAGAGATATCACCTTTTGTATGATAAACTGGTTCAAATTCCTGTTCCCTCGCCTCTGAACCCAGTTTATATTCAGATGCCGTCAGGGTTAAACGGTTTTTATCCCATTTCCCTGTTACCGTTATCGTTTCATTCAGTTTTAATTTGTTTTTCATATAGGGTTGATTGAAGAATGTAACAGTAATAATGTGGCGTCCCGTTAAAAGTTTAACATTTAAGCGGGATTTTTTTCGTCCGAAATAGGTTAAATTTGGGGCTGATTGAATAACACCCTCAATCGTTAGACGTTCATCATGGGCTGCTTCCACGATATCTTTAATTCGAAAATCTTCATAGCGATACGGAAAATATTCAAGCAAATCCGCAACTGTATAAATGCCAAGATTATTAAGCTGCAGAGCGGATTCAGGTCCTATCCCCTTTACTGTATCTACTGATAAATCATTTAGTCTACTCATTTTATATCCTTTGAAATCCTAAGTATTTTTCATTTATTTCTTTGCCCGTTGGTGTAGCAGCTAATCCACCTTGAGCTGTTTCATGCAATGATATCGGCAACATTTGTATGATGTTAACCATTGCTTTAATTCTTTCATCACAGAGGATGCTAAACCGTATATGAGAACGAATGTCATCCCATCCTCTTTCGATAGCTTGTTCCAAAACGGCTAGAATTTGATTCATCTGCCTAATAAGCGTTTCCTTTGATATGACGATGCACTTCATTCCCTGCTGAATCATGTCAAATATCTTCTCACCTTTATTTTCAGCAAGTTTAACTAATTCGGCAACATTGCGAAACATACAGTAACCTCCTAATAAAGGGTAGTCTGCTTTTAATCTGAAACTTTTGTAACTTGTGTCACATGATTCAGCAATGAAATTTCCTCTACTATATCATCACCGATATTTTGATCGACCTCAATTGTCATTAGAGCCATTTTTCCTACATCTTTTCGCGATACTTCCATATGACCAATATTAATTTCATGCTTGGCTAGGACATTAGAAACACTTGCTATAGCTCCGAAACGATCGTCGTGTACAACTAAAATGGCCGGGTGATGGCCTGATAAACGTAATTCAAACCCATTCAGTTCAAGTATTTCTATTTTTCCACCGCCTATCGAAATGCCGACTAATTCCATTTCTCCGGTATCATCGCCCATTCTAATTCTGGCTGTATTTGGATGATCAGTTACAGCATCTTCTTCTACAAATGTGATTTCTATGTTCTGCTCTTTTGCTATGTCAAGAGATTGAATAAGACGTGTATCCGAAGTATCGAAATCTAATAACCCAGCCACAATGGCGACATCGGTTCCATGTCCCTTGTACGTTTTGGCAAATGAACCATAAAATGAAATAATCGCCCATTTAGGCTTTCTATTAAACAGGCTTCTCGCCACCCGCCCTATTCGTGCAGCCCCAGCCGTATGAGAACTGGAAGGACCAACCATTATTGGGCCGATTATATCAAATCCACTTTTATATTTCATTTCTTATCCTCTCCCAGTAAAATCAAAAAAAATCTTTACATACTGAAATAGAAGGGGTATCCCCCTTCTATTAATGTGATGATTTATATATGCTTTTTATTCAGCAGCAAAAATATAGGAGTACAACGGCTGTTTTCCGTTATGCACTTCAACTTCTACTTCTGGGTAGCTATCCGCACAGTATTGAACTAGACGGTCCACTTCATCCTGTGAGCTCTCTTCACCATAAAGAATCGTTAAGATTTCAGCATCATCCAGAATGTTTTCAAGCACCTGTTTAGCCGCTTCCACTCTATCCTTGTTTTTCACTTTTATCTTACCATCAATTAGGCCCATATAGTCGTTTTTCTCGATTTCAAGACCTTCAATGTTTGTGTCACGTACCGCAAACGTAACTTGTCCTGTTATAACACTCTCCAGCGCGTCTTTCATTATACCTTCATTCTCGCTTGCTGAAGCAGCAGGATTAAAGGACAACAAGGCAGTTAACCCTTGAGGTATCGTCTTACTTGGAATCACTGTAACAGCCTTTTCCATTACATCGGAAGCCTGTTCAGCTGCCATAATAATATTTTTATTATTTGGAAGGATGTATACATGATCTGCATTAACAGATTCAATTGCTTTTACGATATCTTCAGTTGAAGGGTTCATAGTTTGTCCGCCTTCAATCACCACATCTGCACCGATACTTCTGAACAAATCAGCAATTCCTTCGCCCATAGCAATCGCTACTACACCAAAATCTTTCTTCTCTGTTTTTACAGGTGCAGTTTCTCGTAAGTCATTCGCAGTTTCATTTAAAATCGTTGAATGCTGTTCACGCATATTCTCGATTTTGATTTTAATCAAGCTGCCGTATTGTTGAGCGTAATTTAAACAGTTCCCAGGATTTTCTGCATGAACATGGACTTTTACGATATCATCATCTGCAATGACAAGCAGGGAATCACCGTACTGGCTCAAGTCATTTCTGAACTGCTCTTCATTGAAAGGATTCTCAGCAATCTTTTCAGGTTCAAAACGGACCATGAACTCTGTGCAATATCCAAATTCGATATCTTCTGTTTTCATATGTCCCTGAACATTGATATGATGCTCTGCTTTTACAAGCTCATCCATCTTAGGCATGGATTCAGGTGTTTCAGCAAGCTTTTCACCTTTTAATTCAGCCAGAAATCCTTCATAAACGAAAACTAATCCCTGACCACCACTATCTACTACGCCTACTTCTTTAAGCACTGGCAATAAATCTGGAGTACGTTTTAATGAAGCTTTAGCTTCTTTCAAAATAGCTTCCATAATTGCAATGATATTTGTTTCCGTTTCAGAAGCTGCAAGGCCTGCTTTTGATGCTTCTCTAGCAACCGTCAGGATCGTTCCTTCAACAGGTTTCATAACCGCTTTGTAGGCAGTTTCTACACCAGCTTCAAATGCCAAAGCAAATTCTTTACCATCAATGGTCGCTTTTGGCTCAATATTTTTTGCAAATCCCCTGAATAATTGGGATAAAATAACGCCTGAGTTTCCACGCGCTCCCATCAACAATCCTTTAGCTAAAGAAGAACCAACCTTACCAATATGGTCCTGTACATTATTTTTCACTTCTTTAGCACCTGATGTCATGGAAAGATTCATATTTGTTCCTGTATCACCATCAGGCACAGGAAATACGTTTAATGAATCAACTAATTTAGCGTTGGCAGACAGCCTGTTCGCACCCTGTATGACCATTTCGGCGAATCTTTTGCCGTCAATAGATGTTATAGCCACTCAAATTTCCTCCTTAAATTACGGATTCGTAACACGAACCCCTTGAACAAAGATATTAACGGATTCTACCGAAAGTCCAACAGTTTGGCTTAATGTATATTTAACCTTAGATTGAACATTATGAGCTATTTCGGAAATTTTTGTTCCGTAGCTTACAATGATATACATATCAATATGTAGTTCATCTTCAACCTGTCTGACTACGACTCCTTTGGTAAAGTTCTCTTTACGCAGTATCTCACTGATTCCGTCTTTAATCTGATGTTTTGAAGCCATACCGACGATCCCGTAACAATCTACGGCTGCTCCACCAGCAATGATTGCTAATACATCATTAGAAATATCTATTTGTCCGTATTTTGTACTCATTTCAATGGACATGTTTGTTCCCCCTTTATAGTAACCATAGCTAGAATCCATTTTACTATAATCACTTTTGAATGGAAAGCCTTTATCCTTTTCCAATTAATCAAAGATAAAATAGTATGTCAAGGTTTTTTTCTTGAAAGACCCTTTCAATTGTATTGCATTATAGCGATAGGTATGTTAAATTATTAAAGTATCTTTTGAAGAGACCGACTAAAAAAGAAATGATTAATATAGGCAGTAAGGAGGGAATTGGGCTATGTCACGCAAATGTGTTATTACCGGCAGAAAAACAACTTCCGGAAACCATCGTTCTCATGCCATGAACGCTAACAAACGTACATGGAAAGCTAACGTTCAAAAAGTTCGTATTCTTGTTAACGGAAAACCGAAAAGAGTATACGTTTCTACAAGAGCGTTAAAATCTGGTAAAGTTGAACGCGTATAATAAACGAAAACAAGCATCCTTTTAAAGGATGCTTGTTTATTTTTCCCATCATAACCCCTGTTTAGTCTTGTGTTCTTGAATATTTTTATGAAAATAAAACCACCGAAGGAAAATTTTTATAATTTCCAGGACTTAGCCTAAGACAAGAAATTTTATAAAGAATTAAATTAAACATAAGAAAAACACCCTTTTACAGGGTGCCATATATTTAATTATCCTTTCTTAAAAGCTCCCAACATCGCCTTGACGATTCCTCCCAAAAAGCGGGGCAATTTAATTGTATAAAATTTCATTGTGTCCCTCCTTAGCTCTGCCCGGTTCTCATTATACATTTTCATTTATATAGTAAAAATTCCAACACATAAATTAATCTCTGCTTCTTACCACCAATAATATGCCTTTCAAAAACGAAAAAGTACCAGTTTTAAAATTTAATTCATTGCTAACCGATAATGTCCGGCCACGGTAAAGAGTGACATTTGATAATGGATATTTAAAGTTTACAAGGGTGATTCCCTCTATTTCTTCTGTTATTGGTATAAACGATATGTATTTAAACTCAGTCTCATCCAATACATAGGAACCAGGTTTAAAAAGTCTGATCTCATTGTTACGATCCACTATTCTTGTAGGAATTCCTTCTTTCATATGCTTCTCATCTGCAAGCATCATGATATTGGCCAATGTATGGTCCATTCTGCCGCCCGTTGCCCCATAAATCGTGATTCTGTCCGGCACTTGCTTATAAGCCCATTCAAGAGCTAATTCCAGGTCGGTAGCATCTTTTTCAGGAGGATACTCATAAAAGTGTTCACTGTGCTCTCGTACACGGTTGAGCTCATCCTTAGAGATTGAATCGAAATCACCAAACACACTATGTAGATGAATACCCGCCTCTAAAATTTGTAGCGAGCCCCGATCAACACCAACCCAAATCATCTCTTTGCTATTTAACTTCCTTAAATCCGGAATATATATATCAGGACCGCCTGCGACGATATTTATTTCCATAAAGTCAGCTCCTTTACTTATTTTCACAAAAAAAGGGTTATCCTCTTTTAGCGAATGGACAACCCTTTACTTTTTTATTATATGATTCTTTACTAATTCAGATACCAGATCGGTTTCCCCCTGGTATACAAATCCTGCTCACTTCTTTTATACTTACAATGATCTGGCTAATAGACTTAGAATCATTTATAGACCACATAAACTGCTCTTCTAACTGAATTTATAACAGGGAAAAAACTCACACAAAATTATTCCCCACGAATGGCAGCGATTGCTTTCTTTCTATCATCCTTATTATATATAGCCGAACCTGCCACAAGAACTGTTGCACCTTTTTCAATGCACAACTTGGCAGTTTCCTCATTTACACCGCCATCAATCTCAATTTCGATAGACAAGCCTTTTTCTTTGATCATTTTATCCACCTGCTCGATTTTATCAAGGACACTTGGAATAAAGGCTTGTCCACCAAAGCCAGGATTGACCGACATTAAGAGGACCATATCAAGATCATCCAAAATATATTCCAAAACGGCAGGTGACGTCCCTGGATTTAATACTACCCCTGCCTTAACCCCATAGGATTTAATTAATTGGATCGTACGATGCAAGTGTGTACAGGCTTCCGCATGAACTGTTATATAGTCAGCACCGGCCTTTGCAAATGCTTCAATATATTGGTCAGGATTTTCAATCATGAGATGAACATCAAGCGTTAATTTAGTGATGGGGCGTACAGAATCAACAATAAGTGGACCAATCGTTATATTAGGAACAAAATGACCATCCATAACATCGATATGAATCCAATCTGCTCCCCCTCTTTCTACATCCCGTATTTCCTCTCCCAATTTCGAAAAATCAGCTGATAATATGGATGGAGCAATTTTAACCATCGTTAATACCTCGGCTTTCTATCTTTGATTTCCTCCAGAAACTGCAAATAATGCTCGTATCTATATTTCTGGATTTCCCCAATTTCAACACCATGCTTTACAGCACATTTTGGCTCTTTTACATGCAAGCAGCCTCTAAATTTGCATTCTGAGCTTCTTTCCCTGATTTCAGGGAAACAGCCTGGCAGCTCCTCTGCTTCAATTTCAGTAAATTCAAGCGAACTAAAACCAGGTGTGTCAGCTAATAACCCATCACCAAGGTCAATAAGCTCCACATGTCTTGTTGTATGCTTCCCCCTGCCCAAATGGGAGGAAATGATATTAGTTTTCAAATTAAGAGAAGGATCAAGCACATTCAACAAAGAAGACTTGCCTACTCCGGATTGTCCTGCAAATACTGAGATTTTCCCCCTCAAGAAAGGCATTAACTCTGATACTCCTGCTTCTTCCAAGGAAGACGTTAATATAACATCATAGCCAATTGCCCTGTACTGATCGGCATATTCATGAATCCTTTTTTCATCTTCAGGTTCCAGTAAATCCATTTTACTGATACAAATAATTGGAGCAATATTCTTCGATTCAACCAAAACTAAAAATCGATCCAATAAACTCGTACTGAAATCCGGTTCTGCAGCGGAAAATACGAGAATCGCTTGATCCACATTTGAAATAGGAGGACGTACCAATTCATTTTGGCGTTCTTTAATTTCCATTATATATCCATCTGTTGGATTTTCCGCTTGATAAATAACTGTATCTCCAACAAGCGGAGTTACCTTTTGTTTTCTGAAAACACCTCGGCCTCTGCATTGAATGATTTGACCTTCATCCGCTACATAATAAAAGCCGCTCAGTGCTTTAATAATTTTTCCTTCAGGCATATATTCCCTCCTTCAAAGTTAACTATCCGAATAACTAATAACGCCCTCATCATAAACACTGTTATCCTTTATAATCTTATACCCTGCTTTTCCATCATGCGGGATAGTAAATTGCAACGTTTTTTTGACAGTTGAAGTCATTTCAAACGTTTCAACAGGTTCTGTCATATTGTTATTTAAGTCCTCAATTAGGATGGTCACGGTTTGTGGCACACCGGCTAATTCTTCATCATACGTTATGGTAACCTCTTTACTCATAACCTTAGGAGGAATTTCTTCTTCTCCTTTTGAAACTGTTACTTTGACTTCCGACCCAATCTCAACAGCAGTGCCGGCAGCCGGTTCCTGGGAAATGACTTGTCCCTCTTTAATTTTCGAACTGTACTCCTCTTTTGCGATTGTAATCTTTAACCCGGTATCAGCCTCATAATCATCCAGTGCTCTCTGGTTGTAATCCGTTAAATCTTTCAGGGTGATTTTGGCTGGGCCGCTGCTTAGCGTTAATTTCAAAATGGTTTCCGATGGGATGACCTCATCCCCTTGCCTAGGATCCTGTTCAAGTACAGTCCCTACTTCTGAATCATCATTTACCCGCTCTATCTCAATATCTTTGAATCCGAAACCCTCAATGAGTGATTTAATATCTTCATAATTCCGATCCTCATAATCAAGAACTTCTACCTGCTCTTTGCCACTGCTGAAAAATACATTAATAACTGAACCTTCCTTAACGGTATCACCTGCTTCAGGATCAGTGTTTATAACATTTCCCGCGGCGATTTCTTCATCAGGCTTTTCAACCGTCTCACCGATTTCAAAACCTTGCTCAATTAGAGTCGACAGAGCGTTTTCCAATTGTTCATCCCTTACATCAGGTACTTTAACATCCTTTGCTGCGAGCATTCCCGGCAAAAACAAGATAGCCAGAACAGCAATCAAAATTAGACTGGCTAAAATAACCCCAATTATTTTAGGCCATTTTTTCTTTTTCTTAGGCTGTTGCTTTTGCTTTTTTGTTTTATCTTTCTTTTGCTTTTGTTTTTGCTTTTTGTTTTTTAACAATCCCTTTTTACCGCTTGATTGTTCCGCTGGTTCCATCATCACGGTATCTTCGTCCAGAGTCAGGATTTTCGTCTCATCATGATTTCCAAACATTTCATCGTTTGTAATAATCGGAATCGCTTTTGTCGCGTCATCATCACTTGGGATGATAAATTTGCTTTCATTTAATCTGTCTGGATTCAAGGCCGTTTCTATGTCTTGTTCCATTTCCTCCACACTCGAATATCGGTGAAATGAATCCTTTGCGGTTGCCTTTAGGATAATATTTTCCACACTTTGAGGTATAGCTGGATTCCATCGTCTTGGAGACGGTGTCTCTGATTGCAGATGCTTCAGGGCAATCGAAACAGCAGACTCACCGGAAAAAGGCAATCGGCCTGTAAGTAATTCAAACATCACTATCCCCAAAGAATAGATATCGGACTTTTTATTCGCCATACCGCCTCTTGCTTGTTCAGGAGACAAATAATGAACCGACCCAAGAACAGAGTTCGTTTGAGTTATGGACGTTGCACTAAGAGCCATTGCAATCCCAAAGTCAGTGATTTTCACATTGCCGTCATGATCAATTAATACATTATGCGGCTTAATGTCTCTATGTACAATATGGTTCTGATGGGCATGTGTGACCGCTGATGTAATTTGTTTCATAATATCCAAGGCTTTCTCAACCGGAATTGGCGAATAGGCTTGGATATATTGCTTTAAGGTCATACCATCGACAAATTCCATCACAATATAATATATATCGCCTTCTTCTCCAACATCATAAATACTAACAATGTTTGGGTGAGTCAGGCTTGTGGCTGATTGTGCCTCCCTATGAAAGCGCCTGATAAATTCCTCATCGTTGGAAAAGTCCATACGAAGAATTTTTAATGCTACATCACGATCAAGAATCATATCTCTTGCCAGATAAACATTAGCCATACCGCCTCCGCCAATCATACGGAGGATTTTATATCTATCGCTAATTCGTTTGCCGGTCAACATATAACTCACCCTCTTTCACTTTCAAAGCTGTGCAGAAGGATTACTAGAGTTATATTATCTTCTCCTCCGTTTTCATTAGCTTTTTGAATAAATGTATCTGCAATATGGTCTAAAGAATCATTGCCTGTAATAATGGTTTCTATTTCAGTTTCAGATAGTTTATCAGAGAGGCCGTCTGAGCATAATAACAGACGGTCCCCTTCCTCAAAACTGATTGTTTTAATATCTACATCCACACTATTTTCTGTTCCAATAGCGCGAAGGATGACATTTTTTCTAGGATGATGTGCGGCGTCTTCTTTAGATATTTGACCGGAACGGACAAGCTCATTAACCAGGGAATGGTCTTCAGTTACTTGTTTAAACCCACTATCATTCAGCAGATAACATCTCGAATCTCCAACATTCACAATGGTGGCTGATTTGTCTGTACAAACTACGCCAACTATTGTTGTCCCCATTCCTTCACATTCCTCGTGTGCCATGGAGTGCTCAAAAATTTCATGGTTAACCCTTTTAACCTGCTCCTCCAAAAACAATTCGATTGAACTTGGTGAATCAGACTGCAACTCGGTTTCCCATGCTTCTTTTAGTTTGGAAACAGCCATTTCACTTGCTACATCACCAGCTTTGTGACCACCCATTCCATCGGCAATGACAGCAAAAACCATTTGAGAATTTTCCTTGTAAAATATACCGCCCTGATCCTCATTATGGATTCTCACCTTGCCCCGGTCTGTCCTAAAAACTGCCTTCATCCCATCACCTCGTCTCTTCTTTCCTCTCTTTTGCTCTTAGTTGTCCGCAAGCCGCATCAATATCATGCCCTTGCTCTCTTCTCGTAGTAACATTAATGCCTTGATCCTTCAATGTTTTTTCAAACAGATCGATTTGCTCTCTAGGTGTCCGGACATAATCCCGTTCTGGAACATAGTTGACCGGTATTAAATTCACATGGCATTTTATATCCTTGATAAGTGCCGCAAGTTCAAGCGCATGCTCTACTTGGTCATTTTCACCACCAAAGAGACCATATTCAAATGTAATCCTTCTGCCCGTTTTTTCAACATAATACTTAACAGCTTCCATTAACTGCGGAAGCTTGTAGGCTCTGTTAATAGGCATAAGCTTACTGCGAAGCTCAGTGTTTGGCGCATGCAGGGAAATCGCAAAATTAATTTGTAATTTCTCATCTGCAAATTTATATATTTTAGGAATGATTCCGCTAGTTGAAACCGTTATATGACGCGCTCCGATATTTAACCCTTTATCATGGTTAATGATTCGTAAGAATCCCATCATATTATCATAGTTATCGAATGGTTCCCCGATACCCATGATGACTACGGAACTAACACGCTCATTAGTTTCATCAAGGGCCTGCTGCACTTTTACAACCTGTGCAACAATTTCACCTGCTTCAAGATTTCGCTTTAACCCGCCCAGAGTGGATGCACAGAATGTACAGCCTATTCTGCAGCCAACCTGTGTGGTTACACAGACTGAGTTTCCATAATCATGGCGCATTAATACGGTCTCGATTGAATAACCATCCTTCAATTCAAATAAGAATTTAATCGTGCCGTCTTTTGATGTTTGCTTGATTAGTGTATTTAAAGTGGTTAATGTAAATGATTCTTCCAATTTTGTACGTAAATTTTTGGAAAGGTTCGTCATATCTTCATAAGTAGAAACCCTTTTTTCATATAACCATTCAAAAATTTGTGTTGCCCGGAATGCTTTTTCTCCGTTTTCTTCAAGCCATTCTTTCAGTTGATCTAATTGTAAGGAATATATAGATGGGAGTTGCTCCTGTTTCTTTACTTCCTTAGCTGTTGTTTGTTCCATTCCTTATGCCTTCTTTCGAATAGAAGCAATAAAAAATCCGTCGCTTCCAAAATATTGAGGTAGTACTTGCAAACTATTATCCATTATATAAGGTCTTACCGGTTCCGGCATTCTTTCCTTTAGGGTAAGATCCTTTTCAAACTCAGGGTGCGCCTGTATAAACGCATCAATCACATCATTATTTTCATCATTGCCAACAGTACAAGTACTATAAACTATTGTACCGCCTTTTTTTACCAATTGGGATACTTGATGTAAAATATCAAATTGAATTTTCGCAAGCGCGCTCAAATCGTTCTCGCTTTTTGTATACTTGGCATCCGGTTTACGTTTTAACACTCCTAGTCCTGAACAAGGAGCATCCACTAGGACTTTATCAAACATCTCTGTTTCAAAAAATTCTTGAGTTTTTCTGGCATCCATTTGTTTGGTTACAATATTCGATAAACCAAGACGTTTTGCCTGCATATCAATTAATTTAGTTTTATGTGCATGAAGGTCAAGTGCGTAAATTTGCCCGGTATCGTTCATCTTTTCTGCCATATGCATGGTTTTCCCGCCTGGAGCCGCACAGCTATCAAGAATCGTATCATTTTCTTTCGGCGCTAAAGCATAAGCCACAAGCATGGAGCTCTCATCCTGAATACTAAAAAGCCCTTCTTTAAAGCTTGCTGACAAAGCCATATTACCTTTGAGGCAGCGAATTCCTTCTTCTATTAAAAGACTTGGTTCAACCATGTATCCTTCACTCTTCAGCTTTTCCATCAATTCTTCCCTGCTGATTTTCGTCAGGTTTACTCTGCCGGTTTGAACAGGAGCGTGCAAGTTCTCCTCACACATTTCCTTGGTTTTAGCCACTCCAAATTCCTCTGCCCACTTTCTTACAAGCCATAATGGATGGCTTGTTGAGACTGAGATCTTTTCCAGGGGATCTTTTATGTCATCCAATGATGGAACTCCTTCACGCTGGATAGACCTCAGTACACCATTAACCAGTGAGGCAATTCCGCGATGGCCGCGTTTTTTTGCAATTTCCACTGCTTCATGGATAGCAGCCCGATCAGGAACCCGATCAAGATAAAACATTTGAAAAACAGTCATTTCAATGAGCAATAACACCCAGGATTGAAGCTTTTTTGGGTTTTTAATAAACGGTTTAACATAGTATTCCAATGTCATTTTCCGTTGTATCGTTCCATACGTCAGCTCGGTCAACAACCCTACATCCTGTGGGGAGAGTTCATTTTCTTTTATGGCATGGTTTAATGATAGATTACTGTATGCCTGGCTTTTTTCGACAGACACCAGAATATCAAGCGCAACTTCTCTTACATTCTTTTTTTGTGGCATTCTTTATTCTCCCAATTTCATTCCTGTTGATATGATTGCAGTACCTCGGAGCATCTGTTCAGCAGTCATTCTCTTTTTACCAGCTAGTTGTAAATCAGTAATTTTGATTGCTGTATCATTTCCTGTCTTCACAACGAAACCATCTTTTTCGATATCAAGCACTTCACCGGCACTACCTTGCTTGGCGGTCTTCACTTTTTCTCCCCACCAAACCTTTAAAACTGTTCCATTTAACAAAGTATAGGCTACAGGCCATGGATGTAAACCGCGGATATGGTTATAAACCTCTTCTCCGCCTTGTGTCCAATCGATTAATTCCTGTTCTCTTTTAATATTGAAAGCGAAGGTAGCATCTTCCTCATTTTGTTTAATTGGAGTGATTTCTCCATTCAATAATTTTGGAATGGTCTCAGAAACCAGTTGTGCACCAGCTTTACTCAATTTATCATGTAAACTGCCTGTATGGTCGGTTTCCTCAATTGGAACTTCTACTTTTGACAGCATGTCACCTGCATCCAGCTTTTCTACCATGTACATAATGGTTACACCTGTTTTTTCTTTCCCTTGCATGATTGCATAGTGAATAGGTGCACCACCACGTAATTCAGGCAGTAAGGAGGCATGAACGTTTATACAACCATACTTTGGAGCCTCTAATAAACGATTCGGCAGGATTTGTCCAAATGCCGCGGTAACAATTAAGTCTGGATTTAAAGCAAGTACCTTGTCAACTTCTGAATCCACACGAATTTTTTCTGGCTGGAGAACTGGAATACCATGTTTCTCGGCTGTCACCTTTACAGGAGGTGGTGTCAAAATGCGTTTCCGTCCAACCGGACGGTCAGGCTGGGTTACGACACCAACGATTTCATATCCATCATTTATTAAACGTTCTAATACACCGACAGAAAAATCAGGTGTTCCCATAAATATTATTCTAGTCATTCTACTTCATACCCTTCTAACTCTTCTTCACTTATATAACGCACAACTTTTGAAGTAAATAAGATTCCTTCCAAATGATCCATTTCATGTTGAATAGCTCTGGCCAAGTAATCCTCAGCTTCTAAAATATACGTTCGTCCCTGACGATCCTGTGCTTGTATCTTAACATATGCAGGTCGTTCAACCTCTCCATACAGATTGGGAAAACTTAAACAGCCCTCCACATCACGATCCTTACCCTTCGTGGAAAGAATTGTCGGATTAATTAATTCAAATGTTCCAGACTCATCATCTACATCAACAATCGCTACTCTAATATTTTTGCCGATTTGCGGCGCAGCCAATCCCACGCCATCCGCGTCTATCATTGTGTCGTACATATCATCAAGTAACTTCGCTAATTTACGATCAAAAACTTCAACCTTTTTACAGGGAGTTTCAAGAATTTTATCCGGATGTTTTACTATAGGTAATACTGCCACTTATTCTTTTCCGCCTTTCTATTTACATCATAATGAACGGATTGACATCAATCGATAATTGTAACCCTGATTGGGTGGCATTACGTCCATATGTTTCATTCAATTTTTTTAAAATTGTACTTAGATTAGGTTCCCGCTTGTATTTTATCAGACATTGGTACCTATATCTATTGTTGATTCGAGACATTGGGGAAGCAGATGGTCCAAATACAACCGTTTCCGGCCCTACCTGCCGCTTAATAAATGCTGCTATTTTCTCGGCTGCTTCCACCGTTTTCATCACATCTTCATGAGAAATTGTTAAAAGCGCGATATAATAATAGGGAGGATAGTCATTTTGTTTCCGTAAGAACATCTCTCTCATAAAGAAAACGTCATAATCCTGCTCTGATGCCAGTTGAATGCTGTAATGTTCAGGAGTATAGGTTTGAATTACCACTTCGCCTGGCAATTCATGTCTTCCGGCACGCCCACTGACCTGCGTTAGTAGCTGAAAGGTACGTTCTGATGAGCGGAAGTCAGGTAAGTGCAGCATTGTATCTGCAGTAAGAACCCCTACCAAAGTCACTCTTGGAAAGTCGAGGCCTTTGGCAATCATCTGCGTACCAAGAAGAATATCTGCTTGTCCATCTTCGAATTTTTTCAGCAACGCTTCATGTGCTCCTTTGCGTCTGGTTGTATCCACATCCATTCGAATGACTCTGGCATGCGGCAGCAATTTCCCCAGCTCTTCCTCAACCTTTTGAGTTCCTGTACCAAAAAAACGGATATGGTCACTGCCGCAGTCAGGACAAACCTCTGGAACCCGTTCTTCAAGACCGCAATAATGGCATTTCATAAGCGCTTGAACACGATGATATGTCATTGATATATCACAATTTGGACATGTAACTACTAGTCCGCAGTTTCGGCACATCACAAAGGATGAATGTCCTCTTTTATTTAACAAGAGAACAGTCTGTTCCCCTTTGTCTACACGATCCTTCAGCTTTTCAAATAATAGGCCGGAGAACATCGAGCGGTTTCCCCCTCTCATTTCATCCCTCATATCAACGACTGAAACAGCTGGTAAAGCCTGATCGTTTACTCTGCTATTTAATGTTAACAACGTATATACACCTTTTTTCGCTCTTGCAAAACTCTCCAGAGACGGTGTAGCACTGCCGAGGACAACCGGACAATTGTGATAGGCCGCCCGTTTAAGTGCTACATCGCGTGCATGATAACGAGGTGTTTCTTCCTGTTTATAACTACCCTCATGCTCCTCATCAATAATAATCAGACCTAAATTAGTAAACGGTGCAAATACAGCGGAACGGGCACCAACTACAACCTTAACTTCTCCGCGTTGTATTTTGCGCCATTCATCATATTTTTCACCATGAGACAGGCCGCTATGTAATACGGCTACCAAATCTCCAAATCGTCGCTTAAATCTAGTCACCATCATGGGTGTTAAAGAAATTTCGGGCACCAAAACAATGGCTTCCTTCCCTTTATCTACGATTTGCTTGATGGATTGTAAATAGATTTCCGTTTTGCCGCTTCCCGTTACACCATACAATAGGAAATTTTCATTTCGATTTTCCTTTATAGCTAACTTAATCGGATTAATAGCTGCCTGTTGGTTATCTGTTAACTTCAGGCATTGATCCTTTGTAAATTGGCCTTCCGCATATGGATTACGATATTCCTCTTTCTCAGTAATCTGAACGATTCCTTTTGAAACAAGAGGTTTGATGGCAGAGGAACTGTTAATATTCGTTTCTTCCAGCACTTTTGCCAGCAATTGCTCCCCCGGATGTTCTACCAGATAGGATACTAGTTTTTTCTGATTGCTGGCATTCGCATTTAAGTGGTCTAATTGTTCAAGCAACTCGTTCCTTGTTAGCAACGACTCTATATATTTTTGCTTTTTTATTTTTGTTTTATCAGATACCTGAACGGTAATTTCAAGATTTCCATTGTCAATTTCAGTCTTTATACAGGACAAAAGCTGCTCATTTTGAATCTTAATCCAGCTGACGGCTTCCGCTTTACTGAACAAATACTGAATTTGTTTTGGGAGATCATTTGTCTGCTTACCTGGAGCAAGCCGGATTTGTTTTTCATACTTTGCTTTCAATGCTGCTGGAAGCATTGCCTGGAATGCTGATATTTTAAAACACATCGTCTCATCCGCGAGCCAATGTCCTACATCCAACAATTCGTTATTTAGCGCTGGTTCAATATCCAATAAACTGCTGATTGATTTTAAGCCCTTTACTTCTGTATGCTCCTTTAGTCTTACGACGAAGCCAAGCAATTTCCTTGGGCCAAAAGGAACTGTCACTCGCATTCCCTCACGAATAATGCCGGCCCATTTTTCCGGGATTTTATAATCGAATGGACGGTCCGTTTGCTGGGCCGGTACATCTACGATTACTTCTGCTATCATAAAGAGTGATCCTCATTTATTTGAAGTGATTCTATTTCTTTAAATATTTCTTTGGCAACTTCAGCTTTACTTAGTAAAGGAAGTTCTCTGAAACTGCCATCCTTTTTATATAAGGTAACAATATTGGTATCCGTTCCGAACCCGGCACCTTCATGGGTCACATTATTAGCGACAATCATATCAGCATTTTTCTTAACCAGCTTTTTCTTTGCATACTCATCCAAATCATTCGTTTCAGCTGCAAAACCTATCAAGATTTGGTTTGTTTTTCTCTTACCAACCTCTCGGAGAATATCCTTTGTACGAGTCAGTTCAAGCGTACTGTCGCCTGCTTGTTTCTTCACCTTTTGATTCTCATAAACAGCTGGTTTATAATCAGCTACAGCAGCTGTACCAATAATAATATGCTGCTCATCCATTACATCCATTACCGCTTCATACATTTCGGAAGCACTTTCTACTTTAATTACTTTGACACCTGCAGGAGCGTCCAATGACACCGGGCCTGACACCAATGTAACCTCAGCTCCCATGCTTCTTGCCACCTCCGCTAAAGCATATCCCATTTTACCGCTCGAAAAATTGGATATATAACGTACCGGGTCGATTCGTTCACGAGTTGGACCAGCTGTAATCAGGACTTTTCTGCCACTTAATGATTTCTTTTCTTCAGCAAAAAAATCTTCTAAATTAGCAACAATTGTTTCGGGTTCTTCCAGCCTTCCCTTACCAACATACCCACAGGCTAAATAGCCTTCTGAAGGCTCCATAAATAAATAGCCATCTTCCCGTAGCTGCGCCATATTTCGCTGTACAGCTTTATGGTGATACATATGGACATTCATAGCCGGGGCAATCATAACAGGCGCCGTTGCTGCCAGCAAGGTAGTTGAAATCATATCATCGGCAATTCCATTTGCCAATTTCCCTATAATATTGGCTGTAGCAGGTGCAACCAGAATGACATCCGCCCAGTCAGCGAGCTCAATATGTGCGATTTTACCAGGGATTTTCTCGTCGAATGTATCTATATAAACATCGTTTTTGGATAAAGCCTGAAAAGTTAACGGCATCACGAATTTAGTTGCTGATTCACTCATTATTACCTTTACTTGCGCACCGGCCTGAACAAGTTTACTTGTTAAGGCGGCCGATTTGTATACAGCAATACCTCCTGTTACACAAACAAGTATCTTCTTATTATCAAGCATCTAATCACTCCATAACTGGTATTCTTGAGAATTCCTTTATATACATCTTTTATATCATATATTATCTATTAAATTTGCACTAATATGTTTTACTATAATTCGAAAACATATCATCAGCCAGCAAAAAAAAACAACCTTATTATCAATCGTAAGGTTGTTTTTTCGAAAGCATTGCCTATTAAAAGTCTTGACGACCTTCAGTTACCACTCGATACGTTAAGTCACCAGAATGGATTTCCTCAAGCGCTTTTCCAACATATTTATGAGATACCGGCTTTGCAATTTTTGTGCTTTCTCCAGATTCCTGCATATAACGTGCACGTTTAGCTGCAACGGATACCAAAGAATATTTAGAATCAATTTTTGTCAATAGTGAGTCAATAGATGGGTATAACATATTATTTATCATCCTCCAATAATTTTTTGTATCTTTTTTCTACTCGTTCACGGCGTAGATGTTCAGCCACCACGATTGCATTGATGCGCTCGCACGCATGCTCTACACGATCATTTTCAACTACATAATCGTAAAGATTCATCATTTCGATTTCTTCCCGAGCCGCTTTCATTCGGTTACGGATTAACTCATCTGTTTCCGTGCCTCTTGTTACGATTCGATTTTCAAGCTCCTTAAGGCTTGGCGGAGCAAGGAAAATAAATAAACCGTCAGGAAACTTCTCACGAACCTGACGCGCTCCTTGTACTTCTATTTCAAGAAATACATCCTTGCCTTCATTTAACGTTTGGCGAACGTATTCAATTGGTGTGCCATAATAATTTCCCACATATTCAGCATGCTCCAAAAGTTCATCATTGGCAATCATATCTTCAAATTGTTCCTTTGATTTAAAGAAATAATCCACCCCATCAACTTCTCCCTCACGAGGTTTTCTGGAAGTTGCTGAAATTGAATATTGAAAATCAACATCCGGCTGAGAAAAAATCGCCTTTCTGACTGTACCTTTCCCCACTCCAGATGGACCTGATAAAACTATTAATAACCCTTTTTCCTCCAAAACAATCACCTATCCTTCCAACACGCTCTCATCACGGTCATGTAACCTCGCAGCCACGGTCTCCGGCTGTACCGCTGAAAGAACCACATGGTCACTATCGGTTATAATCACTGCGCGTGTTCTTCTTCCATATGTAGCATCTATAAGCGAACCCTTGTCCCTGGCATCCTGAATAATCCTTTTAATAGGTGCAGATTCAGGACTTACAATGGTAACAATGCGATTAGCAGAAACTATATTCCCAAATCCAATATTAATCAACTTTATGGACATTGAAGCAGCCTCCATCCCTCTTACCTAGTGTATGCTTGTATGTACTGTCATAAACTGTATTATTCTACATTTTGAACCTGTTCCTTCATTTTCTCAAGAATTGTTTTCATCTCGACAACTTTTCTTGCAATTATTGCATCGTTTGCTTTAGAGCCGATTGTATTTGTTTCCCGATTCATCTCCTGGATGAGAAAATCAAGCTTTCTTCCAATCGGACCGCTTGCCTCCAATGATTCTAGAAATTGTGCAATATGGCTTTTCAACCTTGAAACTTCTTCATGTATGTCTGCTTTATCTGTAAATAAAGCTACTTCTGTTAACAGCCTGTTTGGATCAAAGATATCTCCAACTGCTTCTTCAAGCTTTTGTTTGAGCCGGCTGCTATATTGCTTAACAACTTCCGGTGCACGCTCCCTGACATCCTCAACCTCTGCATCAAATTTTTTAATATGCTCAGTTAAATCGCTCTTTAGGAACTCACCTTCTGTTTCCCGCATATTTGACAAGCGAGAAGCAGCTTTTTCTACCGTACCAAGCAGCATTTTCTCAAGATCGGCATTAACTTCTTCCTTCTCATCAATAGAGATAATATGTTCGAGATGAAGCAAATCAGTCATCTCCGGTTCTGCAAACGCACTGTACTTATTATTGAATTCAGTAGATATATTCATGAATTGGTCAATTAAATCCCAATTAGGTGTCATCGTTCTTTTAACGGTTCCTTCACCCTGAAGGCTGATAAATACTTCTATTCTACCTCTATGCAGCTTTTGCTGAATAATCTTTTTAATCCTGTCTTCATACATGAGCAGTTGACGAGGTGATCGGATACTGCATTCAAAAAAACGATGATTCACACTTTTCATCTCAATGGTTATGGATAAAGAATCGTTTTCTGTCTTCGCTCTTCCATACCCTGTCATGCTTAAAATCATCCGGCCCCAGCTCCAATCAGTAACATTATACACGCTAATATAAAATAAAAAGGTAATAGAGCTCACTCTACTACCTTAAAAATTATATCACAATTTATTTAGATTTACTTACATAAAATGTACCCGCCAATAAAAAAGTTGGAATAGACGCCATTCCGACAATTAATAGCCAATCACGAGGGGCAATCGGCACCGTATGGAAAACGGTTTGTAAAGGTGGATAGTACAAGGCAATCAGCATAAGAATTAAAGAAGAAACGACTGCCCATACAAGATACATATTGCCAAATGGGTTTCTTGAAAAGATTGATTTTTCACTTCTGCAGTCAAATACATGGATTAATTGTGCAAGAACCAAAGTTACAAAGGCTACGGTCTGAGCATATTGTAAATTATCAGGGTTTGATTTATATACAGTTATAAACGCGAGCAATGTGGCGATACCAATCAAGAATCCTCTTGATATGATTTTCCACCCCAATCCCCTAGCGAATACGCCTTCTTTTGGATGACGCGGACCCCGCTTCATCACATTTTCTTCAGGTTGATCGAGTCCCAGTGCCATAGCCGGCAATCCATCGGTAACCAGGTTTACCCATAAAATCTGGATTGGCAATAAAGGCAAGGGCAATCCTATGACCATCGCAAATAGCATAACTAAAATCTCTCCTACATTTGATGCTAATAAATAGCGTACGAATTTACGAATATTTTCATAAATATTTCTGCCTTCTCTTATGGCCGATTTTATGGTTGCAAAATTATCGTCCAATAAAATTAAAGAAGATGTTTCTTTGGCCACATCTGTACCGGATATACCCATCGCTATTCCAATATCTGCAGCCTTTATAGCAGGTGCATCATTCACTCCGTCTCCTGTCATAGCCACTATATGTCCTACTCGTTGAAAGGCACTGACTATTTTTAATTTATGCTCTGGTGAAACACGGGCAAAAACAGTCGTCTCATCAACGATATTTTCCAAATCATCCACAGACATCGCATCTAAATCTTTACCGGTCAGCACACGGTCTCCTTCGCGGAATATCTCCAATTGTTTACCGATAGCCTTTGCTGTTATTAAGTGATCGCCGGTTATCATCACCGTTTTAATACCGGCATCGCGACATTCCAGCACCGCTTTCCTTACTTCTGGACGCGGTGGATCCATCATTCCTTCAAGGCCAAGGAATATCAATTCATTTTCAGCATCCGTTTGGTCAAGAATTGCTTGATTGGCTGGTACACTTTTGTAGGCAACCGCAATTGTCCTTAATGCTTGTTCAGCCATATGTTCAGTTGTATTCCCTATGGACTCACGAAGTTGCTCGTCCATATGCTGCACTCTTCCATTGGACATAACCGTTGTACATTTCCCAAGTAAAACATCAGGTGCCCCTTTAGTTATGACAAATTGCCTTCCGTTATGATCCTTTACCAATACACTCATTAATTTACGTTCTGATTCAAAAGGAAACTCCTTTAAAATCTTATACTTTTCGAATAAAAGCTGGCGGTCAATTCCCTTCTTCATAGCGGCAACAAGCATAGCTCCTTCAGTCGGATCCCCATCTATATAATACTTTTTCTTTTTAAGCTTAAGCTCAGAGTTGTTACAGAGGATACCATAGGTTAGCAATTGCTTCAGCTCTGTATCATCCTGATGACCGCTCACACATTCAAACTTACCGGTTGGATCAAACCCTTTCCCAGACACTGACCACTGCTGCCCTGAAACCCAAACCTTAGTCACCATCATCTTATTCTCAGTCATCGTCCCTGTTTTATCAGAACAAATGACTGATGCACAGCCCAATGTTTCTACAGCAGGCAGTTTCCTTACGATTGCTTTCTGTCGAATCATTCGCTGGACTCCCAGGGATAAGGCTACCGTAACAATAGCCGGTAAACCTTCCGGAATAGCAGCTACGGCTAAAGATACTCCCGCAAGAACCATGGTGTATAAGTTATTTCCTTGTAAAACACCAATTCCTACAACCAATAAAGTCAGCAGTAATGCAACAACAATGAGTATCTTTCCCAGTTGTTCCAGGCGAAGCTGCAAAGGCGTCTGTTGCGTATTGGCATTTTGTAGCAGATCTGCGATTTGGCCCATTGCCGTTTTCATTCCTGTCGCAACAACTATACCCTCACCTGACCCACGTGTTACCATCGTTCCCATAAATGCCATATTAACCTGATCGCCGATTCCGTCTTGCCCATCTCTTTTTGGTTCTTCCGTTTTAGCAACAGGGAGCGATTCACCTGTCAATGCAGATTCTTCTATTTCAAGATTATACTGCTGGAAAATCCTCATATCTGCACCAATACGGTCGCCACTTGAAAACTTTACTATATCTCCCGGAACACATTCTTTAGCCGGAATTTTCGACCATAACCCATCACGTAATACAATCATTTGAGGTGCAGCCATTTCCTTTAAAGCCGACAGCGATTTTTCTGCTTTCCTTTCCTGAAAGAACCCTAATAAACCATTAATCAATACGATCATGATAATGGCAATTGCATCAATATACTCTCCCAGCAAACCTGAAACGAGAGTAGCCGCAAGCAGGATAAGGACCATAAAATCTTTAAACTGCTGAAAAAACAGAATTAAAGCAGATTGCTTTTCTCCTTCTGCTAATTCATTTTCTCCGTATTGGTTTAACCTTTTTTTTGCTTCCTGATGACTTAACCCTTTTTTTGTATGTACTCCAAAAGCGGATTGTAGCTTTTCTTTGTCCATTTCTGCAAGTTTCATGTGACGGATACAACCTCCTTAACAATCCGAATAACTTTCTTTGGTACATGTTTATTCAGAGTTGTCCTAAAAAATGCTATACTTGTTTGAATGGAGATTTATAATTCGAATACTTACTAAAGAAGGTGTCACATATATGTCCTTTGACGGTTTTTTTACAAGAGCAATGACCGAAGAATTATCAGAGACGTTAACTGGTGGACGAATAACAAAAATTCATCAGCCCTATAAAAATGAATTACTGCTAGTCATTCGCGCAGGCAGAACCAATCATAAGCTTCTGTTGTCTGCACATCCCAGCTATGCTCGTGTACAACTAACAGAAGAAAACACGGATAACCCTTCAGAAGCACCCATGTTTTGCATGCTGCTTCGTAAACATTTGGAAGGCTATTTTATAGAGAAAATCGAACAGCCTGAATTGGAAAGAATCATTAAATTTGAGATTAGAGGGCGCAATGAAATCGGCGACATAACTCAAAAATTATTAATCATAGAGATAATGGGCAAACACAGCAATATTATTCTTGTTGATAAAGAAAGAAATATGATCATAGACTGTATCAAGCATGTACCGCCTGCTTTAAACAGCTACAGGACATTATTGCCAGGTCATTCCTACGTTTTGCCGCCAGCTCAGAATAAAATCAATCCGCTATCAGATATAGATAAAGGCTTGATACATATTGATTATTTTGCTGGCAAAATTGATAAACAATTGGTCACACAGTTTGCTGGTATCTCTCCTCTTCTTGCGAAAGAAATAACATACAGGGCTGGACTCGTAAACAGGGAGACCGTTCCAGAGAGCTTCAATATAATAATGGAGCAATTAAAATCACATAATTATCAGCCAACATTGGTTACAGGTGATAAGGAAGCTTTTTACCTCATCCCCCTTCAGCATTTGAAAGGTGATAAGAAGGAATTCCCTTCGCTAAGCTTATTGTTAGATCGCTTTTATTATCAAAAAGCGGATCGGGATCGCGTCAAGCAGCAAGCGCATGACCTGGAGAGAATTCTCTCAAATGAAAAAGAAAAAAATGAAAAGAAACTAATAAAATTAGAAGAGACTCTGCAGGATTCAGAGAAGGCAGAAATATTCAAGAAATACGGGGAACTGATAACCGGTCATATTTACGCTTTGAACAAAGGAATGAAGAGTGCTGAAGTAATTGATTATTATGATGAAAATCAACCTACTCTTTTGATTGAGCTCGATGTCCGAAAAACCCCTTCTGAAAATGCTCAATGGTATTTTTCTAAATACCAAAAGGCAAAGAACGCCAAATCCTTTGTAATCAATCAAATCGAAAAAACAAATGAGGAAATTCAATATCTCGATAATTTAATCCACCAAATGAACACTGCCTCACCAAGAGATTTGCAGGAAATCCGTGAAGAGCTTGAAGAAGGCGGATATGTGAAAAAAAGATATACCAAAAAGCAAGGTAAGAAAAAAGATTTAAAACCTGTCCTTGATTCCTATTTGTCCAGTGATGGCATTGAAATTTTGGTAGGTAAAAACAATAAGCAGAATGAATATTTAACCAATCGCCTAGCGGCTAAAAATCAGCTTTGGTTCCATACAAAGGATATTCCGGGATCCCATGTTGTCATCCGCGATGCAAACCCTACCGAACAAACGATAAAAGAAGCCGCCATTCTGGCTGCCTATTTCAGTAAAGCCAGGCAGTCGAGCCAAGTTCCGGTAGACTCTACACTAATCAGGCATGTCAAAAAACCAGCTGGAGCAAAACCGGGCTTTGTAACCTATGATAATCAAACAACCTACTATGTTACCCCGGATGAAGAAGTGGTTTTATCCTTAAAAGCATAGATAAACGCAGCGGTTTTAATTTTCCGCTGCGTTTTTATTATATTATTATTCTTTTGTTATTACTCTAAATAGGAAATAAGATACTTCATCATTGCTGAGTGTCCAGGGCGTTCGTATCCCAACAAAAAAATCAGTTCCCGCTCGCTGCATATTACGAACAGTATCAAAGTATATCCACAGTTATATTAACCTGTTTTGTTATCTTCTTAAATTTCCTCCTTATACACACTTGCTAAAGTGGGGGGAGAAAAAGACTGCCAATAAAAAATATCAGGGATCTTCCCTGATATTTTTTTGAGCCTCTGAAGACGGCCAGTCGGTTGATTTTCACCTATCGCCCGATTGAGCTATCTAGCTAATAGTCCCCCATCCACGACATACTCCGCTCCCGTTATATAGGAGGCGTCGTCCGAGGCTAAAAACAAGACTGGTTTAGAGATTTCTTGTGGGTCTGATAATCGTCCTATCGGAGCTGTAGCATACATATCCAGTTGTTCTTGTGTATAGGTTTCTTTTAGCAGCGGGGTTAATACACCTCCTGGACATATCACATTGATTCGAATATTCTTGTCGGCGTATTCTACGGCTGCTGCTTTCGTCAACCCGTTCACTGCATGTTTGGCTGCCGTATACGCCACATTGGGGGTTCCATTGACATGTCTTAATCCTGCGGTAGATGATATATTCACAATGGAGCCTCCCCCCGCCTCGATCATATGCGGAATTAACGCTTTCATCCCATAGAAGGTTCCATGTTGGTCTATACTTATGATTTTGAGGTAGTCTTCATCTGCCAAATCGGTCAGCGAAGACACAGGACCAGCATATCCAGCATTATTCACCAAAACCGTCACAGGTCCAAAGGCTTCAACCGCTTGGTTTATGACATGTTTCCAATCGTCTGGATTGGTTACATCGTGTTTCACAAATAGTGTGTTCTCCCCGAGCTCTTTCGATAACGTCCTTCCCTCCGCTTCGAGTACATCCGTAATCACCACTTTAGCTCCTTCTTTGACAAACTCTCTAACGTGTTCAGAACCCATTCCTCGTGATGCACCCGTGATAATTGCCACTTTTCCATCCAGTCTCCCCATGCTCTTTTCCTCCTTTTTATTCACATTCACACTCATATTTTTACCCAATTTTTGGTATTTGCAAGCGTCTTTTAGTGGGATTGTCTAACTAAAACTGATGTTTCCTGGATGAACAAAATCAAAAAAAGACAGAATATTTCATTCCGCCTTTGACAACCTCTGACACGCAGGACAAAAGTACGAGGTGGTGCTTCCTGTTTTGATCGATTGAATGGTCTCCCCGCATCTAGGGCAAGGTTCCCCTTTTTTATACGCTATCTGAAAATCACTCGTCGAGTACCCACCGTTGTGTCCATAAAAATCCTTTTCAAGAGAAAAACTCCCCTTGGATAAAGAATGGTGCAATTGTTCCTGCATGCTGTCATAGAGGTTTTTGACCTCTTCTTCCGATAGGTTGGATACTTTCTTCTGAGGATGAATTCCGCTTTCAAACAAGATATCGTGAATATACATATTGCCGATTCCGCCAACGTTTTTTTGATTCAACAAGAAGGATTTAATTCCCGCTTTTTTTCCGTTAACCAACCGTCTGATATAGTCATAGGTAAATTCCTCATCGAATGGAGTGAAGGCAATATCTTTGATTGATTTTTCTTCTTTGATTTCTTGTTCATTGGCGATATACACTTTTCCAAACCACCAAAATCGGATGGAAAACCCTGTCCCATCTTGAAATTGGATAAGGAATTGATATTTTTCCTGAACGGGATTGGATGAAATGTGTTCAAAGTAAAGCAAATCTCCTCCCATCCCGAGCGAAATTAACATATTTTCTCCATTCGATAAGGAAACGATGATCCATTTTCCTTTATTTTGAACCGTTTTAACCGTTGATCCTATTACTCGTGATGAAAATACAAACGCCGAAACATTGCAGCACTTTTCCTGCTTTATTTCCACCCGTTCAATTTGTTTACCCGTGAGAGAGTCATTCATCTGGGTGCTTAATTGATAGATTTCGGGTAACTCTGCCATTCTCCATTCCTCCTTTTATGCCAGTTTACCTTATCCGGAGACTATTACGAGAGCCGAATGAACAAAAAGACTGAATGAAACCACTCAGTCTTTTTCCTTATGATATTTCTTGTTGGCCGCTCGCGGTATACTCTCCCTCTAATTCTAGCATTCGCTCAATCAGATCACCTATAATCAACATAACGTTTAACAGACATAAACAAAAAGGGGAAACTCAAACAAATTCAAATCATTTCTCGCTGACTCTTTATGTATGTATTTAGTTGACCCAACTCTCATCATAAGGATTTTGCTTCCATTTACGGAGCTTATTCAGCTCCTCCTTTGTCACGTATTGGTGTTCTTCCGCAACTTCAATAAGAGTAGAATAATCGCTTAAGGAATAGTATGGAATCTCAATATCAGCAAATGCACTAGTTGCTTTATCCATTTCATATGTAAAGATTGATACAACCCCTAGTACATCACAGCCGGCTTCACGCAATGCCTTGGCACATGTGATTGAGCTTCCTCCCGTTGAGATCAAATCCTCCACGATGACCACTTTATCGCTTTTTTCCACTTTCCCCTCAATTTGATTTCCTTTTCCATGCCCTTTTGCACTGGAACGAACATAAATCATCGGCAAATCTAGCTGTTCACTTACCCAGGCAGCATGCGGAATGCCTGCTGTAGCTGTTCCTGCAATAATCTCAGCTTCAGGAAATTTTTCTTTTATTAATTGAGCTAGGCCTCTCGCTACATCCCTCCGTACTTCCGGGTAAGACATCGTTAATCGATTATCACAATAAATCGGGGATTTGATACCTGATGACCAAGTAAATGGATTGCTTGGCTGTAAGGCTACAGCTTGAATAGATAATAAATGCTCTGCTATTTTTCTTTTCATATCGGTCTCTCCCATTCTTCAACTATCTTATAATAGGCCTCTATTGGATTCTCTGCCGTTGTAATACTTCTTCCCACAACGATAAAATCACTGCCCTGCCTACTAGCCATAAACGGTGTAGCCACCCTTTGTTGGTCTCCTGCTGCATCACTGGCCAGACGAATTCCCGGAGTAACTGTTACGAAATTTCGACCAACCTGATTTTTAATTTGCTGTACTTCATGTACGGAGCAAACTACTCCATCAAGACCTGATTCTTTTGCTAATTGACTATAATGAATGACACTTTCAGCCAGGGTTGTCTGAATGAATTGCTCTCTTTGCATCTGCTCTTCACTTGTGCTTGTCAATTGCGTAACCGCTATACATAGCGGTCTTTTTTCTCCAGTAGAGGTACCCTTTTCAAGACCATCAAGCGCATATTCCATCATCTTTCTTCCGCCTGCTGCATGAACATTAACCATATCGACTCCCAGTCTTGCCACTGTCTCCATTGCTTTTCCAACCGTATTAGGAATATCGTACAATTTCAAGTCCAAAAAAATGTCATGTCCCAATCCTTTAATTGTAGTGATGATAGAAGGACCTTCTCCGTAATAAAGCTCCATACCTACTTTAACAGCCAATTTTTCCTCATTAAATTTATGTAAAAATCGCAAGGTTAGCTCTCTATTAGGAAAATCAAGCGCGATGACCGGTGTATTCCGCATTCCTATTCCAGCTCCTTCCAATACATTCTGATATATGATCAAACCCGAGTGATAAAATTAGGTCTGGGAGAGCGTCAATAATCTCAGGCATTACAAACGGATTAATAAAATTGGCTGTTCCAACCGCAACCGCACTCGCACCTGCATAAAGGAATTCAATAACATCCTCTGCTGTTTCAATGCCGCCCATGCCAATGATAGGAATCGAAACCTGCGAGCTAACATCATGAATCATTCGAATCGCAACCGGTTTAATGGCTGGCCCTGATAAACCGCCTGTCCGATTAGCCAAAATCGGCTGGGATGTTTTGAGATCAATACGCATTCCTATTAGTGTATTAATCATCGTCAGTCCATCAGCACCACCATCTTCAACTGCCTTCGCAATGGATACTATATCGCTGACATTCGGAGACAATTTAACATAAACTGGCACTGAAGATACTTCTTTTACCGCTTTAGTTAATTCTTTAGCCACAGACGGATCGGTACCAAATTGAATACCTCCGCATTTTACATTCGGACAGGAAATATTCAGTTCAAGAGCATGCACATTTGGAGCTGTACTGATCCGTTTCGCCGTCTCCACGTAATCCTCCATCATGGTTCCTGCCACATTAGCAATAATCGGTACATCGTACGTATCAAGCCATGGAAGCTCCTCATTCATCACATGCTCCAAGCCAGGGTTTTGAAGTCCAATGGCATTTAGCATCCCTGCATTTGTTTCCGCAACCCTTGGAGTCGGATTTCCAATACGCGGTTCAAGTGTCGTTGATTTAATGATGACGGCACCCAGCTTATCGAGATCATAGAACTGGCTGTATTCCCTCCCAAAGCCGAAACAACCAGATGCCGGCATAATCGGATTTTTTAAGGCTAATCCAGGCAGATTGATGCTTAATGGATTATTCATATGACGACCTCCTCTGAACGAAATACCGGGCCATCGATACATATCTTCCGGTATCCATTTCCCGGGGTACGGCACACACAGGCAAAGCAGGCACCTATTCCGCAGCCCATTCTCTCTTCAAGCGAAATAAACACCTTTTTCCCTTTATATTTATCCTTAACGGCCTTTAGCATTGGTGTTGGCCCACATGTATAGACCACATCAATGTCCATTGGAACTGAAGCATTTGTTACATAGCCTTTTATTCCGTAAGTCCCGTCTTCAGTTGTGATAATGGTCTCCCCAAGCTCAGCAAATTCGTTTTCATAAAAAATATCTACTGCGGTACGGAGGCCCAAAATATGAATCACAGATACACCTTTAGCCGTTAAATCTCTTGATAGCTGCAATAAAGGTGGTATTCCAATTCCTCCGCCTATCAAAAGCGCTTTTCCTCCCGGGTTCACATCCTCAACCGTAAACCCGTTGCCAAGCGGACCAAGCACATCGACTTTTTCCCCTGTTTTTTTTTCAGAAAGAATCCTGGTTCCTTTCCCTTCCGCTCTGTAAACGATTGTAAAACGAGATTGCTCAGGGTCAATTTTACATATACTGATTGGCCTGCGCAGCAAAGGATCTATTCCGTTCGATACTTTGATATGTACAAATTGCCCAGGCATTGCCATGGAGGAGACAAGTGTCCCCTCCATAGTCATTTCAAATATATTCGGCGCAATCATTCGATGGCTGACGACTGTCATCATCTCTTTTTGAATCATAAGCTGATTGCCTCCTTGGCTGTTTGCATATGGTTCATTTTAGTTGTCGAAAACGTTAGCGATTCCAGTACTGTTAAAATGGCATTGGCCGTATCCAAGGAAGTCATGCAAGGAATCCCATTTTCAACCGACTCACGACGAATTCTAAAGCCATCACGTTCAGGCTGTTTTCCCTTGGTTAACGTATTAATAACCAGCTGTGCTTTGCCATTATGAATCATATCCAATAAGTTCGGCTCTTCACTGCCAATTTTTCCAACAATTCGACATGGAATATTCGCTTGATCTAACGCTTGAGCCGTTCCCTCTGTAGCAATGATTTGATAGCCGATTTCATTGAAACGCTCCGCAAGTAAAACGGCCTCTTCTTTGTCTTTATCCGCAACAGTCAAGAGGACAGTTCCATATTGCTTAATTTGAATTCCTGAAGCAATCAACCCTTTATACAAAGCCTTTTGCAATGTATCGTCTTTTCCCAGTACTTCACCCGTTGACTTCATTTCTGGTCCGAGCGTAATTTCAACCTGGCGAAGCTTTGCAAATGAAAATACTGGTACTTTTACGAACACACCCGCCTTTTCAGGGACAAGGCCATTTTCAAGACCATAATCCTTAAGCTTTTGTCCCAAAATGACCTTAGTGGCCAAATTCGCCATTGGAACATTAGTGATTTTGCTTAAGAACGGTACCGTCCTGCTTGAACGGGGATTAACTTCAATTACAAACACTTCATTATTAGAGACTACATATTGGATATTAAACAGACCAATTATATTCAAACCCTTTGCTAGTTTAATCGTATAATCTATAATTTTTTCTTTCGTATTTTCTGACAGATTCTGTGGAGGGTAGACTGCTATAGAATCACCAGAATGGACTCCAGCACGTTCAATATGCTCCATGATACCCGGAATAACAACTGTTTCACCATCAGAAATTGCATCTACTTCAATTTCTTTCCCTGTTAAATAACGATCGATTAATACAGGATGCTTCGGATTTATCTTCACGGCATTTTTCATATAATGAAGCAAATCCTCCTGATCATCCACGATCTCCATTGCCCTTCCACCAAGAACATAGGACGGTCTTACCAAAATAGGGTATCCAATCTCATCAGCCACTTCGACTGCTTCCTCCACTGACAAGGCTGTTTTCCCTTTAGGCTGCGGGATATTCAGTTCTGTTAAGGCTTGCTCAAACATATCGCGATTTTCAGATCGATCCACATCCTCTAAAGACGTACCCAGTATCTTAACTCCTCTTTCTACAAGGGCTGAGGCAAGATTAATGGCTGTCTGACCGCCAAATTGTACAATAACCCCTTCTGGTTTTTCTAAATCAATGACATTCATCACATCTTCAATCGTTAAGGGCTCAAAATATAGTTTGTCTGAAATGCTAAAATCTGTTGAGACCGTTTCCGGATTGCTGTTTATAATAATCGCTTCATAGCCGGCTTCTTTAATCGCCCAGACAGAATGAACAGTTGCGTAATCAAACTCAACTCCCTGCCCGATTCGAATGGGTCCGGAACCAAGTACAACGACACTCCTCTTTGGCGTTACGATTGATTCATTCTCATCCTCATAAGTGGAGTAAAAATATGGTGTTTCAGATTCAAACTCCGCAGCACAGGTATCGACCATTTTAAATACCGGTTTGATTTGATTGTCCATGCGCCACTGATACACTTCCAATTCAGAGCTTTTCCAAAGCTTTGCTAAGATATAATCAGAGAAACCAAGTTTTTTGGCTATTAATGTATATCTCGGATGGAAGGGGGCTTCTAACAGTTTAGCTTCCATCTCAACAATCTTTGTAAATTTATGCAGAAAGAATAAATCAATCCGAGACCATTCATGGATTAACTGAATCGTTAATCCGCGCTTTAACCCTTCAGCAATATAAAATAGTCGTTCGTCTGCTGCTATTTTAATTTGTTTTTCTATCTCTTCATCTGTGATCATCTCAGCCTTAGGCAGTTCAAAGTGCAAGATTCCAACCTCTAGGGAGCGAATTGCTTTTAATAGAGATTCCTCGAACGTTCTGCCGATTGCCATAACCTCACCAGTTGCTTTCATTTGCGTTCCGAGGGTTCTGTTCCCTTCCTCAAATTTATCAAAAGGCCAGCGTGGTATTTTGGTTACGACATAATCAAGTGCCGGTTCAAAGCTCGCATAAGTTTTTCCGGTTACGGGATTGATCATCTCATCGAGTGTCAAACCAACTGCAATTTTAGCTGCAAGCTTTGCGATAGGATAACCGGTTGCTTTAGAAGCAAGGGCAGACGAACGGCTCACCCTTGGGTTAACCTCGATAATGTAGTAATTGAAGCTATCTGGATCAAGAGCAAGCTGAACATTGCAGCCTCCTTCTATTTTTAAAGAACGTATAATTTTCAACGACGCATTGCGCAATAATTGGTATTCCCGGTCACTCAATGTTTGGCTCGGTGCCACTACAATCGAATCTCCCGTATGTATTCCGACAGGATCGATATTTTCCATGTTACAAACTACGATTGCATTATCATTCGAATCTCTCATGACCTCATATTCAATTTCCTTGAACCCTGCAATGCTTTTTTCCAGCAAGCATTGGGTGACAGGACTGCTCTTGAGACCACCGGCTACAATCTCGCGTAATTCCTCTTCGTTTGAACAGATTCCGCCGCCTGTCCCTCCAAGTGTATAAGCCGGTCGTACAATTACAGGGTATCCTACAGTCTGAACAAAAGCCTCGGCTTCTTCCAGATTATGAATGATCGCACTGTCAGGAACCGGTTCACTCAATTCGTTCATTAAGCTTCGGAATAGATCACGGTCCTCAGCCTGCTCAATTGCCGATAGCTTTGTTCCCAGAATTTCAACACCGCATTCCTCGAGCACTCCAGATTTGGACAGTTCTACAGCCAGATTTAATCCAGTCTGCCCTCCAAGAGTCGGCAATAGAGCATCAGGGCGTTCTTTACGGATAATTTTACTGACAAACTCTAACGTTAATGGCTCAATATAAACCGCATCTGCAATTTCCGTGTCTGTCATAATTGTAGCCGGGTTGGAATTAACCAAGACAACACGATACCCTTCTTCTTTTAATGCCAGACAAGCTTGTGTACCCGCATAATCAAATTCTGCTGCCTGGCCGATTACAATCGGTCCGGATCCAATAACCAGGATGGATTTAATATCTGTACGTTTACTCATTTTACTGCCTCCTTCAGTTTGGATCTCTCAATCATGCTAATGAATTGATCAAATAAATAATTTGCGTCCTCCGGGCCAGGCGATGATTCCGGGTGATATTGGACGGTGAAAGCATCGTAGTATTTATGTCTTAATCCCTCAATCGTTCCGTCATTTAATGCAATATGCGAAACTTCCAAGTCTGTTTGTTCAATAGAGTCATATTTCACTGTGTATCCATGGTTTTGCGAGGTCAGTGCAATTTTGCCTGTTTTTAAATCTTTAACTGGGTGATTGGAACCGCGATGCCCAAATTTCATTTTTTCAGTTTCTGCATTACATGCTAGAGCAAACAACTGGTGCCCAAGACAAATGCCGAACATTGGCACTTTTCCGATAATTCTTCTTATCATTTCAATCGCTTCCGGTACATTTTCAGGGTCTCCCGGTCCATTTGTCAGCATGATACCATCTGGACGCAGCGTCATAATTTCTTCAAAGGTAGTATTATAAGGCACAACGATTACATCACAGCCTCGATTGTTTAATTCTCTTAATATTCCATGCTTCATTCCAAAATCTACTACAACTACCCGATAACCGCGTCCTGGACTCGGATATGCTTTTTTTGTAGATACCTTTTGAACCTGATTACGAGGCAGCACAGTTGCTTTCACTTGATGGAGCATCGTTTCAGCATCTTTAGTTATTGAACAAATCACACCTTTTACTGTACCTCTTTCACGAATCATTCTTGTCAACTTCCGAGTATCAATCCCTGCAATGCCAGGGATATTCCTTATTTTCATATATTCATCAAGAGAAAAATCACTTCTCCAATTCGAAGGAAAATCAGCCACTTCTTTTACAATTAGGCCACTTAGGCTCGGAGCGATTGACTCAAAATCATCCCTATTGATTCCATAGTTACCAATTAAAGGATAAGTCATCGTAATAATTTGACCGCAATAAGAAGGGTCAGATAAAATCTCCTGATAACCGGTCATCCCCGTATTAAATACAACCTCACCAATTTTATCGCTTTCTCCTCCAAATGCTTCGCCAATAAAAATTGTTCCATCTTCTAAAATCAATTGTCTCTTCATTCAGTTAGACTTCCTTTCTGCCAAACTACTTTTCCTTCCACAATCGTCATGACCGGCCATCCTTGACAGCTCAGGCCAGCAAATGGCGTGTTTTTTCCTTTGGAAAGGAAGGTATCAGGATTAATCACTTGTTCTTCTTCTAAATCAAGCAAGACGAGATCCGCAGGCATCCCTATTTCTATTTTTCCGTAGTTAAGTTCAAATGCTTGCGCTGGTTTAATCGTCAAGAAATCAATTAATTGTTTCAGGGTCATCGCTCCCTTTTTTACCAAATATGTATACAACAGCGGAAAGGCTGTTTCTAATCCAACTATGCCAAACGGCGCAAGTCTGATATTTTGTGATTTTTCCTCTACTGAATGGGGAGCATGATCCGTAGCGATAAAATCAATCGTCCCGTCTAACAGGCCTTCTAGCAATGCTTTTTTGTCATCCTCACCTCTTAAAGGCGGATTCATTTTAAAATTAGGATCCAGCTCCTTAATGTCCATTTCGGACAGTAACAAATGATGGGGGGTTACCTCTGCTGTTACATGTATGCCTGCTTTCTTGGCATCACGAACCGTTCTTACAGACTCCTTCGTGCTTATGTGGCAAACATGATAATGGCACCCTGTTGTCTCGGCCAGTAATACATCCCTGGCAATATGGACCGCTTCACATACTGAAGGGATGCCGGGTAATTCATGTTCTCTCGAATAGATTCCTTCATGTACACATCCACTTTGAATTAACGAATTATCCTCACAATGAGCGACAATGGTCATATCCAGTTTTGCAGCTTTTTTCATAGCTTCAAGCATCATACCAGCTGACTGGATGCCGACTCCGTCATCTGTAAAGGCAAATGCTCCGGATTTTTTCAGAGATTCAAAATCAGTTAATTCCTTTCCGAGCTCCCTGACTGTAATTGATGCATAGGGCAATACCCTTGTGCTCGCCGTTTCTCTTATTCTATTATTTAACGAACGTAAATGTTCGGCTGTATCCGGAACGGGTCGTGTATTCGGCATAGCAGCTACAGTGGTAAATCCGCCTTTTGCTGCAGCCTGTGTACCTGTTTCAATCGTTTCTTTATGTTCTCCTCCCGGCTCTCTTAGGTGAACATGCAAATCGATAAAACCAGGTGCCAATAAAAATCCTTTAGCATGAATGATGTTTGCCTGCTGATTTTGCAATTCATCCTGGATATCGGAAATCACTCCGTTTTGAATTAAAATATCCTTTGTGACCTGTGTTCCATCCTCAAGATAAAATTGCGCACTTTTTATAATTGTATTCATGATTTGCCGCTCCTCCCCTTTGCTCGATACTATTTTTTAAAGCAGCCATTCTCACATATACTCCATTGGTCATTTGTTTAAATATTCGCGAACGTGCGCATTCAACTAAAGAATCATCAATTTCCACACCTCTGTTCACTGGCGCAGGATGCATAATTATACAATTACTCCTCAGCCGTCTCTCCCTTTCAATCGTCAAGCCATATCTGTTCAAATATTCTATTTTGCTCATTGGCATTTCCACTGAATGACGTTCATGCTGGATCCGGAGCAACATAACTACATCTGCGTTTTCGATAGCGTCATCAATTGGTTCATAGGCCACATTACTTCCCGGAGGATTCGCCCAAGTTTGTGGGCCTGAGAAAACAACCTTTGCGCCTAATCGGGTCAGTGTTTCCGCATTTGATCGCGCTACGCGGCTATGCCTGATATCTCCTATGATTGCCACTTTTAAACCTCGAAACGTTTGAAATTCCTGTTTAATGGTCATCAAGTCCAATAAACATTGTGTAGGATGATGCCCGCATCCATCACCAGCATTCATTATGGATAAATATACACCACTTTGTATTAAATTTGCAAAAAAATTATCTTCTGAATGACGAATTACTACGGTTTCCACTCCAATTGCTTCTAAAGTCTTCACTGTATCGGATAGGCTTTCGCCTTTTAATACACTTGATGTTTGCACTTCAAAAGGGATTACATCCAGCCCAAGCTTCCGCTGTGCCATTTCAAAGCTGATTTTAGTACGCGTGCTCGCTTCAAAAAATAAATTTGCTACAAAGTGTCTTTTTGCTGGCATCCACGTTTCCCCATTAGCAAATGCCTCAGCATCTAAAAGCAAGCCTGTAATTTCCTCAATCGACAAATCTGTCATCGTAAGTAAATGTTTCACAATCAACCAGCCTCCCATATTCTAAAAAAAACCCTAATTCGTTTTTTACGAATCAGGGTTTTAGTTTATTTAGTCGATTCATCCCAATATCGCATACTGGAATTGTCGTACTTAACCTAATCCCTGTATTTTACTTGTTGGATCTACTATCAACCCTGACTTTCGCTGGTTTCCTTACCGGGAAGTACAAGATTTAAGATGACACCTACAATGGCGGCTAATGCCATTCCTGAAATGGAGGCATGATCGGTGATTTTGAGCATTGCACCACCTACACCAATGATTAAAATGACAGAGGATATGACTAAGTTTCTATTTTTAGATAAATCGATTTTGCTGTCGATCAACATCCGTAAACCACTTGATGCTATGATACCGAACAGAAGAATGGATACCCCACCCATCACAGCTGATGGAATGGATTGAATAAGGGCTGAAATTTTTCCAATAAATCCGAACAGGATTGCAAAGACTGCCGCTCCGCCTATAACATACACACTGAATACCCGTGTAAGAGCCATAACACCTATATTTTCTCCATAGGTTGTATTCGGAGGACCACCAAGACAAGAGGCAATCATAATGGATACTCCATCTCCTAACAATGAGCGATGCAATCCTGGTTTCTCAACAAAATTACGTCCTGCGATTTTACTAATAACCAATTGATCACCTATATGTTCTGATATAGGGACGATGGCAATCGGAATCATAACCAGAATAATCTCCCAGCTTAACGTTGGCGTATAATCAACAAATGGCATCGTGAAGTTTGGAAGCTGGAACCAGGCTGCTTCTTTTACCGGAGTGAAATCTACAATTCCAAAGAAGAGGGCTGTAATATAACCACCAATAATACCGATTAATACTGGAATCAGTGAAAAAAAGTTTTTTAAGACTACACTGCATATGATCGTGATGGCAAGTGTAATTAAGGCAACCGTAATATGTTTTGTGCTGTAAACAAGCACTTCTGCATTCGGATTTTCATACATGGCCATATTGACTGCTGTTGAGGCAAGACCAAGACCAATTACCATAATGACAGGACCAACTACTACAGGCGGTAAAAAATTTAGGATTGTTTTAGTGCCTAGTTTTTTAACTAATAAAGCAACGAGTGCATAAACAAGTCCAATCAAAAAGCCGCCTACTAAAGCAGAGCCAACACCACTGCTTTCATTTAGTAAAGTAATCGGATAGATAAAGGCAAAGGATGAACCGAGATAGGCTGGTATTTGCCCTTTGGTGATCAGGATGTAAACCAGTGTACCAATACCGCTTGTCAATAGGGCAATTCCCGGATCAAGGCCTGTTAGAATCGGCACAAGAATGGTTGAACCAAACATCGCAAATAAATGCTGCAGGCTTAATATAAACCATTGCTTCGGAGTTGGTTTTTCATTGACATCGTACCTTATATGAGGATTGTTTGCTATTTCTGTAGAAGTCATAATTATTGCCTCCCTGATGAAAGAATTGGTTTCGAAGGGAGATGATTATTTGCATAAGCAAATATCACTTGCTCCCCTTTTCAGCCTCACAGGACTGAATTAAAAGGTTTATTTATTCAAAAATGGAGACTTGTTCACCGTCATCCATTTCTTTTAATTTGACGACAATCTTTTCATTTTTTGCAGTAGGTATATTCTTGCCTACATAATCAGCTCGGATTGGAAGCTCTCTGTGCCCTCTGTCGATCAGGACAGCTAATTGGATTTGAGCCGGTCTGCCGATATCTATAAGGGCATCCAGAGCCGCTCTCACTGTTCTTCCGGTATATAAAACATCATCAACCAGAATGACTTTTTTATCTTTCAAGCTAAATGGTATATCTGATCCATTTACCTGTGGATCCCCACTTTTTGTCTTTGTGCTTAAATCATCCCGGTACAAGGTAATATCCAGTTCACCAACAGGAATTTCCGCTCCTTCAATTTCATGAATTCTTTGTCCCAGACGTTTGGCTAGAAATATACCACGGGTACGAATACCGATCAACACACAATCACTAATACCCTTATTTTTCTCGATAATTTCATGAGAAATCCTTGTTAACGCTCTTGAGATTGCTTTTTCATCAAGCAATGTTGCTTTCTCTAACATATCATCGACCCTTTCCTAAAAATGAAAAAATCCTTTTGCCGCGTGGGCAAAAGGATATAATAAACCATAGAAAAAAGACATACTTCTTCCATTAGTTTTCACGTACCTTTTCAGCCTCACGGGACTGTATTTAAAGGACCCTATTCAGTTGTATCTATATTACTTTAGGATTGTTATCCTTGTCAACAGTCAATTCTTAAAGTTTCCAAATAATCGACAAAATATGCTGGCAATGGCGCTTCAAATTCCAAATATTCCTCTGTTCTTGGATGGATAAATCCCAGAACTGCTGCATGTAAAGCCTGTCCATTTAAATCAGGAGTTTTTCTTGGTCCATACTTAGGATCACCGGCAAGAGGATAACCAATATATTTCATATGGACACGAATTTGATGAGTACGTCCTGTTTCAAGCTGACATTCAATAAATGTAAAGTCCTTAAATCTTTCCAGTACATGAAAATGTGTAACTGCATGCCTAGAATTTTCGTCCGTTACTGTCATGCTTTGACGATCTCGTTTATCACGGCCTATCGGCGCATCTACCGTTCCTGCATCATGCGGAATGATACCGTGGACAAGTGCCTTATACTTCCGGGTAACTGTTTTTTCAGTTAATTGCTTTACAAGTCTCTCATGCGCATAATCATTTTTAGCGACCATGAGCAATCCTGAAGTATCCTTGTCGATACGGTGGACGATCCCTGGACGCATCACACCATTGATTCCTGATAAATCCTTGCAATGGTACATTAAAGCATTTACAAGTGTACCTGATCCATGTCCTGCTGCCGGATGTACAACCATGCCTTTAGGTTTATTCACAACAATAACATCCGCATCCTCATAATAAATATCAAGAGGAATGTTCTCAGCTACAACATCAAGTTCCTCTGGCTCTGATGGTGTGATTTCAATAGAGTCACCAAGCTGACATTTATAATTTGCCTTTACCTGCTTGTCATTAACCAGAATATTTCCTTCTTTAATCCACTGCTGGACTTGAGAACGTGACCATTCTTCATTTAAAACGGAAAGGACCTTATCAAGCCTTTCACCTTTATGTTCTTCTGTTACTATCAGTCTTTGACTATCCATTCTTTAGCTCCTTAGCTCTTTTTTCCTCCAAAAACATAGCAATCACCAATAATCCAACTCCTATACAAAGAGCAGAATCTGCCACATTAAAGACAGGAAAACTGTATGAGAATATATACGTATGCACAAAATCAACCACTTCATTGCGGAAAATCCGATCAATAAAATTACCAATCGCTCCTCCAAGAATAAGTCCAAGGGATATCCCCGTCAACTTATCGGTACTGAATTTTCTTATGTAAAAGACAATTCCAATAATAACCACGGTTGTTACGATATAAAAAAACCACATTTGTCCCTGAAGAATTCCCCAGGCTGCCCCTCGGTTTCTGTGAGAGGTAATGTATAGAAAGTTATCAATGATTGGTATACTTTCCCCTAAGGTCATATACTTAACGACCAACCATTTCGTAAATTGGTCAATCATGATAATGAGCAACGCAATCAAATAATACATATATAACATAAGCTTGCCCCCTGCCTGCTTAAAATGTACATACTGCCTAACAAATTGTAGCATATCTATCTAACAAATGTTTTAAAACTTTAACAAAAATACAGGCCCTTTCGAATAGATGAAAGGGCCTATAGAAGGAATAGCATCCCAGTATTTTGGAGCAGGTCGGTCTATCACCTCTACTGCCCACACATAAAAGCTCTTCAAATGAGAGTGTACCTCACTTTTCACTGATTGCATAAGCACTCAGGAAATCGGCTCTCTATCATTTTAAAATACTCGATTATCCGAGTTCTGGATATTCGTTAACTACCACTGTGGAGCAGCGTTCACATAAAGTTGGGTGTTTTTCAATTGTACCAACCTCTTCACTGATATTCCAGCAACGTTCACAAGTTTCTCCATCTGCTTTTGTGACTAAAATTGCCGCATGCTCTAACTTAATAGCTTCTTCCGGTGCATCGTAAATGTATCCGGCAACTTCCACTGAAGAAACGATAAATAATTGTTCAAGGCTTTCTTCAATGCTTTCAAGCAAATCTTTTGTTTCTTCACTTACATACAATGCTACTTTCGCATTTAATGATTTACCAATTACTTTTGAATTTCTTGCTTCTTCAAGCGCTTTAAGGACATCATCACGTAAATTCATGAACAAATCCCATTTCGCTTTAACAGCTGTACTATTTGGATAATTTTCAACCGACGGCATATCTGTTAATTGTACGCTCTCTGCATCAGCATCATCGATAAAAGTCCAAACTTCATCAGCTGTATGCGGCAGAATAGGAGCAATCAATTTAACTAGCTTCATAACGCATTCATGCAGTACAGTTTGAATTGCACGGCGGCCATCACTGTTTTCCGCATCGCAGTATAGAATATCCTTTGCATAATCCAGATAGAAGGAACTTAAATCCTGTGTACAGAAATTATTGATACCATTATAGATATCAGCAAATTCATAATTGTCATAGGATTGTTTTACCTGATCAACCAAATCATTTAACTTAATGAGCATATATTGGTCCACTTCACGAAGATTTTCGTAAGAAACAGCATCATGCTCTGCGTTAAATCCGCTCAGGTTTCCAAGCAGGAATCTGAATGTGTTACGAATTTTACGATATACTTCGGATACTTGTTTCAGAATATTATCAGAAACACGTACATCAGCCTGGTAATCGACACTCGCAACCCAAAGACGCAGAATATCTGCACCCATTTGATTAATAACTTTTAATGGGTCAATTGTGTTTCCTAGGGATTTACTCATTTTACGGCCTTCTCCATCAAGTGTAAATCCGTGGCTTAATACTTCCTTGTAAGGAGCTTTACCAGTAACAGCAACTGACGTGATCAAAGAGGAATTAAACCATCCACGATATTGGTCTGAACCCTCGAGGTAAAGGTCAGCTGGTCTTCTCAAATCTTCTCTTGCTTCAAGAACTGATTGATGGGAGGAGCCAGAGTCAAACCATACGTCCATAATATCTGTTTCTTTCGTAAATAAGCCATTAGGGCTGCCTTCATGTGTAAAGCCTTCTGGGAGAAGATCTTTTGCGTCTTTCTCAAACCAAACAGTGGAACCGTATTGTCGGAATAAATCGGATACATGCTTAATCGTTTCATCCGTAATGATTGCTTCACCATTTTCTGCATAAAACACCGGAATCGGTACGCCCCATGCACGCTGACGGGAAATACACCAGTCTCCACGATCACGCATCATGTTAAATAATCTCGTTTCACCCCATGCAGGTACCCATTTAGTTTCTTTGATCTGCTGCAATAGGTCTTCACGGATATCATCAACTGAAGCAAACCATTGGTCAGTTGCACGGAAAATTGTTGGCTTTTTCGTTCTCCAATCATGCGGATAAGAGTGTGTAATGAAATCAAGTTTTAACAGAGCACCGACTTCCTCGAGTTTATCCGTGATTTCTTTGTTTGCTTTATCATAGAATAATCCTTCAAATCCAGGAGCATCAGAAGTCATATGGCCTTTTCCATCCACTGGGCAGAGTACTCCAAGATTATATTTCTGACCTACGATAAAGTCATCTTCACCATGTCCTGGCGCAGTATGAACACAACCTGTACCTGCATCAGTGGTTACATGCTCTCCTAAAATAACAAGTGAGTCACGGTCATACAATGGATGTTTAGTGACTACATATTCCAGTTCAGCACCTTTAACAGTCTTCTCAACTTCAGCATTCTCCCATCCAAGTGTTTCTTTAACGGAAGGCAATAATGTTTCAGCCACAATATATTTTGTACTATCCACATTCACAAGTACATAATCAAGGCGTGGGTGAACAGCAATTCCAAGGTTAGCTGGAATGGTCCAAGGTGTCGTTGTCCAAATAATGAACTTCGCTCCCTCTTCCACTACTCCTTTGCCGTCCTTCACATCAAATGCAACAAAGATAGATGCTGATTTCTTGTCGTGGTATTCGATTTCCGCTTCAGCTAGTGCAGATTCACTGGAAGGAGACCAATAAACCGGTTTTAATCCTTTATAGATATAGCCTTTTTTCGCCATATCACCGAAAACTTTGATTTGCTCAGCTTCATATTCAGGTTTCAGTGTGATGTATGGATTTTCCCAGTCTCCTCTTACACCTAAACGTTTAAATTGAGTGCGCTGCTGATCAATTTGTGTATAAGCATATTCCTCACAAAGTTTACGGAATTCAGCGATTGTCATTTCCTTACGATTTACTTTTTTGTTTTTAGTTAGAGCTGTTTCAATTGGTAAACCATGAGTATCCCAACCTGGTACATATGGCGCATTATAACCATTCATTGATTTAAAGCGAACAATAAAATCCTTTAAGATTTTATTCATTGCATGCCCGATATGAATGTTTCCATTCGCATAAGGAGGTCCGTCATGCAGCACAAATTTAGGAAGGTCCTTCGTGCGCTCCTGTACTAATTTGTAAATATTTTTTTCTTCCCAACCTGCTTGAACTTCCGGTTCTCTTTTTGGTAAATTCCCACGCATTGGAAATTCTGTTTTAGGCATCAATAATGTGTCTTTAAATTCCATTCCATTCACTCCTTAAACTTCGGTTAAACTATTTTCATAAATAAATACAAAAAAGCCTTTTCATCCCGGTAAAGGGACGAAAAGGCTATATTTCCGCGGTACCACCCTTTTAGAATATTGCCTGACAATATTCCTCTTGGTATTCGTAACGTGAATGACTCGCCGCTATTTACTGCCAGCCAAGCTGGGTTCAAAAGCAGACTCAGGGATGATCTTCCATCCAGATTCTTTTACCGGACTCCCACCTTCCCCGGCTCGCTACAAAAAGTATAATCTGATGTACTGTTCCCGTCTTCGTTTTATCATTTTTTGAATAGATTTGTTAAAATATTATATTCAATAACTTACGATAAAGTCAAGACCTTACATTTCTTCTTCATTCAGGTCGATATCAAATTCAGTGGCATCCACGTCATATTTAAGAAGTTTATCCCAATCTTCACTGTTTAATAAATCAAGCTGGGCTTCAACAAGCATTTTAAAACGCATTCTGAATACTTTAGATTGCTTTTTAAGGTCTTCAATTTCAATAGCAATTTTTCTTGCTTTAGATAATGCCTCATTGACAATTCGGTCAGCATTTTTTTCTGCTTCCTTCATAATCAATTTAGCCTCTTTTTGAGAATTTCGTTTGACATCTTCTCCGGCTTCCTGAGCAATGACGATTGATTTATTCAACGTTTCCTCAATGTTGGAGAAATGCTCAAGGCGTTGTTCCAACTCTTCCACTTTAGCTTCAAGATCTTTCTTATCTCGAAGGACCAACTCGTAATCTTTAATTATTTGGTCAAGAAACTCATTTACTTCATCTTCATCGTAACCGCGGAATCCTCTGCCGAATTCCTTGTTATGTATGTCTAGCGGTGATAATGGCATAGACTGCACCTCCGAATACTGATTCTTCTCTTAATTATTATACTATGCTTTCGACAGTAATGGTGATATTCCTTCTAAATTCCTGATTATTTTTGTATACCACACTTTATTTTCCATTTATCTTTCTTTGTTTTTCCTTCAATGGAAAATATCTTCATTCTCCCTATCCCACGAGTGGATAACACATCACTTTCTCTGATTTCATATGATGGATTATCGACTTGTTTCCAGTTTACCTTAACACGCCCCTGGTGTACGAGTGTTTGGCTCTTTTGCCTCGAAATATTGGCGATAGCCGACAATATCGTATCAATTCTCATGGAGGAAACTGTCACTTGGCATTCCTTCCATTGTTCCGTAACAGTCATGGCCTGATCAGCAGGTATTTCCTGAAACTTTACACCCGCATTGCCCATTTTAGATATATTCATCTCCAGATAGGATGCTACATCTTTTGCAACAACGAATTGTACTCGCTCGCCTTCAATCCATATATCACCAAATTTTTCTCTCTTTAAGCCAACAGACATTAACGTGCCAAGAATCTGCCTGTGTTTCAGTGTCGTAAATTTTGCAGAATAAAACAATTCATAAATGGTCAGTTCGTAATCCTCGATTTGCGGTTCATAATAGTCCGGATAGAGGAGCGCTCTTTGCCGCTCGGCCGCTTCGCTTCCTCCAAAAAAGGAAACAAGTACATCTCCATTTGTACCAATTAGCATCCTTACAATCTCTGATTCTCTGGGGTCAAGAAAATCTGTCAGTTTAGGGGCATATTGCTCCTGCACTTGATCAATCCATCCAAGCACCTGATCGATAAATTCTCTTTCTTCCTGACGAAAATGCTGATAAATATCCATTTACATCCTCCAGCTAAAATATAAAAGCTCCCTGTTTTGAAAGGGAGCTAACATTCTTCTTAAAAAATGCCTGCCAACGCGGAGATTCCTACTCGTGCCATATTTAACACAAGAATCGCTATAATTGGAGAAATATCAATCATGCCGAGCGAAGGTACAATTCTCCTGAATGGTTCCAAAAACGGCTCACATATGCGTGCTAAAAACATTCCAATTCCTGTATCCCTTGCATTTGGAAACCACGACATTAATATGTAAATAATTAAGGCCCAGGAATATATATCTACTGCTTTATAAAGTATATAAAAAACTATATCCATTATTTACTTACCACCTTATATCCTCCAGTTCATCTTCTTGAGCATATCCAGAGATGGAACCTGAAACATCAACATTATCAGGGGTACATAAGAATATATTTGACCCGATACGCTGAATATCCCCACCGATTGCATAGACTGTCCCACTTAAAAAGTCAACAATTCTTCTAGCCTGGTCTGGTGAAATCCTTTGTAAATTCACAACAACCCCACGGCGATTTTTTAAATGGTCGGCAATCTCCTGAGCATCTGCATACGCTCTTGGCTCCAGCAATACTAACTTAGAAGATTTCTGTATGCTTTGAAGACTCACTATATTTTGTTGTTTTTGCTGCTGATCATGTTTATTCACTTTTGCCGGAACTTTTTCTTCTTCAACATATTGTTCCTCATACTCATATTCTTCATCCTCGAGTGCAAAGAACGTTTTCATTTTTGATACGATAGACATCATTTACACCTCTCTTTTATTCATTCCCTACCAAGGCAGTTCCGATTCTAACCATGGTTGCACCCTCTTCAATGGCGATTTCATAGTCATTAGACATACCCATTGAGAGTTCTGTGCATGGGGCATTGGGCAACTTCATATTTTGTATCACTACTTGCAATTCTTTGAGTTTACGGAAACAAGTACGTATTTCTTCTTCATCATCTGTGAAAGGAGCCATCGTCATAAGTCCCATTACCCTAATTTTTTCAAATTCAGCAAGCTGTTGTACAAACTCAATTGCAACCTGAGGCTGTATTCCATGTTTAGTATCTTCTCCGCTTACATTTATCTGAACAAAACAGTCAATCGGGCGAGTGGCTCTCTTTTCTATTTCTTCAGCCAATGATAAGCGATCAAGAGAATGTAGAACGTCCACACGGTTTATGATCGTTTTTACCTTTCTCGTTTGAAGCGAACCGATAAAATGCCAAACTGGTCGTTCTTTTATACCCTCTTGCTTGGCTATTAATCCTTCCGGGCGGTTTTCACCAAAGTTTTTAATTCCAGCTTTATAGGCTTCTAGAGCACGTTTTGTTGAAACATATTTTGTAACAGCAATTATTTGTATATCTTGTGGATTACGACCTGCACGTTTTGCAGCACTCTCAATTTTTTCATGAATGATCTGCAGGTTTTCCGTCACTTCCAATATCCTACTCCTCCTTCCAGCCGATTAACCCCAACATTCGACCAGTTTTCCCCTCATCACGTCGGTGAGAAAAAAAGTAAGAATCATCACAACTTGTACAAAAACCAGTTGTCATAATATTCTCTGGTAAAATACCGGCTTTCTGAAGAATTAAAGCATTCGCCAGCTTTAAATCAAGCTGATATTGATTCTCCGTAATTTGATTATAAGCGGTTTTTGTCTGTTCTTCTAGTATAACCTCTAAATAGTTAATTACTTTTTTGTCGACAGTATAACAGTTTTGGCAAATAGATGGCCCTATTGCAGCATATATCTCTTCAGGCTGTAAGCCTTCAGCCTGTCTCCAGATATCAATCATAGATGAACCTATGCCGGCAACCGTCCCCTTCCAGCCCGCATGTACAATCCCAATCAAATGATGGTTTGGCGCCATAAAATATACGGGTACACAATCCGCAAAGCAAAGCGTCAGTAATATTCCGCTTTCTTTTGTATATAAACCATCCGTTGCTTTTAATGCTGTTTTATAATCTAAAGCTCCAAGCCCGGCATGACTTTTTTCAATTTTCAAAATAGAAGCTTCATGCGTCTGCTCAGCTCCAACCCATCTTTCAACAGGAAAATGGAGCTGGTCAGCCAGAATACGCCTGTTTTCTATTACTTTTCCATCCAAATCAAAGACGTGAAAAGCTGTATTCATCGAATGAAACGGAAAATCGCTGATGCCTCCGTTCTTCGTAGTAAATCCCGCCAATAAATTTGGATGCCGATCCTTCCAATCTTTTATCGACAATAATGATTCGGAAAAACGAACAAATGGTTCCAAGCTAATACCCCTCGATTTTTCTTTCATTTTATCATAATCCCGCATAATTTTCTTCTTCTATTCATTAAAACTTCCATATCCCTTGTATTCCACAAGAATCACATCTTCTCCAATCATTTTAATTTTATACCACGGAATGACAGTGTCTTCCTCTTTATTTAAAAACGAAAGCATTTTACTGTTTGCTACCGTTATACTTTCTATTTTCCCAGTACTTAGATTAATTTCAATATCTTCAACATTGCCCAATCGTTTTCCATCGAATGTATTTACGATATCTTTGACTTGTAACTCAGAAATTTTAATCATACTCTATCTCCTCCACTCGGGATCTGTAGTTACAGGCATTATATGAATGGAAAGAACAATAAAGAACTTCTCTCTCTGGCACGCCCTCCTATCCATCAAATCTTGAACGTTATAAAAAAAGGATTTAGTTTCTTTCATATCTGGCTATCTACAAAACCATAAAATCTTTAATAACAGATGCAGGTGATGCAAGAATTTTGAGTTCCTTTTTTTACATAAGGATTGGAGGCCCAGCTATAATAAATAGGCTTAAATATAAATAAAAACTATCCTGCAAACGAGGATAGCTTAAGGGCAATACATATTTAATTATAAGTTCATTGATCAGCAGCTAGATATTTTTATTCATTTGGCGAATAGCCGCTTTTTCCAAGCGGGATACCTGTGCCTGTGAAATTCCGATTTCCTCAGCAACTTCCATTTGCGTTTTCCCTTGGAAGAAACGTTTCTTAAGGATCATTTTCTCACGCTCATTTAACCTGCGCATGCCATCTTTTAATGCAATCTCATTAATCCATGTGCTATCTTTACTCTTCTCATCACTGAGCTGATCCATTACAAAGATTGGATCGCCTCCATCATTGTAAATAGGTTCAAATAATGACACCGGGTCCTGGATTGCATCTAGTGCAAATACTACCTCTTCATACGTAACATCAAGAGCTTTTGCAATTTCTTCAGATGTCGGTTCTCTCGATGTTTCACTCATCAGTCTCTCTCTGACCTGTAAAGCCTTGTATGCAATATCTCTCAACGATCTGGAAACCCTAATCGGGTTATTATCCCGTAAATAACGGCGAATTTCCCCAATGATCATTGGTACAGCATACGTAGAAAATTTTACATTCTGACTTAAGTCAAAGTTGTCAATCGATTTCATTAAACCAATGCATCCAACCTGGAAGAGGTCATCAACATACTCACCCCTGTTATTAAAGCGCTGAATGACACTTAGGACAAGTCTAAGATTACCGTTAACCAACTTCTCCCGTGCTGATGATGATTCTCCAGATTGCATCTGTTTAAACAACTCTCGCATTTCATCATTTTTTAAAACAGGTAATTTTGATGTATCCACACCACATATTTCTACTTTGTTTCGTGTCAATCCATTCCCTCCTAGCAGGAGCTGCTGTACAAAGTAAAGTATCTCCGCGGGAGGGAATTATATGCACATAAAAATTATTTCCGTATAGTGACTAAATGAAAACTCCCTGATTCATAAAGCTTTTATACGACTAAATATTTTTTACACCTTCCTTAAACCATTTTATTAAATTCTTTTCTAAGCCTTTTTATAATTCGCTTCTCAAGACGGGAGATATAGGATTGCGATATCCCCAGTAAATCAGCAACATCCTTTTGTGTTTTTTCCTCTCCGCCAACTAGGCCAAATCTTAATTCCATAATCTGCTTTTCCCGATCATTCAATTGTTCCAGTGCTTTAGCCAAAAGTTTTTTATCAATACTTGTCTCTAAGTTTTTTGTGATGATATCATCATCTGTGCCTAATACATCTGATAAAAGCAATTCATTCCCATCCCAATCAATATTCAGCGGTTCATCGAATGAGACTTCGGAACGTGTTTTACTGTTCCGTCGTAAATACATTAAAATTTCGTTTTCTATACATCTTGATGCATATGTCGCCAGCTTTATTTTCTTTTCGGGATTAAAGGTATTTACAGCTTTAATAAGGCCGATTGTGCCAATACTGATTAAATCTTCAATGTTAATACCTGTATTCTCGAATTTACGTGCTATGTATACAACTAAACGAAGATTTCGTTCAATTAGCATAGATCTTGCTGTTTCATCTCCAGCAGGCAGTTTATGAATTAATATTTCTTCCTCTTCCTTACTGAGTGGCGGTGGAAGAGCCTCACTGCCGCCAATATAATACACTTCATCTGACTTGAGCTTTAATTTAACTAAAACTTTTGTCCAATAATAGGATAGTCTAAAGCGGAAATTTCTCAATTGTTTAACCCCTTTCCTAATCCTCAACGTCTATTTTCTTCCTGAAATGAGTATAGTGATTATTACATTAAGAGGCAGATGCTGAATCACCGGCCGGTACCATTTTTGGATGAACAATGGAATCGAAAAGCCCTTCTCCTGATAATTGCTGCATGGTAAAAGAAATTAAACATTTTTGAACCTCACGACATTCATTGGCTACTTTAATGGATAGGACATCTGGTTTAAATGCAATTAACAATTGACTGTCATTCCCAACAACCTTACACGGAATAATTCTCATTTTTTCTTGCCACTCATCAGGGAAATCAGCAAAATCGCCATGCAAATTCTGGATCCCTTTGTCAATTAACTTGGATACAGGCGCAGGTATCATTGTTTCCCTTCCATAGAGTGAAATAATTGCTACAGGAGAACCGGATAATGGATCGAGTAATTGGTTTCCTGTGTCAACAAGCCCTTCTGATTCAAATGACACGCCATTAATTTCAACAATCATTGTAACCCTCTGCTCTTTATTCCACTTGGCAAGATCAAGGATGTTAATATGCTTTTTTGAAAAATGCCATGCCAATGGAAATCCAATCATAACAAAAATCCAACTGACCGGGTCACCGAAGCTGCCTGCTCCACTTGTGAATCCGTTGAAATATTCAGTCACTTCAAAACTAAAAAAATAGTGACTGCCTAAGAGGATCCCACCAATTGTAAAGGTTACAGCATATAAAGTTACTACTCTTTTAAAAAATGCTCGGATACTTCTAAAACCAAATGCGGTTAAAACCATCAAAATAGAAACCATGCTTTTCAGCCAAATTTGATCAGCTAAATAGGAATAGGGAGTGATATATAGCCAAACAACCATAGATCCCACTAAACCTCCAGCTAACATTCTAATCCATTTAATTTGGTTTTTTAGTAAAACCGCAGTCCACACTAATATACTTGTATCAAAGACCCAATTGAGAAACCAAATGGCATCAATATAAATAGTCATATTGTTTCCCCATACTTTTTTTAATAGAACATATGAGAAATTATAACCTGACATAATCCAAAAGGTTGTCACTTCATGTAAAGAGTGCAACCGTTTTTTATTTATATTTTCATCAGTATTTGTCGATGGTTTACTGCAAAAATTCCCCAGTCATATTTAATTTGAACTATTAGAACTATCGGGGTGGAAAAAGGAATTGAGATAATCAATCAGATTCTGAATTAAAATGTTTGAAATAGAAACTATCTGACTAAATCCATAGAACGAGCTATAAACCCTGCAGCGGGAATCTACAAATCAGCTCATTAAAAATATATACAAAAACAAAAAAAGATGATGAGTAATTTACTATTACATCATCATCTTCCTCTATGAAATATATTATCTACGACGATTACGATTTCTTAAGAATGTCGGAATATCAAGTGTATCATCAGTATTGCTGCTCACTTGATTATTTCTGCTAGGTTCTGAAGTATAAGATTCCTCACGCTTAGGTACTTCGCGCTTGATCGGATTCGTTTGAGGAGCAGGGCGTGATTGGCCAAAGTTCGGTCTTGCCGCCGGACGTTGTTGTTCAATTTCATTGAAGCCAGTCGCAATCACAGTTACTACAATTTCATCTTTCAGATTCTCATTAATTACAGAACCAAAAATCATATTTACTTCCTGATCGGAGGCTGATGCTACAATATCAGCGGCTTCCTGAACTTCGAATAAGCTTAAGTTCGTTCCTCCAGTGATGTTCATTAACACACCTTGAGCACCATCAATTGATGTTTCAAGCAATGGACTGGAGATAGCTTTTTTAGCCGCTTCAGCAGCACGGCTTTCACCTGATGCAACCCCGATTCCCATTAAAGCGGATCCTTTATTGGACATAATTGTTTTCACATCTGCAAAGTCAAGGTTAATTAATCCTGGTACTGCGATTAAATCAGAAATACCTTGTACACCTTGTCTTAAAACATTATCTGCTTCACGGAAAGCTTCAAGCATTGGTGTACTTTTATCAACGATTTCTAATAATCGATCATTTGGAATAACAATTAACGTATCAACAGATTCTTTCATAGCAGCAATTCCACCCTGAGCCTGCGTGGAACGCTTACGGCCTTCGAATGTAAATGGCCTTGTCACTACACCAACAGTCAGGGCACCCAACTCACGGGCAATCTGAGCTACAACTGGAGCAGCTCCTGTTCCGGTGCCACCGCCCATACCGGCCGTAACAAATACCATATCTGCTCCTTGAAGGGCTTGTTCAATTTGTTCTTTACTTTCTTCAGCAGCTTTTTTTCCAACATCCGGATTGGCGCCTGCACCAAGTCCACGTGTCAATTTACCGCCTATTTGCATTTTTATTTCAGCTTTTGATAGATTCAAAGCTTGGGCATCTGTGTTAACCGCAATAAATTCTACCCCTTGTAAGCCATGTTCAATCATTCGGTTAACGGCGTTATTTCCGCCGCCCCCTACTCCGATTACTTTTATCGTTGCTAACGAATCAATATTTGTATCAAATTCTAGCATGGAAAGTCCTCCTATTATTTTCGGTAAAGTGTTTCCCTTATTCGAAAAAAACTCCGAAGAATTTTTTCATTTTTGTACTCACTTTATCTTCCGGATTTTTTGGTGCTTTTTCTTTTGGAGCTGGTTTTTGAGCCGGACGCTTTTCTGTTGTTTCTCTGGTAGCAGCAACAGTATGCGCTCCTAACTTCAAGCCTTGCGATCTGGCTTTGTTACAAGCATATGTGATAAGACCAACAGAAGTTGTGTACTGAGGTTCTCTGACACCTATGTAATTTGGTTCCGCTCCACGAACGCGATTTTGCAGAATATTTTGTGCTAAATCCAGTATACCAGGGGTTTTTACTACTCCACCAGTGAGAACATATCCCCCAAGCAAATCAGTTACACCCATATTCACTATAGCATCTTCTACCATTTCAAAGATTTCTGTTAATCTATCTTCCATAATATCAGATACAATAAATTGATTGCAGGACTGTTGTTTTTCGCTGCCAATCACCGGTACTGTGAATGTTTCTTCTTCCGCATCATCATCAATAAATGCATGGCCATGTCTAACTTTAATTTGTTCGGAAACATCAGTTGGTGTTTTTAACACAATGCTGATATCTTTTGTAATAATATTTCCGCCAAGCGGGATAACTGTAGCTCCTTTTAACTCCCCATCTTCAAATACAGCGACTTGTGTAGAACCGCCGCCTATATCAACTAGGGCTATTCCAAGATTACGCTCATCCTTGGATAAAACAAGTGAGCCGGCCGCCATAGGCTGCAGTGCAATATCAGTTATTTCTAATCCTGCACGTTCTACAGCCCGAAGGGTATTATGTAAAATGGTTCTGAGTCCGGTAATTAATACGCCCCTCATTTCAAGGCGAACTCCAGTCATACCTTTTGGGTCGCTGATTTCATCTATTTCATCCACTTTGTAATGAACAGGAATAACATCAATAATTTCTCGATCAGAAGGAATTGTGACTAATTCCGCCTGTTCTCTAACACGAGTTTTATCCTCTTCTGTAATCTCTCGATTGTCATTGGATACAGCGACTACCCCATGGCATGGCTGAAGCATAATATGATTGGCGCTGATTCCGACAATCACTTTACGAATCTCCATCCCTACCATTCTTTCAGCTTGTTCAACTGCTTTTCGAATGGATTTGACAGTTTCATCTATATCAACAATCTGACCTTTTTTCAAGCCTTCAGATGCTGCATTACCCACACCGATTATGTTCAAGGAGTCATTTTCCATTTCTCCTATTATCACTTTCACAGTGGATGTACCGATGTCAAGGCTAACATAAATTTCATTGTTGTGCACCCTTTGGCACCTCCTTTAATAGCTATCTATATTATGTTTGAGCTTTTTGAAACCCTACAAAACAACTATTCGCCAAAACCCTTTATTATCCTGTTATTTCCTGTAAAATATCAGAATGTATAAAGAATGTCTGTTTTTTAAAGATAAGAAATATTTCAGAAAAACAATTTGTTATTTCATATTACCTTATTAACTACAAGTCTACACCAATATGAACGCCTAGAAAAGTCAAATTTGTAGCATATATCATATAAAAAAAGAATTTTCTCACATCTGACCAATTCATTCTGTTTTATTTCAGAAAATTAAGCTACTAAAATAATACGGTATGTCCTAAAAATTCATTTTCTATATCAGTTGACTTAAAAATTACATTCAATGATTCTTTTAATGTTCCTAAATACAATTCTTGGAATTAGATTCATTTTTCACTCTTTGAATCTGACTAATAAGAATGAAAATATGAACCAACTTCGAGATCGATAACCCCTTTGCTGCCTTCCTCCAATTGACTCACAATTGCAGCATAATGCACCAGCTTCTCAGCAAGAGTTTCCCCACTCGCAGTTACTTCAAAACCGTCATTCATGTAAAGAGTTACTTTCGTTTTATCAGTCTTAGATGGATTATGGTGAATCTCAGATATTGAGTTCATCACATCCTCGGACATTTCTTCAAGCTGTCCAATAACGATTGACAATGGTTTCCCCTCTTTAAATGAAACAAGTAAAGGCCCTGAATCAGGAATATGGCTTAACTTCTTGTCCAATATCTTACCATTCGATAATATTGGATAATATTCCTTTCCCTTTTGTACATAGGCGGTGTATTTATATTCACTGACTTCTAATGTTATATGGTTCGGAAATCCTTTTTTTAATTTGACATCCTCAATCTCAGGATGTTTTTTGATCATTGTTTCAATTTTGTCACCTTTAATCTCCCAAATATTATCCTCTACTTCCAAACCGCTTTGCTCAATGATTTCTTTATCTGTCAAATACGCATTGCCTTCGACCTGTATAGATTGGATTCGACTTAATGGAGATTGCAAATAGATAATACTGAATATAAGTAAAAAGAAAATCGTCAACAGCCCGATTAGGCGCCTATTTGCTTTCTTTTTTCTCATCTGTTTCAATTTAGGAATTCGATCTTCAAGAGATACCAAATTCTTATCCAATACAAACACCTCATTTAACCAACAACTAAGAATCTGCATACCCTCGTCGTTTTACATATACATAATAAAATATTCTCACCATGATATATAGGTATTATTGCAAAATTATATCGATGGGTGAAGATTTTATTTTTAAATTTCAAAGAACTCATTTACCAAAAATTGATAGATAACGCATCAATTATGAGAAAATTATAACATATAATCTCTTATTTTTTTCTGCTTTTTTAAAGGAATGAATCAAGAAATCCACTTCCGATTCCAACGGTTAAAAAACAGGACGATTGGATTATCATGAATCGGAAGGGACGAGGTATTCATTTTTCATAGCAGGCCATCAGAAGGTAAAACCAACATATCTAATGAGTCCTTTAATCACAATAGAAAAGAACATAAGTATAAGTCATTAACCGTAAGTCCTGCTTGATATCTTTAGAATCAAGATTTTTATTCCTCTTTGATTTCATTTAGTCCTATTTATTTACTGCAGATCCTGCATCATTTTTAATAAACGCTCAGCCGAATCAGGTATACCCATTTGCTTCGCTGACTTCTTCATAGATTCAATCCTGTCTGTATCGAGCATTATTTCATCAATCGCTTTTATTAAGGTGCTACCATTCAATTCACTTTCTTTTATCATGGTTGCTGCCCCTTTTTGCACTAAAGCCTGTGCATTCTTTTCCTGATGATTATTCGTTACATAAGGACTTGGAATCAGGATACTGGCTATTCCCAATGCTGTTAATTCAGCCAAAGTGGTCGCTCCTGCTCGCGATACAACCAAATCAACTGAAGGCAGTATTTCCGGCATATTGTGTATAAATGGTTTTACAATTACATTATCTGGAGTTCCAACTAAATCAAGCTCTTCTTTTACAGATTGATAATGAACGTTACCAGTTATATATATTACTTGGTATGGTTTATCCTTTAATACTTCAATATTTTTTAAAACAGCTTCATTAATTGCTTTTGCTCCACGGCTTCCTCCAAATATGAGCACAGAAGGAATGCCTTTCTTAATGCCTAACTGCTGAATTGCATTTGAGCCAATATGTGAAACAACCTCTGAACCCCTCGGATTTCCAGTAAAGACCACTTTTTCCTTCGGGAAATATTGCCTAGCCTCTTCAAAGCTTATAGCCACTTTATTAACATATCGACTTAAAAATTTATTTGTTAAACCTGGCACGCTATTTTGTTCATGTATAATCGTTGGAATCTTCATTTTGGACGCTGCATAAACAACCGGTCCACATACATATCCACCGGTCCCAATGACGACATCCGGCTTAAACTCTTTTAATAGTTTTTTGCTGTTTGAAACACCTTTTAAGAAGCGCCATATTGTTTTAACATTTTCCAAGCTTAAAGATCGTTTAAATCCTGTAATCTCAATAGCTTTAAAATCAAGACCTTCTCGACTAACGAGGTCTTTTTCTAATCCTTTTTCGGTACCTATATATAAAAAAGATGCCTCCGGATTTAACTTCTTAATTTCTCTTGCCATGGCCAGTGCAGGATATATATGTCCTCCCGTACCTCCACCACTTAATACTATTTTCATGATTGATTCACCTTTCACTTAACATACATTGTTTCTAACTATATGATTTACCCATATTCTACTACACTCTAAACCAGGTTTACATAGGTTCTTCATTATATATATTACTTAAAAATACCATTATACTTAAATAATGATAATCTGTAAAAAAAAAGAAGCCAAATGGATCAGCTTCATTTCACTCTAATAATTAGAATACCTACTTATATTGAGCAATACACCAACCGCCATTAACATCAAGGTCAACGAAGAACCTCCATAGCTTAAAAACGGCAATGTAATCCCAGTAACTGGCATAAGTCCTGTCACAACACCAATATTGATCATCACCTGTATGGCAATCATAATGATGATTCCAACTGCTAAAAAGGCTCCAAATAAATCAGGTGCTCCAAGCGCGATTCTGATACCTCTCCATAACAGGAGAGAGAATAAGAGTATTACTAGTGAACCACCTATAAAACCCAGTTCTTCGGAGAGAATCGCAAAGATGAAATCTGTTTGCGGTTCAGGCAAATAAAAGAACTTTTGTCTGCTTTGGCCCAGTCCCAGCCCAAACAAACCGCCAGGTCCAATAGCATAGAGTGACTGAATGATTTGAAATCCGCTCCCGAGAGGGTCCTGCCAAGGGTCAAGAAATGATGTGATTCTCTTCATCCGGTAAGGTGCAGATATAACAAGTACAACAAAGCCTGCCACCCCAAGCATTCCAAGACCGACGAAGTGACTTATCCTGGCACCTGCAATAAAAATCATCGCTATACATGTTCCTACCATTACAGTTCCTGTTCCAAGATCAGGCTGCATCATAATTAACCCAAATGCTAAAAAGACAAGACCTAACGAGGGTGCTAAACCTTTCTTAAAAGAAGTTATGTACTTTTGTCTTTCAGATAAGAATTTAGCGAGGAAGACGATCATTGCCAGCTTCATAAATTCAGAAGGCTGAATGGAAAAAGCTCCTACTCCAATCCAACTCCTCGAACCATTTCTTAATGTTCCTATTCCCGGGATGAGCACCACCAACAATAAAATAAAACAAATGATGATTAAAGGTTTTGCCCATCTTCTCCAATTCCAATAATCAATATTCATAATAACCAGCATAGCTACAATTCCTACACCTGCAAATAATAATTGTCTCTTTGCAAAGAAAAAGGTGTCATCAAATTTATAGGTAGCCCATATTGCACTGGCGCTGTAGACCATGATTAGCCCTATTGAAAGCAAGGAAAACATTGCGATGATTAAAATAAAGTCAGGAGTGGTTTTTTTTGCAGGCACTTCCATGCACCTCTTTGTTTTAAATTAGGGAAGTATTTCTGGGCCTGATAAATGCTAACAAAAAGAGACGACTTCAAAATCGTCTCTATTGCATTTGGGCAGCGCCTTTCATGAGAAATACTGACTCTTGAACAAGCTCCCTATTTTAACTTATGCACGGCATCCATAAACATGTCTCCCCGGGCTTCAAAAGTTTTATATTGATCCCAACTCGCACATGCCGGTGAAAGTAAAATAGTATCGCCACTTTCTGAAAGTTTATATGCTTCATCGGCAGCTATAGCTACATTATCGACATGTTTGATTATAGATATCCCTGCTTTCTGTGCAGTTTTCGTTAATTTTTCAGCTGTTTCTCCAAAAACAATCATTGCCTTAACATGAGTGAGAAGCGGAATTAATTCATCAAATTCATTTCCTCGATCCAAGCCTCCGGCTAACAGGATTAATGGACTTTTAAACGAGGATATAGCGGCTGACGCAGCCAAAATATTTGTTGCTTTGGAATCGTTATAAAATTTTCGTCCATTTATTTCTGCAACAAATTGAGTACGATGCTTAACACCGCTGAATGTTTTTAGTACATCTTGAATCGCTTCATTAGCTACACCATATAATTTAACGGCAGCTACAGCGGATAAAATATTTTCCAGATTATGCTTACCAGGCAATACTACCTCATCTATAGCGATAATCTTTTCATTCTTGAACCAAATAAATCCGTCTTTCGTGTAAGTACCCGTTTCATCCACTGCTTCAGTACTAAATGGAACTGAAATAGCGCCTGAGCCCTCTGCAGCCTTTTTAGTAGGCTCCTGGTTGGCATTATACACGATGAAGTCAGTTTCTTTTTGGTTTTTGGTTATTTGCGCTTTAGCGAATGCATATTCTTCTTTCGTCCCATGATAATCCAAATGGGCATCAAATAGATTTAAATAGACTGAAATATAAGGTCTGAACGTTTGAATTCCCATCAACTGAAACGAGGACAATTCAATTACTATAACATTCTCCGCCGTTGCTTCCTGAGCCACGCCGCTTGCTACCGTTCCTATATTCCCAGCAATAAGCGGCTTTTTCCCTCCGCGTTCAAGCATCTCATAGATCAATGTAGTCGTAGTTGTTTTTCCATTCGTACCTGTTATTCCAATAAAAGGAGCCTCAGATATTCGATAAGCAAGCTCTACTTCAGTAATAATTTCTATATTCTTTTTCAGTGCTTCCTGTATCATCGGATTCGTATACGGGATTCCAGGGTTCTTTACGATTAATTCAAATCCTTCATCCAATAATTCAATCGGGTGGCTTCCGCAAACGACCTTAATACCTTCTTCCAGTAAACCTTGAGCTTCTGGGTTTTCATTCAAAGGCTTAAAATCATTTACAGTTACAAAAGCACCAAGTTTATGCAAAAGTGAAGCCGCACTTACCCCGCTCTTTGCCAGCCCGAGGACAAGCACTTTTTTTCTTAAATAATCATTTATTTGCTTCATATTATAACCACACCTCTAAGTAGATTCCTAAAATAGCGAAAAGTAAGCCAACCGTCCAAAACGTTACAACTACACGCCACTCTGACCATCCGCTTAATTCATAATGATGGTGTAATGGACTCATTTTAAATACACGCTTACCTGTCGTTTTAAAAGAAGCTACCTGAATAATAACGGATAAAGTCTCAATAACAAAAACACCGCCAATAATAACAAGAAGTAATTCTAATTTTAGCAATATCGCCACTGTCGCAATAGCTCCACCTAAGGCAAGTGATCCCGTATCACCCATAAACACCTTCGCAGGATGAGCGTTAAAAACTAGGAATCCCAACACAGCCCCGACAACAGCTACACAGAATAAAGCAATATCATATTCTTTTAAATTCCAGGCTAATACAGCAAATGCTCCAAACGCGATAGCAGAAGCCCCAGATACCAACCCATCAAGACCATCAGTTAAATTGACAGCATTCGAAAACCCGACTAACCAGAAAATAATAATAAAGATGTAAAACCATCCAAAATCAATGCTGTAATCAGTCAATGGAATACTAATTTCAGTAGACATATTGCTCTGTCTCATAATGAAATAAAAGATACAAGATATAACTATTTGCCCAAGCAATTTTTGTCTAGATGTTAATCCAAGATTTCTCTTCATGACGATTTTAATAAAATCATCCAGGAAACCAAGTAAACCAAAACCGATGGTTACAAATAGCAGTAAATAGGTTTCAGTACCCGGATCTCTAAATTTACCAGTCATTACAAGGGTTGTAACAAGGATTGACAGTAAGAATACAACCCCTCCCATCGTAGGTGTACCTGTTTTTTTCTGATGGGATTTCGGTCCTTCTTCTCTAATACTCTGACCAAATTTCAAACGTCTTAGGAACGGTATAAAAATAGGGGAGAGAAGAACCGTAATTAAGAATGATACGAGTATAGTAAAAAATAAAACTTGCTCCAGCATGGTTCTACTCCCTTTCGTCTCTTCGGTTCAAATTTAATTTCTGTTCAATTGCTTCTAATGCGACTTCTTTATCGTCAAAATGAAGAACTTCCTTACCAATGATTTGATAATTTTCATGACCTTTTCCTGCAATCAGGACTACATCACCAGGTTCAGCACTAAACACGGCATCATAAATTGCTTCCTTACGATCAGCAATAACTTTGTAATCATAGCCGGCGACACCATTTTCCATATCAGAAAGAATGGATAAAGCATCTTCACTCCTCGGATTATCAGAGGTGAATATGGCATTTGAACTATATTCACATGCTACCCGAGCCATAATTGGACGTTTTGTACGATCACGATCACCACCGCAGCCAACGATCGTATATACTTTTTTAGAAGCAAACTCATTGATTGTCTTCAGAACATTTTCCAAGCTATCAGGTGTATGTGCATAATCTACTATAACTGTAAATTCCTGTCCTCCGAAGACCGGCTCAAAACGCCCCGTCACTCCTTTAATATTCTGTAAAGACGATAAGATCTGTTTGATATGAAGACCTGAAACAAGTCCAACAGCAATGGCAGCAAGACAATTGTATACGTTGAATTTTCCAATCATCGGGATTGTTATTGGACAGCTATGGTCTGGCGTTGTCAAAGTAAATTTTGTTCCTTCTGAAGTAATAATAATATCAGTTGCCCTAACATCTGCTTTTTGAATAATTCCATATGTTACCACACTAGCAGAAGTTGATTTTTCAAACATGATGGATGCTGAATCATCAGCGTTTAAAATGGCATACTTCGGCTTATTATCCTGATAAGTATTTCCTAAACGTGAGAATAATAAGCTTTTTGCATAACGGTAATTATCCATTGTTCCATGATAATCAAGATGGTCCTGTGTTAAGTTTGAAAAAACAGCAATATCGTAATCACAGCCAAATACACGCCCCATATCGAGTGCATGCGAAGATACTTCCATAACTGCAGTATGTACACGATTGTTCACCATATCTGCAAATGTTTTTTGTAAGGTTAGGCTATCAGGTGTTGTATTTTTTGTTTCGAACTTTTCAGATCCAATCTTCGTATACATGGTTCCGATTAAACCTGTTGTATAGTTTGCATCCTGAAATATTCTTTCTACCAGATGACTAATTGTTGTTTTTCCATTTGTTCCGGTAATTCCGATTAGATTAAGCTTTTGTGTAGGGTGGCCATAAAAGAAATCAGCCAGTAAAGCCATTAACTTTTGTGTGCTTTTAACAATTACGACAGGTACAGAGAGTGATAGAGGCTTCTCTGCAACAATAGCGACTGCTCCATTTCTAACCGCCTCTTCTGCAAGATCATGGCCGTCGACAGTATATCCCTTAATACAGATAAACAAGCTGCCTTCCTTTACCTTGCGGTGGTCATTCTCAATGGATGAAATAAGAGGGTTGCCATCTCCCTGTTTCTGTTTAAACGGTATTCTAGAGATTAATTCATCGAGTTTCATAAAACTGTTCCTTTCTTTTTAAAGCAATCTTCACTATTGTATCGTAATTTAAGCCGTTTAGAAATAATAAAGTATATAATCTTCTAGTCAGGTAAAAGAATAACCGCTTACACTTTTTTCAGATTACGAAGAGGCAGCTGAAAAGAACTTTTATCAGCTGCCAATTTGTTATTCTATGCAGAAATATCCTGAAAGCAGCACCACTTTTATAACCTATTATTCCTCTGTATCATCCTCTTCCAGATATATTCGGATGGAAGAACCCTCTTTCAATTTGACACCTGCTTGCGGTGATTGCTGCACAATCCGATTTCCGCTCCCAGACTTTTCTACTTTGAAGGTAGAATATTGCTCACCCAAATCCTTTAGTGTCATTCCAATCAAATCAGGAACTTCTTCCATTCTCGGATCTAAATAGTTTTTTTCTTTCTCTACTTGATTTTTACGCTGCTCAATACCAAGTGCCGGCAAACTATCCTTCATGATCCTTCCAACAATAGGAGCTGCTACGACCCCTCCAAATTGAACCGTTCCTTTTGGATTATCAATCGCTAAATAGACAACCAATTGCGGATCATCAGCTGGTGCAAACCCGATAAATGAGACAATGAAATTATTTTCTAGGTATCTGCCGTTTTGAGCCTTCTGAGCTGTACCGGTTTTCCCGCCAACTCGATAACCATCAACAAATGCACCTTTCCCTGAACCTTGTGCCACTACTGTTTCAAGAGCTTCACGAATTTCCTTTGAAGTTTCCTTTGAGATAACATTCCTTTTCGCCTTTGGAGTTTTCTTAATGATGGTATCACCTGTGACAGGATTTACAATTTCTTTTGCGATATAGGGGGTATAAAGTGTTCCGCCGTTAATCGCCGCCGACACAGCCATCACCTGTTGGATTGGTGTAACTGAGACTCCTTGGCCAAAAGCAGTTGTTGCCTGTTCAACCGGGCCAACTCGATTTATATTAAATAAAATCCCTTTCCCCTCTCCCTGTAAATCAATACCCGTTTTTTCTCCAAATCCAAAGTCATGAATATAATTAAATAATTTTTCTTTTCCGAGTCTTTGACCAAGCTCAACGAACCCAGGGTTACAGGAGTTCTGTACTACCTCAAGGAATGTTTCAGATCCATGTCCCCCCCGTTTCCAGCATCTTAAACTAGCTCCGCCTACCTTTGTATAGCCTGGATCATAAAAATGATCATTTTTCAAATCCACTTTTCCTTCTTCAAGCGCTGCGGCCAACGTAATAATCTTAAATGTAGAACCTGGCTCATAGGTACTCCATACAGGTAAGTTCCGATTATAAACCTCAGGTGCCACATTTCTAAAATTCGACGGATCAAATGTAGGCCTGCTCGACATTGCTAGTATTTCTCCTGTATTAGGATTAACGGCAATAGCAACAATACCATCGGGGTTATATGTTTCTTCGGCAATTTCCAGTTCTCTATCAATAATCGTTTGAATTCTGCTGTCAACTGTTAGCTTTAAATCATACCCATTTGCTGGAGCTTTATAGTCATCAGCCATATTCTCCATCCGTTTTCCTTTTGCATCAGCATAAAACTTAACATACCCTTTTTGTCCCTTCAGCTCATCATCATAGGCCAATTCAAGGCCCATCAATCCTTGATTATCGATACCCGCAAATCCAAGAACATGTGCCAGTGTAGATCCTTTAGGATAATAACGAATTGAGTCCTCAGCAATATAGACTCCTTTTAAATCTAAGTTTCTAATTTCCTTTGCTTTATTGTGGCTGATTTTTCGGCCTTCAGGTATCTTTACGATAGACGTATTTGAGGTTATGAGTTTAAAAGCTTTATCCGTCCTCATATTCAGTACTGAGGCTATTTGTTTAGCTGTATCCGCTGGATTCACCACCTGGCGAGGGACAATATAAACAGTAGGGGCGGATTTATTAGTAGCATAAACCACTCCATTACGGTCCTTGATCTCTCCCCGTTTTGGCTCAAATGGAACATTTCTGCTCCACGAATCTTTAGCTAAGCCCGTCAAAAAATCTCCTAAATAAAACTGAACATATCCTAGTCTGATGATGATTACCAGAAATACGAACAATCCGATCAACAATGCTGCGATTAATCGTTTTCTGACAGTAATATTTGATGCTCTCATGCCCATCCCTCCAATGCACGACTCTTTTTCACTGTATGCTTGTACCCTTTGGTTTATGTATGCACATTATGAAAAGAAAAAAAGAGCCTGATAGCTTTAAAAGCTATCAGGCTCTGAAATAAATCTAATCGGATTCTACATCCTCTTCCTTGGTTTTTGAACTATTCTCTTTTGATTTTTCATATATGGTTTTAGGATTCTCAAATTGAACAACTAGGAAAGTATCATCCTTCAATTTTGTTCCTGCTTTTGGTTTTTGAGTAACAGCATACCCGGAGCCTGAAGTATTTAACTCCACCTCCATTAAGGAAGCCGCCTTCATAACATCCCTAATTGACCATCCTGAAAAATTAGGTACTGTTAAGTCGCCATCGGTCAGAAGAAGAACCTTCTCTCCTTGAATAATCTGAGATCCTGCACTCGGCGATTGTTTAGAAACACTCATCCCTTTCCCTATAACAATAGGTGTCAGGCCAAGCTCTTCAACCTTCGCCTTAGCAGTCTCAACATTCGTTTCTTTTAATTCAGGAACTTCACTAGTGGATTTTTTCTTTGTATTATCTGATTTAATATTTAGGTACTTTAATGTATTTTCCATTACTGAGTTAAATACTTGGGAAACTGGGGCTGAACCAGACTCACTAGCGCTGATTTTCGGCTGTTGAATAGCCACATATACTACAACCTCAGGATTATCCTTCGGTGCCATTCCTAAGAAAGAAAATAAATAATTTTCATGACCAGTAGCGTAACCCGCGCCAGTTTGACTGCGAATCTGAGCCGTTCCCGTTTTACCTATAACATCATAGCCATCCAATTTATATGGCTTACCGGTTCCATGTTTAGAGGTTACGACCGTTTCCAATATATCACGCACCTCAGCTGCCGTTTCCTTGGAAATCGGTTTGCCTGCTACAGTAGGTTTCGTTTCCTTCAATACTTTTTTCGTGTTGGAGTCCACAATTTTTTCAACTACATAGGGCTTCATCATTTTTCCGTCATTTGCGACGGCAGTTGCTGCCTGAATCATTTGGATCGGTGTAACAGTTGAACCCTGCCCAAAGGCAGTCGTGATTTGTTCAGATTTATATTTATAAACAAATTTACCGGTCGTTTCACTCGGGAGATCAATACCTGTTTTTTTACCAAAACCAAAGCTTTCAAAGTATGTTAAAAGTTTTTCAGTTCCGATTTTTTCATCAGCCAATTTAGCAAAAGCAACATTTGAAGAACGTTGAACCCCTTCTAGATAGCTAATCGTCCCCCACCCTGCTCCACCATTATGGTCTCTTATCGGTCTAGAACCTTTAATCTTAAACATGCCTGATTTATATTTTTCATTAGGATTAAATACTCCTTCTTCAACAGCAGCAGCCAACGTAAAAATCTTCATGGTAGAACCTGGCTCAAAAGATTCTTCAACCGCTAGATTCTGCCAGGTATCTGCAAGTCCATCCCTTGTGTTTAAATCAAAAGTAGGGCGCTGTGACATAGCCAATATTTTCCCTGTCTTTGGATCTGCTACGACACCAATCATTTTAGTTGGGTTATATTTCTTATTGACTTCCGACATTGCGTCTTCTAAAAAGATTTGAATTTTTTTATCGAGCGTCAGCTGAACAGAAGCTCCATTCGAAGGTTCGTTCACTACCGTCTCTTTATTAGGAAGAATATTTCGCCATAGGTCACCCTCAAACTTGATAGATCCATCCTCTTCCTGTAAATACTTATCCAATTCTTTTTCTAGCCCTAACGCTCCAGTTGTTTTCCCTGTTTCTTCATTATTCTCAACAAACCCTATTACATGTGAGGAGAAGATTCCATTCGGATAAAATCTCTTCGTATCCTTTACAAACGTAATACCTGGTAAATTTAATCCTTCGATATCATTTTTTTGTTGATGGGTTAAATCACGTCCAGCAGCACCAAATTCAGTTTGATAAAGTCCCTTTTTGTTCAAACGACTTAATATTTCGCTTTCATCCATATCAATGTGCTCAGCCAATACTCTTGCTGTTTCTTCCTTATCTACAACATGTTTTGGCTTTTTCGGATTTTCAGTTACAGATGAATTAAGGAGGGCAATTAGCTTATAGGTTGACGTATCCCTTGCCAGCACCTCACCATTTTTGTCAACAATCGTTCCTCTTTGTGCCGACAAGGTACGGGTGACTTCATACTTATCCTGCGCTTTAGCAGCAAGCTCCTGTCCACCGGCAACACCAGTATACTGAATATACAAAAAGCGAAAAAATACTACACAAAAAAGCAGCCCAAATATTACAAATAAGAGTGCTGCTCCCCTATTGCGGCTTTTTCGATTACTCATTAATCTTGCACTACCTTAACATTTTTATCTTTTAGTGTTAATCCCAATTCTTTTGCTTTTTGCCAGATTCGGTCATATGTACTTAACTCCGCCACTTGATCTGCATAATCTTTATTAAGCTTTTCCTGATTCTCTATCTTGCTTTCAAGAGCAATAATTTCATTATTCGTTGAGTATATATTCGCTTGTGCGGAAATGATTTTTACAGCAAAGAAAGCGATAAACAATGAGAACGTTAAATATAGAATCTTCTCACCAATCGTAATGCCGCCTTTTACTTTAACCTTCTTTGTTGTTGTTCCTACATGACGTTGCTGTTCTTGCTGAAGTTTTCTTGCTAAACTACTCAAGTTTATCCCCTCCCATTAAATAATTTTTCATAATCTATTCATTTCTTTTCTGCTATTCTTAATTTAGCTGAACGCGCTCTTTTATTCGCTTCCACTTCTTCTTCACTCGGTAAAATCGGTTTTCTGGTTATCAACTTTAAATCCGGCTCGAATTCTTTTGGAATAATCGGCAATCCATGTGGCATTGGCGGTAATTCCGAATGTTCTTTAAAGAAGCTTTTGCAAATCCGATCTTCCAACGAATGGAACGTAATCACTGAAATTCTGCCGCCTTTATTGAGCATAGGAAGCACTTTTTCTAAAGATACTTCAAAAACTCTCAGTTCATCATTCACGGCTATTCGTATGGCTTGAAAGATTCGCTTAGCGGGATGTCCGCCTTTTCGCCTTGCTGGAGCAGGGATAGCTTCCTTAATAATATCTACCAAATCAAAGGTTGTACGAATTGGCCCAATCTCTCTGGCTTGTTCGATTTTGCGGGCAATTTGTTTCGAAAACTTTTCCTCACCGTACCTAAAGAAAATTCGGACCAACTCTTCGTATGTCCAGCTATTCACTACATCATAAGCTGTTAAAGGAGATGATAGATCCATTCGCATATCAAGTAATGCGTCATGGTTATAGCTGAATCCTCTTTCCGGGGTATCAAATTGAGGAGATGAAACACCCAGATCGTATAGAATACCGTCTATCTTTGTAATACCTAATTCAGTGAGTTTTTCATCAAAATAAACAAAATTACTATTAATTAATGTTACCTTGTCCATATAAGGCTCTAGCTTCTTCTCTGCATGCTTTAATGCAGTCTCATCCTGGTCAAACGATATTAATCTTCCTTGTCCGGATAAAGACTTCGCAATTAATTCACTGTGTCCTGCGCCCCCAAGGGTACAATCAACATAGATACCGTCAGGTTTTATATTCAGTCCATCCACAGCTTCTTTTAATAGTACAGTCGTATGATTAAACATTTCTTCACCTTCCTGAAAGGAAGTATGCGCATTAAATATCAAAACCAATCATATTTTCAGCAATCTCTGAGAAAGATTCTTCTGATTCCGAGAAATATTCTTCCCATATTGATTTACTCCATATTTCTATCCGGTTAGATACTCCTAAAACTACGCATTCTTTTTCCAATTTTCCATAGTTTAAAAGTGGTCCCGGGATGTTCACACGTCCCTGTTTATCCAGTTCACATTCAGTCGCACCTGAAAAAAAGAAACGGGTAAATGCTCTTGCATCCTTCTTCGTAAGTGGAAGGCCTTTTAGTTTTTCTTCAAGTTGAGACCATTCATCCAGTGGATATCCAAACAGGCATTGATCAAGGCCGCGTGTAATTACAAACATATCGCCTAAACTTTCCCGAAATTTAGAAGGTATGATTATGCGTCCTTTTGAATCAATTGAATGATGGTATTCACCCATGAACATGTCCTTCACCCCACTTCTCCACCTTAGAGTACCACATCGCCCCACTTTTCTCCACAATTTATATAAAAAAACTTTAATATTTGAATAAAATTTCAGACTATGATTCATTGATTTCAGCCAAGCCTAGAAAAACAAAAAAAACTGCCTTTCTAAGACAGTTTTTTCTAGATATTATTATCTGTTTTTTTATGTTCTATTTGGACAAAAGCTTCCATAATTCACTCTTTATTTATTGTCAAACGAAGCAAATCTCCACTTAAGTTCTTACAGCATCTTTATATGGTTACGACATAATGCGACCCATCAAAATCGAGCGATTCCGCCAAGAGGCAATCGACCCATAATGTCCCATATTGATTGAAAAAGTAAAACGGATTGAGAATTCTTTCCTGCAGGCCGCCTGCCGGATGGAGACTATTTTCGACACGATTGTATTTTGCAATCGTTTCTTCATTTTTTCTCTCTAAATGGCTCTCCACCTTTTTCTGCATAAAAAGGAGCTGTTCTTTAATCAAGTGGCGATTTTTTTCGAAAAGAGGTTCCAATCCTTTATCGAATTCAACCGCTTTTTGTTGCCACGTAAGATGAGCAGATTCCAGATTTTTAATTATACTGCTATATGTATCCGGAGCCTGTTTACGCAATTCTTCCAGATAGAACTCCCTATCCTCTGAACAACCTTTTCTCAAAACTTTTTCCAAGGGAAGATTAAGTTCCTCTAATAATCTTTCAATATTTCCTTCCAATAACGTAAAGGAAAGTCGAGGCCATATCGGTGGCATCTTTTCTCCAGTCATGGCAAACGCAGGTTTAATTTCACTCCAATAGGCAATCTCGCCGGGTCCAGCTATAAATCCTAAGACAGGAAACAGTTTTTCCTGTAAAAGTGGACGAGATACAACATTTGTACTGAAATACTCTGGATGTTTAGATAGTAAACGATCCAGCTCTATTTGTGATAATTTAATTCCGCTTCCCTTCCCAATTAAGTCACTTGAACCTTCTTCACGTTCCAACAGCAGCCGGTTAAGAGTTGAAGGCTCGTAGTAAAATAAGTTCGTACATTGTTCATCAAGATCAATAATCGGATTATATCCGTTTTTTTTCAAAAGATTTTGCTGTTCAATTACGGCTTTGCTAATTCCTGCTTCATAAGCAATTTGCTGATAGACAGGCCCAGCCAGCTTCCTAAAGCCTGGGTCACCTGAATCCACCATTAAGAGACCATGCATTTTAAAGAGATCATTTATAAGAATAGCGAAAAAATCGGTGATAGTTTCGGATTGATCAATTGCTTTTTCCGCCCAATCCAGCAATTCGTTCGTACGCTCTGTCTCTCCCCATAAGGAAAATACATCCTGCAGCCAATCTTTCGCTATATCCGGATTCATATTAATATCAGATATCATTTTTTTCGATAAAGGTTTTTCCGGGTACACGATTTTTTTAGTTTCATGCCCCTCTTCAGCGTAAACATGATTAATCTCTTGGTAATCATGATCCTCACCAGCAATCCAGAAGATTGGGACTACCCTTTTATTTAATCTTTCACTTTGTTCCTTTGCCAATTTTATAATCGAGATAACTTTATGAATAGAATACAGCGGTCCAGTCAATAATCCTGCTTGCTGGCCCCCAACGATTACTAAAGCATCCTCACGCAAGGCATCGATATTTTCCTTTACTTGCTCTGATATTCCATATTTACTCATGAAGGATTCAATATAGGTTGCCATTTCATCTCGTGGATAAGTTCGACCATCAAGCCAATCCGCCCGATCTTGAATATGCTTCTCATTCTTCCAATCATACTCTGCAAAAGATTTATTTATACTTCCCTTGATATAGTCAGATGCAAAACTATTCATAGCTGGAAGATTCATTTTTATGTATTCCATCATCAATGGTTGTCTCCTTTTGAACAAATTCATATAACAGTATATCATTCCCTTTGAAAGCTTTAAAAGGTATTGCTACTCGCCTATGTAAATACTTTTACTATTCTCTCAAGAATCCCAATTGCGGCCAATAAAAAATAGGCGGCAGAGAATAACAGGAATGAAGCTCTCCAAAAACCAGTGAAAACTCTTTTCAAGTCAACCTCTTCCCTTACTTTGTAATGCATAAACAACACAGCGGAAGCGATTATAATCAAGACAATTAAAATAATCCATAAGTATGAATGTTCAAAAAGAGCGATGATTGCATAATGAACTGCCATAATCAAAAAAACCGTCGTAGCGTCGGCAGAAAGCCTGACTGCCTTTTTGTTATTTTTAAGCATCTGTCGGGAAATTGTATATACGGTCAAATAAACAATAATTGGCATGATTACGCAAATAGCGATAAGGCCTGCTAATAAGCTGTCCACTCACATCTCCTCACTTTCTTCCATACCACGCACCATATTAAACAGCATTTTACATTGAGGTGCTGGGATATCATTCTTATCTGCTTCGCGAATACAATATCCAAGGATTGCCTCTATTTCAGTTTTTTTACCCAACTGAAGATCCCTTAACATAGAAGAGGTATTCTTAGCTGTTCGACCACATATTGTAATAACTCTCTCTAAATAAATCTGATGCTCAGTTTCCGGAATTAATAACGAATGACAAACCTCCTGACAGATGGATTTCAACAGCTTAATGTAATATGTATTTTTTATTAATTCACCGTTGCGAACCCCTAATATACTGGTCAACGGGTTTATAACAGAATTAATAATCAATTTTTCAGTATGAATTGATTTGATATCAGGGAGCAATTGCACCGGAAAACCATCCGTATCCAAATATTCCATACCCGGCAGCTTCCTTCCTCTATATAAGCCCATTTTTATCATTCCAATTCCTGTATGGTGAACCGTATGATTATTTTCCCGAATGGCACCATGCTCCACAATCCCAGTATAGATTGTGGAAACCAGCAATTCAGGTAAATGAGCGAAATGGCTCATACCGTTTTGTAAAAAGACAACTGCAGATGCATTCTCTTCTAGTAGAGACCATAGTTCTATGAGAGCGGTCTGCTTTACGCTTAGAATGATGATTTCTTGTCTTTGAATTAAATGTTCCGAATCATCAATACATACCGCATTAATATTTTTATAATTAACCTCACCCTGCATGTCAATTAGGGTAATTCCTTTTTCATTAATTTCGTCCGCTTGTAATGATGTGTGCGTGAATAGCGTAATTTGATGGTTATCACTCAGCTTGGAGGCTGCCAATAATCCAATTGCCCCTCCTCCTATTATCCCAATCCTCATGTTTTCCTCCAAGTGATCTTTTGCAATAATTGTAACATTTGCTATGTATGATGAAAAGAAACTCCATCCTGTTTTAGTCAATCGTCATTTAGCTGAATTATCGATGGCTTCCTCTCTATTTCCTTGTAGTTTGGAGGAATAGCATAATCGCTTATCAACCACTTCATTCTTGTGGCTGGATTAATCATGAACTCCGCTCTATTTCTTTGTCGATTGGCCGGATTACCTACTTATTCGGCTGAATTTCACACTTATTCACACTTATTCGGCCGATCACTCACTCAACCAGTGTTTCAGTAGCCGTCCTGACGACTAAAAATTAATTATGATTTTTCTATATATTTAGCTATAATGGAAATATAAGTATAAACTTTTCACATACATTTAAGGGGGCTATGAAGTGAGTGTAAAGGTTGAAAAATTACGCGTTAACTACCGCACGCTTGAAGAATTCAAGAAATTTAAGGAATATGGTTTGCAGGAATTATCCATGCTAGAAGATCTGCAAGCAAATCTTATTGAAGATAATAGCGAATCACCTTTTTACGGCATCTATTTTGGGGATAAATTAGTGGCCAGGATGAGTCTTTATAAAATCGATGCCAGGTTTGATAAATATTTTGACCCTCCACAGGATTACTACGAAATATGGAAGCTTGAAGTTTTACCGGATTATCAAAAAAAGGGATACGGCTCCATGCTCGTCCAATTCTCCAAAGACCTTGGCCTGCCGATCAAAACAAACCCAAGAGTCCATTCGCGTACTTTTTGGGAAAAACAGGGCTTCGAACCTGTAGAGTATGATATGGAAAGAGATTTAGGAGAGAACCCACTGATTTGGCAGCCTAATAATGATAAATAGATTGACTTTAAGCTTTCCAGCGAGAAAGCTTTTTCTTTTCATCAAACATTAATAGAAGCACACCTTTTACAAAGGCATGCTCCTGTAGCAATCATCATTTTTCCTCCGATAATTGACGTGCCCGATTCAGTAAATCAAGCAATCCACGGTAATCCTTCTCCATCTGCTTAAATCGTATTTCTACTGTATCTCTCTCTTGAACTAAATAATCTGCATGCTTTTTTAACTCTGAGTACTCCAGCAGTAAGTCTTCAGGCGAGCGGAATGATCGTTCTTCCAACCTACTCTTTAAGCTGGTTAAATAGGCAATAACTGTATCTAGAGAAAGATTGAGCTCAGCATTCCCGACTATTCCGACCGAGATTTCTTGTTCCCCACGCTGCGGCTGCTCCACCTCCAATTCCGCAGTCCCTATCGATTTTTTAAGATCTTTACGTACCTTTTTAGCCAGCTCTATCCCTTCCGAATATTGCTTACGGACATAAGAATTCCATCTAAAGCCACACGCAGCAGGAGTTCTCGACAACCCTTTTCCAACCTCTTCAAATGCTTTTAATTGCGTGCTTCCCTCACGGATATGGCGTAATACGACCTCCGCCAAATAGACATCCTCATCCTGCGACCATCCATCCTGCCTCGAACCTGTCATCCACTATTCCCCCCAATAAGCATTCATAATATTTATTCATATGCGTCTGGTAGGAAAGATAGAATAAACAAGATTCTATTAACATGATAATCGGCTTCTTATTGAGACTTTTTCTGAAATCGTTCCACAGTCTCCATATGGAATGGTGATACCCATAACTCTGAACATCGTTTAATCTCTTCTTGCATCCGTTTATACAAATCAGATGCTTTCTTTTTGCGGATAGTCATACTTTTATACGCCATCAACGCATTAATATCATTTTTAATAATAGGCTCAATAATCCCTACTATGGTTTTCTCATCTATATTTGACACAACGCCATTTGCAAATCCATACAAGCTTGCCTCTTCTTCAGAAAATTTTCTCCCCGACATCAGCCATTCCAGTCCCTTGGATTCTGCCACCCTCTCAAGTAAAAGAGCTCCACCGCCCCAACCGGTGGTAATTCCCTGCTGAATTTGAATAAAGCCCATAAAAGATCCTTTTTTTACATATCGAAAATCACATGCTGTAGCCAGTTCCAATCCACCGCCGACAGCCGGTCCATTTAAAAAAGCAAAAACAGGCTTCGGCAAAGTAGCTATTTTATATAAAATTTCTCCCATACGCGATAACATTTGGTAAGCATCTTTTTGATTATCAAGAAGATGAAAGACTTTTAAATCACCACCCGAACAAAAAACATTACCAGTTCCTGTGATCACCATGGCCTTACAATTTCCATCCGTTTTCACTTGTTCGATGGACTCTTCCAATAAATCCATAACCTCAAAATTTATGGCGTTCCTAACATGCGGCCGGTTTAGCGTAACAAGCAAATATCCTTCTTTTTTCTCCACAATCACTTCTTTCACCGTGAATCCCCCTTAAAAACAAAAAAGAACACAGGTTTCCCTGTGTTCTCTCGAGTTGATTATTTATTTACAACTTCTTTTCCTTTGTATGTTCCACATGCTTTACAGATACGGTGAGATAATTTCATTTCACCGCAGTTTGGGCATTCAACCATACCAGGGACTTGAAGTTTGAAATGCGTACGACGCAATCTCTTTCTAGTTTTCGAAGTTCTTCTGAAAGGTACAGCCATGTTTTACACCTCCTTAAAAAACGATGGTTCTATGGAAGACTTATGTAGTCTTTCATTTTTCACTGTTATCATCATTGTTGTCAAAAAAATGGGCCAACTTTGCCAGTCTTGGGTCAACTTTTTTAACTTGTTGGTCCTCTAAGATTAATTCCCAGTCATCTCCAGCTAGCGGAGCAGCACCTACAGGATGATCCGTATCACAGAATACCTGCAATGGAATCTCCGTGAGAATTATTTCTTTGATTACCGGCGTAAGATCCACTACATCACCCTCAGCCACATGATATTCTCCATCCTCAGTCTCCATACCTTCATATTGATTAAAAAGGTATGTCTCTGTTGTTTGAACATCGATTGGGAATGGGACATCAACTAAGGTTCTTGAACATGGTAATGTCAATGTACCAGATATTTTCAAATGAAAAGTAACTCGATTGGAACTCAAGTCAGCTTTCCCAAATACACGAATTGGTGAAATATCACGAATTTGCGGATCTGCCTTTTTCAGTTCAGAAAGATCTGCTGTCTCATCTACATTAAAACCATTGTCGCGAAATTTTTGCAGTTGTGGAATTGTCCATTTCATATTATATCACCTCAAGGCAACAAAGGTAATTATAGCTTTGGTAAATTCATTTGTCAATGTTTTTTCTTTACAGCCATATGTGATACCCTTATGCAAATTTTAAGCGCTTATCTATTTATTTTACCCGAAATGTTTCATTTTGAAAACAGAATTAATCAAGTGCAAGTTTAGGGAATGCTTGCTTCCTGATTCCTCCATCATATACTATAAAAAAAACAACCATTTATCAGGAGGTGTACAATATGAATGCCCTGGGACTTGTAGTAGAATATAATCCTTTTCATAATGGACATTTATATCATTTACAACAAGCCAAAGCTATTACAAATGCTGATGTGACCATAGGCGTGATGAGCGGAAATTTCCTTCAGCGGGGGGAACCAGCCCTGGTGGATAAATGGACAAGGACTTCCATGGCCTTAAAGGCTGGTATTGATCTAATCATCGAACTTCCATTTGTTCATGCTGTTCAAAAGGCTGAATATTTCTCCGAAGCATCTATCCTATTATTAGAGGAAGTTGGCTGTCAGTCTGTTTGTTTTGGCAGCGAGCAAGGAGAAATAGAACCTTTTATACATACATACTCAATTATTCAGGAAAATTCTAAGGAAATCGATCAATGGATACAGCACTATAGCAAGGAGGGATACAGCTACCCCAAGGCTGCCTCTCTGGCCTTTTCGGAACTACAAGCGCGTCATCCTTCTATGCTTTCTTTAGACCAGCCTAATAATATCCTTGGATATCACTATGTATCCGCGATTTTAAAACATAAATTATCCATCGAGCCAGTAACCATTAAACGAACAGGTTCCGGATATCACGATCCAACTCTCATGCCAGGTACAATAGCAAGTGCAACTGGTATACGGAAAGAATTAATGGAAAGCGGTAAACTGGATGCTATCTCTTCCTTTGTTCCGGATACAACATTTGCCCATCTAAAAGCATATCTAACAGAGCAGCGCACTTTGCATAATTGGGAGTTGTATTGGCCATTTTTAAAAGTTAAATTAATCACGACGCCCGCAGAATCTCTTGCCCAAATTTACGAAATGAAAGAGGGCTTAGAGAATCGATTAATTGAAGCCGCTGAACGCGCCAGTAATTTCATGGATTTTATGTCATTAATTAAAACAAAGCGTTATACCTGGACTCGGCTACAAAGAATACTAACCTATACGCTGTTAAATTTCACAAGAGATGAAATGCCAAAAGACCTGACTCCGCCATATATTCGCGTATTGGGATTTACAGCTGCCGGGCAGCAATATTTAAAAAGCATAAAAAAAGAAAAGGGAAATCATATCGTATCACGTTTAGCAGCCTGTAAAAATCCTTTAATAAATATTGATAAGAGGGCTGCCATTGTTCATGCTGCCGCTCTTCCCTCAGCTATTTCTATGAAAGCTCAAAAACGTGAATATATGTCACCCATTGTATTAACTGATTAAAAAACGAAGCCATTGATTCACCGTACGAATCAATGGCTTCTGCTTTAAATCAAGCAGCTCTTATTTCATGCTTTTTAAATAATCCAGTGCATCATCAACTGTGTCCACAGGAACAATAATCATATCTGTTCCAATCTCTTCTGCTGTTTTTACAGCAATTTTATAATCCGATTCCTCAGCACCTTGTTGATTGGGTGCAAAAAACACTTCCGCATCTGCACGATCAGCTGCTACAATTTTCTGATCAACACCACCGATAGGACCGACTGTTCCATCATCAGAAATGGTACCTGTTCCTGCTATTTTCTTCCCTTTCGTGTAATCCTCTTCCGTTAATTGATTAAAGATCTCCAATGTAAACATTAACCCAGCAGAAGGCCCCCCAATGCTATCTGCGTTTATCTCGATATCTCGGTCTGTTTCAACACTTCGATCTTCAACCAAGGTAATGCCAACGCCAACTCGTCCAGTTTCCTCTAGCATCTCCAATTGAAGTGTCTTAACAATATTTTTATTATCACGCTTTATTTCTAATTTCACTTGGTCCCCAGCTTTTTTCGAGGAGATATAGTCTATGAAAAATTCACTTGACTCAATTTCACTTCCATCGACTTTAATAATTCGATCTCCAGGTTTCAATACTCCATCTGCAGGTTTACCCTTGGCAATCTGCAGCACATATATGCCTTCTACTTTTACTTTGGCTTCATAGCCTGCTTTTTTATACCCGTTCAGGATAGCGGATGTTTGGGAATCATCCATCAATTTCAATTGTCTAACCGTATATTCTTCATCGGTTTCATCCTGACTTCTAATTTGTTCCAGTTCATAAATCCTATGATAATCTGCTATTTTAGCCCATGCATATGTATAAATATTCGCTCTGCCCATTCGGATCGTTGTCAGCATAAAAGAGCCATCTGCTTCACTTCCATTTTCAACCTCTACAAATTGCTCCAATGTCTCCGCCGACCCAGGGGTGGAAACATAATAAGGCAATTTATAAAATGCAGCCAGAAATGCCAGCAATAGAACTGCAACCCCAATTTTGCCTATATTAAGTTTACGCTTATGCTTCATCTTTTTTCTCCTTCCAATGCTGTATGGCCTCTTTAATCTCCGGCAGTTTTTTTCTTGCTTCTTGCTCCCCAATCATAATAATTTCAAGAATGTTTGTAAATGCCAATGAACTAAATGATTCTACAGCAGGCTGAATCATTACGTCAGCGTTAATCCCTTTCATTTTGACAATTTCCATTTGCAGTATATCTAAACTTTTAAAAATAACATCGTATATAGATTCAATATCCGTATCTCCTCTTGTTGCAGAGACATCGCTTGCAATCACAATATCCGCTCCCATTTCTTTCACAACCGAGACAGGGACCCGATCCATTAATCCTCCATCTACAAGTAATTTCCCATTGATCCGTTTAGGCACAAAAATGCCGGGTATCGATATACTAGCTCTTACCGCTTCATAAACCGGACCTTCCGTAAAAATAACTCTCTCTCCTTTTTCTATATCCGTTGCCACTATAGCCAATGGAATTGAAAGATCCTCTATATTTTGATTTTTTGTAAATAATCGAATGTATTCCTCAATCTTTTTCCCGGCTACAAAACCTAATCTCGGTACAGTCAGATCCATAAAGTATTTTCTTTTAAATTGCAACGAAACTTTTTGCAGCAGTTCTAAATCTGATCCACTTGCATAAAAACTGCCTATTAAAGCTCCCATACTGCTCCCGGCTATATAGTCGATATTTATACCTTCACTATTTAGCACTTTTAATAAACCAATATGTGCAAATCCCCTTGCACCACCAGAGCCAAGCGCTAATCCAATTTTAGGTTCCATTTCTTTTGACTCTCCTTTATCCGTACTGATTTAAGGCATGTTCCCTTAATAGGAGTCTTAGTTCTAAATTATTTTACTTTGAGTATATTTTGTTATTGGGGACAACCCAGCTATATACAAAACTTCTTTTGATTTTACTAAATATATTTTAGCACCAGATTATTTACCACGCTTAAATTTAATAAGGGAAGGGATATAAATTGGATAAATCAATCTTAAAATCAATGCTTTTTGCGTTAATTGCAGTTATTATGGCAGCTGCATTGATCTTGATGCCACAGGAAGCCTTCGAAGCCTCTGTTCGAGGGTTGAATATATGGCTTGAAATTGTCTTTCCTTCCTTATTGCCTTTTTTAATTATTGCAGAAATGTTGATTGCATTTGGTGTCGTAAAACTACTGGGTGTCTTTTTAGAGCCACTAATGCGTCCATTGTTTAAGGTACCAGGAGTAGGAGGATTTGTATGGGCAATGGGACTTGCATCCGGTAATCCTTCTGGAGCAAAACTAACAGCTAGGCTGAGAGATGAAGGTCAGCTATCCAGAATAGAAGCTGAACGGTTAGTGTCGTTTACCAGCTCATCGAATCCATTATTTATTTTCGGTGCTGTATCTATCGGTTTTTTTAATAATGCTAAACTTGGAATACTTTTAGGATTAACTCATTATGCAGCGAATATTTTCGTCGGTTTAGTAATGAGGTTTTACGGGAGAAATGAAGAGAAAAAAAATCTTAACCGCAGTAAAAAAGATACAAGTATTTTCCCAATCATGACAGCTTTAAAAAGTATGCACCGTACCCGTCTAAATGACCAGCGGCCATTTGGAAAAATATTAGGAGACGCAGTTAATTCCTCCATACAAACCCTTTTGATGATTGGAGGATTTATCATTATTTTTTCCGTGATCAACAAGCTATTGTTTCACTTACATATTACCAGCTTCTTTGCATCCATTTTCAGCAGCCTGTTCCACACGCTTCATCTGCCATCTACTTTAAGCATCCCTTTTATTTCGGGGTTATTTGAAATCACGTTGGGATCGCAATTAACAAGCCAAGCTGGCGGTGCAACACTATTGACACAAGCAATCATAGTCAGTGCTTTACTCGCATTTGGAGGATTCAGTATACAAGCTCAAGTTGCCAGCATCTTAGCCGAAACGGATATACGCTTTAAACCATTCTTTCTTGCACGCCTCATCCATACATTTTTTGCTGCGATACTTACATTGATTTTGTGGAAACCCGTATATCTGCGGTTATCCACTTCTGAAAATACATCAATCACCGAATTTGTTTTTTCAATGGAAACGCAGGGATTATCCAGCACTATCTTCAGTTTCTTCCTTAATTACGGTGCATTGATTACTATTCTTTCTTTGGCTGGCTACACCCTTTTATTATACATACAGTATAGGAAATCCATATAAAAAGCCAATCCCTAATTTAAGTAGGATTGGCTTCTTTTTAACAGCAATATAAATGAGTACATTTTATTCAGACATCTTTATTCTCAGCCGTTTTTGTACACATTCAGGAACAAGCTCTGAAACATCTCCACCGTACTTCGCTACTTCTTTTACGATCGATGAGCTCAAAAAAGAATATTGATTATTTGTCATGATAAAGAATGTTTCAATTTGATCGTTTAATAAGCGATTCATAGAGGTGATTTGCATCTCATACTCGAAGTCAGAAACGGCTCTCAACCCTCGGATGACTGCATTTGCATTTCTTGCCTTAGCATAATCCACGAGCAACCCCTGAAAGCTATCCACTTTCACATTTGGTATATGGGCAGTTGCTTCTTCAATGATTTGCACTCTCTCCTCCACAGTAAATAGAGATTTTTTAGCAGAATTATGAAGGACACCGACATATATTTCGTCAAATATGTTTGCTCCTCTTTGAATAATATCAAGATGTCCATATGTTATAGGATCAAAACTTCCAGGACATACAGCTATTTTCTTCACTATTCTCCCCCCATTTCTATAAATATTTAACGCTCAAAAAAGGACACAGCCGTAATGCCATACTTTTCAACACGGAACTTAGTAAAATTACCAATCTTTTCAGGCAACGTTAATTCTTCTCCATGTTCGCATATTATCATACCGTCTTCTGCCAATAATTCAGCACTTTCGATTTCTTCAATAAGAACAGGTATCATATTAGCTATTTTATAGGGAGGATCCATAAGAATGAGGTCAAATTGAGCTTTTCTCTTTCCAAGAGCTTTTAATGATCTTAAAGCATCACTCCTATGTACCTCGGATTGACTTTCGAATTTACATGAACTGATATTCGTTTTAATAATTTGAATAGCTTTTGAGTCCTTATCAACAAAAACTCCTTTTTCCATTCCTCTGCTCAAGGCTTCAAGCCCAAGGGATCCGCTTCCTGAAAATAAATCCAGAACCGCTCCACCTTCAAAATATGGTCCTACAATATTAAATAAAGATTCTTTTACTTTGTCCGTTGTTGGCCGGGTTGTCATGCCTGGAACAGCCTTTAATGGCCTTCCTTTACAAGTACCTGAAATGACTCGCATAATCTGTCACCAAATTTCATATGTATTCAACTTTCTAAAATATCCTACCACAAAATCTTGATTTCACAAATAGAAATCAAATTTCTGCGATCAGTGAATAGTTCAGGTTGATTTGGTCATACTACTAACAACAACATCTTCAGAGGTGTTGTTGCCAACCGCGGAGAAGACTTACGTTTCCCCATAAGTTCTTCCTCCGGTTTCTCCTCTCCCTTTGCCTTCTGCGTTTGTAAAAGCGCGTAGAAGGAAGCCCTGGCGCCTATGTGTGCCAGGGCTTTTCTTTTAGGTGAATTAACTACAGATCAACCGACACCCATTTTTTCCACAGTGAACAAGGTGGACAGTTTCAAAAATAACTAATTTGATTAATAGAACAGTTGATTCGAACACTTTATTGGGATACATTTATATTCCTGATGAACTAGACCGGATTATGATACACTTATCAATATCCGATTTACAGGAGGAAAAACAAGAATGAATCAACGTTTTATAGAACTAGGCCCCGGATATTCTGACCTTTATGAGCTATTGGAATTAGCAAAGGCTAATCAATATCGAATCAATTATTTTTTATGCTTACAGTCAGAGGGACCTAGCGGCAAAGTCATGTCGTTTGTATTGGTTATGAAAAAATCAAGCTATGGCGACTTCATCCCACTTTATATTTGCAGAGAAGGAATACCTGTTTTAGTTAATAAGCCAAGCAAGCGTTATGAACTTTTTGACCAAGCAGCCAAGGAGCAAGGTAAAGAAATTATATCGTTGGAAGTTAGGCATTCATCTACTTTTGCTGACCCTGACCTTTATTATCAGTATTTAATAGGTATCCTGCGCATGAACCGTTTTTTACCCCCATGGCAATAAAGAAAAACCGGACCCATTAGGATCCGGTTTTCTTTAAATGCCTATTCTATATTCTTCCTTTTCTTTTTCATGCTTTTTACTCTCAAATTCAGTTTTAATAAAAGGTTTTTGAGAAAATTCAACTTTTTTGACAAAAGCATAGGAAGATAATTTTTCTGAAACTGCTTCTATTTCGTCCATATTTACATATAATACGGCATATTTTAATTTGCGGGAAACATAATGCAGATTGCCTGTTTTACGCAGAGTTTTCACTTGTTTTAGACTATGCAGCCAAACAATCAGGCTTTGCCTTTCTACAAACATATACATACCCCTTTAGGATGCAATTTATATTTAGTGTACCATATTACTAAAAGATGTATCAATATTTAGAAATGCTATGCAGAATTAGTGAATAAATCTAGAGATTGCAACTAACTCGATTATCTCCTTGGATAGGTCTGCACTATCAGAGTTTATATCAAAAATGATAGGAGTACTTTAAATGAAACTGCATAATAGAAAAGATATCGATCCCACTTTCCTATGGAGAATCGGATAGGTTTATCATACAACCTCAACGTTTGTATTAGTTGCTACAAAATCTAATTTCGGCCATATACCAAAAGGCAACCCCATTTGTTCTGGGATTGCCTTTTTTTCTCGTTCCTATCAGGAACATCCACAGCTTCCTCCGCTGCCACAGCCTCCGCTACAGGATGATTCAAAAAACGGATTTCCTGTCGGGACTTTTATATGAGGGGATACTGAATGACCAATCAGCATACTAATTTCATCAAGTAATTGCTGTAAGTTTGTTTCAGCCTGTTTATATTCAATAACAGATGGATGAAGGTCCATTTCTCTTTTAGCCTCACGAATTGCTTTAGAGACAGTACGATAATCCGGATGGTATCTTCCGAAACGCTGTACTTCTTCGTAAGCGTCCTTTAAAGAATTAAACGCTTGAATTTTTTTCTGGGCCGTTTTATCCTTATACATCTGAGTTAAACTTAAAAAGTATTGCTTAGCTATATCTGAGTTCATTATATCTTTAGCCAATTGTTCAGCATGGTCAATGATTTCAACCGTTTCAATAGTAGCAAGCATGAAAATACTCACCTCCAACTTTATCATACCATGTAATATCCAAGGATGCTATAACTTAGAAATATTATCCACCTATAAAAGATATGATATATGGCTTGTCCCCTATTACTTTGGTAAGTAGAAGAAGTAATTCGCTGCCAAACACCCCTTACTTCATCTACTCTTACAGAACGTCCTCATTTTTTTTAGGAACCGTTATTCACCAGTATTCATTGACTGAAACATCGAAACCATCATAGAAGCCATTTGAACGCTGTTTGAAAGCTGATGAACACGATCCGGAATCGTTTTTTTAAAAAAGTACTTAGATTCAGTATCAAATTTCGAAAAATCCTGTGGATTTCTGCTCAAACGTCTGTACCAGATTGGTTGTTGCCTCAAAAAACTCAGTAAATCTTCATCTGCCTCAATTAATTCATAGATATCTTGTCTCAAGCTCTCACTCCTACCTAGCTAATCTTGCCGAAATTTGAAAGGATGATTATTCTGGACGGGAGGTGGTGCACTTTCTGATTGTCCGGAAGATTGAAATTGAGAGATGACTCCCTGAACCACTCCTAAAACCTGACTAAAATTCCCAATTTGTTTTTGAATTTGATCAGGGTCCATTTTTTTAAGTTGATTTAAAAGCTGCGAAATAAACTCGCCCTTATCTGTTTTTTCAGTCTCATCCTTTTCCTTTTTTTCCTCTTTATATTCATTCCACACTTCATCCTGATCACCCAGCAAAGACCAATCTTCATAAATTTCCTGCCATGTTTTCTTACCCATTCTTACATCTTTTACGATTTTCGGATTACTCTTAAGAAAAAGCTTAAAATCCTGGACAGAAGGATGCAATTTGGAATCATCCATTTAATTTCACCTCACCACATGACATACGCCTAGGGTAGTATATGTTTCGATATATAGAAAAGTGATGCATATTTCCAAAGAATTCCGCACATAGACTTCCTTTATACAAATAATATTTACACACAAAAAAGAGCACTGAGGAGAAATACTTTCCTTCAGTGCTCTTTTTTGTATCATTTAATCAGATAACGCAACAAAGTTTTGAGTATAGTATCTTTTATATACTCCCACACCAAGGCGAGTAAAATCTTCATTTAACATTATATCTCTGTGCCCTTTACTATTTAACCATCCTTCAACAGCCGCAATTGCATCTGTATACTGAGCAGCTATGTTTTCGCCAGCTGAGTAGTAAGAAACACCGCCTTCCTTCAAACGATCACCAACATCTTTATCATCGGGTGATACATGATCGAAATACTCATTCACCATCATGTCTTCGCTATGTTTAAATGCCACAGCTGAAATTTTTTCATCAAATTCAAGGGTACCTAAGTCAAAACGTGTTCGTATGATATTTGTCAAATCAAGAATTTGCTGCTGACTTCCTTCTTCAACCAGCTTCCATTCTTCATCCGTTAACTCTTCAGGTTCATCCAATTCTCCACGGTATGTCAGCTCATATGGCTTATGCATAATCAATGTCTTTGCATCCATAAACCTCACACCTGATACCTGACCGAGAATTTTATCCAAATAAACCTGAGCATACATATCGCCAAACTTTATTAGAGGGCGATAATGAAGATCTTCTTCCGACAACTCGAAACGATATTCAGTGCCTTTCCAATTCAGTTCTATATAACTATTCATATTCAATTCCTTATACAAGGACTCCACTGTTTGATCAATAAAGAATGGATATAAATTAATATCTTCTGCTGAACTGTATAGGGTTACAATTTTTTTATCTTTTTCGTTTACGCCAAATTGTATATACTTACTTAATGTATCATTATAGATCCACCAGTTATATCCATAAGCTGAAGGATCAATACGGTCTGGCTCCCCATATTCATCCAGTAACTGATTACTGGTTTTACCAATCCATTTAGATACACCCTGTTCAGGTCTGGATTCGTTATCTGTTAATTCTTTAATCTTATCCGAAGTTTCCATTGTATTTTCATTAACGGAATTTTGATCAATGATAGCTGTATTTTCTTTGACATCATCTTTAACCGTTACATAGATGCCGAAGATGGTGATTAAAATTAAACTAAAGAAAACCCTAAAGACCAATTTCAGAGGTGGTCCCTCCTGTCATTCTTACTTTATATTTTTTTATTATACCATTAGAATTCAAACAAACCTATCACTTAAATGTAAACAATGAAAAATAAGTATAATATAAACATATTGGATAGCAAAATGAACGAATTTACCTTTCTGCCTCTATAAAAGAACAATTTATTGCAGATAAGGTAAAATAATACTAAAATTAAATTGAGAATTTCCAAAACTTGTTTCATACCGAACAAAGCATTTTCTAAAAGGGGATAGGAGGAAATAAGATGAGATTTGAAAATACAGGACTTGAAAAATACCAAGTTAACCTTAACAGGCTAGATGAGGTTATGAGTGAAAACGGTTTAGTCAGAGCCGAACAATGGGATTACGAACGCGTATCCTACGATAAGAAATATGAATTAAGGGATGGCACTTTTTATTTACGTGTCTTTGGCTATGCGGTTGAAGGTGACGTAGGTGCACATCGGGCAACTATCCAACTCATGACACCAGTCCTAGGTAAACACTATTATCCACATGGTGTTGAATATGGTGAAACAGAGCATTTTCCTACATCTCTTCAAAAACAATGCGAGACAGTTCTTGCGGCAGTTAAAGCTGAACTGGATATATTTGTAGAAGTGGAATAAAGGATTATTAAATAAGCCTGCAGATTGTATGATCTCCGCAGGCTTATTTTATTTTTTTTCTCATTAAACAATAATCCCCCTCCACTCCCACTGCTTTAAATCCATACTTTTTTAAGGTTTCCTTATAATAAAAACGTTTATCTGCTATTTCTGTTTGGATCATTTGGGCAATCCCTATTTTATGAATATAATAGAAAAAACCCTCCATAACTTCAGAAACAAACTCTTTTTCTGTCTGAGCATCTGTAAAGCTTAAGGAAAAGGTTAATTTTTCACCTTCTCCCTCCAACTCCAATTCTCCAATGAATTTTTGGCTTTGCAAATCAATAATAAAACAGATCCACCAACCTACATCCCCACCTTCAAATTCATATAATTCTATTAAAAGAGGGAGTATACATTTTACGCGATCAGATGGGAAAGATTCAGGAACAATTACCGGCGATACCATTTTGAAATCATACGGGTACAAAATAAGGGACTTAGCCAATGAGATGGAACAAGGAAAGATAAGAATGCGATTAGTCCTAATTTGTTTCATTACCGCACCTCCGATTAATTGCCTCTAAATAAAGCCTATGATAAACATCAGCCAGTCCTGACAAAATCCATTCCTAAGCCGCCATGTAAAAGAAAGAAACGAAAAAAGGTCATCTCTAATTCTATGAGACGACCCGTTTTACCTATGCAACTTTTATTTTTTATGAACCAATAATCGCTTTAAATACACTTGTTGTTTTACCACCTTCGTATATTACATAAAGCAATAAATATACAGTGACACCAGCAACCGCGTTCACCATCCAAATGACGCTTGTAGGCGGAGCGATTTTTCGATGTTTCTCAATCTTCCCTTTAAAACCATAATACAGACTGATAATCCCCATTACGGCTCCTATTGTAGCCAATGTAATATGTGAGATTAAAAAGATTGTATAGTAAATTTTTATTGATTCAGGTCCTCCAAATGCCGTGTTCCCTATAAATAACGTTCTGCTTGCATAAATAATGAAGAACACAACTGCAAAAACAGCTGCCCAAAACATTAATTTTTCGTGGACCTTTATATTCCCTTTTTTTACTTGCCATACTCCAAAGCCTACAAGGATTGCGCTGATTACGATACAAGCCGTGCTGATCGTAGGCAGGACTGGTAATGAACTGCTCATAATGGTGGAACCTCACTTTACTTATTCTGTTAACTCTATAATTGTAAAATACTAAATTTGAAAACTCAAATTATTTTACAGTATTCACTAAAGTTTCACTATTATTAATTAGTTCCCTAAATGCGGATTTGCCTCTATAAAACGTTTTGTTTCTGCATCCGCATGTTTGGTATCTTCTTTAAACCAAGTGAAGAAAGTTGTAGCCAGGATAATTCCATATACTATTTCTTGAATTATTTTCATAATTACACCGCCTGTTTGCTGATCTTCAACAGCCGGCATATTTATAAACATTTGAGGACTGCTTAAGTCCAAAGTGGATAAGGTACCGGCAGGAACACACAATTTCATCGCCTCCATCCATACAGCTGGATCTGCATAGGTTGCATACATGGGATCTTTAGAAAAGATGATAAGCGCACAGGCCGGTGTAATTAATATACCATTGGCAAAGATATAGCCAATTTTCTTTAATCCTGATAATCGCTGGCTTTCTTCGATTTTATTAACTAGATGCCACCACATGAACAGCGAGGAAATAAACAATACCACTGTGAAAAGCCCATGAAGCAACATATTGACTTTGACGATATCAAAAATTGACGGAACATGGTAAAAAGAAAACAGTCCATTAAAGAAAATCAATGTTATTAATGGTTGTGTAATCATTAAAAACCATTTTTTAAATACGAACTTTTTTAGTAACCAATCCGGCAATCCCAATAGAAAAAATGGTGGAATAACTAAAAATAAAAAAGCCATTTGAACCATATGAACCGTAAAAGAAAGATGTCCCAATAAATCTATTGGCGACCCCTTTATCATGTATAAAAGAATCATAGCTATCGAGAAGTATACAGCTTCTTTCTTTTTAAATTGGTCACCTGCTTTAAAATAGGTGATATAAAAATAGAAGGCTATGATCAATAGTGTCACGAGGAACAGGTAAGGACTCCATAGGGCCCTAAATCCAAATATATCTAATTCCATTTATCTCACCTCATAATTAGTTTTCCTGCCCAGAAATTCACAAGAAAATATCAAATAACCCAGAAATCATATAGTTTTAGTTTCTAAAAAAAATCGGCTTAACAAGTTAAGCCGATTCCATCTTAAATCCACACAATTAATACAAATGCAAGGATAGTAGTCACACCGATCAGTAACCCGGTATACATAAATCCTGCCATCGTTCCATGACCTTCTTTATTCATATGCATGAAATAATAGAGCTGAAAAATGACTTGGATTACCGCAAGCAACAAGATGAATGGTAAAACGAACCACTTGGAAAATCCATCATAACCTACTGCAAAGAACGCAATTAAGGTTAGAAAGATCATCATAATAAATGTAATAACCTGCATCTTCATATCTTCCGCATTTTTCTTACGTCTATATTTAAGAGCTTCTTTACTAAGATGTGTTTTAGGTTGATTTTCCATTTATCATCACCCCACCATTCCCATTAAGTAAACGACTGTAAAAATGAATACCCATACAACGTCGATAAAATGCCAGTATAGGCTCGCAACATAAAATTTCGGAGCATTATACAGATTTAAGCCACGTTTCGAATTACGGAGCATTAACGTAATAATCCACAATAGTCCAAAGGTTACATGGGCACCATGGAAGCCGACTAATGTGTAGAAGGCGGATCCAAATGCAGAACCTGTAAATGTGTGATGATATTCATGCACATAATGATTAAATTCATAGATTTCTAAGCCCAGGAAAGCAGCCCCTAATAAAACAGTGATTAACAGCCAAAACTGCATTTGTTTAAAATCGTAGTTTCTCATATGATACATCGCATAAACACTTGTTAATGAGCTGGTTAACAGCAGCATAGTAGCAATAAACGCCAGCGGCATATCAAATAAATCTTTGGCTAGAGTCATTTCCTTATTAGGCGGTACACTATCTTTCAGAGCTAAGTATGTTGCAAATAATGAAGCAAAAAGCACTGTCTCTGCAGCGAGGAAAAGCCAAAAACCTAAAAATTTATGCTTTCCGTCATCTGTATGTTTCTCAGGGTGAGATGGCCATGTTTCTGGTGTGAATTTTTGCCCTGCATTCATTACACCTCAACCCCCTTATCACTTTTAGCATTAGAAGATACCAAATCTTCTTTATGGATATGATACCCATGATCATCTTTAACGGAACGGATGAGCATAGCTATAAAGGTAATCAACAAACCAATCACCATTACCGGGACTGTCCATTCTTTATCCGTTGCATTATAAAGTGCTCCAAATGCAGCAACAAACAATCCAAAAGAAATAATAACAGGAAGAATTGAATTGTTAGGCATATGGATATCACCAAGAGGTTCAGCCGGTGTCATCGCATTTCTACCTTCCATTTTTTCAAGCCACCATGCATCATATCCTCTTACTAATGGTAATCTTTCAAAGTTGTATTCAGGAGCCGGTGAAGAAATTGCCCACTCAAGTGTACGTCCATCTTGCCATGGGTCATTACCGACTTTAACATTTTTAACTGAAGTAACTACGATATTAACCAATAATATAATGACTGCTACAGCCATCATGAATGCACCGACAGTAGATATTAAGTTGCCATTATCCCATCCCTGTCCGTCCAAATAAGTGAAAACACGTCTAGGCATTCCCATTAATCCAAGGAAATGTTGAACAAAGAATGTTAAATGGAATCCGATTAGGAATAACCAGAATGTGATTTTACCCATGAATTCATTCAATACTGTACCGAATATTTTTGGCCAGTAAAAATGTGTACCTGCCAACAAGGCCAGAACTACTCCACCGACGATAACATAGTGGAAATGGGCAACAACGAAATAGCTATCATGATACTGATAGTCAGCCGGAGCTGCAGCATTCATAATTCCCGTTACTCCACCCATTACAAAAGATGGAATAAATGCAACGGCGTATAACATAGGGGTCGTAAACGTAATCTGACCACCCCACATCGTGAAAATCCAGTTGAAGATCTTTATACCAGTCGGAACAGCTATCGCCATTGTTGCTACTGCGAATATCGCATTTGCGACTGGCCCAAGACCAACCGTAAACATATGGTGAGCCCATACCATGAATCCTAGGAAACCGATTAAAATGGTTGCAAAGACCATAGATGAGTATCCAAATAATCTCTTTCTCGAGAATGTTGGAATAATTTCAGAGAATATTCCGAATGCCGGAAGAACCAAAATATATACTTCCGGATGTCCAAAGATCCAGAATAAATGTTCCCAAATAATTGTATTTCCACCCAAAGCCGTTACAAAGAAACTGGAACCAAACATACGGTCAAACATCATTAGTGTCAAACCAACTGTAAGCGGCGGGAAAGCAAATAGAATTAAGGCAGATGCCACAAATGTTGTCCACGTGAAAAGCGGCATACGCATAAACGTCATTCCAGGTGCTCTCATATTAATAATTGTGGCCAGGAAGTTAATTCCCCCTATTAACGAGCCCATACCTGATATCTGAAGTCCAAGTATGTAAAAATCTATACCGTGACCTTCAGAAGCCAATGATAGAGTTGCATAAGATGTCCATCCGGCATCAGGCGCTCCGCCCATAAACCAGGATAAGTTTAAAAAGACTCCTCCAAAGAAAAACAACCAAAAACCTAATGAATTTAAAAATGGAAATGCTACGTCTCTTGCCCCGATTTGCAGCGGCATAATCGCATTCATAAATCCAAGCAATAAAGGCATGGCGGCAAGGAAAATCATGGTTGTTCCATGCATGGTAATAATTTGGTTAAACATTCCACCACTGATAAAATCATTTTCTGGCTTTACAAGCTGAATTCTTATAAACATTGCCTCAAGCCCACCCAGCAAGAAGAAAAATCCACCTGCAAAGATATAGAGCTTGGCAATTTTCTTATGGTCAACAGTCGTTAAATAATCCCAAATGACACTAAGAAACCCCTTTTTTTGAGCAATAGTACTCACGTTTTAACCTCCCCTTTGAAAACTAGCAAACTCTTATTTTTGCGATAAGGTTTCCAGGTACTTAGTAAGCGCATCGATTTGTGAATCAGAAAGCTCTCCGTAAGTGTCAGTCATTTTGTTTCCTTCTTTAACTGACTCCGGATTCTTAAGCCACTTCTTCACATTTTCTTCATTATTTTCCAAATAACCCGCTACTACTTCACGATCAGCAAAATTTGATAGATTAGGTGCTAATCGAGCCTGCTCCGGTCGCTGATCATTGGAATCGATCGCATGACATCCGATACAGCTTTTATTGAAAATTTCCTGGCCTTCACTTGCTGTTGCATCAGTAAGTTTTACTTCCGTGTGCTTTGTTTCTTTCATGCTGGCTACCCATTGGTCAAATTCATCCCTTGGCAAAGCTTTCACTTTGAAATCCATTAATGCATGGGAAGCCCCACATAATTCAGCACATTTTCCATAAAAAATCCTGCCGGCTTCTTCACTTTTTCCATCATCAAACTCAAGCCAGAAGCTATTTTCTCCCTCTGTGTTCGTATCAAGCTTACCCCCAGCTGAAGGAATCCAGAAGGAATGCTTTACATCTGACGCTGTTAAATTAAAGTAAACCTTTTCATCAGTTGGAACAACAAGTTCTTGCCCTGTCATGATACCTTCGCCAGGATATTCAAACTCCCACCAGTAATAATTAGCCCTTACATTTACAGTTAAGGCTGTAGGATTCCCATCCTTATCCTTTTCATCCTTGGCAGATACATCTGCAAAATCAAATGTATAATAAATCGTTGGAACTGCAAGGATGATTAATAAAACAATCGGGATAACCGTCCAAAGTATTTCTAATTTGTGGTTACCCTCAATTTGCTTAGGGATTGTATTATCTCCCTTTTTACGACGAAATTTTAAAATTGCAAGTACAAAAAGAATAACAACAACAATGATTACCAATACCATAATGGCAGTACTGAGTATCATTAAATCATACTGTTTCTTCGCTACCTCACCTGCTGGATCCAATGCTGATAGATACGGCTTTCCACAACCCGAAAGTATTAGCATCAAAACAGCAATTAAGGATGCAATGCGCCATTTTTTCATAGCAAATAATTACCCCTCTTTCGTAAAAAATTTCTTCTTTCCAAAGGAACATCTTATATATTGAATTTCTTTAAGAAAGAACCCCCAATGTTAAAAACGATTAATTAAAGAAACAATGACCATTGCCACAAAAGAAATAGTCATATAGTTTAATGAATAAATGAACATCTTATTGGCCCACTTTAAATCTTCTTCTTTGGAAAACTCCTTTTTTAATGAGAATCCCTTTAAAGTTAATATAAGCCAACCTATATTTAAAATTGTTGCCAAAACTACAAAAGAAACCCCGATTGGTTTCAGTATAAATGGAATTGGAAACAATAAAGCTACCCATATAAGCATATGAATCTTAGTTTCTTTAAATCCTTTTACTACAGGCAGCATAGGAATTCCAGCCGCTCTGTATTCCTCCGTCCGCTTCATAGCCAATGCGTAGAAATGTGGAGGCTGCCACACAAACATTAATAGAAATAATCCCCAGGCAATCGGATGTAATCCTGGGTCAACGGCGGCCCACCCAATTAGTGGCGGTATAGCACCAGAAAAACTGCCGATAACAGTATTTGAGACAAACCGTCTTTTTGACCACATTGTATACAGCAATACATAGGCCAATACCCCAAGTAACCCCATAAAAGCTGCCATTGGAGTAGCCATTAATAGAATCAATAATCCAGTTACCACCAGTGCCAGGCCCATATACAACACTTTTATAGGGTTCACCTTCCCAGTAACTGTCGGACGCTTCTTTGTACGAGACATAAACACGTCGATATCCCGGTCTATGTAATTGTTTAAGCTGCCAGCGCCAGCTATGATCAGTGCTGACCCTATAACACCATATAGAACGAGATCAAGATTCCCAAGGAAACTCTGGTCAGTAAAATAAAGACCGAGCCAGATACCTGCAAAAACAGTGATTAAATTTGAATTGACGATGCCTACCTTTACTAATACCAAAAAGTCCTTAAATGCTGTACTGTTCATATCCTTCTCCACGTCTAGTCCCTTCTGGTTTTCATACGAGGTCTGCGATGCCGGTTTAGGTTTCATGCTGTTACCTCCTATCTGAATAGTAGATTTCCAAACTTTTAGTTTCAAGCGATATATTCACAAATTATAACAGTGATATTTATATAGAAAAATTTGCCTAATATATATTTAAACACAGATTACACTTCTATTGTGAAAATAATTTGTCCATTTTTTGTCATAAGTGTGACCTAATCATTATATAGTGGTAATTTTATCCTGTAAATATATTTTTGTAACATTGAAAGTATGAAAACCTTATTTAACCAATTAAATCCCCTCTCTATTTCTAACAAACTCTTCTTTAAGTTTCAACTATAAACAATTACATGAATTTTCAATTATCACTAAATAAATAATTTCTTTGACTATTTAGAAACTTTTCTTTGTAATTATTGTAAAAATTATTTATGATATGTTAGTAATGATTATCAAACTTTGTAATATTTACCTCATTATACGGTTCCAGTTATTAGGAAACAAATGTTTAAGCTTACTATTTTATAAAAACAAAGCAGGTGTTAGATTTACATGCAAAAATCTTTGAAATGGTTTGCCGTTATGACATCCTTTGTCATGCTTGTAATCTTAATCGGCGGTGCGCTCGTCACAAAAACAGATTCTGGTTTAGGATGTGGACGCTCCTGGCCGCTTTGCAACGGAGAATTGATTCCCACGGATATCACGCCCGCACTACTAATTGAATTCGCACACCGTCTTTTTACCGGCCTTGGATCCTTCATGGTAGTTGGATTAGCGATCTGGTCATGGAAAGCCATTGGACATATTAGAGAAACCAAATTTCTTGCTCTCCTATCTATTGCATTTCTAATCATTCAAGCATTGCTGGGAGCTGCCGCCGTCGTTTGGAGTCATTCTGATTTCGTGCTGGCTTTGCATTTTGGGATATCACTCATCTCTTTTGCCGCCGTTCTACTTTTAACTCTACTGATTTTTGAAGTTGATAAAAAGTTCGATGCGGAAAAGCTGATAATCCCGAGGAAAATGTCCATTCACATTATCGCTCTATTTATTTATTCCTATATTGTAATCTATACCGGTGCGCTGGTACGTCACGCAGAAGCAAGTCTCGTCTGTCCTGAGTGGCCCCTTTGTTTTAATGATGGTACTATAGTCCCTCATAATATGTATCAGTTTATTCAAATGGGGCATCGCGCTGCTGCAGGCCTCATCTTTATCTGGATTTTATATATTTTCGTCTATACTTGGCGCAATTATCGCCATATAAAAGTTTTATACTGGGGATGGACGCTCTCCCTTATTCTTGTCAGTTTACAGGTTATAGCAGGTGCTTTTATCATTTATACCCGTTTAAACCTGTATGTAGCCCTCTTACACGCCATATTGATTTCTTGTTTATTTGGAGTTTTTTCCTATTTTATCCTTCTTGTAACGAGATCACGGAAAAGCAAAGCTGCAGAAGCCTCGAATCCGTCTGTTAGGAAAACAAGCTGATTAGAATGTATAAAATCATCCTTTTGCATCATATTATACAAACTAGGGAAAAAATCCAATACATAAAAAGGAACGTGAGTTAAAAACCCACGCTCCTTTTTATTGTGTTTTAGTTTTATTTATCAAGCACAATCAACAAATCGCCCGTCTGTATGGCTTCTCCATCATTAACATAAATCTCTTTGATGACTCCGTCAAATGGTGCCTGAACTGTTGTTTCCATCTTCATTGCCTCCGTTATGATTAAATGGTCTCCTTTTTTGACTTTTTGTCCATGAGACACTAATACCTTCATCACGGTTCCAGGCATTGTTGCACCAATATGGTTTGGATTGGAAACGTCCTGCTTTGGTTTCGAATGAATAAGTGTTTTAACACTTTCGTCCTTAACTACCACTTCTCGAGCCTGTCCATTGAGTTCAAAATAAACCATTCTTGTGCCATCTATACGTGGCTCACTAATTGAAATTAGTTTAATAATTAAGGTTTTTCCCTTTTCGATTTCCACTTCTATTTCCTCTCCAATGGAAAGTCCATAGTGGAACGTTGGTGTATCTAACTCTGTTATATTGCCATACTCACTATTCGAGTTCACATAATCAAGGAAGACTTTTGGATATAGTGCATAAGCGAGTGCATCAAACATCGTAACTGGACGTTTGATTTTCTCAAACAACTCTTCCTTTATCTTCACAAAATCCACGTCCTCAAGCAACTCACCTGGGCGAACTGTAATAGGAGATCTATTTTTCAGAATTACCTTTTGAAGTTCTTCAGGGAAACCGCCATATGGCTGTCCTAAATATCCGCTGAACAATTCAATAACTGAATCAGGGAAATCGATCAAATGGCCTTTCTCCAACACACTACTTTCTGTCAAATCATTTTGTACCATAAACAAAGCCATATCGCCTACTACCTTGGACGATGGTGTTACTTTGATAATATCACCAAACATCATACTTACTCGATGATACATTTCTTTTACTTCATCCCAGCGTTCACCTAAACCAACTGCTTTCGCTTGCTGCTGAAGGTTGGAGTATTGACCGCCTGGCATTTCATGTACATAGATTTCTGTATGGGGGGACTTCATTCCACTTTCAAAATCAGCATAGTAACTTCTGACCCCTTCCCAATACTCTGATAACTTTTCGACTGGCTTAATATCGAATTGCGGCTGCCTCTCATGACCCTCCAATGCATAATAAAGAGAATTTAAGCTTGGCTGTGAGGTAAGTCCAGCCATTGATCCAAGTGCCGTATCAACGATATCCACACCGGCATCAATCGCTCGTGCGTACTGATAGATACCATTCCCGCTCGTATCATGTGTATGAAGGTGGATCGGTATGTCAACTGCATCTTTTAACTCTGAAATCAGGCGGTAGGCTGCTTCCGGCTTCAATAAGCCTGCCATATCTTTAATAGCTAATAGATGTGCTCCCTGTGCCTCTAGCTCTTTAGCAAGATTTCTATAGTATTGCACATCATATTTTTGCCTGCTTAGGTCGAGTATATCACCTGTATAGCAAATCGCTGCCTCGGCAATTTTTCCTGATTGGCGAACATAGTCAATTGTCTTCTCCATTCCCTTAACCCAGTTAAGGCTATCAAAAATTCGGAATACGTCTATTCCCGCATAGGCAGATTTTTCAACAAATTCCCGGATAACATTATCAGGATAATTCTTATAGCCAACTGCATTAGATGAGCGCAGGAGCATCTGGAATAATACATTAGGGATTTCCTGTCTAAGTAATAATAATCTTTCCCATGGATCTTCCTTTAAGAACCGGTAGGCTACATCAAATGTTGCCCCGCCCCACATTTCAAGTGAAAACAGATTCGGCATAAGCTTTGAGGTTGGTGCAGCAATCTCTTGTAAATCCTTCGTTCTCACTCTGGTAGCTAAAAGTGATTGGTGTGCATCCCTGAATGTAGTATCTGTGATTAACACATTTTTTTGTTCTTTAACCCATTGAGCCAGCCCCTCTGGTCCCAGTTTATCTAATAATTGCTTGGTACCTGTCTGAGATGCTAAGTAATCGTGAGTTTGGGGAACTTTTGGTTTTTCGAAAACCGGTTTCTCCTTAACACCTATGCCCGGAAAACCATTGACAGTCACATTAGCGATATAATTCAGCATTTTGGTTCCACGATCTTGTCGGTTAGAGAAAACAAAAAGCTCAGGTGTTGTATCGATGAATGATGTATCGTATTCTCCTGCAATAAATTTTTTATGCTTTACCACATTTTCAAGGAAAGGAATATTTGTTTTAATTCCTCTGACACGGAATTCTCTTAAATTACGCAGCATTTTTATAGCTGCCTGATCGAATCTGGTAGCATGAGTGGATACTTTAACAAGCAAGGAATCATAATATGGTGTAATAACCGATCCATGAAAAGCATTTCCAGCATCCAGACGAACACCAAAACCGCCGCTAGAACGATAAGCTGCAATTCGGCCTGTATCCGGCATAAAATTATTTAAGGGATCTTCCGTCGTCACCCTTGCCTGAATGGCATACCCATTGATATGTATATTGTCTTGTTTAGGTATGTTTAATGAAGTACCGTGTAAACTGTGTCCCTCAGCAATCTTGATTTGAGATTGAACAATATCAATGCCCGTAATCATCTCAGTGATTGTATGCTCAACCTGGACACGAGGGTTTACCTCGATAAAGAAAAATTCATCTCCAGAAACAAGGAATTCTACCGTACCCGCATTTACATATTCTACATTCTTCATTAATTGAACTGCAGCGTCACATATCCTTTCTCGTAAGGAATCGGTAAGTGACACACATGGAGCTACCTCGACTACTTTTTGGTGACGGCGTTGCACAGAGCAGTCCCTTTCATACAAATGGACAATATTTCCGCTTTGATCACCCAGTATTTGAACTTCAATATGCTTGGGATTCTCAATAAATTTTTCTACGTAAACTTCATCATTGCCAAAAGCAGCTTTTGCCTCTGATTTTGCCCGGTTATAGGCTTCTTCTACTTCCTCTGGGTTACGAACAATGCGCATACCCCTTCCGCCGCCGCCGAGAGAAGCTTTTATCATAATCGGGTAACCATTGATTTCTCCAAACTTCGTAACTTCTTCCAAACCAGAAACTGGTCCTTCACTTCCTGGAATAATAGGAATACCTGCCATTTTCGCTTGCTCTTTTGCCTTTACTTTATCTCCAAACATATCGAGATGATTTGTTTTAGGACCAATAAAAATAAGTCCCTCTTCTTCACATCGTTTTGCAAATTCGATATTTTCAGAGAGGAAACCATATCCAGGATGTATAGCATCTACATCACTCATCTTAGCAATCTGAATAATTCCTTCAATATCAAGATAGGCATCAATTGGCTTTTTACCGGCACCAACTAAATAGGCTTCGTCTGCTTTATATCGATGATAGGATTTGTAATCCTCTTTTGAATAAATAGCAACAGTTTTAATATCCAATTCATTGCAAGCTCGAAAAATACGGATAGCAATTTCTCCACGGTTGGCAGCCAATACTTTTTTAATTTTTCTCATCCTGAGCACCTCACAGCTTCCCAAAAATTATGACAATATAGTAATTTTTTAGTAAAATAATGAGTAAGAAGATTATTCTTACTCATTATTTTAAGCCAGCTTATCCCTGGAGTGTCTCCCCTTTTTCAACTGGTTCTTTTTTGTAGGCTGCATCATATCTCGTCATCATAGAGACATTGACCAGTAATCCGACAGATATCAAAAGAATAATTAAGGAAGAACCACCATAGCTGATAAATGGTAAAGTAACCCCAGTAATCGGTATTAGCCCAGCTACTCCACCTAAGTTAACCATAGCTTGAATTCCAATCATACTGGAAATACCTACTGCTAGCATACTCCCAAATGGATCATTCGATTTTATCGCGGTATGAATCCCTTTTAATACAATCGTAGCCAAGCATATAATAACAAATCCTACCCCAATAAGTCCTAACTCTTCAGAAATCACAGACATTATAAAGTCAGTGTGCGGTTCAGGCAGATAACCATATTTCTGCGTGCTTTGTCCAAATCCCACTCCGGTAATGCCGCCATTGCCAATTGCCACATAAGAATTGACCAACTGATATCCTTCATACTTCTCACTGGAAAACGGGTCTAAAAATCCAACGAAACGTTCAAGCCTTTTTGGAGTAAAGATCTTGTCTTTAAAAAGAAAAATGATTGGTGTCGCAACAAGGATAGCTCCGAACAAAATCGATAGCAGTTTACCTAAACTCTTAAAATTCATACCAGAGCATAAGATAATAGTACAAGAACTCATAAAAAGAATGAATGCCGTCCCGATATCCGGCTGCAAAACGATCAATAAACAGATAACTAATAAGAATAATAGTGGTGGTACTACACCCTTATTAAAGACATTGATATATTTTTGTTTATTCGAATAGACTGCGGATAAGTATATAATCATACCTAACTTAATAAACTCTGATGGCTGCAAACTCCCTAGCGCTCCAAGCTTAAACCAGCTCTCCGCATTTCCGGCGGTGTGGCCAATAAAATTTAAAGCAACGAGAGAGATAATCGAGCCTAGTACGATGATCACCAAAAACTTTTTATTTTTAAAAACCGGATAAGGTATAGCAGCTACAACGAAAAACAGGATAAACCCGATGATTAAATGCCTAAATTGTTTTATGTAGAAAAAATCGCTTGGAAGTCCAAATCTTGACACAGCCGTAACCATACTGGCGCTATAGACCATTACAAGACCAAAGATACTTATAGCGATAATGATAGCGATGAGAGTAAAATCATACGATTTTAAAATACGTTTTATCATATAGGTCTCCTTGAATAAATTTCATTTTAAAAAATATGCTTGTTTAAAAATTATATAAAGAAAAACAAAAAAACTCAAACAACATCGGCATCGTTTGAGTTTCGACTGCTACTTATTTTCTTAAGGAAGCATCATGAAGAGCAGAAAGTTCTTGTTCAAGGAATCCCAATAGCTCTTTACCGTCTTTCTCTTCTATTAATCCTAATCGAACGGCAAAGTCAATTTCTCTGGAGAGACCAAACATTTGGGTATCTAAAACTTCTTCATATAACGGACACTGAGGCATAGTCAAATTGTCCATTTGCACCTTTATTAGTTTAAATATTTTATCAGCGTCAGCCTTTAACAATGCGTAGGCCTTTTCTTGATGATTGACAAGGATATCAGATGTCAATGTGCAACCCCCCATTATGGCCCAATGAACCAATCTATTATAAAATTCTACCCTTAAAATCGTAAAATTGCAAGAAAAGGTAATGTCAAGGAGTTTAGTTTTTTCTAAAAAAAGATAACCTTCGTGCAGCGAATTACTGTACATACTCATTCAGCAGCTATAAGATTAAAATTGGAAAGGAGAGTCAATTATGAAAGATATTCTACAAATAAAAGGGAATGTAAAATTCCCGATATATCTCGACCCTGGCACTTGGATATTTGATGACAGGAAATTCGATCTTGATGCTTGGCATCCAGAAAACAATCAGAAAGAAAATCCTGAACAGGAGACCTATTTAAAACAGGTATCATCACAATGGGATAAAGAGATCATTGAAGGGGCATCCCCACCGCCAAGTAAACCTGTAATAAAAACGAAGAAACAGCAGCTTACTGAAAACAGTTTCGGGATTGTATTAAAGCCTTTTTTCTTGAACACTGAACCTGAAAGTACTTCTGCAGCTGTTATTGTACATACAGAAAATGCTAATTTCACATTCTCTTTTGAGGAAGCGCTTCAACTTGTTGCTGGCTTTTCTATTAAAGGGCGACCAATCAAAGCGGATGAGGGTGGACCCATTCATATTTACCACGGTGATGGCTCCAACAGGCAAGCACCCATTAAAAACGTAACAGGTTTTACAATTCAATAAAGAGTTCAGGAGCCGTATAGACGCTATATGGCCCCTGATAGCTACAAGCTACTAATACACAAACACTCTAAATGATTTGGAGCAGGAAGTACACTGACCCATTCCTGTTAGGATAATTAGATAGAAGAATCACTCATAATAAATCTGCCGCTAATTGAGCTAATCCGGAACGTTCCCCCTTCACTAAATTCACATGGCCTGCAATGGCTTCATTCTTAAACTTTTCCAAAACATATGTCAGCCCATTGTTCCATTCATCCAAATAAGGATGATCAATTTGAGCAGGATCCCCCAGTAAAATAATCTTACTGCGCTCACCTACACGTGTCAGTATGGTTTTCACTTCATGTTTGGTAAGGTTCTGAGCTTCATCCATGATAATAAAGCTATCCGGTAAGCTGCGTCCTCTTATATATGTTAAGGCCTCCACCTCAATAGAATTTATACCAGCTAAAATAGAGTCCAATTCACCTGGCTTTTTTGTGTTAAATAAAAATTCAAGATTATCATAGATTGGCTGCATCCATGGACGCAGTTTTTCTTCTTTTTCACCAGGCAGGAAACCCAAATCTTTCCCCATTGGTACAATTGGCCTTGCTACAAGTAATTTATTATACTCCCCCAAATCCTCTGTTTGAAGCAAACCTGATGCGAGTGCTAAAAGTGTTTTCCCTGTACCTGCTTTTCCAGTTAATGTGACTAACTGGATATCACTTCTTAATAATAATTCGATTGCCATATGCTGCTGCACATTTCGCGGCTTTATACCCCAAACATGCTCCTGATTATATCGAAGCTTTTTTATTCTTTTTTCATGTCCGCTAATAATTCCTAAAGCAGAAAGCGAAGTTATTTCTGTGCATTTCATAATGACAAATTGATTTAAATGAATCCCCTCTGCTACATCAGCAGGAGCTGCTATCTCTCCCTTGGAATAGAATTCATTTATATCAGCTCGCGAAACAAATATCTCGATAAAGCCGGCGTACATCTGATCCTCATGTATAACTCGATCACTCAAAAAATCCTCTGCTAAAAGTCCCAGTACATCCGCTTTTACCCGCATTAGAATATCTTTACTTACTAATATTACGCTCCGCCCATTTTCTTTTGCCTGTTCTTCCAGCGATAAATTTTTGGCAATTGCCAATATACGATTATCATTTGTTTTTTCTGCAAAGTATTCTGCGACATTGTGGGGTGAGCGATGATTCATCTCTATTTTTAACACCCCACCATTCGACAATGGGATTTTATGATGAAGCTTACCTTTTGTACGCAGCTGATCAATAAGTCTTGAAACATAGCGGGCGTTTTTCCCTACTTCGTCCAAGTTTCGTTTTTTTGAATCCAGTTCCTCCAATACTACTGCCGGGATGATGACCTCGTTATCCTGGAATGAAAAAATAGACATTGGATCCTGCAATAATACATTCGTATCTAGAACATAAATTTTGCTCAAAATATATCCTCCTGTGTCATAATTTCATTACCTATCCAGAGCTTTACAACACGCTGATGACTTATTGAAATACAACATTTAATAAGCAAGAGTTGCATTTTTCACGTTTAATCAAAATAAGCCGGATGGAATTTTGTTTTTAATAGCTGGACAAATCTGATGCTCAAATATATGTATTTACATACAAAAATAGAAGAAAATAACCCATTTCCTTTAAATTGTTTTATTCTTAAAGTTTGATAAAAATTTTAATCATTCATCTTATCCGTTTCAAATAACCAGACCATTCCATAACCATGTATGGAGAATCCTTATATGGTATAATGACTTTACATGCAATAGATTGGGGTGTCCTGTAATGCGAGTTAAATGTGTAATCTGTGATAAAATCGAATCAATTGATGATGAAACGTTAATGGCTAAACGACTTAGAAATCGTCCAATTCATACATATATGTGTCAGGAATGCAATAAACGTATCGAAGAACGAACAATTGCACGAAAAAGCACTGGAAATTTCAGATTATATCGGGCGGCTAAAGAAGAGGACACGTGGTAAACTACATATACCTGAAAGAAATCGGGCTGTTTTACCTGTAATCTTCAAATAAAAACAAAAAAACAGAGAAGAATGAGATACTCATCTTCTCTGTTTTTTTATGATGGATAATTACGGTAATGATCCGGATTCTGGAGTATTTGATTGAGCATAACCTCAATCATATCCTCCGGAAACCTGAATTCATTTACAGACTCTTCATTTTTATAGGTGACGATATACCAACCGCCACTTTTTTTATAGTGATAGTCTGATATACCAAACTTCTCCTGCAAGGTATTTTCGAACCAGAGGACTGTTTCATTTGCTGCGGTATCTTCAGGTCGATAATCAATGACAACTTTTATCGTTAACCAATTATAGATCGCATCCTGAACAGAGTTCATTCGCTCACTCCTTATTCCGCATTTACCTCGTTTTTCATTTCCTTACGGAGTCTATATTTATAAATTCCCAGAAAAGCAGCAGCCACTACCAGTACTTCTGCTACAGGCAAGAATAGTGCCAAAAAGGTCAAAAAGCTGCATCCAAAGGCCATAATGGCATAGACTACTATGCTTTTTCCAAGACTTAATTTTCTAGCAAACCCCAGTTTATACACTATTCCGCAAAGTACTACAATCGTCAAATATAGAGCCCACACCCCTATTTGTGAATATTGTGGGTCTCCTATTCGATACAAGTCTGCAAAGAACGGCAGGTTATTTGTAATATCCACTTTAAAACGCTCCCTCTCCCCAAAGGTAAAAGTTATTCAGCGAATTTCTTTTTCTTAGCTGCTTTTTCACGTTCGTTTTTATCCAAAATCTTTTTACGTAAACGAATTGATTCTGGTGTTACTTCGCAGTATTCATCATCATTTAAATATTCCAATGCTTCTTCAAGTGACATGATTCTAGGTTTTTTCATAGTAACTGTATTATCTTTTGTAGCGGAACGAACGTTTGTTTGTTGTTTAGCACGAACAATATTGACAGTTAAGTCATTTTCACGATTATGTTCCCCAACAATCATACCTTCATAAATTTCAGTACCTGGCTCTACAAAGATAACGCCGCGGTCTTCAATTTGAATGATACCGTATTGAGTAGCTTTACCTGTCTCAATGGATACAAGAACACCTTGTCTTCTTCCTCCAACCTGACCTGCCTGCATAGGTTGATAAGAATCGAATGTATGGTTCAAAATACCATAACCACGAGTTAATGTTAAGAATTCAGTTGTATACCCGATTAATCCACGGGAAGGAACGTTAAACACTAGACGTACTTGTCCGCTTCCGTTATTGACCATATCCAGCATTTCGCCTTTTCTTTCCCCTAATGATTCCATGATTGCACCTGTGTATTCCTCAGGAATATCAACTTGTACGCGTTCCACAGGCTCACATTTAACACCATCAATAACACGGATGATTACTTCAGGCTTAGACACTTGAAGTTCATATCCTTCACGGCGCATATTTTCGATAAGAATGGATAAGTGTAACTCTCCGCGTCCGGAAACAATCCAGGCATCCGGAGAATCAGTAGGATCCACACGTAAACTTACATCTGTTTGGAGCTGGCTCATTAAACGCTCCTCGATTTTACGTGATGTTACCCATTTACCTTCTCTGCCGGCGAATGGACTGTTGTTTACTACAAATGTCATTTGTAATGTAGGCTCGTCTATACGCAGAACTGGAAGCGGCTCCTGAACATCTACTGGGCAAACTGTTTCCCCAACGTTAATGTCTTCCATACCGCTGACAGCAATCAAATCACCCGGTAAGGCTTCTTCTACTTCCACACGTTTCAATCCTTGGAAGCCGAATATTTTAGTTACACGGAAATTTTTCGCAGTTCCATCAAGTTTCATTAAGGATACTTGTTGTCCAACTTTCATTGTGCCACGGAAAACACGGCCAATTCCTATTCTTCCTAAATAATCACTATAATCCAGCAAAGCAACCTGGAATTGCAGCGGTTCTTCACGATTGTCAACAGGTGATGGAATATTTTCTACGATTGATTCAAATAAACACTCCATATTTTCTTCTTGATCAGCCACATCAGGGCTTAAAGAAGCGGTACCGTTAATTGCTGATGCATAAACAACTGGGAATTCCAATTGTTCTTCAGTAGCACCCAATTCAATAAACAAATCAATAACTTCATCAATTACTTCCTCAGGGCGAGCAAAGTCACGGTCAATTTTGTTAACAACAACGATTGGCGTAAGTTTTTGTTCTAATGCTTTTTTTAGTACAAAACGGGTTTGCGGCATACAACCCTCATACGCATCAACGATTAAGAGAACACCGTCTACCATTTTCATGATACGTTCTACTTCTCCGCCGAAGTCTGCGTGTCCCGGTGTATCCAATATGTTAATACGTGTATCTTTATAGTTAACGGCAGTATTTTTCGCTAAAATTGTAATACCGCGCTCTCTTTCAAGATCATTGGAATCCATTGCTCTTTCAGCAACTTGTTCATTAGAACGGAATGTACCTGCTTGTTTTAACAATTGGTCGACCAAAGTTGTTTTACCATGGTCAACGTGAGCGATAATCGCTATATTTTTGACGTCATTTCTGTATTGCAAACTATTTCAACTCCCAGATTTTATGCTTATCGAAACCAACCTTGTCATTATAACATACTGAAACTAGAAAGCTGCTATCGTATTGTGTACAATGAATATGAAGATTGGGGTGATTACATATGAATATTAACTTTATATTTATGCTGCTAGCAGTTCTCGCTGTGACAAGCTTATGCGGAATTGCTATATCCATCGCTGAAGGAAGTGTAGTGGCCATTGTCCTATGCCTGTTAGCTTTTATCGGCATTATGGGAAGCGGCTTTACACTAAAAAAGCGTTGGAGAGAAAAACTTTAGACTATTCTTTTAACTAAATAATTTTACCGCAATATCATATTTTAAGCAATAAAAAAGCATCAGTACTGATGCTTTTTCTCTTTTATAGCCATCAGGATGATAAATACTGCTCAAGAATCACTCCATGTAAAGCTGGCGATGACACTAGGAATGAGCTCTTCTTTAGATAATGAATCGGGTTACCTTGCAGATCAGTCACTTTTCCACCCAATTCTTCAATAATCACGGCTCCCCCCGCAAAATCCCATGGCGCCAATCTCATCGATATATAAGCGTTCATTCTCCCAGTAGCAACATAGGCAATTTCAAGGGCAGCAGATCCATAGGACCTGGTCCCTCTTATATCTTTGACAAGTCTGCCCGTCAGATTCTTATCAATTTTTTTATTGTCCGTCAGCCAAATTGGATTTAAACCTATAATAGATTCGGGAAGTGGAACTTCCTTTATCTTAGGAATCTCGCTATCATTGAGAAAAGCTCCTTTTCCCTTTATACAGTGATACAGTTCATCATGGACAACATCATATATTAGCCCAATCTTTCCAATACCATTTTCTATTATACCTATTGATATCGCAAAATTTCTTTGCTGGTGCACAAAATTCATTGTTCCGTCTATAGGATCGATAATCCAAACTACTCCATCCAGTGACTGCAAATCATGGCCAGAACCTTCTTCACCGAGAATATGATGAGTAGGAAATTGTTCAGATATTTTTTCTTTAAAGAATTGCTCTATTTCCATATCCATATTAGTGACTAAATCATTTACATTTGATTTTGTGTTAATATCTAAAATTGATTCAAATGAGTTAATAATCTTTACCCCTGCTTCTTTAATCCATTGAACCGCCATCTCGTGAATGTTGGACCATTCCGCCATTTTTCCCACCTCAATTAAAATCTTTTCTATAGTATGTATATTAATTCCAGTTTAATTCGAATGACATTAAATAACAAGAAAAGACGAACATCATGAACGAGAACATGCAGTTCGTCTTAATCAATCAAAAAATCATATAATAATATCCACTATTAAAGTGCTTTTAAGCGCAGAAGTTCTTTTCTTATTCTTTCAAGTTTTTGTTTTGAACAATTTTTTTGTTTTTCATCATCCTGCTGAATAGCTTCATATAAGGTAGCCAATTCATAATCCAGTTCCATCCGGAGAACTACTTTTCTATGTTTCTCGACTTCTTGAGCTTTCAGTTTGTGATTAACTACCTGTTTCATAAAAATCCTCTCCTTGCATTTATTTTAAGAAAATTCAGAAATTTAATTGTACTTTGTACTATAGTATGTTCTTTCTGGATTATTGCAACCAAAATAGACAAGCGCCTAGTTACATATGCATAATATTATTTGGCCTCTCTATTCTTATGCTAAAATAAGAGAGAATAGGAGGTAATATATATGGTTATAAAAGGTTTCACAAATGAAGACTTTAATGTATTTACAATAGATGGTCTCGACCAACGAATGGATGCAATCAAAACCTTAATACGTCCCAAATTTGAAACATTAAGTCAGATTTTCACAGAGGAATTATCTGTTTTAACACAAGATCCAATGTATCCCCATATTGCAAAGCATGCTCGTCGTACGATTAACCCGCCGAATGATACATGGGTATCTTTTTCATCCAATCCACGCGGTTACAAAATGCAGCCACATTTTCAAATCGGTCTGTGGGAAACCCATTTATTTATTTGGTATGCAATTATTTATGAAGCCAAAGACAAAGCGCAAAAGGGACAACGTTTGGCTAGCCAAACTGAATCGATAAAAAATCTTATCCCATCTGATTACGTGTGGTCTATTGATCACATGAAGCCGGAAGTTATTCCTCACAGTACATTATCAACCGATGGCTTAAACGATATGTTTAATCGTTTACAAACAGTCAAAAAAGCTGAATTATTATGCGGCTATCAAATTCCACGCGAGGAAGCTGTTCAGCTTTCCGGTGATCAATTAGTTGAAATTATTCATGATGTATTTGTACATTTAATACCCCTGTACAATGTCTAATAAACTCGAAAAAGACATTAACCCCCATTAGCACTATGCCAAGGGGGTTAATGTCTTTTATCGGCTTAATTTTATAAATCCTTCATTAGCACTGTTTTTTGCTCGCTTAATTGCTTGATAGGCAGAGTAGCCACTCACTTCTTCAAACTCATTGCACAATTTCTTTTCCTCAGATTTAGAAGGAACAATTCGCTTAAACTCATTGTAAAGGTTCATTAACTGTTCCCTTTCTATCCCGTTCTCATAAGCTTTCTCGATTCCTTGAAAAAAAGATATAACCTTTACGATCTCATCAGTAGACCATTCATAATCAATTGGATATTGATAATCCATATGTACCACCTCTTATGTTGTAATTGCTTTCCAGCGTTCTCTTATAGCTGCTGCTTCCGCTAGCATTCTACTGAACAATTGCTCTACTGTTGGCTCATCCTTAATTATACCAACAACTTGACCAGCCCAACCAAAACCAGCTTCTGAATCTCCATTATATATAAATGCTTTGTTTCTTACACCACTAATATAATCTTTTAAATCCTCATATGTACAATTATTATCCTCCATTCCAAGGATAATATCCGTAAGCGGATTATGAATGGCACGTCCTGGAGCACCTAAGCTCTTTTTAATCACTACCGTATCCTTTTCAGAGCTATCTATGATTGCTTGCTTATAAGCGGCATGAGCATGTATACATTCTTTCGTAGTAATGAATCGTGTACCCATTTCTATACCTTCAGCACCCAGGGCCAGCGCTGCCATTAAACCTCTTCCATCTCCAATACCTCCAGCAGCAATAACAGGAATGGAGACATGATCAACTGTCTGAGGCACCAGGACCATTGTACTCAACTCATCTCTTCCTATATGGCCTCCACCTTCATAGCCAACCACCATAACTGCGTCTGCTCCAAGTTCTTCAGCTTTCATAGCATGCCTTACCCCTGCAGTCAATACGAGTGTTTTTACTCCAGTACCCTTAAACATCTCTAAAAATTCTTTCGGGTTTCCCCCTGTAACAGAAACAACTTCTACTCCTTTGGAGAGTACCACTTGTACAAATTCTTCATAAGGTTTACCGTGGTTACCAATAGCAAAATTAACTCCGAATGGGGAAGAAGTCATAGAACGTACCTTATCAATTTCACTAGCTAAATCCTCAGGACTGCTCAATGACATAGCTGTAATTTGACCAAGTCCACCAGCGTTTGAAACGGCGGCAGCCAATTCAGCATAGGCTAGATAAGCCAGCCCCCCTTGAATTATTGGCAGCTCTATGCCAAGCAACTCTGTTACACGCGTTTTCCACATAAAACACCCTCCTTTGTCGTTAGGATTGCTTTTACACAATGGCAATATATGATTCGCTTCTTAATTGAAAAGTGAAACCAATCATTTGTGTATCATTAATTTATCATATAAAGAATAAGTAAAGAATACACCGTGTTCTTGCGAGTAAATAAAAAAGACAACCCCTGGAAAATTGAAGGTTGTCATCGCTAATGTTAACTTTTTATAGTTTTCAAGATTAAATGATTATAGTTTTTGAAATGAACCGGTTTTGGTCTAGTGACTATTCTTGTTCACAACTGTGGCAATCAGTGCATGTTGCATACAATACTGTTACTTTTTCATCTTCAAAATGATCGATTGTATTGTTGCATCCTGTACATACGATTGTACCCATTCATTTCATCTCCTTTTCTAAATGTAAACGCCTTCCAAGAAAGCGTTTTAATTCCATAAATCAATAATAGTATAACTCATTGAATATTTCAAGCCCAAATTGTATAACACATTAAAATATTTTTCGTTAAATTGTGTATAATATATTATTAATATGACAATTAGACACTCTTATCCTGCAAATGTATCAGTAAGTGTAATATCAATATTTAAACAGTTAAATTGGCTATTATTCTAATGATTTTATCCATGAATTCCTTCATTAATGAAATTAAATACACTTAACCAAGAAAAGCGTTTTCATTATCACCCTTGTTATCCATTTTCAGGTAATGATAAACTAATTAAAATAAATTAATTCAGGGAGGTTCCTATGACTTTATCAACGTTTATAAAAATGAAGGGATCCATAAAAGATGACATAACTATTGAGGACATTAAACAATTGATCAATCAGTATAGACAATCAATCTCGCATACTTCCGAACAATTAGCATGGGATTATAGTAAAACTGCATTTCCTTATGTTTTGAAAGTAACAGACGAAGGGAAACATAATTGGTTTTATTTATACTCAGAGGAAAAGGACTATCACATGATAGCCATTGGAGTGGATTATGAATATATACAAACCCCTGATGAAAATAAACAAAGAGTCCCTTATATCCAAATCAGTCTATCTCAACACTCTACAATTGGTGATAAATCGAAGGCTAATGAGTTTGCTAAATTTTTATCAAAGAAATTAAAAGGGGAACTTCATTTATTTAACGGGAGAATCATCCATTTTAATCTAAAAAAGTAGAGCCATACTTTATACTTTAAATTGGTTTATTTAGAGGGCTTATAACCTATATGTACCTAATAGTGATGATCAAGCTACTGGTTGAATAGCTATCTAGAAAGTCGTCAAATCATGAATCATCTACCGAGCAAGGACAGATCTAGTTTTGCCAACACATATTAACTCAATCCGGAGGTTTCCCCTTAAGCAGGCGCTAACCATACCAAAGGATTTCTGTACAAACATATTACCCACCCATCCACTCTTCAACTAGTTACTTAAAAATAGTATTGAAAAAGGCAGCCTAATTACTGAGGCTGCCAGAACTCTTCCATTAAAAAGATTTTATTTCACGAGGATTTATCACCCTATAACCCTTTGCACGTAATCCTTCAACTAATTCTGGCATTGCATCATTAGTCCATTTACGGTCATGCATAAGCAGGTTTGCTCCCGGATACAATTCTTTGCTAGTAAGCATAACTTTCACTAAAGCGTCCTTATCTTGGTACTGTTTTTCCCAATCGTATCCTATTGTCCAATTCATTAACTGCATTTTTTCTTCTTTGGCTATTTGTTTTGAGAACTCTGTGTTTTGCCCATATGGAGCTCTAAAAAATCTGGGCCTTTCACCGGTTATAGTTTCCACCATATCATTCACTTTAATAATTTCTTCTTTTTGCGCCTCTTCATCCAATTCTGGCAGGACGGCATGGCTATATGTATGGTTACCGATTTCAAATCCCATATCATAGATTTGTTTCAATATCTTTTTTTGCGCATCCGATTCCAAAAAATGTCCGTTAACGAAAAATATAGCAGAGGCATTCATTTCTTTTAATTTTTTTGCCATTGCTAAACTATATCGATCCGGTGCATCATCGATGGTTAATAGAGCTACTTTCTTTTCACCATCTTCTATAGGCTCAATTTTCCAATTTGTTAGATTGACCTGATAGTTTTGTGAAATCTCCTCTATCGGCTTCGCTGCTGTTTCTTTAGGTACCTCTTTGTTAATTTCAGCTTTATTAGGCTTTGTTCCCTGATTTGATTGTGTCTGTTCTACACTTTTATTAGGTGTATCTTCTTTCGCCTTCTCTTCTTCTCCGCAACCAGATAGCAACAGAACCATAGATGTAAGCAAAGCTATAGCATATCTCATGAAATTCCACCTTTCGACAACCTTATCCTATATTTTACCACTTTACCGACAAAATAAAACACCCCTGTCCAAAAAGGATAGGGGTGTAAAAAATAATTAATTATTTAATAATGTGGATTGGGCTTCCCATCGCAACTTCTGCTGCTTCCATTGTGATTTCTCCCAATGTAGGGTGAGCATGAATAGTCATAGCGATGTCTTCAGCAGTCATTCCTGCTTCAATTGCAAGGCCTAGCTCTGCAATCATATCAGAAGCACCAGGTCCAGCAATTTGAGAACCGATTACTAATCCGTCTTCTTTACGTGTAATTAACTTCATAAATCCTTCTGCAGAATTTAATGCTAAAGCACGTCCGTTTGCTGCAAATGGGAATTTAGCAGCAACGATATCTAAACCTTCTTCTTTTGCTTGTTGTTCAGTATAACCAACTGTTGCAAGTTCCGGTTCGGAGAATACAACTGCAGGAATACCTAGATAATCAATCTCAGCTGCATGTCCTGAAATAACTTCAGCAGCGATTTTACCTTCATAAGAAGCCTTATGAGCTAATTGAGGGCCAGAGATGATATCACCAATCGCAAAAATATTACTTACAGATGTACGGCATTGCTTATCTGTTTTAATGAAGCCTCTTTCATCTAGTTCAATACCAACTTGTTCTAAACCAATTTCATCAGTATTAGGTTTTCTTCCAACTGTTACCAATAGATATTCAGCTTCAACTTTTTTCTCTTCGCCTTTTTCTTCGTAAGTAACAATTACACCATTTTCAGTTTCTTCCACGCCTTTAGCTTTAACTTTAGTGAAGATATCTACATCTTTCTTCTTCAAGTTACGTTTAACGATAGAAGACATTGGTTTTTCGAAAGCAGCCAAGATTTCGTCCATACCTTCTAGAATGGTTACTTTAGTACCAAAGTTAGCATATACAGAACCAAGCTCAACTCCAATTACTCCACCGCCGATAATAGCCATGCTTGCAGGGATATGATCAAGGTTTAAAGCACCAGTGGAATGAATGACACGATCAGAATATTTAAATGTCGGTAATTCAATCGGTCTAGAACCTGTTGCGATAATAGCGTTTTTAAATGTATATGTTTGAGCGCTATTTTCAGTCATAACACGGATGTTATTAGCGTCTACAAAGTAAGCTTCACCTTTAACGATGTCTACTTTGTTACCTTTAAGTAATCCGCCAACACCACTTGTTAATTTTTCTACTACAGTACCTTTCCAGGCTTGAACTTTAGAGAAGTCCACTTTTACGTTTTCAGCAGTGATACCAAGATCTTCAGAATGTTTGGCATCATGATAACGGTGACCTGCAGTAATTAAGGCTTTGGATGGAATACATCCAACGTTCAAACATACGCCACCAAGGTCTCCTTTTTCAACGATTGTTACTTTTTGTCCAAGTTGCGCAGCACGGATTGCAGCCACGTAACCTCCTGGACCAGAACCGATTACTATAGTATCTGTTTCAATTGGAAAATCTCCAACTACCATGTCTTATCCCTCCATCAATAATAATTCTGGGTCATTTAATAAACGTTTAATGTGATTTAATGCATTTTGACCAGTAGCTCCATCAATCATACGGTGGTCAAAGCTTAAAGATAATGATAATACAGGAGCAGCTACAATTTCACCATCACGAACGATTGGTTTTTCTGCAATACGTCCGATTCCAAGAATCGCAACTTCTGGGTGGTTAATAACTGGTGTGAACCATTGTCCACCGGCAGAACCGATATTTGAAATTGTGCAAGAAGCACCCTTCATTTCATTAGGAGCTAATTTACCATCACGAGCTTTTCCGGCAAGTGTGTTGATTTCATTAGAGATAGCAAACATAGATTTACGATCTGCATCTTTAACTACAGGTACAAGAAGTCCTTTTTCAGTATCAGCTGCAATACCGATATTGTAATAGTGTTTATGGATAATTTCTTGTGTAGCATCATCAAGAGATGTATTTAATGCTGGGTACTCTCTTAATGCACTTGTTAAAGCTTTAACAACGTAAGGAAGGAATGTTAGCTTAATTCCTTTTTCAGCTGCAACTTCTTTGAATTTCTTTCTGTGAGCAACCAATTTAGTCACATCTACTTCGTCCATCAATGTAACGTGTGGAGCTGTATGTTTAGAGTTAACCATCGCTTTAGAAATAGCTTTACGAATTCCACTCATTTTTTCACGAGTTTCAGGATATTCTCCTGCAGGAATAGCCGCTGCAGCTGGTTTAGAATCTTCTTTGGCAGCAGGAGCTTCTTGTACAGGCGCACTTTCTTGTCCACCATTCATAAATGCTTGGATATCTTCTTTTAATACACGGCCATTTTTGCCTGTGCCTTTAACCTTGTGAATATCCACACCGTTTTCTCTAGCAAATTTTCTAACAGATGGCATTGCGATTACACGGTCACTTGCAGTTTCTTCTGCTTGTGGCTGTGAACCTGCACCAGTTGGAGTATCAGAGTTTGCTGGAGCTGCTGCTTCTTTCTTAAGGTCTTGTCCGCTTTCTAAAGTAGATTGAACTTGAGCTTCAGTTTTTTCTTCACCGTGCTCATCACCTTTAAATTGTACATCTTCATAACCTGGTGCATCAAAAGTTACAAGTACATCACCAACTACTGCTACAGTACCTTCTTCAACTAATACTTCTTGAACAGTACCTTCTACTGGAGATGGAATTTCAACAACAGATTTGTCATTTTGCACTTCACACAGTACGTCATCTTCCTGTACTTTATCACCTGGTTTAATAAACCATTTTACTATTTCACCTTCATGTATACCTTCGCCGATATCCGGGAGTTTAAATTTAAAAGCCATGGCTTTTCTTCCTCCTCTTTCTTTTCAGTTTTTAAAGTTATGGTTGTGTTAGTCAGGAAATGCCACGAAAGCATCTCCTGTTATGTTAAAATTCTAAAACTTTTTTTGCAGTTTCAAGTACATCTTTATGATTTGGCAACCATATAGGCTCAGCTTGAGAGAATGCAAATACTGTATCAGGAGCAGTTACACGCAATACTGGTGCTTCCAGGCTTAGAATGGCACGGTCGTTGATTTCAGCAACAACTTGAGCAGCAATACCTGCTTGTTTTTGTGCTTCTTGTACAACAATTGCGCGTCCAGTTTTCTCAACAGATGCAATAATTGTATCAATATCAAGCGGGCTAATTGTTCTTAAATCGATTACTTCTGCAGATACACCTTCTTTTTCAAGTTGCTCTGCAGCTTTAAGTGATTCCTGAACCATTGCGCCATAAGTAATAATAGAAAGATCAGTACCTTCACGTTTCACATCAGCTTTACCTAATGGAATTGTATATTCCCCTTCAGGTACTTCTTGACGGAAAGAACGGTATAATTTCATGTGTTCTAAGAAGATTACCGGATCGTTATCACGGATAGCAGAGATTAACAAACCTTTTGCATCATAAGGTGTAGATGGAATAACCACTTTTACACCTGGTGTTTGAGCCATTAAACCTTCAAGGCTATCTGCATGCATCTCAGGTGTATGTACACCACCACCAAATGGTGAACGGATTGTAATTGGTGAAGTATAAGTACCACCGGAGCGATATCTCATACGAGCCATTTGACCAGCAATAGAGTCCATAACTTCGAATACGAAGCCGAAGAATTGGATTTCAGGAACAGGACGGAATCCTTGCAATCCAAGTCCAATTGCCAATCCACCAATACCAGATTCAGCTAAAGGGGTATCAAAGATGCGGTCTTCTCCAAACTCCTTTTGTAATCCTTCAGTAGCACGGAAGACACCACCGTTTACTCCTACGTCCTCACCAAAAACGAGAACTTTAGGATCATTACGCATTTCAGTACGTAATGCATCAGTGATGGCTTGAATCATCGTCATTTGGGCCATGGCTTATTTCGACTCCTTTTCTTTGTAAATTTCATATTGTTCTTCTAGGTTGTATGGAAGCTCTTCATACATATTCATAATTAAATCAGTTACTTTTTGTTTTGGAGTATTATCCGCTTCTTTAATAGCAACTTTGATATCTTCTTTTGCTTGTTCAATTACTTCATTTTCTTTCTCTTCGCTCCATAGTCCTTTTCCTTCTAGGAATTTACGGAAACGAACAAGTGGATCTTTTTTCTCCCACTCGTTATCAAGGTCAGCTGTACGGTAACGTGTTGGATCATCACCAGCCATTGTATGTGGACCATAACGATAAGTTAAAGTTTCAATTAAAGTAGGACCTTCTCCATTAATTGCTCTTTCGCGTGCCTCTTTAACTGCAGTGTAAACAGCTAATGGATCCATACCGTCTACCTGAATACCTGGGATACCGGCAGCCATTGCTTTTTGAGCGATTGTTTTAGCAGCTGATTGTTTTTCAACCGGTGTAGAAATCGCAAAACGGTTATTTTGAACGATAAAGATTGCAGGAGCTTTAAATGCACCAGCAAAGTTGATTCCCTCGTAGAAATCACCTTGGGAAGCACCGCCGTCACCTGTATATGTGATTGCAACAGATTTCGCTCCATTTTTCTTCATACCAAGAGCTACACCTGCACATTGGATATATTGTGCACCAATGATGATTTGCGGAGAAATCACATTAACGTCTGCAGGAATTTGATTTCCAGCAAAATGGCCACGAGAGAACAAGAAGGCTTGAGTCAATGGAAGACCATGCCAAATCATTTGTGGTACATCTCGGTAACCAGGTAAAATGAAATCTTCTTTTTCCAAAGCAAATTGAGATGCCAATTGTGAAGCTTCTTGTCCAGCTGTTGGAGCATAAAAACCAAGACGACCTTGTCTATTCAAAGAGATAGAGCGTTGATCAAGAATACGAGTGTAAACCATTCTTCTCATTAATTCTTGAAGCTGTTCATCGCTTAAATCAGGCATAGCTGATTTATTTACGACTTCTCCCTCTTCATTTAAAATTTGCAACGTCTTGAACTGGTCGCTAACGCTTTCCAACTGCTTCTCTGCCTCAATAAGGACTTTCTGTTGTTTAGAAGCCATAGGATTCACATCTTCCTTTCTATAAATGGTTAAATATCCATCTTTAAATTATCATAATGCCAGTTTTCCACACCTAAACCATTAGATAACTGTATTAGTTTCCTCTTGATAAAAAGTAGTACAACTGTATCAATGGTTAAAGTTTACACGATTTAAATAATTGCCGTCAACTTATATGATTCGAGTATGTAAACATTTTCACAAACTTTCTTTAACGACAAACTGTTATACATTAATATTTTTTTATACTAATACAGAATGTGGAAAAAGCGCTTACAAAGATGAACTTTCTGTATTTATAATCCCCTAAACTAAAGTAATATGGGCAAAATAACTAACCTTATTAAACATGCAATACTAAATGTATAAAACCTAATAACCATTTTTAAATTATAATAAAAATAATCATACTCGATACTGGTCAAAAATCAATTAGGTTTTACTACTTAACAAAACATACCAAAACTTATCGAATTGATTATCGACAACCTGGAATTTCTATAAAAAAAAGCCATCACTCCTGATGGCTTTTTCTTATTCTGTATCAACATCTAGTTTTGCCCTTTTATAGAAAGCAATCTTTTGTTCATTATATTCATTCGTTAAGTCATTAAATTTTTTGTTTGAGTTCATCAGTGAATTATACGTTTCATTGATTTTCTCAATTTGTTCTTGTAAATCTTCTTTGGTCACATCCTCTTTTTTAAAGAGTGTGTATAACTCATTCTCCTGTGTAAGACTCTTTGTATAATGTTTATACAGTTCATCATACTCATCATATCTTTTCGTCATTGTATCCTTTAATTCATTCGCTTCTGCTTTTAAGGATGAGTCTTCAAGATCGTTTATATGACCATTTAAATCCTTAAATTGTTCCTTAGCTTTATCGATAGCTTCTTTTTCCTTCTTCATTAACGCTTGTCTTTCTTCTATTCCTTTAATAGCATCATTTGATAATGATTGTATTTCTTCTATTTCCTTCATACCCAATTGTATAATCTTTCCATACAGTTCATTATCTTCTTCCTCCAGCTTTTGAAGCGGCTCTTGTTGTTTTTGGAAGTCTTCCTCCAATGCAGCCACTTCCTCCAGAGTATCATAAATTTTCTCTTCTGGACTGCTATTGTTTAGACATCCTGTTAATGCAAGGATTACTACTAACATACCTGTAAGTGTAATAATTTTTTTGTATTTTTCCATGATTAGCACTCCTATCTATCCCTACTTTACTATAACGAAATGGAAATATTTTGACAACAAATAACATATATAATAGGAGTAATACCCCCGAAATTACTTAGTAATCTAAATATAAGGTAATATATTGTAGTATGATTGCTATTGATTAATTCCTAAACTTAAAATACGCTACTACGTAAAGATAAGTAAGGCGTACAGACCCCTTATATGTTTGTTAAGATTACAGAAGTCATAATTAACTTTTTATGCAAGGTTTGATAGACTATAGAGTATAAATGGACAGTTTTATGAGGTGAAATAATGATTACAATGCAAGATATTATCAGAGAAGGGCATCCCACTCTACGAAAAAGAGCGGGGGAAGTACAAATTCCGCCTTCCAAAGAAGACCAAGAAATTCTCAAAAGCTTAATGGAATATGTACAAAACAGCCAGGATCCAGTAAAAGCAGAAAAATACGGTCTACGTCCTGGGGTTGGGCTGGCAGCTCCTCAAATTAATATTTCAAAACGAATGATTGCCATTCACGCTACAGACGATAAAAATAAGCTCCATAGCTATTCTCTCTTTAATCCAAAAATTATTAGCCATTCTGTTCAGAAGGCTTATTTAAGTACCGGAGAAGGCTGTTTATCAGTAGATCGTGCCATACCAGGCTATGTTCCCCGTTACAATAAAGTAAAAGTACAAGCTTATACGCTTGAGGGGGAAGAGATTACTTTAAGATTAAGCGGCATGATGGCCATTATTATTCAGCATGAAATTGATCATTTAAATGGAGTCATGTTCTATGATCATATAAATCCTAAAGATCCATTTGCCCATTTAGACAATGCGGTAGCCATTGAAAAATAAAAACCGGTGATTAATCACCGGCTGTGACTGTAGACATTTTCCCTATTTAGATTGGTCTACAGTCTTTTTTTGTTCACTTATTTATAGAAACTATGTGGCTAAACCGCTCTGCCCTATTTTATGACTAGTCAGTTGCTGATTACTAACAAATTTATATAAGCTTTAATTCCTTTAATCCGTAATAAATCCCATCTGAATCTACGCTTTTTGTAATAAAGTCCGCTTCTTTCTTTAACAGCGGTACACCATTTCCCATGACCACACCCGTACCTGCTGCCTTAATCATTTCAAGATCATTTAATCCATCACCAAATGCATAAATTTCATCCATAGAGAATCCCTTGCGCTCAATCACATACTCAATTCCTTTAGCTTTTGACCCTCCATTTGGTACTACATCCATTGCATATGGATGCCAGCGTATGAATTGCAGATCCGAATAGTTTCCTTCATAAAGAGACGTATGATGTTCCTCACAAAATAAAAGAGCTTGGTAAATTTCATGATTTTTATAAAAGTCTCCCTTTTCCTCGGGATGTGGAAAATGAAGAGATCCCATACTCTCTTCTATAAAGGGATCATGTGTAACGTTGGCTTTCATTGTTTTCTCATTCATATAGATCATGGAGTGACCATTCGCCTTTGCTTCTCTCGTTAATTTTTCTAATTGTGATTGAGATAGAGGGTTTTTATAAATCATCTCATGCTCAAAAACAACATATTGACCATTAAAGCTGACAAAAGAGTCGATTTCCAGTTCATGAATAAGATGGCTGAACATAAAAGGTGCCCTACCTGTCGCTATTGCAACGTATGTCCCATTTTTTCTAAGTAAATGGATTGCTTCCTTAGTGGATTCCGGTAATTTCTTTTCAGAATTTAGAAGTGTCCCATCAATGTCAAAAAATACAATTTTACCCATAAACATTTCCTCCCAGATGCGCAATACTATATATAACGTATTATTGTCTACAATCATACTATCATAATAAATAGTAAACCTCTGCATGAGGAATCTCATACAACAGGAAAACAGCTATGATTAGTTAACTTGACTCTTCAGGAAAAATAGTAACGGTTAAAGATATTAGTTATACTTAGATTATGAATCAGACGCGATTGTAAATAAATTACAATATAAGCTTTTGAATCCAAGCATATACTATTTATGAGTGGGACGATAAATTTATTTTTACGTTTAGGTACTTATATCCCGCAAGCATATTTACCAAACGCTTAATTACCATTAAAATAATAGATAAAGGAGATGGTCAGCCATGTTAAAAAAGCTCAGAAAAAAGCTTCTCAAACAATGGAAAGACCTGATGGGCAGGAAATCAATTGCATAATTTTTTGAAAAGCCCTTCAAATATCCTTGCGGAGGGCTTATTCTATACGGTAAAGTAGATAACAGTCCTTAAAGAAAATTGTTTAAACATGCAAATGTTAGGAAATTTTCTTATAATAGAGATGATGAACTGTTTAGACCGACAGTCTAAGATGAATATCAATAGATAAGGTGGCCTGGTTGTTGCTCCTTGCCACCTCTTTATTTATAAATTTTACAAGAGTAAGTTAGGAGAGATTTACATGATTTTTAAAGTTTTTTTTCAGGAGAACGCAGCTGAGACACCCGTTCGCGAAAATACTAAATCTATTTACGTTGAAGGGGAATCGGAAAGAGATGTCCGCCAAAAGTTAAAAAGCCTTCCATACAATATTGAATTTGTTCAAGTTCTTAAAGATGAATATTTGGAATTTGAAAAACAGAATCCAGATTTCCATATTACGGAGACCAAATAATATATGAAATTTGTCAAGAACGACCAAACAGCTGTTTTCGCCCTCGGAGGGCTAGGCGAAATCGGCAAAAACACATATGGCGTTCAATTCCAGGATGAAATTATTCTAATTGACGCCGGAATAAAGTTTCCGGAAGATGAATTACTTGGCATTGATTATGTCATACCGGATTATTCCTATATCGTAAAAAACGCGGACAAGATTAAAGGTTTGTTTATTACTCATGGTCATGAGGATCATATTGGCGGGATACCTTATTTACTAAAGCAAGTGAATATTCCACTTTATGGAGGCAAATTGGCACTTGGATTAGTAAAGAAGAAATTAGAAGAACACGGTTTACTAAGACAAGCCATTATCCATGAAATTAAAGAGGACGATGTGATCAAGTTCCGGAAAACATCTGTTACTTTCTATCGTACCACTCACAGTATCCCGGATGCATACGGCATTGTGGTTAAAACACCACAGGGCAATATTGTGCATACCGGTGATTTCAAGTTCGATTTTACTCCGGTTGGAGAACCTGCCAATTTAACTAAAATGGCTGAAATTGGTAAAGAAGGTGTTCTATGCCTTCTCTCAGACAGTACAAATAGTGAAATCCCTAATTTCACTATGTCTGAGCGTAAAGTTGGCGAAAGTATACATGATATATTCCGAAAAGTAGAAGGACGCATTATTTTCGCAACCTTTGCTTCGAATATTCATCGCCTGCAGCAAGTTACAGAAGCAGCTGTACAAAACAACAGGAAAGTAGCCGTTTTTGGTCGCAGTATGGAAAATGCCATCGAAATTGGACTTCAACTTGGTTATATTACCGCACCAAAAGAAACATTTATTGATACTCAGCAATTAAATAGATTACCGGCAAACGAAGTAACGATTCTTTGTACTGGTTCACAGGGTGAACCGATGGCTGCCTTATCTAGAATTGCAAACGGTACTCACAGACAAATCCAGATTAATCCTGGTGATACAGTTGTATTCTCATCATCACCAATACCAGGTAATACGGTTAGTGTATCACGCACCATTAATATGTTATTCCGTGCTGGAGCCGATGTCATTCATGGTCCTTTAAGTAATATTCATACATCTGGCCATGGTGGACAGGAAGAACAAAAATTAATGCTCAGATTGATGAAGCCTAAGTTCTTTATGCCAATCCATGGAGAATACCGCATGCAGCGAACACATGTACAAACAGCTGTGGATTGCGGTGTCTTGGAGGAAAATTGCTTTATCATGGACAACGGTGAAGTGCTGGCACTTACTCAGGATAGTGCTACCGTTGCTGGCAAGGTACCTTCCGGCAATGTCTATATTGATGGAAGCGGAATCGGGGACATTGGAAATATCGTCCTTCGCGACCGTCGTATTCTTTCAGAAGAAGGTCTTGTGATAGTTGTTGTCAGCATCAATATGAAAGAGTTCAAAATTGCTGCTGGGCCGGATATCATTTCTCGCGGGTTCGTCTATATGCGTGAATCAGGAGATCTGATTAACGATGCTCAAAACCTAATCACTCAGCATTTAAATAAAATCATGGCACGTAAGACTACACAATGGTCTGAAATTAAAAATCAAGTTACAGACACACTCGGACCTTTCTTATACGAAAGAACCAAAAGACGTCCGATGATTCTGCCTATTATCATGGAAGTATAAAAAGCACAAACGCGAGTACCTTAACAGGTACTCGCGTTTTTCATTTTGTTCGGAATAACATTTTATTGATCAATAGAGTAAATGGAGTCAGAAGCAATAATCCGATTACCAATAAGCATCCTAATGTTAACCATAAGTGGCTCCCATTAAACGAGTCCAATGTAATGAACGGATCAAGTATAAAAGGCAAATGTGAAATACCATATCCGTAGAAAGCAAACAAAAACTGAAGTAATACAAATATAAATGCTAAACCATGTCTTTTATTTCGAATGATTAAGTATAGGGCAGCCATAAAGCTAATTAAAGAAAGCGCAAATAACCACCAAATCTCCAGAGCATTTTGAAAATGACGCAAATTATGTCCCCTTAATGAAATAGTCGCTAAAGCAACTGCAATGATCGTAGGAACACTCCAAAAAAGAGCATAGCCTCGCACAGTCATACTTGCCTCCTTATCATTAGACTTTTCCTTATAATAGAGCAAGAATACGGCGCTTATAAACAATACACTTACAATTGTCAGAAACACGACACTCCAGGAATAAGGACTGAGGAACAATTTTTTTACCAGGAGAAACACTCGTTCTCCTTCTTTTTTTATAAAACCTCCCTCAGATATCGTAAGCCCAATGGATAAAGAGGCAGGAATAAGGATCCCAGTCGAAACATAAACGAACAAAAATGACCAGCTTGTTTTGTTCCCTTTTTTATACAAAAAATGTGCCATAAATCTGATGACTACCAGTAATAAAACGACCAGCCCTGGTAGAACCAATGCTCTGCCAAAATAATTAAATGTATCCGGAAAAAATCCAATTAATCCTGCCACAAAAAATATAAAGAAAATAATCGTAATATGCCAGAGTCGTGGATCATAATGACCTGTCGATTTAGGAATTCCCACCTGCTTACCTTTAAAACGACCATAATATGTAAAAAAACCAACCCCAAACTCAATGGAAGCAATTATGACATATACATAAAGGAAGGACCATAATACCGTTATTGTCAGCAGTTCAAAATTCAAGGTTACGACGCCTCCTTTTTAGTTTTATAAAGTGATTATTACCTATCCATACTATTTACCGGAAAGAGAGAACCGCTCTTCATTCTTCACATGTTTCTTGAATGTCCCACAGAACTATTAATCACCGATTGATTTCCAATCAACGAACCCTCTTTTCGCCTAAAATTCCAATATATATCCAAAATAAATATCACATATGCAAATAATACATAATCCGGTTAAATGTTTACAGTATTTTCAACCAAACTTTTTGGGAAAATAGTAAAAGTGGCTATGAACACACCAGTAACATAACTCAAGGGTCAATATTTAAAATTTGTAGAAATTGATAAAAGCAAGCTTTATTATCTATAACTTTATCATTGTATCAGTTTATGTTGAATAATGATTATGTCTTTTCAAACATTTTACCTTTCACTTGGCAAATCATTCAACTTCCTTTATGGTATATCTATATTATTCTATTATGATAGTAAAAGGCTGCATACATTTTCCTTCAAGATGAAGGTTATAGTATACCAAAAAAATTGTATCTATCATAATTGAATACTTCCGTTTATATCAATAAAGAAGTTGTTAGGAAAGGATTGGTTTAATGGAGAATTCGTTCATAATGGGTTTTAAATTTTCAGATCTCAAGTGGGAAACCTGGCTTTTCGATATTGGAATTTGGGTTCTAAAAATCTTTTTATTTTATTTAATCTATAAAGTAATACGCACGTTTACTTTTAAAATCATTGAAAAGATTTTCTCGCGCATGCAGGCCAAAGAGAATCTTTCTGAGAACCGTACGAAAACATTGGAATCCTTAACGAAAAACGCTTTTGGGTACGTCTTTATATTTATCTTAATAGTCACCATCCTGGAAATGTTAGGAATCAACGTTAGTGCGATTCTAGCCGGTGCCGGAATCGTTGGTTTAGCGGTCGGCTTTGGGGCCCAGGGATTAGTGAGTGATGTAGTAACCGGCTTCTTTATCCTGCTCGAAAAACAGATTGATGTTGGGGATGAAGTGACAATAGGAGTTATTAAAGGCGTTGTAGAAGTAGTCGGACTTAAAACAATCCAAATAAGAGGTTATGACGGAAGCCTCCACTATATTCCCAATCGACAAATTGCCATACTAAGCAATCATTCACGTGGAGCTATGAGAGCTATGGTGGAAATTAAACTTAAAGCAGAAGATAATTTGGAGGAAATCACAAAATCAATTAAAGAAATATGCCATACAATGGCCGAAAAAGATGAAGATATCCTAATGGGACCCGAGATTCTTGGCATCCAGGATATGGGTACAGCTGATTATACAATTCAAATTGTAGCCCGAACAACAAATGGACAGCAATACCATGTTGAACGTCAGCTACGCTCTAGGATTAAAATAGCCATCGATCAAATAAGGCTTCAATACGCTGCTGAAGGAACAGAATAATATAGAGAACCCGGCTGCTATCTCTTTAGCCGGGTTCTCTTTTTATATTGATTTCATTCGAATATAATCTGTTATAACTGATACAGCAAAGGGTAGTGCCTTTTCATCAGGATTTAATTTAGCATGGTGCAATCCATACGATGACTGAACACCAAGCCAGAACATAAAGCCTGGAATCTCCTTAATCATGTATCCAAAGTCCTCACCCGTCATTGCTTCCTTGCAATTGACGAATGTCGTATCCTGCCGCTGATACAGAAATTTCATAAACTCTTCTGTTAGATTAGATTCGTTATATACTTGATAGTAGGAAGAACCAAAATCAACATTAATCTTACAATCAAGAGCCACTTCCATTCCTTTTGCCATTTCCAGTATTCGATTCCGGATCAATAGCATAGAATCCTCAGATAGCGTCCGAATCGTCCCTTCTATCCGCGCATTTTCAGCAATACTATTTTGGACAGTCCCTCCTGTTATTTTCCCAATTGTAACAACAGCCGAATCAAGTGGATTAATATTTCTTGCTACAATAGTCTGAAGCTGAGTAACAAATTGACAGGATGCAATCACCATATCATTCGTCAGATGCGGATAAGCAGCATGTCCACCAACCCCTTTAAAATCTATAAAGATCTCCGAGGTATTAGCAAAGAGTAAACCTGTTTTGGTAGCGATTGTTCCTACCGGATATTCCGGAGCTATATGCAATCCAAAAATCAAATCAGGTCTCCACTTAGAAAACTGCTCAGCAGCAATCATCTCCTCTGCTCCTCCAGGGCCCTCTTCTGCGGGCTGGAACATAAATAATACATGGTCATTGATTGGATTTTCCACTAAATCTGTTAATACACCAAGGGCGATGGTCATATGAAAATCATGGCCGCATGCATGCATATAATCTGCATGCTCGGATTTAAAGGGAAGCTCCGTTTCTTCTCGAATCGGCAAACCATCAATGTCAGCACGGTAGCCTATGGTTTTCTCAGGAGATAGCCCTTTTACTCGAACAAAAATTCCTGTTCTCCATTTTTCCCATTCTATACGATCCTGAGGAAGATTTCTTATGTAATCTATCAAATATTGTTGCGTCTTAAATTCCTTATAACCAGGTTCAGGGATCCTATGCAAATCTCTTCTTATAGAAATTAACTTTTCCAAATTGCAGCTCACCTCATCTCCAATTTAAAAACAGGCGCGGAAATCATCATCTCCACGCCCCTTCCATTTTTATTATAGCTGACGAAGCTCATCCTTAATTTCAATTTTGGATTTAGTCTTTTCATCAATTGTTTTAATTACTTTAGCCGGAACTCCAGCAACTACTGTATGAGCAGGAACATCTTCTACTACAATTGCTCCAGCCGCTACTACAGCTCCCTCTCCTACTCTGACGCCTTCTAAAATAACCGCATTAGCACCAACAAGTACATTATCTTCGATTACAACAGGATTGGCAGATGGAGGCTCTATTACGCCAGCCAACACTGCTCCTGCTCCAATATGGCAATTTTCACCGACAGTTGCACGTCCGCCAAGCACGGCATTCATATCAATCATAGTCTTATCTCCGATGCTTGCACCAATATTAATGGACGCTCCCATCATAATCACCGCATTATTTCCAATATGAACCTGATCACGGATAATCGCCCCCGGCTCAATACGTGCATTAATCCCTTTTAAATCCAGCATTGGAATTGCGGAATTTCGACAATCATTTTCAATAACATAATCTTCTATTTTCGCCTTGTTTTCCTCTAATGTTGGTTGAATATCAGACCATTCTCCAAAAATCACCCCTGTGTTACCGGTAATAAATGTTTTAACCTCAGGATTAAATACCAGCTCACTGATTTCTCCCTTTATGTATACTTTAACCGGCGTTTTTTTCACACTGTTTCCGATAAAGGATATAATTTCATTTGCATCCATCATTTTCATAGTATATTTCTCTCCCCTAAATAATTTTCTATTACTTTATCAAACAAGAGTAGGAAAAACAAGAATAGAGATTTCATTTCTATTCAATTAACATTTCCTCAATCAAACTTACAAAAGCCTTAACCTGTCTTAATTCTAAGGAAGCATCGTAGCTTACAAGCCATGTCTTTCTTTCAACAGACTGCCCCTCCAAATCATACAAGGGATGTTTAAAATACGAGGCTTCACCTTCTCTTAAAGAAATACCGGGCAATATGGCATACCCAATTCCATTCATCACCATTTGTTTACAGGTTTCAATTTGATCCACAAGAATGGTACGTGTCGGTGGAATTCCATAATGGCGGATCCACCAATTTTGAATCTCTCGATAATAGTTCGAATCACTTTTAAACAAGATAAATGGGCGTTCTGTAGTTAACGCATCTGATAATTGGTTAAGCTCGGTATCCACAAGGTATAAGTGATCACTGAACAATAGCTTTTTATAACCATGCCAGTCAGGAACCCCTCTCAATATACCAATATGAGACTCTCCATTATAGATATTTTCGATCATTTCACTGCTCCAGCCTGTCACAAGTGAGATCTTAACATTGGGATATTTGTTAACATATTTCTTTAAAATCATCGGGAGCCAATATTGGCCGACTATAGAAGCACTCGCAATTTTTAATGTACCTTGTACATTATGATTGAGAGCATCTACTTTTTCTCGTGTTTTTTCTTTTAATTTCAGGGATTCCCTGGCATATTGAACGACAATTTCTCCCGCCTCCGTCAACGTCATTCCTTTTGCTGATCTAATAAAAAGCGGTGTTCCCCATTCTCTTTCTATTGATTGAAGACGTTGTGAAAGTGCCGGCTGAGAGACAAACATTCTTTCGGCAGTCTTACGTAAATTCAGTTCAACAGCAAGAGTATCCAATAATTCAAAATCAGTTATAACCATTTGTTCTCCTCACAAACCAATCTCTTCTTAATCAGACATTCATTTTATTTTACCTTTATATTCTGCTGAACTGCAAATATTACAATATAGCAGATTTAATGAGGCTGTTACGATTTCTCTTTTGGCATTTTCAATATCAAGAACAAGCTCAGTATAGCCAGTAGTAAGACAATGAAATACACAATACCCAATGAATGTGTTAATCCACTTTGGATCTGTTCCAATCTTTCCGGCTCTATAGAAGATCGAATCTCAGTGTTAAGCAATTCGTTTACCGAATTTAAATCTATATTTTCATTTTGTGAATAATAAGCGTTTAAACGATTATTCAATATACCTCCCAATAATGCGGCACCGATTGTGTTTCCCAGATTTCTCATGAACATGTTTGCAGCTGTTGCAGCACCTCTTTGTTCCCAATCCACAGTAGATTGGATGGACACGATAAAAGCAGTGCTTGTAAGCCCCATTCCCACACCAAGCAAGAAGGATCCAGAAGCGGCCAAAAACACATATCCATGGGAGGGCAAAAATGTAAAAGCCAGTGCACCCAGTATGATAAAGATTCCACCTGTTATACAAGTAGTACGATACCCTATCTTCAAGATCATATTGCCTGATATAAAGGATGCTATCGGCCACCCTATAGACATGGCAGTAAGAGTAAATCCTGCTATCATTGGGGATTCCTCCATTACTCCCTGTACAAATGTTGGTAAATAGCTTGATACTCCAATTAAAACAATACCGGTTGTAAGAGAGGTTAAATTAGCAAACAATATTGATTGATTCTTCCAGATAGAAAAAGTCATAACGGGCTCTACAGTTCTGTTTTCATGCTTCACAAAGCAAAACACCAAAATTAGCAGGAGTATAATTAACAACGAACTTTTTAAAGAAAGCCAGGAAAATGAAATCCCTCCTTGCACAAATAAAAACATTAAAAGCGACAAAGAAACAGCAAGCATTGCTGAACCCATATAATCTACCTTTTGTTTTTTAACCGTCTTTTGCTCATGGAAGAAAAATAGCAAACCTCCTAAAGAGAGAAATCCTAACGGAATATTAATCCAAAAGATCCAGCTCCATGATATGTACTCGATTAATAATCCGCCAATAGCAGGTCCCAAAATAGCCGATATTCCCCAAACACTTGATAAATAACCCTGAACTTTTGCTCGTTCTTCTTTCGTATATATATCCCCTACAATTGTCATTGCAACGGGCGTAATGGCTCCAGCTCCAAAACCCTGTATTAAACGAAAAAAAATTAAGCTTTGCATGGACCATGCATATCCAGAGCCGAGGGAACCAAGCAGAAACACTGTAATCCCAAATAACAATACTGGTTTTCTGCCAAATAAATCAGATAGCTTCCCATAGATCAATACCGTTACCGTATTCATTAGCAAATAGGCTGAGAAGACCCAACTATACAGGGAGAAGCCTCCCAGATCACCAACGATCTCAGGCATTGCAGTTGAAACGATAGTACCCTCGATGGCACCCATGAATAAAGCCAATAGGATTGAAATTAATACTAAAGGGCGTTTTGTCTTCTTCTTTGCCCTTTTGAAAGACTTTTTTTCTATGCTTGAATCGATTGAATTCATTTTTCCACGCCCCTCCCTATCATTTTAACGAAGTTCCTATCCTGGATAAAGTTAATTTGGAATATTATATCTATTAAAAGTTTTGTTGAGTTATTAGCATGTCTTAGAGTGTTTTATTGATAACATTGTTTAAAGTCACTTTTAAATTTAAGTTATACAACTTTATAAACCATGTAAAAAACGCCTGGATCTTTATCCAGGCGTTTTAAAAAATGTTTATTTTTTAATCCACTCATCATTATCGATTGAGATACTGATATTAATTATATTTAATGATTTTTATTAAACGATTTGTATGCTTCATAACCTGCCTTCTGGTCAATATACCTTCGAAAGCTCCCTCAGTACCTACCACACATACAAATGGATGATCAATGAGAAGTTCCATTGCTTTTTCAATTGAATCACTTTCTTTAAGACATGGAAGATTGGGATCCATCACTTCTGCAACCTTCATCTCTTCCAGTTTTTCAAATTCAATTCGCTCCAAGCCCAATATTGCATCCATTATCTTTGGTGTACTAATTAATCCATGCAGCTTATAATCATGTCCCAGAACTGGTATAGCAGTATATCCGCTTCTAGTAAGAACCAATAATGCATGTTCGAGATTATTTTCCTGCTGTACATGAGCAACACGTTCAGACGAAATCATTAAATCCTTTACAGTCAGTTCGAATCCATCTAATTTTTGCATATCTAACATGGTTAAGAACCCCTTATATAGTTAGTTCCTGGTTATCCACTTTTGGTTTTATTCGGAAGACTTAACTGTTCGATTTGTCAGTAATTATCTTCCCTTCCCCACTTTAAAAATTTAAGTTAGAGATTTTCAGAAGCATAACCTACATGATTAGGAACAAATACCTTCATCATGATAATGGAACATAACCAAATCATCTCAAATTTCCAAATTAGCTATAAATTAACTCAAAAATTTCAATGGCAATCATATCAATATTATCAAATTGATACTTCATAGTTTTTCCTTTATCCTGAAAAATCTCTAATTCGAATGTTTCAGTTTTATCGAAATAAGATACTTGACATTTAACTTGACCTTCAACTTCAAACACACGTTGTGCTGTATCTGATACTTTCCCTTGCTCCTGTAAGTTTTTCAAACGTGATAAAATTCCTTGTAATCGTGACATATCTAATATATGCTCCTTTCATGACTTACCAACAAATAAAATATATTGTCGCTTATGGACTGGCCATTAGTAACAGAATAGAGGAATAGGCATCATTTGTATACCCAAATTCATTATAACGTATTTGATGGTTACACCTTTTATTTCATCTCTTTTTTTAGAGACTTCATCATTTTATCATAAAAACGTTCCAAGAAAAATTCCAGCGCCATATTTTTCACTTTAAAGCAGACTCAATCAAAATAAATTGACAAGATCTCTCTGGTGTTGGCAATTCTTTTTCTCTTTCTAGTTCTTTAATTTGATAAAAGATAGCCCTGCCTGATATCCTACTTAAAATTTGTACTATAGTAAACAAAAAAGTTTCATGTATACTGGTAGATACAAATTAAACAAAAGAAAGGATAGAAAAAAGTGGAACCAGTTCTTTTTTTTACGCAACCAGGCTGTCCGCCATGTGCTTACGCCAAAAATTATTTTGATGAGCACAATATTCCCTATACCTTAAAAGATATTCAGAAGGATGCAAAAGCAAAAAAAATACTTATGACCAAATATGATTCATATTCTACCCCAACGTTTGTCATTGGTGATCAAGTAATCATTGGATTTAACCAGGAACGAATTATGGAATTGTTAAATATTAGAGATTAATACAAAAAAGCTAATCCTCATTCAAGCAGGATTAGCTTTTCCATTCATGCCATCAGTATCTAGAAAGCAATCATCCCAAACCAATGAGACATATGATTAATGAACCCGTAGCTAATATAATCTGTCAATCTGTTTATGAAAGTCGGATTGGATGGCTCCTTATCCACACTCGAATTTTGGGCTATTTCTTGACTGTCATCAAGTGTTTTCGGATCGAAAGCAATTTGGTAATCATTAATTACCCATTTATTATGGTCATACATCAGCCCGATTGCCTCGTAATGCCCTTCATAGCTGACTGGTCCATCTGTATTGCCTGGAAACCATTCATACACATACCATTGATCATTAGCAGAACTATATCCTAGTTTAGTATGTTCACTATATGTAAAAAAAGGAATATAATAAAGGGCTATATCCGTACCATAGGTTTGATAGCCACTACCATCCACACTTTTTTGTACATTCATGTTTATAAAATCCTCAGTGTATTCCTCTGAGAAGGAATTTTTTAATAAATCTCGAATATTGTCCATTGATCTTGGTTTTTCTGAAAGAGATACCTGCAATTGAAATGCGCTATCTAAAAGATTAAATGCATCTTGTTTATCCAGTGTACTTTTAGCATCTACTTTGACAAGAGGAGAAACCGCTAATACAAGCATGGTAATAAACAACGAAGTTAAAACCTTTTTCATTATGATCCTCCTTTTTAAGTACATATCTCAAGGCCTTTATTAGCTTATTCCCCTTTTTACCAGAATAAACACTTTTTACTGAAAAATAATACAAGGATAGTGAAAACTAAAATATCATCTTAAACAGCTAGTCAAATGAACGCACAAAAAACAGTTCAATTAAATCAGCATATTGAACTGCTCTTTAAAGATTTCAATTCTTATTAAAACCATTCATCCATCCTATGCCTAAAACGGAAATTGATTGAGATGAGCACCGCCATCCATTGTAATACAATCACCATTAATATAGTATGCCCGATCAGACAGTAAATACAGGGCTAAATCTGCAATTTCCTCCGGTGTTCCTAATCTTCCAAGCGGAACACTTTCAAGCGTTCTTTGAGCTGCTTCTTCCGATTGAAATAACTTATCTGCTCCCCCAGTTCTTTCAATCGGCCCGGGAGCTATCGCATTTACGCGGATTCCATATTTTTTACCCCATTCCACAGCCAAAGTTCTAGTCATTGTCAGCACACCAGCCTTTGCTGAGGCAGAGTGAATGACATATGGACCTGCATCCCACGCATAGGTAGCGACCATATTGATGATTGATCCTTTAATGCCATTTTCTATCCAATACTTGCCGATGAGGCTGCTGCAGTAAAAAGTACCATTCAAAACAATATCAATGACAGATTTCCAGCCATTCGGTGATAGATCCTCTGCCGGACAAATAAAATTACCTGCTGCGTTATTAATCAAATAATCGATTGTACCAAATCTGTTAACCGTCTCTTCAATGGTTCTTTTAACATCCTCCACATTTCGAACATCCATCTGAACAGCCAGTATATTCTCCTGATTTTCTGCAAATTCTTTAATGGTGTTATCCAGTTTTTCTTTATTCCTTCCGGTAATGACTACTTTAGCCCCCTCATTTGCAAAACGTTGAGCCATAGCCTTTCCCATTCCACTAGAACCACCAGTTACAATCACTACTTTTCCCTTCATATGAGCCCTCCAAATAAAATGAATGATTATTCACTTTTATTATATCACAAAATTCTGTCAATAATATCCAGAAATGCTGAATTAGCAAAATAGATGAAAAATATAGATATAACGGGATTTTTAAATTTTAGCCAATCAAATTAAATGATAAAAGGGCCGCCTAATGGCCGCCCTTAAAAATTTTATATGTTTTACTTATGATTGATTGATTAGTTCATTAAGTTTAGAAAGAGTACTAATCAATGTTTCCTTTTTATTCGTACCTTTGCCATTTACTTTTAAATCATTAAGCATAACAAATACTCTGCCGGGATCTCCTTTTTTATGGAATCCATACATATATACTTTTATCATTCCTATTTTTGCAGGAAGATAGATCATTTCATATGATTTGGCTTTATTCATCTGTAACACCCTCGTCCTCAGAATGAAACATCCCATTCAGTTAACTAAATATATAAATCATTATTTCTATAAATCTAAATACCTATTGTATTTTAATTTTACCTTATTTTAGGTAGTTAATCTATAGACCAAATAGCACATAAATTTTGTAATCAAAAAGTAATACTCATACATCTTAACAATTTTCTTAATGAATGATAGGATTAGACTGACTATTATGAGATAGGAACTTTATAATGAAGAAAATAACCAGAAGATTCTTTTTAAAAAAATCATTTGCCTATATAGCTACTATTCTTTGCTCTCTTATAGGAGGGCGATTTTATATGAAAGATATTGAACCCTCCTGGGTTGATATAACACGTTTTTCCTATTCCCACCCACTTATTCCAGACTCCTTTCAAAATATTAGAATTGTCCAATTCAGTGATACTCATTTGGGTTTCCAATATAATTTGTCAGATTTAGAAAAAACAGTTGAAACCATTCATTCACTTAATCCCGATATTATTTGTTTTACAGGTGACCTGATGGATAATCCGAATGAATATAGAATAACTCCTAAGCTCAATCAATTATTAAGTCAGCTGGAGGCACCTCTTGGTAAATATTGCGTTTTTGGCAATCATGACCATGGCGGTTATGGTACGGAAATTTACAAAGAGACTATGGTTAGTAATGGATTTACCCTGTTAGTAAATGAATCAAACTTTATAACCCTGCAGAATGGCCGTCAAATCGTAATAAGCGGGGTAGATGATGCAATGCTCGGCAAGCCCAACCTGGATGTAAGTATACCGGTACAATCCAGTGATTTATTTACCATTCTTCTATCTCACGCTCCTGATTATGCTGATTATGCCGCCAGTTACCCAGTTCATTTACAATTAAGCGGACATAGTCATGGAGGACAAATTCAGTTTCCTCTTTTGGGTGCGATTGTGACTCCTCCTTTTGCAGAAAAATACAGGGAAGGATCCTATAAAGTTGGCCCTTTATCCTTGTATGTAAATCGTGGTTTAGGTACAACCCGAATTCCATACCGGTTATTTTCACGTCCTGAAATCACGGTCATTGATTTGCAGAAAGGCCAAGAAGGCTTAAAAAAACGATAAAGGCAAACGAGCAGACCCTACATTCTGCCCGTTTGCCTATTTTCTGGCTGTTTTATGCCATGTGTTATTTCTTCTTTTTCAGATACTTCTCTTCAGCTTCAATAGCAGGAATTGGTCTTGAAAAATAAAAACCCTGTGCTTTTTCACATTGTATATCTAACAGAAAATCTACCTGTTTATTACCTGTATAGCTTTTAATGTTACTCTTTAAAGTTGTCATAGTCAGGGCACCTAATAGTTCATTTTTTGAAATAAATTACATTTCTTTCGATTATTTTATAATACATTGTCGAATTTTCATAGAGACGAGCGGTTAATGTCCTATATTTTTCATAAGATGATAGCACAACATACAACAAACTGACGTTCCTGCCAAAGAAAAACTTACATAAAGCAATAACTTGCGGTGTTCCCGGCTCAGCATTAAATCCAAGGCTTCAATTGCAAAAGTTGAGAATGTAGTAAAAGCCCCCAAGCTTCCTATCACAGTAAACATATGCATACCGCTTCCCCGCTCTATTCCTATCCCGGCCGATATACCAATTAAACACGAACCAATTAAATTAATAACAAGAGTAGCTAGAGGAAATGAATGATTATATTTTTTTAACCAGCCAGTCATTACATATCTTAAACATGCTCCGAGAAAACCACCTAATACAATTAATATAATCAACGCGCTTCCCTCTTTATCCAACTAGACATAATAAACCCTAACCATGCCATTAAGAGACCTGCAATCATACTCAGAAAAAAATAAATAAGACTATATAGGGGATAAGTTGCTGCTAGATTGGTTATTTCCAATGCAAAGCTACTCATCGTTGTAAATCCTCCACATAAACCAGTTCCAAAAAATAATTTTAATCTTTCATTTCCCTCATTTTTAAATAGCGAATAGGTGAGATAGGCTAAAACAAAGCTTCCAAAACCATTTATGAATAAGGTGTTAAACGGAATAGGACTGCCAGATGACGGGATCAATAAACTTATCCCGTATCGAGCTAACGCACCCATTGCCCCTCCGCAACCAGTAAGTAGCAGCTTTTGCAAGGTATCACACTCACTTTCATAATTCTTTTACCTTCAATTTCTCAATAGTCTGTTTTGAAAATTAATTCGTTCAAATAAGATATGAAACGTTTTTCCTTTTATCCCATAGCAGAACACGTTATAATCAGTTATATGCTTTTACTTATTATCATGAAATATTCTTAGAAGAAAGGAACATTTATGAATCAAAATAATGGGAATCTTCCTAATCCCGCCTGTTTTACTGCCGATGACCTGGGAGAAGCGATTTATTCTGTGAATAGACATGCAAAAACTGCATCAGACCCTAAATTTCTATACAATCTAAAGAAAAAAACGATTATTAAAATGCTTGAAGAAGGAAAGGCAAAGAAAATAGGCCTTCAATATTCAGACCATCCTCATTTAAGCTTCCAACAATCAGATGTACTGATACAATGCGGAAAGTATACATTCCATATTCCGCCCTCAAAGGACGACTTTCAAACATTAACACATCTTGGTCATTTATCAAAAGAGGTAAGAAACCCCTCTTCACGTCTTTCTTTATCTAAAGCAAAAAAACTATTGATGTCTTATACAGGATGCAAGGAAAATTCAGATAATGATCGCGCTAAAGACTATAAAAAGAAATACCAAAAACCGACTTTTACGCGTCTTGGTGAATCCTATCCATATCAAAATTGGAAAAAGTAAAGCTGCTGAACAAAGGGTTCAGCAGCTTTACTTTTGTAAAAGTTTGTCTAACTGTTTGACCAGTTCAACTATTTCAGGTTTACTAATTTGTGCATCTGCTCCTACCAACTCTCCCTTATGCCTTAAATCGTCCGTAATTAATGATGAAAAAATGATAACAGGCAAATCCGACAAGGTAGGATTTTCTTTAATTCGTTTGGTTAGATGGTGACCATCCATTTGTGGCATTTCTATATCTGTAATTACCAAATGTACATCATTCAGTAAGGTTCCTGCTAGTGCCTTTCCCTCTATAAAGGTTAGCGCTTCCTTGCCATTTTCAAAGAAATCGAGTTGTTCATAACCGGCTTCTTTTAATGTCTGCATCAACAGCTTCCGCAACAGCGGTGAATCCTCAGCAATTAATAAATGCTTATTAGATCGTTCTCTAACTCCTAATTTTTGAATCTGATTAATGGTTATTCCTGATTCCGGATTGATTTCCAAAATAATTTTTTCATAATCAAGCAGTAAAAGCATTTCATTATTCATTTTAATGACACCAGTAATCTGACTATCCAATCCCTGGTACATATCAGATGGTTTTTCTATTTGGTTCCATGAAATCCTATGGATTTGGGTAACGGTATGTACATGAAAAATGACCTTCATTTTATTAAACTCAGTCACTATAAATTTATCTTTTTCAGGAGCTTGGGATGCTGGGAGATTCAGTGCACTGGCAATATCTACTACAGGGAGTATCTCTCCACGAAGTTCAATGATTCCTTCAACATGATGATGTGTTTGTGGAACACCGGTAATCCGTACTGGGTTAATAATTTCTTTAACTTTGATAACATTAATTCCAAATTTATGCTCGCCAATACCAAATTCCACGATTTCCAACTCATTTGTTCCGCTCTCTAGCAGGATTCCTTTTTGTTCATTCATTTTTAACAGCGCCTTTCCATATCTCTTACGATTAATTGCAGTAAGATAAAGCCTTCTTTCTAGTATCGGCTTAAATTAATGTTTTTTTATAAATATTTAAATTTAAATCGATAATCGTGTTTATTTTGTGAAACTTTGCTCAATGATATAGACGCTTTAACAAATGAGGACTATTATACAGATAAAAGCATAACTTAAATCAATATGCTGGAAAGAAGGGGTCCGACTTATGAAAGGTACTGCCATTTTATATGAAGATAACCATGTTATTACTTGTTTAGAGAATATTCAATTTAGCGAAGTTGAAAAATACACACATAACCAAACTGATGAATCTTACGCAACTCCTCAGCTTACTATGTGGCATCCAGAAGAAATCGATTGGGATTACGGATATTAATATAAATAAAGGACCCAGTCCTGTAAACATGACCTAAGCGGCTTTAGTTCTAAATACAATAGAGCTAAGCCGCTATTTATTTTTCATTTCTGTACAGCCTTCGGAATAACCAACCTTTCAGCATAAAGAGAATCATCATTATAACTGTGATGATGATCATAAAAAGAAGAACATACCAAAAACCATTGCGAAAACTTAAACCAGGCATTTCAGAAAAATTCATACCATATAAACCTGCAATAAATGTTAATGGCATGAAAATAGTCGTAATAATCGTCAAGGTCATCATTGTTTCATTCATTTTATTTGAACTGACCGCCATATAACTATCTCTCAGATCTGTTGAGAACTCTTTGTAGCCATCAACCAATTCTTTTAATTTCAATAAATGATCATACACATCATTAAGGTAATGATGATGTTCAGAAAGAGCACTGATTCTCTCAGAATGAATAATCCTGTACATCAAATCATTCATGGGCAAGATAATTCTTCTTAGTCGCGAAATCATCGTTCGAATTTCGTATAACTGACTCATTGGATCATTATTAAGAGAATGCTGCAGGTGATCTTCCAAGACATTTAATTGCTCCTCTATTTGATAGGCCTTTGGAAGATAAGCATCTACTACTGCATCAATAATTTTATGCAGGACATGGATAGAAGTATCCAATTGATCTGTTACTCCCCATACTTTATCTATTTCCTCTATATGATCTTCATGAACGGTTACGATTGCTTTTTCATTTACGTAAATATCAATCTCATTTCTTTCGAAGTTTTCATTTAAGGAATGAATGATAAAAAACATATAGGATTGATAAAAATCCACTTTAGGTCTCTGGTTGATTCGATCAAGACAGTCCTCTATAGTGAGAGGGTGAAAATTAAAATACGTACGGAGTATATTAGCCTCATATTCTTGCGGTGCGAGGATATCAACCCATACCAGGCTATAATCACGCTTCTGTAAGTCCTCCAAAGTCATTTCCTTTATACCATCAGTTTGATCCTTAACAAGTATTCGGTACACTATCTTCCCCCACCTAAGCAAAACGAATTACCCATAGTATTCCAAACCAAGTATGCATCATTCACCCAATCTTGCATACAACCATTTAGAGTAGGATAGTGTACACTTTCCTAAAGCAACCTTATAATAATAAAGATAAGAACTGTAATTAGGAGGTATGACCTGGAATGGAACACTTAATTAATCCTCATGTAAAAGAGATAGAAATATCCGGTATTCGGCAGTTTTATAATATGGTATCTGATATTGATGATGTCCTGTCCTTTACAATAGGATTACCTGACTTCCCAACACCCTTACATATAAAAGATAAAGCAATAAACGCCATTCAAAAAGATTGTACCACCTACACCCACAATGCCGGTTTACTCGATCTCCGGCAAGAAGTATCAAAATTTATGTATAGCCATTATTCACTTAAATATAATCCGGATGATGAAATTTTGATTACTGTAGGAGCAAGTCAGGCGATTGATATTGCCTTCAGGACTATTTTAACACCTGGAGATGAAGTCATTCTGCCTGGCCCTGTTTATCCCGGTTATGAACCATTAATTCACTTAGCAGGGGGAAAAGCAGTCCATGTTGATACAAGAAGCACCTCCTTTAAATTGACTCCACAATTAATCACAGAAAGTCTAACCGAAAAAACAAAATGTATTGTTCTTCCCTATCCGTCCAACCCAACAGGGGTATCATTAACGAGAGAGGAACTGGAGGAAATTGCTGACCTTGTTAGAGGAAAAAATATTTTTATCCTGGCTGATGAAATCTATAGTGAATTAACTTTGGACAGAACTCATACATCGATTGGTTCCATTATAAGAGAGCAAACCATTACTATAAATGGTCTATCAAAGTCACATTCCATGACCGGTTGGAGAATCGGCTTTCTGATGGCACCAAAAGCAATCATTAAACATATGATAAAGGTTCATCAATATAACGTATCCTGTGCCTCCTCTGTCTCACAGATGGCTGCACTCGAGGCTATGAGGAACGGTGAACATGATCCAGCTGCTATGAGAGAGGAATATAAAAACCGTCGTGATTATGTTTTTAATAGACTTGCGGCGATGAATCTCCAGACTGTATTACCGGATGGCGCATTTTACTTTTTCATTAAAATACCAGATGCCTTTAAAAATTCACTCGATTTTGCCCTCAAGCTGGTTCAATTTGAAAAAGTAGCTGTTATACCTGGATCTGCTTTTTCAAAATATGGAGAAGGATATTTCCGATTATCATATGCTGTTTCCATGGAGCAGCTTAAAGAAGGATTAAACAGACTTGAACATTTCCTAATTCAGCAGATAAAATAACAAGAGGCATTTCGTTAAAGGCATGATACCTTTTCGAAATGCTTCTTTTTTTAATGAGACTAAGTTACTGATTGGATGCCTCAGTATAATATTTATACAAGGCTTGTGTTCCACGGTTCTCTTCTCCCATATCCGCCAATTTTTCATACATAGCTTTGGCTAAAGTTAGCCCTGGAAAGTCAAGACCTAACCGTTCGGATTCTTCTAATGCAATTTTTAGGTCTTTTAAGAAATGTTTGATATAAAATCCCGGTTCAAAATCACCTTTTAATATCCTAGGCGCTAAATTGGTTAAGGAAAAACTTCCAGCAGCACCAGTTGAAATGCTTTTCAAAACTGTTTCAGGATCCAGGCCAGATTTTTCGGCATAAACAATCGCTTCACATACACCAATCATATTCGTAGCAATGGCTATCTGATTGCATAGTTTAGTATGTTGGCCCGAGCCAGCATCGCCCTGATGGATAATATTTGTCCCCATTGCTTTAAATACAGGCATCATGCTCTCAAAATCAGATTGATCACCGCCAACCATAATGGCAAGATTAGCATTTTGTGCACCAATATCTCCTCCGGAGACAGGTGCATCAAGGACATGCAATCCTAATTCCTTACCAGCAGCATATAACTTTTGTGCTAAAGACGGAGCTGAAGTGGTCATATCAATTAAATAAGTACCCGGCTTGGCATATTTTAATAAGCCTTCCGCCCCTAGATATATCTCTTCAACGTCAGAAGGATAGCCAACCATCGTAATAATAACATCGGCTTCCTCAGCGATTGCACGAGGGGACTCCTTCCAATCTGCACCTTCCGAAAGCAAAGGCTCACATTTGGACTTTGTTCTGGAATAAACACTGACAGGGTATCCCGCCTTCATTATATTCAATGCCATACTTTTACCCATTACACCAATACCAATAAAACCAATATGTAAATTCATCATAACGCTCCCTCCTATACCTCTATAATAGCAAAAAAAATCAACTGGAAAACCAGTTGATTAAGAAAGGGGGGTCACTAAAAGCATGTTGCTGTTTTGTGTCCACCTTTAATGTACCCCTCCGTTCAAATAAATAAACCTGTATATCTATTTTTATTGAAACTATTTTTGAGCTGTAGCTTTTTTAACCATTTCAACAATCTCTGCTGATGTTTGCATTTGTATAGCTTTTTCAGCCAAGTCTTGCATTTCGGTTCTAGTAAGTGTTTTAATTTGGGAACGTGCACGCAGAACAGATGTTGCGCTCATTGAAAACTCATCCAACCCTAATCCAACAAGCAACGGAATCGCCAGTTCATCCCCAGCCATTTCTCCACACATTCCAGCCCATTTGCCTTCTTTATGTGCAGCTTCAATCACCATTTTTACTAAACGTAAAATAGCTGGATTATATGGTTGGTACAAGTAAGATACACGTTCGTTCATTCTATCTGCAGCCATTGTATATTGAATCAAGTCATTCGTACCAATGCTGAAGAAATCTACTTCCTTAGCAAATTGATCTGCGATTACCGCAGTTGAAGGGATTTCCACCATGATTCCCAATTGAATAGAATCTGATACTTCAATACCTTCTTCAATTAATTTCGCCTTTTCTTCTTCAAGAACCTTTTTGGCGGATCTGAATTCATCTAAAGTGGCAATCATCGGGAACATAATTCTTAAATTCCCATACACACTTGCCCGTAAAAGTGCTCTAAGCTGCGTTCTGAAAATCGGTAGTTCCTCAAGGCATAATCGAATAGCACGGAATCCAAGGAATGGATTCATTTCTTTCGGTAGATCTAGATAAGGAAGCTCCTTATCTCCACCAATATCCAATGTGCGTACCACAACCGGCTTACCTTCCATACCTTCAAGTACAGCTTTATAGGATTCAAACTGTTCTTCTTCTCCAGGAAGATTATCTCTTCCCATATACAAGAACTCTGTTCTATATAAGCCTACAGCCTCAGCACCATTTGCTTTAACACCTTCAAGATCTTTAGGAGTGCCGATGTTCGCTGCTAATTCTATGTGATGGCCATCTGCTGTTACCGTTTTTTCGTTAACAAGCTTAGCCCATTCAAGTTTCTGCTGTGCATAAGCATCAGCAGCTTTTTTGTATTCTTCAATCAATTCAGGTGTCGGATTAATATGTACTTCACCTTTAAGCCCATCAAGTATAATCATATCGCCGTTTTGAATAGTTTCAGTTGCCTGTTTAGTCCCAACAACTGCTGGAATTTCAAGCGAGCGTGCCATAATTGCGGAGTGAGAAGTACGCCCTCCAATATCAGTTGTAAAGCCTTTAACAAATTCTCTGTTTAATTGAGCTGTATCTGAAGGAGTTAAATCCTCGGACACAACAATCACTTCTTCAGCAATCATACTTGGATTTGGTATTTGTACCCCAAGAAGATGACTGATAACCCGTTTTGTTACATCACGAATATCAGCTGCTCTTTCTTTCATATATTCATTATCCATTTGTTCAAACATAGTGATGAACATATCAGCAATTTCGCGCATAGCAAATTCAGAGTTGATTTTTTCAGACTTAACTTTCTCCTGTACAGCACCAAGCAATTCAGGGTCATTCAAAACAAGTATGTGAGCATCAAAAATGGCTGCTTTATCTTCACCTTGTTCTGTTTTGACTTTTTCACGAATTGTTTCCAATTCGGTCTGAGCCTTATTAACCGCCTCTTGAAGACGAGTTAATTCGGTATCCACTTCATTAATCGTGCTTTTTGTTACAGTTAAGTCAGGCTCCATTAAACGATAAGCTTTTGCTATGACAATTCCATTAGATGCCGCTATCCCGTTTAACATCGTTGTCATTACTTAGCCAATCCTTCTTTTGTTAATGTTTCCTCAATGGCATTTAATGCATCTTGTTCGTCATTTCCTTCAGCGATAATTGTAATATCTGAACCACTGCCGATTCCTAAAGACATAACGCCCATAATTGATTTAAGATTAACTTTCTTTTCTTTATATTCGAGGTTGATATCAGAGTTGAATTTACCTGCTGCTTGTACAAGCAATGTTGCTGGACGAGCATGAATTCCTGTTTCTGCAGTTACATGAAAAGTTTTTTGTACCATAAGTAATCGAGCTCCTTTATTAATAATTATTTTGTTTTAGCTATACGAATTCTAGCTGCTTACATCTTATGATTTTACCCAGTTTCAACCGGTCCTATGTATAAAAGGATGAACAGTCGAAATTATGTAGCTTTTCTCACAATATAGAGTAAAACCCTATAAGAGAAATGTACCTGAAAAATTAAAATTGTTCAACTGCTTTTATAAATTAAGAACCATAAATATATCTCACCTGTAAGATTGATTGAAACATAGTCTTTCAATAAATATAAGATTCATTTCTAATATATACCAGAATCCTATATACAATGAATTTATTCAGTAAAGTGTTTGCACACAGATAAGCAATTCTACAACTAAATTTCACATAGCTTGGAGAAATATCTATATATTGTATTTCCTATCGATTTTACAACAAAGGTATTTCTAATGACAAATTTGAAGAACCTTTCTATTCTGTTTTTTATTCATATTTTCAATCTTCATAAATCATTTTCCTTGTCATTCCACCATCAATAACCAGATTCTCTCCATTAATAAAATCGTTCTCTGGATCACTTAGGAATAAACATGCTTTTGCTATATCTATTGGCTTACCTACCCTACCCGAAAAATGCTGGGCGTGATCTATCTCACGTAAACCAGTGTAATCAGTCGTTTGAATCCAGCCAGGGCTAATACTGTTAACTCGAATACCTTTTTTGGCTAATGATGCGCCAAGAGCGTGCGTTAGAGCTAGGATTCCACCTTTGGATGCAGCATAAGCTTCAGAATTCGGTTCAGATTGTATGGCTCGGGTTGATGCTATATTAATGATAGAACCACCCGTTCCAGTCATCAGCTTAGCTCCTTCTCTTGCCAAAATAAATACACTTCGTAAATTGGTATTGATAATGCGATTCCAATTCTCTGTTGTCATTTCAAATAATGGAGTAAATTCACTTATGCCTGCATTATTTACTATAATATTTAACCTACCCCATTCACCTCTAATTATTTCCATTATATGAAGGCAATCATCCTCTTTGCTGAGATCGGCCTCAGCAAATAAAGCAACTTTTCCCATTGCCAATAGTTCAGCTTCAATTTTCTTTCCAGCTTCCACATCTATATCGGTTAAAACAACTTTCGCGCCTTTATTTGCATATTGTATTGCGATTTCTTTACCAATCCCATTTGCAGCACCTGTTACTAACACAACTTGATCCTGAAAATTCATTGTATCCAATCCTCTCTTTTAAATTAAATGGTTAGATTTTGTTATAGGAATCCATATTTTTTAAAATAATGATTATTTTAATAGAATTTATCCTCATTTTTCGCTAAAAACTCAACAAATTTTCAAATTTGCTTTTTTTACAGAAAGAATCTTTAAGCGTACTTTAAAGGTACCCGGGAATATAGAGGTCGCTCCTCATAGGGCAGGATTACGAGTATGGAAGACTTCGAATCATTAGTTAACCAATATAATCCATTAATACATCATATTATGAGAAAGCTTAATATTATTTGTGAAAAGGATGAATTTTACCAAATAGGATTAATTGCACTTTGGGAGGCCAGCCAAAATTTCAACCCTGAAAAAGGACAGTTCCTTTCCTATGCCTATAAGTCCATACAAGGTAAAATGCTTATACAGCTTTGCAAGTCCACTAAAATAAATGGGAGAGAATTAAAAAAATCACCTGAGTATTGGGATTTATTAAAGGTTGAAGAAGATGTTTCCTTCCTTGAATGGTACTTCCCTAAACCTTTTCTAACTTCCTTAACAAACAACCAATATATTTGGTTGGCTGAATACATTCAATTTGGTAAAACCATCACAGATATCGCATACGAATACCATACAACGTATGCAACGGTGAAATCTTGGAAACGGATGGCGCTAAAAAAACTAAAGCATTACCTTGAAATACATCCAGATGTGTTTATCAAATAAGGACAATACTGATTAAAATGTTAACAAACCCAATTACTTTATAATTGGGTTTGTTGATTTCTATTCAGCTTCTAGGCTCCTCTAAATAATGATAGGTCACACCCCCGCCTATATGAGCAGTTCCCCGAAAATGTTTAAAATCTTCCCTTTCTACAAGCACAGATCGAAACGCCATGAAATCCTGCTTTGCAACTTCAAGTTTATCTATTTCTCCATTTTTTAATTGATCAAATATGGATTGGATCTCTTCTTTATTCATTCGTAAAACCTCCTATATATACAAAACATGATACTCTCAAACCCCTACATTAAACAAGTATTCCATAGGAGCGAAAATATAAAGACTATTTATTCTTTTAACATTCCAATTAATCACAATTTATACTATAATTACAATATTATTCTGCATAAGCTAAATAGTAGGGATAATTTCTTTATAAGCGGACTTACGAATCCCGAAATTGCAAGGATATTAGTTTACTAATCAAGATCTGTTGATAACTTTAATAAACTGAAAAGGTGTGAACATGATGAAAAAGGCTGATGTAGGCAATATAATTGAATTCCGCGATGGATTGCGTGGGATTGTAGAAAAAGTAAATGAAAACTCAGTGATTGTTGATTTAACTTTAATGGAGAACTTTCATGATCTTGAATTAGAAGAAAAGACAGTCGTTAACCATAAAAATTATAAAATCATATATGAATAATTCGAGAACGGGGCTACTTGCCTCGTTCTCTTCTTGTCCCATTAATTTGCCTTACTTTAAATTTGTAAAAAACTTAGATATAATAGTGAGAATCGATTCCATCTGGAACCTTTCCACTAAACTTTTTATACTAATGAAGAGCATTACAGAAAGCAGGTTTAGTATCATGATTGTAAAAAACGAAAAAGATTTAGAAGGATTAAAAGCAGTAGGTGCAGTTGTTTCACGTGTCAGGGAAGCAATGAAATTAGCTACCGTTCCCGGTATTACAACACTGGAGCTTGATTTAATCGCAAAGAAAATATTTGAGGAAACCGGAGCTGTTTCTGCACCTAAAAATGAGTATGATTTTCCCGGGTTTACATGTATCAGTGTAAACGAAGAAGTTGCTCATGGAATACCAGGAAAACGTATAATTAACGAAGGCGATATGGTAAATATCGACGTCTCTGCAGTATTAAATGGATATTATGGGGATACAGGAATTTCGTTCCCGGTTGGCACTACAACTAGTGAAAAAGAAAAATTATGCCAATGCGCAGTTGATGCTTTTTATCAGGGAATCAGCAAAGCTAAAGCAGGCTCCAAGAAAAACCAAATTGGTAAAGCTGTCTTCAATACAGCAAAACAAAATGGATTCACTGTCATCAAAAATTTAACCGGCCATGGAATAGGTAGAAGTCTGCATGAAAAACCAGATCATATTTTAAACTATTTTGACCCATGGGATTCAGAGCTTCTTCATGAAGGTACAGTATTGGCCGTTGAACCGTTTATTTCTACAAAAGCAACCATGGTTACAGAAGCCGGTGATGGATGGACATTTATCACGAGTGACAAAAGCTTGGTTGCACAATGTGAACATACTATCATAGTGACAAAGAATGAGCCGATTATATTAACATTATAATGTGCCTACGGCATTGACCTTATAAAGAGAGGGGACTATCCCTTCTCTTTCTTTTTGTCATTTTTATAAATCTTTCTAGAAACAGCATAAATCGTAGCTGACACTTACTTTTTGACAGTTATTAACAGCAAAAAGATTAAACTAATATATCCAAAAATCGGATACAATATAGAGATCAAAGGACCATATTCAATTTGGCCAATTATTAAACTTATGGCAAAAATCCCAACATATAGCGACCAGGAAGGCAGTTCCGTTGCTTTTTTTAGTTGCCTTTCGAGTCCAAAGGCATTTCCAATTAAGGTTGAAAAAATTTCTCCAAAAATAATGAATAAATAGAGCCCATATAAAAAAGGTGCTATTTGTTTCATTACATAGGCAGTAGGAATGTTAATCTGTTCAATTCCTGGTATGGAGGATAAGGAAATATGGCAGCTTACCAAAACAACGGATAAAATAAATCCTCCTAAATTTGCACCTTTTCGAATAATATCTTCATCCTTTATTTCGGCAGCCAATGGAACCAAAACAGCCTGTGTCAAAGCAAGGTTAAATGCCGTATAGGAGAAGGGCGATAAGACCATCTTCCAGCTTACTTCATCAGGAATGGTTAGCAGATTTTGAACAGGATTCATATGGAATAATGAAGCAAACATCAGGATTAAATTAAACATAATCATTGCAGGTACCACAAAGGTGTTAATAGATAATAAACCTTTAGTCCCCCAGCTCATGACAACAATTGATAGAAATGTAGTAAAAAGCATGCCCCCTATTTTAGAAAATCCCAATTGCTCTTCAAATAGACCGCCAACTCCTGACATCATAACACCTGTAACCCCAAACAACATGCCCATAGAGATGATATTAACAAAAAAGGATATACGTTTACCAAATAACCAATCATTAAATTCCATATAATTTTTAATATTTCTATGTAATGCTACAATCATTATTTTTCTGCCAATCCGAATAAAAATAAATCCCGAAAGAAGAATCCCTAATAGGCCATAAAGTCCATATTGGGTAAAAAATTCATATATTTCCTTTCCAGTTGCAAAACCCGCTCCAATAACCGTTCCAACATAAACAGCTGCAACTTGAAAAATATTTACATATTGACGATTCACCCTTGTCCCTCCCCGCTTACTACTCACTGTATGCGGGCTGATTGTCTTTATGACAAATTATTATTCTGGTGAATACCGGTTGCTTCTTACCACCTTGTTTCATTAATGAACGAGTGACATCTTATTTCCTCCTCAGCTTTTAGACAAAAAAAATAACTGCCGGTTAACGACAGCCAGTCCATCTTATTCTTCTATTTCATTTTATTCATTAATATATAGGTATTAATGGATTATTTAGTTAACGGTACGGATTTACCAATTCTTTTCAGAAGCTCAATCACCGTTTCCTTCTCTTCGACTGTTAACCCATCCATTAAATGCTCAATTCGTTCCTGATGCTCCGGGAATATCCCTTCCAGGAACTTCTTTCCCTTTTCCGTAATTTGCGCATATGTTACTCTTCGATCATTGGGACATGCAATCCTTTTTAATAATTGCTTTTTTTCCAGCTTATCTACTACATACGTGATACTTCCACTGGCAAGCAGGATTTTATCCCCTATATGCTGCAATGGTTGATCACCTTTATGGTAGAGTAGCTCAAGGACAGCAAATTCGGTTGGATTTACACCTGAGGCTTGGATATATTTGTTGGTATAGTCACTGATAGCTCGAAAAGCCCTCGACAGAACTATAAATACTTTTAAAGATTGATTTTGTTCTTCCATATTTAATCACCCACAATTAACGGATAAAATTCACTATTATCATCCGCGTAATTATACTTCTTTCCTATTAAAAAGTAAAACTTTATAATCATCCTGATAGTAGTAATAACCTAGTATTTAACCTTTATTTATTTTTCACTTTACAATTCTTTTGCAGAACATCCTAATATTTTGAGCACTAATCCTTTATTGATGATGTATAACCTTATGCAAACGAGGAGATTATTTTTCCTAAGGTACAAAATGAATCTTCTAATGTCTTCTAATAGGTATTGCTCTATATAAATAGACATCATATAAGGAATATCCTCTGGATGCAAACAATCATTTCATCTATTCGTAGGATGAGATTCAGTCATCCAAATCGTGCTGTATTGATGGATTTTTTAAGTATGAGCTTTTCAATTCCCAGAAAAAGTACTGCGCACTTAACCTAAAAAAATAGGATTTATAACGAATATGGAGAAGGTCTCGCCTGAGGATAGGTGACGGAAGTGTATGGTATACCTATTCCTTCCACTGTGATCATTTAGAAAAGGGGTTATTCATGCATTCATAAATATGGCCTAAAATCGCGTATACTAAAGGAGTATATAAATCGACCTGGGCTAAAATGTACTTGCCGACCAGGTAGAGATATCTTTTTCAGAACTGATTATACCTATCCTAGTATTAAATTGTTACTTTGCTTTTATCCACAAACCATATGTAAATAGTAAATGGTAAATACGTTTTATGTCATAAAATCCTAGTTTTCACCTTTACGCATTCCTTGTTTATTTAATAATTAGTTATTGAGTATTTCATCCTAATATGTTCAAGAATTAACTGGTCAAGCTGCCGACTCAGATTTAATGTACCTTCATCCAGAAGGCCATTGTTCTTGGCATGGCTAATCATTTGTTCTCTTTTATTTCTTATGGCAGTTTCCAGCCAATCTTTTTGATTCTGCAAGAAAAGCTCCTCCTTCTTATTCACTAAAAAAATAACATTAAGTGGTATTATGTCAGAATTTTAAAATAATGTAAATACAATCGCAAAAAAAGACAAAAAATAATAATTATTTCATCTTCTTATTAAAGAATCTGTCTAACACTTCCAGCAAACAAAAATAAGAAACCCTTATAAATCAGAAGAGTTTCCATTTTACCATCCTATTCTAATTTTTTCTCTCAAGTGAACTCATGATTAATAGGCAGATAGATTTGAAACAGGGTTCCTTTCTCTTCTTCACTGGCAACTTCAATCCAACCGGCGTGCTCTTCAATGATTTTGTAGGTAACCATCAAACCTAGACCCGTCCCCTTTTCTTTTGTTGTATAGAATGGTTCTCCCAATTTATCAAGAACAGTCTCAGGGATTCCGGTTCCATAATCCTGTATCGATATTAATACATGGCTATCAAAAAATAATTCTGTTGTGATATCAATAAACCCTCCTGTAGGCATAGCCTCTATAGCGTTTTTGATTAAATTTATAAAAACTTGTTTAAGTTGGTTACTCTCACAATGGATGGGTGGTATTTTAGAAAAATGTGTGTGGAATTGAATATTATGCATAGATGCCTGCGCACTTAGCAGATCCAACGTATTTTCGATTGTGTTATTTACCTGTTTAATTTGATAGGAAACTGCCTGTGGTTTTGCAAGAATTAAAAAATCTGTAATGATTGTCTCGATTCTTTGTAATTCTGAAGAAATAACCTGGAAATAGGTTGAAAATTCGCCATTCAAGCTGCCTTCCAGTAATTGAATAAAACCTTTCAAAGCTGTCATAGGATTCCTGATTTCATGAGCAATACCAGCTGCCAGCTCACCCACAACATTCAACGTATCTGATTTTTTTAATTGTTCCTCCATTCGAATCTTATCTGTTACATCTCTAAAAATGGTTAGATTCTTACCCGGTATAACATCCAGTCTGGAGGAAAAATCCAGCTGTTTATTTTGCCCATCCCTGCAAGTAAGCTCACACACAAAATGATGATGCTTATTTTTATTGATCAAGGAAATATGCCTTTGTAAATGTTTCATCTGATGTTCAGTCAGTTCGAATATTTCATGGAAGTTTTTGTTTTGGATATGATCAATAGAAGCCCCTATAATTGCAGCACCAGGTTCATTAATATCATATATTTCCCCGTCTGCTCCCCAAATCATAATTCCATCAAAGGTACCGTCAAAAATTTTCTTGAATTTATTTTCCGAGATAAGAAGTTCCTGCTCCATCACCCACTTTTCACTAATATCTTTACAAATTAAAAGAGTATAAGGACTACTGCTAATCTGACTTTTTGTTAATTCTATAATCTTCTTTTTCCCACTCGATGAACTGAAAATAAGCTCATAACTCTCTTGTTCTTCCAAGATAAAAAGCGTATTTATCTTTTCGCCCGTAATTTTCTCTATATTCGTATTAATTAATTCCACCTGCGTTTTCTCAAACAATATGCAGGCTTGCTCATTAGCCTGTACGATGATTCCTTTAGAGTCCAGCATGATTATTCCATCCACGGATTGACAAAAGACATTTTGAATTCCTTCTATTAAATAGTGATTTTGCTCTGATTCTTCAAAACAATCGTAAATAATTGTATAGTACAAACCACTGTAAAAATTAAATTGTGTAGTATATTGATATGTAATCTCTTTTGAATCAAGACAAAGCTGAAATAAATTAAAACGGGAATTTCCGGATGATAGATGCTTGATAACAGTATCAAATTTATCTTTATCGGCGGCAGTAATAAATTGATAAATACTTTTGCCTAGAATTTTCGATCTCTCAATTTTGACCAACCCACAAAAGGCTTTATTACCATCCACGATGATTCCTTCTTTAGTATGGATAACAATATAGCACTTTAAATCATTAATAATATCTACATATAAATTATCCTTTTTTACATGATCCCTTGTACTCTCTGTTTTTAATGGGATTAACACATAGATAATTTTTTTTGAATATGAATCCAAAAGTCCATTAAGTTCAAGCTCAACTGAGCAGGTGTCATCAGAATTCCTTACTGAATATATATAATTTGAAAAACCATGCTGTTTCACGTTTCTGAGTTGATCATCAACCACCTCTTTTGAAACAGAGATATAAAAGTCCCGAAGATTTCCTGGTTTACCCTCTCGCCCTAACTGATGGTATAACTTGATTGCCTGTTCATTCTGAGATATGATTTCCATTTCCAAATCAGTAACAATAATTGCTTTTGTAAATGAGTTTAAAAAATGCTCCCATGTCTCGTAATCAGTTTTCAAGGCCGTATTTTTTTCTATAATCTTTACTTCCTTATCATTCAAATCCATATCAGCCAAGGGGATCCTCCTAATACCTGTGACATAATAAGATACTTATTCTACAAAATTATGGAAAAACCTTTTTAAACAATCAGAATCAGACTAAATACCTCCTTATGGTATAGATTAAAATATAAAAAAACCTGAAGAGATATCTTATAGAATCTCTTCAGGCTTTTAAAATACTATTAAAGGGATGGATTTTCATGCTTAGCCAGCAATCGGTTCCATCTTCTATCCACTTCTTGTTCAAATTCCTCAAGCATACCTGCATTTTCTTCCTGCAGCAGATGCTTTGTTTTCCCCATATATGTTAACCATTCAGATAGTTGAATACGTTTTTTCCTCGTTTCCGGATTATAAGTAATGGTAGTTTCACCATTCTCAACTTCGTATAGAGGGAAGAAACATGAGTTTACTGCCGCTTCCATAATCTTAGTACCATAACGTTCCTCTGCCTTCCAATTCAAAGGACAGGTGATTAATATTTTGCCATAAACGGTACCTACATTCTGCGCATACCATTGTGCCTTCACCGCTTTCTTAATTAAATCCTGCGGGAAAGCTTCCGATCCTGTAAATACATATGGTATTCCAGTGGCAGCCATGATTTGAGCTGTATCCTTATGATGAAAAGCTTTTCCTTTTTGTGCTCTTCCTACACCTGTTGTACTTGTCATATGACCAAGCGGAGTAGAGTAGGACATTTGCGAGCCTGTATTCATATATCCCTCATTATCATACTCAAGCATAATGAGTTTGTGATTGCGCAGTGCAGTTCCAATAGCTGAACCCATCCCTATATCCATGCCACCATCACCGGTGATCATAACGAAGGTCGCATCATCACTGATAGAGATTTCACCACGGCGTTTTTTCTCCAAAAATGCTTCAAGTGTACCTGATAAAGTTGCCGGCCCGTTTTGGAATAAGTTGTGAATCATCGTTTGTTTGTGAGAGCTATATGGATATGCCGTTGTTACCACATAGGCACAGCCTGTTTGGAACAGAACAACAACATCCCCCTCGATTCCTTTAAAGAACAGCTCCAATGCTGGAAAAATTCCGCATCCTGGACATGCTCCATGACCGGAAGCCAAACGTTTTGGTTTGCTCATTAATGAGCGTAAAGGAGGTATACGTACCTTTAATTTTCCACTCTCTTCATCAGGAGTTACCTGAATAAGCCCTGTCTTATATAAATCTTCGTTATTCGGCTTTAAAAGTGGCTGTGGTTGGGCTTCAGGCAATCCCGGATTGACACCGTAATAATCAAATACTTTTTCAATTTGGCCATTATTTAATGTTTGCAATGCCATATCAAAAAATGCCCTTGCATCCTCCGGATAAAAATCCTTTCCTCCTAAACCAAACACACGGCTTAACACAGCAGTATGATTATCCTGATCTTCCTGTAAGGCAGATTTCACTTCATGTGTAAGGTTGGGACCATTGGCACCATAGGAATCTGCTCTCTCGCCAACCAACAGTACTTTAACATTCTTCAGAGCCTTTCTGATTTCTTCTGCCGGGAACGGACGAATTATGTTAGGACTGATCACGCCAGCTTTAATTCCTTGTTTTCTTAAATCATCGACCGTATCTTTAGCTGTCTCGGCAGCTGAATTTAACAGGAATAAGGCAACTTCCGCGTCCTCCATCTTATATAGATCCAATACTCCATATTGGCGACCTGACAGTTCAGCATATTCACAAGCTACCTGAGTAAAAACCTCTCCGGCTTTATACATCGCTTCAGACTGCTGATAGTGATTATTGATCAAATCATCCCCATTCATATGGGCACCAATCGTTACCGGGTTGTGAATATCTACGTGCGGAAAATGAGTTGGCATTTCACCAATAAATTTTTGCACAATCTCTCTATCTTTAAAGTAGTTTACTTTTCTCTTTTGATGGGATGTAAAGAATCCATCATAAGCGACTATAACAGGTAAACGTACATCGGAATGCTCCGAGATTTTCAACGCCATTATATTCATATCGTAAACAGCTTGAGGTGTTCTGGCTGTCAAAATGATCCAACCTGTATTTAAGGCAAAATATAAATCAGAATGGTCGCCCCGAATGTCGAGCGGACCACTGATTGATCTAGTAACAAGATTCATAACCATTGGAAATCTTGTACCTGATTGAACAGGTAGTTGCTCTAGCATATACATAAGTCCATTTGCGCTTGTGGCATTAAAAACCCTGGCTCCTGTCACGGCAGCACCATAACAAATACCTGCCGAACCATGTTCTCCATCAGCCGCAATTAATTGAATATCATGTTCTCCTCTGGATTTCATAATATCTAAATACTGAGCTATTTCAGTTGATGGGGTAATTGGAAAATACCCCATTAAGTGATAATTGATTTGTGCTGCAGCCATTGCGGCCATTTCATTACCTGATTCAAAGGTAGTCACTTGTTCAGCCATTGTATCCTTTACCAATTCAGTTAGTTCTACTTCTGATATCGCCATTATTTCATCCCTCCTGCTACATAAGGATTACGTTGTTTCACTGTATTTTCCTCAGCAAAACCTAAGATTTCCCGCATTTCCCGAAGGGCGCTAGTCGGACACGCTTCAATACATTTCAAGCAGCCTTTACAGTATTGATAATCAATCCCTGTTAAAAACATTTGCTTGCGTCCACGCTTATCTTCTCCCTCTTCCCAGACAAAACAAAAATCCGGACAAGCTGTATCACAGGCAGCACAATGTATACATTTTTCAGCATCCCATTCAGGTAAAAAACCCTGTCTGGAACCGGACAAGTCTTTAAGTATACTGTTACCCTGAGCAATGATCGTGCCGCCAATAACTTGGGTTTCGTATCCCAATAAAGGTAATGCTCTTTTAAAACTTTTGCCCTCTGCATCTTGAGGTACCTCAAAATGTTTAAACGTCACTTCATGATAGCCACGTTCAAACGTACGGATATTTGGCTCAACTAAATGTGGATATTTCTTTTCGAATGTTTTTCTAATTACGTCTTTCATGGACTCGGGATTGAGGAAATCACATATACGGAACAAAGCTCCAAGCATAGCTGTGTTCACTTTTGTTTTTTCTTCTACTGCAATACCAAGTGCATCGACGATTGCAAGCGTTCCATACTGAAGATTTAAGTCATTTTTTATTTCATCGAACTGACGAGTTGAATTAACAAGAACGATACCATCCGGACGTAAACCACTCACCACATCAACCATTTTATAAAGTGCTTCATGAAAAACACCAATAACATGAGGCTCTTCAATTGGACTATGATCACGTATTTCAGTTTCGGCATCGCAGAAACGAACAAAGCTCTTTACAGGAGATCCCTTTTTTTCCGAACCATAGGAGGAAAAATTGGATCCATTTAAACCATGCCCCAGAACACCTGATTCAGCCAGCATTTTTCCGGCTAGATTTGCCCCTAGTCCTCCGATTGACTCTAGGCGAATTTCATAAAAACCTTGCTCATTCTTTTTCGGAAGAATTGTCATTATTTTCCCTCCCTATTTCATAACGAAAAAGTTTGTTTAGTTTATCTTTAAATATTATTTAAATACTGATGTATACAGTTTTAATTGGAATTATTTATATATTGAAACCAATAGCTATTCTGCATTTAAACTATATATAACAGATATCTATATTCTTATAGTACAGATACATAGATTATAGTACGGAAATACACGATTATCACATTGTTAATAATGGTTCAAATGGATGGTTTTACTAATTCATCTCTCAATTGTTTGATTACCATTATAAAGGGGAATAATAGAAAGAATTTTTCCGGGAATAATAGGAGGCAGCTATGAGACAGAGGGAAAGTTATTTTGACAACGCAAAAGTCATATTAATGTTTTTTGTTGTCTTTGGTCATATTTTACGAACATATATTGATCAAAATGAAACGATTTATGCTTTATACACTACAATCTATACCTTCCATATGCCTGCTTTTATACTGTTATCAGGCTTTTTTGCAAAAGGCTTTAACAAAAAAGGCTATATAAAAAAGCTAAGTACTAAACTGATTCTTCCCTATTTACTTTTTCAGGTTATCTATACGATTTATTATTATTACCTATTTGATAAATCAACACTTAAGTTCGAAGCATTGGAACCCAATTGGTCCTTATGGTTTCTGTTAAGTCTATTCTTTTGGAATTTAATGCTTTTCGTCTTTACAAAATTCAAACCTTTAGTAGGGGTTGGATTAGCAATAGCGCTTGCTTTACTTGTGGGATATATTGATACAATCTCTACTTATCTGAGTTTATCCCGAACATTTGTCTTCTTTCCATTTTTCCTGATTGGTTATCACAGTCAGAAGGAACATTTTCAAAAAATAACAACAGTGAAAAGTAAATTTTACGCTTTGGCATCCTTTGGTGTAATTTTTATATGGTTTTCATTTTTCCCGGAAATAGACTCCCAGTGGCTGCTCGGTTCAAAGCCTTATTCGGAAATTGAGACAGTATCGTTCCTTTCTATGTTTAAGCGCCTTGGATTTTTCATCGTTAATTCTCTTATGATCGTCAGCTTTATGGCCCTTGTACCTAGAGGTAGCTATTTCTTTACTAGATGGGGCACTCAAACCCTTTATGTATATTTATTGCATGGCTTTTTTGTCCGGACCTTTAGATTTACAAGTTTAAATGAATATTTCACTACTGCAGAACACTATATACTATTAGCAGCAATTTCATTGATTATTACAATCATCCTGTCGAGTACATTAGTCAAGTCAATTACACAGCCAATGATTGAGTTTAACACCCGTCATACTAAAATGATGTTCTATAAATTAAAAGGCTTATTACATTTTTATAAACAAAAATATGATTTATCTAAATCCATGAATCGCAGTCCTTCGGAATAATGAAAATTCCGAAGGACTTTTTTGTACCGCTATATTTCCCAAAACCTTTTACCCATACACTCCATTATTCCCTTGGTCATCTCTCATTTTTAACTACTGAAAATTAAACCGTACCATCTTAGAACCCATGTAAAATATCGCCAATACTGTAAACCCATACTCAAATATGATAATATGAATTGTTAGCAAACGGTGAAAGGAAGTATGACAAATACATGAGAATTATTGGAACTACTTTAAATGCCAAATATATTCATACCAATTTAGCCCTTCGTTATTTAAAAGCGTATGCAGCACCCGAGTACAATGTAGAAATTATTGAATACACCATTAAAGATCCGGTTATGAACATCGTTACAGATTTGTATAACCAAAAGCCAGATGTAATCGGCTTTAGCTGTTATATATGGAATATGGAAGAAATTAAAAAAGTTATTACCATACTCAAAAAAATCAATCCGGACATCTATATTGTTCTTGGAGGTCCAGAGGTAACATACGATCCATTTTTCTGGCTCAAAGATATCCCAGGCGCTGATTTCATCGTAATAGGTGAAGGAGAAGCCACATTTAAAAATCTTATAGCTGAAATAGATGGCAATAAAGACTTTCACACTGTTCAGGGAATTGCGTATCTTGAAGGTGAAAAACCTATCCTGACACCTGCCGCTCCAAAGGTAGATTTAAAGTCTATTCCATCACCATTTAGATTTGAAGAAGATATCCCTAACTTGTCGAAGAGAATCACGTATATTGAAACAAGCCGCGGTTGTCCTTTTAACTGTCAATTCTGTCTCTCATCCATCGAAACCGGCGTACGTTTCTTTAATAGAGAAGATATTAAAGAAGATATCCGTTTCTTGATGAAAAATGGAGCAAAAACAATTAAATTTATGGACCGTACTTTTAATATCAGTCGTAGCTATGCTCTCGACATATTTGAATTTTTAATTAAAGAGCATGAACCAGGTTGCGTTTTTCAATTTGAGATTACAGCAGATATTATGAAGCCTGAAGTAATTGAATACTTAAACAAAGAAGCTCCTCCCGGCCTATTTCGCTTCGAGATAGGAGTCCAATCAACCAATGATTATACTAATGAACTAGTCAAAAGAAAACAGAACTTCGATAAATTAAAGCGTACAGTCACCATGATTAAGGATGGCGGGAAAGTGGATCAGCATCTTGATCTTATTGCAGGACTTCCCGAAGAAAATTATAGCTCCTTCCGAAAAACATTTGATGATGTGTTTGAAATGCGGCCAGAGGAACTTCAATTGGGCTTCTTAAAAATGCTTCGCGGCACAGGCTTGAGAACTCAGGCTAAACAATGGGATTATCAATATATGGATCAAGCCCCATACGAAATTGTCAGCAATAATGTAATGCCGTTTTCCGATATTATTAAAATTAAGCAGGTTGAGGATGTACTGGAAAAGTATTGGAATGATCACCGAATGGATCTTGGAATGGAGTATATAGTAGGCACTGTTTATAGCTCCCCTTTTGATTTCTTCCAAGAATTCGGAAGTTATTGGGAAGAAAAAAAATGGTCACGCATTGGACATCAGCCTGAGGATCTATTTAAGCGCCTCGTCGAATTTATCGGTGTAACGAATCCCGATAGCCTTAAAACACTGATTGCCTTACTAAAAGTGGATTATTTATCACAACTTACCTTTAAACCACGTAAACCATGGTGGGAATATTCCATGACAAAAAATGAGAAATCTCCAATCTATCAGGCCGTTTTGGCTAATCCTCATCTGGTTGGTGAGAAATTTAAGGCACTGAATTTAAACGAAAAAGAACTGTACAAGCATGTTCTGATTGATGAACTATCTATTGATATGAATCATTATTTAGAAACTGGCGAAATAATAACGGCTCCGACCTTGTTGATTGCATACTTCCACCCAAAGCATGGTGGGTCCAAGCTATTTTATGTCCCTTCAGCAGTATTTTCATAAGAAATAGAGCTCGACTAACGTCGAGTCTCTATTTTTTTATTCTCCCTGTTTACCACGCTTAGAATTACGGTTAGCGCACTTCATTGGGTTCTCACCATGTGTAAATTCCGCAGAAAACTCAGTTTCCTGTAGATTTTTTTTAGGGGTTTTACTCAGTTTATTAACCGCATTCATTTCTGCCTTACGTTTCATTTTACACACTCCTTTATGCGGTTAGTATTTGTTCGGGAATCTATTTCATGCAATATTTCATACTTTTTCAAAAGGGAAACCATGCCTATTCCTCCATACTTTAAACTGCATTAGATCATGTTTTTCATCCATATTAATGGTGTGGAGGAATCAAAAATCCACAGTATATGTAGTGAGGTGAATGAAATGTCCAGCAGTAATAAATTATTGGTACCAGGTGTACAGCAAATGCTTGATCAATATAAATATGAAATAGCCGCTGAATTCGGCGTTACGTTAGGGTCAGATACGGTCTCACGAGCGAACGGATCAGTAGGAGGAGAAATAACCAAACAGCTCGTTAAACATGCACAAGCGCAAATGAGTGGAAAAACTAAATAACCTTATATGGCAAAGAAAATGTCCGGTAAAATACCGGACATTTTCTAATTAGTTATGTAAATGACTGAATTTATTGATACATTCCTTTTCTTTTCTGATTCTGATTACGTTCATCTTGCTTCCCTCTTTGATGCTGCGGTTTCCGTACATCTCGCTTGTCCATCTGCTCTTGCTTCCTCGCATCTCGCTTGTCCACCTGATCTTGTTTCCGACTTTTATAAGGTTGCTTATTTGGTTTATTTCGCTTATCTACTTGTTGTTTGTTTCGGTCAGTATCTCTTTTATTTTGATTGGTTTTCCTTTCTTTCTGGATGATATCCTTTCTTACCTCTTTGTTTATAGGCTGGTCTTTAGAGGGTGGCCTCTGCTTTGAATTGTTATCCTTATGTTGTTGTTTTACAGCCTTCTCTTCTGTAGTATGTATAGCTTTAGCATCTTTTGTAACGGTGCCCGCCTTTTTAGGCACTTCAACAGATTCTTGCTTATTTTCCTGAATGACTGCAGACTTATTCGGAATTTGGGTTCGGTCACTACTGTTACTGGTTTGCTGTTTTATTTCAACTTTTTCCACACTTGAGCTTTTATGATTGCTTTTTTCTTCTGTTACTTTAATTTTATCATTTTTCTTTACTCCAGTTGAAGGCTGATTCTTGGTTTTCTTATTGGTTTGCTCTAGGTATGTACCCGTAGAAATCCCTTTATCAGTTGCTTCCTGTCTATCTTTAACAGAGGCCTTTTTCATTTCAATGTTCACGGAATTATCAATTTGCGGGATATCCTGAGTATCAGTTAATTTTTTCTGTAAGGAATATTCAAAATTTCGATTATCCTTTTCAATCATTACGGTGGAGAACAAGATATTGGAATTGGTTTTAAGATGCCCGGCACTGCGATTTAAAGTAACCATTTCACTGATAACATCGTCCATATCTCTGCCCTTCCATTCCTTAAGTCTTGCTATAATTTCTTTCCCTTCTTCGTTAATTCCCTTTACTTCAACCACTTTTAGTTCGTCTGTTATACCAAGTTCGATACTTGATTTAACATCCATACTGACATAAGCTGATACCTTTGAATTAGTTAAAAGCGCAGGAAAGAAACAAACTATTAAAAAAACAGCTGCTGCTAATGCTGGAACCAGTATTTTTAATTTCCATCCATTCTTCTTGCTGAATATTGGTTTTGAGTTTGTAACATCAATCCTGACTTCTTCACCGATTTGATAGTCTTTGCGTTCTTTATTCAATTTAATGAAATCGCCTTCAGGGGTCAATACAGTAATTTCCGTTGATGATATTTGCATAATGATTCCACACTTCAATTTGAAAGAACCCCCTTCAAGTAATCCTTTAAGAACAAATAATCTCCCGTTAAAATCAAAACCATAGCTATTATATAAATGCGGTTGCGTTCAATTGTCTTTCTTGAAACCTCAACTTTTTCTTCCATCATTTTGATAGGCAGTTTTTTCTTGTCTATGACATATTGAAGCATCAAAGGCTCATCTGCTATTGTTTTAGCGATTTTTATGGCATTATTCCTTGCATCCACATGCTTTGGTGTATGTTTGACTAATTGGTCAAAGGTTATATGAAAGATTTTTAATAATTCAGTATATCGAATAATCTCATCCTTTAAATTTTCGGAGTTTAATTGTCTCTGATGGTTTTCAATTGATTTTTCTATATCTAATGGACTTTGTATGTATTCATCTTCTGAAACATGTTGGATTTCAAAAGACAGTTCATTCATTTTTTTTGATTGTGACCTTATATAATCTATAACTCTTCTTCGGATTACCGTATCTGCAAATGGCAATAAGCCATTTCCTTTATCAGGTGAAAACTTATCTATTGCATCGTTAAAAGCAATTAGACCAATACTAAATTCATCATCTGTTTCTCGGATATAACGCCGGCATACAGATGAAACAGATTTTTTAATAAAGGGTTTGTATTTTTCAAGCAAATTATTTCTTAATTCCAGATCCCCTTCTTGTATTAAGAGTACGGTTTCTGTTAAATCCTGCTTTTTTCTCAGAATCGGAAAAAGCATACCAAGCATTATGTTCACCTCATCCCTGCACAAATTATACCATATGTTGCAATGTATGGTCTTTGTGGGATGTTTTCACTCTTCATTTGTTATAAATAATGCTTGGTCGGTTTATTTATTATGCTATATCATACGTACACAAATTTCCGTATATAGGGGTTATAACCAAATTTTATCCAAGTGGTTGCAAAAATAAAAAAACCGGAACGCACATAATCATGCATCCCGGGTCTTCACTTAATCTATTAATTTATATCTTTGTAATTTTACATTTCCTGGTCAATTTGATTTTTAGCTTTCAAATCTTTACCTGATACGAGGTATCCAATAACCACAATCGATACTAAGACACCCCAGAATATGATTTTCCAAGTTGTAGACTCTGGGAAATGATGGTCAAGAATTCCAACACCTGGATGTGCTAATGTCATGACAGCCAGCTTAACCCCCACCCAGCCGACAATTAGAAAAGCAGCTGTTTCCAGAGATGGTCGCTTGTTCAATAGTACAACAAATTGTGTTGCAGCAAACCTCATAATAACTAATCCAATAAATCCTCCAAGGAACATAACAATAAATTGCCCACCATTGATACCGCCGATATTAAACGACCCTACCGCCGGTAGAGTTACAGCTAAAGCAACAGCTGCAAGCATGGAATCTACTGCAAATGCCAAGTCTGCTACCTCGACCTTTAGAACAGTCATCCAGAAACCGGATTTCTTTTTTTCCTTGACCGCTTCATCTTCAGATTTCAAGAAATAGTGTTTCACTAAATAATTAATCATAATGTAGAGCAAATATACAGCTCCAATTGCTTGTATTTGCCATAAATCTACAAGTAATGAAATCAGGAACAGGGAACCGATCCTAAAGACGAACGCACCAATTAGTCCATAAAACAAAGCTTTTTTCTGTTGTTCCTTCGGAAGATGTTTAACCATTACAGCCATTACGACTGCGTTATCGGCTGCAAGAATTCCTTCAAGTCCAATTAACACCAATAATACCCAGGCGTACTCTAAAATTATTGCCCAATCCATAAGTAAACCTCCTTTTATTTTCCAAACCAACAAAAAAGACCCATGCCAAAAAAGTAATTCTTTTTTGACAAAGGTCTTGCTAGACATTGTAAAAATGCCAACAAAGCCGATGGTAAAAACCACGTACTGACGACTTTGTTTTAGGTTTCCCTAACGCTACTCCCCTTTGAAAGGTTTGTATGAAGTTTGTATACCTATTATATTGGCTTCTGGATACAAGCGCAAGTATTAACTCATAGATAGTATTTATTTTGATAGTTTTATTAATTTCAGATATTCCTTGATTACCTTCATCATCGATTTCCTTTTGCCAAAGTAGGCTGTTAACAGTGCATGGAAATGTTCATATTTCCCTTCATAAGGATACCACTGAATCTCCGATTTTTTGAGGCCCATATCTTCCATTACTGCTTTTTCATGACAAAATATACGAAGACCCTGATCCCCATGATACCTGCCTATTCCGCTTTCTTTAACTCCGCCAAATGGAAGATTATTATTGGCAACTGTTATTAAAACATCATTAATTAACACAGCACCTGACAAAAGCTTCTTAGCTGTCAGCCGTCCTTTTTCCTTATTTGTTGTCCAAACACTTGCATTTAATCCGTATTTGGAATGATTAGCGGCTCGTATAGCTTCATCTTCTGTTTCAACAGTCAGTATAGGCAGAACCGGACCAAATGTTTCCTCCTGCATCACAAGCATATCCTCTGAAACATTTGTTAAAACAATCGGCTTAATAAACATGGAATTTTCATTCCATTCAGAAGGCGGATCACCAGTCAGGAGAGTGGCGCCTTTTAATAGGGCATCTTCAATATGCTCTCTTACAATAGATATTTGCTGTATTGAGGTCATAGAACCGATATCTGATTCTTTTCCATTTCCTTGCTTTAATTGATTAACAATTGGAAGTAACTCCTGTAAGAATGGCTCAAGCGCCTCTCTTTGGATAATCAATCTCTCTACACTCATACAAACTTGACCGCTATTTGTAAATGCTCCCCAAACAGCCCCCTTTGCTGCACGCTTATAATCAGCATCACTAAACACAATCATTGGATCCTTTCCACCGAGCTCAAGAGTGGTTGGGATAAGATCTCGTGCTGCTATTTCCTGAATAATACGTCCCGTACCTACAGACCCTGTAAAAAAGATATAATCAGGCTTTTGCTTCGTAAGACTGGCACCAAGTTCCTTACCGCCATGGGCTACTTGAAAAACATGATCAGGAAATCCAGCTTCTTTAAACAATGTTTCAATTAACTTACCCACTGCCGGAGTAACTTCTGATGGTTTCAAAATAACCGTATTACCGCCTGCAAGCGCGGATACAACAGGAACCATAGCCAAAAGGAATGGATAATTCCATGGTGAGATAACAAGCACAGAGCCTCTTGGCATATAATGAATACTCGATTTATGACCCATTAACAAAAAAGGTGTACGAACCTTTTGTGCCTTAAATGTTTTTTTCGCATGTTTTTCAATATGACTAATAGCATCGAGGGCAGGCATGATATCAGCCACTAATGCATCTGTTTTGACTTTCCCTGTATCCTTTGAAATGAGCTCAGCAATTTCATCAAGTCTATTCACAATCGTATGCCGCAACTGCTTTAGATAGCGTAAACGTTCGTCTATATCTAATTGTGACCACGAAAGAAAAGCCCCTTTGGATTTATTCATTATTTCACCAGCTTGACTAGCCGGCATCTCCTCATACTGCATAATCAGTTCTCCCGTTGCAGGAGCATATACATTTACCATTTCTTTCAAGGCTTCCAACTTTGTTCCTCCTCTAATTATGTAATCTCTATATGAAACGCCCGATTGTTCTTATTGGCTCTATAATATTCAACCATTGGCACTACACCTTCCTTAAAATCAGGACATACAATGCCTCCTTCAGCTAAATCAGCCTGTGCCTGTACACAATCAAATTCTCCTTTCCAGGTGAAATAATCAAGTGATTCAACTTCCACACCCAGAAACTTTCTTATTGGCTTGATTGATAAAGCCATTTTCGTCAGCCCGAACGGCAAATACCCAATTGGTCGTTTTCCATTATACCCTTTCAAAAACAACTTATAAATATCTGTAACCGTATATGGATTAGGATCCGTTAAATGATATGTTTTTCCAGCACCTTTAGGGCTTAAAGTTAAATAAGCTGTTGCTTTTATTATATAGTCAACAGGAACCAAATTGATCACACAGGTTGACTTAGTTATATTAGGGATAATTGGAAGGTATCTGATTCTGTCGAGGAAATTTAATATAAAATATGGGCCGTCAAATTTAATGGTTTCTCCAGTTAGGGTATTTCCTTTTACGATACCCGGCCGAATGACTGTAACAGGAACATGATCCATAATCTTTCGAACAAGGACTTCTGCTTCATATTTGGTTTCTTCATAATAATTTTTAAATTTATCTGGTTTAATTAATTCATGCTCATACAGCTTTCCTTCACGTCTTCCAGCTACATAAGCTGTACTAAAATAGGTATACCTCAATAGGTTAGGAAGGGTCAATACATAATCATTTACATTGTGTGTTCCATCGACATTCACCAAATAGGCTATATTTTTTGGAACAGCTAAATCATAAATCGCAGCTAAGTGAAAAAAATGGGTAATTTCTCCCTTTTTGAAACCGCTTTCTTTTTTACTGATGTTTAAACCGGGTTTGGTGATGTCTCCTTCAATAAGGATAAACTGATTTTCATCTAAATTGAACTCGTTTATAATTTTTAATCTTTCACTGACAGCCTTATGCCACACAGACGGCAGTACAATAGCAATCACTTTATTAAATAACTGATCCTGTTTTTTTAGCTCTCTTATTAGTTGATTTGAAATAAAACCTGGAAACCCGGTAAAAAAATAGACATGTTTCATTGTTTCACTCTCCTAATCTTCTTTCCACTATTGTAAGAATATTTAGAAAAATATGTCAACGGTTAATTGTTATATAACAGAAAAAAGCAGGATTTAACCCTATATAGGCTAAATCCTGCTTAAATTTAGTTAACGTTCGTGCTGATCCATTGGATTATATAGTTCTATAGAAGGATTTTTTTCCTGGAACCAACGCAGTGCAAAGTCATTTTCGAATAAGAAAGCATATTGATCATAGCGATCGCGTACCAAAAGACTTCTTGAACTTGAAAGCTTTTCATCGATTTTTTCATTCGTTGTCCAACGGGCAATCTTGTCACCCATTCTTTCCATGATAACTTCTGTATTATACTCATTTTTCATACGGTGCTCAAATACCTCAAACTGTAACTGTCCGACTGCTCCAAGAATATAGGATTCAATCCCAACTGTTTTAAATAATTGAATGGCACCTTCCTGTACAAGCTGATTAATTCCCTTGTGAAAATGCTTTTGTTTTAATACATTTTTAGCGCTGACACGTACAAACATTTCAGGTGTAAATTGTGGCAGACGTTCGAAAGAAAATGCTTCTTTTCCTGAAGTTAGCGTATCACCAATCTGATAGGTTCCTGTATCATATAATCCGATAATATCTCCTGCTACTGCTTCAGCAATATTGTTTCTTTCCTCTGCAAGAAATTGTGTTGAATTATTAAGTTTCATAGGCTTGCCTGTTCGGCTTAATTGAACAGTCATCCCACGTTCAAACTTACCTGAGCAAATGCGCAAAAAGGCAATTCGGTCACGGTGCATCGGATTCATATTTGCTTGGATTTTAAATATAAATCCTGAAAAAGTATCCTGAACGGGTTCAACCGGCCCCACGGATGATGGTCTTGGCTGAGGCTTTGGCGCAAACTCTAAATACGTATCCAAAAATGTCTGAACGCCAAAATTAGTAAGGGCACTTCCAAAGAATACAGGAATTAATTCACCATTTCTGACTTTTTCACGCGAAAATTCATTTCCTGCTTCATTTAACAATAACACTTCTTCCAATGTTTGCTCATATAAAGGAGACTCAACAATAGAGTGATTTTCATCTTCTACTTCGCCTTCTTCATTCAATTTTAAGTATCTCTCTTCATCTTCAGCCTTAAACATTTCAATTCGGTTATAATAACGGTCATAAATACCGAAGAAGTCTTTACCCATCCCGATTGGCCAGTTCATTGGATAGGATTCTATTCCAAGCACTTCCTCCAACTCAGCCAATAGCTCAAGCGGCAATTTACCTTGGCGATCCATTTTATTAATAAATGTGAAAATAGGAATTCCTCTCATGCGACAAACCTTAAATAATTTCAATGTTTGTGCTTCAATCCCTTTGGCAGCATCAATAATCATAACTGCGCTATCAACAGCCATTAATGTACGGTACGTATCTTCACTGAAATCTTGGTGTCCAGGTGTGTCGAGGATATTAACACGGGTCCCATTATAGTCAAACTGCATAACACTAGAGGTTACGGAAATTCCACGCTGCTTCTCAATTTCCATCCAGTCGCTTGTCGCATATTTACCGGTTTTACGTCCTTTTACAGTTCCAGCGTCACGGATTGCGCCACCAAATAAGAGCAACTTTTCTGTTAACGTCGTTTTACCTGCGTCAGGGTGAGAAATAATTGCAAAGGTTCTTCTTGATTCTATCTGTTCTTTTAAATTTGTCATGTAAGCCATCCTTTTATATATAGTAAAACTTCATAAATCTATTCATCTTGGATCTACATCTCCAATGATACTTTGATGTTGTAAAAAGAAAATAACCACTTTAACAATTCTTATTAAAATCAAAATCCATCTTATCAAATATACCATGTAAAAAAATAATATGTGAATAGGCGAATCATAAGTTTTAATCAAACAGTCATATTTTCTCATATGTAGTGAATTACAGTCAATTAGTGTCCGTTTAAGTATTTCGCAATTCTTTGGGGCAAGGTAAGATAACATAAAAAAAACGAGCATTATTGCCCGTCCTTTAAGCTACTTTTTTCTTATTGGTTAATTTTTTTGTAATATAGCTGATCACGAAAGGTGCAGCTGCTGCAATAACTCTTTTTAAGATTTTACTTTTCAAGATAATCACCATCCTTATACTTACCTTACCCGTATTCGGTGGAAGATAATCACAAGATTTACGCAAGTTTACCTTATTTGAATAAAAGAGGCTATCAGAAAAGTGAATAATTTCACAAGCTTATTGATTAATTATAGAAGTCATAGTAGTTTATTTAGTAGACGTTTTTTCAGCATAGGAGGAATTTAACATCATGGAAGAACAAGGATTACAGTATTTAGTTGCCCTTGCAAAGAAAAAGAAAAGGCTGTTAGACCATTTTCCTCTTCATTATTTCTTAAGAGCGATGATGGCAGGAATATTTGTAGGGTTTGTAATCATTACCTGCTTTAGAACAGGAGAATATTTCAGGGTAGCCGACTCACCTTTTGCATACCTATTCCCGGCACTTTTCTTTGGTATCGCATTAATACTCATTATTTACGGTGGGGCAGAGCTATTTACCGGTAATACCGCTTATTTCACTGTCGCTTATATGCGTAATGAGGTAACTCTCAGAGATTTAGGCCGAAACTGGGGCGCTTGTTATCTTGGCAATGCTGTTGGGGCAATCTTCTTTGCCATTTTATTTTACCTTACAGGCATATTCAGCCACATTCCAAACGAGCATTTAATGCACGAAATTGTTTCTTATAAAATGCATGGATCTGTTTCAGCTTTATTCTTTAAAGGAATCCTTTGTAACTGGCTTGTTTGTTTAGCTTGTTACTTGCCTAGCCAAGTAAAAGGTGACGGAGCTAAAATGGCAATGATGATTGCAGTTGTATTTTTATTCTTCTCATCAGGCTTTGAACATAGCATTGCAAACTTATCATTATTCTCAATTGCATTAGTATCACCACATCCTGATACCATTACAATCGGAAATGCCATCTACAATTTGATTCCTGTTACTTTGGGTAATATTGTCGGTGGAGCAATATTTGTAGGAATGTTATATCAGTTCTTAAGTAAATCAAGCACAAAGCTTCAATTACAGGACAACATGAATAAAATCTCTGAAATCACTGAGAAAGAAAATACAAAATAATAAAGTGAACCAAGAAAAAGAAGACCAATTCATAAAGTTTGAATTGGTCTTCTTTTAATTTCAGCTCATGACGGCCTCTTTATGAATGTGAATCAATTGATACTCCTCATGCGACAATGTTTCCTCCAACAAATCCAATAAATGATAATGATGAGTGAAAAAGATAACTTGAGTTTTTTTCGATAATTCTTTTAAGATAGATAACGTAATTTTTGAACGTTCATTATCAAAGTGAACAAGAATATCATCGACAATAAATGGAATAGGTTCATTTTCCTCACAATATTTTTCTATGCTTGCAACTCTTAAGGATAAATACAATTGATCTTTTGTTCCATCACTCATCGCGTCTATTCCAATTTTCTCGTTATTTCTTAAACCCAGTAGTACTTCTTCATCCTTTTCATTATAATCAACAGTCAATCCTTCAAAGGAGTTCAGTGTTAATTTTGCAAACAGTTTTGATGCTTTTGTTAAAATCGGATTTTGATTTTCGGAACGGAAATATTCTATTCCCTTCTGTAATACAAATGTAGCTAATTTTTTTTGGACATATTGATCGGTCAATTCTGCGAGCTCAGCCAGGATACTTTCTCTTTCTTCTGCGGCCTGAACAGCTGCATATGAATTTCCCTTAATCTTTTCTTCATATTCTTTTCTGCATACACCAAAGATTTGGTTCTGTTCCGTTCTTTTCTCTTCCAAATCTGCAAGCTCTGCCTTTAATTCTGCCATTTCACTTTCCATAAAATCTAAATCAAGCTTGTCTATTTCATCCTTCATTTCTTGAATCGATAAGCCATTGCCAATCTCAAGTAACACCTTCTCCAGATTGATCAGTTCTGCAGACAGCTTTTGCTTTTGTCGATATTTATCTTCAATAATTTGCATTTCCTCGATGGTCTTTACACTTGCTGTCTGTAACAATTCATCAAGACGATTAAGCGCCATCTCTTTCTTATCCTTCGCTAACCGATATTCTTTTTTCCGTTTATCCAATTGTCCTTGCCATTCGAGTTGATTTTGCTTACACTTTTTCTGCTCCTGCAACTGATTCGTTAAATCATAGATAAAGGATTGGATATTTATTGGTTCAGGTAACTGTAACGTGTTAGCTACAATTCTGATATGATCTACATAATCCTGTACAAATAACATGCCAGCTTTTGCTTTGCTATTGATATCTGCCCATTCATCATACGTAGTAGTCAATTCATTGTACTTATCAAGCCTTTCCATTGTGTAATCAATCGGAGCCTGACTTTCAACTTGCAAGGGTTTAGTAGCATCCTCCCATGCTTCTCTCCAATTGACTAATTCACTTTGCTTGCTCGCCAGCTCCTGCTCGATTTGTTTAAGATCAGCAGCCTTGCTCTTCCACTCTTTTTCCAATGAATTCTTCTCATTGAAACGCTCTGTTGCTAAATGGACTACTCTATTTGCTTCTCTTATTAAGTCTGTGAGTGTCCATTCTGACACTTGAGTATCTAGATCATCGATTACTTCTGACAGGGCAAGGTATAAACGGCTTTTGATAGCCAATCGTTTTTCTGTCAGCTCATCCCAAAGTTTCTGTTTCTTTTTATATTCGCCTTGATTCTGCTTAATAACCGTGTATTTTCTTACCCATTCTTTCATTTCAGTTGGCGATAATGGCTCAATACCGAACGGCTGCCATAGCTCATTCCACTGTTGAAAAAACAGATTCATCTCATCTTTAAGGAACTGCAGCTGTGTCTCTGCAGCTGCAATTTTGGTTTCAGATCTCTTTATATCCTGCAACGACTTATTCTTCATGCCCACCTTTGCAGATTCTTTCCACATAGTATCTGAAAGTTCATCCGTTGTTTTTAAATCATGCTCAAATTTTTCTTCTACCTCTTGCTGACTGCAGTATTCCTTAATTGCTTCACGATCAATGTCTTCACCTTTAAGTTTATTCTTAATTAAGCTCCAACCATGGTCGCGAATCTGACGGGTTCTCTCTAAATCATCTTCTGTAGGAATAACAGACAAGGCTTCTAATTCAGCAATCGATTTCTCCGCTTCCAAAATAATCGTTTTTTCAACCTTAATACTGCGCTCTAAATTTGTTTTATCTTCATTAAATCTTTCAAGTTGCCCGATGTACTGATTAATAGTTTCTTCTAAAATGGAAATGTAAAAGGAATCAAACTCCTCTACCGAACCATCCCATAGTGGTAAATAGTTTAGCTCTTCCATTGATTTGTCTTTAAGATCCTTCATTTCCTCTGATAAAACATCTATGGTTTTTTCAATATTTCCTTCTATCTGGGCATGGTCAAGCACAAGTTTAAGCTTGGCAATATTCTTTACTTCTCCAAAACCTTCCCATTCCGCACGCTTTAAAGCAACAGTTTCCTTTAGACTTTCATGTCGTTTATTTATTTCTTTTATCGTTTCATGTAAAATCCCATATTGCTTATAAAGCATACGGATTTTTTCTTTGCGAGAAATGGCAATTCTAAAATCCTCAATATTGACACTATCTACCCTACTATAGCCCAGCTTAAGGAGAATATCGTTCATCCGATTGAGTGCCTGCTCAGCCTTTGCCTCATTTACATGTAAGTCTTTATTCTCTTTCTCGTATGCACCAACTTGGCTGAAAAGAGATTGAATCCTAGACTCACATGTTAAAAGTTTTTCATCGATATCCAGTTTGGCTAACTTCTCTTCAAGCGCCATTATTTCTGTATTGGATATTTTGGCATTTTCATCAGCATGTTTTAATTCATTTAATACATTTTCTCTTTGTAAATTAAAATCGTTGGGTAAATCCGGAATTTCAGTGAAGCTCTTTTGTTGCTCTATTAATCTGTCTCTTTCAATAAGAATAGGAGCAGCTTGGTTTAACTTCGATAATTTTTTTAGAGTTGCGTCTACCTGGAGGTAATGCTCTCTTAATTCATCCAGCTGTTTCTTACCATGAAGATAATCATCCTCCAGCTGCATCCATTGTCTGGCGAGCATTTGCGAATCATTAAGTCGGCGAGTTAACTCTTTTTCTTTCTTTAATAATTCGTTTATTTTTGGTTTTGAACCACCTGATTTATATAATTCTTTACTTGCCGAATCAAATTCCTGCATAATTTTCTTTACTGTATTTATCCCTGAAGCTGCAGCAAATAAGCTCTCTCCGACGCTTCCATTTGACTCAAGCAAAGCTTCTCCGCCTTCTCGCAAAGTTTCATGATTGAGTGCAAACATATTTCGGAATGTTTCCTCTGACAGCACATTTATATACGGTAATAAAACATTATCTGGTAATGCTTCTCCCGCCTCATTAAGAATGGTCTTTGACTTTCCTTTCCTTCGTATGAAGGACAGAGTATTACCCGATGAATTGGATAGGCTGGCCTTTATACGTAAATTGGAATTGGGATGTAAAAATGAATCCTTAGAATTATGCGGAATGCCATACAAGAGTTGAGTAATAGAACGCAGCATAGTACTCTTTCCAGCTTCATTATTTCCATACACTACGTGTAAAGATTGATTTGGCTGAAAGTTAACCGGGTAATCAGTAAAATGACCAAACGCAGTCAGATTTAACTCTTCAAAACGCATGCCTTATTTACCTCCTTCCATTTGTAACTCAAGGCTCACCAGTTGTTTAACTTCCTCCAGTTTTTCTTCCAGCATGGCAACTGAATCAGGAATAACCATATTCTCTCCTCTTTTTAAATCGGTCGGTAATACGTTAGTAATCGCAGAAAACTCTTTTCTTACATCTTCGAGCAATTCATCCATATCACTTTTCTCAAGCCAGTTAAAAATGGAGGTCACTGGGTTATTTTCATCAGAGAAATGATTGGACTCTAACGGTGGAGCCGTTTTATTCTTTATTTTCTCTATCCATATTTGCCCATGTCCAACGGCAAAAGCTGCAGATCTAATGTCATTTAATACTTTTTCTTTATTTTTCATAAGCTCCTGATATAAAGAAGTATTGCCACTGACGACTACTCTGGCTGCGAGCATTCTACCATCTGCAGTATCTAGGTAATTTTCAAGCTGCTCTTCGATTTTCTGGAGAAATTGATCGTAATCACCAAGGGGGGTCGCATCTATCTCAATGATCTCCCAGCGTAATACATCCAGTGATATATGATTTAATTCCTGTATCTGACCATCGCTAACTTTAACCAAGGAACATCCTTTTGGACCTGTCTCTTTGCTGTGCCGGCTTTGAATATTGCCTGGAAAGAGAATGACTGGGTTTTTCTCACATAAAAACTCCCGTTTATGAATATGCCCAAGAGCCCAATAGTCATATTCTTTCCCCTTCATGTCCTCTATGGAACAGGGGGCATAATTCTCATGTCCTTCCCGGCCTACTGCCGATGTATGCAAAATCCCAATATTGAAATATCCATCTTCCTTTTGCGGATAGCTTTTAGCAAGATTATCTGTTACAGCACGTGTTGAAAATCCTTGACCATGTAGGGCCACTCCAAGTTCATCTATAAACATACTTTTGCATTTTTTATCATCAAAAATATAAACATTATCAGGAAGTTTTATTTCTTTAGTAATGATACTTGCTGCATCATGATTCCCTTTAATCATATAAACAGGGATTTGATGCATTTTTAGCCTTGCCATTTCGTTTGCAAAAAAGAGACCTGTATTGTAATCCTTCCAATCCCCATCATATAAATCACCTGCAATAATGATGAAATGCACTTTTTCTTTAATAGCAAAATCAATCATATTTTTAAATGCATCTCTGGTAGCACTGCGCAACTTTTCGACTGGTGCTCCTTCATATCTTGATAAACCTTTTAATGGACTATCTAAATGGATATCAGCAGCATGGATAAATGTAAAGTTCACAAAGTCTCCCCCTTTCCTCATCCTCATAATCATAGAATAGCATAAAATGGTATACACTTGAGCCCTGAACCTAACACTCCCAAATATTCACAGCTATATACAACACCTACCAAAAAAGAACAAATGTTCTTATTTTTATTATATAAAATCCATTTGTATTTGTCTCTACTATTTCTATGTAAAAATCAGGATATTCCTTGAAACCTTTGATATAGTTAATCGTAGATACATATATGATAAATAAAAGGAGAGGTAAATAAATGAATTCATATACGGAAACCAATAAATATCACATTCCAGCCGTTATCAGAACTTTCGCTTTATCATTAGCTATTTCTTTAATTGGCTTTATTGTAGGTAATTTTGTTCCTCCATCCTTGTTCTTGCCACTGATGATTATAGAATTCGGTATGCTTATTGCGGCGTTTTTTGTGAGAAGAAGGAAAATTCTCTCATATAGTTTCTTATATGCGTTTACTTTTATATCAGGCATCACCTTATATCCTGTAATCGCAAACTATTTAGTAACAATAGGACCGCAGCCCATTATCATGAGCTTGGCTGCTACAGTAGTTGTATTTGGCGGACTCTCTCTCTACGCCGCGACAACAAAGCGGGATTTAACATTTTTAAGCGGATTTCTGTTAGCCGCATTGCTCGCCATCCTGGTTATTGGGATTTTCAATATTTTTTCACCTTTATCTTCTACTGCCATGCTTGTCTATTCATTTATAGGTATACTCGTATTCAGCGGATACGTATTATATGATGTGAACCGTATGAAACAGTACGGAGTACCTGAAGATGAAATCCCATTGGCTGCACTCAATTTATATCTTGATTTTGTTAACCTGTTCCTTTTTATCCTTAGATTTATTGGTATTTTATCTTCGGATGATTAGGCAAAAAAGAACTGTGAATAACCTTCACAGTTCTTTTATATATATATTCCAATCCATTTATGATAAGCATTTAAAAACACTTAATGTACATAATTTCTCATCCTGTGTGGCAAAGTAATTGCATAGAACTGCTTAGAGAGATGAGGGAATTAAATGAGTTCACAAACGGATACCGATAAAATTAGTTTTTGGTGTTTGGCCAGTATAGCAGCAGTGCCACTAATAATGACATTAGGTAATTCAATGCTTATCCCTGTTCTACCTATTTTAGAAAAGAGAGTTGGAATCTCCTCTTTCCAATCCAGTTTGATTATTACAAGCTATTCAATCGCCTCCATCCTTTTAATACCGATTGCAGGATATTTATCCGACCGTTTTGGGAGGAAAATGATCTTACTGCCTAGTTTAGTTTTAGCTTTTATCGGCGGGCTAGTATCAGGCTTTGCCTCTTGGAAAATGGAAAATCCATTTATGGTCATTATAATAGGACGGATCATTCAAGGAATAGGATCATCTGGTGCTTTTCCAATCATATTACCCTTAGTTGGCGATCTTTTTAAAGACGATGATAAAGCAAGCTCTGTTCTGGGAATTGTGGAAACATCCAATACCTTTGGAAAAGTTTTAAGTCCCGTACTTGGAGCTGCATTAGCCATTTCTCTATGGTTTCTTCCTTTCTTTGCTATCTCTTTTTTAAGTTTAGTCACATTTTTTATGATTCTTTTTTGTATAAAGTTGCCAAAGAAAACAGAAGAACCTCCTACACTAAAAGAATTTTTAAAGGATACCAAAAAAATATTTAAGAAGGATGGGTCATGGTTATACAGTGTATTCCTGACAGGGGCATTCGTCATGTTAATATTGTTTGCCATCCAGTTTTATTTATCTTCCATACTTGAATCCAAGTATGATATTCATCAAATTAAAAAGGGACTTGTGCTTGCTGTTCCCCTATTTTTCTTGTGTGTTGCTTCATTTATCACCGGAAAAAAAATAAAAGATAATATTAAATTAATGAAAATCCTAATTCTGGCTTCTATCATTGTTAGCGCGATTGCCATCACCTTTACAACTTATTTCGATAATATCTATATATTAATCGGAGTATTATCGATTTTTGGTGCCGGCCTTGGGACGATTTTACCGTCACTGGATGCAATTATTACTGAAAACATCGATAAAAAACAAAGAGGAACAATCACATCTTTTTACAGCTCGGCACGATTTTTTGGTGTAGCAGCAGGTCCTCCACTCATGTCTTATTTTATGAAGCATAATCAATCTTATCTTTTTTATAGCTTTGGTGCTATTTCATTGATTTTATTCTTTATTGTTCTCAAATTTATAAAGAGTGATGAAAAAGCAGCTACCTAAAAAACATGTCCCACGCCTATATAGGCAACTGGGACATGTTTTTTAATGTTATAATTATATCGGAAATTATCTTCATAAAAGGAGTGATTTGCTTTGTCACAATCAGGATGTTTAAATGTGGAAGCCTTGATGCCAGCCAAAAAGAAGTTTCTATGACAGGAACCGGTCTGTCAAAAATGTTTGATATTCAAAATAATCAATTTCTCGTAGTATTCGGAGTTTTATAATAAAAAGTCCTTTGCTGGCAGCAATGTTTTAGACATTTTCTTTAGAGGATGATCATCCCTCCCTTCTCCTCCGTCTTACTTATGGCAGTAATCCATACCTTCCTCAAAATTAGATAACTCAATCCTCCATTTATAAGATAAAAACTCAATTAATCCTCTTAGGATAAATTTCCTGTTTTTTATTCATTACACGTTAAAAACGGTTACCTTCTTTTGTACAGGGAATGAACATAATAAGGATTTCCAAAGCCTTAATTACCAGTCAAGGAGGAATTATATGCAAAATACCAAGATGAAAGCAATAGTAATAGAAGAGTATGGCGGACAGAATGCTTTAAAAGAAAAAGTAGTTGAAAAGCCGCCTCTATTAGATAATCAGGTCTTAATCGAAGTAAAAGCTGCATCCGTCAATCCAATTGATTGGAAATTAAGAGAAGGCCATCTTGCTGATCAATATGCATTCGAATTCCCTATTATATTAGGCTTGGACGTTGCAGGAATTGTTAAAGAGGTTGGTAAACACGTCGTTGATTTTACAAATGGAGACAGGGTATTTGCACGTCCCGATACAACTCGTTATGGAGCCTATGCTGAATACACAGCTGTTGATGAATTACTAATTGCGAAAATCCCTGATAATTTATCTTTTAAGGAGGCTGCATCCGTCCCATTGGCTGGAATGACGGCATATCAGTGTTTATTTGATGCATTGGAAATTATGGAAGGACAGAAAATTCTTATTCATGGTGGTGCAGGAGGTGTTGGTTCGTACGCAATCCAATTAGCTAAACTTAAAGGAGCCTATGTAGCCACCACAGCCAGCAAAAAAAACCATGGATTTTTAAGGGAATTAGGAGCCGATCTATGCATTGACTACCATACCGAAAATATAGAAGATAAATTGACAGAATACGATGCTGTTTTAGATACAATTGGGACATACGTTCAAACTGCCAGCATGAAAATCCTACGTCGAGGCGGCAGATTGGTATCCATTGTAGATCCGCCAAACGAAGAATTAGCCAATCGCTACGGCATTACAGAAGAATTTGTATGGTTAAATCCAAATGGTAACCAGCTAAAAGAATTGGCTAAGCTTCTTGATGAGGGAAGATTGAAACCAGTAGTTGGTGAAACCTTCCCTTTAAATGAAAAAGGTGTTAAAAATGCACACGAATTAAGTGAATCCTCTCATGCGAGAGGAAAAATAATCTTAGTAGTTGATTAATATTTAGTTATTTCTTGGGAAATGATAAATAAAGCAGGCAGAGGAGTCACGTGTACGTACCTTTGCCTGTCTTTTTCATTGGCTCAATTGCATGTAAAAAGAGGCCGCTGTAAGTCATTAAATAACCTACGAACAGCCCCTTCCCTAATTTATGCTTGACCTAAAAGAGGTCATACCACTATTTTATAGTATCTAAACCCGTATTAGATTTAACCAAAATTTCATCGAACTTCGCTTCATCTTCCTTCTTACGAGATAATAATGTCCCTACAAATCCAGCCAGAAACCCTAGCGGAATGGATACCAGACCAGGTGTTGACAAAGGAAATAAAGGGTCACCAACCAGTATCGCCGCTCCAGCTTCCGGATTAAACACGTTAGGGCTGACTAAAACAAGTCCAACTGAAGTGATTAAACCTACTACCATTGCACTGATAGCACCAGTAGTGTTAAATTTCTTCCAGTAGATTGTATAAATAATTACAGGTAAATTTGCACTGGCAGCCACGGCAAAGGCTAATGATACAAGAAAGGCGACATTTAAATTTTGTGCTACTAAAGCCAAAAGAATCGATAAGACGGAAACACCAACAGATGCATATCTTGCCATCTTAACCTGCTCTTTTTCAGTTGCCTTTCCTTTTCTCAATATCTCATTATAAAAATCATGGGCAAACGCAGATGCCCCAGTTAATACAAGACCAGCAACAACGGCCAATATTGTCGCAAATGCAACTGCCGAGATAAAAGCAAACAATATATCCCCACCAATAGCCTTGGCTAGTAATGGTGCTGCCATATTCCCTGCTGCATTCGCGTTTACTATATCAGCATTACCCACAAAAGCTGCTGCTCCAAATCCAAGGAAAATGGTCATGACATAAAAAATCCCAATGATCCAGGTAGCATATACAACTGAGCTTCGCGCTGTTTTAGCATCCTTTACCGTAAAGAATCGTACAAGGATATGTGGCAAACCAGCGGTTCCAAGAACAAGTCCCATTGTTAGCGATAATGTATCTAGGCCATCAGTGTATTTTACCCCCGGATTCAGGAACGCCTCCTTTAATGGAGTAGCTGTACTCATCTGTTCAAACATACTTGCAATATTAAAATTAAATTTGGCAAAAACGATGAATGAAATGATAAAGGTCCCTGCCATCAGTAATACAGCTTTGACAATTTGAACCCAGCTAGTAGCATGCATGCCACCAAAAATAACGTATATGGTCATGAGAGCTCCAACAATTAAAACGGAGGTGGCATATTCTAAGCCCAGCAATAATTTAATCAGTGCTCCTGCCCCTACCAACTGAGCAATCATATAAAATATAGAAATAGACATCGTATTAAAAGCAGCTACACCACGTATTTTTTTTGCATCAAACCTTGCTGCCAGCATGTCTGCCAATGTATATTTGCCCAGATTTCTAAGTGGCTCAGCCACCAAATAAAGTACAACCAAGTAAGCGACCAAAAAACCTATACTATAAAAGAAGCCATCAAAACCTGTTAAAGCGACTGCACCGGCTATTCCCAAAAACGAAGCTGCAGACATATAATCACCCGCTATTGCTAAGCCATTTTGCCAACCGGTCAGACCACCTCCTGCTGTGTAAAACTCACTCGCATTGTTTGTTCTTTTAGAAGCCCAATAAGTAATGAGCAAAGTAACAAATACAATAGCGAGAAACATAAAAAAAGCCGTATAATTCATCTACTGTTTACCCCCTATTTTCAACACCTTATCACTTAAGCGGTCAAATCTGGTTGCTCTTTTAGAATAGATCATACATAACGTCCACGTCATAATAAACTGTGCAAATGCAAATACCCACGCCCAAGTGATATGTCCATAGAAAGAATTATTCAGCACCGATGAATAGGATGTCATTATGGGAAGTGCAAAATAAAAGATTAGGAAAAACAAGGTTAAGGGTATTATAAATTTTTTCTTTTCATTTAAAAGTTGTTGAAACTCTGGACTTTTTACAATAGCCGAATAATCCCTTTTCCCCTTTTGTTCCTCCTTGGATAACATTTTTTCTTCCATCTTAATCCCCTTTCTAATATTTAATTGAAACGCTTACAAAATATTCTAAATATTCTAAACACTATTAGTATACTTCATTCAGAGCCTTTGGTAAATCAATATTTAGGCTTATTTTTATACAAGTTAAAATGAGGTTTGAATATGGGAGACCGTTTATTGAAAAAGGATTTACATACAGCAATTCCAGTCAACTAAACACTACAAAAAAGAGTTATTTAAGTAAGGATGTTGCTAATAGCATATAAAAAAAGAGATAGCTTTTTGCTATCTCAGTGGTTGAAAGAAGTATTTACCTTTTATCCAGATGATTCTTTAGAATTTTATAAATGAGAATACCAGCTAAAATCCCCACCAATGAAAAAATAATCCCTTTAAGGATGTCTTGTGGTTCATTTAAGTCTTGTTTAAATTCATATTCTTCTCTTCTATCTGCTTTCACATATTGACCATCGGATTCTTGTACGGCTAACGCTTCCTCTGTACTAACCTCTTTAATAGTAAAGTATTTAGTACCTTTCGGATAAGCATTAGAAAAATTACCCGATTGCGGTTCCATATCCGAATACTTTGTTACTTGTCCAATTTCATCCCCAATTTCGGTCACAGATTCTTCACTTACCTCATAGACATACCCGCCCCAAACCACAAACGGATATAACCATTTAGTTGCCATTGCTTTTGCTGGTAAAAATGAAGTAAGTAAAACAAATAAGACTGTAATCAAAAGCAGATATTGTTTTTTCAACTACATTCCCCCTTTTTCGGGATTATCACTCATTATTCAAGTTTCATTGGTAGTATTGTCGAACTAGCCTACCACAATCTTTAGTAAAATATAATTATTTTTATAATACCACAAAATGGATATTCGTTTTTTATTTAAGAGCACAAAAAAAGAGACCTAAAATGGCCTCCTTTAAAATCAATTTATATAATCCGTAGGATTTATAGCATTGGCTTTACTTTGTGTCCAAGGTCCTTTATGAAGCTCAAAGTGTAAATGCTGACCCGTTGAACGTCCAGTATTCCCCATCAAACCGATTTGTTGACCCTTGCTGACAGTTTGTCCAGTACTTACTCTCATACTATTGTCTCTCATATGCGCATACACAGTTGTGTATTGTTGTCCATTAATATAGTGAGTGATAAATACTACATTACCATAACTGGAAGATTTGTAAGCTCTAGATACAACACCGCTTGCAGCTGCCACGATTGGAACAGTACCAGATGTTGCAATATCAACTCCGCCATGTGATTTTCCCCATCTTGGACCATATCCAGAAGTATAATACCCTGCAGATGGTTTCATGAACATGCCAGATGAGCTGCTTGAAGCTGGTGCACTGTATGTTGGTTCACTGACTTTTGGTGCACTAGATTTTTTAACAGATGAACTTCCTGTAGATGCACTAGAAGAGGATTCACTCTTTTTAGCTTCCTCTGCTCTTTGTGCTGCAAGTTCAGCCTGACGTTTTTTTTCTGCAGCCGCCTCAGCCGCTTTTTGTCTGGCAACTATAGCCTGACGTTCTTTTTCCTGCGCAATCGCTTTGCTTAAAGCTGTTTCTTGGCCAGCTAAGATAGAAGATTCTTCTTCCATACTTAATTTATGCTCTTCCAAGTGTTTCTCTTCAAGTTTAAGCTTTTTCATTAGTTTATTTTTTTCTTGCTTCTGATTTTCTTGTTTTGCCTTCAAATCTGTTAATTCTTTTTTCATAGATTCTAAACTTTGAAGCTTAGTTTCTACTTCTTGCTTTTTCTTCTCTAAATCCTTTTTATCTTTTTCTTGTTCAGCGATTAGATCATTATCAGCTTCCATTATTGTAGATACGGCATTCACCCGTTCAACAAAGTCGCCAAAGCTGCTCGCTCCCACTACAACTTCCAGATAATTCATCTTACCGCCTGTAACCTGATAGGATCTAGCACGTTCTTTTAATAATTCTGTTCTTGCTTCAATCTTCTCTTCAAGTACTACGATATCTTTTCTTAATTGTTCAATATCCTTTTTTGTGTTATCAATTTTTGTATTTATCTTGTCAATTTTTGAATTCGTTTCAGTAATCTCTGATTCCAGCTTTTTAAGTTGTGCTGTTAAATCAGTTTGCTGATCTACTACATGACCGATAGATTCGTTTGTTTGATTAATATCTTGATTTACTTTCTCTTTTTCGCCTCTAATTTGATTCTCTTTTTTCTCTAATTCTGATAAGGATGCAGCCGTAGCATATCCTCCTGATAATAATGACCCTGCACCAACTGCTAAAGCAATGTTAAACGCAATAAATGACTTCTTCAAGCAATGATCCCCTTTCAATGTCTCACATGTTAGTTTGTATCTTGCTTCTCTCTATATAAGTGACTATTAAAATAAGCGACTATTAAAAATTCATATATATAATTGCCAATCAAACCAATGATTGGTACTGCCTTATTATATCAATCTGACAATTTTTTTCTACCATTCAAACATTACATTTATATTTCGCGGAATTTCGATCTTGTAATATATTTAATAAAGTCCATTTTTCTAGTAATTTCGACATACTTTTTGCTAATAAAACTACAATTCGCTATTAAAAATGAATCTTTTCACCCATAGAAATAAACCTGGTCTTTCAAAAGGAAAACAAAAGTTTATATTTTCTGAATTATTGGATAATAATAAAAAGCCTGTTTCTTTACAGAAACGGCTTCTAAAACAAGCTTATCTATTCAAAATAAATCAGGAAGTCTCTTTTTTCCTGCGTGGGGCTCTTTTTCTGGCTGGCTTTGTTGCTGGTTTTGTTTGGTCAATAGATGCCTGGAGTGCTGCCATAAGATCAACAACATTTGATGCTGTTTTCTTTCCAGCTGTAGGTGTGACCGTATCGGATTGTTTTTTCTGCTCAATCAATTCAAGTAAAGCTGTCCGGTATTCATCATGATATTTAGATGGATCAAATGTGGTAGTCAACTGATCGATTAATAAAATAGCTGTATCCAATTCCTTCTGTACAATTTCTTCAACAGCGGGGATATTGGGTACATCTGCAGCTTTTCTTACCTCATCAGGAAAATGAATGGTCTCCATTAGTAAAGTATTTTCTAAGATTCTGACCACAGCGAGCGACTCCTTTGCACGGATCGTAATTTTCGCCAGCCCAACTTTTCCTGATTCCTCCAACGCCTTCCTCAACAGGGAATAAGCTTTTGTACCGCCCTCATTTGGTGACATATAATAACTCTTATCAAAATAAATAGGATCGATTTCATCTATTTTGACAAAATCGATAATTTCAACTGCCTTGTCCTCTTGCTCTTTCTTCAATTTTTCCAGTTCTTCATCATCGAGCACAACATATTTTCCTTTCACGTACTCATAGGCTTTAACAATATCCTCTTGGCTCACCTCTTCTCCGCAAACTGAACATACTTTCGAATATTTGATAGGCGCATGGCATTTATTATGTAAGGTGCGCAGGGATATATCTTTATTCTCCGTTGCCGCATGAAGCTTTATTGGTATACTGACAAGACCAAAACTAATGGTTCCCTTCCAAATTGTATGCATAAATACACCTTCCTTTTTTTGTATATTATATCCAAACTAATTAATTTTAAAATGACTATTCAAGGTGATGTTATGGTTTATGTTCTTTTTTAATGAAGTCTATGATTTTTTTCATTTGGTTCGATTGATCAACTGTAAAGTAATTTTCAAACGGGTTCATTCCCTTTACTAATCTATCCTTAACAGTTTTCATTGAGTAATGCTCTGTCTGCAACCCGCTCTTTACTTCATCCCAAAACAATGGCGCTGCAACAGAGGGGAAGGCTGTTTCCCTCGGTGAATACGGACAGATAATCGTCTTGTCTTTGTCATGTTGAATATAGTCTATATAGAGACGATTTGCTCTATTTTTTTTCATCCGTTCTATTGTAAAATTGTCCGGAAAACGATTAATTAGATAGAGAGCAATGAATTCGGTAAATATACGTGTTTCCGCATAACTGATTGTAGCTCCCTTCAATGGAAGATGAATTTGAATCCCCTTTCTGCCTGATAACTTCACGAAAGCCGTTAACTGAAATTGATCGAGTATTTGTTTCATTTCCAGTGCAGCTTTTACAGCCAAGCGTAAATCGCCTAGTTCAGGTGGATCAAGATCAAACACGATTTCTGCCGGATTTTGTTTTTTAATATCATTAAAGGGAATATGAAATTCAATGGCTGCCTGATTCCCGAGCCATAAAAGAGTTTCGATATTATTACATACGGTATAGTTAATATCATGGTTCATATCCGTTTTTACAAAATCAGGTGCATAGTCAGGTGTTGCTTTTTGATAGAATCCCTGAGAATCGACACCTTCTGGATATCTTTTAACTGTTAAGTGCCTGTCCTTTAAAAAGGGCAGCATAAAGTCTGCGACAGTAAGAAGGTATTCCAAATACATTTCTTTGGTCACTGATTGCTCTGTCCAGATGATTTTCCCTGGATTCGTAATGGCTACCTGTTCATATTGGGACAGTACTAATTTCGTCCATGTACAGGCTGTCCAATTCTCAGTCACCGCCAGGCTTATATAGACCGGAGAATTTAATTTATAATTTGTTACTGCCTTGTATGCCACTTGAATGCAAATACCAGGAGGGACCTTATAAATTTGGTTTTGCTGTGCTTTCCCAGTTTGATGTAAAATACCTAAAATTGCCTCGCGCTCTTCATCAGTAAATGCTTCTTTTACTTCAGCAACCTCAATGATTTTTTCTTCATGAAGAACTGCCACTGTACAGACTTTATTTTCACTATCATATTTAGTTAAAAAACATAGACCTGTATATCTCATATCTCAAGCTCCAATAAACATTCCTTTGGATTACGGTCGACAAATGATTCTAATAAAGGCTGCCTTAATGTCATAGATTCTGTCCATTCCAGATAAGAGACCTTCACTGTATAAATGGGTTGTATCCAGTGATACTGCTTTGTATTTCCCACTTTTGAGGTGAAAGGATTTTCAGTTTGTAAGGCTTTTTCCATAAATTCTTTAATCACCTTCCACTCATCCAGCTTATAGCGTCCTTTTCCTGCACGACCAATATACTTGAGTCCTCCCGAGGAGTCATACAATCCCAGTACTAAGGATTGCAGTTCACTCCCCTTTGTCACATATCCCCCAACTATAGCAATGAGGTCTTTATAAAATTTCACCTTCTGCCACCGACCGTCTTTCCCATTCAAGCTATAGGGTTTACGCAAATCCTTTGCAACGATACCCTCTAATCCCTGCTCCTTGATGGCCTCGTATAATGCCTCTCCATTCGAAAAGCTTTCTACAACCTGTACATTCTCTGTTGGCGTAATTATAGATGACAATAATCTTTGACGTTCTGCAAGTTCGTCATCAATAACCCATTTTCCATCCAGGTAAAGAATATCAAAAATCATATAGATGACAGGTCGTTCCTTTATGGAAAGATGAATCAATTCTGATCGGTTCATCCGGTCCCGCTTCATTACCTCATGAAAAGATGGCTTTCCATCTTGCATAGCGATAATTTCGCCATCCAAAATTACAGAGGATGCAGAACAATAGCTGCCTAAATCCGTAAACTCCGGATATTGCTTTGTTCTATTATTTAAATTACGATTAACCAGCTCTACTTCATCATCTATTTTGTAAACTAACATCCGCACACCATCCCATTTAACCTGGAAGATCCATTCCTCCCCTATTGGTATAACTTCAGCGGAAATCGGCTCAAAGGGTTTTATAGGGTCCATATTTTCACCTTCCATCTAATAGTGCAACAGCATTCGACATTTCATATTTATAGTATGGGAATAAAAACAAAGAATATGTCAGCGAGTGAATGAATTCCGCCGGAATCGTTGTCATTATTTTATGAGGCAGTAGTATCATTAGAGGATTATAAAACCTCCAACGAACTAAGTAACTTGGCTTCAAAAATTTTGGAGGCATCTGAAGAGACAAAACATATGATCCATTACGGTGTTTAAAAGAAATCCTTGCTAAAGATACAAAAAAGATAGCCATTGCCTTGGCTACCTTTTGGGTGCTATCTATTAAATGATGATTACTATAATTACAGAATCTTTTATCAAATAACCGTATCTTATTTACTGGATGTAAATTAATCTACAATAAACTCACTTACAGTAATGATTCAGTTCCATCGACATATATTTCGGTACCGGAAACATGACTTGATTCGTCAGATGCAAGGAAGTATACCAAATTCGCTACCTGTTCAGCTGACCCCGGACCATCTGCCAATGGCTGCATTCCTTCAGGATATTCGATTGGTATTTCGATTTCCTTTAAACTTTCAGACTTAGTTGTGCTGTTATCGATATTTGTTTCAATTGCACCAGGACAAATAGCATTAACCCGAATTTTATATCTGGCCAACTCTAAGGCTGCCATCTTCATAAATCCAATTTGTCCGGCTTTTGAAGTACTATAGGCTGCCATACCAAAACCAGCGAACCGTCTATTTCCATTGATTGAGCTTGTGATTATCATGCTGCCACCTTGCTCTTTCATATAAGGAATGCAGTATTTAACAAACAAGAATGTGCTTCTAAGGTTCGTTTCAATTACTTCATTCCAATCCGAAATTTCAAATTCTTCAATAGAAGATAAGGTCCCGTTTATACCAGCGTTACTGAAAAGAATATCAAGCCTTTCCCACTTATTCATGACCTGTGAAATTCCTTCACGAATTTGGGCTTCATCACGGATATCAACCTGATAAACACAGGCTTCTCCTCCTGCATTTGTGATTTCTTCCTTTACTTTCTCTGCATTATCAAGATCTATGTCCATAATACAGACACGAATGCCATTGTCCGCAAACTTCTTAGCTGTGGCTGCGCCAATCCCAGAACCTCCACCAGTAACGATTGCAACTTTACCCTTTGATTTTTCAGATAACGCCATACGTTTCATCTCCCATGCACATTTCTATTTATCTACTTATTTATCCATTAAGCACAATATTGAAACGTATGCCCGAACAGTTTATACATATATTCATAGAACATTCCCTATATTCCACCAATTTTTTAAAAATTATTTTCAAACCCTCTTATAAACCGTACTACTAACAGATATAATTAACATATCAAGCATACGGTGCTGCCGAAAGGAGAAACAACAGGTTTATGTTTTCACTCAACCAATTTATAAAAAGCAGAGGGTTCGTCCGTTTTCTCACCATCTTATTTTTGATAGGGATTTTCTATGCCCTTAGAGGTATGATGAATTTAGTTCTATTCACTTTTATTTTTATTTTCTTAATGGGCGGTTTGGAGAGAATCATTTCATCGTCCCTATCAAAATTCAGCCCAATACGAGTTAAACCACAAATAATAATTTTCCTGCTCTACACAGTCATAATTTCCTCTTTGGTTATGATCGTATATAAATACATACCTATCATTACAATGCAAATAACCGACCTTGTAAAAGTAATTATTGATTTTTATAAACACCCGCCTGATAACACAGCAATCGATGTTGTGATCAGTGCAATGCAGAAATTTGTATCACCTTCTGAAATTGAGGAAAATGCAGTGGCACTGTACAGTTATGCTGCGAATATCGGTAAATTAAGCCTGCAGTTATTTTTAGCTCTGCTGCTAAGTTTATTCTTTCTTTTGGAAAAGGAAAAAATCAAAAGATTTACCGGTTCATTCAAGAAAAGCAAACTGGGCGTTTTATTCACTGAATTAGAGTATTTAGGTAATATCTTTGTAAATTCATTTGGTAAAGTTATTGAAGTTCAATTTTTAATTGCATTTGTTAATGCTATATTATCGACTATTATTCTATATTTCTTAGGATTTCCACAGCTATTAGGGCTCGCATTTATGATTTTCCTATTGGGACTTATTCCTGTTGCGGGTGTTATTATTTCCTTAATTCCTCTTTGTACAATTGCCTATAATATTGGCGGAGGAATGCATGTACTGTATGTAGTTATTCTAATAGCAGCCATACATGCTTTGGAAAGTTATGTACTAAATCCTAAATTCATGTCGGCCAAAACTCATTTACCTACGTTTTTCACATTCCTGGTATTGGTGTTCGGTGAACATTTCCTTGGAATATGGGGCTTGATTTTAGGTATTCCTATTTTTATCTTCTTATTAAATATGCTTGATGTTCCAGATGCTGAAGTGACTGAACCTAAGAATATATAATGGATCGTAAAATAGGCATGAGTTTCGGAATCTTTCGAACTCATGCCTATTGTTATTCTTAAATATAATCAACCGTACATCTTACAGAGCACGGCTGCAGTCCACCCTTTTATATTCGTTGTCTGTACAAGGTTGATAGCTCTTTCGTAAAACCATCAATATCAGAAAAATCATTTTCAAGTGATTGAGCCAGCTGCCCCTTTTCAATGAATAACACCCGGTCGGCAAGTTCTGCGGCAACATCCATCATATGAGTAGAGAAAATCGTAATCGTGCCTGCTTCTTTAAGCTTTTTAATCATTTCTATAAATTCATTAATCCAGTAAGGATCGAGCCCATTGGTCGGCTCGTCCATAATTAAAAGTCTTGGTTCAGCTAAAATCGATTGGCCGAATAACAACCTTTGTCTCATTCCTTTAGAAAGATTTTTTACGAGCTCTTTCCGCTTGTCGGTTAATCCCAAACGATCAATCACCTCTCTCACTCGTTCATTGGAAATCTCTCGGATAGCTGCATAAAAAGACATAAACTCTCCCACATTCATGTCGCCCTGAGCATAAAATTCATCAGGCATATAACCGATCAATGATACATATTCTTTATTTTGTGCAGTCATATTGACCCCATCCAACAGAACGGTTCCGGCTGAGGGGGAAGAGATACTGGCCAAAATATTCAGGATAGTACTTTTTCCAGCACCATTCCCTCCGCATAAAGAAACACATTGCCCTTCCTTCACTGCCAACGAAAATGGCTGCAACGCTGTATTGGTTTTATAGTGTTTTGAGATATCAGTCACTTCTAACCCTGTCATTGTGCTCTTCTCCTTTTTAAATACCAAATTGCAATAAAGCCTAACGCAGCAATAAATACAAACGCATATAAGAATAGTACACCCCATACAATTCCTTCATTAAATAGCGGAACCAATCCATCATAGGCTTGGCCGAAGATAGAACCGCCGTCCAATCTAATCACCAAGAAAAAGCGTAAGAATTCTGCTGGATTTATGATCATCGCAATTTTCATAAGCACTCCTATCATTGAATAAGGTAAAGCACCTAAAATAGCAATTAACGCAGTCGGCCATATCATAATAAGAAGAAACCAGACTGCAACAGATAGAGTAAGTGCCTGCCATTTCGTGCTTACAAATGATCCTATAAAAAGGCCAAGTGTCAGGAAAAACAAGATTAACAGCATACTAAATAGAAAAAGCACAAGCATCCAAGTTAACGAAATATCAATCCCAGTCAGCAACCCAATTACCATACTCAACCAATACGCCAGTGAAAAACACACTGCCTGGGCAGTAAACTGGCCTCCAAGTTTACCAAAGAAGTAGGAGACGATATCTAATGGATACGTACATAATAATCTCCATTGGCCATTTTCCATTTCATTAGCTATTGAAAAAGAGCCAAAAATCAACATAAATAATGGCAATATATATAACATAATATTAACGACTGTTCCCGTAATATTTGTATATCCTGAGATTGCTCCATTTGTCCGCTCCAATGCCAATAAAAGAGAAATGACAACAATCCATAGAATGGCGATTGAATAATACGAACGGCCCCGTGATGTCATTCTCCATTCAGAGCTCCATATGTTCCACATTCTTCTTACCTCCCGTGACGACATCTAAATAAAAGGCAACCATGCCGGCTGCCTTGTTTTTTTCACCTGTTAACTATGGCTATGACTGTCCGTTTCCTTATGATTCATCTCTTTATGCTGTTTCCAATCATGTTTTTGTAAATCTTCATAGGATAATAAACTTCCCCCTGATTCTTCAGCAAATTCTTCAGCACTTGATTGGTCTTCAAAAGAAATTACATTGTATGACATTGGCGTCTTGATTTCTTCTCCATATACGAAATAGGATTTTTCAACTTCTATCCATTCTTTAGAATGATAATCACGTACAAAGGTCTTCTCAATTTCCTTATTCTCGTTTTCATCTGTCCAATTAAACATGCAACCGATATCATCAAAAACAAATGTTTTACCATCAGTTAAGATAATTTCTGTTGCATGCTGATTATCCGCAACCGACATATTACAGTTTGCGCATGTGTCAGTCTTCGAATTAATTTCCACTGGCTCAGTCGATTTATTACCGCAAGCAGACATAAGCATAACTGCAATTCCGATTAACGCAATTTTCCATAATGATTGTTTCATCGTTGTTTCCTCCCTTTTATGAATAGAAATAAACTGCCTATATACAATAATCCGCTGACTATCCATACTGGCAGATCAGCTTGATTGTTTTGATTGTTTGATTGGATAGGGTCCATTAAGGGACCTGAGTCCGTTAATAGCTCTTCATCGGTACTTTTCAGCATTTTTTGCAGAATTGTCATGCCCGGTGCCTGAAAAAAGAGTTGATACTCAGGAACTTCCTCTGTCAAAGCCAGAAAATAAGGATCGGCTCGGTAGATTAAATTACTTATACCATCTCCGTCTGAATCTATTTTCGCTGATGCGTCCCAGTAGTTCCCATCCAATTGATTCCCTTCACTTTCAATAGCCTGAGCGTCATTTACATTACCCAGAAAATCATTTTGATAGATTCGATTATTCTCTGATTCTTTAAACTGAATACCTACAAAATTTGATTGCAGCCTGTTATCCTTAACGGTATTCACATTGGCCTTTTCAATAAATATGCCAATCCGGTTATTGTGAATCTCATTTGTTTCAACCGTAACATTCCTAGAGTCATATAGTAACAAACCCTGAGAATTCACATTTTCATTATTTTCGGTGAATGTATTCTTACGTACCATTGCATCTTCAGCACCCATAATCATGGCGCCGGTAAAGTTATTGAATGATTCATTTTCTTCAATCAAACAGGAATTGGAATACATTAAATGCACCCCATAATGGGCATCCCAAATTTTATTATTTTTAAATGTATTATGGTGGCTGTATTCTACATAAAATCCATCCTGAACATTCCGTATTGAATTTTTACCGAACGTGTTGTAATTTGACTCCCACAGATTAATAGCATGGCCTTCAGATGTCCCTGTAAATGAACTTTCTAGCACACTTACATGATTCGCCTTATCCAGTTTAATACCAGTCCCAGCTGACTTGATTGTGAGATTGTTAAGTTTATGATAATTTCCAGCCAGCACAATTGCAGATTCCTCAATTGGTAGGCGTGTTGCCTCTATTTCAATATTTGATATTTGTACACCCTCACCAGAAATGTTTATAAAGGATCCCTCTCCTGTATAACTCAGCACTGTATTTTCTGTTCCTTTAATGGTCATTGGCTTATTAATGGAAACCGGATCTTCATAGGTACCGCTTTTAACAATCAATGTTCCTCCAATGGGCGTTTGGTCAATTTGCTGCTGCAGAGTTGATTCTGCGAAACTACTCGGTTCATATATAATCCATAACGCTACAAACACTAAAAAGATGCGTAACCTTTTCATCATTAACCCACCTTTTTCTATCAATCGTTTGCTCCACTTTAAGCAGTTGATGGTATGATCATATTCATTATAATTTATATAATTATTTTACTTGAAAAATAATTATATTTTCCAGCATAAAGGTATCAAGCCCATCATCATATTGTATTAGGAGCTATTTTATGGAGAATTTTATATGTTTCAGCATAGAAGTTTAATAGGTTAAATTTACAGGCAACTATTATTGCAGAAGATTATTCTTGTGCAGGGGAAGTAACCAGGGAGATATTAGAGGGATAGGAAGAGTTCTTGCGAAGCAATGACCGAATAGGGTAAGTAAACTACCCGAAAATCTTAATAGACATTTGAATGCCAGATATGAATGGATTGGAACATAAAATAAAAGCCCACTACCATCTGTCAACATTATTATCACCACTGTGTCCTAACGACATTGTATATTTAGGTGAAGCGTTTACAAACGTTAACCTAAATCTTTGAAACAAATGGATAAAGGAACTGAATGAACAGCCACACATAATTTCAATGTACAGTTCCATTATCATTTAGCAATGTTTCTTTAACCTCAACAGCCCTTTTATAATAAATAGATTTCGGCATATTCTTTATTAAATCACATGTTTTGTTAATTTGCTCCAGGGCTTCATCCTTGTGGCCCTGTTGATTTAAACAAAGAGCAATATAGATTCCTGCAGACTGTACCATTCCTACATCGATTGGATGCACCAACGCACCGGATAGATGACATTTAAGCAGATTTTCCAAAGCTCGATCAATTTCTCCCAGACCATATAGTGCTTTCCCATATTCCAGATAATAAAGTTCGTCTATCTTTTCCGGATTTATCGCAAATTCTTCTAGGTAGTGAATAGCTTTTTTGTAGTCTTTTGTTATTTCATTATGATAAACCGCATATAAAAGTGGAAACATCATCAATGCAATCTTATTTTCCGAAAAAATCGCATATTGACGAGATTTACTGATTAATCTAAGAAACTCCTTATCATCCTTCATCACAAGCGGATAATTGGAAGCAATCCTGTATATATCATCCATACGATAATAGACATTCGTCTCTTTGGACAATGCGATGGCTTCCTGCATTCTTGTATGGGATTCTTTATATTCTTCCAACGCTAATAAGACGATTCCTTCATCCAATAAAAGCTTTAATTGAAATACCGTATTTTCTTCAAGTCCATTACCAGAGTAGAATTTTCTAATTTCATTCAAAATGGATAAAGATTCATCCCAATTTCCATGAGACAAACGATACTGATGATAAATCCATAATGTTTCAGCACTGTCTAAGAATAAAGAATTCATCTTAAAATAGGAGGCTGCCAATTCGATATATTTCTTCATGTTTGGTTTATCTAAATAAAGGCCTGCTTCCGCATAAAGGCTGTATAACTTCGCCTCCATTACTCCCTGAGGCATATTTTCAGAAACCACATGGGATAATTTATCGTAAATAGCTGAATAATTCTCTTGTTTTTTATCATTCTTTATCTCATTTAATAAAGGTAGATAATCCTCTTTCTCATTCAGAAGATCACTAGGTTCACAACCAAGCTGTTGAGCAAGATATTCAAGTGTGCTCATCGATGGGGTTGCTTTACTGTTTTCAATTTGGCTCAGCATTCCTTTTGTCAATCGATTTCCAGCCAACTCGGATTGGGTCATCCCTAAAGCTTTCCGTAACGTTTTAATTTTATTGCCCAGCATGGTTATCCCCTCCTTATGGAAAGTATACGGTAAATAATTCTGATCCACAAATTAAAGTTTAATTATTTTAAACTTTTTGTTGACTTCCAAAAATTAGTATTTATATAATAAGTTTAATGACATTAAACTTTTAAACTAAAGGAGAAAAGCCCATGAGTGTACGTTATACCGAAGCAGAACAAGAGAGATTAAGCGCAAGGAATATTTTATTGTTTTTTATTGGAAAATTTATTTCATTATTTGGTGCAAGCATCTATTCATTCGCCATCGGATTATACATTTTAAAAATTACCGGTTCGGGTACAAGTTTTGCACTTGCTCTTGTGTTTGCCTCTGTTCCCAGAATTATTTTTGGACCAATTGCCGGAACCCTTGCAGATCGCTTTAACCGCAAAACAATCATTATATTGACGGAAATTCTTAGCGGAATACTCATGTTTTTTATGATTGCCTATTCTCACTTTTCGGGGCTCTCACTTGCATTGTTATATACATCAGAAGTACTGCTAGGGATTTTTTCTACTTTCTTTTCTGTGACTGCATCTTCAACCATTCCCTCAATGGCTGGGGATAAATCTATACAAAAGGCTGGCTCTTTAAATCAATCCGCATCATCGCTTGCCGGTATACTCGGTCCAATCATAGCTGGTATTTTATACGGGTTCTTAGCAATTGAGGAAATCATTCTGCTAACTGGAATCACCTTTATACTTGCCGGTATAATTGAATTATTTATTATTTTCAACCTGTACACTGAGAAAGCGGCACAACAGGAAAAGACGCAATTCATGAAGAGTTTGGCTGAAGGCTTCTCCTATTTAAAAGAAAACGATTTTTTATTCTCCCTGCTCAAAGTATCACTTTGGATTAACTTCTTCTTTGCGGGTATAAATGTTGCAATCCCCTACATCCTGAACACATCACTGAATTTTTCTTCTCAATCATACGGAATTGCTGCTTCGATGGTATCTGTTGGAGCACTTATCACATCATTGATCATTTCACAACGTCCTGAAATGAAAGATAAATTAAAGAAAATTAGATTGGGCTTAATTGGTTTAGCAATACTTGTCATTATGATTGGCTTGCCTCCTATGCTCCAAATGACTTCTGTGATTGCCAATGTCAGTTACTACATCATCGTCCTTGGAATGATAGGTTCCATCGTCATGGTTGTAAATATTCCTATTCATGTATTAATACAGCGTACAACCCCGAGCCACTATCTTGGTCGTATTTTCGGATTAGTTGAAACGATTGCATCTGCAATCTCACCGCTTGGGATGATTCTTTTCGGTGTCTTGCTTGACTACATACCAGCTTTTTATATACCTCTCATCACTGGATTTTCACTGCTCTTAATTAGCTTTCTTGCCATGTCAAAAGTAAAAGAACCAAAGGAATCTGAATTGGCAAGTTAATGATAAAGAAGTATCGCCCGGCTTGGGTTATATCCAGCCGGGCATTTTTATACTCCCCTAATTGTTTTTACTCGATTATAGGCGTATCTTGCAGATTCCTCTATAATGAATTGATTCTGATTGAATTTCTAGCTGGTTACTGTCTGTATCGACTTCGATTCGAGCCGAATCGGGCTAGATTCCGGCCGATTCACTGCTTTAATACAGCCGATTCCTCTTCGAATCCAGCCAATCTGAGCTTGAATCCGGCCGATCGCCCCTTGAATCCAGCCAAGCTCTAAATCAAGCATGACACAAACCGTCTCAGCAATTCAAAAAAGCCCCTTTATGCGATAATCTAAACTATCGCATAAAGGGAGCTCCAACTCTCATTTACTATTATTTTTCTTTAGGAAATGCCTTAGAATACAAATTATATCCGCCATCAAGGTTCTTAACTTTAATGCCGTTTCCTTCAAGTATTCTGGTAGCTAAGTAACCCCTCATACCTACCTGGCATGTAAGATATAAATCTTTATCAGTCGGTATCTCTGATAATCGCTCTCTCAGTTCATCAACAGGAATATTGACCGAGCCGGCAATTGCTCCTTTAGCAACCTCAGCAGGTGAGCGGACATCAATTAAATAACCTCCGTTTTCCACAATCTCATCAATTTCATGCCATTGCACTGTGCTGACCATTCCCTCAATAATATTGGTTGCTGCGTAACCAGCCATATTTACAGGATCTTTAGCTGAGGAATATGGAGGAGCATAGGCAATCTCGATATCCGGAAGATCCAATACAGTTAAGCCACCTTTGATAGCTGTCGCGATAACATCAATACGTTTATCTACCCCATCCTTTCCAACTGCCTGCGCTCCGTATATTTTCCCCGTTTCCTTATCGAAGATCAGTTTCAAATGCAATTGGGAAGCACCTGGATAATAGCCAGCATGGCTGCTTGGTGCAACATGAACAACCTCATATGGTATACCTAAACGCTTCAGCATCTTTTCATTGCTTCCTGTTGAAGCAACGGTCAATTCAAACACCTTGGCTATGGAAGTGCCCAATGTACCGTTATAAACACTTTCTTTCCCGTGAATATGATCCGCTACTAAACGCCCTTGACGATTGGCAGGCCAAGCGAGCGGCACATAAGTATCCGTTCCGTTAATATAATCCTTTACTTCAATGACATCACCGACCGCATAAATAGATGGGTCTGATGTTTGCAGATGCTCATTGACTTTTATCGCATTCCGAACCCCAAGCTCGAGGCCGGCATCTTTCGCAATGGTACTTTCAGGTTGAACACCAATCGCTAAAAGTATCATATCCGTTTCTACTTCTTTGCCGCTTTTCAAGCGAATGATACGACCATTCTTCTCAAAAGATGATACACCATCCTCAAGTATTAAATGAACTCCATTGTCCCGCATATGTGTGTGGACCATTTGAGCCATCTCCAAATCAATTGGCGCCATCACCTGATTTCCCATCTCAATAACTGTTACATCTATGCCGCGCTCCCGTAAATTTTCAGCCATTTCAATCCCAATAAACCCGCCGCCAATGATAACAGCCTTCTCAGGTTTATCCTGATCTACCTTTTCTTTGATACGGTCCGTATCAGGAACATTCCGAAGCGTATAAACAGATTTAGCCTCATCGATTCCCGGAATGGCTGGCCTAACCGGTTTTGAACCCGGAGATAGGATTAGCACATCGTAGGATTCCTCATATTCCTCGCCTGTCATTGCTTTTCTGGCTATGACAGTCTTCTGCTCCCGATTGATTTTGATAATTTCTGTCCAATTACGTATATCTAAATTATAGCGTTGCCCCATTCCTTCAACTGTTTGAACAAGCAGTTTATTACGGTTTTGGATAACTTCTCCTATATAATATGGAAGACCACAATTCGCAAATGAAATATATTCACCTTTTTCAAACATGATGATTTCATCTTTTTCGCTTAGACGGCGCAGTCTTGCCGCAGCAGATGCTCCGCCTGCCACACCGCCAACAATTAAAATCTTCATTTTAATAGACCTCCATTAGTTCATCGATTAGTCTAATCGTAATATACCCTATTGGGTATGTCAATTTATCAAACTCACATGATTACACTCTATCATTGCTCCCGATAACAGTTTTCATAACACCGTTTTACTTTTAAATAATACCAAAAAAAGCAAACCCACTTTTAACAATGGGTTTGCTTCTTATTACAGTTAAAAAGATTTTTTCAAATAATAGTTCTCGTGTTGTTTAACTTCCTCCATATTTTTAGGCAGTAAACGATAGAATAGGATTCCGCTTGCCAGAAGGATAACACCGAAAATAAATGTTTTTAAATCAGCCGTTCCTTTGATGATCACCCAAATGGAATATGCCGTCGCCAATATGGCTATGGTACCATCAATAATTCGTGAACGCATTTCATCAGATTTATATGTCTCGCCAGTCCAAACTAATTTCAGTTGGAATGAGGAGGAAATTAAATATGGCACTAAATAAGAAAGTGTCGCGATATAAATAATAAAGTCAAATGCATGAGCAATTGAATTTGAAATAGTTGAGAAAATAAATAATTGACCTAAACCATTTGAAACAATCATAGAGAAATTAGGAATCCCACGCTTATTGACCTGTAAAAACTTAGGGATAAATAAACCTTGTTTTGCTGCCTGATACGGGATTTCAGCGCTTAACAAGATCCAGCCAATTGTTGAACCAAATAAACTGATCAATCCAATGACCGCCAATGCTTTCCCACCAACAGGTCCCAGCACCGTTTCAATTGCATCGATTAATGGTTTTTCTGAATGGATAAGTGCATCCTGTGTTAATAATCCCATAACAAGTGTACTGATTCCCATATAGATAGCCAGGGCAATCAATAGCCCTAAAATGGTCGCTCTCTTTACATCTGCCTTTCTCTTCGCCCTTGATGCGAATACAACAGCAGATTCAACCCCTACAAAAGCCCATAAGGTTGAGACGGCAGCAAAATTTACCTGGCTGAGTAATCCCCGACTCTCACCATCAATTATACGAGTTTCCGCAAACGGTACAATATTAGATTGTTCAAAGGCAAATAGCCCAATTACAATGAATAATCCAAATCCAAGTACTTTTGCCGCAGTCGCCACAAAGTTTAATTTACCAGCATTCTCTATGCCTCGCATAATAAAGAAATGAACGCCCCAGAGCATGATTGTGCAGACAAGGAATGTTAAAGCATTGCCAACTTTTAGACTAAAATTCCCTATACTGAACAATTCAGCCGTACTAGTCAAACTTGGGAAGAAGGTAGATAAATACCCTGCAAACGTAGTGATGATGGCAATATTACCTGCAAAATTACCAATCCAGTATCCCCATGTAGACATAAACCCGGATAATCTTGAGGCTAAAGAATTTTCCTTGAACAATTCCTTAGCATAAATCTGAGGGCCACCTGTTAAATGTGGCTTACGAACAGCCAGATTCCCAAAAACCAGCGCAATAGTTAGTACACCCAATCCTGTTAATCCCCATGCCATAATTACTCCGGCAGGACTAGCTACTTCTGCCAGCGTACGCGGCAACATAAAAATACCAGACCCAACCATATTGCCGACTACAAATGCCGTTAAAATCCAAAAACCCAGTTGCTTCTTATTGTGCACGATAATTCCCCTTCCAAAGCTGTCATGTTACTCTCTATTTTTGAATTATCCATTTCTGTGTAAATAAACTAAATAAAAAACACACCTTATTGTTAAGGTGTGCAACATTTTATGATTAGCCACACCAGACAATAAATGGATAGTTCTCCATGGTCTATATACATATCGCGATGTATATAGACCATGACAGTCCTGCACCTATTCGGATACAGTCCCAGCTGCTCTCTTCGGAAAAAAAGAGCGCTTCGGCAGATTTTCCTTTCAACTAAAGTCAGCAAGCTTTCCGGCTCTCTTTTTAGTTTACTAATAAAATCTGCGACCTCTACCTCATCTTTTAGTCCGATGAGGATTTGTATTAAATTAAATTATTCCTGTATAAAGGATACAGTGAAAACGCGAATGCTGTCAATATTATTCGACAATGTTATTTTCAAATCAACTTATTTATGATTAATCCATTTGTTTTGGAAAGCTGCTATACTGCTATATTCAGTCTCCAATTTTCTGTATATATTGATGTAAATTGGCAGTAATTCCTCGTATCTTTCTACATTTGCTTTAACCGGCGTATGGACATGTGTAGTTCCCACATAATTTGATACAACGGATAGGTCTTCAATTTCACCGAGTGCATATCTGCCGAGTACAACTGCTCCTAAACAAGAGCTTTCAAAGCTTTCTGGCACATCTACTTCCTGATTAAAAATATCCGCAAGCATTTGCCTCCATAACTCTGAGCGCGCAAATCCCCCCGTTGCCCTGATTTTACTTGGCACACCTATCAATTCCTGCAAAGCTAATAAGACTGTATAGAGATTAAAAATGACTCCTTCAAGCACCGCTCTGACCATATGTTCCTTTTTATGATGAAGTCCCAAGCCAAAGAACGATCCTCTGGCATCAGGGTTCCAAATGGGCGCTCTCTCTCCAGCTAAATATGGGTGGAATAGTAGTCCATCTGCCCCCGGCGCTACTTTTGATGCTATCTTGGTGAGTACTTCATATGAGTCAATTCCGAGGCGTTTAGCTGTTTCTACTTCCGCTGAAGCCAGCTCATCTCTTAGCCATCTAAAAGTCATACCTCCATTATTAACTGGTCCGCCAATCACCCAATGCTTATCCGTCAATGCATAACAAAAAATTCGGCCCTTTTCATCCGTAATCGGCCTATCTGTTACCGTACGAATGGCTCCGCTCGTTCCAATCGTGACTGCTACAATCCCTGGATCAATCGCATTGACACCCAGATTGGAGAGAACGCCATCACTGGCTCCTATTACAAATGGAGTATCCGGCAACAGCCCCATATCCGCAGCATAGACGGAGTCCATGCCAGATAAATAATATGTAGTTGGTACTGGTTTAGACAAATGGGTCTCTGTAATACCCGCGATTGCCAATGCCTCAGAATCCCATTCTAAATTTTTAAGATGAAACATTCCTGTTGCTGAAGCAACCGAATAATCAATCACATATTGCCCAAATAATTTATAAAAAACATATTCTTTAATGGAAATGAATTTATATGTCCTACCCGCTAATTCGGGATAATCATTCATCAACCAGGTGATTTTTGTAAGAGGAGACATTGGATGGATTGGCGTTCCAGTTCTCCGATAAATTTCTTGTCCATTCCTCTCATTTTTAATATAGTCGGACCACTTCTTTGAACGGCTGTCAGCCCATGTAATGCATTGAGTTAATGGATTTCCATTTTCCTCAACCGCAATTACGCTGTGCATAGCCGAGCTAAAGGATACTAACGACAGTTCATCAGGATTTATTTGGCTTTGGACCATTACTCCTCTTATTGCATTAAGTACAGCATGAAAGATCTCATCAGGATTCTGCTCTGCTGTAAGTGGAGTCGGGCTATATAATGGGTACTCTACATGATAGGTGCTGAGCACAGATGCGTCTCCCGAAAATAATACAGCCTTTGTACTCGTGGTTCCTATATCAACTCCTATATAAAACATCTATCTTCCCTCACTTCCCTAAAAGCTCAATACTAGATTCTTACCTTTATTCATATTTTTATAAACAACTTAACACAATTTGATGCCCATTGATTAATTTTTTCACGACTGGCAAATACTTTCTACTAAATAAAAACGACATCAGGAGGCCTCATCCAAATTGAAGAATAAAACAATTGCCATTCTTGCTCCATTCTTTTTATTCATATTTCTATTTATTTACACGCAGACACAAAAAGAGTCTATTACAGAGGAAACTAGACCTGTTTTGACTCAAACAGGAATTAAAGAAGGTCAATCTGCACCTGATTTCGAATTAAAAACTCAGGACGGAAAAAGCATAAAATTATCTGATTATCGCGGTCAAAAAGTTTTATTAAACTTTTGGGCAAGCTGGTGCCCTCCCTGCAAATTAGAGATACCAGATCTCAATGAATTTTATAGTGAACATAAAATGGGGAAGATCACTGTATTAAGCGTGAATATGACCTATTCAGAAAAAAACAAGCAAGCCGTTCAAACCTTCCAAGATATGTATAATATCAGGTATCCTGTATTACTGGACCAAACAGGAACTATTGCAGGATTATATAAAATTATAACAATCCCAACCAGTTATTTCATTGACTCCAACGGTATCATACAAAAGCGAATAATCGGACCCTTGCAAAAAGAAACGATAAAAAATCTGATGGACTCAATAGATTAGCGTCCAAAACATCTCCGGAAAAATATAACAAAAAAAAGACGAAATTATACTTAATTTTATACCTAAACCATAGTAAAATAAAATCTATGAAAAAGATCAATTACGAATCAAGGGGTGTTGTTTCACGAATGAAAGCATACAATATTTTAATTACATTGATGCTTATGTTGATCAGCGTGTTGTCTATTAAAAATTTATATACTGGCCATTGGGACTTGCAATACTCCCTATTAAACGGTGGAATGGCTATTATTGTTTTAGGTATCTTTACGGCTTATACACAATCTTTAAAAGAACAATCTAATTAAATAAAAGCTGGTTTGGAAAAATCCAAACCAGCTTTTTTGTATCATTCTTGATTTCTTACTATCGCTTGAACACAAACGGGTTTCGAAAGAGAAATCGTATTCCCTGTATAGGTTGGAATACCCTCTTTATTAATTTCAAATAAAACTAATGAATCACTTTGCTCATTTGCTGCAATAAGTACTTTTTCTTCGTCTATTAACTCGAAATTTCTCGGTCCCTTTCCTTCCGTATGTGTAAATGCGATAATTTCCGGTATACCTGATTCTGCCACTTTGTACGTTGCAATACTGTCATGCCCTCTATTTGAGGCATATAAGAATTGGCCATCCTCTGAAATATGCAAATCGGCTGCTGTATTTTCCTCTTTGTAATCATCCGGCAATGTAGTAACCACCCCTAGAAGAGAATCCGGTATATGTTGGTCATTTAATTCAAATACTGCGATTGTATTGCTTAATTCCTGGATGACATACATGATTGGCAATGTAGGGTGAAAGGCAAAATGTCTTGGACCCGATCCAGGAATAGTAGACATTTTAGCCAAATTGGCAAAATCCTTATCATCGTATACATAAATTTTATCAGTACCTAAATCTGCTGCAACTACAACGGAGGAATTCGGTACCGGTACGATTGAGTGAGCATGCGGTGCATCCTGTCTGTCTGCCCAAACCCCTGATCCAACATGTTCATTTGTTGTCGTATGTTCTCCAAGTGTTCCGTCCTCTTGTAGTTCTATCCTAGTTACCGTGCCACCATAATTACTAATGTATAAACAAGATTCATTTTCACTAAGACTGACATAGCAAGGTGCCATCCCATTCGTAGATTTGCGATTTAACTCTCTAATCTGTTCGGATTGCCGATTAATTGCATAAGAGACAACCATCCCATACTCAACTTCACTTACCGCGTATAAATGGGTCTGAGCTTTATTTATAACAAGAAAGGAAGGATTTTCAATACCCGTATATTTCTCAACTAAGTCAAGTTTTTTTTCTTTCACGTTCAATTTGAATAGATGAATACCCGTACTTGTTTCTTCTGCATAAGATCCGGTATAAATCATCCATTCATTTTTCTTATTTCCTTGAATTTCATTCATCTTGACTGCCCCCATCCCGTGTTAAATAAACTAATAGTTTCTGTTTCATTTCTATTCCCCTTTTTAAAGATATTGAATCTTAAAAAAAACCCACAACCTATATTTCAAGGAAGTGGGGTCATTTATCCGTATTTATATTAATTCGTAACCAGCTCGGATTGTGGATACGCAGCATCATGCAATTCAGTTTCAAGCTCTTTAGTATACATTTCTGTTTGCTGTTCAGTCCAATGCAGTACTTTTTTCATATACGAAATCACTTGATCTTTGTATTCATGAACATGCTTAATATCAAATAGGACCATGCCAGTTCTGCGATTAAAGAAATCAAGCGGCGTATAAGCCAATTCATATTCAATTGCATAGCCCAATTTAGTCAATACTGGTAATGGCAGCCCTATTTCGCTCGCTTTTTCTTTGTTTTTTCGGGCTATTTCAAACAGAAGCGGAGCATTGGATCCATATGTTGAAATAATCTCTCTTGCTTCTGTATCTGACAACCCGGTTCCGATTGCTTTTTCTTTAGTTTTGCTTATATATGAACTAAATTTCGTTGAGCCTCCAACACGGCCGCCGGATATCGGCATTTTTTCAGTATAGCAGCTACCGAAATGTTTATATCCTTCATCTCTGAATTGTTTAGCTACTAAATCCAAAACGGTTTCAGCCATTTTACGATATCCTGTCAATTTTCCGCCTGCAATCGTAATTAACCCAGAATCAGATACCCATGTTTCATCTTTCCTGGATATCTCAGAAGCACCTTTCCCCTCCTGGCTGATTAATGGGCGCACTCCAGCCCAACTGGATTCCACATCCTCTTTAGTAACGTTTACTGAAGGGAACATATAGTTAATAGCATCCAATATATAATCTCTGTCTTGATCAGTCATTTTTGGATTGATTGGATCTTGACCATAGAATGTATCTGTTGTCCCAACATAGGCTTTCCCTTCACGCGGAATCGCGAATACCATTCTTCCATCAGGGGTATCAAAATAAACCGCTTGTTTCAAAGGGAAACGGGATTGGTCAATCACTATGTGTGCACCTTTAGTAAGCTGAAGCACTTTACCTTTTTTAGAATTGTCTTTTTCACGTATAAAGTCTACCCATGGACCCGTTGCATTTATAATCTTCCTAGCTTTAATTTGGAATGAATCCTCATCCAATATATCCTTAACATTTACGCCTACTATTTTTCCATTTTCATAGATTAAATCCTCGACCTTGGCATAATTCAGTAAGCTTGCTCCTTGTTCAAACGCTTCTTTCATGACTTCCATCGTCAGGCGGGCATCATCGGTTCTGTATTCAACATAGTAGCCCCCACCCTTTAAGCCATCTTTTCTAACCAATGGAGCTTTTTCAATTGTTTCATCTACTGTAAGCATAGTGCGGCGTTCTTCCTTTTTCACTCCAGCAAGAAAATCATACATCTGTAAGCCAATGGAAGTAGTAAATTTACCAAATGTACCGCCTTCATGGAAGGGTAATAACATCCATTCAGGTGTTGTAACATGAGGACCATTTTCGTAAACAATAGCCCTTTCTTTCCCAACCTCTGCAACTACTCCTACTTGCAATTGCTTTAGATAGCGCAATCCACCGTGAACCAGCTTGGTTGAACGGCTTGATGTACCGGCTGCAAAATCCTGCATTTCAACTAGACCCACCTTCATCCCTCTTGTAGCTGCATCTAAAGCAATCCCTGCTCCGGTAATTCCTCCACCAATGACAAGCACATCGAAATGTGTGTTTTGTAATTTATTTTTATATTCATGTCTATTTAAACTATTTAAACCCATCCTCTTGTTCCTCCTCTGTTGATAAGTGCTATTGAGATAATAAAAAGAGACCACAAAATACATTACCCTTATTTAAAGGAATGTACTCGCGGTCTCTTAAAATCTCTAACCTTATATTAACTTATTTTCATTATATCATTTTTTGAGAAAAACTCATACAAAATTGAATTATCATTTAAAGGTTCTGGTACTTGCAACCGCTCTTTCCCAACCATCAACCAATTCATTACGTTTCTCTTGTTCCATAGTCGGTTCATATGATTTATCAATGATCCATTGCGCAGCAATTTCATCCTGGCTTTCCCAGAATCCAACAGCCAGCCCAGCTAAATAAGCAGCTCCAAGGGCAGTCGTTTCATTAATTTTTGGTATTTCAACCGGCACGTTTAAGATATCACTCTGGAATTCCATTAAGAATGAATTCTTAACGGCCCCGCCATCGGCACGCAATGTTTTCAATTCAATTCCGGATTCCTCTTCCATTGCATCAATAACAGCTTTTGTTTGGTAAGCTAAAGATTCAACTGTTGCTCTGATAAAGTGATCCTTTGTAGTCCCTCTTGTCAGACCGAAGACCGCTCCTCTTGCATCACTATCCCAATATGGAGTACCAAGACCTACGAAGGCTGGAACGACATATACTCCATCTGTAGAGTCAACTGCTCGGCAATATGTCTCGCTATCAGCAGCATCCTTAAGCATCCTTAATCCATCTCGGAGCCATTGAACAGCAGAACCCGCTACAAAGATACTACCTTCCAATGCATATTCAACTTTACCATTTAATCCCCAAGCTAAAGTTGTCAATAATCCTTTTTCCGATTTAACCGGTTTTTCACCTGTATTCATGAGCATAAAGCAGCCTGTTCCATATGTGTTTTTTGCCATTCCTTTTTCAAAGCATGCCTGACCAAACAATGCTGCCTGTTGGTCACCAGCAATACCGGCAATTGGTATACTCTTACCAAAGAAGTGATAATCAATGGTTTGTGCATATACTTCAGACGACGGACGCACTTCTGGAAGCATGGATTTCGGAACATCTAATATCTCCAGCAATTCATCATCCCATTGCAGGTCATAAATATTGTACATCATTGTTCTTGAAGCATTGGAATAATCAGTTACGTGAGCTTTACCGCCGGATAGCTTCCAGATTAGCCATGTATCAATTGTCCCGAATAACAATTTCCCTTCATTGGCTAAATCACGTGCACCTTCTACATTATCGAGGATCCACTTAACTTTTGTCCCAGAAAAATAGGCATCTATTAATAAACCAGTTTTGGAATGAAAAAGATCATTGTGGCCAGCATTTTTCAATTCCTCGCATATATCTCTTGTCTGGCGGGATTGCCAAACTATCGCATTATAAATAGGTTGACCTGTTTCTTTATTCCAAACCACCGCTGTTTCACGCTGATTTGTAATTCCGATTCCTTCTATATCTGTTGCCTCAATACCTGATTCTGAAAGACAGCCCGCAATAACAGCAAGCACTGAACCCCAAATTTCATTTGCATTATGCTCCACCCAGCCCGGCTTTGGAAAGTACTGTGTAAATTCCTTTTGAGCACTATGTACAATTTCCCCTTTTTTATTGAATAAAATAGCTCTGGAACTAGTGGTCCCCTGATCAATTGATAAAATATATTTCTCCATTTTTTTCATCTCCCATCTACTAATTTTTATATTATAATCGATTTCTCTAAAGTTAGTAACTTATAACCTTGCTTTTGCTGGATCATTAGCTTGTCGTAGTGCTTGTTCTGAATCTTTATTAGTCATAAAATAAGCGATTACCAAGATAACTACAGTGCCAGCTAATACTGCCCAGAAAGCGCCTGTCAACGTATTATTGAAGACCGCTTTATGGAACAAAGCCCCCAAGGATCCGCCGAGAATAGGACCTACAACCGGAATCCAAGCATATCCCCAATTAGATGGGCCTTTCCCCGCTATCGGAAGAATCGCATGTGCAATACGCGGACCTAAGTCACGTGCCGGATTGATGGCGTAACCAGTTGTTCCCCCAAGAGCCATACCGATTCCTACGATTAAAAGACCGACTGCGAATGGATTTAGGCCTTCCGTAAAATCATTTGCTCCAATAAATTGCAGACCAAGCAATAAAATAAATGTTCCTATAATTTCACTAAGTAAATTTGAAAATGTATGAGGAATAGCCGGACCAGTTGCGAAAACCCCTAATTTTGTCCCTGGATCTTCAGTCGCCTTCCAATGTGGTAAGTATTGTAAATAAATAAGAGTTGCCCCAATCATTGCTCCAATCATTTGCGCCAAAATATATCCAGGTACATCTGCCCAAGCAAAATCTCCGCTAAACGCAAGACCAAATGTAACAGCAGGATTTAAATGAGCACCGCTAATGCCGCCGACTGCAAATACGCCTAATGTAACACCAAGCCCCCAAGCTATAGTGATAACAATCCACCCAGCATCCTTTGCATAAGATTTAGTTAAGTTGGCTCCAGCACACACTCCTGCTCCAAAAACAATCAAGATCATCGTGCCTACTAATTCACCCCAAAATGGTGTCATTCCTTCCATCTCCCTATCATATAATTTCAAAAAAAAATGAAGAAACAAGCACTAAAGTATTCCTACTTATTAAGGAATACTGCCACCTGTGTCTCCATGTCTTTCCACATACTTATTAACTTAAACACAGTGTAAAACTTTTTGTAAACGCTGTCAAATAAAAAGAAATAAATAGGGAATTCGACTCATTCCCCTGCAAAATACTGCCAAAGTTCTCGTTTAGACGAGGTTATCGAGACAGCACCAGCTTCAAGTGCTTCTTTCGCTTCCTCAACTGTTCGGATTAAACCACCCGCAAAGATCGGCAGCTGAATTTCCCCTGCAACTTCTTTAATCATATTAGGAAGTGCGCCCGGTAGTACTTCAATATAATCAGGCTGTGATTTTTTGACCATCTTATAGCTGCGTTCGAGCGCATGGCTATCAATCATAAAGATTCGCTGCACAGCTATTGCCTGATGTTTTTTTGCTTCTTGGATAACCGCTGATTTTGTGGATATGACACCAAATGGTTTAAACTCCTGACATAAATATTGAGTACCATATTCATCATTTTTTAATCCATTGATTAAATCCACGTGAAAAAACAGTTGTTTATCTGCCATTTTGGCCATTTGAGTAATATGTTTGATTTGCCCAAGATGAGTCTCTAAAATAACACCTGTTTTAAATCCTGATTGTAAAAACTTTTCAAAGTCCTTCATAGTTGAAGCTGCCGGTAATATTTTCTGATTCAATCTAATCTCTCCCATTCGGACCCCTTATTCATAAGTAAAAATCCCTTTCAATATAGAATACAATTAATCTATGCATTCTTCTACTAAAAGGGATTTATATAATTATATTTACCTTACTATTTCTGCATCTCCTGCTGATTCATTTTTTTTGAAAAAGGATGATCCAACGGACAGTCCAGCAAACAGGAGCAGGAACACAACTAGTATCGTTGCATTCGCAAACATCATACCGATGTCATCCAATGATACTAATGCTCGGAAGCCTGCAATCGAATAAGTCATCGGCAAGATATTGCTTAGAGTACGTAAATATTCAGGCAGCATATCAATTGGCAATGCAGATCCGGTAGTAGATAGCTGCATAATCAGAAGTGCCACGCCTATAAACAAACCAATGTTGCCGGCAAGCATAGTCAGGAAGAACACAATGGACATAAATGAGATACTCGCCAATACAGCAAACAAGATAAGCAACAGGCTATTCGCAAATCCTGAATTAACAAAGAATATGGTAAAGCCAGAAAGAAGGATGGCCTGACCAGCTACCAATAAAGCAAGCAAACCAAATCTTTTTGAATACCATGCGAAGCCTGAACTAGCTTCATCCATTGGTTTTCTAACCCCAACGACTAACATCATTAATAAAACACCGACAAATAATGCTAACGATAATACATATGGTGCATTTGCGTAACGATAATATGGATAACTATTAATTTTCGAATCTATCAGCTCAACCGGAGAGGAGAACATGCTAATCGTTTCATCGGTAGCATTTATACCTGCCGTTTTTTCAGCTCCGTCACCTAAACCGCTGGATAATTCAAGCGTACCGTCTTTAATTTGACCGACACCTTTATCAATTTCAGTAACTCCATCCTTCATTGTACCCCAGCCAGTATTAACCGTTGCATTACCATCAGCTACTTGCTTAGAACCGTCAAATAGCTGCTTAGATCCATCAACAGCTGTTTTCCAGCCTGCATTCACTGTGGCATTACCACCAGCCACTTCAGCAGCACCATTCTTCAACGTGTTTAAAGATGTTGACAACGTACCCCATGCACTATTAACAGTTGCTGTTCCGTCTGCCACTTGCTTAGAACCATCATAAAGCTGTTTAGAACCGGTGACTGCAGTTTTCCAGCCTTCGTTAACGGATTGGTTACCGGCTGCGACTGTGGTAAGGCCAGCGTTTAATGCATTAGCACCATCAACAGCTGTATTCCAACCATCACTAACGGATTGATTTCCAGCGGCGACTGTTGTTAAGCCACCCTTAATGTCACCAACTCCATTAGTAATTAATCCCCAATTTGTATTCACTGAAGAAGTACCATTCTCTATATCTTTTGCTCCTGCTGCTAAACGATCTGCGCCATCAACAATCTTATTTTGACCTGGGATAATTTCTTCTTTGAAAACAGTTGTTAACCTTTCTACTCCAGGCTTCAATTGTCCTGAAATCCCCTTAGATAGAGTATCTGCTCCTTCTCGTAGACCTTCTTTTTGTGTAATCCCCTGACTCAGTGCTTTTATCCCACCTGTTAATTCTTGGGCACCCGCTAATAACGCTTTAAAACCTTCGTCATCTTTTATTCCTGGATAGATTATTGCTATCTTATCACCTAATTCTTTTATTCCATCTGCCACTTCTTGTGAACCATCTGCAAGATTATTCGTGTGCCCTACGACTGTATCAATACCACCTACTAACGATTTGCTACCTTCTTCTAATCTAGGCATACTTCCATTTAGTTGACTTACACCTTTTTGAGCTTCTTCCAATCCGTTCAGCATATTAGAAGTTCCAGTTTTTAAATCATCAGCACCAGCAGCTAATTCTTTACCCCCAACTGCAAGGTCATTAATTTTTCCTTTATTACCATCCAGCTGAGAATATAAAGCTGCTGAGCCATCTTTTAAATCATTTGCACCCTTTGCAAGTCTTTCAATATCCTCAGATTTACCACTCATTGTATTATATAATATCCCAGATCCATCTTTGAGATCTTTCGTTCCTTTAGCCAATGCTGCGATATCTTCTGATTTCCCACTCAATGTTCCAGATAAAGTCCCCAACCCATCCTCAACCTGCTTCGACCCACTTGCAAGTGTATTGATATCACCGATCTTACCACTTACGGTTGAATGCATAAGGCTCGACCCATCACTGACCTGAGCTGCTCCATTTGCCAACCTCGCGATATCAGCTGATTTTCCAGCCATTGTTCCATTTAATTGACCGAGCCCCTGTTCCACTTGCTTTGAACCGTCTGCCAGTTTTTGAATATCGCCTGTTTTTGTTGTTAGTGAATCTAGTAGGGTTCCAGTACCCTCCTTCAGTTTAACAGAGCCTTCATGGAGCTTTGTTGAACCATCCGCACCGGATTTAAATCCTTCTGCTACATCACCAAGCTGGGCAAAAACTGTACTGGTATAGGTAGCGGTGATTGTATCAGCAAGCTGCTCTTTAATTGTTCCTATAGCTGTTTTCGTTGCTGTTGCAGCTATAAAATGCAGCCCTTCATTCTGCGTATACTTTAGTTCCGGTTTTTCCGGATTTTCATCCATTACGGTTGCTACCTTTTGGGAAAAGTCTTCAGGAATCTCAATTACCATATAATATTCATTATCATTAAGTCCGCGATATGCTTGTTCCTTACTGACAAATCTCCATCCCAGGTCATTCCCGTCTTTCAGTTTCGCTACCAAATCTCTACCAACATTAACTTCCTTACCGTCTGTTACAGTACCTGAATCATTATTCACAACTGCGACCGGCAAGTTTGAAAGATTATCATATGGTCCCCAACTTGGCGTTAGCATAATCAATCCATAAACTAACGGTACCAGTAATACAGCAATTAATGAGATCCAAAAACCTCTCCTGCGACCGAGTTCTGACATCCGATTCCCATTACCTAAAGCGTTCATTCATTACCCCCACTTGTCTGATTTATCTATATTAAGGTGGTTATGAAAGCGCAACCACTCGTATACTGGTTATATATTCTGAATATTTAGTGAAAGTCCTTCTAGTAATTTAACAAATTTGTAATTTAATTAGATATTTTGTACCTTTTTTTAATTTTTAATAAGAAAATCTTATGACTTAATTAAAGAAAAACTTATCTTTTATAGTCTTTTAGACCTTTTCTATTACCAAAAGAACCCATAAAAAAACCTCCCTACTTGAAGTGGGAAGTTCTGTACGCTATTATTTTGGTCTTTCCAGAATAAATTGTTCACCAATCTTCATAAAATTTTGGCCAGCAAGCCGGGAAACAGGCTTGAGTAATTCTGTACTGATTGTACCATCCTTGTAGATGGCTTCATCTATATGATAAAAAACAATATTACCGATTAGTAGATCACAACCTGCATCTTCTGCGGTATGGCCTCCAAGCGGTATTACTTTATGTACGGTACATTCCATCCGAATCTTCGCAGGGCTAAGCCCTGGGACTCGTACATGAACACTATCTACTGTTTGAAAGGGAGATCCTTCTAGTTCACTTTGGTCCGGAGGCAATTCAGCTGCTGTCCAATTCGCTCCCTTCACGTTTTCTTCATCTGTAATATGGAGGACAAATTCTCCCGAATCGATTGCATTTCTTGCTGTATCCTTTCTTTCGCCATTCCGTCGCTGGATTGATACAGCAATCAGCGGGGGATTTGAACTAACGATCGTAAAATAACTAAAAGGTGCAATATTCATAATTCCTTCGTTAGAAATGGTTGAGATAATGGCAATCGGTCTAGGAACGACTGCCCCTGTTAAAAAGGTATAATTCTCTCGCTCACTCATTTCAGTTGGATTTAGCGATATCATCTAATCATCTCCAATTTATTTAAATTGCTGAGAAAACCATAATCCTGCAGCCTCTACCTCTGATTGTGTCAGCTGGTGTCCATTTTGTTCCCAATAAACCTCTACTTTGGCTCCGGCAGCCTTCAGTATTTCACTCAGTTCTTTTGTTTCTTCCGGTGAACAAATTGGATCGTTTTTGCCGGCACCTATAAAGATTGGCAGACGTTCCATTTCTGGCAGCTTTATTCCTCTTAAAGGAACCATAGGATGATGCAAAATAGCTCCTTTTAATACATGTTGGTAGTGAAAAAGCATACTGGCAGCTATATTAGCTCCATTTGAATAACCGATTGCCAACACATTGTTTCGGTCAAACCCATACTTGACTGAGGCTTCGTTTAAATAATCGTTTAGTTCCTTTGTACGAAACTTTAAATCTTCAACATCAAAAATACCTTCAGCCAATCTTTTAAAGAACCTTGGCATTCCATTTTCCGAAACGTTGCCTCGTACACTTAAAATGGAGGACTCAGGTGAAATTAATTTAGCAATCGGCACTAAATCATGCTCTGTTCCACCTGTACCATGCAGCATAAAAAGTGTTGGAAGTTTCATATTTGTTCCCTTTATAAAATAGTCTCTCATGCATATTCCCCCAATTGATCGCTTGAAACGTTCCAATTTATCCCTCGAATTCTTGAGATTCTTACCTCACAGGATTTCAATTCTATTAAGATCACTTTAAATTTATCTTGAAACTAGTATATTATACAACTTTATTTATTACAAAATTGAGTAGCAAGAGTATTACCTCTATTAAAATAATCGATTAGCATAAAGGGTCATTATAGGGAATGACCCTTAACATTATTCAGATAACCACTCAATACAAAAAGGTCCCGATCAGTATGGAAAAGCTCTGATCAGGACTAATCATTGATACCGATAATATGGTTCCACATTGTTTCTTCTAACCTTTCTTTCCATCATGGTTTTGTCTTTTTTGGTACGAATCATTTAAACTATCTTATTAAGCAGTTAAACTATATGTTTGGAGTCTTTCGATAAAATAGGGACAATATTAAATACATACATGCTTTGAATTCTACTTTTCCAAACATCTCATTGCCATGCATAACTCTTTTTCATATATAGTGCCTTCAATCGGGATAATTTCAATTGATTTACCCGTATGCGGTGAATGAAGAAGTTTACCTTGTCCATAATAAATCCCGACATGATGAATTGCTCCTTTTCCATTATCATATGCAAAGAAAAGCAAGTCCCCCCTTTGTACCCCATTCAGCGCAATCGGCGTACCATATTGCGCCTGCTCACTTGCATCACGTGGAATACTATAGCCATTTGCCTTATAAATTGTATAGGTAAATCCTGAGCAATCATACCCATAACTGCTCAGTCCACCCCACAAATAGGGTAAGCCGACGAATTGCTCTCCAGAAGTGACAATGTCTATATCACTCCCTGGCTTCCCTCTCTCTTTACAGTTAAATAAAGCTATATCATCTCTGTGTAAATTTCCAATACCTAAGGGGGTGTCTACAAGTATCCGTCCATCTTTTTCACCAAGGTATGATAACTTCGTTTGATAGCTTAGCACTAGGGTATCTTGTGTTTTTTCCAGTGTAAGCAAAGCCTTCCGACTTGTAATCAAGGCAAAAGTGTCATTGGATGCAGGTTCATAATTCTCCAGCTGGCATAGAGGTACCCAGCCTGGATATCCTCTGGAATCTTTCTTTGAAGACTGCTCGATGGCAATGATATGGGCCCATCCATGTTTATATTCGAGCAGCAGGACCTGTTCACCAAATAATAATTGGGTCTGGATTCTATTGGATTCGCATAAATCAAGCCGCTCAGCCTCATTCATAAATAGAAGCCAATCCTCCAATCGGACCGGATGGCTAATGGCTGGACGATCAAGCTCTCTATAAGACTGATTTGTAGTCCAAACGGTCGCTACAGTTACATTAACGGTCATGATTTTGTGAGTAAATCCCACTTTTTGATCCTCCTCTCACTTGAGCTGAATATGCCTTATACCTAAGCCTTCTATTTCGGGTAAAGTAAATTTACTACCCTTATATTGTATGCCGCCTTCAATCAGGGAGCGGGATAACATGAGAGGGGCATCAAAATCATAGCGGGTAATATTACGTTTACTTGCAGCAAAGTGAGCAGCAGCTGTTAAACCTAAATGTGTTTCAATCATACTGCCCATCATGCATTCCATCCCTGCCGCCTCAGCTAATTGGTTAATGTACTGGGCGTAAAAAATCCCTCCAGTTTTCATCAATTTAATATTAATCATGTCTGCACTCCGTGTACGAATGACCTCTAAGGCTTGCCTTGGGGTAAATACACTTTCATCTGCCATAATAAATGTATTTACCTGATTAGTTACTTGTCTGAGCCCTTCCAAATCATCTGCCTTGACCGGTTGTTCCACCAATTCAATTTGTAAACCCATTTCCTCCATACGGCGGATTGCCTGAATCGCTTCCTTCGCAGTCCATCCTTGGTTAGCATCCAGACGTATCGTAATCTCATTCCCCACACACTTTCTAATTTCTTTCACTCTCGCAATATCCTCATTTATATTACCGAGACCTACTTTAACCTTTAAGGTTGTAAAACCGCTCTTTACATATTCCAATGCCTCCTCCCCCATTATGTGAGGGATATCCACACTTACCGTAAAGTCTGTTTCAAGCCGAGAGCTTCTGCCACCTAAATACTGATAAAGGGGCAGCTTACTATTTTGGGCCAGACAATCATAAATAGCCATATCAATTGCCGCTCTTCCGCTTGAATTTCTTGTCATAATAGCGGATAGGTCATGAAAAATCTCTTCGAAACACAAAATATCTTTTCCTATTAAACTGGGTTTAAAAAAGTCGTGAATAGCTGTTTCTATTGATTGTAATGTATCACCAGTAATAACAGCAGTTGCGGTTGCTTCTCCCCATCCAACCAAACCATTGTCACATTGAATTTTGACATAAACAGAGTCAGCTGTATTTACAATCCTTAATGCTGTTTTAAATGGTTTAATTAAAGGAACTTGTATACGATAGGTTTCGATATTACTAATTTTCATCTGCAATTCCGCTTTCAATGGTAAGTGTCTTCTCTGCAGTGCTGATTTTGGCTTTCACGCCAAGTGGTATTCCAATATGTGGATTGCAATGACCAATTTTAAATCCACCCATAGCTGGCTTATTAATCAGTTTTGTATAGTGAGTCAATACCTCATCAAGGGTGAGTGTCCGTCTGCTTTTTGGCTCGCAATCGGCAAAATCACCGATGACAAGACCGGCAATATCACTTAACTTTCCAGCCAACCATAAATGATTTAAGAAAATATCAATATTCCTAGGCTCTTCATAAATATCTTCTATTAAAAGGAGCTTTCCTTTCGTATCTATTTCGAAAGGAGTCCCCAAGGTCGTTGTGATCAAGCTTAGATTTCCTCCTACTAATTCACCCTCCGCTTCTCCCTCAATAAATGGGTGTAAAGGGGAGATATCCTCTTTATAATTCACTTCTTCTGATTGAAAAAGCTGTTTAAATGATTCCTTAGAGCGAGGATGTATATCATCATTTCCTAAATCAGATGCAAGCATAGGACCGTGAAAGGTAACCAAGCCAGTCTTTTGTCGAATTGCCGTATGTATAAATGTAATATCTGAATATCCCCAGAAAATCTTTGGGTTATTCCTAATGACTTCATAATTAATGGCATCCGCAATTCGCGCCGTCCCATATCCCCCACAAGCACAGATAATGGCTTTTACGTCTTCGTCCTTAAACATCGCTTCAAGATCTTCCACCCGTTCTGCGTCTTCGCCTGCAAGATAGCCATATTCCTTATAGATATGACTGCCCATTTTTACGGTAAGACCTAAATCCTGTTCCAGAAAAGACAGTGCTTTTTGAAGGGCCTCCTTCTTTGGAGGACTGGCAGGAGCAATGACGCCCACTGTATCTCCCTTTTTGATCCGTTTTGGTTTAAGTTGTTCTAACATCTTCTCACTCCCTGATTATGTAATAAAGGATTCTCTATTGAACATCCATAAATTAGCTGAGAACTATAGGTTCATTTCTTTATAGGAATCTTTAATATTAATAACTTCTTTGCGATTCCTACTTAATAAAGAGCCAACTAAAATAAATGTATGTAAAATAAATCAGTCCTATTCAGTTCTATAACTAAAAACATATCCACATGCCCTTACCTATTTTCTAAATTATCAATCAATTAATGCTATAAGAAATCTTAGAAAACCCATTTCTTCAAAAGAATACAAAAAGTACTTTTACTATCCCTTATTCATAATAACAATAACCCCCTTAATTTACATAAGTAAACAACGATTTAGAGGAACGATTTTTTAATATCAACAGGCAAAAAAATATCATAGGTAAGCCACTTGGAGATTGGATTTATGATTGGAGTTGCCGTGAACTGACATTCATTGGATCACTATAACAAGATCCTGAGGCTTATTTATTATTGACTGTTTAACGTAAAGTTTCTCGTTAGTTGATTTTGTATCGAAAAATATCGTATTGCTCCATTTAGCTTTACAGCATCTATGGTTACAATAGTTATAGGAGGTAGTTGTATGTACTCATTAAATTTTTCACATAACCTTGCTAAACTGCGCCGTAAAAAGAAACTCACCCAAAAGGAATTAGCGGATTTTATCGGTGTTACGAAGGCATCCGTATCTAAATGGGAAAATAAACAGAGCTTGCCGGACATCTTACTATTACCCCAGCTCGCATCTTTTCTAGATGTAAGTATAGATGAATTGCTGGGCTATGAAGCACAGTTGAGTCGGGAACAAATCCAAAAGCTATATGTGGAGCTTGCTTCTGACTATACAAGACTGCCCTTTAATGAAGTGATGAATAAATCACGAGAACTGGTTCGCCGCTATTATTCCTGTTATTCCTTTTTACTCCAGATCTGCATCCTTTGGCTGAACCATTTTCCTCTTGCAAAGGACCATGATGAGCAACAAAGAATTTTGCACGAAGCTGTAACACTTTGTGAGCATATAGAGGAAAATTGTAAAGTAATAGATATTTGTAATGATGCTATCACTGTGAAAGCTGTATTCAACCTCCAACTCGGTAAAGCTGAAGAAGTCATTGAAGCATTGGAGATGATAGCAGATCCAACTCGCATCTATCACCAAAGTGATTCAATTTTGGCACAGGCCTATCTGACCGTCGGGGATTTAGACAAAGCCAAAAGCTATACACAAATCAATATGTATCTACATGTGATATCGCTGATTACAACTGCGGTCCAATACCTAGCCATTCATATGGATGACCCTGCAGTATGTGAAAAAACGATTAAAAAAACAGAGGGATTGATTCGGCTATATGATTTAAACAACCTGCATCCCAATAGCGCAGCACAATTTTTCTATCAGGCAGCACTTGTCTATATCACACATGGAGAAAAAGAAAAGGCGCTGGGAATGCTAAATCAATATGTTCAGGTAGTTCGAGTGCTTTTTACCCATGAGCACGCGTTGCTCCACGGCGATGCTTATTTTGACAGGCTGGATGAATGGATTAGCAAACTTGACCTAGGAGCATCACCGCCACGAAATATGCGCCTTGTGGCAAAAAGTGTACTGGAGTCTTTTAAACATCCATTATTGACAGCACTTCAAGACGATCTAGAATTTAAGAGAATACAAAGAGAACTTACGGAAGGAGTGAAATATTATGAATGAAGTCAAAGAATTCTTACCCTTTATTATTCCTTTGGTTATTGCAGAATTTACATTGCTGGGTTTTACCATACATCATATTTTGACTCATAAGAACTATAAGCGCGGCAGTCGTACCATGTGGCTAGTTATAGTGATAATCGGCATGCAATTTATAGGACCTATTCTGTATTTTCTGCTTGGAAAAGAGGATGCATAATGAATATGTTAACTTTATCTCATGTAAAAAAGCGATTTGGAGATAAAACAGTATTAGAGGATGTCACTTTTTCTGTAGCGGAGCATACTGTTTTTGGTTTTGTGGGTCAGAATGGCGCTGGGAAAACTACGACTATGAAAATCATTCTTGGCTTACTGGAGGCAAACAGCGGGGAGATTACTGTTGGCGGAGAAAAGGTTCGCTACGGCGATACTCCCACAAATCGGCTTATTGGATATTTACCTGATGTACCTGAGTTTTATTCTTTTATGACTCCTAAGGAATATTTGCATTTTTGCGGTGAGCTCACAGGGATGTCATCTTCGAGTATCAAGGCTCGTACCAAGGAGCTTCTGGAGCTTGTGGGACTCTCCAATGAGAAACGGCGAATCAAAGGTTTTTCACGCGGCATGAAGCAACGGCTCGGAATTGCACAAGCGCTTTTCAACCGACCTAGACTGTTGATTTGCGATGAACCGACCTCCTCTCTCGATCCTGTTGGAAGAAGGGAAATTCTAGATATTCTTACCGCAGCAAAGGAACATACAACTATTCTCTTTTCCACGCATATTCTTTCCGATGTTGAGCGTATATGTGATGAGGTCGCATTCCTTCACGAAGGACAAATCGTATTGCAGGAATCAATGGAGAAGTTAAAAAGAGAACATGCAAGCATCGGGTATGAAATTGAGTTGGAGTATCCAGAAGATACGGCAAAACTGCTTTTAGCTTTTCCAAGCATCAAAAAAAGCAATGAAAATCATCTATTGCTGGAGCGAGCTGATCAGGTACAGACAGAAGCTGTCTTACGTTTTATCTTGGAGCATCATATTCCTTTCCGCCGTTTCGAAAAGCAGGAGCTATCGCTGGAATCTCTGTTTATGGAGGTCGTCAGTAAATGAAATCTTTTCTAGCTTTTTTCAAAAAAGAGTGGATGGAATGGAGTCGAACAGGACGAGTGCTCATTCTACTGCTAGTATTTGTACTTTTCGGGATTATGAATCCAGCTATAGCAAAGATAACTCCATGGATGATGGAGATGATGGCAGACTCTTTGGAGGGAACAGGCCTTGTCGTTACAGAGGTTACTGTAGATGCCTTGACCTCCTGGACACAATTTTATAAAAATATTCCAATAGCACTGATTATTTTTATACTGATGTGCAGTGGATCCTTTACTTCAGAATATCAAAAAGGAACACTCATCCCTGTTCTGACAAAGGGTCTCTCGCGCTGGAAATTCGTTATCGCAAAGAGCATGATGATATTTATATCGTGGACAGCTTGCTATTGGATTTGCTTTGGTATTACTTATGCTTATAATGCTTTTTATTGGGATAATAGCATCGCCGTGTACACTAGCTTTGCAGCAATGTGTTACTGGCTTTTCGGGCTTTGGGTGTTATCATTTATGGTGCTGTTTTCTACACTATCCTCTAGTAATACCACTGTTTTACTCGGAACTGGGGGTACTGTACTGGCGGTTTATCTCATCGGACTTTTCCCAAAGCTAGAATCTCTCACACCGATGAAGCTAACCGAAGCCATGAGTCTCCTGACAGGGCTCAAAGCACCGGGAGAGTATGTCACGCCGATTGCAATATCTGTCGGCATGGTCGGAATATGCCTAGCTGTTGCGGTTACGATTTTCAAAACAAAAAAGATATAAGATATGTTAAAACAGAAGCCGCTGTCAGTTCATCCTAACAGCGGCTTCTGTTTCTCTACATTATAATGAACAATATGTAAAATATTTTTTAAGAGCTAACTTTACTTCTCGCAGGAGAAAACCAATTTTTCCATGCAAGTACTACGATGAAAATTAAGAAAAAAATGACCGCAATGAAGCTTAAATACTTGAGACCAATCATATTTCCGAAATAAAATCCAATCGTCATATAAAGGGTTGTCCATAGTAAGCTTGCTAAAAATGCGAGTGAGAAAAATTTTGCATATGGTAATTCACGTGTTCCTGACATATAGGGAGTTAGCTGTCTAAGTCCCGGTAAAAAATATCCTATAACAACCATTTTATTTTCAAATTGATCAAACCTAGTATGCATACTCTGCCAGCGTTTCGGTGTGATTTTCACTAGATTTCCATACTTCTGGATGATGGATGTCCCAAGCTTCCTTCCAATCATATAGGTAAAAAACATACCCATATTAGCACCCAATAGTGCAGCGCAGATGGCCCATAGAAAATTAAGGTTTTGTTCAGCAATGACAGCACCGATAAAAATAACAAATGTTTCTTCAGGTGCAGGAATTCCTACAATCCCGCAAAATAAAACTAAGATAATCACCCAGTATCCATACAGCTGTATATAATATGTAATAGCATCAAGCGTCATGTAGTTTCCTTCCTGTTTTCAAACCAATGATACATATATTCCTGTTAGCGAGATTTATATTGATTTTTCTGGTTCGCCTGGTCTTTTTGATCTTCAGTATAGTTGTCCACATCAATGGCATAAATCGGCCTTTGTTTAACCTCTTTAAAAATCTTGCCAATGTATTCACCCACTATTCCAATACCAATCAACTGCAAGCCACCAATGATCCACAGAGAAATCATGATGGAAGTCCAGCCAGATTGTGTATTCCCCAGTGTTTTTTGAATTAGAGCATAGCTGCCTGCGACCACACTGATAAATAGCGTCAAAAAGCCAATGTAGGTAACACAGCGTATCGGCGCAACACTAAAGGAGGTAATCCCATCAAGCGCAAAAGAAATCATTTTCTTTAACGGATATTTAGACTCTCCCGCTTCTCTTTCCTTCCGATCATAAAAGACTTCAGCGGAGGAAAAGCCAATCATTGGAATCATACCTCTTAAGAATAAATTCCGTTCCTTATATTTTAAGAGTTCTCCCAATGCACGCTTGCTCATTAATCTAAAATCTGCATGATTAGGAATTAACTTGATTCCCAATTTACCCATCATACGATAAAAGCTAAGCGCTGTGGTCCGTTTGAATATAGTATCCTTCTTTCGCTGATCTCGAACTCCATAGACAATATCATATCCCTGATTGTATTTTTCAACCATCTCTTTTATGACCTGAATGTCATCCTGTAAATCAGCATCGATGGAGATAACACAATCGGAATGCTTTTGGGCCGTTGCCAGACCAGCGAGCAATGCATTTTGATGACCCACATTGCCCGCTAATTTCAGACCCTTGACTAACCTATTCTGTACACTCTCCATTTGTATTAAATCCCAAGTATCATCAACACTGCCATCATCCACAAATAAAATAGCACTTCTTTCTGAGATTACACCGGAGTCCAATAACTCTTTTAGAATGGATGAAAGCTCTTCAGATGTTTTAGACAATACCTCCTGTTCATTGTAACAAGGCACAACGATTGTTAATACAGGCAGATTCATTATGAGTAACTCCTTTACATGACATGATATAGATAGATCTTCCACGCTGAATCTTCATGATCAAAAACATCCATCAATTCAAGGTTATTCTCATCTGCATTCACAATAGGTACAGCTGAGATTATATATTGACCACCCATTTCTTTCAGTACCTTCGTATTCAACTCTAAATTTTTTATTGTTTTGGATGAATTTTTTTCGTAATCATATTTCTTACCAAGCTCATCCACGAAAATATAACAACGCCCGCCCCATTTATCAAAATATTTTTTAAGCTGAGCGTTCTTATCCAGCTCCTTCTCAATAATTTCTCGAAACTGATGCTTGTACGCCAATGGATAGTAATTGTTATACGTATCCAAAGTATAAAAGCCATTATATTGAGCAATAGCAGGATGTAATCCTATACTTACCACTCTGTACGTATCCTGAGGTTTTCCAATATAATCTTTAATCTCAGTAAATTGGTCAACAGCATAAAACTCCTTAAAAGTCGGTGCATCCAGCCTTCCATAATACACTTCCGGATTGTACATAAATAAGACAAGCAGCTGAGCGACAATGACTCCTTTTGAAAACTGCCTCCATCCCCCTCCATTTTTCCAAAGAATACGGCAGGACAGGGCAAACAATAAGTACAAAACTAACGGTCTCAGGAAATGAAAACGGGCAAAATTAAAATTATTTAAAAGTGAAATTTGTTCTTTCAAGGATGCCCATCCCTCATAAAACCAAAACGCATACCATGCAGATAAAATAAAATTCAAGATAAACAGCTGAACATAGCGTTTCTCACTTTTCCAAAGCTTATTCCGATAAATAAACCATAAAGCTATAAATGACACAGGCAAAATAATATATTGGTGAAGCGTTAATACATGATTATGTCCAATTATGTAATTTTTAAATATGAGACGGACAGATCGCGCAAATCCTAATGCAGAGCTGAAATATTCATCCCGGCTGTTAGGCTCTTCAGGAAATACCAAAGAATAAACCAAGCGATATTCGATCAACAGGTAAATAAAAGTCATTAAAGCAATACTGCCAAAGAATTTCCAATTAGGGTCTTTTTTCTTGATCCAATCATAAAGCCAAAGCAATCCCATAGCCACCAGGAAGAAAAAGAACCCCAGTACAAAGCTCGAATAAAAAGGCAAAAGGATTAGAATAAGCCAATCCGTCCATTTACTATCTCTGCCTCTAATATTTAAAAAGGCATACAAGGCTAATGGATGCCCCAATGTGGCAAGCATTCCGGATGGCCAAAAAGGAGTCAAAGCAAAGGCCAATGCAACGAATACACGTATAAAGCCATGTTCCTCTTTTCTAACAAAATGCTTTTTAAGTAAGAGATACATTCCAATAAACGCAAAGATTCTAGTAATCGCCTGACTGATTGAATATGCCGTCATGGATGGTAATAAATAATGGAGCCATTCAATTCCGCTGAATTCAGTTCCAATTGAATTCCTCGGCAAACCATTAATGATTTGTGGAATAGTCTCATTTATCGGTCCAAACAGCATTTGATTATCCTTCAGAACCTTGTACCAAGCGATATTGGAATCTAAGTTATCATGCACCCGTATATGAGAATCTTCACCAAGTATAAACATCGGAGCCAAATAAATGATCAACAACACCAGCGCAGCTATCAATAACTTAGTTTCCTCAGTCCATTTATTTCTTAATTCCCCCACTGCTATACACCGACTTTTCAAGATATATTTAAATCAACCCACCAATAATTGTAAAATTATAATGTACTCATGGTAGCTATTTATATACCCCATGTCAAGGAGCTATTGGGTCAATATGGATATTACAAATCTTCACCCTCAACCTTTTTTAATGTAAACTAGGTAATTTTCAAATATAGGCTTATTGTTGTATGTAAAGGCAAATCATCATTACGAAAACAGTCAAAAATAAAAAACCAATTCAACCTGGGGTACTTAACCCCTTAAGGATGAATTGGTCTCCGCGACACTTCTTGAAATTTCTTTCACAAGATATTCATAATTATATTTCCTTCAGCAATGGTAGTAAATCCGCCAGTTTCTTAATCTCATAGGTAGGCTTCACTTGATCCGTTACTTTATGATGGCGGTTTACCCAAACAGATTTTATTCCTGCACGATTGGCACCGAGAATATCCGTCATCAGATTATCTCCAACCATCAGGACTTCTTTTTTTTCAACCTCTAATAATCCTACAGCATGTTCAAAGAGTTCGGGAGCCGGCTTACCTTGTCCAAAATCCCCTGAAATGACAATATGATCGAAATAGGGAGCTATTTCAGGTGTTATTTCCAGCTTTGTTGTTTGCAATTGCGGGGAGCCATTTGTCAGTAAAAGAAGTTTAACACAACCCTTTAATTGATCCAGCACTTCAAAGGTATCCTCATAAATAAAGGGATGTTTTCTTCTTTCTTCAGGAAACTTTTCTGCTAATTCGTGTCCTAAATCTGCATCCTCTATTCCCAATGCTTTCAACCCATTCGTCCACGCATCCTTGCGATAGAGCGGCATGATTTGAGCCATCTTTTGAAATTGCTCATGGTTATCCTGAAAATCCCCCCATAATCCCTCAAATGGATTTATCCCAATCATTTGTGTGAAAGCGAATGTTTCATAGGAGCTGTACAGTTTTGTGGCTTCCTTTCTAACTGATTCTTCTAGCTGCACTGGGTCAATCTGATATTTATTCATAGCCAGCCTGCAGGTTACCCTGAAAGCTTCCTGAACACTTTTTTGATCCCATAACAATGTATCATCGAGGTCAAACATGATTGCCTTTACCATATCGGTTCCTCCGTCCCTGCATCAACCACTCCGGTTTGAATCCTATTAATATAGAAAAGTTTTGTTTTTCGTTAATGACATCATTGAACATTTCTATTATTCGATTTACCACTTTTCCTTACACGCTTACACTGGTAAAAAATTCATTGTAAAGAGCAGCCACTGCTCGGTTTTCCTGAAGTTCTTTCACACCAAACATCATACTGACTTCAGAAGACCCTTGATTGATCATTTCGATATTAATGCCGGCATTTGCCAAAGCCTTGGATGCCCTCGCAACTGTACCAACATTCGAACGCATTCCCTCTCCCACAATCATAATCAAGGATAAATTGTGTTCAATTTTCACCTCGTCAGCCTCTAATTCCTCTATAATCCGGTTCCTAATAATCTCTTCAAGCTCAGAGTCCATTTGATTCTGTCTTAAAATGACAGTCAAATCATCAATTCCCGAAGGAACATGTTCATAGGACAACTTTAAATCTTCAAGGATTTGAAGAAGTTTACGTCCAAAACCTATTTCTCTGTTCATTAAATATTTGCTGACATAAATGCTGCAAAAATCATTGTCACTTGCAATACCGACAACCGGACCATTCGTTAACTCTTTTTTATTCACGATCATGGTACCAGGTGATAACGGATTATTCGTATTTTTAATATTTACTGGAATCCCTGCTTTAAAGGCGGGAATTAATGCTTCATCATGCAAAACACTAAAGCCTGCATAGGAAAGTTCACGCATTTCTCGATACGTCAATACACTGATTTCCTTTGGTTTATTAATAATCGTTGGATTAACAGAAAATACGGCATCAACATCTGTATAATTTTCGTATAAATCAGCTTTAACTGCATTAGCCAGAATCGAACCGGTAATATCCGAGCCGCTCCGAGGGAACGTCATCACCTTTCCATCCGTTGTATAACCAAAGAATCCTGGAAATATGACAATTCCTTTTTTATTTCTTAAATGATATAGATTGGCATACGATTCTGCTAAAACCTGAGCATTCCCCGGCTCATCACTGACTATTAGTCCTGCCTCACGAGGATTCATGTATTCAGCCTCTACACCTCTGGCTTGGAAAAAAGCAGCTACCAATTTGGCATTATTGTCTTCTCCACTGGCTTTAACGGCATCCATAAACTGACCCTTATCGCTCAGGTCTCCATTAAGAATTTCCATTAAATCAGCTCTAATTCTTTCGACGACAGAGCCTGAAACGGATAAATCCTCTGCTATTAATCGGTATCGATCAATAACCATATCAAATAAATATTGATCACAAGCCCCATTTAACCAGCTTTCTCCACAGGCAATGAGCAAATCTGTCACTTTAGTATCGGATGAAAATCGTTTACCTGGTGCCGATACTACCACAATTTTACGCTGTGGATCTGATACGACAATCTCAAAAACTTTACTCAACTGCTCACCGGATGCAAGAGAAGTTCCCCCAAATTTCACTACTTTCATTCTGCATATCTCCTATGTTTTAATTTTTCAGATAATATTAACTATTATCACTTCTCAGCGCTAAAGTTTCAAGAGAAAATATGAAAAATTTCAAATAATATCCATCGGGACTTCTATTCTTCGGAAGTAAGTCTCATTCACCAAAGAATTAGAATGGCAGGATGACTCATGAAGGCGTAAATATTCTAGTTATCGATTAATTTTTGATACCACGGAAATGAATAAATGGTACATTTTAAACTTGTCATTTTTAGACACTAGTCGAAAGTATATTTTAAAAAAACAAAAGATCATGAGGAAAAATACGGTAAAATAATTATAAAATATAGTTTGGAGGGTTTACTTATGATGGCAGCATCCTTATTTGGATTAATTTCTATATTGGTATACTTAGGTATTATCGTTTTTATTATTTATGTAGCACTTACTATCTTAAAGTTAATGAAACAAAAAAATGAATATCTAAAGGATATTCGTGACGAAATCAAGAAAAGTAATAGCATCAATCAGTTAAATCCATAATCTTAAAACAGTGTTTGATTCTTTATAACTTGTACCAATAACTATAGAAGGGCCGTCACTATGACTGACCCTTCTTTAAATTCTTGATTAGGAACTATTATTTTACTTCTTCTTTATTTAATTTACTCCAATTGTACCAACCGTAAATCGCATTGATTGTCCACGAAACATACATGGCAACCATAGACCACTGTCCAAGCATAATGAACATAACCAAGCAAACAAGGTCAATTACAATCCATACGAGCCATTGTTCTCTATATCGTAATACCATGAGGATTTGAGCTACTATTGCCATTACATTAGTAAATGCATCATAGTAAGGCAGAGTATTACCGAGATAATTTTTACCGATATAACCCAGTGCGATAGTACATATAACAATTAACACAGCTGTAATGATCATCTGCACTGACTTAAGACTTTTTGCTTTTACTTGCATTGTTTCCTCGGTCATATTCTTCTTCCAAATAAATACACCGAGAATACAAGTTACGAAGTAGAAAATATTTTCGAAGAACTCAAGATACAGCCCCAACCCCCATACGATATACATATAGGTTACAATCTGTATAAAGTTGAAGATATAAGACGACAGTTTGCCTTTCGCTGTCAAAACAACACAGATTACACCTGATACTCCGCAAATCATACCGATAGGAGAATCAGGAACAAAGCAATATACAATGATTTGAAGCAGTACCATACTTATCATAAATATTTTTTCAAAGAGATTATAACCGTTCCAAAATTCGTTTTTTAGATAATTTTTAATTCTTTCCATTTTCAATGATTCTTTTCACATCACTTACAATAGTTTTGAAGTTGTTCCAATAGCCGCCATTTAGAACCGTTACCTTGTCCCAATTTCCCGAACTTTTAATATTGTTGCAAAGTATGTTGAATAACTCATTGCGTTCCTCCATTCCAGAATGAGCCATAAATCGCTCGTGGTCATCCACAAACTCGCCGCAAGGACATAGTAAATAAATTTTATCCCACCGACATTTTTTTGTGATTTCATCGGCCACTATAGCAACTTTTTCAAATTCTTCCTCTGTTAAGTCACATTGGCTGTCTCTGGAATACCCCTCTGCGTACATTCTTGTTACCATCGAGTCGGAGTCCGCAAAAAAGATTCCTTGATTGGAGGGTGAGTTAATTAATTTTTTATTGAGATTATACTGCCCTTCAAGAAAAGCCATATAGTCCGTTCCGTTTAATTCCCATTCGGCTATATTACTTTCTTGCATGTAGCCTCTTGCGAACTCATAACTGTACGGCGCATTGAAATATTTGCCCAGGTCGGCGGTTAATACTGATTTTCCTTCCGAAGCAGTACCGCATATAAGAATGTTTGTACTAAAAACTCTCCGGAATGGATACGTTATTTTATCCCAATGCTTTATGGGGTTTTCCCTTATCATCGTTGCTGATATTGGAGTTAATGCAAGTCGGTCAACCAAGATTGAGGTTTCATTAAACTTTCCGATTAAGTCCTCATGGTAATTCCTATCCCCGACATACCAAATTCTGTCGGTATCTGTAGGTATTTCTACCGCCTTGCGATAAATAGTTTCAAACTCTTTAAGCCAACCGTTCCAACCATTAGGATAATTTTCAATACCAATTTCATTTTCATTGATTGCATATACAGCAACCAAATCATCATCCGAAAAAAACTCTCTCACGTAACGATATCGCATTTTATGAGGCATAAGTGGTTCACCTTTGTCCCCGTCATATCCACATACAATGACAATGCAACCGCCGTCGTTTTCTTTTTTTGCTTGCATAATTAAATCCAAATGCCCTCGATGAAGCGGAGCGAATGATCCAAATACAATACCAACTTTTTTCCCTTTAAGGGGTTTTTGGTAGGAGTTTAACACTTTTCTTCTCCCTTCTTTTTATCCTTTAAATATAAAAATTAAAAGAAACTACGCCCTCGACTGAACCTCTATTTCTCTCATAGTACTACATGTAAATTAGATAGCTCTTTATTTTATTATACTAAAATAACATTATGAAAGAGGTAAGATTTACTGAAAGCGTACAATTATATCAGAGAAAAAGAAACACCAAAAAAGGAAGATACACATTTTGAGTGAATCCTCCTTTTTTCATTGCTTTCATATAGAATGTTTCTTCTAAGTAAAAAGGTTATATACAGTTAGCTTATTCAACCTACAGGATGAGGTAATTACGATTTAAGGATTTTCTAAATCTAAAGTTTCATCAAGGTGCTGGGCATAATAAGAAATACCACGCTTAAAGTAATGGAGTATTTCATCATTTGTAGTTTCCATTAAATTCATTAAGACAATTTCCATAGCCCTTTTATATTCCCCTGTATTATATAAAGCCATAGAATAAAAGACTTGTAGGGCTCGATGTTCAGGAAATTCAGTCACACCACGGTGAAGGATGTCAATAGCTTCTTTATAATGCCCCAAAATGCGGTAACTGCTTCCTAAACCAAGGAAACATCTTTGTAAATCAGAACCGGATAGACCTAGTTCAATTGCTTTAACATAGTAAGGAATTGCTTTGTTACATAACCCAGAATTATCATAGGCAATCCCAATCTGATAATTTATTTCTGCATTTTCCGGATCATTTTCTGATAGATTTAACAGAAGATTAAGTGCATGATTTAAAATAACCGGATCCTGTTTCTCACGACCATCTTCACGCAGCGCAATAGCATTATCCAGAAGTTCACGTGGATTTTTATTCATTTATTCCCACCTCATTGTTTCTTGTAATTTACAATCAGTCGCATTCCTTGTTCCCTACATTCGACAATATCGAATAAAACCCCTTTTTAGAAAAGTACAATTAAATCCAGATTTCTAAAGGAGTTGTTAATGTTATGAGTCACGCAGAACGACGGGGCAAGAAATATTTTGATGAGATTTTGTTAAGAGTTCTAGCTAACATGTTTACTAAATTACATCCCTCTTTTATTTTTACGGTTGCGCCTCCAAAAACTTAACGGGTACTGTTTTTGTTAACCAAACATGATTTTTCGAACGGTAAAACACATATCCTTGTTTCATCATTTCACCACTTCGTACACGATACACAACCGGTTTCCCATGCCGTTTTCCTACATTGATTGCTGTTTCTTCATCAGATGATAGATGAACATATAAACGACTCTTTGGAATTAGTCCAATACGTTCAATGGATTCTGTATACTTTTCTCCCGTACCATGCCATAAAAACTCTGGTGGTTCCACGATTTCCAGCTCTACATCAACCGAAATGGAATGTCCTTGATTGGCTCGAATAAGTGACTTGTCCTCATTAAAAGCGTATCTCTGTTTACCATCGGTTCGCACAATTTCCTCTAGGATGTTCATATCAAAAGGATATTTTTTAGAAATACCCTTAATCAATTCCTCGACATTCGCCCATCCATGCTCATCCAGAGTAATTCCGATGGATTCTGGTTTATGACGAAGAATCAAACTCATAAACCTGCTCGCTTTAATCAAACTCATTTTTTGGAATCCTCCTTTATAACATAAAAATGAAAAGAGAATAGAAGCTCCATGTTCGAAGCTGATTCTCGATTATTCGAATAGTTTCTTCTATTTTCTCATATAATACATCGATTTTCGCGAAACCAATGATTTAGAATAGCTAATCGGCTCGTGATATAATGATGAATAATTATGTACAGAGGACCCTAAAACAGGAGGCAGGTATTTTGTCCAAACTAGTAACTTTATTAAAAGAATCTAACTACACCGTTATCTTCACTGGTGCAGGTTTTTCGACTGAAAGCGGGTTACCTGATTTCCGCTCAACTAATAACGGATTGTGGAAGAAGCAAGATCCAGGCACTATTGCCAGTACAGATGCACTTAATCAAAATGTCAAAGAGTTTTTTGAATTTTATCGCCAGCGTGTGGTAGGAGTGAAGGAACACGGCCCACATAAAGGCCATTCTATTCTCGCTAAATGGGAACGTGAAGGTATTATTCAAAGTATTATTACGCAAAATGTAGATGGTTTCCACCAGGAAGCCGGCAGCAGTCGGGTAGCAGAGTTGCACGGAACCTTACAAAAGGTACATTGCCAAACATGCGGTAAGGAATATGGCAGTGAAATGTATTTAAATGAATCCTATCAATGTGAGTGTGGCGGCAAGCTTCGTCCATCCGTCATTTTATTTGGTGAAATGTTGCCTGAAAAACCATTCATGATGGCTGAGGCTGAAAGTGAAAAAGCAGACCTGTTTATTGTTCTCGGATCATCGTTATCAGTGACACCTGCTAATCAGTTCCCTTTAATTGCTAAGCAAAATGGTGCGAAACTGGTTATTATTAATTTAGAGCCTACTAATTTTGATTTTTATGCAGACCTCGTGATTAATGACCGTAAAGCCGGCGAGCTTTTAGCTGAAATAGATGCCGAGTTAATTGAAAATTATTAATAGATTCAGGCCAATCTTTGAGAAGGAGATTGGCTTTTTTATATGCAGTTATCTTCCATCTCAGTACCTGAAAGCTGTACAAATTGCAACTAAACAAAAGGCTCTGTTCGTATATATTGCTGATAATGTCTATTAATTAACAAATCCCTATGTTACTTCATACAATATATTAAAAAATGGAGTTGTTATTTGTGGCGAGATGGATTGACATATCAACATCGAAACATCAATTAAAACTTTTTGATGGAAATAGGCTGATAAAAGCTTACCCAATTGCAGTTGGGAAAATATTATCACCAACACCTACTGGGACATACAAGATAATCAATAAACAACGTAATCCTGGAAGACAATTCGGAGTTCTTTGGATGGGTTTGTCAAAGCCTCATTACGGTATACATGGAACAAATACCCCAGCTTCAATCGGTAAGAATGTCTCACATGGTTGTATTAGGATGTTTAATCATGATGTTCTAGAATTATCATCTAGAGTACCAATTGGTACTAGGGTTGTTATTCATAAATGACTGTGTTAATCTAGCTCCTCTTACTGCATAATTTTGGTCAAATACGACATAAAAGCATCGCTTCTCTTATTCAACTAATCTTCGCCTTAGTTGAATAAGAACGGGAATTCAAAAACGAACATTATCTACAAACAGAGTCAAACAAAAAAACGACCCACTCATGAGCCGTAACGATATCATTCAACTATTATTCATTTAATTTAAGATTTTAGAATATCATGGTCAACATAACGTTCCCCATTCAGAGAACTGATTACATTTATCGCGACTCTTGCTCCGTCCCCTGCTGTTATAATTGTATGCATGCTCACACCAGCAACTGTGCCGGCTGCCCAGACATGATCAAGATAGGTTTTACCGGAATCATCGACATCAATTACTTTTTTAATACGTGGTTCAGTACCGTCCTTTGTTTTGATGCCTGAAGCTTCAGCGAGGTCAACTAACATACCGGAAGCCAAGATCACTTCACTTGCCATATAGTTGGATTCTTCTGTTTGAATCATCACTCCATCATTTTCCACTTCGATTTTTTCAGCGGTTGCAACCTTGAATTCAGCGCCAAATTTCTCCGCCTGTTTTTTACCGACTGCAATAAGGTCAGGTCCGCTGATTTCTTCTACACCATAATGATTTTCAATCCAGGCACGTTTAGTGACACTTTTATCATTATCCAAAACCAACGTTTTTTTACCTGCTTTGGCAGTGAATAATGCAGCACTTGCACCGCTTGGTCCTGCTCCAATAACTATAACATCATACATATCCTCAAACCTCCCCCAACCAATTATAAAATCCCTCTTATTATAACGGGAATAATTACCAAATTCTATTGAAGTGATTTTTCCATCGATACCTGACCAATCGTTTCAGTGAAACCAAGTTCTTTTATAATAGTCACCATTTCTTAGCCAATGGTAGGTTAATAAAGAATCTGCTGGATACCTCAACTGACTGGAAAACATGTTTTAAAAGAACATACCTATATTCCAATCAGCGTTATGTTTAATCTACATCTGTACTTTATTTATACGTAAGTTGTTCGCTTGCAGAAAGCCTAAATCCTCTTTAATAACTCAATTCTTTCACCATTATTCCCCTCAATAAAAACAATTGTCCAGCCATTTCCCATCCTTATTGGCCCCTCTAAAATAGATACATCCTTTTCATTTAAAATTTGTAAACAATCCGTTTCAAAACATATATGTGCCTCGTATAATCCTTTTTCATCAATCATTCCATTTTCAATCAATTCAATCCTTAATCGGTCATTCACTAAGAATACGATCTTTTCTCCATCCAATTCCATGTATTGTTCAGTGCGAAATCCTAGATATTTTTCAAAAAAGAACCTTGTAAGCTCCAGGCTTCTCACCTCAAAACCGACGTGATGGATATTCAACTTTTTCATATAATTAAGTTCACATCTCCAAACTCATGCCATAAATACTCCTTTAGTACGGCTTCCTCATACGTTTTAAAAAGGAACTCCGAATCAATAAAAGCAGTGAGCATATCCAAATGGCTCGCCTCAGGTTCATGAAAACCGGTTAGGATACCATCAACTGCTTTCATTTCGTAATCAGGTCCTATATACAAATGGGTGCTACCCTTGAGCTTTTCAGTTAGTCTAGCCGTCTCCAAAGCACGAACGACCGTGGTTCCGACAGCAATCACTCTTCTCCTCTCTTTTTTCGCATGCCGAATCATATCCATTGTCTCACTGGGGATTTCATAGAGTTCAGGATTGGTTTCCGGTTTTACTGGCCAGTAGTCATCTAGTAAATAGCTCAAGCCTGTGTGAAGCTGAATAAACTGAAGCTTAACTCCCTTTCTTTGAAGATTGAAAAGCATTTCCCAGGTAAAGGCTCGGCCAGCAGATGGCATTTCAACGGAGCCAGGGACTGAAGCATAGACCGTTTGATAGAAGTTTAAATCAAGTGCCTGTTTCGCATATTCATACCGAATGGGTTCTCCTTTCTGATATAAATAATGTAAAATACGATCCTCTGATTGAGAAAAACAAACACTCCACAAAGGGGTAGCTTCTACCCTGCCACTTATCTCTCCTTTCAATTGTCCTTCAGAAAAAATGAGCACATCTCCAACTTCTATATCTTCATGCAGGGCCAGCACTTCCCAGGCGTTATTCTCAATCTTTTTTGCAAACCTTATTTCTACAGCTTCGGCTTTAACGATCCCTTTTCTAGTAATTGTTGCCCTTGCTGAGGCAGGAATTGTCCTGCTATTATTTAAAACCAGAATATCACCTTTCTTCAGATACCGATCTAGATGGGAAAATTGAGTGTGTTCCATTGTTCCAATCCCTTTATCTGTCACCATTAGCTTGACTTGGTCCCTTCTCATACCTCTGAACTCGGGAGGTTCGGACGCATTTAATTCTTGAGGCAGAAAAAATTTTTTCCTGAGAGGCAATGCCATTATAATCCCTCCTGTTCAAGCTCGAACTTCTGTGCTTCAAACCGTTTACCGTTAATATGCCGTGAATGATTCGAGGCTAAATAAACAAAGGCACCCAGTACCTCCTCCGGTTTAGCCAGCTCCTCATTATGATTAGGGTCTGCCAATGCATACATGTCCGTATCCATACTGCCGGGGTCAATCATATTGATTCGTATATTCGTTTCCGAGAGCTCATCTGCCCATGTTTCGGTCAGTCCTTCCAGTGCAAACTTCGAAATTCCATAGGCTCCCCATCCCGCATATCCTTTTTGCCCTGCTTCTGATGTCACATTGATAATAGAGCCTTCATTACGCTGAAGCATTCCAGGCAGAACACGTTTTGTGACCATAAATGGACTTAGGCTGTTTGCCTTTATAACATTCATGAAATCAACCTCTGAATAATCCAGTAAGAGTGGCATCGGGCTAGGCCCCAATACAGCAGCATTATTAATTAAAACATCAATTTGACCAAATCTGCTTTCTGTCATGGAAATAAAGGCTTCCACATCACGCTGATTTGTAACATCCGCTTTTACTGCCAGAACTGTACTACCCAATTCCTCAGTCATTCTTTTCACTTCCTGTAACCGCTCTTCTCCCCGCGCACAAATTGCGAGATTGTATCCTTGTTTTGCAAAAGCAAGGGCTAATGCTTTCCCTAATCCTTTAGATGCTCCGGTTATAACAACTGTTTTCATGATTTATACCTCCTATAGAAACTTATACTTATAGCGTATTGCATAAAAACAGCCATGCCCTCGGAGGATGGATGGAGTTTCAGCTACATCTTTAGTAGTACTCCACCATAAAAAATGTATAATAATAACAAAACATTTATTAAGGAGACTAAAGGTGGTCCGTAAAATTTTTCTCTCAGAGATTCATATATTGAAAGAAATCGCTGAAACATTAAACGAAGGCACTGATTTAACAGAAGTTTTGGCTCAGGTATTAAAGAAGCTTTTAAAAATAACCTCTTTGGAAACCGGCTGGATCTTCCTTATTGACGAACGGGGCAATTACAAATTAGCCGCTTCTGAGGGACTGCCGCCCGCTTTAAAAATTTCAGACTATGAACCCATGTGTACAGGTGACTGTTGGTGTGTGAATAAATTTTTAAAAGATAATCTACATAAAGCTTCGAACATTATGGAATGCAAGCGGTTGGAAAATGCAAGATTGAATCAATGGGGCGATACGTATGGCCTTGTTTACCATGCTACTGTTCCCTTATCAGCTGAGGATGAAAAATTCGGCGTATTAAACGTAGCCGTAACGAATAAAGAAAGATTCGAAGCAGAAGAGTTGGGTCTCTTAGAATCCATTGCCTATCAAATCGGCAATGCCCTGAGACGAATCCATTTAACAAAACGGGAGCAGGAACTGAAAGTTGCAGAGGAACGAAATCGCTTGGCACGGGACCTGCATGATTCTGTAAATCAATTACTTTACTCTATTAATGTGACATCAAAGGCCGGAATCAATCTATCAAAAGAGGATTCAATCAAACAGATTTTTGCTGATATTGGGAGGATGTCACAGTATGCACAGGCTGAAATGAAGGCATTGATCTGGCAATTACGGCCAGATGGACTAAAGAACGGACTCGTTTGTGCCCTCAAATCATATGCTGAAATACTCGGTTTACAAGTTATTGTTCAGGTGAAAGGGACAGGATCTCTCCCTTCAAAAATCGAAGGAAATTTATGGAGGATTGGGCAGGAAGCCTTCAATAATGCCATTAAATATTCCGGTCAAAAAGAAGTCTTACTTTCTCTTGAATACAAACAAAATCATATTATCATGTCGGTTGAAGATGGCGGAGTAGGATTCGATATTTCATCAGTAAAGGGATTGCCGAGTCTTGGGCTTAAGAGTATAGAAGAACGCGTAACAGCCCTGCAAGGGAAATTAAGCATAATTAGCAAAAAGAACTCCGGCACCAGTTTAACGGTTGAATTGCCATACTAAAGGAGAATTTTAATGACGATAAAAATTGTTTTAGTGGATGATCACCATGTCGTTAGGAAAGGACTGGCATTATTATTAAATAGCCATCCTGATATGAGCGTAATTGGAGAAGGAACAAACGGTAAGGAAGCAATTGAACTGGCCAAAAAACTGACTCCAGAGATTATGATAATGGACTTACTAATGCCTGTAATGGACGGAATCGATGCAACAAAACACATTGTGGAAACCATACCGAATGTGAAAGTTTTAATCCTCACCAGCATGTCAGATCAAGACCATACCATTCCTGCCTTGGATGCGGGAGCCAGTGGCTATCTATTAAAGGAAAGCGACCCAGAGGAACTAATCCTAGCTATTAAAAAGGCAGTAAACGGAGAAATCTATATTCATTCCAAAATTACCGCAGAATTAATGACAGTTCTGCAAACGAATAAATCCAAGCAGAATTCGTTAGAATCATTGACTCAAAGAGAAAAGGAAGTTCTCAAGGAAATCACCAACGGCAAAAGCAATAAAGAGATTGCTTCAGCACTTTACATAACCGAAAAAACGGTAAAAACTCATGTATCCAATATCCTGTCTAAGCTAGAGCTGCAGGACCGTACTCAGGCTGCTCTTTTTGCGATACGAAATGGTTTTTAATTGATTTGGATTCGCTGTTATTTTATTGGGGATTTATGTACTCTTCCATTCAATTCATCCGGTAAAAAAAAGAGAATAGAAAATCTATATAAAAAACCAGGTGAGTCATGACTCACCTGGTTTTTTATACGTAATTAAGCAATTAGCGAACTGCTTTCTCACGGGTTATAAGTACGTAAATAACCATCGACATGAATACGGACACAGCCGCTGTCATATAAATACTGCTGTAGCCAAATGAATGTCCAATCTGTCCGAAAATCATAGCTCCTATCCCTATACCTAAGTCAAAGAACGAGTAAAATGTAGCATTAGCCATTCCTTTACGATTTTGGGGTGCCTGATCAATTGCCCATGCCTGTAAGGCTGGCTGAACGCTTCCAAATCCAAATCCATAAAGGAAAGCCGCAAATAACATCATGCTGGTGCTAGGCAGCCAGGATAGTAATAGCATCGCAATAAACACCAACAATGTTCCCGGTATAAATACAGCCTTGTGCCCTTTACGGTCATATAATTGTCCGGCAAACGTTCTTGTCAACATAACAGATAATGCATAGATAACAAAATACCACTGGATTCCATCGATTCCCTTTTGTGCTGTATATAAAGGAAGAAAAGTAGCTATTCCCCCAAAAGTAAATGTGATGAAAAATGCCAGTATGGATGGTTTTAACGAGCTTTTTTCATATAGATCCAGTATCTTCTTACCAGTTGGCTGCACAGTCACTTTCTCAGCTTTCTTGAACTTAATCTGCGTTGCTACCAGAAGAGCAATAACTCCTAGAATAGCACAAATTAAGAAAAACTGATTAAATGGTATCATAACAACCAAAGCAAGACCAAGAGATGGCCCAATAGCCATCGCAATATTTCCGGACAGCCCAAAGTAACCCATTCCTTCACCCCGTCTTGATGCCGGAACCAAGTCTGAAGCAACCGTACCAGTAGCTGTAGTTAATGCTCCCCAACCCAATCCTTGAATAATCCGCATCATGAACAGCAAAGCAATACTTGCCATAAAACCAAATGACCCGAGGGTAAGGATAACAACAATTAAACCTCCGAAATAGACAATTCGTCTTCCCTTCGTTTCCAATGCCTTGCCGGCAAAGGGCCTAATCAGCAAAGCTGAAAATGTAAATATCCCCACAACTGCTCCTATTAGCTGGTCACTTCCACCGAGATGTTTAACGTACAACGAAATTGTCGGCAAGGTCATTTGAAAACCTAAAAAGATCAGGAAGTTTGTAATACAAATGAAGACAAAATCTCTTGTCCATATTTTTTCCTTCTTTATTTTTTGTTTAACTCCTTGTTGTGCTTGATCAATCATTTTATACCTTCTTTCTGCTTCTTTACATTATTTATATTACCCGAATACGAAACTATCTTTCTATGGAAATTTAAAAAATACACAAAAAATCCCTTCTTTTGTAGGCAAGGGAGTAATATATTGTTATTCCCATTTGATAGTATCCTACACCTTTCTGTATTAAAGACTACTTGCTTAAAATGTATTTATAAATTAACTTCCTATAATGTTGAAAGGTTCCACATCTGAATCTACCAGCATACTATCAAACAATTTTTATAATATCATTTTTATTTGAAATGACAGATACTTATGATAGCTCATGCTTGTAAAAGTCCAGTGTGTAGTCTTTATTCTATTAAATTTATTAATAAATTTTTATTAGGAGGTTGTAAATGAGAAAAATAGGAGCGACTGTATTAATTTTGTTAACTTTTATCGGAATTGGATTAGGCTATATTCAATATAAAAAGTCAACTGTTGAACAACGTGTAATTGAGTATCTGACAACTGAAGAGAACATTTCAAAGAATGACATTATTTCCAGTGAACCATTTATTGCAAATTTACGAGGAGATAAGAATTGGATGGTTAGTATTCGACTAAAAGATGATAATAAAACCTACTATTATTACAAAAATAAAAATGAAGTAATTTTAGAATCGTATGTAGAAAACGGAGTAGAACACGTTCAATAAAAGGTAGTAAGGGGAAAATCCTTCATAAATAGGATTTTCTAAATTAATTGGATATAATTAACACTTAAGTTTAACATATCCATAAATAAAAGAGCTCAAATCCATTTGAATTAGAACAGTCGGAGTTGAGCTTCACTTTATTATTAAAATTATAATGATAATTATCTTAACAAAAGTGATTACCATACTCATTCAATCGGTAATCTATTTTGTTAATTTATGATGGAAAGCATAAATTACTGCTTGGGTACGATCCTGAACTTGAAGTTTACCTAAAATATTGCTCACATGTGTTTTAACCGTTTTAAGTGCAATAAATAATTGATCTGCTATCTCTTGGTTCGTCTTTCCTTCCGCCATTAATAATAAAATTTCCATTTCTCGTGATGTTAAATCTTCGTGCAAATCTCTTTTATTTGCGTTCCTAAATTTAGACATGAGTTTATCTGTCACTTCCGGTACCAGAACGGATTGCCCTTTATAGGTTTCGCGTATCGAATCTGCTATTTCACTTGCTTTCGAGGTTTTTAACATATAGCTGATTGCACCTGCTTCAAGAGCCGGGTACACTTTTTCATCATCAACAAAACTCGTCACAATGATTATTTTTGCCTCCGGCCACTCCGCTAGAATCTGCTTGGTTGCCTCAATCCCATCCATTTCAGGCATTACCAAATCCATCAATATTACATCAGGCTTTAGGCTCAATGCCATTTCGACACCCTTAAGTCCATTTTCCGCTTCCCCTACCACTTCAATGTCGGATAAAGAAGATAAATAAGCAGAAACACCTATACGAACCATTTCATGGTCATCTACAAACAATACTCTTATCATACTTTCTCACCTACATTCACTAATGGTACTCTTACTTCGATTCGCGTGCCTTGCTTTGGTACCGAAACCACCTTTAGAATGCCGCCAATTTCTATCGCCCGCTCTTTCATATTTTGTAACCCGTAAGAGCCAGCCTTCGCTTCATCTGCGGTAAATCCAACACCATCATCAATCACTCTCATAATTAAAGAACGTTCATGCTGAATAATATACACTTCCAATAATTGTGCTTTAGCGTGCCGTAATGTATTCGAAACGGATTCCTGGAGGATTCTAAATAAATGATCCTCAATTCCTTTCTCCAATTCCAAATCTTCCACCTTCCATTTTACTGTAAAAGGGATTTTTTGTTTGAGTTCACTTAAAAGATTATCTACGCCTTCCTTCAAGCTTTTATCCTTTAAATGCACAGGACGGAGATGCAAAAGTAAGGCTCGCATTTCTAATTGGGACTGTTGAATCATACTTTCAACCATCCTAAGCTGTTTTTTCTCAGTTGTCTCTTCATTCCCACCTGATTCATTGATGGCTGACATAAGCATGGAAGCAGCAAAAAGCTGTTGACTGACAGAATCATGGAGTTCTCGGGCCAATCTATTTCTCTCCTCCTTAACCATCTCCTGAACTCGTTTTTCCTGTTCCACAGAATTTTCAGTAGCCAGTGCCTGAGAACGTTTCGCCTGATCAAGAAGGACTGTCTGGATTTGTTTTACTTTCTTGACAGATTCAGATAACTCCCTTGTCTTAATCTCTTTTTCCGAAAGATTTTCCCCAAGGTTTACACTCCGCAAAGTATCATTCAACTGATTTATTTCAGATTTATAGAATAACCCGCTTGCAATTCCGAACAAAACACCAAACAACAAGGAAATACTTAGAGCAAATACCAGAAAGGGCACATTAAAAATCTTCTTCTCATATAGAGGAGTCCAATCAGAGGAGAAAAAGATTACATAATAACATAAGAATATAGTTAAAAATAGCAGCAGAGAGATTGATATACAGATCAGTAATTGGCGTTTTAGTATACTCATATCCACTTCACCACCAAATTGCCAGCACCAATCGAAGTAACGACCTTTATTTTATAGCTAGCCTCGTTATATCCTTCTGACCTATACATAATTTGCTGATTTCTAAGCTCTTTTTCCTTTTCTTCAAATAAACGTACTGTTCCAAATAAACAAGTATGGGAAATTTGCACACCCACATCGTATGGTACAAATATTTCAATGTCCCCAATACCATTGCGAATCGAAATGACTGATATTTCCTTTGGCAAGACTGTATTGCTCAAATTGATATGAGTATCTCCGTATACGCTTATCACATTCAGATCATTCCATTCGTATACGTACTCAGGAGTTTGCTGACTTCCAAAAATTCTATTGGTAATCACAGGCTTAGATATTTCACCATTCTGTTTTTCCTGCTGTTCCAACGATTCTTTAGGTTTGATTTGAATAGGTTCACGTCTCTTTTGAAGATGCTGAGAAATAAAATAGAGAAAAAGAATAAAGAAAATGAGTCTGACAATGAATAGATGAATTAAGCCTATAAGACCTGATATTATACCCATCCAAAATATCATTTTCCCAAATAGCTTAGAATAACGGGAATAGCCATAATAAATACAAATTCCCGAAAATAATACGCTAAAAAGAATTTGATGAAAGCGAAAAAAGATAATTTCAATTAAAGCAATGATTAAAATAGCAATTACTATTTTTTCTGCCCAATGGCCTTCTTTATATCTCTGCATATTCCTACCCCCTATCCGTCATTCATCTTAGATGAAACTTGCTGATTACTAATCTAAAACAGACGCAGCAAAATACTGCGTCCTACATACTAGAATACCATTTTTTAATTCACTGTTTCCTTCCTTTTTAAATCTTTTTCAATTTCTGCAATGCGGGTATCAATCGTTGCTTCATAATAATTGGATTTCACTCTATTTTCTATTTGCATCATATAATCATCAATTTCTAAGGATTGTTGCCCCTCACCCTCTACTGCTTCTTTACCGGACTCCATTAACTTATCCATTTTATGATGAACCTTTGCAATATTTTCCCGTCCCATCAGCTCAAGTCTCTTTATATGCATATCTTTCAGCTTTTGCTTCATTAAAGCAAACTTCTCTTCAAGCTGTTTTAAATCAAGGCCAATTTGCACAAGCAGATGTTCAATTTTGGCTGAACGATCCTCATAAACCGCCTGTTCCTTAATGGCAAATTCGAATAATTCACTCACATCGCCTGCTTCCTTTGCAATATGAGCCTGGTGTTTACGTTTATCAGCCATTTCCATAGCAACAGCTAATTCACGCTTCATTTCCTCTTTCAATCGATATTGACGTTGTATTAATTGTTGAACCTGTTCTACCTCTCTTTCGGATTGTCTCAAATATTGATTCAATTTTGAAATTGGATTCCTCTCCTCCTGCTTATCGATTAAATCATGAATATCTGCTTCCACCGAATTTTTCATACGAGTAAATAAATTTGCCATGTTCCCTGCACACTCCTCATTTAAAATTTTTATTTAATTGTTCCCATTCTTTTTCAAAGTTTGTAAATGGATCATCATGACTCACATAGTCCTTTTCCTGCTTATGTTCCTTATATAGATAATAAAGAACATACATAGCAACCAAGCCGATTAGCGCAGGTATATTACTAACTGAAGCTAATAATGTAATGACCGCAATTGCTCCCCAAACCACTTTCGATAAATTGGTATCTGCCTTCATAAAGCCTTTCACGGCAAAATACAAAATAGCTAATGTAATGGCCAATGTAATAATGGGACCAATATGACCGATCACGATTAGACCAGCCACCATAACAATCAAAATCAATCCGAGATTTTTCATTGATATTCCCTCCTTATGTCTTTAGTTTAGCTTGGAAGAATATTCTTTATAACGACCCTGAGCTTGATTTCCAACTAGGTCTTGAGGCGTAGCTAAACTAAGACTATTAAAAGCTCTACAGTACTGCTTCCAATAAATAGCGCAAAAAACATTGAGAGAATCGAGTATTGCACTGGGAGAAGAAAATCCTATACAGCTAGTGCTGAGACGACTGTACAGGCCCGATAAGCATAAGAAGAGGCGCGCCAGGGGCGATTTCTCCTACCGTAGTGGCTATCCTTATGACCTCGAGGGACTAGGAGTCGAAGCCGAATCACACCATATATTAAGTAAAGTAATAATGGAAAATCTAACAGACTATCTAAATAACCATCTGCCCCGGGGAGCATACGTAAGTTTAATAGTTGATTCCCCAGCTGATAAGCTTTATGAGAAATTCGATTTTGAATATAACGCTCCCCAATCTGTCGGGATGTATCGAAATTAATATAGTTTTAAAGAATACATACTCAGAGCCAAAGAACGCTGAGTTTTTGGTTGTCATTCAAGTTTTCTAATAATGTCAATATCTCTTCTTTTTTGCTACTTACCAGTTAAAATGGCCTTGTATACTTAAAAAACACACTTTTCTACTCATCTTCCTTCTGTGTGTTTCTACCCACTCTTCTCTGTTTTTCGAGCATAAACCCCATAATTAGCTAAGTCGTATTTACTATTTTTTGAAAAATCAAAAAATTAAAAAGACTATTTATAATCGTGGTGGTAAATTAATAGTGTGGTAGATAGTAAATTATTTACCTAAACTTTCATTTTCAATTAAGGGGTGATTTTGTAGATTTCAGATATTGACAAATAAAAAGGAGGTTGGAGCTTTGCATTTCAAAAATACTAAGAATGTCGTTTTTGTTTTACTATCACTGGTATTACTATTATCTAACTTATTAATCGGTATAGGTACAGCGAGCGCTAATACATATGAAAACTCTAAACTAAAGCCCTTTAGCAACACAGTAAAAAAGAAACTGGATGTAAGTAAATATGACCCAGATGAAAAGGTGCGCGTTATTGTAGAACTCGAAGGTACTCCTGCAATTGATTACGCCACTAAACAAGGTGTTATGTTTAAAGAACTCTCCAAATCAAAACAATCGGAATTACAAGCAAACGTTAAAGACCAACAATCCGATTTCCTATCATCTATTAATAAAAAACATGTAAAATTCGACGTTGAAAACTCCTTTACAGTAGTCGCAAATGGGGTCAGTGGTGAAGTAAAGGCTTCAGACATATCAAAAATTGAAAGTATCTCCACTGTTTCATCTGTATATATCGCTAATGAATATAAGCGACCGGAAGTAAAACCTGAAATGGTATCCAGTGGTGATATCGTTGAAGCAGAAGAAACATGGGTCAAAGGATACAATGGTACAGGTACAGTTGTTGGTATTATTGATACTGGAATTGATCCCAGCCATAAAGATATGGTTCTAACTGATGAAAGCAAAGCAAAGTTAACAAAATCGGATGTAGATGCAAGCATTTCTAAAAATAAATTACCAGGAAAATACCATACAGCGAAGGTTCCATACGGATACAACTATTATGATAAGAATCAAGAAATTCTTGATCTTGGCTCTGATGCATCCATGCATGGTATGCATGTTGGTGGAACGGTTGGAGCAAATGGATCCAAAGATGCTGGAGGCATTAAAGGAATTGCTCCTGAAACACAATTATTAGCTTTAAAAGTATTTGGTAATGATTCAGAAATGCCTTCTACATGGGGCGATATTTACGTTAAAGCAATTGATGATGCCATTTTGCTTGGTGCAGATGTGTTGAATATGAGTCTTGGATCAACTGCAGGATTCCAATCTCCTGAAGATCCTGAGCAAAAGGCGATTGAAAGAGCTGTTAATAACGGTGTATTAATGGCCATTTCAGCGGGTAACTCTGCTCAGATCTCTGATGGATACGCAGATCCTTTTGCAACGAACCCTGATATCGGGCTTGTAGGATCACCAAGTGTTTCCAAAGATTCCATCTCAGTTGCTTCTCTTGAAAACACACATGTATTTGTAGATAAATTTGAATTTACGATTGGTGGAACGACATACTCAGCTGGATATAAAACACAATCCTCTCCTCTACCATTAGATGTTTTCGGTACAACTGAAAAAGATGTTGTTTATGTTGGTAATGGTCATCCAGATCAATATCAAGGAAAGGATGTAGCTGGTAAAATAGTTTTTGCTGTCAGAACAGCTGCTACTCCAAACTACGGTGAAATCCAAAAGCAAGCCGAAGCTGCCGGAGCCATCGGTGTTATTATCAGGGGAACTCCTGCACATGGAGATTTTGTCAGCATGGCTCTAAACAGCCCTACTATCCCACTGGTTTCACTGCGAGTAAGCGATGGTACTATGTTTGAAGAAAAAATTAAAGCAGCTGGTGATGTAGGTAAAGTTAAATTCACCGGGGAAATGATACAACTAGAAAACGGTACAGCCGGACAGTTGTCTACCTTCACTTCATGGGGAGTAACACCAAACTTAGATTTTAAACCTGAAATCACAGCACCAGGTGGAAAAATCTATTCAACATTAAATGATGATAAGTATGGAGTTATGAGCGGTACATCCATGGCTGCACCGCATGTAGCAGGCGGATCTGCCCTTGTGTTGGAATATGTAGAGAAAAATTTTCCAAATCTTGAAGGCAAGGATAAAGTCCAACGTGCGAAAACTTTATTAATGAATACATCTGAAACTATTAAAGATCCTCTCGGTACAACCTATTATTCACCACGTCGTCAGGGTGCCGGGGTTATGAAATTAAACTCAGCAATTACTTCCACAGTTTACGTGGTAAATAAAGGAACGGATGATGGAAAAGTTACATTAAAAGAAATTTCCAACGATAAGTTCTCTTTTACACTGACTGCTACTAACTTCAGTGAGAAAGATGCAACATACACAGTTGATACAACTGTACTATCCGATGCTCTGTACGAAGCAGGTGGATATACGTTCAATGATCTGACACCACAGGAAATCAAAAAAGCAATTGTTACATCCGATAGTGAAATTACTGTTGCAGCTGGTAAATCTAAAGATTTTACAATCACAATTGATTTAAAAAATGCAAAAGCTGATTTAGAAAAAGCGATGAAAAACGGATACTTTGTTGAAGGCTTCGTATTCTTAAAAGCTAAGAATCTCGAAGACTCTCTACCTACTTTATCCATACCATTTGTTGGATTTAAAGGTGACTGGAATAAACCAAACATTATCGATCCAATGAATAATTCCGTCGATTCATTCTATGGATATACAGGTCTTGCCGATTCTAATACCGGTGAATTTTTAGGAGTTAGTCCATTCGATAAGAATCAAATTGTTGATCCATCTAAAATAGCTTTTTCACCAAATGCTGACGGTCATTATGATGCAGTGGCCCCTGCCCTATCATTTTTACGAAACAGCAAAACGGTGGAATACAGTATTACCGATACAGATGGTAAAACATTGCGTAAAATAACTACTGATAAGTACCAAAGAAAGAACTATGCAGCAGACTCTATCGTAACATTCGAGCCATACTTCACTGAATGGGATGGTAAAGTAAATAACAAATCTGTTGAAGAAGGACTGTACTATTACCAAGTCAAGGCAATAATCGATTACGAGGGCAAGGAACCTCAAGTATTTAAAATGCCAATCCTAGTAGATAATACAGAACCAACTGTGTCTGATCTTAAATATGATGATGCAACAAAGACAGTTACATTTAAAGCTGAAGATACAAATTCAGGCGCAGGACTTCAATATATCGAGCTTTCCGTTAACGGTAAAGCACTGAAAGATTATGTAGCACCAAACAGCACCAACACATACAGTGTCAAATTATCCGACCTGAAGTATAGCGATGATACACCAGTAGAAGTGAAAAACGGTGACAATATCAACGTAGTTGCCCATGACTATGCTGGGAACCGCGGTGCTAAATCATTATTGGATAAGACAATTCCTTATATCAGTGTCATAGAACCTGCACCACTTGGAATCTACAATGAACTTGAAGTATTTGTCTTCGGATATATAACTGACGATTCTGAGATAGATTATGTATGGGCTGAATATGAAGGGAAACGCCAGAACCTTATAATTGAGTTGGATGAAGAAACTAAGGAGCCTTATTTCTTTGATATTTTTGAGTTCTCCAAAGAAGGTAAACATGATATTCGATTCTATGGAGCAGATGTAGCCGGTAACAAGATTGATTTCAACAGAGAAATCTTTATTGATACTAAAAAGCCAACAATTGAAGTTGACTACAAGGCATTCTCCACAGGTGATAGCCAAAAAGTTAAGGTCAAAGTTGGTGATAACTACAATGCTCTTCGACTAGTCGTTAATGGAAATGAAGAAATAAACACATTTAATGATTTGGGTGACTTACCTGTTTACGCACCTTACTCTGTAACTCAGGAAATTGAACTTCCATTAGCGGAAGGCGTGAACGAGTATGAATTCGTGCTTGAGGATATAGCAGGGTACCAAGTTAAGAAGAAAATTGAAATTAATAAGGTGCCAATTCCTGTTAAGCCATCCGTAAATGCTGTAACGGATGCCAGCACAAAAATTACGGGAACTGCACCAACCGATTCAAAAGTAACCATTACAGATAAAAAGAACTTAACACTAACAACTACAGCGAATGATGGTAAATTCTCGATAGATTTAAAAACGAAGCTGAAAGCCGGTACTAAATTATACGCTACTGTTACAGATCCGAAAACTGGATTAGTGAGCGAAGTAACAACGATCACAGTAACGGATAAAACAGCTCCTTCCGCTCCTTCTGTCAATGCTGTTTCAGACAAGTCTACAACTGTAACAGGTAAAACGGAAGCTGGTGCAAAAGTAACAGTTAAGGCTGGTTCTAAAACTCTCGGTACAGCTACTGCTAATAGCAAAGGAAACTATACAGTCAAAATCAAAAAACAAAAAGCTGGCACTTCCCTTTCTGTAACTGCGAAAGATAAAGCTGGCAATACGAGCAAAGCAAAAACAGTAAAGGTAGTAGATAAAACTGCTCCATCTACTCCTTCTGTTAATCCAGTAAAATCAAGTTCTACAAAAGTGACAGGAAAAACAGAAGCCGGGGCTAAAGTAACGGTCAAAGCCGGTTCTAAAACTCTTAGCACTGCTACGGCCAACAGCAAAGGGAACTATACCGTTAAAATCAAAAAGCAAAAAGCCGGTACGACTCTTTCTGTAACTGCCAAAGATAAAGCTGGCAATACGAGCAAAGCAAAAACGGTTAAAGTGAAAAAATAAGTAAAGCAAAAAGGTGCCCTGGCTTGTCGCCCAGGGCACCTTTTATTTTTACCTAATAATCTGTCTTTTAAAGCTTCGATTCATTCTGATAGAAGATGAAACTACTGTTATACCAAGAGGGATTTGTTCATGTTAGATATGTTCTTATATAATTGGCAGGTTAGAGATGAGTGGTTTAATTGGTGTAACAGTACCCAAAGAAGAACTGACAAAAAAACGCATGGGTGGAATGGGTAGTATTCCACATAATTTATATCATGTCATCGATTGCGAACAAATTTGGATTAATATCTCACCAATACATGCCAAAGGAGCTTTAACTCCTGTAGCACCTCTTTGACAGTTCCATAATCAGACCAATTCTCAGGATAACAGCACAGGTCTTTTGCTGCTGAACCAATTACGCTTGCATCAATATAATCACAATTAGTTATTCGTTTTGCCAGATGAGGCATTTTCGCTCCTCTGAAATCTGAAGGGACGTCCTTGCTATTAAGTTTAAAGCCCTTTCTCCAATATAGGCTGATTGAATACTGTCCGCAAAGCTGCTCTAGCATATTTCCGATTTCAGTAGCTTGAAAAGAATCATCAGCCACAAGTGCATCAACATCCTTTTCAAGCGATACTTCCCCGTGTACTTGTGCTTCAATGTAATAATCCAGATTGCGATTAGGTTTTCGTTTCACAAGGTCTGATTGTATATTATATAGGTTGGCCAAATAACTTATTAGCTTAGGTGGTCGTAATTCTGATTCGCCAAGTACAATTTCTCTGGAAAATGACTCTTCTAAAAGCGCTGCCAAAATTAAATCGAATTCTTGATATATCCCTTTTTCCTTTAATTCGAGGTGTGAGTCCATATATGCGTAGGTAGAACGATAGGAGACTTTCGGAGAAAGCAGAAAACAACAGGAACCAAAACGTGGTGCAGGTCCATCAGAATGTAACATAACATTCAATGCCCCATATTTAGGATGTTCTTTATGGCTTGTGCCTTTAAACTGATAAGCTCCTCCAAACATTCTTGTCTCCCAAAGATCACGCTCACCCCCTTGATAGGCAGAGACACTTCCATTTGAAATGAATGTTTCAAATTGACTCTTGTATACACCCTCATTGAATAAAGATTCAGCCACGCTTATCCGGTTGTGAGTGAGCCGATCCGGATGAAAATGCAAGCCAATTCTTGCGTTATTCTTCATATTATTAACCGCTTGCTCAAATACTTCTGTTGATATATTTGACATCGTCAGTACATGATTAAGAGTTCGTTTTGCATCTTTTTGTAGTTTTTTTGAGTATGCTTCAATATACTGAATCGCCTATCGTTGAAATGCTGTTAACATCTATTCCCCTACTAACCAAAACATAATTAGGAGTGCATTTTGACAAATATTTTGGCTATTTTAACTCCATACTATAAAAACAATGGATAAAATATACTTCACTTGCAAATTATGCATCCAATTGATATATTAAGTTTTTGTGTAAAAGTAACTTTTTTACTATTCTCAGACAGAAAAATACTAACCAGAGGTGACATAATGAATTACTTATGGGGAATGCTCGGGATTATCTGTATTTTAGGAATCGCCTTCCTTCTATCAACCAACAAACGAAATATTAATATTCGAACTGTAGTTGTAGCATTGGCTATTCAAATTTCTTTTGCTTTTATTGTTTTAAAATGGCCACTTGGACGTGCAGCATTTCAGAAAATAACCGATGTTGTGAATAACATAATCGGTTACGCAAATGAAGGAATAAACTTCCTGGTTGGCGGTCTTTATACACCACAATCAGGCATTACAACCGTTTTCTTATTTAATGTTTTAGGAATCATCATTTTCTTCTCTGCTTTAATCTCTGTTTTGTATTATTTGGGGATTATGCAATTTGTCATTAAATATGTAGGTGGCGCTCTTGCAAGACTATTAGGCACAAAAAAAGCCGAGACATTTAATGCAACAGCTAATATATTTGTTGGGTGTACAGAAGCACCTTTGGTTATAAGGCCGTTTATAGATAGATTGACCAATTCCGAATTATTTTCTGTTATGGTCTGTGGGTTGGCTTCAGTATCAGGTAGCGTACTTGTAGGATATTCTTTATTAGGTGTTCCCTTAGAATATTTGCTAGCAGCAAGTATTATGTCTGCACCGGCAGGACTATTACTTTCTAAGATCATGATACCTGAGATGGAACACAGTCAGGAAGATGCGACAGGTTTTGAAATGGAAAAGGATGAAGAGGCAGCCAATGTAATAGATGCAGCTGCTAACGGAGCATCAACTGGGCTTCAATTAGCACTGAATGTTGGAGCCATGCTGCTTGCCTTTATCGCTTTAATTGCTCTGCTGAACGGTCTGTTAAGTTTCGTTGGTGGATGGTTTGGATTTGATCAGTTATCAATTGAATTACTATTAAGCTACATATTTGCTCCATTAGCTTTTGTCATTGGTGTACCTTGGAATGAAGCCTTGACAGCTGGGAACTTCATTGGTCAAAAGCTTGTTATAAATGAATTTGTGGCATATAGTAATTTTGCTCCAATGATTGACTCCTTATCAAATAAAGCCGTTGTCATTATTAGCTTTGCACTCTGTGGATTTGCAAATCTTTCTTCTCTTGGTATCTTACTTGGAGGACTTGGAAAGTTATCTCCAAAGAGGAGACCTGATATCGCACGATTAGGCATTAAAGCGATCATAGCAGGTGCACTGGCATCCTGTTTAAGTGCTGCAATTGCAGGAATGATTATTGGGTAGGAAATAATCGGATTTTTAAAGCTTAGGATATTAAATACTATGGCCTCAAGTGATTTTAAGACTTGAGGCTTTAATTTTTATGAAGCACTAGCAAACATCATATACCTGTTCTCAAATCTCTTTTTAATTCTATATCCCCGATATTTTCCATATCGCAAGTGAAATACATTATTTTAACAAATTCCCCACATCCAGTATAGATGAAATAGTTACGGAGAATGACAAATATACCAATGATTTTTCATATTGTTTTACCACATTCTTCCATGTATATTTCTAGTTAATAGTTAAAATCTTTGTTGATACAGCATGTTATACAACCATGATTAATAACCAATAAAAAGGAGGCATTCTAGATTTGAAAAAAAGATGGTTCTCTCTATCTGTACTATGTGGAATTATGTTACTAACTGGAACCTATGTAGGTGCAAAAGGATGGTATGAAACAAAGCCTGTACCAAAAGGAGAAAGACATCAACTTTCTGAAATTATTCCCCCAAAAGCAAAATGGGAAAAAATCGCAAAAGGCGATGAAGGGTTTATTGAAGGAATAAATTTCGACCGCAAAGGAAATATCTGGCTGGTCAGTCCAACAACCGGTGAACTTCTCACTATAAAAAAAAATAAAATAGAAGTAGTAAAACAATTTCCCAGTCCTGTTGGTGCAAAGTTCCATAAGGACGGAAGGTTATTTATAACAGATTTAACCGGGGTTATACATGCCTATAATCCTAATACGAATGAAAGTACAGTCGCAGTAGATTCTTTTAATGGGGAACCTTTAAAAGGGCTGAATGATTTAGTATTTGATGAAGATGGGGGCCTGTATTTCACTGAACCAATGGGTTCTAGTGCAACTCACCCCGTCGGTCGCGTTTTTTATCTTCCTCCAAATAGCAATGAAGCGCAACTGTTTGCCGAAAACATAGCTTATCCGAACGGGATCGCTATCTCCGCAAATCGCCAACGTGTTTATATCTCTGAGTTTAATAAAAACAGAGTACTCTCTGTCCCTTCCAAAAATGCCCTTTCTTCACCTGAAACTGCTTTTATCTTTGGGCAATTTGAGGGCGGAATCGGTCCTGATGGCTTAGCAGTCGATACTGAGGGAAATTTATATATAGCTCATTTTCAAGCCGGTGAAATTGTAGTCCAGGACTCAGATGGATTTAAATACGGGGTTATTCGTCTGCCTGTCGGTGCTGGAACATTTATAACTAATCTAGCCTTTCATGACGGGTACTTGTATATTACTGAATCCTCAAAAAATGAAGTGTGGCGAATTCCTGTAAAAAAAGAGGGATCACAACCATATGGATTACAATAGAAAGTAAGTAGCCCATAGCTGAGCTTTTTAACACACAATTTCAAACCTAGTTCAAATACAAAAAGGAACGCCTTAGATGGGCGTTCCTTAAAAATTTTCTATTGATTATTAATGAACGCGCACAACACGTCCGTTAAATTTTTGTTTCCAGTATCCTGTTTTAAGGCTGGCAATTGCTACACCAGTAGAGCTTTGGGAACCGATGAATTTTCCACCGCCAACATAAATGCCGACGTGACCGTCTTTTTTATACGTATCGAAGAAAACCATATCTCCCGGTTGCATTTGGCTTGTTGGAATCTGTCTTCCAGCATGTTTCAGAGCATCTGTGCTCGCTGGTACAGAATATCCACCTTGTTTAAATGCCCAGCTAACAAAACCGGAGCAATCAAAGCGTCCTGCTGCAATATCAGCTTGAGTTCTTCCACCGCCGAATACATAAACAGAGTTCCCAATATATTTATTGCCTGCAGTAATAACGGTTTGAATATTTTTATTTTGGGTAGAACTATTAGTAGAACTTGGCTTCTTATTAGAAGAGTTTGAATTAGCTGGTTTAGAGCTAGTTTGTTCGTTCTTCGAAGTGCTTACAGCTTCTTCTTTAGAGCTGGAATTCACTTTATTTGTTGTTTCATTCTTAGTTGAAGAGTTTGTTTCTTCTTTTTGAGTATCAGCAATCTTCTCAACTTTCTCTTTTACATTGGAAGTTTCTTTTACAACAACTGGCTCTACCACAATATCGATATTTCTTGCTTTAGCATCTGCTAATTGACGTTGACTTTCTTCTTCCTTAACTTTAAGCTCTTTCTTCAAAGAGTTTGTTTGATCTTGTTGTTGCTTAATATCCTGCTGCATACCAACAAGCTCAGTTTTCATATCCTTTAAACCAGTAAGCTTTTCTTCTACTGTTGCTTGTTTATCCTCAAGTTTAGTCTGATCCTCTTGAATTTCATCGATCAATTGACGGTCCGCTTTAACAATTGTTGAAACGGCTCCGATTCGTTCAATAAAATCTCCAAAACTAGTAGATCCAAAAATGACTTCTAAATAGCTGACGTTACCATTTGTTTGTTGGTATGTAACAGCACGCTTCTTTAAAATTTCTTGGCGTTTTTCATTTTTTTCTTCCAGTTCGGTAATTTCATTATCTAAAGTCTCTACTTGTTTTTCCGTTTTGACGATATCATCTTCTGTTTTATTAATCATGTTCTGATTATCTTTAACAGCCTGGTTGATTTGATCAATACGAGTATTCAGAGTAGAAATTTCAGCTTGTACCTCATTTAAAGCAGCTTGAGCTTTATCAACCTCAGCTTGCCTGGCCGGGTCTTTTGCAGCACTTGCTGATGGAATGCCTATGTAACTGCTGAACCCAAGCAATAAAGCCGTACTTAGCGCAATAATTCTTTTATTCATCATTAAGATATTACCTGCTTCCTAGTTTTTTTAATTTATCGGGTCTTTCATACCATTTCTATTTATCTATTTATCTAACATGGATAAGTATATCATGCTAATTTAACAAATAAGTTATAGTAATATTACAATTATGTTTCAAAAACATGTTACAAGTTTTTATTTTGTAATAATAGGGTATAAATAACTTCGATTCTATAAAAAAACTTACAAAAAGTAATTTATTTAGTAAAATAAATGTAAATTACTTTTAACAGAAGAAGAAAATTAAGCTAAAATCCACTTAAAAATCCCGTGATTATTGGCGAATCAAATCTAACTTATTATTTTAATAAAACATCTAAACTATCTAAGTATTTTCTATTAATCCTCTTATTTCCAGATTTCTAATCTATAATTCCCATTCTAATAGCCTTTACAGCTACTTCTGTTCGATTTTTGGCATCCAGCCTTCTCATAATGATTGAAATATAGTCTCTGACTGTATACTCACTTAAATAAAGCTGAACAGCTGCCTCTGTTGTAGACGCTCCTGCAGCCAATAACTTAATAATATCAACCTCACAAGGAGAAAATGATAGTTTACGATTTAAATCATTCTGTGTTACAGAATTTTCAGGGTTCGTAAACCTAAGCAACAGCTCTCCTGCACTTTGCCCAAATTTCATTAATGCGGGATACAAGCTCCTATCTCGCTCAAATTTCCGCCCTGGCCCTTTATCTAGTAAAATGCCGCCAATCATCTTACCTTCTTCCGGAACATAAATAGGGACAATTAACATGGATACGAGATTAAATTGCTTAATAAATTTTTCAGGAAAACCGTATGTGGCATCCTCTATAAAAATAGGCTGAAAATTACGCAGCTCATTTCCTGCTGGTTTTAATTTATTCAAATAATGTGTCAGTGCAGGAATGTTTATGATTTGTTCCTGATTATCTATATGGTGGGCGTATACTCCTATTGCTCAGGTGTAGGTGGTCAGATGGAAGATAGCAGTGAAGAGGAATTAAAGGATATTATTAAGAGTTTACAAGAGGGGACTAAGAAGAAACAAACAAGTCAGAGGAGCAAGATAAAGAAGAAACCAATAAAGAGGAAGAATCGGACAAACCTTCGGGCGATCAGCCTGCAGCTGAACCTGAAACACCGGAAGCTGAGACACCGGCTATCGAACCTGCCCCAGATCCTATGTACCAACTGAACCAGAAGAGGAAGAAGACAGTGAAAATCCGGATGATGGTGTAGAAGAACCTGATCCTCCTGTGGACGATGGCACAGACGAAACTGAAATACCAACTCCGCCACCTGCTTCATAAACTACTTATCTATCTAAAAAGGAGCTGTCGAAATGAATCGACAGCTCCTTTGTCATGACGGTTTAAACGAACTTACATTTGGAAAGAGATAGGGTTGAACGGTCGTATCACTTCTTACAAACAACGGATGCAGGGGATGCCCCTCTCTTGTTGTACCCAGGCAGTTAGGATCATATCCCTTAAACCAGTCCGATAATAACTGATAATCTTTGTGATGGATGGTACAGTTTTCTCCCCAGCCAACGATAATTTCAGAACCGCTGTGTAAGGCATTTTCTAAATAGAAGCGGTTTTCAGGACCTGTAGCCTCCTCCAAGGACAGATTCCTGAGATCTCTCCATTCCCTGCTCCGATAGGCAAATACATTCACCAATTCCACAGAACCGCAATCTAATTTCTTAGCAAACGAAACACAACGCATGGTCGTCCGGTCATCCACTCTGTCATCAGCCTCGCTTGGGTGTAAAAGAACAAAGACAGCTTTTCTTAAATTGTAATCATCCCATTCCCTCTTTAGGGAATATCGATAATTTCCTTTTATAATGGCACTCCTTTTCAATCGATTTCCCCCTTTCCGTTCCTATTATTATGTATAAGCTCCTCAGGTGACTTTTATGATAAAACCGGCCAACAATCATTGAGAACAATTTTGTTCCATTATTTTATTTGGAGCTTGACTTGCTTTTTGTGGGTAAGTGGGTAGGTGTCTAATTCAATATTAAGAGGACCCTTAATGATTTCTTCTGGTTTATAGTAGAAGCTTATAGCGTCTAAACCGTCTATTTCCCAGTACTCCGCTTCCCCTGTTGAAATTTCTTTACCTGTTCCATCATTTATCATTCCACCGCCAGAAACAGTATCTTTACTCTTGGGGATTTTCATGAAAATATACACCTTATTTTCTTCTATCTTAGAAGATTTCACTAATCCATCCGATGGATATTTCAATAGCCTGCCTGTTTTTTCATCAACTTCAATGATTAACTCATCCTTATCTAGAGCATGAATACCATCGAATAGTAGGTACAGCTTCTCGGGTTTCCGAAAATAATTACTTTCTATATAGATTTCACTTTCTTCCTCATTAAAATGACTGCCAGTAGATCCCCATATCTCACCTTTATCATCCATTAGCCTAACATGATTCAAATGAAATATTTTTTTTGTATTATTCGGATCATATTTTACGTCAACCCTGACACTTAGTGGATCAATTTCTACTTTTCCAAACGTAATCCGCTGATTGTCTATGGTCACTGTTTCATCAATGGCCATCTGTTTATGCTGACCTTTATACAAGGAATGATCTATTTTCAAAGGGAACTTAAATGGACCTATTAAGCTAGTGTCATTTTTCAGATGGACTTTTAGTTCTATTTCTTCTCTATCTTCAAGCTGATGCACTAGATTAAAATCTAAGGAGCCGAACCCATTTTCATGAGCTGAATAGGATATGGATTGCTCGACACCGTCTCCGTCAATCAATAGATCGGGAAATTCTATTTGTATATCATCCCCTGCTCCCTCTATATGATAAAAAACAACCATCCTATGCCTATCAACAATTAAGGATTCAATCGTTACCTTATACCCATCCTTCTCTTGCGTCTGTCCAACTGACTGTAAAAAATCATTCTCCACAGCAGACATATAGCCTTTATCGTTTCGGATTAGATTGATAATTTTTTCTGCGCCCGGTATAGAAGAAAGGGCATTTGCAAAGGACGGTGACACTCGTACCAGGCTAATGCAAAACAGGAGTACAATAGCAGCCGCTGCTAATCCTGTATATTTTATAAGTCTTTTTCTCTTCTTGTGTTTGGCTTTACTAAAGCCTGACTGAATGGCTGCGGAAACTTTTTCGTTTGGTACAGGCACATATTCCATTTGTTTTTTTAAATCCAATAATTCTTGTCTCTCTTTTTCATACATGGCGGGTACCTCCCGATTCCTTCATTAGTTCCTTGAGCTTCCGAAGGCCTTTGTAAAGTCTTGTTTTAACCGTACTTTGTGGGCATTCACATATATCCGCAATCTCACTTATGGATAGGTCCCGTAAATACTTTAATACGATGATTTCACGTGATGGTTCATCCAGGAACATGAGCGCCTCTTCTATTTCAAGCTGACCATAATCATCCGTATGGACCATTTCCGGTCCAATGAAATGATGGTGTATTTTTTTGGCCTTCAATTCATTTGAACAAACGTTTAATAAAATTCTTACAAGCCATGTAGAGAAATAGGATGGCTCTCGCAGCTTTTTAATTGAACGGTATGCTCGAAAAGTCGTTTCCTGGATAGCTTCCAGAGCTTCTCCTTCATTTTTTAAATAGACAATGGACATTCGATACAGCTGTTCCTTATGAAGATCTAATAAAGTTAAAAATGCTGTATCATCCCCTTTTATAGCCCTTTGTACTAAAGAAGCATCTTCATGCATGCGGCTCCCCCCTGTTTTCTCTCTACTTATTAGACTGTTTATCCTAGAAAAAAGTTTCAATATATTATAAAAAATACCATAATTTTATAGTTTTAAGATTTATAGCATAAATAAAAGACCTCAAAATCAAGAGGTCAATAATTAAGAATCTAATTAGAGGACATAAAGTATAGAAGTGTTATCAATGGAAATATCATAAATAGTATATTTAATATCTGAGTGAACCATAGAAACAAAGTCTTTTTTTGGGCGGTTTTATTGATATATAGAAAAGAAGCTGCACCTATAACACAGGGGATCAAGCCTAATAATGGATATCTTTGAGGAGTTGAGTTGATCGATTGGATAAGGGCCATTATACATACCACCAAGCTTACCCCCATTAAAAGCGCTGGAATCCATACTTTGTTTCTTTTCATTCCCAATACCATCCTTTCTGCGGAATAACTAATATTTCATATAAATTGATTCGTTTAATCCCATTTTATGTACTTCACTTTCTAATAAATCCTTCTCACTATAAAACAAAATAAAAAATGATTGGTAAAGTGATTAAGCTAAGTACTGTACTTATAAATGTACAAACCGAAACAAATTCCGGCTTTGTATTAAACTGAATGGCATACATCGTCGTATTTGCAGCAGCAGGCATTCCGGCCATGATAATCATTAATTGTTTAAGCAAGGTATCGATTGGCAAAAGGGCTGAAATTCCCCACGCTACAAGGGGCGCCACTGCCAATTTAATGATTAGTGCATACGTAACCTTTTTATATTCAATATTCTTAAGACTGATTTTGGCTAATTGCATACCTAAAACAAGCATGATTGTCGGAATAGCCGCGCTTCCAACTAAATCAATGGTAGTCATTAAGGAATGGCTGATGGTAATACCCGTGTACTGAAATAACAGTCCAAAAATCGCTCCATATGCAACAGGCATACGTAATACAATTGCAAGTGTATCTCTAATCCCTCCGCCTATATCACTTCCTCGCGCCGCTACATATACCCCAATTGTAGCCATCACGATACTTTGGGTGACCATTAAGATGATGGCGTAATCAAATCCGGCAGCGCCAAACAATAATAACGCAACAGGTGTTCCATAATTACCATTGTTCATAAAAACCGAACCAAGAATGAGCCCACAGGTTTCCTTTATGTTGTATTTATTTATAAAAGCGATAAAACATACAAAGATCATAAGTGCTAAACAAAGCCCAAACGCGTAAATAACAATATAAAGATAATCTAAGGTCAGTTCATTAGTATAAAACGTTTGAAACACCAGTAATGGTGTCATTAAATAAAGGGACATCGTTGAGATCGTTTTTGGATCAAATCCTATCTTCTTCTCGCCTATATATCCTAAAGCAAATATAACAAATACCGGAATCAATACATTAAAAAACTCCATCTGCTTACCTTCTCTCTGGTTGAAACTATCATCTTTCACACACCATTATACCAATTCCTTCCTTTAAAACTTCAAAATATTTTAAATTTTTTAAACAATATTCTCTTTTACCTATTTATCTATTAAAATAGAAATTATTGGAACTTAATTAAAGGAATCAGGAGGCATTATGCAGTCTTTTAAAAATTTGTTTAGTCCATATCGAGGCTTACCCAAAGAAATTTATATTATATTTTTTGCTCGAATTATTAATAGTCTGGGAGGGTTTGTACATCCGCTGCTTGTTTTAATCCTCACTCAGAAGATTGGCATGGATAGTGCCCAAGCAGGACTATATGTAACTTTAGTCAGTGTTATTTCTGCACCAAGTATGATTTTAGGCGGAAAGCTGGCTGATACCTTGGGAAGAAAATTTATTATTGTTGTTTCGCAAGGTCTAGGAGGCATAACCGTTATATCCATAGGTTTAATAGAGCCTTCGATGACCATGGCCTATTTGCTCATGCTATCATCACTCTTCTTTGCTTTGTGCTCACCTGCCTACGATGCACTATTGGCGGATTTAACTACCCCCGAGAATCGGAAAGGTGCTTATTCATTAACCTATATGGGTTTTAATTTAGGTTTTGCGGTTGGTCCAATCATGGCCGGTCTACTATATAAAAATCATTTAGATCTTGTTTTCATCATTGATGGGATCGCTACGCTCTTAGCTACAACATTAATTTTTATTTTTATAAAAGAGACAAAAACCAAACATATTTCGGTAACAGAGAAAACGGAAAGAAAGCTTGAGGAGCATGTAGAAGGATCTGTTTTTAAAGTACTGAGGGCAAGACCAATATTAATTATGTTCGCTTTTATTCTATTATGTATTGAATTTGAATACGCACAATGGGCATTTACCATACCTCTGCACTTAGAAGAGTTATTTAATGATTCTGGCGCAGCTTATTACGGAACACTTGCCGCATTTAACGGTATATTGGTTATCTCGTTTACGCCGATTATTACGAAACTGACAAATAAGATAAGACCTATAAAAGTGATAGCTACCGGAGCCTTATGCTATGCTTTTGCCTTTGGTATGCTCGCCTTCACCACGATTCTTCCCTTCTTCTATGTATCTATTTTCATCATGACCATTGGAGAAATCATGATTGCGATCAATGCTTCAACCTTTATCGCTAATCAAACACCAGCTTCGCACAGAGGCAGAGTAAGCAGCATTCTCCCACTGGTAATTGGCGCTGGATATGCAACAAGCCCAATGATTATGGGAAGCTTTATTGCAGCATACTCGATTACATCTGCCTGGATGGTAATTGGATCCCTCGGATTCATTTCAGCAGGACTCATGTGGCTGCTTCAGAAGAAAGATTTAACCAATCAGCCTGACACCGACCATGTGAAGGTTGGTGCTTAATCTAATCTAATAACAGAGAGGGGGCAATCACATTCTCTTTTCATGATGTGATTGCCCCCTTAAATGAATAATAGTTTCTCCCCCATTACCGGATTCTCTTCCTGAACTGACGTTTAATTTTACAGACCATCAAACTCCTTTCAAAAGAAAACCAACAGGCCCTGAGATAAAAATTAGATTATAAATGATTAAAGGACCAATCGCGGTCCTTTGATTCAAGATGTCATAATATGTATAAAGATCATAGTTGAGATTGAGATTTAGCCATTGATATATCCTCTTTTGAAACGATTTCCCATCCATTGGCTGTAAGCTTATTTATATAATCATCGAATCTAATTTCCTCTAATTCAATTGCCATCGGACTAAGAGATACATAGCATTCATTCTTCTCATAATTAACCGTCACCTTCACAACCTCATATCCGTTGTGAAATCCCTGATCAAATCCAGGATCTTCAATAATGTCTCCTATTACCGGACGGAAAGATGACTCAACTGTTTTCATCATCATTTCGCTTCTACTATTTTCTTTATCCTTGGTAGATGTTAAAAAGACGTATAATTTAATTTTCATTTCTTCTCTCCTTCCAAATTTGGTTTAAAAAACTTTAAAGGCATATTCAATGGTGATTTCATTGCACGATTGGTACTTTTACATCACTCCCTACGAATTGTAAATTTAATGATAAACTTGTGTACTGAATGGATCGATTTGTTGCTCACTTACTCTTGCGCGAACTTTTGAGGTCTCAATAATTTTATAATTACCATGTCTGACAACTGTTCTCGTTGTGTTGAGTTTCAATTCGTCTGCATATTCTTTAGAAATTTCCACAATACACGAAGCTTCCCTCAGTATTATAATTTCTCCAAAGATAAATAAATTTCCTCTTTTAAAATAAATCACATCACCTATTTCTCCCTGTACATATTGATCCCTATACTCGAAATCCATTTCACTACTCACCGTCCATGTTTTTATAATCAATCAATTAAAGATATATGTCATTGTTACTATCGACATTTTATTATGTATTTTTACACTTTTTTTATTTCTATAATATGGCTAAAAATATACAATCGTACATATCTTTAATTTATAATAAACATATCGAGTTTTAACAGTTAACAAGGTAGGTGCAAGTATGGATCAGCAACAATTATATTTTTCAAGTACAATTGGCAGTCAAAAGCCTGAAACTATCCGTAATAAAACAGCAGCCTGCCCCTTTTGCCAAAGAGATGAGCTTACCGATATTCTTGAGACAAAGGGAGATATTATTTGGTTGATGAATAAATATCCCACTCTTCTGGATACCTATCAAACGGTCATTATTGAAACCAATCAATGTCACGAAGATATAAGGGGATATGAACAGAAGCATATGCGTGAATTAATTCGCTTCAGTATTGCTAAATGGCTTGAAGTGGAGAAGACTGGTGAGTATGAGTCCGTTATCTTATTTAAGAATCATGGTCCCTTTTCAGGCGGCAGCATTCAGCATGCCCATATGCAAGTGATTGGAATGAAACATGTAGATTACCATAAGAATATGGCAATGATTGATTTTGAAGGCACAGAGGTATACAAGAAATCCGGTATTGAGTTAAATGTATCAAAGTATCCAGTTATCGGTTTTACTGAATTCAATTTAATATTGAACACATTAGATGAGATTGATGATTTTGCTGATAAACTTCAAATCCTGGTCCGTTATATTTTGGATGGTTTCCATAAGGGATGCACCAGCTATAACCTTTTCTTTTACCATTTTCATGACTTGATTATTTGCAAGGCCATCCCACGCTTTGTTGTATCTCCCTTGTTTGTCGGCTATAAAATTCCACAGGTACTTATGGAAGATCGGCTTGATATCATTAGGAAAGATTTATCCAGATTACTCACCCAGACTTAGGCTATCGCAAGGCTCCCTCCCGTCATAACCGGGAGGCTTTTTGAATTCCATCATTCATTACTGATATAGCAACCAAAATACGACCTGGAAATTTGGCTTTTTCAATCCTAAACCTCCCACAGAATGAGTTAGATGACGACAAACGTAAAAGCACTCTTCCAGAGCCAACTCCCGTATTTATAATGCATGTAATCCAATTTCCACAGCAAATAAGGTCGAGTCTCAAGCCTATGGCCATCAACAGCGACCGGCCACTGATTATCACCGATTTTTAACTGATCTATACTATGCATTCCATCCTGCGTATAACCATAAATTCTGATCCATCATTGGCTAGGATGATTTCGATATTTTGGTAGGGTTGGGCAATTATTTTACTTTGCTTTTCCACATAATATACTCAATTAATGCCCGATACTCATCCATTTGTTCTTTATCAATTACGGTTGTCTTTAATTCCTCGATTAGGTTGATTAATTCCTGATTCATATTTTGATTGGTTTCAACACCTTCTTGTACGCGCAATAAAGTTTTTAAATCTGCATTTAAAACAAACGCTAGCCTTTTCAATACTTCAATTGAAGGATTTTGATTCACTCCCCTTTCAATATTGCTTAAATAGGATTTAGATATTCCGGCATTTGCAGCTAGCTGGGTCAGTGTCATTCCTTTACGTTTACGTATTTCCTGTATATTTCTTCCTATCATTTTCTCTACCTCTTTAGCTCAGATTATTTACTTCATTAAGACCATCTGCAAACAGTTAATTACTTTTTCCATATCCTCTTCTGCCATGTTAGTACCTTGCTCAAGGCGAACATTAGGTTCAGCTCTTTGGAAAAACCGGTCACGTGCAAAGGTTGTCTATCCATCATTTTTTCTCCTTCTGATCCCCCATTCTTTTAGCAAAGGTTCCCACCACTGTGTATCCTTCCTTCCCATTGGCTCCAGTTACAAAATATAATCCACTCCGCAGCCAGGCATGAGCCTTCATCTTTCCTTCCTTATCTCTTGCTGTTGCCATATAAAGAGTACTTTCAATGCCACGCCGCTCGAGCATTCTCATTCCTGCAATCGCCATAACAAGACATTTACTTTCCCAAAACGTATATCTACTCATCGTCTCCAAACTTTTGGACACTAACTCCAGGATTTCAGTATGGGCTGGCACATAAGTTAATGAGGTCTCTTCCATCTTTCTGCCCAATTTAGGCGCAATTTTAGAAAAGGGCAGACTCTTTTGTATCCGGGCCACTCCCAAGGAACAATAAGCTTCTGCATACATCATGAAGGTTTTACTATCTATGGACAGCAAGGTTCGAGCTTTCTGAATGAGGTTCATAAACATAACTCCTTAGGAAGTAATGGTTTAGTCAATTAATTCTTCTTTTTTCAACATATCCAGGAAATGAACGAACCTGACTTTCACATTCTTCAGGGCTTCCGTCATACTCTTCTGTTAATCGATCCACAAGCTCATCGATACTTAGGTTCATTCATTAGTTCCCAGGTTAAGCCTCCGACTTCACCGAGATTATAATATTTAACATTATGGACGCTTAACATCACTTTCTCCCCATCCATATCACTGACTACATTCCTTTTGGACATAATAAAAGTTGATATATTAAGATTTCTATCCTTCAAGCTAAATTAACTCTGGTAACTTCACTTTTGATTGCAAATCCAAACGCCTGGTACACCATCTGCTTCAATACCTGAATCAACTTCATCACTCCAATTTTAAAAAAAGCCCTATACGATAAATTTGTATAAGGGCTTTTTCCTTCTCTACACAATCAACTTCCTCTGTGACCACCGTTAACTTGCCCACCATCAAAAGTTATTTTCACATGAAGAACCTCAACTCAAGATTCGTTTTTGACATACTTTTTTCTCCTTCACCCCTGATGTATCGTTCTTTATTTAGAACACATGGAGCAAAGCAGGCCCTTTTCATCCTATTATTGTATTGAGTTTATCTATCTTTTATAGATATAATTCATAGATCAATAGTCACTAGTTCTCTATAAAGAACTGATGTATACTAAAAATATCATTTTTAGTAAATTATGTCAAACAAATTTACTAAAGATTTTATAATTTTTAGTATGCGCAAAAAGATCAACTGAATGATAAATTTGCTTTCAAAATCGCCAATTATTAGACAGATCTTGGTGATGATTATTACAGACTTTACTCTGAAGAATGTCAGACAGATTCATGAGGACTAAAAAGGCTATGTTCCTTCTCTAATTTAAAGGATCGCTTTGTGTATTTATATAGAAGAAAGATCCTACAACAAAAATTCATCTTGACTTTAACTGACTTACCCTTTATATTAATTATTGTAAATTAATTAGTATTCTGATTCCGTAGCTCAGCTGGGAGAGCACCACCTTGACAGGGTGGGGGTCGCTGGTTCGAACCCAGTCGGGATCATACTTTTTAAGAAGGCTTAAACCTAGATGTATCAAGGGTTTGAGCCTTTTTTCTGTTTTTTAGTTGAAGTCTCATCCTCTTGTAAATAGCCAAGTACCTTTGTTAGGCTCTGCTAAAGGAGAGAGTATTTTTCCATTGCCATCAATCTTCTTCTATTTCATAAGTTAAACCTTTAATTGCATTGATTTTGGCTATTTCATTTTTATCAGATGTCATTATATAGCACTCTGATTCATGAGAGTTAGTTGCCAGCCAGTCCTCTCCTTCTTTAATAAATGATAAATCTCCAGGTAAGTTAGGGAAAACCCAACTAAATAGAGAATTGGATAGTTCCAAAACTGTTGTTTTTAGCATGTTCATCTGTGGAAAAATAGTATACTTTTGCAGTTTGATTATCTTTTAAAATGTTACTTGCCCATTCAGATTGCTCTTTCATAAGCTTAAATGATGGATCAAACTTTCGTAGAATGGGGGCAAACTTAGTTAAGTCTCCCATATCCTTTCTAAGAACTAAATGAAACTCATCACATATATCAAAGGCCAATTCAATAAGCTCACGGTATGTATTTCCAGACGGATTCTTTGTAATTTTGAACATAGATATTACCCCTCACTATTTTTTGAAAAGAAGAATATACCTAACCCCTTCTTCCATTTATTTAAACACATATTTACATTAAATTTCACTACTTCTCTATGATACTTAACTAGTTGTTATACACTGGTGATTCTCTCAAAGAATCAGTTTATTAGTAATATTTTGTCTCTATACAAAACGATTAAGCAGAAGGTAAAGTAAATATATAACCTTTCTTTTTTGATACATACTTATAAAACAAATTTACAATATAGCTGCTATCCTATCCAAAACCTACATGAAAGAAGGAATGCAAGATGGAGAAGCTTGAAGTGATAGTGGAAATGAAAGAGGGAAACCTGATTCGTCTCTATGCCAATAAAGTATATGATACTTTAGGAGAGACCTATCACGGGGATATCTTCACGACAAAAAGTGAATTGTTAAAGCATTACCCAGATTGCGAAGTGATGAATGGATATGGGTTAGCAGACCCGCAAACCAGCCTTTTAATCTCCGGAATAAATGATTGGTTTGATACGATTGAAGAAGCGGTGACAACACTCCAAGCATTACATCACAAACAAGAGCTGGACGCTTTATACGAGGCAACAGCAAGCTATTATAACCTGCTCAAATCAAACACTAATTTAGCAAGGATAATAGAAGAACTGGACAATCGTGATACAACATCATTCCCCGAAAAAGTAATTTCATTATATATGATTACAGGGTTCGCAAATGATTGGTTCCCAGATGAAATCGCAGAAGATAAACGGCAAGAGGTCAAGAATGTACTAGATCAAGCTTATATGAAATGCTCAAACATTGTAATGGCACATCAACAAGCAAAGAAAGCTCAAATGATGATCACGGCAACAGAATACCTGGGTCTACGCAGAAAATTTTATTCAAAACATTAAAGAAAGCAACTACAAATTATGATGTAGTTGCTTTTTTTGCGTTAAAACTCATTTAAAACTAAAATATTTATCACTTCTTCTGTTGTTCGATGCTTTTCTAGCATCTACATAAATAGTTTCATTAAATATCCTAAGAAAATACCCACGATCGCGAAATCGGTATCGCCAAATGTTGTACCTTCAAAACCTAAGTCTCCTAAGACCGGTAGTAATAATGCTGGCAAGAAGCTGATCAGAATACCGTTAACAAATGCACCTAACATAGCTCCTCTTCTGCCGCCGGTAGCGTTTCCGAATACACCAGCTGTTGCTCCGCAAAAGAAGTGTGGTACTAGACCAGGAACAATTACTTTCAAGCCAAATAACGGAAGTAAAAACATACTTATAATACCTCCGAGAAAGCTAAAAATAAAACCAATAATGACTGCATTTGGGGCGAAAGGGAACACCACTGGTACATCCAATGCCGGTTTAGCATGAGGAACAACTTTGTCCGCTACCCCTTTGAAGGCAGGAATGATTTCTGCTAATAATAATCGAACACCCGCTAAAACGATATAAACACCTGCAGCGAACGTGATTGCTTGGATAAGGCAAAATACAATAAAGTTTTGACCGCCGCTCAACTCATTTTCAATGTAAGCTGGACCAGCAGCAATCGAAACGATAAAGAACATAACTAACATAGTTAAGGAGATTGCTACGGATGTATCTCTAAGGAATCCTAAACTTCTTGGCACTCGAATATCTTCTGTTGACTTAGCTCTATTCCCTGCTCCTTTACCTACTAATCCAGCAACCCAATATCCGAATGAACCAAAGTGACCGATCGCAATGTCATCATTACCTGTAATCCTTCTAACAAAGGGCTGTAGCAGGGCTGGACTTAAAACCATTAATAATCCTAGAATAATAGACCCAATTATAATTAAAGCTGCTCCATCTAGTCCGCCTGTCGATAATACGACTGCTAACAAACAAGCCATAAACATAATATGGTGTCCTGTTAAGAATATATATTTAAATGGAGTGAAGCGAGCTAAGAGGATATTAATAATCATACCTAACAACATGATTAAAGCTGTTTCAGTACCAAAAGCATTTTGAGCCATCGCAACGATCGCTTCGTTGTTCGGGATAACACCATCTATATCGAAGCCCTTCTCTAACATTTTTCCAAAGAAATAGAGTGAACCCGTAATGACAGTTGCACCAGCACCAATAATCAGGAAGCCCATAATTGTCTTTAATGTTCCAGATACAACCTCAGTAGCTGCTCTTTTCTGCAGCAATAAACCAATCAGAGCGAATAAACCAACCAAAATCGCCGGAGTACTTAATATGTCTACTATCAAATCCATGTTATATATCCTCCAGATGTTTTTCTAAAACAGTTTTGATTTCTTCGACATTGAATAAATTAATGAGCGGAATGACTTTCCTTCCATCTCCCTCTAACTGCTCCATGATTTCAGGTGAACCAATATAGTAATCTACTGTCTCCGCTTTGGCGGATGTTAAATCGGTATGCCCTACTTCTGCCTCCCGATTCATTTCACGCAAAGCTTTCTTTACATTCATTTCTGCAATAAAACTACTTCCTAAACCGTTCCCACATACAACTAATATTTTCATCTTGCTGCCTCCTATTGTATAAATGAAAATAATTGCTCTAAAAAATCATCTTTGGATTTGGAATGGATTAGTTGTTTCACATTCAATTCTTCACCTAAGACAGCTGCCAATTCAGATAGTGCTTCTAGATGTGATTGATTATCCACCGCTGCCAGTACAATAATCAGCTGAACCTTATGGTGGTCCTTATCCGAAAACCATACAGGTTCTTTCATAACTAGAAAGCTTAATCCCATCTGTTTTACACCAAATTCCGGTCTTGCATGAGGCAAAGCAATGTTTGGGCCAAGTACATAATAAGGACCTAGTTCCTTCGTATTACTGATTATTTTATCTACATAAGTCTGTTCAATAGAATCATTTTCTATCAAGGGAGCAGCCGCTAATTGAATAGCTTCTTCCCATGTATTCAATTGATCCTTGAACTGGATTAGCTGTGTATTTAAAATCTGATCTAACAAGACCCACCCTCTCTCTAAACTTTCCTTCATTTATAATTCATTCATATAAATCTACTTGTAGATTTATTCCCTCTATCTTTTTGAAATTTATTTTTAGGACATCATGTTAATACTCCATATAATCATCTACTACCTGAAAATTAACGATAATGCAGACATAAGTTTCATCTTTTTCTTTCAAATGTCTTGGAAAAATAGAGAATGATATTTTTGCTTCATAAATAAAAAAAGCCAGTCTTAGACCGGCTTTTAATTTAATGATATTCATATTATTAATAGTTTACTACTTAGCAAAAATGCTTATTCTACTTCTCCTTCAAAACGAATCAATGGGCAAGTAGTCCAATCATAGTTCTGCACTTCTTCCCACGTTTTAAAATAAGCTTGCAATGATTCTGTGATCATTAAGTTGCAATATTCTTCTTTCTCGTGGAAGACAAAGATGGGTTTACCAATTGAATAAGCTAACCCAATCTCAAACATTGTCCCAGAATCTGTTTCATCATATATCGCGAAAATGAGATCTGCATCTTTTACATGGTCTACATCATTCTTAAAAACTACATCTCGCCAAGGCTGTGTATTATACACATATTCCTTAAATTGATGCTCTCTTGGACTAAATACGTCAAAGCCCATATTTCGCAGAACTTCTTCTGCTTTGGAAAGTCGCTGTGCCTGATTATCGTTAAACCAACCACTTGCTAAATAAATCTTCTTGCCTTTTAAATTCATGTTGTCCTCCGCAAAACTTATTTTTTAACAGAGGAATTATAGTTGAATATGAATCAAATGACAAGCATTGATCAACTACTAATTCATATATATATATTGGAAAAATCACTCTACTATTCATAGATTGTCCTGAAAAAACTTCTAATCGGCACTGGCTTGGTCGAAGATATGATCAGCTAATTGAGTAATAATTACCGTTGTTCAATGAGTTTTTATTTATTAATAGTAAATAAAACTCGCTATAATATAGTAAATATAAAATAAAAAACTAATTGTAATTAAGAATATAGAACAAATATTTATAAAAGTTGAATGTCCTCTCCTTTTAACTGAACGAGAGATAAGATAGAAAAGAACTTGAATCATCAGCTGTGCACAAAATGTTATAGAGATATAAGTTTTTAATAATCCTTCTCCTGGCAATCCAACATCACTCTATCCGGTTGAAACAGTAAAATTTAAGAGTCCTACCACCATTAAGCATATCAAAATATGTAATAATGTGATAAAAAAGCTACCCCTCTCCTTCAATTTAAAACTCCCCTATTCACCATTTAAACAACTTAGTTCATGTTTATACCACTTACCCTTGTAATATTCTCTCTACCACATAGTCCAAAAGACATATTCCGATGGTTCTATTGTTCTTATCCCACTATTGATAAGGTTGGAGTTTTGCATTCTAGAAACATAATAAATTATTTTTTTCACAAATTAGACAAATAACTTGAAATAATTAGAATTATCGGTGATAATCAATTTATTGATAGTGTCACTATCAAAAATGGCAAAGGGGATGATTTTTTGTCTAGTAAAATACCTACTAATTGGGACAAAGAAGTAGATGTAATCGTTTTAGGGACTGGTGGCGCCGCTTTGACAGCTGCTGTGGCCGCTTCTGAAAGCGGTTCCAAGGTTCTTGTGTTAGAAAAGACCCATCAAATCGGTGGAACAACTGCTTTTTCAGGTGGAGTTCCTTGGATTCCACTTAATCATTATATGAAAGAAAAAGGGTATGAAGATAATCGTGAAGATGCTATTAATTTCATAAAACGCTTAGCACTTGGCCGAGCAGAAGATTCTATGATTGAAACTTTTGTAGATAAAGGACATGAAATCATTAAGTTTTTAGATGATCATACTCCTGTCAAATTTGTTTCTCCAAAATCTTATCCAGAATATTATGCACGTATGGATGAGGCATTAAAACATGGGACACGTTCATTAGACCCTGCTCCATTTGATTTAAATGAAATTGGAGAATGGGGTTCATTAGTCCGTCAAAACCCAATTTTCCCTCCTCTGACATTAGAAGAAGGCGGAGCCGTTGGAGGAATTGACTTCCAGTTAGTGGCTGAGCGTATGCAAAATAATATTGTTACTATGGGTCGCTCATTAGTCGCTTCTTTATTTAAAGCATGCTTGGATCGCGGCGTCGAAACCTTAATCGAAACAGCTGGTAAAGAGCTAATTATGGACGAGGATGGACAAGTAGTCGGAATTGTCGCTGAAACAAAAGATGGAGAAATTTTACGTTTCGCTGCACGCAAAGGAGTAATTCTAGCATCAGGCGGATTTGAATGGAATAAACAATTAGTCAAAGCCTTCTTAAAAGCTGAGTTCACTCATCCAGTTACCCCTCCTGGTAATGAAGGAGACGCACTCTTAATGGCTATGAAGGCTGGCGCTGCACTTGAAAATATGAGTGAAGCATGGTGGTATCCAGCAATGGTGGATCCAACATTTGAATATGAAGATAATGTAATGGCGCAGCTAGGTGGTGGCCGTAATGGTCCAAACTCTATCATCGTGAATAAATACGGACGCCGATTCGTCCATGAAGGAACAACCTATAACGATATGCCAAGAGCCTTCTTTAATTATGATCCAGTAAAAGTAGAGTTTCCAAACAAAGGACCAAACTGGATGATTTTTGACCAACAGCTAAAAGATAGCGAACTCATTATTACTATGGCACCTGGTGATCCTGCACCTGAATGGGTAGATCAAGCTGATACTATTCGCGAGCTAGCTGAAAAAATTGGTGTTGATCCAGACGGTTTGGAAATGGAGATTCAAAAATGGAACGAATATTGTGAGCAAGGTGAAGACCCTGATTTCCACCGCGGTACGATACAGTTTGAAGCCTTAACAAATGGCGGCGGAAGTCCTGAGAAAAACCTAGGCAAAATTGAAAAAGGTCCATTTTACGCATTACCTATCTATTTAGGTGCACTCGGTACGAATGGCGGACCAAAAATCAATGAAAATGGACAAGTTGTTAACTTTAATGGTGAACCAATTAAAGGTTTATACGCTGCCGGAAATGCTTCAGGAAATCCACTTGGCCCAATTTATCCAAGTGCCGGCGGAACAATCGGGCCTGCTATGGTATTTGGCTTCTTAGCTGGACAGCACGCAGCCAATTCATAATAAAAAAACAAAGACTTTCTTAGATAATGACTCATTTGCGTCAATAACCATATAAAACAACCATACAGAAACGGGAAGGTGCAGATCATGCCACAAGGAACACATACAGTTGAAGTACCATTAGATATTCAAACAATTTGGGAATTTGTTCATGACATGAACAAATGGGCTCCACTTGTTCCAGGATATATCGACCATGAAATTTTAAGTGAACGCCAATCTACTTGGGCATTCAAGGGTGACTTAGGGTTTATGAAAAAGACAGTTAAGCTCCAAATCGATATTAAAGAATGGAATGAACCATCCGAAGTAATTTTTGATCTAAAAGGTTTGTCTGATAACTTTAATGGCGGAGGCTATTTCCGTGCCGAAGTCATTGACGAAAAGACAACTAAAATGTCAGGACATCTTGATATCACTGCTGGCGGTATGATGGGTGCAATGGTCAATCAAATACTAACCAAATTTGTTCCACAGACAGCACAGGAACTAACAGATGCAATTGTAGATAAATTACTTGAAATTAATACAGTAAAAAAATAATAGAAGCGATCTACCCATATATAAAGTTCTATTTAGGATTGTTTATCATAAAAAGATAGAAAAAAAGACGTGTAAATTACGCGTCTTTTTTTCTTCTTTCATAGTTTGAAACCATGATGACAATATTTATTGTGCAGTATTTTATAAGAAAAACTAATAAATCATACATCTCAAATAACGGAACCCTTATTACTTCCCTTTTTGTAAGTATGATAGAATTATATCCTTTACTATAATTAAATTTTCCTTTTTAGGAGCAGAGATAAAAACATCCTCTGGTATTAAAGAATATAATGAATATTTCTTTACAGCAGTTCCGAACATATTCATGATCGTACTTATAATCACTTCATTGGTTTGTGAAAGCTGTATGCTTCCATCCTTCTTACCTTCATTAATAATTTTTAAAATGATGCCGCTAATTTTCCCGTAGGCCTTATGTATTTCTTCTAGCAATCCAACTTCAATTTGGATAAATGCAATATAAACTTCGAAAGCTTCCAAAAGTTTTGATGATATGCTATTTTCTTCGTTTATATACATAATATAAGCAGTTAGCACGTCATCCATTTTTTCTATACCCGTTTTGTTAGATTCTATAATTTTCTCAAAAATTGGTACCTGTTGTTCTATGACTTCTTTTATAACTTCAATAATTAAATGCTCTTTTTTCGGAAAATAACGAAATAGAGTTGCCACACCTACACCAGATTCATCTGCAATTTTCTGCATGGTTGTTTTTTCAAAACCATGCTCTGCAAATAATTCTTTAGCAGCTTTAACCATCCTCTTGCGTCTCTCCAATTTTTTATCCATTTCATCACCCACCAAACAATATTATACTACTTTTATTAAAAGAAGGCCGTTAGTAGGTTATATACACTCCATAACACTATGCCATAAAGTGTAATAACAACTAGCTTGAAATGTTTAATTAAATGTTGAAACAAGCAGTTCAGAAATAGTCGAAAGTGATGAGCAAAACATCCCCTAACTGAATAACGTATTTTCAGAAGGAGGAATATAGCTTGAAAAAACTGATTCTTTTTGCTGGTCTTGTTGGTCTGTTGGTTGCTTGTGGTGAAGAAGAGGTAGTTAAGCCGAAGGGAGAACCTAAAGAAGAAGTTCCTGCAGCAGTGGAACCTAAAGAGGAAGCTCCCTCAGTAGAAGAGCCTAAAGAAGAGGCACCTGCAATTGAGGAACCTAAAGAAGAAGCTCCCCCAGCCGTGGAGCCTAAAGAGGAAGCCCCTCCCCCAGTACAAAAGGGGTCCATTGACCCTCAAGTCGCTCTGTCAATCCTTCAAGACGCATACCAAGGAATTGCCAAGGTGGAGTACAACGCAGAATTAAAAGCCTTCCTGATTCTGCCGACCGATCCGAACTTTATTGTGGAAATGGAAATGATTTTAACCGGTAAAATGTCGAAGGACGACTGGAACTATCTGGCTGACTCAATAGCTAAACTTAGTGGTGAACTGGGACCAGAATACCTTGTGTTCCTGCTCAACCCTGCAAATCCAGATAATTATATTCTAATGGCAGAGAACGGAGTCATCAAATACGATGCACTTAATGAGGATGTAAAGAGTCAGGATAAAGCCCTTTAACTCTTTAGGACATAGCAACAGATTACTGCATAGTAATTGGTATACAGTGCTTGAAGATATACCGAATATACACACCAGTTAAGAACCTGTTTTTCTGATATTCCACGTTTTATACTGAATTACCGTGAGTAACCGCAACATATAACTTCTGGTTTAAGTTACTTCACAGATCTTACATGATGATACAAGATAGTAGAAGAAGACCTCTCCAAAAAAATGACCCCCAAAAGTTAGAATCCAACTTTAACTTTTGGGGAGATCCATCAAATAGCAATATAATTTCATTTTTATAAATTCTTTATTGTTCTACATTTTAGTTGTTTGATTATACCGTTTATCTCTTCAAGTTTATTCCCCAAAATAATGACGTGCTTTATTTCTACTCCCCCTGCATAATTCGCTGCAGGACCTTATCCTCCAATAACGTTAACTTATTGTCTGTAAATTGTCGCGGTCTAGGTGCATCGACTTTTACATTCATTGATACATAACCATCCTGTATAAGGATTATCCGGTCTGCCAGACGAATTGCTTCTCTTACGTCATGAGTGACGAGTAAAGCATTAAATCCAGTTCGTTGCCAGAGGGTTTCGATTAAATTTTGCATTTCCATCCTTGTAAATGCATCAAGAGCGCTTAATGGTTCATCCAGCATGAGCAAAGATGGTTCATGAATGAGCGCACGCGCTAAAGCGACACGTTGTTTTTGTCCTCCTGATAATGTAGACGGCCATTGATCCTTGAACGATAATAAGCCAACTGCGTCCAACACTTCCTCTGCTTTTGCTTGCCAATTCCCATCAAGACCGAGCCCTACATTATCAACAACGTTTTTCCATGGCAACAATCTTGAATCCTGGTACATCATCGTCACATTGGCAGTTGATTGATTGGATGCTACTCCATTAAATAGCAGTTCTCCGCTTGTTAAAGTCTCTAGTCCTGCGACAAGTCTTAAAAGCGTACTTTTCCCACTTCCACTTTTCCCAATGATGGCTACAAACTCTCCTTTTTCAATGGTTAGCTGTATATTTTTTAATACCTCTTTGTCACCGAATTGCTTGCTAACATCATTGATTTCAATCTGAATCGCCTGATCATTAACTATTTCTTTCTGACTCTCCCACTTTACAGCTGCCAGCTTACTCACTCTTACCACCTCCTCCTTCATTTGTTGTAGCTTACGTTCCACTTCAGCGCTTTTTTCTCACCTAATTGGGCAATGATATCTGCCAGTTTACCCAGTAACGCATAGATTACAATACTTAATATAATGATATCCGTTTGCATAAATTCCCTTGCATTCGTTGCTAAATAGCCAATTCCTACTTGTGTTGGAATTGTTTCAGCAACGATTAAGGTTAACCACATTACACCGAGAGCATATCGTAAACCAACGAAGATGGAAGGAAGTGCACCAGGCAGAAGAATTTCCTTAAATAATCTCCATCCCTTTAATTTATACATTTTCCCCATTTCAACTAGTCCTGGATCCACATTACGAATGCCGTGGAATGTATTAACATAGACAGGGAACAACACACCTAATACAACCAGAAATATTTTTGCACCTTCGTCAATTCCCAACCAAACAATGACGAGCGGCAATAATGCTAAGTGCGGTATATTGCGTAGCATTTGAATGCTCGTATCTGTTAAACGATAGGAGCGATCTGAAAGGCCATTAAATATACCAAGTGCAAAACCGATTAGTCCGCCAATCACCATCCCAACAACAGCGCGCCCTAAGCTTGCCCCAACATGAGTGACCAATTCACCGCTCGCGAGTAACTCCCAACCACTAATTAATACACTGATAGGGGCAGGAAAAAGGGAAGCATTAACAATTTCTAATCTGGCGACGACTTCCCAGACAATCAGGATGATAACTGGAATAATCCAGGGCTCAATATTCCTAACTATTTTATGATTCATTGTCTTCATTCCTTTTTAGTTGATTGGCATATCTTTAGAAACATCGAGTTCTTTCGGTATCAAACCAATTTCAAAATATTTATCAGCTTGTTTTTGCTGTGTATCCACAATCTCCTGAGTTAATTTCGTTGCTCCGAATGTTCGACGATCCAACTGCTTTTTCACGATCTTTTCGTCAATCCCCAATGCCTTGGACATAATCTTGACTACTTCATCTTTATTTTCATTTGCCCATTGGTCTGATTTATCCGTAGTTTCTAAAATAAGATCAACTAAATCTGAATGCTCTTTCGCAAAGTCTGGCGTTGCATAGTAGAACGTACGATTGGGATATTGATAATCCACGTTTTCTGTAAATGTGATCGTATCTAATTCAACTTCAGCAGCAGCAAAGAATGGGTCATAGGATGCCAAAGCATCCACTTTTTTCGTTTCAAAAATGGATCTTCCCTGCGCAGCATCCTCCGGATATACCCACTCCACATCATCAACCGACAGACCGGCCTTTTCAATTGCCAGTACCGCTAAATAATGATGATTACCACCTTTTAAAACCCCTATCTTTTTTCCTTTTAACTGTTCAATCGAAGTAATCCCTGATTCCTTTAAAACCATCAATCCAACACCTTCAGGATTTGGTGTATCTGCCCCTACATATACAAGTGGTTTACCGGAGGCTTGAGCAAAGATTCCGGATCCGTCAGCAGCGTGTCCATAGTCAATGGCACCGGCATATAATCCTTCTAACAATGTTCCGCCATGTGTAAACATTTCCCATTTCACTTTGTACCCTTTTTCTTTCAAGGTATCTTCCAGATAGCCAGATTCTTTTAAAATATGTAGTGTATTCCCTTTTTGATAGCCAATCGTAATCTCTTTATCTCCATTTTTTGAAGCGTTACTTGAACTTTCTTTTCCGCATCCAGTGATGAATAATACACCAACCAGTAATAGAATTCCGATTAAGTAGTTTGATGTACGCTTTTTCATAGGTCCCCACCCTTATCTTCATTTATTTTGAAAATCTATAGATTGCTTTTGAAATTTGGACCTCTTCATCCTGTCCGGCACCGCTAAATTGGACTAAAAATGGCTTTTCTCCTCTTTTATTTAAAATGTCGGATACACGGCCTTCTCCATTCGGGCTAAATAAAACAATATCTCCACCCATTACATGCAGCCTTTTTCCAGTAGCATTCAATGAAGAATCGATAAAGATTTCTCCTTCCTGCAAATCTAAATATTCAGCCCATTTTTTCGCTGTTTCATCATGCTTTTGAACAGCAAATCCTACGTATGATAAATGAATGTCACCTTTTTCATGCTTTGCGATGACAGATCGATCTTTTAAATCCTGTTTGCGTTCTTCGTCTTTTTGATCCCATTCAATAAAGAATGGTAAATCTAGTTTTGCTCCCTGTTTCCCTGCGTATAATAGCTTCCAGCTGACCACACTTCCATCGGGTCTTTTTCGACTCATCGGGTGCGGCCCATATACATCCAATCCATGTTGACGAAACCTCTCCGCAACACTTTCTAAATCATTGGAACGCAGCGCGATCCTTGATAATCCTTCTACGAATTGATCGTTCTTCAATGTTTCCCTTAAGCTATATTTCATACCAGAGGAGGACACTACTGCCTCTTTGTCATAAACACCGATCAATTCTATGTAACTTAAATCAAAATAACTAAGAGAATTATATGTACCTAAACTCTCATGCTTACCGCCTTCAACAGCGTGTAAGCCAACATCGCGAAACTGCTCTATTGCCTCTACTGGGCTATTAACAAAGTGAACAAGATGGTCAAATTGAAACATAAATCTTCCCCCTAGTCTGTTACTAAATAATGATTAGCTAATTGTAGAAAAATACGGCTTAACTGCAGCAATGCCTTTTCATCAAAATCAAATCGCGGATGATGGTGAGGGAACTGTGTTTCTGCCTGTTCATTATGTGCTCCAACATGGAAGTATGCCCCTGGTCTCTCTTCCAGATAATAAGCAAAATCCTCAGCTCCAAGGACGATGTCTTTTTCAACAAAGGCATCCAAAGAAATCGTTTCTTTTACTAATTTTTCAATTAATAAGGCTTCCTCTTTATGATTGACCAGGACTGGATATCCGTGGATATACTCTAATGAATACTCAATTCTATCAGCAACCTTCATCCCATCCAGAATGGCACGAATTTCGAACTCGATTTGTTGACGAACATTCGAGTTCATAGCGCGAACAGTTCCTTCCAAAACGGCCGAATCTGCAATAATATTAAAGGCATTTCCAGCATGGAAGCTTCCAACCGTTACAACAGCCGGTTCAACTGGATCAACACGGCGGCTGACTATCTCCTGCAGATTAGTAACCAACCTGCTCCCAATTGCTACAGTATCAATGGTTTGATGCGGTCTTGCACCATGCCCTCCTACCCCCTGCAAGGTGATTTTAAATGCGTCAACAGATGCCATGACAGGACCCGGTCTTGTTGCTATCTTCCCCACAGGCAAATCAGTCGCAAGATGCCCACTAAAGATAAAATCCACACCATCCAAAGCACCCTCTTCTATCATAAATTTTGCACCGCCTGGTGGCTTCTCCTCCGCATGTTGAAATAATAAAACTACTTTCCCCTTTAATTGATTGCGATGATTGTTTAATACTTTCGCTACCGCAAGTAAAGCCGATGTATGTCCATCGTGACCGCAAGCGTGCATGACTCCGTCAACACTTGATTTATACTCAACGTTCTTTTCATCATGGATTGGTAAAGCATCAAAATCAGCTCGGAAAGCAATGGTTTTTCCCGGATGATTGCCCTCAATAACACCGATCACTCCATTTCCTCCAACCTGCTCCTTCACGTTGATCCCAAAGCTTCGCAGCTTATCTGCAATGAATTTAGCAGTGTTGGACTCTTGAAATGACAATTCCGGATTTTGATGTAAATATCTCCTCCAGGAAACCATTTCCTCAAAATCTTTACTTAATTGGTCATAAAATCGTTCTGTCATTTGAACACCTCAAATACTGCTTAAATTTTTTAAATCCGAGCTATCAAATTAATGATTAAGAATAATCTTACAATTTATCCAAACATTACGTCAATAGTCAATTCCAACTAATTAGCTATGTTTTGTATGAATTATTGTTATTACTAATAATCGAAGAATTAATAATTTATAACCTAAAGCTCACTCTTCTGTATAATTAAGGTAATATGCGTTCTGATTATAAAGGGGTAGGTGCAAAATATGAATATAAAAATAAACGAATTAATTGATTCTACCAGAGCTAAATTTGGTTTGGATAATTATTATTTGAAACGACATTCATTATCTCGCAAGTTAAATATCTTAAATGAGACGGTATATTTTCTTGAAATGGAGTGGTTTCCTAATCATGTGGAGGAAGAAGAACTTAACCCTGAGGGCACAGCAGTTATTGAATTAGATATTAATAGCCTAAGATATGAGAGAGTAATTTTTGTAGGTGACATTTCTTATGCAAACGGCTTTAGATTTACTGAAGTTAATAGAGACACCGTTGTAAACTGGATTGAACAAGAAACTGGTTTGTCATATGGGAAGCACTTTAAATTGCATAAAGAAGAAAATGGGGAATTTAACTTTGAAGCATGCTTTGAAGATATATATTTTTCTCCCTCGGGTCATATTAAAGTGATTGTAGATCATAATGGTAACCTCACCCTCTACTCTAAACATGGTCTATTTCCACCCAATGAAATGATAAAGAAAGAAGTATACACACTATCTCTTGAATCAATAGAACACCTTGCATGGAAACAATTAAAGTTACTCAATTTCCCATCCTTTGAATCGGAACAACTCATCCCCGTTTATGGCGTGGAGGAAATTTATGTTACAAATGAACAGAAATCTGTAATCCCATTAGATTTCAACAAAGATATGAGACCCTTAGAAATAAATAAACCTATATATTGGGATGAACCCAACCTCAAACCATTTGAAAGACAGGAACTTAAATTGAGTTGGGATGTAACAATCGAGCAAGCAATATCCAATGAGCAGAGCCCGGATTCATTCCCAATTAGTAAAGCTGAGGAAGAAAAATGTATAGTAGGGGTCACTGAATTTTTGCGCCAGGTATACTCAAATGAAACAGGAAATTGGACACTGAAAACTCTACACCGTGATCAAGGATACATCCACGCAATATTACGATTAAATCAAGAAGACACTAAATGTGTTTTTCATAGAAAGCTTATGATTATTTTTGATGCGAAGAGTTTGCAAGCTATTAATTACATGGATAATCAGCCTTTTATTGATCAATTTGGTCATTTTTCTTGCTCAGAAGAAGTTTTGGTCAATAAAAACGAAGCTTATCAAAAAATTAAAGATCATTTTGAGCTGACACCTCGTTATGTCTTTGATTCTCAGCAAAATAAATATATATTATGCGCACTATTAGATTGTCATTATGGAGTACGCGCCTCGAGCGGGGATATTATCTCGTTAAATGATTTGTAAGCACAGTAACCAAATAGATAAATCATTGATATAAAAAATCCGCCCATCGTTTAAATTGGCGGATTTTACTTTTGCTTATGGGGTGGAATCTTTGTAGATTTTTTTTGAATTTTTGTTGTAATTCCCAATTTATTTCCTTTAGTTCACTCTCTACTTTTATATTTGTATAGATAAAAAAATCAGCGGATAGTTAATCTCAAACATATTTCTGAATAGACACCTATATTAATTGCATTGTAGTAATGCAGGTATTGTCGTCCTTAAAGGTAGAAATCGTCGTTTCAGATGTTTTTTCTCCATAGTTAATTCTTACCTGAAGATATGAACGAAATCATGTATGAAGATTCTGAAAACCAAAGTTCCTAATTATCATATTGGGAAGGCGATTTAATAAAGGGAATCCTCTCTTTCTATCATTTATCTCTAACTACTTCTATTGCTTCAATAACAAATCGTCATTAAAAAACTGCCAGTCAAATTGACTGGCAGTTTCTTTTAGTCCATCTATTAATATGGATCAGCCTCATGGCTTTTCTTCACAGCATCTTTTGTTGCTTCCATTGCTGCTGCCGTACCTTGACCGAATCTGGATTTACCTGCTTCACGGCCTGGTACTGCAGATTCTTCCTTCATTTCTGCTAATTCTTTCATTTTCATTTCGATGCCTTCTCTTACACGGCGTCCATATTCTTCATCTGCTTGAGTGAAGTATTCCACCATGGCATCTTGAATACGTTTATCACAAATTGCAAGAGCATTGGATAGGTTGTTAATTAACTCATCACGTTCCCAATCCTCAAAGCTGCGATATGTTTCACCTGCTTGACCAAAGTTGTTAGGACGGTCAATTGGTTCACTCATGACTGCAGCATTGTATGTTGGACGGTGTTGCGGACGTTCTTCTTTACTTGCTTCCTGGAATCCGCCAACCATAGATGGCTCATAGTTAATATGCGGATTATCTCCGGATTCTTTTGGATCGCGAACATCCATTTGGCCGCGATGCTGATTAGTGCGAACTGGCACTTTTGGTGCATTCACTGGCAATTTAAGATAGTTCGGTCCTACACGATAACGTTGTGTATCAGAGTAGGAGAATGTACGTCCTTGCAGCATTTTATCGTCTGAGAAATCCATACCATCAACAAGAACTCCAGTACCGAAGGCAGCTTGTTCAATTTCAGCATGATAATCGACCGGATTACGATCTAATACCATTTTACCAACTGGCAACCATGGGAATTTGTCCTCTGGCCATAGTTTAGTATCATCAAGAGGATCAAAATCAAGTTCAGGATGATAATCATCCTCCATAATTTGTACATATAACTCCCATTCAGGGTATTCTCCACGTTCAATCGCTTCATATAAATCCTGTGTTGCATGGGCAGTTGTTTTAGCCTGGATAGAATCTGCATCTTCTTGTGTCAAGTTACGAATTCCTTGTTTTGGCTCCCAGTGATATTTAACCAACACTGCTTCGCCTTTATCATTTACCCATTTATACGTATTTACACCAGATCCCTGCATGTGGCGGTATGTTGCTGGAATACCCCATGGAGAGAATAGGAATGTAATCATATGTGTTGCTTCAGGTGTGCGGGAAACAAAATCAAACATCCTTCTAGGATCTGCCACGTTTGAAGCTGGATCCACTTTAAATGCATGAATCATATCAGGGAATTTCATTGCATCACGGATAAAGAAAATTTTAAGGTTGTTCCCAACCAAATCCCAGTTACCGTCTTCTGTATACATTTTAACAGCAAATCCACGTGGATCACGTGCTGTTTCAGATGAATCTTTTGCACCTGCCACTGTAGAGAAACGAACCATTAATGGGGTACGTTTTCCAGCACCGGAAAATACTTTTGCACGAGTATATTTTTCTACTGGCTCATCGCCAACTTTTCCATATGTTTCGAAATATCCAAATGCTCCTGCACCACGAGCATGAACGACACGCTCAGGTACTTCCTCACGGTCAAAGTGGGAAATCTTTTCAATAAAGTGATAGTTCTCAAGTGTTGCAGGTCCACGATTTCCGACTGTGCGGATATTTTGGTTATCCGTTACTGGATGGCCCTGACGAGTTGTCAAAGTCTCGCGTTTCATTTCTTCTTTCTTTGAACCATTATGTTCTTTGTTCTCTGCCATACTGAAAACCTCCTCTTTTAATAGCTCTCCTTATAACCCCTGTATGATGAAAATACAGTATTAAGGAGTACCATCTTTGGAATTAATTTCAATCTATAATAATTATAAACAACTTCTATTATTACTATAAATTACAGGTTAAAAAGATTGCAAATGATATGGTATTTCTAAGTTTTAAACCTCTTTTTTCAAAAAAAATACATGAAATTTATCCTATATTTCTACCTGAATTTTTAAAAACAGCAGTTATCTAATGTTGTATGGTGAATGATAATTCTGTGAAGTAGATAAAAGAACCATAAATATATGTACCTTTATAAATGAGAAAATCTTTGTGTCCAATTCTAGTAGAAATAAAATATAGGAGTTTATTGGTGAGAAGCTGACCAATCTATATTTCATTTTTATAGAACACCTCTCCTTCTAGATAGGTATCGCCAACACTTTATTAGGCAGCATATAAAAGGCACCACAATTGTTAGTAGACTCTAACATTTGTGGTGCCTTAAAATCTCCAAATCTTTTGTAATTTTTCAAAAAAATATAGTTCCTGTTAATTTATATTTTCCTCTGTTTGATCTGTTTGATTAACTCTTCCAACCAGTAAATAGTATGATCTACTCTAGCAGTCACATACTCCCCTATAAACTCTACAAGGTTCTTGTTTTCCTCGTCTACTTCAACCTTTTTTTCAAAATCTTTAATATGCATCCATTGAGCACGGATATGCTCTGATTTCTTGTTAAGAATAGTTAGAACCCGATCACGATCGACATACCTGATATTAGCAATACCTACTACCATATCACTGATATCCTCGGCATTTTCCAACAGTTTGTATATTTTCTTAGGAAGCTCTTCACGTCCCTTATCCGTAATCGCAAAAACTTGTTTATCTGGACGATGTTCCTCTTTTATAACTTCAACTTGTTCAACCAATCCCTGTTTAGCCAACGATTCAAAGTGATAGTACAGTTTGCTTTCTGTTAATCCACCTAATTGATCCAATGGAATTGGCTCTGAAAGCTGCTTTTTTAATTTATAAGGATAATTATTATCCTCCATTAGTTTGCTTAATATAAAGATTTGGATAGCCATTTCTAAGCTCCTTCAGCATAATTATCTTTATTTTAGCAAAATTAAGCAGGCATTTCAGCAGTCTTCTCATTTTCGGTTTCATTTATTGCTTCATCATTCTCAACTGGAACTGATTTGTGGAAGGTACTCAAATAAATAGATTCAGGGAACTTCAGCCAGTCTGTTGTTCCCTTTTTTATTGCTAAAAATTTTAATGCATTTTCTTTAAACAATCGCCGCTCCGCTATTCTCACTAATTTATCTCTCTTTACTAGTCCAAATGACCACTTCAAACCATCCTGTTCATCATAGTCTAATGTATATTGTGAAAAAGGAGACCGACAACATGAGTCCAAAACTGGAAAAGTTCGTGGATCCACTCCAAATTATGAAAACCCTGAATCCCAAGGAGAATGGTCGAGGCGGAACATATTATGAAGTAAGAATGCAGGAGTTTCAACAAAAGCTACACCGAGATTTACCGCCAACTCGCTTATGGGGTTATAACAGCCAATATCCCGGGCCTACTATAGAAGCCAAGCAGGGGGAGGTTGTAAAGGTTAAATGGAAGAATAATCTTCCTGACAAGCATTTTCTCCCTGTCGATAAAACATTCCATCATCTAGAACATATGCCGGAGGTTCGAACAGTTACACATTTACATGGCAGCGAAACCCGTCCCGATAGTGATGGATACCCGGATGCCTGGTTTACAAATAATTTCAAGGAAGTTGGCGAAGCTTTCACAAGAAAAGTATATGAATATCCAAACAATCAGCGTGGAGCTACCCTCTGGTATCATGATCACGCCATGGGCATTACCAGACTGAATGTATATGCCGGTCTTGCCGGAATGTATATTATTCGGGATGAACAGGAAAAATCGCTGAAACTGCCAAGCGGTTCTTTTGAAATTCCCCTATTGATACAGGACCGGACATTCAACGATGACGGCTCTTTATTCTATCCAAGCCAGCCGGATAATCCTACGGATGATTTACCAAACCCTTCCATTAGACCATTCTTTATTGGAGATACTATTCTTGTAAATGGGAAGGTATGGCCGTTTTTAGAAGTGGAGCCACGCAAATATCGTTTCCGTATTTTGAATGGTTCGAATACACGCGGTTACCAAATGGAACTTGATTCCGGACAACCTTTTTATCAAATTGGATCTGATGGCGGTTTATTGCCAAAAACAGTAAGGATGGACAGCATTCTAATTGAACCTGCAGAAAGAATGGATGTCATCGTCGATTTTAGCCAATATGAAGGCAAAACCATCACGCTAAAAAATAATCTTGGGCCTAATGCAGACCCAGCTGATCAAACAGGTGATATCCTTCAATTCAGGGTAAATCAGCCACTTTCCAGCCAGGACAATAGCCATATTCCCAACAGATTATCCTATGTACCCTCTTTAAAACACAACAATATATCGGCCATTCGCAACCTCAAATTAGTAAGTACAACCGACCAATACAGCCGTACTCTGCTTTTACTCGATAATAAAATGTGGATGGATCCAGTGACAGAAAAACCACGATTAGATACGACTGAGATTTGGAGCTTAATGAATCTTACAAACGTTACTCATCCAATTCATATCCATTTAATCCAATTCCAAATACTCGATCGCCGGCCATTTGATTTGGATCGTTATAACGAGGATCGAACCATTATCTTTACTGGACCTGCACAGCCTCCAAAGCCAAATGAATACGGTTGGAAAGACACAGTTGCTGTCCCTCCTGGAGAGATTACCCGCTTGATCATGCGCTTCTCTCCATATAGCGGCTCGTATGTTTGGCATTGTCACGTTCTGGAACATGAAGATTATGACATGATGAGGCCTTACATGATTATAGATCCACATAAAGAAGATTAATGGATTCCTTCCCATTTAATTTCAGGACCACACTCACAACCATTTAAAAAGCGCCTGCCTGCATCTTAACTTGATGCGGACAGACGCTTCTTATTATTTTGCCAACAAGTAATCTACTAATTTAGCTTTTGGTTTTCCGAAGATTTCTTCTTCCAATCTGCGGCCTGTTGGAGTGGCTGCAAGTCCGCCTTCTGCTGTTTCCCGTAATGCAGATGGCATGGACTTTCCGATTTCATACATCGCACTGATTACTTCATCACATGGGATACGGCTTGTTACACCTGCCAACGCCATGTCAGCTGCTGTTATTGCATTTGAAGCTCCCATCGCATTTCGTTTAACACACGGAACTTCCACAAGCCCGGCGACTGGGTCACATACAAGCCCAAGCATATTTTTCATAGTAATTGCAAAAGCTTCTGCGGATTGCTGCGGTGTTCCACCAGCCATCTCCACTATGGCAGCTGCCGCCATGGCACTAGCTGATCCAACTTCTGCCTGGCAACCCCCAGCTGCACCAGAGATGGATGCATTATTTGCTACTACAAAACCGAACGCTGCTGTCGTAAATAAGAATTCAATCATTTCCATTCTAGTCGGATTCAACTGTTCTTTAACGGCAAATAATGTACCAGGAACAACGCCGGCTGAACCTGCTGTTGGTGTGGCACAAATAACTCCCATTGCTGCATTTACTTCATTGGTTGCCACTGCTTTGCTGACAGCATCTAATAAAAGTTTACCAGATAGAGATTTACCTGAATTAATATAGTTTTGTAATAACACCGCATCTCCTCCGGTTAATCCCGAATGAGATTTAACACCATTAAGACCTCTCTCTACCGCCCGTTCCATAACTGCGAGGTTCTCATCCATTTGAGCAATAATATCTTCTCTTGATCGCTCGGACACTTCCATTTCCTGCCTAATCATAATTTCGGAAATTTTAACATTATTGGATTGTGCCAGCTCTACAAGCTCGGCCACATTTCGAAACATATTCTTTCCTCCTCTTGCTGTCAGTATTTAATTTTACATACGGATTACATGGTTTACGTTTGGCAATGAACTAAGCTCTTCTATGATTTCTTCTCCGAGCTTTTGATCCATTTCAATTACCATAATTGCGATGTCTCCCCGTTCTTTACGCGAAACCTCCATATGGCTGATATTAATCTCATTTTTAGCTAATACACTTGTAACGGATGATATCAGCCCAAATTGATCCCTGTGAATAACCAATATAGCTGGCTGCCCACCTGACAGCTTTAATTTAAACGAATTTATTTCAGTTATCTCAATCGTTCCACCACCAATGGAAATGCCGACTAATTCTAACTTTTTATCTCCATCATCAAACAAATTTATTTTAACCGTATTAGGATGTTCAACTACAGCCTCTTCAACCAGAAATTGAACTTCCATTCCTGCCTGTTCAGCGAATTTATATGCATCTGGAATACGCTCATCAAAGGTATCAAAATCCAGTAAACCAGCAATTAAGGCTAAGTCTGTTCCATGACCTTTATAGGTTTTTGCAAAAGAACCGTATAACGAAATGATTGCTCGCTTTGGTTGTTTGCTAAATATAGTTCTGGCTGCTCTTCCTATTTTGGCAGCTCCTGCTGTATGTGAACTGGATGGGCCAATCATAACCGGACCAATTATATCAAATGCTGATCGATACTTCATTATGTTTTTCTCCTTTTTTCAATCTGCTTTTTAGATAGCTTACTTTTCTTCAGATACTTCCAGCCAAAGCCCCATCGCTTTCATTCTATTAGAAGCTTAGCTAAATAGTGCAAAAATCCTTAATCGACAAGTAATAGATTCCTTTATTTCACCTGATATTCTAATTGGTAATCTATTTGTGTTCGTATTTTTTGCAAATAATTATAGATTGTAAACTTCGATACTCCTAAAACGGATGCTAAATAGTCTGTTGAACCTTTAATTAGGAAAGCACCTTTTTCCTGTAATAATCTTACACATTCTATTTTCTCTTCTAGACTCAACATGGATGGCGGTTTCTTAAAACCGGATAAAACTTGATCAACCATATCTTGAATGACTTCCTGTACGGTCGAATAAAAGTTTTCAGACTTCTCTTCTGTTTCAGTAAAAGAAATGAAATCCTGAATTTCTGCCTCGTATTGAATCATCATTGAAATATCATAATTAATGCAAATAGCCCCAATAACATGATTTTCCACATCCCGTAGAAAAATGGTCGATGATTTCATTGTGATTCCATTTATCAATCTGGTTTTATAGTTTGGAATATCCTCTATGTCAGATACAGGTTTAGTCAATTCGTTTAATACTAAATCCGTACATGGACTACCTATTTCTCTTCCTGTAACATTGCCGGCTAAATAGACAAGAGATTTTTTTAAATCTGCAAAATCATGTACCGCCACTTCACAGCGCGGCCCAAACATTTTAACGATCATATCTGCTGTGCGTATCGCCATATTAAAAATCGGTGCATTCGGATCTATCGCCATACTCTCACTCCCTAAACGCAAACGGTTTCAAATCATTCTAAAATAAATAAAATTTAATCAAAAATGGCTTTATTTGTTAACTCAGATATCATAACATGAATTTGGTATAATTTAAATAAAATTGTAATAGTTACAAAAATATTGTAACAATTTTCAAATAATCTATCTTTCTTATATAGAAAACTAGATTCACTATTAAAGATAAAAGGGCTAATCGAAATTTACGATTAGCCCTGAAATAGTATCTTAGTTTTCAATCTCATCTTAGTTGCTTATAATGAATTGCCGATTATGTTGTTCTTACTCTTTACAAGTATTCTTTTTCAAACGTTAAGGTACTGCGAACCGTATCAATGGATCGAACTATACTTTCAATTTGTTCTCGTTTTTCTTCTAAAAATGGCGGCAAGGATAATTTTTCTCCAAGAGTTTCGTATGGTTCATCCTCCATAAATCCAGGACCGTCCGTTGCAAATTCAAATAAAATATGCGGTGCCAATCTTGCATAGAGTGAACCAAAATAATAACGTTCTACATAACCTGAATTGGGTATATTAAATGCCTGCAAACGTTTTTGCCAATCCTTCAGCTCTGAGCGGTCATTCACGCGAAATGCCACATGGTGAACTGTACCAAAGCCTTGCTGTGCCTGTGGAAGAGTTGTATTGTGTTCTACAATAACCTGTGCTCCATTGCCTCCTTCGCCCATTTCAAACAAATGATAAGATTCATGGCTGTCTAACACTCTAAACAACAAAACCTCTTCCATAAGTTTTTTTAAATAATCGAAATTAGAGGTACGAATAAATATTGGACCCAATCCTGTAATAGCATATTCCAATGGGACAGGCCCCTTTTGCCAAGGCGTTCCGGAAGCTACTCCCTCATTACTCTGATCAGAAATTAGTTGATATGACTGATCATCAAAATCAGTAAAGGACACTGTTTTTTTGCCGAACCATTCTTGAATTCCTGTATGTTTAACTTCGTATTTATCAAACCGTTTAATCCAATAGTCTAGAGCTGCGTCACTTGGAACTCGGAAAGATGTTTTCGAAATTTCATTGTTCCCGTGAATTCCCTTTGAAATACTAGGGAAATCAAAGAAAGTCATATCTGTACCCGGGGAGCCGACATCATCTGAAAAAAATAAATGATACGTTTTAATATCATCCTGGTTGACGGTTTTCTTCACTAAGCGTATACCAAGAACCCCTGTAAAGAATTCATAAATTTTTTCTGCACTGCTCGTAATCGCAGTCACATGGTGCAATCCTTTTAATTCATTCAATATCATATCTATACCCCCGTTAACTATTTATCTCGAATTCGAGATATTGGATAAAAAAAGAGCGGAATCACTCATAAATTACCCTCTTTAGAAGACATTATCCTTCTTTATTTCCCCTTAGAAGAACGATTAAACTTATGCTGCCGGGTTAATCTCTAATTCTATTTCTATTTTAATATCTTTACCAATTAAAACGCCGCCCGTTTCAAGTGCTGCATTATAAGTAAGACTAAAATCTTCTCGGTTAATCTTCGCGTCCCCTTCAAAACCGTATACTTCAACTCCCCAAGGATTTTTGCCTTTTCCGCCAAATTCGACATCGAATGTAACTGACTTTGTTACATCCTTAATAGTCAGATCACCAGTTACTTTATAGTCATCCCCAGATCTTGTAATGCTTGTAGATTTAAATTCGATTGTAGGATATGCTTCCACATCAAAAAATTCAGCAGATTTCAAGTGTGTATCACGATCTTCTGAAAAAGTGTTAATACTTGCTGGATCAAATTGAAATGCAATTTGAGCTGTTGTCAAATCTGTTAAATCCGCGGCTTCAATATCTGCTGTATACGTATCAAATTTTCCTTTTACCTTTGATACCATCATATGTTTCACTGCAAAGCCAATTGTTGAATGAGACTGGTCAACTATCCATTTTGCCATTGTTATTCCTCCAATACTTTTATTTCGAATTCGAGACTTTATGTAAAATGCAATATACCTCGAATTCAAAATTCTTTAATTAAGGATAAATTCAACACGAGTACATTTTCTTGTCAATTTATTCAGGATTTTTTACCAATGTGGATATGGATCAGTTTATGCCAGATCTCTAAACAATATGATTACTCACAATGTAATCTGAAATGTAAGATGTGATCACATATTGATCATAAATCTGAAAGCGCCAAAAAGATCCTACTGCAGATTGTTAATTCAGTATAAAACCTTCAATTGCTACATACATGGCAAACAAAAATCCACCTAGACTCACCCAACTAATCAGTTTTCGTCCTTTTTGATATTCTTCTAATCCAATGATTAACATCATTAACCCTAAGAAAAAAATCATAAATGGTTGGTACGCAAAGCTTCTAGTAATAAATCCGTATAATACAAATATTAAAACTACCGTTGAAAAAACATAGCGTAAAATTTTCAGCATGATTCCATACTCCTTATATCCTAGTAACAACCTATTACTATAGCTTTTCGACTCCTAATGCCGTTAATCCTTTTTTATTCTATACAGTTCTTAAAGATGTAAAACTTTATTTAATCAGAAAGCAGAACCTTTTCATTTTCAAATATTTCACATCTTAAATAATTATGTATCACAGGATGATTTTATTTACTATTTTCTTGGTGGCCAGTAGTGAAATAGGTATTCAGAGGATAATAAATCGGGAACTGCCTATCAATGAATATTTATCAATAGTTGAATTTAGATAGAATAAACTACCCCGCTGTATGAAACCATCACTAATAACCAGTTAATCTAACCACCGCTTATATTATTTTGAAATAATAAAATTCGGTATATGAATTACTAAAAAAATACAATCCACTTCCCAATTTAGTGCATGTTTACCCTGCTATAAATGTAAGGGGATACATTTTTAATAGATTTATATACTGATTCATCCTTGATATAGCAAGGTTTCATTTTTACCCCCATGCATAAAACTCCTAATACATAAAAAGATCAATTATAAAAATATTGTCACCAAAAAAAACAAATTACTTACACAAGAAGAAATATTTTGTTATAGTGAAAAACAGACTGACTGGTTAGTATGGTGGAGGTGTACTAACAGGAGGGATACAAAATTGCTGATTATTTACGAATGCAATGGACTATCCCGCCAAAAGGATATACAGGTGTTGGATCCTACGAAACAAGCATAAAAATAGCAAAGTTTCGTTCTCTCACCATTTGAAAGAAGTATGATTCTACTTGCGAATACTGGATTTATCTCAAATTATCAATAATTAATGCCCAAGTGGAATGATTAAAAACGAATCAATGACTAAAAAAACATAGAGACAATGACTTGCTTTACAGTTAGCAAATATAGGTGAGTGAAAATTCGCCCTAATGTAGTTTTAGTATGTATGTTTACAAGAGTCTGATTTTAATTGAGAAAATTTTATAATCAAAGGTTTTATCGAATCTTTTTTCAGAAGATTCTGTATTATTCTATTTCTTTAGTGATTAGACTTCCAATGAAGATGGATTTTTGCTCTACAAATGCGTTTCTCCCTGAGAGCAATCTCGAATTTACAAATAATTTATTTTTAGAGGAGTTATAACAAGTGAATAAACAAATACAAATCAAAACGGGACCGATAATGGCTGCCCTCTTGGTAGCAGGATTTGTCGGGCTTTTTAGTGAAACAGCTTTAAATATAGCATTAGGACAATTAAGCCAAATTTTTAGTGTGGATGCAACAACCATTCAGTGGTTGGCAACAGGCTACTTTTTAACACTTGGTATTTTAGTACCAGTTACAGGTATTTTAATGCAAAAATTCACGACACGCCAAATGTTCATGGCAGCTTTATTTTTCTCTCTTATAGGGACAGTTTTAGCTGCTTTAGCACCCACATTTAGCGTACTTTTAACAGCACGTATTATTCAAGCAGCTGGGTTGGCTATCATTTTACCTTTAACACAAAGTGTTATTTTCACGATTTTCCCGCCAAATAAACGTGGAGCTGCAATGGGAACAATGGGATTAGTTATTTTAGCTGGACCAGCTTTTGGACCAACCTTAGCAGGCATGATTTTAGACACCTTATCTTGGCATTGGATTTTCTGGTTCACCATTCCATTCTTATTAATTTCACTAATCATTGGCTATATCTATATACCGAATGTTAATGAAATCCGTAATGTCTCAATTGATATTTTATCTGTAGTATTATCTACAATTGGTTTTGGTGGTGTTGTATACGGTGTAAGTGTCGGTGGAGAGCTTGGCTGGACAAATGCAACCGTATTAGGAACAATTATTATCGGCTTAATAGCATTACTATTCTTCTGTATCCGTCAAAATAAGATGGAACACCCAATGTTAAACTTAAAAGCATTTAGATACCCAATGTTCGTTTTAGGTCTTGCTATGAATATTATTACCTTCCTCAACATGCTTTCCATGCTTGTTGTTTTACCAATGTATATGCAAATCGCCCTTATCGTTTCAGCATTTGTAACAGGATTAATGATGCTTCCGGGGAGTTTAATCAACTGTGTACTTGCGCCGATAATTGGTAAATTATTTGACAAATATGGACCACGTGCCGTGATTACTCCAGGTACAATTCTTGTTGTCATTGGATATGGACTTTATGCATCATACGGAACAGATACCGCTCTTTGGATTATGGTATTGACACATATCGTGATGATGTTAGGTGTTGGTATGGTCTTAGCATCCGTACAAACAAATACACTGAATGCATTACCTAGACAATATTATCCAGATGGTATTGCAATTACACAAACGTCTCAGCAAGTAGCCGGAGCTATAGGTATTGCGGTAATGGTATCTCTATTCTCTATGAAACAAGCTGATTACTTATCCGGTGCAGCCAATGATTTAACTGCAGCTGCAGCTACTGGTTCCGCATTTGTATTTAAGATCAGTTTAATTTTAGCTATCATAAATGTCGTTCTTTCATTCTTCTTGAAAAAAACACAGTAAACTGGGAAGATTGAGAGAAAACGAAACCAAATAGAGTGAAATAAATAAAGCTAACACCCTAAATCCTCTGCGATTCTAGTTGGTGTTAGCTTTGTTTTTATTTATCTATGCCCCTCTTTACGGGCTTGTATATATCCATAATAGACGCACGTTCCATTTTGGGACAAGTCTTTGACTTCAAATCCGCACTTTTCATAGAAACTGAAATTATCAGCGGACGTATGCGCGAACCAATCTCCATGAGGAAGCTTTTGTACACATAGTTCAACTAATTTTTTACCGATCCCCTTTCCTCGATATTCGGTTAAAACGACTAAATCCATTATAGTAGCGGCCATTATTTTGTCTGAAATAACCCGAACCATTCCAATCATTCGGCTAGAATCCCATACAGTATAAGCCCAGGTGGAGTTTTCAAATATTAATGAAAACTTTTCTTTCTGCCAATCTGGTGTGTTTCTCGCCCATCCTGCATCTGTAAAAAGAGTTTCTACACTTTCAGCTGGAACTCCTTCTGTCCCTTCCCGGATGACTAAGCCGTTAAAATATTGGTACATATCGTCTCCTCCTTGTATCCAGATATCTTTTATATCATAATACCAGAATTTAACTTATCCATATCCATAAAAAAGAGACTCCCAAAAAGAGATAAATCTTTTGGCGGAGTCTCCTGATTATTAAATCCATTTAATTCAATTAGACATGTTCTTCCTCTTATGTTGGTTGTACTTAAGAAATTTTCATGAATTTAATTTTTACCATCAAATTCGGAACGGGAAATATGATCATCGTCAAAATCATCATCTATTTCTATAGTGCCTGTTCTACCTTTTACAGTGATTGTTTTCAAAAGATTTTCTGAAGTTTTAATTTCAACATCGTATTCGTATTCAGAACGGGAAATACGGTCATCTTCCAAATTGAATTCTTTTTGAACACTGATAACTTCTCCATCAATTTGCTTCAAAGCTATTTCTTTAATTTGTGCTTCTGTATAGTTGTCATTCTTATTTGCATAGTAATAACCCATTCCAACATAACCGCCTACAATGGCGATACCAAGAACAATTATGGCAATAAAGCCACCGATTATTTTCTTTTTATTTTCTACTACCATGTTTTTGTATTTTGTTAACATAGCTATCTCTCCTTTTTATCGTTTATATACAATTTCCTTTTCTAGTTAATCTTCAAACTGGTCTAATTGGTCAATAAAATTGATTAGAATTTTTAATTTACGAAGAACATAAGACCATTTGACCAGAACAGGAACCAATTATCATTCCATTAATTTTGACGCCTCTCCTCCTGTCTTTTATTCTTTTCCTTGATCTTGACTTCATCATAATGGGTAAACATTAAAGGAACATTAATGAATAAAAATGATTTTCTCATCTTTTTTTAATAAACGTGAATTATAGTAAAATATATTAAATAAGAAGAAAAGGAGACTAAACATGCGGATTCTCATAGTCGAAGATGAACAAGATTTACAAAACGTTCTTGCAAACCGTTTAAAAGTGGAAAATTACAGTGTGGACGCATGTGGAAATGGGTCTGATGCACTCGATTATATTTCCATGGCTTCTTATGATTTGATCGTGTTAGATATAATGATTCCAGAAGTAAATGGACTGGAAGTTTTGCAGCATATAAGAGAAGAAGGTAATCGTACTCCGGTTTTATTGTTAACCGCAAAAGATACGATTGAAGATCGGGTCAAAGGACTGGATTTAGGCGCAGATGATTATTTAATCAAACCATTTGCCTTCGATGAACTACTGGCCAGGATACGGGTGTTAATGCGCCGGCAATCAGGTAACACATCCAACGTTTATGAAATGGGAGATTTAGTAGTGGACTGTAATACCCATAAGGTAACGCGACAGGGTAAAAATATTGACCTTTCCAGCAAGGAGTTTGCAATTTTGGAATATATGATTCGCAATAAAGATATTGTATTGTCTCGAGATAATATTGAACAACATGTTTGGAATTATGATTATGAAGGCGGCTCAAATATCATTGATGTTTATATTCGTTATCTAAGAAAAAAAATAGATAATGATTTTGAGATCAAGCTTATCCATACTATTAGAGGGTCTGGCTACGTATTGAGGATAGAGTCATGAAAAAATTATCTATTAAAATGAAGATCACTCTCTGGTATACGGGCCTAATTGTGATTATTATGGCTATGGTATTAAGTATTATTTTGGCCTCTTCCGATAAAATTCTTCTGTTAAATATCCAGGACCAACTCGAGGAATCAGTAAAAGAAGGTTTTAGAGATATAGATTATGAAAACGGACATTTAGAGGTAGATAATGATTTTGAGTATTATGATGATGGGGTCACTCTTTTAATTTACGATAAAAATGGTGCTTTACTGGAAGGCAATGTTCCATCTGGATTTAACGGGGACATACCAATGAATAAGGATGGACTTCAAACCATTGAACAGAATGGACAGGAATGGCTATTATATGATCATCCATATAAAAAATTTAATGATGAGATATGGATTCGAGGCGTTTATCAATTAAATCAATTATCGTCAGCCATGAACACCATTTTACTTGTGACGCTAATTGCTTTTCCATTCCTTATTATTGTAGCAGCTACCGGCGGATATTCTATTACAAAAAGAGCGTTTCGTCCCGTACAAAAAATGATTGATACAGTCAGTGAAATTAACGACGGACAAGATTTATCAAAACGTATTGACCTTAAGGGATCAAATGATGAAATTCATGCTTTGGCACAGACCTTTGACCGAATGTTCGATAGATTACAATCTTCATTTGAGAATGAAAAACAATTTACTTCTGATGCCTCTCATGAATTAAGGACACCTACTTCTGTCATCATCTCTCAATCTGAATACGCCTTATCTCAAATTGATGATTCAAAAGAAGTAAAGGAATCCCTTGAGGTCATTCTAAAACAATCCCAAAAAATGTCCTCTCTCATTTCGCAATTACTTTTACTGGCCAGAGTTGATCAGCAGAATATGGACCATTTTCTATTTGAAAGGCTTAATATTAGTGAGTTAACAGAAATGGTAGCAGAAGAATTAACCTATATGGCTTATAAAGCTGATATTGAGATAATTACAGACCTAGAGGATAATCTTTTTATAAAAGCAGATCAAACGTTAATCATGAGATTACTTATGAACCTGATTACGAATGCGGTTGCCTATGGAAGGCCTGGCGGATATGTAAAGATTAAATTATATCAGCAGGGTAATCATGTGATAGGTGAGATTTCGGATAATGGAATTGGCATTAGTGCAGAACATATAAATAAAATATGGGATCGTTTTTATCGCGTCGATCCTTCTCGTACCTCAACTGCTAACGGCAATACAGGTCTTGGCTTGTCGATCGTAAAATGGATTGTCAGTCTGCACGGCGGCACCATTGATGTATCAAGTGAATTAGATAAAGGAAGTACCTTTAAGTTTCGTTTACCTATAGGCTATTAAAGAGCTTAATTAGAGGATATTATTCTAGGCACCTACACCAGTATGATAGGTGCCTTTTAAGGTTTAACAAACAAAACGAATGGCTCGGCAATGCGAGTAATTATTCAACAGGCATCAATTCGTCATCTGTCACCCATTTGTGAATTAACCCTCTTATTTTTTCTCGTGCCTTAATTGATTTTTTGTTTAAAACGTTAACTAACTATAAAGGGTGACACATCCCCTATATCATTCACAATTTTTTCATTTTTAAAGGTGATTATTACGGGAATTTAAATAATGAAGCACCTTAGACTAATACGGAGGAGTTGAGCTAGCATGAATACCATACAACATTACTTCCTGATCTTTCGACTTATTCTTTTTTCCCCGTTTTATTGGATTGCTGCAGGAATTACACGTATCCTTTCATGGATCTGTCAATTCATTGCCTATTTCCCCATGATATATATTGTATTAATATGGCTCATTACTATTATTGGCGCTATTTATGAACGTTCATTTTCTATTGAAATGTTAATGGAAGGTATTTTAATATCAGCAATCGTCTACTTCATTCTTAGTATATTTAGCGGCTTAATTAATATAGTGCTGAATGCATTCTTTACCGTTTTCTTATCTATTAGTAACATTTTAGCGAAGTTAAGCGGTCGTACAATAGAGACTATATAACTTATTCAACCTTGCTCAAACTCCTGACTGGGTTTGAGCTTTTCATTCTTTTAGATTGCCTTTACTCAACATGCTCCTTTGCTCATTCCGTTTAACCAATTCAGCCATTACAAAAGCTCCTATTCCAAGGATGGTAAACAAAATCGCTAACGTAAAATAAGCTGTAGCCAAGCCGGTATTGACTGTTAAATCCGACACTTCCATAATATTATATGAATTTACCCCTTTCTCCTCATCATATATTCCCTCATATTCCTCACCCATCATATACTCTTCAGTATATGGACTTTCATACACATACAGTTTATACAACCCTGCACCTAAGGAAATAGCGGTAATCAATAGTGCAATAATCCCAACAATCTTTAATATAAATGGAAAATTCATTTTACTATTACTTCGTTCCTCAATCATGATAACCTCATTTTTTTCCATTTTGTCTCACCCCTTACTAGTTTTCCGTTTTTATTCATTCAAAGTAATTCTACAAAAGTATTAAAAACACCTTTAACAATCAGAGATATCCGTCTTTAATCAAATCGTAGAAAACTTAATATACGAGTTTCTTCTATATATAATACCTTTCTATAGAAGAAAGCCAGATTCACATTGGAATCTAGCTTTTTCATTAAGATAGTCTATTTTTAAAATCCATATAATTAAATTTATGCAAAATGCGGCATTCACCATTCTTATCCTGTACAGCAATTGTCGGCAAGGCCATTCCGTTAAATGTATTGTTTTTAACCATCGAATAAATCGCCATATCCCCAAAAACCAATCGGTCATTACTTTTTAACGGCTGATTGAATGAATAATCTCCAATAATATCCCCTGTTAAGCAGGTTGGACCGCCTAATCTGTACGTATGGGCCTTTTCACCGGGTTCACCACTACCAAGAAGCGGAGGGCGATATGGCATTTCCAACACATCCGGCATATGACAGGAAGCCGAAGTATCGAGGATAGCAATTTCCACATCATTCTTTAATGTATCAAGAACCGTTGTCACAAGAAATCCGGCATTAAGAGCAATTGCTTCACCCGGCTCAAGATAAACCTCCAAATCATATGTCTTCTGAATACGGGTAATACAGTCCTCCAGCAGGCCTATATTATACCCATCTCTTGTAATATGGTGGCCACCGCCAAAATTAATCCATTTCATTTGCGGCAGCCATTTTCCAAATTTCTCTTCGACAGCATTGAGGGTTTGTGCCAAGGCATCCGAATCCTGTTCACAAAGCGTATGGAAATGTAATCCCGATACACCTTCCAGCAAATCTGGACGAAATTCATCAGCCGTTATACCAAATCTGGATCCTCTAGTGCATGGATCATAGATTTCATGGCCCTCTTGAGTCGAACATTCTGGATTAATACGGAGGCCTATGCTTTTACCTGCCTGGAGTACTTTATCCCCAAATCTCTCAAGCTGTGAAAAAGAATTGAAGATAATATGATCACAAATAGAGATAATTTCATCTATCTCATCTTCGCGGTAGGCTGGGGAAAACACATGATTTTCCTTTCCCATCTCCTCATAGCCAAGCTTAGCTTCATACAATCCGCTCGCAGCAGTCCCACTCAAATACTGACCGATTAACGGATACATTGCATGCATAGAAAATGCTTTTTGTGCCAGGATAATTTTACATCCGGTTCGACCCATTACACCCTTTAAAATTTTTAGGTTTTTCTCGAGTAGACCTTCATCTACCACATAAGATGGTGTTGGTAATTGATCAAAGCGCATCTTAGTCTACTAACTCCGGATCAAAGCTTTCTTTCCAAGGAAGTCCCCATTTATTCAATGCTTCCATGAACGGATCTGGATCAAATTCCTCAATATTGTAAACACCAGGACTGTTCCAATTTCCGTTCATAACCATCATCGCACCAATCATTGCAGGAACCCCTGTTGTATAAGCAACCGCCTGTGATCCCACTTCTTTGTAACACGCTTCATGATCACAAACATTGTATACATAATAAGTTTTATCTTTTCCATCTTTTTTACCGCGGAAAATACAGCCAATATTCGTTTTTCCTTTTGTACGCGGACCAAGTGAAGAAGGGTCTGGAAGTACTGCTTTTAAAAATTGAAGAGGTATGATTTCTTTCCCTTCAAATTCGATTGGCTCAATAGATGTCATCCCAACATTTTCTAGACATTTTAAATGAGTGAGATAACTTTGCCCAAATGTCATAAAGAAACGAATCCGCTTAATGCCAGGAATATTCAAAGCAAGTGATTCAATTTCTTCATGATGTAATAGATACATATCTTTGTCACCGATCTCAGGGAAATTGTACGTACGTTTAATTTCCATTGGCTCTGTTTCTACCCATTGGCCATTTTCCCAATAGGAGCCATTTGCTGTTACTTCACGGATATTTATTTCAGGATTAAAGTTTGTTGCAAAAGGATAACCATGGTCACCTGCATTACAGTCTAAAATATCAATGTATTCAATTTCATCAAAATGATGTTTTAAGGCATGGGCTGAGAATACTCCTGTAACGCCAGGATCAAATCCGCTTCCTAATAATGCAGTAATACCCACTTCTTCAAAGCGCTCACGGTAATCCCATTGCCATTTATATTCAAACTTCGCTGTATCTTCAGGCTCATAATTAGCTGTATCCATATAATGAGTTTTAGTTGCAAGACAGGCATCCATAATCGTTAAATCCTGATATGGTAAGGCAAGGTTCATTACTATATCCGGATTCACTTCTTCTATTAAAACAATTAGCTCATCCACATTGTTTGCATCCACCTGAGCCGTTGTAATTTTTGTCTTACCGCCGTCAAGCTTAGCTTTTAAATCATCACATTTGGACTTAGTACGACTTGCAATACAAATCTCTTCAAATACCTCACTGTTTTGTACACATTTGTTTATTGCCACAGAGGCTACTCCGCCACAACCAATAATCAGTGCTTTTCCCATTTTTCATATCTCCAATCCATTATTTATTTATCTAACAAACTTCTTTCTGCTTGTTTTAAACACTAGAAGATTTTCATGGAATATCTTCCACGTCCCTCAGCAGCTCCTCCACATACGTTGGCAAAGCAAAGGAACCACGGTGTAAATTAGGATTGTAATAGCGTGTTTTAATACCTAACTGTTTCCAAGCCTCTTGATTTAAATCTGCAAGAGGTTGATATTTTTTGGATGCAAATCCAAACAACCAGTGGCCGGACGGGTAGGATGGAATATGTGCCTGATATACCCTGCTAATTGGGAAACAGTCGATAATCCGTTGGTGCGCCCTCTGCATCGCTGCCCTGTCTTCTGCATAAAACGGACTCTCATGCTGATTTACCATAATTCCATCTTCATGTAAGGCCTTGTAGCAATTACCGTAAAATTCTTTCGTAAACAAGCCTTCACCCGGTCCGAATGGGTCGGTTGAATCCACGATGATTAAATCATATTGATTTTCACAGGATCGAACAAATTTCAGCCCATCCTCATAATGAATATGAACCCGTTCGTCATCAAGCTTAGAAGCTGTTAAAGGCAAATAATTTTTACAGGCTTCAACTACCTTTTCGTCAATTTCCACCATGTCAATATGTTCAATCTGTTGATAACGGGTTAGCTCACGTACAACACCGCCATCCCCTGCACCAATAACCAAAACCTTCCGTGGATTTGGATGAACAGCCATAGGTACATGGGTAATCATCTCATGATAAATAAACTCATCTTTTTCAGTCATCATCATATAGCCATCCAGGGTCAAAAATCTCCCAAATTCGTTCGAATCAAAGATATCAATCCTCTGAAATTCACTCTGTTCACTGTATAAATGCTTGTCCACCTTGATGGAAAGCTTTACTTCTGCCGTGCTACGTTCATGAAACCACAACTCCATGCTGTCACACTCCCTTTAGTACATTCAGACGTTCAATAGCAAGGTCTACCGGTCCTGTCATGGAACAGCCTTTTGCTTTTGCATAGTCAATATACTCAATGATTTCTTTCGTAATTCTTTCACCTGGTGCGAGGATTGGAATTCCAGGAGGATAGCACATCACAAACTCACTGCACACCCGACCCTCTGTATCTCGCAGACTCAATGATTCTTTATCTGCATAGAATGCCTCCTGCGGTGTAATCACAACCTCCGGGTCAATATATTCTTGTGTAATCAGACCTGATTTATCAGTCGAATAACGGCGACGTATTTCTGATAGGGCACTGATCAGACGTTCGACATCTCTTTTCCGATCACCAACAGATACATAGGCCAAAATATTGCCTATATCTCCAAATTCAATTTGGATATCATACTCATCTCGCAATAAGTCATATACCTCAATTCCCGCTAGTCCAATATCTAATGTATGTACCGAGAGCTTAGTTACATCAAAATCAAATATGCTGTCTCCATTCACCAATTCTCTTGAAAAGGCATAATAGTTACCAATTTGATTGATTTCGTTCCGAACATATTCTGCAAGATTAATAACATCATCGAAAATCCGTTCTCCATTTAACGCTAGATTTCTTCGTGAAAGATCCAAGCTTGAAAGCAGCAAATATGATCCGCTTGTTGTTTGTGTTAGATTAACAATTTGCCTTGCATAACCAACATTCACAGAGGGTCCCATTAACATAAATGAGCTTTGCGTCAAACTTCCCCCGGATTTATGCATGCTGACTGAAGCCATATCTGCACCAGCAGCCATGGCAGTCACGGGAAGGTTTTTTCCAAAGTATAAATGTGCTCCATGTGCTTCATCTGCAAGAACAAGCATGTTATGCTGATGAGCAAGCCTCACAATCCCTCGTAAATCCGAGCAGATTCCATAATAGGTTGGATTATTGACCAAAATGGCTTTAGCCTCTGGGTTTTCTTTAATCGCTTTTTCCACCTGTTTGAGAGACATACCAAGCGCAATTCCTAGATTTTTATCCATTTCCGGATTTACATATACCGGCACGGCACCACATAGAACAAGTGCGTTAATGACACTGCGATGAACATTTCGGGGAAGAATAATCTTATCTCCCGCTTTACAAGCTGTTAGGACCATCCCCTGTACGGCAGATGTCGTTCCATTCACCATAAAAAATGCATGTGCAGCACCAAATGCCTCAGCTGCTAATTCTTCTGCTTCTTTAATGACGGATACCGGGTGACAGAGATTATCAAGCGGCTTCATCGAGTTAACATCCACGCTAACCGCTTGCTCCCCCAAAAAAGCTGTCAATTCGGGATTACCTCTCCCGCGTTTATGGCCGGGTACATCAAAAGGAACAATTCGCTTTTTCTTGAACTCTTCCAAAGCTTCATAAATAGGTGCCCGCCCCTGCGAAAGACAAAATAATCTTGCTCGTTCATTCATCACAAAACTTCCTCTCGCTGAAAATTCTCCCACTTCCCTTTCCATCTGGCTTAAATCATAAGAATTTATGGGGTGATTTTTATTAATTGATAAAGTTAAAAGACAACAAAAAAGCAAGTGTACGCGCATTTCATTGCACAACACTTGCTTGTAGATATTATTATCCTATTAAAAAGCATATATAAATACAGACATATTGCCACACATAAAATCCAATGAATTTTATGTCTGAAAAGCTTTTTAATATTCAACATACCTAAAAAGGAGATCAGAGTCTATATAGCAAATAAATACTTTTACCACTCTTATTGACCGTTTCACAAGTTTTGCACGATTTATGTCGTACTGGTTATAAAGTAACCAACTTATAAAATTTGAGCTTCTAACTCAATCAATAGGGCAACTAATGTTGCCTGTCGGCATTTGACCCGGCTGTCCGTATGGCCTTAACTTCCCGTGGGCAAGTGGTCAATTTTTATCTGCTTGGAAAGACTCTAACTATTTGAATATTTGCTTTCCAAAATAACAACGTCCTAATATTATCAGTTTATGGAAAAATTAGCAATAGATACATTTACTTTTTATACCTTTAAAACCTAAATAAACCATTCTATCTATGTATAATTATTTATTTTTATCTAAAATATTCAGGATTTTCCATGGGTCATTGGAATGATTTTATACCAAAAACGACCATTTATCATTTAATAAGAGGAGATGGAGAGGGATGGAAGATCATGATTAGATCAAACTATTGAGGATCTAGATGATGAAGTAAACTAAATGGATGAGAAAAAAAGTAACAGCCCCTATTAAAAACGGTTTTCCCAATATATCAAATTCTTTATTACCGAGTGTCCAGTATAATTCTTGTCTAACCCAGTAATTATTAGTGGTTGGTTCAGTATATTCCTTTGGACCCACTCCTAACATTAAGAAAAAACACAAAACAAAGATACTGAATATAAAACTAAATTCGTTAATCTCTACTTCAAAATAACCAGACAGATAATAAACTAAGATATACTCAATTAAAATAGTAATGATAGCTAAAACTGCGCCATAAGCCATTCTCTTTATAAGAGAAATTTTCATATCTTTAGAGGTAATCGCATTTCCTTTTAGGTTTTCAGCATACTCGGCTTGCTTTGTAAAAAGGACCGCAAAACAAAAAATCCCGACAATAATGAAGATATTAACCATAATCTTGCTTAACTGAAACTCCAGAATTCCTAGCATATTTCTTCTCCTTTCATACACACAATCACTCATTATTTAAAGTCAGTAAACAGAAGAATAAATAGAGAATGATTTTTATATCTCCAATCAATTGTATCATCATAGAAATATATTGAATTTAAGAAAAACATTTTCTCTGCTCCCCTATAGCTTTTTCATTTATATTATTTTACCAATATGGATATCCCAAATTTAAGAGATTTAACTCCAATCACCAATCAAAAAACATTATTTTATTCTTTTTAAGCATAAAGGTTACTTTTTAATTCATTTTTCTGTATAATCCACATATAGAGTACAACTGTATTTATAAGGAGGACACCATGAAACGATTCGGTATATTACCCAAGATTATATTAGCTATTTTTCTCGGTATTGGTATAGGAATGATTGCTCCAGCCTGGATGCTTCGTATTTTCACTACTTTCAACGGGCTTTTTAGCAGCTTTTTAGAATTTATTATTCCCTTTATTATCATTGGTTTTATTGCTTCAGGAATTGGAATGATGGGGAAAGGTGCCGGCAAAATGCTCGGTATCACAACTGGATTAGCCTATGCTTCTACAATAATAGCTGGCTTGATTGCTTTTTTCGTGGCCAAAGCATTGTATCCTGTTATATTAAAAAACCAGACTGCTCAAAGCTTTGCAAATCCTGAGGAAGCTTTACTCTCTCCATATTTTACAATTGAGATGCCTGCTGTAATGAGTGTTATGACGGCTTTGCTTGTAGCCTTCACAATTGGTGTAGGGATGGCGTCTATCAAAGGAGAAGCACTTCTTAATGTAATGGAAGAATTCAAAGAGATTGTCGTGAAGGTAATTAATACGATTATTATCCCTCTTTTACCATTTCATATCTTTGGTATATTCGCAAACATGACTCAGGGCGGTCAAATTGCGTCTATCTTAAGTGTATTTGCTAAAGTATTTGTGATGATCATTGCTTTACATTTGTTTATGTTAGTCATACAGTATACAGTTGCGGGTGCAGCTTCTAAGAAAAATCCATTTAAAATGCTTAAGACTATGTTACCAGCGTATTTTACAGCTTTAGGCACTCAGTCTTCCGCATCAACGATTCCTGTTACTGTGGATCGGACTAAAAAAATGGGTGTGAAAGATAAAGTAGCAAACTTCACTGTTCCACTATTAGCAACTATCCATTTATCTGGAAGTACAATTACCCTCGTCAGCTGTGCGATGGCAGTTATGCTGTTACAGGGTACGGATGCTAGCATTACACAAATGCTACCATTTATTTTAATGCTTGGTGTCACAATGATCGCCGCACCAGGAGTTCCAGGAGGAGCTGTTATGGCTGCACTTGGTTTATTAGAATCCATGCTCGGTTTCTCTGATAACATGCTTTCCCTCATGATCGCATTATACCTAGCTCAGGATAGCTTCGGAACAGCATGCAATGTAACAGGCGATGGCGCTATCTCAGCACTTACGGAGCGATTTGTTCCTAAAACCAGCAAAGAAATAATTCAAAATAAACAAATAGAAAATTTAATTTAAATACAAAAATAAGATAGATATACAAAAATGGTGTCCGTATAGAGATTTCAGTCAAAAAACAATAAATCAAAAAGGGAGACATGTTGTTAACTCAACATATCTCCCTTTTTTGATTAAATATAACCAGTTCAACAAGGACCTATGTGTCAGTCCATATCTTGTTATTTTCACAGAAAAATATCTGCAAACCTCATACTTTTTTCACTTTAGTTCAATGATTTTAATAAACAACTCACCTTATCTAAAAAAAACACAAATACATCCTCATTTATAATTTACTTCTGTCCTTATTAAGAATCCTTTATTTATTCCTTATTAATTATATAAAAATAATAAAATAGCTAATTTTTTGTTTATTTCTATAAATAAGTATATTAATATTTTTATATTATTATAACTATCACAACAAATTATTTATCACAAATATTAGGAGAAAGTCTTGCATGAGAAACTCATTGACACAAAAAATCGTATTAATTTTTATTACATTTGGTTTGGTTTTATTTGGAACAACTGATTTATACACAAAAGTAGACGCAGCAACCGTTTCTTCTTCCACACTCTATCAAACGACAGCTAATGTCAATTTAAGAGCCGGTTCGTCCAATAAGCATAAAGTAATCCTAACCATTCCGAAAGGGAAAAATGTGACCTATCTCTCCAAATCCGGAAGTTGGTTTAAGGTTAAATACGCTAATAAGACAGGCTTTGTGAGCTCTTCTTATTTAAAGAAGCTAACAGCTAATTCTCAGACTAGTACCCAAGCTACCGTTACATATCAAACAACGGCTAATATCAATTTAAGGACTGGTGCTTCTAATAAGCATAAAGTAATCCTAACCATTCCAAAAGGGAAAAATGTGACCTATCTCTCCAAATCCGGAAGTTGGTTTAAGGTTAAATATGCTAATAAGACAGGCTTTGTGAGCTCTTCTTATTTAAAGAAACCAACTGCTAATTCACAGGCTAGTACCCAGGCTACCGTTACATATCAAACAACGGCTAATGTCAATTTAAGGACTGGTGCTTCTAATAAGCATAAAGTAATCCTAACCATTCCGAAAGGAAAAAATGTGACTTATCTCTCCAAATCTGGAAGTTGGTTTAAGGTTAAATATGCTAATAAGACAGGCTTTGTGAGCTCTTCTTATTTAAAGAAACCAACAGCTAATTCCCAGACTAATTCACAGGCTACCGTTACATATCAAACAACGGCTAATGTCAATTTAAGGACTGGTGCTTCTAATAAACATAAAGTAATCCTAACCATTCCGAAAGGGAAAAATGTGACTTATCTCTCCAAATCTGGAAGTTGGTTTAAGGTTAAATATGCTAGTAAGACAGGCTTTGTCAACTCGACATACATGAAGAAGTCTGTCATCAAAGAGACAGTACCTAATTATAAAAATGTAAGATATTATAATACGAATATTCATATCTATACAAGTAATCCTAATGCTAATTTAACAGTTTCCAAAGGAAAACCTAATGTTCTTGAACCATTGTCATCTATTAAGCTACCAAATGAACTAGCAAAGATAAACTTAGGCTTTTTTAACTCAAAAATGGAACATGGTGGTTTATTTATGGTAAATGGACAAGTAACCAGTAACCATAATCCTAAATACGTAATTATGGAATATAAAAAGACAGGGAAAATAGATATTCGTAGTATCGCAACACCATTAATAAATCTTCAAGAATTAGAAGATATGAAGGAAAATAATTATTTTGCTGTTGGTACTTCATATTCTTTAGTACAGAACGGCAAAATAAATTTAGCGCATAGTGAGTATTTCTCACACAGTAAAAGCAGGAACCCTCGAACATTGTTTGGTCAGACTAAAGATGGACGGTTTATCATGGCAGTTACAGATGGCCGAATTAATGGGAGTAGTGGTTTAACAGCAAGCCAAAGCGCTGATGTTATGATGAAATTAGGGGCAGTTGAAGCTGTAAATTTAGATGGCGGAGGATCCAGCACCCTATATATCAATGGTAATTTAATTAATAAATTAGGCGAAAGCCCCAGAAAAATTGGCAGTGCTCTCTTTATTACAAAGTAAATAGAATATACAATTATAAGATAAACTCCTAATTGAAAAATTAGGAGTTTATTTTCACCATATAAGATATGATAAATTTTAAAGGATCCGAGTGTATGGAGATACAATTATCAGTTTGACTTTAATTATCCAACTTACTGCCAGTCGAATGTTCACTATTATTAGAAGGATTATAGTTGTTAGTACTATCAGATTGAGTATCCAAGTCTGAATCAAAACATCCTTTCATTAAAAAAAGAGCTAATTGCTAATAGCAATTCTGATAATTAATTTTCAACATGCTGCACACTCCCATCTATCCGTATATTAAGGATTTTAAAAGGATGTATACAAAATAAAGACTTCTATCTCTTAAACAGATAGAAGTCTTTATTTTTCTCTTTTATAGTCATTGGTGTTAAACAAGGTTTAATGGTACAACCAGTTCAGCCTAGGTAATTTAAATTACAACAGAACTGCTTCTATCACGGTTATCTCTTTAAACGTAAAGCCATGTATATAAATCCTGTAAATATAATAAAAATCTCAAAAGGATATAAGCTACTAATAACACGTTTGCTAGCCTGAGAAATTTCTTCAACAACCATACCCTTCCCTGTTAAACACTTACTTGGTACTATACGACCAATAATATCTTCGGAGGTAATAGAGTCGAATACTTGTATTGTAGAATCGAAATTATTTGAGGCTTTAGAAAGTGAATTATGTGCAAACTGCACCTTATCGATTTCACTATTTATCGCGACATTCGCAGAAGCAACAGTGATTGTCTGCTTTTTTAATTCTGGTATCAAAGAAATAACTAAAGAAAATATGATTGCTAATAAAAATAACCTGGAATTCATTAAAATCACCCAAATACTCTAAATAATATTTCCTATTCTATCTGTTTTATTTTGATTTAATAAAAAAACTAATAGTAATTTTAATTTTAAATATTAAGATAAATTATATTAATATTTTAATAAATACAAAATAAACAATCAACAACTGATTTCGCTTTTCCCTTTGTATTTATTACTCATTTTTTATGGATAAATAAAAAAACCAATTCCGAAATGGAATTGGTTTATAAGCCACTTTTGCCGTTACATATAAGAAAGTTTTAAACCACCACTTCTCCAAGTGGGTGTTCGCAAAAGCTTTCCTGCTTGTCCTCCAGGTCATATAGACAGAGGCTTGTCATTCCAGCCTTTATAATAAAACTCCCTATTACAGCTTAAAGGTTAAAACTTAAATTATGCATCACGTACAATGTAGCTCGTACTAAGTATAATACTCCTCTTATTGTTTAAATGCAATGGAGATGACTTCCATAATAAATATATAAATTCCAGGAAAATAGAAGTTTATTGAGAGGAACCAACACACAGTACAGGCGGTTAATGACACTATCTCATTTAATATTTCTTTTAAAGCATCTTCCAAATTTTTATATTTAAATGTATACCCCGCTTGTTCAAGCCTTTCAGGGAGTACCCAACGGCTTTTTAAAACAAGCTCCGGCTCAGTTCTAATCAGTATTGCACCTGCCTTAAGCATCCAAGCTGGTGTGGGGAGCCCAATTTTTCTGTTCATACTGTTACGCAGGTGAACCATTAATTCACGATTGGTGACTGGATGGGGTGAAGAACAATTAAATACCCCCTCCAAGTCTTCTCTGTTCTTAAGAAAGAGAACAAGTTGAAATAAATCTTCAATATGTATCCATCTAAACATTTGTCGTCCAGATCCCTGATACCCTCCAAGACCAAATGTAACGAGATTTTTATACGGAGTCATAACTCCGCCGCTTCCCCCTAATACGATTGCAATTCTTAAGGCAACTTGCCTTGTATGCGGTAGTTCAAAGTTAAAAAATGTTTCTTCCCACGCTTTCGCAACATCGACTGAAAAGCCGCTTCCGATCTCACCCTTTTTCTCTGTCATAGGTCGATCTTCCGCATGTCTGTATATGGTGGCAGTACTGGAATTAATCCACAAAGGAGGTGGAGTCATACACTCAAGGAGGGCACTCCCCAATATAGCTGTTGTTTCAGTTCTAGACATGACTATTTCTAGCTTATTACTGGCATTATAGCGGCAATTTACCGATTTTCCAGCCAAATTAACCAATAACTCGGCCCCTTCAAGCGCTTCCTTTATTTCACCTTTATTATGCCAGTTAATATGTTCGTTGCTTCTGGAAATAACCAGCACATCATATCCCATAGAATGAAATTGCTTCTCAAAATACTGGCCAATAAAACCTGTTCCCCCAGCAATTACGACCTTCTTTCTCATCCACTCATCCCTTTACCTCAAATTTATGAAGTATATCACTAATATTTTATCAAATAATTTACATTCTTTTGAATAAAAGGATTATTATGCGTGCAAGTCAACCATTTGTTTATTAATATACTTCAGATACATATGTACAACATCAAAGTCGTATTGTTGGTAAAGTGTACGGGTACCTACTGCATCTTCTATTTCGTTGAACAGGAATTCCCCGTCCTGGCCGATGAGAAAATCGATTCCTACAAAGTCAAAATCAAATAACTTACCTATTTTATTTACTAAATTCACTTGTTTCTCAGACAAAGTATAACGCTCAGCCTTTCCGCCAAGTGAAAAATTAGATTTAAAGCTGTTGCTGGAATAACGTTTAACAGCTCCAATTATCTCCTTACCCAGTACGAAGACTCTCACATCAACACCTGGATTATCACACATTTCCTGTAGGATAACATCCCCCTTATTAAGCTCCTCCATCTGCTTAGTTAATTCTGTTTTGCAATCTACTTTAAAAACATCCTTCCCACCATGTCCGCTGTTGGTCTTCAAAATAAGTGGAAAATTTAATAGCGACTGTCCCTCAGTGAATGAGATTGCCGTCTTCACAGATTTTATTCCATGGCTGTTAATCATTTGATGTGTTTTAGCTTTATGATTACAAATATCCGTCACCTGAGAATTGTTGAAAACTCTGCACCCCATTAATTCAAAATGAAGGCTTATTTGACTGTCTCGGGTGCGGTTAATGACGAAATCCGGTTGAAGTGAATTTCCATCCTCCATATAAACGGACAATTTTCCATTATCAATTATTAAACTCAATTCCTCGGCAAATACAAGCTGAATATTTAGATTGTGCTGATTACTATTATTAATAAACTGATTGACAAACCATTTATTTTTGTCATAATCCTCGCACTTATAGATCAGTAAGCCTTTAAACATGTCATACCATCCGCAAAATATAATCGAAGATATGCTCAGTTACATCAATACCTGTACAATCATAGATATTTTTTATATGAGCATTTGAATTTACTTCACAAAGAATCGGTTCTTCCTCTTCTCCAAACAAAAGATCCACTCCGCTAAAATCAGCTCCGATGATCTGACTAGCCTTAATTGCCAGTTCTTCAAATTCTTTCGGAAGAGCATATTCATGCATGACCCCACCATTTGTCACGTTTGCTCTAAAATCTGTTTCGGAAGTACGCAGCATGGACGCTACCACTTTGTCACCAACAACATGAACTCTTACGTCTCTGCCTTTACTGTTTTTAATGAACTCCTGATAAAGATGTGGGATTTGAAGTAATTCTTTTCTCTTTTTCGCCAATTCATCACGGGTTTGTATCAGATACACCTGCTCACCAAACGATCCGTAGGCCTCTTTAATAACAATCGGATAGGATAATTCCCTTTCAATAAACTCAATAAATGAATGATCCTTTTCCAATGTATTTGTAAAAGTCAGCGGGGAAAATATAGTTTTCGGTAATTTAATTGAATGATTAGCCAGTGCCTGAAATGTCATGATTTTGTTATCACACACTTCAATTACAGATGCCTTGTTAAACAGTCGATAACCCATCTGTTCCAACTGATTTGCCAGACGAATATCCTTATCTAAGAACAAAATAAAATCCGGCCGTTCATGCTGTCTTTCACTTTTAATAATGGTTTGATTTCCTTCGATAACTGAGAATAATTCTGTATTTTTAACTAAATCGAGAATGATTCCTTTTTTTGCAGCTGACTCTTTATACCAATCATGGATTTCCATAAATTTTGGTGACAGCAAACTCCCATTATAAATTAACCAGCCATACATTCTTTCCATTTTGAAGATGCTCCTTACTATTTATTCGTTTGTTTTATTATATCAAACCAGTGAGAGCTGAAGAATTTCATCATTAATCTAATCGAACAAAGCAACCATTCCAATCATTTTCATATGATGAAATTATCCCTAATTGTCCCGTACGTAAAAATACGTCAAGGAGTTTAATTTATGAACCATTTACTGATTAAATCTGACTTTAAAAAGGGGAATCTTCTTCCGAGGTGGCTGAATGAGGCCTATAACTATTGGAGTTCTACTGTCAGTGACAATCAATTCCCATGTCACTTTGGCATGAAAGCAGAGCGAGATGGCCTCCTCCGCTATACGTATTGTGAGAATCATAATTTTTCTGCGCTTCCACATACACTTAGCGAATTTCTCAAACTTTCAAGGAAGAATCCATCTATTCGGTATGCATTGGTTCTTTTCGTAGAGCCTGAACTTAATTATCAGCACCTTGATTATGATTATTATAATGCCAATTTTTGGAGTATTTTATCCTATTTGCACGAACAGGATGATAAAGAATGGTCCAATGATATTCCCCTTGATCCAGATGATCCCCATTGGGAATTTGTTTTCAACGGGGAACCTATCTTTGTATCTGGCAATGCTCCTTTTTACCAAAATCGTATTACCCGAAATCTAGGTGATTGCCTAATCATGATTTTTCAGCCAAGAAGAATTTTTGCTGATACGTCTTATACTACTCCACATGGCAGAAAAGCAATTGAGGTTATTAGAAAAAAAGTTGAGAAGATTGAAAACATGCCGTATCATCCAGATTTAGGCGGCTATGAGGATTTATCCAAGAGAGAATGGAAACAGTATTTAATTACGGATGATTGCAATCCAATTAAAGGAACTTGTCCAATGTGGAATACTCTATTATCATCTGGTAAAGGTAATCAGAAAAAGGAAAAACCATGCTAAGTCAGCATGGTTTTTCCTTGATTGCTTATAGTATTTTTTTTAATTTCTGAAGAAGGTTTAATCGTTGTTTGCGCGGGCTTTACCGCCTTTTTCACCAATCTCTTTATAGAAGTCTTTATCATGATTTTTCTTGGTGGCTTCTCCACCCTTTTCGCCAATTTCTTGGTAGAAGTCCTTATCATGATTTTTAGCTGTAGCTTCTCCGCCTTTGCGTCCTGCTTCTTCTCTAGACATTTTGTCTGCCATAAATAATCGCTCCTTTTTAAGAAATTATTTTGTTGCTTACACTACTATATTTATCCTCTTTTAAAAGATAAAAACATAATTACACGTATTTAACCTTTTTGTTATTCTCTTGTTATTCGAACGTAATGTTTAAATTCGATTTAATAGTTTCAGTAGTTGAAATTACCTTATCAACATACTCTTTGAATTAAGTGTTCCGAATTATTTTTGGGTGAATTCACATCAGCACTTACTTCAAAAGCTTCCATTAATTCAGGATTAAACGGACGTAAATATTGTTTTAGTAAATGCGAATCATGAATCTTTGGATTCAGCCACTTTTGTTCATCTTCCGGGTTAAGAATAACTGGCATCCGGTCATGTATGGAAGACATCAATTCATTGGAGGACGTTGTAATAATGGTACACGTGCATACGGCCTGTCCTTCTGGTGAATTCCATGATTCCCATAAACCTGCCAATCCAAATGGTTCTCCGCTTTTCAATTTAATCCGCATCGGTATTTTTCTTTCAGGCGTTTGCTTCCATTCATAATAGGAATCAGCCACAATTAAACAGCGTTTATTTTGGTATGCCTTCTGAAAACTTGGTTTTTCCGCAAGCGTTTCTGATCGAGCATTGATCAGCTTATATCCTATTTTTTCATCCTTTGCCCACGATGGAATCAATCCCCACCTCAAATAACCTAAGCGATTTTTGGATCCATCATTAATAACGGCAACAATTCTCTGAGACGGTGCAATATTATAACTAACTTGATAATCTGCCTCATCAAAGGCTGCCTCTATATGAAATCGTTCAATAATCGTTTCAAACGTTGAAAATAACGTAAATCTACCACACATATGTATCACCTCATGGCCATTATAACAGTTTTATTTCAGGAACCAAAAAGGCACCCATCTAGGTGCCAGAGCCTTCAATATTTTTTTGCAATTGCTCTATTAGCGTTGTTTACATCGTTTTTAATCAAAGCACTTAAATCATATGCGGGATACATATTATTCTTATACATATAGTTAAATACCTGGCTATGCAAATCAATCATTCCGTTTAGTTGGTTTGTTAATGTCTTTTTCAAAACAGGAGTAGCCGTTTCAGTGATGGCTATCGAATAATTCCGGATTAATGTTTTTGTTAATCCCAATAAATTCCCTGCAAAAAAGCTGGCGTCCGGTTGTTCTCTTTCATCCTCTTCCCTTTGCGGTGCTCTTGGAAAGTATTGCAGCAACTCTTTAATATATCTTTCCAAAACTTTAATTGTAGTCAAATATAGATTTTTCAACTCCTGATTTGGTACATCTCTGACCTTCATTTTCAAGCCTACTAATGCATTTGATGCAAATGCTACTAATTCATGCAATTCCAGTGTTTCATGATATGCAAGTGTATTAGCCAAACAACTTCCCCTCCTTCATTCCTTCACAAAGAGTATATGATTGCTAGGCTTGTCTCTTTCCTTCTTTTTATCTTGGTAAATATCTTCTACTATCAAGGTTCATTAAACGGATGATTATTTAATGATGATTAACAACTTCAACAAAAACAAACATCGAACATACGTTTCTTTTTTGTTGAATAAGAAACGTATGTTCGTATATAATGAAAATAGGAGGTGAAGATAAATGAATGATTTACTTAGGAGCATGAGAGAACAAATTCCCATCGATATCATCTATGTCTCGAATAAAAATATTTTTACAAAACGCCGTATTCTGGTTAAATCAATGGGTGAGCAACTGATTCGTGCCTATTGTTTTAACCGCAAACTCTATCGAACATTTAAGAAGGAACAAATCTTATCTACCCAACTCGTTTATCAATCCCAGCGGTCATCATAAAAAGAAAAAGAAGAGGTTCCCCCCCTTCCCTTAGCCAATCATTTCTTCATGATCTATATCTTCAATTTCATCCTCGGACAGGGATTCCTCTTTATCACGCAGACGATGAGCTAATCTGGAAGCAGCACTTGCTGCAATTGCAGCGACCAAATCATCAAGGAATGTATTTACGCCTCTTCCCTCTTTCTTCGTATCTAAATATCGGATAATCCCCACTTTATTCTTATCCAGGTGACCAAATGTTGTCACACCAATACTTCCATAACCGAGCACAGCTCCTAAGGCAATGGTTTCATCCACACCAAATAAGGACTCATCAGACTCAACAATAGACTGCAATGGCTCTGACAGCATGCCCTTTTCAGCTAATCGATCTAATTCAATACCTACAAGAAGGGCATGCTGAATTTCACGTTTCATCAGGACACGTTCTATACTATATATGCATTCATCCAGAGTTAAATTATCATTATAAGGAAATTGCATTTCATAAACAATTTCAGCGATTGCTTCAAGTGTAACACCTCGACTTTGCAAGGCAAGTTTAGCAGCATTTGTCACTGTTTTACTATGTACACGTTTTTTAATCATATCTCTATTACTCCTTTTTACACTTTCATCCATTATACCATCAGAATCTTCATAATATCACAAATCTCCTGATTATTATATACAAGTTAGAGTATGCTAAAATATACCTGAAAAGAATAACAGGGGGTGAGCTCATTGGCATTAAAAGCCGGAACAATTAAGGGTATATCTTTTAACAGCAAGGAATTAAATGAGGAAATCGAACTCCTTGTATATTTACCTTCAGCCTTTTCCCATCTGTATAAGTATTCCGTCCTGATTGCACAGGATGGTAAAGATTATTTCCAATTAGGCAAAATTGGACGAGCTGCAGATGAGCTTTTAGAAAGGCAAGAAATAGAAAATATAATCATTATAGGTGTCCCTTATAAAAATGTTGAAGATCGCTGGAATAAATATCATCCTGACGGCCTGAAGCATACTGCCTATAAAAGGTTTCTTGCACATGAACTTGTTCCATATATTGATGCCGAATATCCGACCTACCAAATGGGGCTGAGCCGCGCCCTAATCGGAGACTCCCTGGCAGCTACTGTTTCATTAATGGCAGCTATGGATTATCCCAATACATTCGGCAAGATTGCATTGCATTCCCCACTTGTAAACGAGTCCGTACTATCAGCAGTGGAGTCTTTTCAGTTCCCGCATTTAACGCAAATCTACCATACGATTGGAAAGAATGAAACAACAGTACAAACATCTAAAGATGGGATTATAGATTTTGTACAACCTAATCAGGAACTTAACTCGATTATTGAAAGCAAAGGCTTTCCGGTCTTTTACGAAGAGATTGATGGAGACCATACCTGGAGGGCATGGCAGTCAGATATGAAGAGGACACTTACCTGGCTCTTTCACAGGACATAATTAGCAAGGAATTTTTTTTGAATATTTGCTATAATGAAGTAATATCTAATTTTACAAAATAAGTCAGGGGGTTCTTACATGAATTTTGGAATTGCTATTTTCCCTTCAAAAAATTTGCAAGACATTGTAAACTCATATAGAAAGCGTTATGACTCACATTACTCTCGTATATCTCCTCATGTCACATTAAAATCTGAATTCACAGCCACAGATGAGCAAATCAAGGAAATTTCAGCTAAACTCGAGGAGATTGCAAACCAACACCAGCCTTTTACATTAAAGGTCTTAAAAGTTAGCACCTTCCAACCAGTCAATAATGTGATTTATTTAAAAATTGACCCTACTGCCGAATTAAGTGCACTTCACGAAGATTTCCATAATGATATTCTGGGCAAAGATAAAAAATACAAATTTGTTCCGCATATTACTATTGGTCAAGATTTATCTGACAAGGAACATAACGATATTCTCGGACAACTGCGTCTCATGAAATTCGAACACGAAGAAGTAGTTGATCACTTCCATTTACTCTATCAAACTGAAAATGGGGCATGGAAAGTATATGAAACATACCAATTAAGAAAGGACAACTGATCACGATGAACATCAAGATTGTATCAGAAAAAGAAGAATTGGATCAGGTATTTTCGGTACGTACTAAAGTTTTTGTAGATGAACAAAATGTACCTGAAGAAGAAGAAATTGATCATTTAGAAGAGGAATCTACACATTTTCTCGTAATAGATGAGGAAAGTAATCCAATAGGTGCCGGACGCTTCAGGGTGGTTGATAGCTATGGAAAAGTCGAAAGGATTTGTATCTTACCAGATTTCCGCTCAAAAGGGGTGGGCAAACATTTAATGAATGCCATAGAACAATATGCCCTATCTAAACAAATTGAGATCCTTAAATTAAACGCTCAAAACCAGGCGATCCCTTTTTATGAAAAACTCGGTTACTCAGTTATATCCGATGAATTTTTAGATGCCGGCATCCCTCATCACACTATGAAGAAACATATTTAAGACTGCAGCCGACTGCAGTCTTAAGTGTTTATACTCATAAACATTAAAGGAAAGCAGCGTATTAAAATACGCTGCTTTCCATATGTATAGAGTGATTTTAAATGTATGGTTTAAATACTTTCATTAATAAATTGACCGACCCCAGTCATTTCAGTGGCGGTTTTTTCGACTATTTCTGTCGGCACATAATTTTTGTAAATGCGATTAGATGAACCTCTAAAATCGTCTGAATTGATTTCCCTGTCAAATGAATCCCGTTCTTCATTCTTGCGATGGAATCTGATTGGCTGTACGGGCTGAAAGCGAGAAATCATATTTTTAGTCAGCTTCTCCGCTGCAATCGTTCTGTTCGTGTACTGTATGTATTCGTATTGCGTGATTGGACCTATGTACCCCATTCCTTTTCCACCTCACTTTTTTCCTTTTTTTACTTTTATTACCCACTTTTTAAGGCAATAAAACTACTATCCTCTTTTGTAATATATGATTCGATTTGATAAGATGATATTTGTCTGTCGTTTTTAAAATTTTTTATATAAATGAGGAATATGATGAAAACAGCTAATTGGAAAAACGAATCTATCTCTTTACTCACATGGCCCAAGGAGGCATTTGCTCGTATTCATGAAGCTGGAAAAAATGGTGAACTTCAATGTAATCATTGTGGTCAACCTGTTTATATGTATCTTGGAATCCATGAAGAACCATATTTTATTCATCGTGATTCTTCACGTCCTCCTTGTGTGGACAAAACTGAGAAAACAACGAATCTGGCAGTGAATGAAGCTTCAGTGGAATACGGAGGATTTCGCTTACCGCAATCCAGGTCCATTACCAATTGCTCTGATGAAACCATCTGGCAAGGACCAAAGTCCATTACAAATCTGCCATCCTATAATAAAAAACATCTGCCTGGGGTGAATAGCACTCATCCATTCATCGACATTCTGAGTGCCCACGGCTGGTTGCTGGACGATCAACAAGCAAATGCTGTCGTAACGGATGCAAGACATTTACTCGTTCTTGCAGGAGCAGGCAGTGGAAAAACCCGTGTTTTGACTGCACGGACAGCCTTTTTACTATTAGAAAAACAAGCGGATCCTAAATCGGTGATGCTCGTTACGTTTACATCTAAAGCAGCTGCTGAGATGAAAAGCAGGCTTCAGCAAATGCCCGGTGTAACTCCCTTTATGCTGCAGCATGTATTTACCGGTACCTTCCATTCCATTTTTTATCGAATTCTTTTACAACATGAACCTCAAAAATGGCATTCAAGTAAGTTGATAAAATTTGATAGGGAGAAAGAATATGTCCTAAAAATAGCAGCTTCAGAATTAGGAATCGATGAACGGGAATTTGCATTTGATCAAGCCTTACAGCAAATCAGCAGATGGAAAAACGATTTATTATCTCCTCAGGATATTCATCCTGCTGACGATTGGGAAGTCAATTGCCAGGAGCTTTATAAAAAATACGAATCCTTTAAAGAAATAAATAATAAATTCGATTTTGATGATATGCAAACAGGCTGTTATCAACTTTTAAAAGAAAATGAACAGATTCTTAATTTTTACCGAAACCGGTTTAAACACTTTCTAATCGATGAGTTTCAAGATATTAATAAGGTACAATATGAGATTGTTAGACTGCTTGCTTCAAATGCAGAATCTGCATGTTTTGTAGGTGACGATGATCAGGCCATTTATTCATTCCGTGGCAGTGATTCTGCCTTTTTACAAAACTTGAAGCTTGACTACGATTATCTCGAAACTATTATCTTGTCAGCTAATTACCGTTCTGGGCATAAAATCATTCAAACAGCCAATAAGATTGTTTCTCAAAATAAAACAAGAACACCAAAAAAAATGGTTGCTACACATGATCAATCACCATCTCCGGTTTTATTTTATCCATTTGATGAAGAATCTGAGGCAATCATGATTATGACCGACATAACCGAAAAAATAAGGCATGGAGCAAACCCAGAGGATTTTGCGATTCTTTATCGTACCAATACAATGAGCCGTGCTATTTTTGAAAAGCTTGCATCTTCAAGTCTTCCATTTCGGGTGGATTCTGACTATGATTCCTTTTATACAAGAAAGACTGTGCGCAGTATTTTGGCCTTTATGAAAGCAAGTATAAATCCAGATGATCCGGGAATGCTACAGGATTTATTACCGCCGCTATATTTGAAAAAGTCGGCAGTCCAGGATGCTAAAGCTCTATCCATCCTGAATGATTGCACTTTGCTCGAGGCACTTCGATTCCTCAATAATTTAAAACCGTTCCAAATGCGAGCAATAGATAAAGCTGTCTCTGTCATCCATTCACTTAAGGATTTGTCTCCATCAACTGCTATCGAGATGATAGAAAAAGAACTCGGTTTTGGGGCCTACCTCAAAAAGCGGGGGAATGAAGGCAATAAAATGGACAAAGGGTCGGACGATATCAAGGATGTGAAAATTGCTGCAAGACGCTTTGATACAGTGCTGGAATTTATTCTTCATGCGGATCATATGACAGCCATGTCAAAAGAGATTAAATCAATGTCTAAAAAAACAATAAATGCTATTCAGCTGAGCACCATCCATCGTTCAAAAGGACTTGAATATAAATATGTTTATATTCTTGGCTGCGTAGACGGAAACATGCCTCATGATTATGCTCTGGAATCTTGGCGTGACGGTGACAGGAAACCTATGGAGGAAGAAAGACGGTTATTATATGTAGCGGTAACACGCGCATGCTCGGGATTATATATTTCCATACCGGAAAATAGACGTTCAAAACGGGCAAGATCTTCCCGTTTCTTAACGATTTTAAAAGGGGAGCCCTCTTACAAAGAAGAACTGATTACCAAATAACCGAGTAATACAGATCGGCAGTTTGAGTCAAATCAAATGTTCTTCATATGTAAAGGTGGCTCCTTTACTCATTTTTTATTATTCATCATATTGGCAATTGTATTAAAATCTAATGATTTCCCATCCTTAATGATTGATTGTACCAACTGGTCCTCTACATCCTTCGGTACAGGCTTGTTTGCAATTTGCGAAACCCTCTTAATGACGTTGCGGACTGTTTTTTCATCTTTAAAATTTGCATTTTGTAAGGAATTAGCCAGCTCCATTACATCTTTCATATTTACGCCTGTTTTCTTTTCCATATTTTTAAAGAATCCATTATCCATAATTCAGCCTCCTTATCGTTACTGCTATCATATGAAAGAAAATAGGAAAGGTGAGACTCATTTCTCCATGCAAAAAAGGGATTCAGTATAGACTGAAATCCCTTTCTTTCATTTACTAATTGTAAATACTTAATTAACAGTAGGGCATAGAAGAGGTTTTAGGTCTCTTCTATGCATTTCAATTATTATTAGCAGAAGCTAGCGCCAACAATAATTAACAAGATAAATAGTACAACGATTAGTACGAAAGTAGAACCGTAGCCACCGCCGTAGCTACCACCACCGCCGTATCCATAGCCGCCACCGCAGCTGCTTCCGCCGCCGCCGTATCCATAACAACCAAACATGTAAGTCACCTCGCTTTCGCTTAGTACACTCATAACATATGTTAAAAGTGTTTCCTCGGTTTGGGCTAATCTCCATATAAGAATACCCAAATATTAAAATCGGCAATAATACCTTGAATTACTGTAAATATATCTTTTACACTAAAAGAAAACAGTAAGGAGTCATACACATGGCTATAGAGTGGAAAGAAGTAACAGAATTAGAGGATGAACTATTAAGGAAAGCATTATCTTTATATCATGATTGTTTTCCTGAATACGTGCGTGAAGATGAATGCGTATTTTACGAGTCCATCAGACAACGTGAGAAAAACACACCAAATAATTTCCATTTTTTAGTTGGAATCGTAGACGATAAAGTAATCTGTTTCTCAACTGCCCATTATTTAGCTCAAGTAAATAGCGGTTATATTGTTTATATAGCAGCCGATCCGAAAGAACGCGGGAAAGGCTTAGGGAAACAAACACTTTTAAAAATGGAGAAACTACTTAAAGAAGATGCCGTACATGCTGGGTACCCATCCTTAAAGGGAATCTTCCTCGAAACTGAAAGAGAAATTGATGCGCAAAACGAAGAAGAATACAAAGAAACCATAAATCGCCTTCAATTCTTTAACCATCTTGGCTTTTCACCTATAAAAGGATACCAGTATGTCCAACCACCACTATATACTGGACAAACTCCGGTGCCTTTATATCTCGCATTTAAAAAGTTAACTCGCGGAGAAGATATTAATTATGATCAAGTTGTTACAGCAATCTATCATGAAAAATATCATAAAATGAATAAAATTTCCTTAGCTGTACTTGATGAATGCATAACGTCTCAGAGGAATATTTCGGAAACCATCCAATAGCGGAAACAAAAAAGGGTTCTTTGGGGGCATAGGTGCCTGAAAAGTGGTCGGTAGGTGTTTGATAGTAGAACTTTCCTCGGGACTTCACCTATCTTTCACCCGCCTATCCCCCGGTATAGCCCGGGCATAGGTGCCTCATAGGTCGGTTATAGCTGCTTTTCCCAGAACTTCACCTACCTTTCACCCGCCTATCCCCCGGTATAGCCCGGGCATAGGTGCCTCATAGGTGGGGTATAGCTGCTTTTCCCAGGACTTCACCTACCTTTCACCCACCTATCCCCCGGTATAGCCCGGGCATAGGTGCCTCATAGGTGGGGCATAGCTGCTTTCCCCAGGACTTCATCCACCTTTCACATACCTTTATCCCACCTATCGCACAATTTTGGCGCATACACAAATACCCCGGCCATCGCCGGGGTATTATATTTTAATAGGACTCCAGTTTAACTCGTTAATAGCAGTCTTTGGAATTAGCTACTCCTGGATTAATCAAATTTCACTAACTTTCTTTTTTAATTCTTCGTTTCTTAATAGTTCTTTCACCTTTTGATCCATTCTTTCGATTTCTTGAGCAGGGGTTTTCCACCAGTTTCTACTCCAGATTCTTTCGATTGTCCATCCTCGGCTTTCAAGGAATCTTTGACGATAGATATCCCGTTCTTTTGCATTGGCCGAGCTATGGTACATTGCTCCATCACATTCAATCCCCAAAATATATTTGGAAGAATCATTAGGATGGACGATGGCCATATCGATTCTGTACCCGGACATTCCTACTTGCGTATGGACTTCATACCCTAAATTTCTTAATTGATTATAAACCTGTTCTTCAAAGGGGGAATCAAAATGCAGTGCCAGTTCTTGTACATGTGTATTTACATTATCGTTAATTTCTTGGACAACCGACTGTATTTCCTCTCTGTTAGTACGTGAAACGGCTCTTACATATTTTAAATATGATTTAAGAAGCTTTGGTCCAATTTGTGCTGTGCCCGCAACATTCAGCTCTTCCGGCTCGATACTAGATACTACAATAATACGTTCCTTTGCTCTTGATACGGCTACATTCAATCTATTTTCTCCACCATATTGGTTAAGCATTCCGAAGCGATTATAGACCTTTCCTTCTTCATTTTTAGCATATCCTATGGAGAAAATAATGATATCTCGTTCATCACCCTGAACATTTTCAATATTTTTCACAAATACTCTTTCATCCAGTTCTTTTGACATCACTTGATTATAAGCAACATTGAATTCTTGATCGTTTGCAGCCGATTTTTCAATGATATCCAGTATTTTGGTTTGCTGTTTGGCATTAAAAGTAATAATACCGACAGTTTTATCGGGCTGCTTAATCAATGTTCCTTTTAATAGTCTATAGACCTCAAGTGCTTCTACTTCGTTTGATTGATTGATCCATCTGCCATTCACTTTTTTCCATTGGATAGCTGGAGGATCTTTTAAAGGCTCGACATTGGGAGCAATCTGAACATGTCCATTATAAAAAGCATGATTAGAAAAGTTAATGAGTTCCTCAAATTTCGAACGATAGTGCCACTGAAGAATTTTTTCTGGAAACCTTCTTTTCGCTAGATTTAATAAACTTTGCGATTCATCAACATCATATTCTTCTTCATCATCTTCATTTACAAAAGATGACTGGAACATATTAAATGGCGGCAATTGCTTTTCGTCTCCAGCGACAATTAATTGTTTTGCTCTAAAAACGGCAGGAAGACCGCTTTCCACTGTACATTGAGAAGCTTCATCGAAAATTACCAAATCAAATAAATCATCATTTAACGGGAAAATTGAAGAAACTATTTCGGGTGATGCCAACCAAACCGGCATTAAATTCACAAGACCCTTCTCAGTAAATTCATTCACTAATTTGCGCAGTGGCCAAATCATCCTCTTTTTCCCTGCCTGATGTTTAAGATCTCTCATTTCCCTCGGGTAAGCTTTCTTAAGCTCCTCGACTGATTGTGTCAATTGATGAATTAAATATTGGTTAGCAACTTCTCTTTTTCGGTCAACCAGTTGACTAAACTTTTCCCGTATCCTTGAAAATTCGCTCGTTGAAATCTTCTTAACTTCAGGATATTTATTTTCCGTTTCATCAATCCAATGAATATATGCCGAGTTTTTAAATAACTGGACCCAGTACTCCGGTAGAGCTTGTTCAGAAGCAGGACTTTTCATGCTGAGTTCTTGAATGATTTTCTTCGTGACCTCTGAACACTCTTCCCAATATGAATCCATTTGCTGTAAGTGCTCAAAATCTTGATGAATATACTCTAATAATTGATCTAATTCCTGTAATGGAATATCTCCATCCGCAATTCTGCTTTGATAATTTTCGATCACTTTTTCATCGAAATATTTTTTTAGCTGGTTGATTTCATCAGACATTTTCTTTGTTTCTTTACCTAATTGATTCATAATTATAAGGGCTTGCTTAATTTTGATCCAGTCTGCAGAACTTGTTCCTTTAAATTTTCCGCCCTCTAATAACTCTTCGATAATTGCTTTACCAGAAAAAGAGGTCCACCACCATATTCTCAAGCCTTGCAGTGTCTTTTTACCAGTACCCTCTAAATCAGGATAAATGCTATCTAACTTGTCACCTACCAGCCATGTATACGCAGGTGTAATTTTTTTGTAATCTAAGGAATCCAAATAATCAGAGGCGTTCTTCGCTTTCACAATTAAATCATTCAGAAGTTCTACTAGGTTAAGCTTATCTTTAATGGAAAATCGAGCAAATGATTTACGCTTTTTCAATTCGTAAGACTCGCTGCCGAATCGCTCGTACCATTCTGCATAACTGTATATTTTTCCGCTGATCTCATCTAATATATCTTTATTTAACTCACTTAAGACAGGTTTTAAATTTAGCATTTTGCTCATATTATCTAATGGTGTTGCTTTTCCGTATAAATCATACAAACGATACCCAAAATCCTGGTACTCATAAAGCCCTTTAGCAATATCATTTAATAGCTTTTCATGAGTAAACAAGCTATTTGATGTAGATTTTAAATCTTCAAGTGACCGATCAAATAATACTCTATTAGTCTCAAGAACAGCACTAATTTTATTATAAAGCGGCTTTCGATCTGTTTTTTCATCATGCACCAAAGCTATATGATTGGATAATCTCAGCCCGTCTAAGCGTTGGTATACTACATCTAGAGCAGCCCTTTTCTGACAAACTACTAATATTTTCTTTCCCTGACTAAGTGCGTCTGTAATTAAATTAACTATAACCTGGGATTTTCCTGTTCCTGGCGGTCCGTGAACAACAATCCCTTTCTTATATCTCGCTTCTTTTAATATTTCCTCCTGTGACCCATCCGTAACAAGCAAATTCATTATATCCGGTTCTTCATTAGTCTGATTATCTTCATTGTTTATATCTTCTGCTGACTCAAACTCTTGTGGTTCTATCAATTCACTGACTAACGATGATAGATTAGATTCTTCTGAAAGGTCTATCAAGGCATCAAAGTCTTTAACTAGTGAAGAACCCCCTTGTGGAAAGTTCCCGATAATCGCATTTTCCAATAGTACAATTCCAGTGGATTCAGGAATTTCATCCCTCTTATATTCTTTTAACTTTGTGAGTCCTTCATTAGAAAATGAAAGATTAATATCATGCGCCCTGAAGAAAGTATCCCATTTTTCCCTCTCATAAGACTTAGCGATTTCTGCAGCCTCTTCGAAAAATTCTTCGGTAAACTGGACACTATTTAATTTCTTAAACGCCAAAAATAAAGTTCGATTGATTTGCGGACCACCTTCTTCCACACGAATGATCCATCTCTGTGTATTTACCTTACTTTTTTCTAAACGAAGTGGATATAAGAATAGGGGAGCCTGAAAAAAAGTCCCATCAGAGAGGCTTCCTGATATAAAGGGGTAGCCTAAATAAAAGTCGTGAATACCTGTTTCTTCTTCAATTCCTTTTATATTTCGCAATAAATCTGTGAGTTTTTTCGAAATGACCATTGAATCTTCATTCTCTATTGTTGGCTTAAGTAACGTAATTTCACCTTTAGACTGCATGACGATTTTCTTTACAATAGCTTCACTGATTTTTTCATTATTGTTTGATAACTTATCTAGTTCAGTTAAATCAAAACTCCATTTATTGTAGATTTTCAATAATCGAATAGAGCGATTACGACGACTAATATCATTCAATTTATCTCTCATATGAATTAGTTTTTCTTTCACCGTTTTACCTTCTTTCCAGATAAAAAATTCTACACCTCAAAAAGGAAGAGCATGCGCCCTCCCCATAACTTATTGTTTAATACAGAATATATTCAACGGAATTGGAGTGTTAGATCTTCTAAACAGGTATCAATTATCGGCTTTTTCAATTTTATAATACCATGAAAATGGAATTTTTCTTCCAAGTTACACAAATTACCAATCATACATTCCACATGCTGTTACTAGCCCTCTCCAGCCCTCTTACAACCGCTTTTGCATCCATCCATTTAACATTTAGAATACATACAGAATCCCCTTAGTCATAAACTTAAGGGGTTCTCTTTCATTAACCTTTTGGTTTAAAAATCAAGGCTGCGATAAATCCAAAGACTATCGCTGCCGTTATGCCTGATGATGTAATTTTAAACATTCCGGTTAACACGCCAACGATGCCATGCTTCTCTGCTTCCTCTAAAGCACCGTTAACAAGCGAATTCCCAAAGCTTACTATCGGAATAGATGCCCCAGCACCTGCAAAATCCAATAATGGTTCATACCATCCAAAACCACCCAATATAGCGCCAATGACAACAAATGTCGAAAGAGTATGGGCAGGCGTTAATTTTGCTACATCAAATAGAAGCTGTCCAATCACACAAATAATGCCTCCTACAACAAAGGCCCAAAAAAACATTGCCAGCATATATGCTCCTCACCTTTCAACGCTATAGTCTTTCAATAGCAACTGCGTGTGCTATACATGGAATGGACTCCCCTTGCTGGAAGGTCAGCGGAGAAAGAAGCGCTCCGGTTGCTGCCAGTAAGATGCGTTTATATGTACCCTTTCTCATTTCATTAAGTAAATGGCCATATAGAACAGTCGCGGAGCATCCTGCACCGCTTCCACCTGAATGTACGGGTTGATCATCCTTATAAATCATTAAACCGCAATCCTTAAATTTTTCTTTATTTAGCTTTAAGCCCTTCTGCTCCAGTAAATCAATCGCAGTGTCATGACCAATTTTTCCAAGATCACCTGTAACAACAAGGTCATAATAGTCCTCATCAATATTTAAATCCCTGAAGTGATGATAAATCGTATCTGCTGCAGCAGGTGCCATCGCGCCTCCCATATTAAAGGGATCCTTCAATCCCATATCAACAACTTTACCGATGGTTGCACTGGTTACAACGAGCTTACTTTCAGATGAGTTATCATTTTCCTCCACTAAGGCAACTCCTGCTCCCGTTACGGTCCATTGGGCAGTAGGCGGTTTTTGACCGCCATATTCTGTCGGATACCTAAATTGCTTTTCTACGGTTGTATTATGGCTTGAGGCACCAGTTAATATCTTGTTGGCACCGCCATAATTAATAATAAAAGATGCCAATGCCAAGCCTTCCATAGTTGTTGAGCATGCACCAAATAGCCCAAAATATGGGATGGCCAATGTCCGGGCTGCAAAGCTAGTAGGTGTGATTTGGTTAATTAAATCTCCCGCAAAGAAAAATTGAATATCACGAGTTTGTAATTTCTTTTTATCCAAAGCTTTTTGAACCGCTTCCTCAATTAATACACGGTTCGCTTTCTCATATGTTTTCTGATTTAGCCACAGATCATCATGAATAATATCAAAATCATCAGCCAAACGGCCATTGCCTTCAAAAGGACCGACAGCTACGCCTGTAGAGGAAATGACAGGATGATTATGCAGCACCCAGGTTTGTTTACCAGTTAGCATATTAACCTCCTATAACCATTAGATAGATTTGCTTTACTAATGCAACGACAAATGCTGAAAAAACACCATATAGGATTACAGTTCCAGCCAATTTAAATATATTTCCTCCTACCCCAAGCACAAATCCTTCTGTTCTATGCTCAATCGCTGCTGAAATGACGGAATTACCAAATCCCGTAACCGGAACAGCACTTCCCGCTCCAGCAAATTGGCCAATTCGATCGTAAACCCCAAAGCCTGTTAATAACATAGCTAAAAATATCATCGTTGCTACAGTTGGGTTACTGGCTGTTTGCTCAGTAAAATTAAAATAAAATATATACATATACGTAATAACTTGTCCTAGTAGACAAAATAGTCCACCTACAAAGAATGCCTTAATACAATTCTTTACAACAGGACGTTTTGCTTCATATTTTTGTTCCAGCTCTTTATATTTTTGTTGTTCAGGGGTTAGTTTTTCATTCTTTTTATTTGCCATATGTACACCTGCCTATGCCATATCCTTCTGTAGTTTCATTATTTTATCAAACCATTTTCCAGCTTTTTTCTTGGAGTAACCTTTATCCTTCACATTCACGATTAACTCGACTGTTTCAAGAAATATTTTCATATCACTTGATACAGTAAAATCAAAGGATTTAAAGCTTTTCTTTAACTCCTTATCTAATTTACTTTCGATACTTTTCATTCGAAAGCGTTGCATATGCTTAACCTTGTACGCAACCAAAATATCTTTATTCTTTTGGACAACAGCCACATCGTAGATTTCTTTATGGGAAGCTACTTTCTCTTTTATTTTCTCTAATGGTGCCTTTGAATGATCACCAAGATAAACGGGATCTTGATCCACGGATTGAATAAGTGACATCTTGGCTTCTTTACTGCTTGAGTCACCGGAACATCCGCTTACTATTGTGAAAAACATAGCTATAATTAAAAATACAGAAATCCTTTTATTCATAGCACCTTCACCCCCTCATTACAAATTGAAATTATTATCCTGTATTGTTTGTTAAACACAGCATTTTATCCAATTTATTTGGAATAACATTAGATGTAGCTTAATTGCTGCATAACAACCTAAAATAAAAAAAACTGCTGACTAAACAGCAGGTTATGGTTGTAAACGACCTTTTTTATTATTTTTTGTACATCCACAGTTTTTTTTCTTTTGCTTGGAAGGCGTTCTCTTGATTTGGCTTGCTTTTTGTTTTGGTATCTTCATAAAAGGGGTCCTCCTTCCCTGATTAGGACTCATACAGTATAAGTATGTAGGAAGGTTTGGTTTGTCTAATACAGATAACCAGATTCGATTACAGAAGTATTTTAAAAACGAACTATTTTTATTTCTTTTATTTGCCGCAATGTATATTTAATCCATTTCTTCCCAAACGCAACTTTAATATAAACATAATCCCCCTTCACTTTTTCAATCGTTCCCCTCAGCCGCTTTCCATCTTCCACTATAAAATCGCACACCGGGCTCGACATGAGCGACGGCATTTTGGAGAGATAGGTGACTAATTCCTCCTTCGTCATATCCTCTATACGTTTACGCTTTGTTTTCCCATTAGCTTCACTTGCATCTAATAAATCAGGCTCCCGTTCTTTCAGCGATTCAGTAAATTGTTTCTTTTCTATCTCAAAGCTTAATAAAGGGGGCTGCTGCTGCAAACTATCATCACTATTTCCCTCTTCAAGTCCTTCACGCGAATTATCTTTATCAGCAATATGTTGTTCCCATTCCTGTTGCTGATTAATTTTATGCATTAATTCTTTAGTCGCAGCATTTGTAAAAAAGTCATCTATTTCCACAATTTCTTCTTCACGCAATCGTCTCATTATTTGCTCCTTATCAAGCCAAGCATTTGCTGGCAGTGCACTATTAATCTCATTATGGCTCATATAGTTACCTCCTTAGCTTCTATCTGCTATATATATGTGCAAAAGACTGTAGATATATCTGAGCTCCCCTCTCTGCTGAAAGCGTTAATTATGGTTTATCATGACATTGCCTGCCCATAGCCAATTTTTCACACAAAAAAACCGCTCTCTAACAATTGCAGAGGAGCGGTTCATACTATTTTTATTTTCTTATTTAACGCTGTTTCATTTTTGGATCAAGGGCATCTCTCAGTCCATCACCCAATAAATTAAATCCAAGGACAGTTAACATGATAGCCAATCCTGGGAAAAAGAGCGTTCCGGGAGCCTGTACTAAAAAACCCTTCGAATCCGCCAGCATTTTTCCCCATTCAGGTGTCGGTGCCTGTGCTCCCAAACCGAGGAATCCAAGCGCCGCTGCTTCTATAATTGCTGTTGCAATCGCCAATGTTGCCTGAACAATAATTGGTGTCATACTGTTTGGAAGGATATGACGAAAGAGAATTCTTGAATCCTTCATACCAATTGCGTTGGCTGCCATAATATATTCCTCTTGTTTAACACTCAGTACTCTAGACCTTATGAGGCGGCCAAAATTCGGAATATTTATAATGGCGATTGCGATCAGGGCATTTTGCAGAGATGGCCCTAAAATAGAAATAATCGCGATTGCCAATAAGATACTTGGAAAGGCAAGAAGGATATCAAAAAAACGTGAAATAATTGTATCAATCCATCCGCCATAATATCCGGCTACAAGCCCCATAATCGAACCTACTATAACAGAACCCAGTACAGAGAAAAATCCAACGGATAAGGATATACGCGCACCGTATAATATCCGTGAAAGAATATCCCTCCCAAAGTCATCTGTTCCAAACCAATGTTCAGCAGATGGCGGTTTTAAACGGTCTGTCAAACTAACCTCCTTATATCCATAAGGAGCAATAATCGGAGCTAATAATGCCAATAATATAAAGAATAAGACGATACCAAGGCCCACCATTGCCAAACGATTACGTTTAAAGGCAGCCCATGATTCCCCCCATGGAGAAACCACTTTTTCATCCATTACCAATGGTGTCTCTTCTGTATTTCGTACTAATTCCCCCAATGTCTACACCACCCTTTATTTGGAGTATTTAATTCGTGGATCGACCAATGCATAAAGGAGGTCGACAACTAAGTTAATGAATACAAAAGCAGCCGCAATCAGTAAAATACCAGATTGAATAACAGGATAGTCACGATAGCCGATTGCTTCATATAAATAACGCCCTATGCCCGGCCAAGCAAAAATAGTTTCTGTCAGAATAGCCCCTCCAAGAAGTAATCCTGTTTGCAGCCCTATGACAGTTAAAACCGGAATAAATGCATTTTTCAAAGAGTGCTTGTACACCACCCAAAACATACTGACACCTTTTGCACGTGCTGTACGAATAAAATCTGATTTCATAACTTCAAGCATAGTCGATCTTGTCATCCTAGCAATAATGGCCATTGGAATAGTTGCTAAAGCGATACTTGGCATAATCAAATGCTTAACCGCCACAAAAAATTGATCGAAATCACCTTGCAGCAACGTATCCACCAAATACAAATTAGTTATCGCATTGATTGGATCTCTGATATCTTCACGTCCCGTTGTCGGTAACCAACCCAGCTGAAGGGAAAAAGCCCATTGCTCCATTAACCCCAGCCAAAAAATAGGCATGGATACTCCAATTAAGGCTAAGATCATAGCTAAATAATCAAACCAGGAATTTGAAAACCACGCACTGATGATGCCGGCGTTTACACCAATAACGATGGCAATAATCATCGCAACTAGCGTTAATTCTAGCGTAGCAGCAATATATGGCCATATCTCACTGGTAATCTCTGCATTCGTTCTAATGGATGTACCCAAATCACCGGTAAACAAATTCTTAATATAATCTATGTATTGAACATACCAGGCTTTGTCCAATCCAAGCTCTTGAGTTAAAACTGCAATGGACTCTTTTGTTGCCCTTTGCCCTAAAATAACCTGTGCCGGATCTCCAGGAATGGCTCTGACAATGGCAAATACAATCAGCGTCATTCCAAACAGAACCGGTATAACAGACAGAATCCTTTTCATTGTATAAGAAAACATCTGTATGCACCTCCATAATAAACAGGCGCCCCTATATGAATCATCCATGTAAAGGCGCCCTTACTTAACACAGTTTTACTTGAATTCTACATTCTTTAAAATATCTGATCCGGTCGGATGCGGTACAAGTCCTGTTAAATCAGCTGATGCTGCCAACAAAGGCGTTGAGTGAACGAGCGGAATCCACGGTGCATCTTCATGGATAATTTCTTGAGCCTGTTTATATAGCTCATTCCGTTTGTCTTGATCAACAATTGTTTGCGCTTCAATTAAAATGTCGTGGAGCTTATCATTCGCGTAATAGGAATAGTTGTTAGATCCGATTGAATCTTTATCAAGCAATGTATAGATAAAGTTATCAGGGTCTCCATTATCACCTGTCCAGCCCAGCATATAGGCCGGGAACTCGCCAGCTGCTGCCTTTTCAAGGTATGTAGCCCATTCTACAGTTTGAATTTCTGCCTTAACTCCAATTTTTTCAAAATTTGCCTGAATCGCTTCTGCAATTTTCTTTCCTTCTGGTATATATGGACGCGGAACTGGCATAGCCCAAAGATCCATTTTAAATCCATCCGGATAACCAGCTTCTTTTAATAATTCTTTTGCTTTATCTAAATCAAATTCATAATCCTGAATTTCATCGTTATAGCCTTCCACTGAATCCGGCAGAGGATTTTTCGCTGGTTTTGCCATTCCTAAATAGAAAGCATCAATGATAGCTTGCTTATCAACGGCATGGCTTAAAGCCTGACGGACTTTTGGATTATCAAATGGTTTTTTCGTTACATTAAAGCCAAGATACCCAACGTTCATGGAAGGACGTTCAATAGCCTGTAAATTTGCATCTCCTTTAATTGTTTCAAGGTCTGATGGGTTTACACCGTCCATCACATCAATCTCACCGATCTTTAATGAATTCAAACGTGCCGAGTTATCAGGAATCGTACGGAAAATAATTGTTTTTAATTTTGGCTCTCCGTCTACATAATAATCTTCATTCTTTTCAATAACGATTTTGTCATTTGCTTTTTCTTTAAATTTATACGGACCGGTACCAACTGGATTTTCCCGGAACTTATCACCATCTTTTTCAACTGCAGTAGGGCTGGCAATTCCAAAACAGCTCATTGCAATATTTTTAAGGAAGGTCGCCTGAGGTCTTTTCAAGGTAAATTGAACAGTCGATTCATCAACCGCTTTTACTTCCTTAATGACATGCCCTTCATCTTTTTTATAGCCGCCAAACATGCTGTAATATGGAAACTGATCAGCATCGCCATTCATCCATCTGTTAAAGTTGAATACTACTGCTTCTGCGTTAAAATCAGTACCATCATGAAACTTAACGCCTTTTTTCAATGTAAATGTATATGAAAGACCATCATCAGAAGCCTCCCATTTTTCAGCCAATCCAGGTTGCAGCGTCGTATCCTGTTTACCGTAAGTTAGCAGTGTATCAAAAATATTAATCGTGACTTTAAATGACTCTCCTTCGGTTGTCGTGATTGGATCTAACGAAGTGGAATCACCGCCACGCCCAAAAACAAGTGTATCCTTTGTATTTCCTTTCTCATCACTGCCTCCACCTTCAGTCTCCTTGTCGCCAGAATTACATGCTGCCAGTACAACGCTTAGCATTAGAATACTGACCATAGCCAATAAAAGCTTTTTCATATGAAACCCCCTCTTATATTTGTTTATTATCATTGCTGTCATGTTCACCATGGAGATGACATGCAGCATAATGATCCCCTTTTATTTCTTGGTATACTGGATTAATAGTCTTACAAACTTCCATTGCATGCTGACATCTAGTATGGAATGCACAACCACTCGGTGGATTGGATGCGCTTGGGATGTCTCCAGTTAAGATGATGGATTCACGTTTAATATCAGGGTCTGGTATTGGTACTGAAGATAATAAAGCTTGTGTGTACGGGTGAAGAGGGTGTTCGTATAACTCTTCGCTGCCCGACAATTCTACCATTCTCCCCAAATACATGACTCCAACGCGATCACTAATATGCCTGACAACCCCCAGATCATGTGCTATAAAAATATAAGTAAGTCCAAATTCTTTTTGGATATCCTTTAACAGGTTTAGTACCTGGGCCTGTATGGATACATCAAGCGCAGAAACAGGCTCATCTGCAATAATTAATTTAGGTTTTGTCATTAGGGCTCGGGCAATACCGATCCGCTGACGCTGACCGCCACTGAATTGATGGGGATAACGTTTTAAATGATAGGAACTGAGTCCCACAACATCTATCATTTCTGCTACCCTATTTGCCCGCTCCTTCTTATTGCCAATGCCATGAACAATTAAAGGTTCTTCTAATATTTGCTGGACGGAATGCCTCGGATTTAATGACGCATAAGGATCCTGAAAAACCATTTGAATATCACGTCGCACTTGTCTAAGCTGCTTTTTTGACATAGACATGATTTCCTTATCTTCGAAGACAATACTTCCTTCTGTTGGGTCAATCAATCTCATTAATAATCTGCCGGTTGTTGACTTTCCACAGCCACTTTCCCCAACAATCCCAAGAGTTTCCCCTTTTTTCACATGAAAGGATATATCATTAACGGCTTTTACTTCACCAATCTTCCTGCTCAAAACTCCTCCATTGATAGGGAAAAATTTCTTCAGGCCTTCAACTTTTAATAGCTCCGTCATGATGGATGCCTCCTTCCTGTCCCTGATATAATAGGCACCTTACCCATTGATATTGGGGAGACACCTTTTGTAATTCCGGAGTCATTGTGGCACAGGCAGGCATGGCATATTCACAACGCGGAGCAAATACACAGCCATTTTGAATCATTCCTGGTTTCGGAACATTACCTGGAATGGAATATAATTTACTATCTTTCTGCCGGATGTCAGGTACAGATTTCAGTAATCCTTTTGTGTATGGATGTTTAGGATTTTTAAATATATCCCTGACCGTTCCTTCCTCAACAATTTTTCCTGCGTACATAACAAGAACGCGATCGCATATTTCAGCCACCACTCCAAGATCATGAGTAATGAGAATGATTGATGTTTCAGTTTGATTATTTAAATCTTTCATCAGCTTAAGAATTTGGGCTTGAATGGTAACATCAAGTGCCGTAGTGGGTTCATCTGCAATCAATATGTTTGGTTTGCAAACCATGGCCATCGCAATCATAACCCTCTGTCTCATACCTCCTGATAACTCATGTGGATAATTTTTCATTAAATCAGCAGCCCTAGGCAGTCCTACTTGCTTTAACATTTCCATACATTCAGTACGCGCCTTAACTTTATTACTGTTTCTATGCAGCCTGTATGCTTCAATCATTTGTTGGCCGATTGTAAACAAAGGATTAAGAGAAGTCATCGGTTCCTGAAAGATCATAGATATCCGATCCCCGCGAATTTTCCTCATTTTTGATTCAGATTTTTTCAATAAATTGTCTCCCTCAAAATTAATGACTGCCTGGGGATCAACAATAGCCGGCGGTTGTGGAAGCAGTCCCATAATGGATAAAGAGGTCAAACTCTTCCCACTTCCTGATTCACCAACAATACCAAGAATTTCTCCTTTATGAAGTTGGAAATCGATATTCTCAACTGCAGGAACCAATTTTCCATCATCCATAAAAGAAACGGTTAAATGGTTTACATCTAAAACCACAGTGTCATCCAAGCCATTCCCTCCTGCGTAATATTATTATGTAATTTATTAAAATATTTAAAATATTATGATTTATTATGTCACAGCTTTTCCCAATTGACTATCATTTTATTAGAAATTTATAACATTTTTATTGTATAGGAGAATAATGTTGGATCTTAACACAATAATGAAGGGGGAACAGTTCCACATTATTTAGGTGATTGATTGACTGATTTACACAGTAACACTTTTCGTAAAAAAACAAAAAAACTCTCTATTTCAAAAGCGGTTATCAAAGCCACCTTGCAATAGAGAGTCATTTTATTTATAAGCTTAAGATGTGATACCCTGAATCCACATGGATATTTTCTCCCGTAATTCCCCGGGACAATGGACTGAACAGGAATAGGGCTGTGTCTCCCACTTCCTCCTGGGTTACTTGTCTGCGCAAAGGTGCACGCTCTTCAAATACTTTTCGAATTTCATTAAAATCGCCTACACCTTTGGCCGACAAGGTTCTGATTGCTCCTGCTGAAATAGAATTTACTCTTACGCCGTTAGGCCCAAGATCATTAGCCAAATATTTCACACTTGCTTCAAGTGATGCCTTAGCCACACCCATGACATTATAGTTTTGGACTACTCGTTCACCGCCAAGATAAGTAAGAGTAACGATACTAGCCCCTTCATTCAGGATTTCTTTTGCTGCTTTTGCAACAGCTGTTAATGAATAAGAGCTAATATTTTGGGCCAATAGGAACCCGTCCCTCGTCGTGTTCATATACTCACCTTTAAGCTCTTCCTTATTGGCAAAAGCAATACAGTGCGCAATCCCGTCTATCTTTCCATATTTTTCTCTAATCGTAGCAAAACATCCTTCGATTTCATCATCTTTTGTAACATCACATGGCAGGACGAAGGTCTCTTCTCCACCCTCTAAGCTGTTTACAAGGTCATAAACACTCTTTTCCATACGTTCCCCTGCATATGTAAAAATTAATCTAGCCCCAGCCTGGTAAAGTGAATTAGCTATACCCCAAGCTATACTTCTTTTATTTGCCACACCCATTACAACAATGGTTTTCCCATCCATACTTAAGTTCATAGGAAGGATTCCTCCTTAAATAATTAACACAAGTTATTAGTACCTACTACTAATTTAAACTAAGTAAAGAAGAATCGCAACCATTTTCTGTTTTTTCAGCTAAATATATCATGTGAGATAACCCATAAAGAGAGTAGCCATTCCAAAGTAAATAAGAATACTTATTAAGTCATTAATGGTCGTAATAAATGGTCCTGAGGCTACAGCAGGATCAATATTCATCTTATGCATCAATAAAGGCACAAGGCTACCCGCTAATGTGGCGACAATTAATGTTACCAGTATGGAAATACCAACGAGGGCAGCAAGAATTAGTTCACCTTTCCAAACATAAACGATAATGGTAACCACGATTCCACATGATATTCCGGTTATAAGTCCTGTTCCCGCTTCACGCCAAAGGAGCTTTAGCTTGTTTTCATCCTCAATTTGCCCTGTAGCAATTCCTCTCACTATAACAGCCAAACTTTGTGTACCTGTATTCCCAGCCATCCCTGCAATTAAGGGGATGAACACCGCCAGAATTGCCTTTTTCGATAAAGTTTCTTCAAATTGACCGATTAAATTAGCGGTAATCATGCCTAGAAATAATAATATAATCAACCACGGCAGTCTTTTACGGGCAGATGAAAAAGGACTTTTATCTATGTATTCCATATCGGATACCCCTGCTAATTTGGAATAATCATCGGAAGCTATTTCATACATAACATCAATCATATCGTCAAATGTTATAATGCCGACCAGATGATGCTGAAAATCAACAACCGGCATCGCCACAAAATCATAGTCTCTCATTTTTCGAGCTATTTCTTCCTGATCATCGCTTACTTTCACCGAATAGACCTGTTTGTTCATTAATTCAAAGACCATTGTATCATCATCTGCCACAATCAAATCACGCAGGGATAGTACCCCTGTTAATTTTTGCTTTTCATCCATAACATAAATATAATAAATTAATTCAGCATCCTGTGCTTCCTTCCTCACTAGTTTCATGGCAGATCCTACTGTTTGATTCTCTGCAATGCTTATAAATTCAGTCGTCATGATACTTCCTGCAGTTGATTCCTCATAGTGAAGCAAATGCATGATATTTTGCGATTGTTCTTCATCCATTAAAGACAAATAACTGATTATTTGTTCCTTATCCAAATTACTGAGCAAATCAACAGCATCATCCGGATGCATTTCAGCTAAAATAGAGGCGGCATATCGAGGATCCATTTCTGCTAAAATTCTCTCTACAATCTCTTCTTCATATTCATAAGCAAGATTCCCTATTAGCTCTGCCATTTCATCCGGTGAGAGAAAGTGATGAACAGTTGCCCGTTCTTTTTCTTCTAAATTCGCATAAAACTTTGCCTGATCATAGGGGTGAATATCTAAAAATATAATCCGAAACTGTTGGAGGTTCTCTTCTTTTAATAAACGCAGTAAATCTCTTTGCTTGCTTTCCTGAATTTCCATTTTAGAGGTCACCATACCTTTTTTTATGTCGTTTAAGGCGTATCTATCATACCCTTTACAATTTCCTAAATAGATATAATTGAAACCCTTTAAAAAAGGGTAATATAGAGGTAATAGAAGGAAGTGATGCAAATGATCTATGATTGTATAGGCGATGTACATGGTTGTTATGGGGAATGTATCGAATTATTCCACAAACTGGGTTATCAATTTAATGAGGATAGTATTCCTGTCCATCCAAACGGAAATACCCCTGTCTTTATAGGCGATATTACTGATCGAGGACCTAATTCTATAGAGATGATTAACCTTGTATGGTCATTAACCATACAACGGAAAACTGCCTTATATATACCGGGTAATCATTGCAATAAACTATATCGTTATTTCCTAGGCAATAAAGTAAAGGCTGTACATGGCTTAGAGACAACGATTGCTGAACTTGAGGCTTTATCTAAACCAGTAAGAAAGAAGGTGCGCGACCATTTTATGCAATTATACGAGTCAGCTCCTCTTTATCTTGTCTTAGATCAAGGTAAGCTTGTCCTTGCACATGCCGGTATCAAAAAAGAATTTATAGGAGCAACACATAAGGGTGTTAAAACATTTGTTTTATATGGGGATATAACCGGAAAAACACTGCCGGATGGAAGACCAGAACGAAGGGACTGGGCACTTCGACATCCAGGTGATCCGATTATTGTCTATGGGCATACGCCTGTCCGCGAACCAAGAATTAAAAATAATACGTACAATATCGATACAGGAGCTGTATTTGGAGGAAAATTAACTGCTTTGCGTTACCCAGATATGGCCCTTTTCTCAGTAACCTCCTCTCAACAGCTTGTTCCAGAAAAATTTCATACTTATGACAATTAATTCTAGTAATTAAAGGTGTCTGATTGTCCTATTATGCGACATTCAGCACTTTTTTATTTTCCAAGAAAACTTTTGGTTAAAAAAATCGAATTATCCTCGATCCAGAAGTAACTCATTACATAGGTCAACACATACTCCTTGTGAAAGGTATTGATTGAGCATTGTCTCCAAATCAATTGATATGTCATTGTCTATCAGGATTTTCTCAAGTTTTTGGTATGTTATTTTTGGAGTTATTTCAGCTCTTTTATCAGGAAACATGGTCCTGATCGCCTCATTCATAGCTGTCTTTTTATGTTGGAGATGCCTTACTGTAGAAGCAAAGGTAAGGATTGTTTCAATAAAACCAACTTCGGTTGGATTCAAATGATTATCAGCAATCCATTCATCTATTGTTTTGATGTTATTTACCATTATTTTCACTCCTTTTAAAATACTTATTTGCAAAACTTTATTTATCCTCAGTTTATTTATTTTAAAAATAGATATATCTGCTCAAATACTCATAAGCCCTATATTAATTGCATCATATCTTCTGGTAATTCACTCTCAAACGAAAGTTCTTTCCCCGTTATTGGATGAAGAAATTTCAACGAATAACAATGTAATGCCTGCCGCTTAATCAGTTGTCTGCTTTCCCCATATAAATCATCACCTATTAGCGGATGCCCCAAATGTGCCATATGTACTCGTATTTGATGCGTTCTTCCGGTTTGCAGCTTTAATTCCACAAGTGAATACCGTTCAAATAATTGCAGCGTTTTATATTCCGTGCATGCATATTGGCCATCTTCCCGTACCTCACGTTTAATAATGCTGGTATCCATACGGCCAATAGGTTCTTCCACTGTTCCAGCCAAGGGTGTAATCACACCGGTGACGATTGCTTTATATTTTCTCTCCACCGTTTTTATAGATTTAGACAAACTTAATAAATGGTGTATATGGCGATGCTTGGCTATTAAGACCAAGCCAGACGTATCCCGGTCCAATCTTGTGACAATATGAACGGTCGCTGAATGGCCAATTTGTTCATAATGGCCAATGATTGCATTGGCTAAGCTACCGGCTGGATGCTCTCTAGATGGAATTGTAGACATGCCGGCCGGTTTTTCGACGACCATTACATAGTTATCCTCATAGATAATAGAAAGAGGTATCTTCTCACCTATCAGCTGCTCACTTCCCACCTCTTTCGGGAAGATTACGGTAACCTGATCACCAGTTTTTAATATGTATCGCACCGTCACTTCTTGCTGATTAACAAAAATATAACCACCCTTAAATTTAATATCTGCCAACGCTGATTTTGATATTTTTTTATCCGCCAAATATTCTCTCAAAACTTTATTGCTTTCCTGATTTTCTACTGTCCACTCTAATGTAAATGGCTTCACCATGGAGACCTTCCTTTTCATTATTATATTTATAGCTTTTTAAGCTAAAGGATTATTTATTCAGTAAAAAAGGTGACCAAAAGACAATTGCATTCTTTTAGGTCACCTACTATAACTTTCTTTTTATTCTGTAACAAAAGAATCACGAACTCTTTTCCAAAATGGGAAAGGTCTAAAACGAGCAAAACGAATTCGTTCATCTGCCACTCTGAATTGAATCGATTTTACCTCTTTATGCAAAAGACTTAAATGGTCAATTGTAATTTGAAAATCATCATTTGTTACTGGTTTCATCATACAGGTATGATGACCTGGCAGTATTAGAGGAGATCCAATTGTACGGAACACTCTATTATTGATTGAAGCCATTTCCGTCAATTGCACAGCAGGGATGGAAGGATGAATAATAGCACCACCAAGGGCTTTATTATAAGCAGTACTGCCTGAAGGAGTAGATACGCACAAACCATCTCCTCTAAACCTCTCAAAGGATTGCCCTCTAATTTCTACGTCCATCACCAATGTGCTCCCCACACTTTTAACAGTTGATTCATTCAAGGCTAAATATTTTGACTCTCTGCCACCGTGACTGTATCGAACAGTAACCTCCAGCAGTGGGTACTCAACAGTTTGGTAAGGCGTCTTAGCTATAGCATTAGCTAGCTTTGTAATCTCTTCAGGTCTCCAGTCAGCGTAAAAACCTAAATGACCCGTATGTACACCTATAAATGCTGTTTTATCAAGACGTGAGCTATAACGATGAAAGGCATATAACAATGTTCCATCACCGCCGACAGATATAACAACATCAGGTTGATCCTCATCATAAATAACACCCAGACTATCCAGTTGATCCTTCACTTGCTCCATAAAATGATTGGATTTGGTATCTCCTTTAGACGTAACTGCATATTTCATCATAATCCCCACCTGTAAAGTGTTATTTCCCCCTCTTCTTAAAGACATATTGCTGCGCTTCCTGGATTTCCATTTTGATCTGTGTCATTTCTTCATCCATATGGAAAGCTGCTTCAGCTAATCTCTCTAAGCGATTGCGTAATGTTTCCGGGAACTGTCCGTTATACTTATAATTAAGTGAATGCTCTATCGTAGCCCAGAAATTCATGGCAAGGGTACGAATTTGTATTTCCGCTAATATTTTTTTCTCTCCGTGAATCGTTTGAACCGGATATTCAATAACTACATGATACGAACGGTATCCACTTGCTTTTTTATTTGTAATATAGTCTCTTTCTTCAATAATTACGAAGTCAGTTCTTTGTCGTAATAGCATAACGACCTGTTTTATATCATCCACAAATTGGCACATAATTCGAAGACCGGCTATATCCTGTAATTCCAGTTCAAGTCTTTCCTCAGGAATTTGCTTTTGGTAAGCCTTATCCAGGATACTTGCGATCGGTTTAACGCGTCCTGTAACAAACTCAATTGGTGAATGTTCTTTTTCTAAGTCACATTGGGTTCTTATACCCCTTAATTTGATCTTTAACTCATCAACCGCCTGTTTATAGGGGGCTAAAAATTCATCCCATTTTCTACTCATGGATTCCACCACCTGAAATACTTTTCAATATTCTTGTTATAGAGAGCAAGGGAAAACTCAGAATCGAAGACATTATCATGTATTAGTATGTATTTAAGGAATTGATCATCGCTATTCAACCATGCTAATGAATACATTTAGTACTAATTATTACCCTAAATTGCTCAAACCCATTTTAACACAAAGATTAAACGGATATCTAAGATTGATGTTATCTAATGAAAAAGTCATAATAGTTATACATAAGTTTATCATGGAGGATGTACATATGAGCGAACAAATCGAAATTGAATTCAAAAATTTGCTGACATTTGAGGAATTTAACCACCTCATGCAACGTTTCAAAATAAAACCAGATCATTTTACAGTACAAAAAAATCATTACTTTGACACAGTTACGTTTGACTTAAAAAAATATACCTCAGCACTACGTATACGTGAAAAAAATTCATCTTATGAGATGACCCTTAAACAGCCTCTTGAAAATCAAAAAGGCTTACTGGAAACCAACTGGGATATAGACCCTGATACAGCTAATAAAATCATAAAAGATGGCGGTATCCCTGATAGCAAAATCTCTGAAAGAATAAAAAATCTAAAAATCAACCCACAAGAAATTCGTTATTTTGGTACCTTGACAACAAAACGGGTTGAGCTTCCTTTTATGAGCGGCCTGCTCGTTTTAGATAATAGCTCCTATTTCCAAATAGAGGATTATGAGGTAGAATTTGAAGTAGACAACTTTGATCAAGGAAAGAAAGAGTTTGATCAGCTTTTATCAGAAGCTGGCATTCCGGTTCGTCCAACTGAAAATAAAGTTCAACGTTTTTATAATCAAATGATTTTAAACCATACTGAGGAGTGAACATAATGAACGTAGGAGACATATATACCATTATTCAGCTTCAAGCTCTCGGATCCCTGAGACCAACAGATACTAATTCTGTAACTCAGGCACCTTCTTCTGCCAATTTATTTCAGGCTATGCTGAATGAAGTTCTTACATCCGTCAGCCATCCTACGAATAATGCACTTGCTGCCAATCCAGGATTAGGTACATTGGCAACTATAATCAACAGCAGCATTCCGTCTTCTCCGTCCATTGCGTACAATCCTGTCCCAATTACTAATCAATCAACTACTGGTACAGCAAGCATGAATCAGAATACGGACTACGATGACATTATAAAAGAAGCTTCCAATAAATATCACGTCCCTGAAAAATTAATCAGATCCGTCATACAGCAGGAAAGCGGCTATAATTCAAATGCCATTAGCTCAGCCGGGGCATCAGGCTTAATGCAGCTAATGCCCAAAACGGCTTCATCTCTTGGCGTAAACAATATCATGGACCCCTATGATAATATTATGGGTGGAACCAAGTATCTTAAATCCATGATGACTAAATATAATGGAAATATCGAATTGACCTTAGCTTCTTATAATGCAGGTCCAGGAAATGTTGATAAATACGGTGGTGTACCGCCTTTTAAAGAAACGCAAAACTATGTAAATAAAGTCATGACTTCCTATTACGCATAAAATAACCAAACCTGCAAAACTGTTCATAAAATGAACAGTTTTTTATTTCCCCTTATATATGCAAATTGAAGAACTATCAATAACCTTCTACTAAGCTTCTCTGCTAGCATCTACCCTTCAAAATCTTATAAAATCAGGAAAAAAAGCAGTATATTGGATAATTCAAGTCTTGCTTGTTAAAATTATTCTTATCAACTCATGGAGGGAGAATAATGTATGGCAGAAAATCCAACTCCATATGATGCATTAGGGAAAGAGCGGTTATCTGAATTAATAGATGCATTTTATGATCATGTGGGTTCGCATCCGCTGCTAGCTCCTATTTTTCCAGATGATCTTACAGAGACAGCTCGTAAACAGAAACAATTTCTTACTCAGTTTCTTGGTGGACCTTCTTTGTATACTAAGGAACATGGTCATCCCATGCTGAGAGCAAGACATCTTGCTTTTGAAATTACACCTATGCGTGCAAAAGCCTGGCTGAGCTGTATGGAGAAGGCTATGGATAGTATTCAGTTAGATTCTCCTTTAAGAGAGTATCTGCTGGGCAGACTTACCTTAACAGCTGAGCATATGATAAATACAAACGATATCCAGCAAAAAGGTGATAGTTATGAATAAGCATGACTCTTCAATTCCAAAATGGCAGGATTGGCTGTCTGTCCATCAATATTTTAAACCGTTGGAAAAACCATTAGAAATCTATTTATTTATAGATCCTACTTGTTCAATTTGCTTTGAGCTGGAACGAATTATAAAACGACTGAAATTAGAATATGGACATTACTTTGCTTTAAAGTATGTGTTTAGCAAAAAAGTGGAAAGAAAGCATACAAATGCTAAGCACCCATTTCCATCATTCCTTTCAGCTGCAAACAGGTCGGGTATTTCCTGTGATGATAATATCTGGATCAACAATCCTGAAAGCTCGTTATATATCACCCCTATCGCGATTAAAGCTGCAGAAATGCAAGGAAAGAAGGCTGGATATCGTTTTTTTAAGAAAATTCAGGAGGCTTTATTTCTTGATCAAAAAAGTGTATCGAATTGGCATACATTGTTAGCCTGCGCTCATAAAGCCAAGATAGATTGTGATGAGTTTTCACGTGATATCAATTCTGAAAGTGCCATAAAAGCTTTTCAATGTGATTTAAAAATCTCATCAGAAATGGATGTCACTGACCTGCCTAGCCTGGTCTTCTTTAATCAAAAGATGGAAGATGAAGGTATAAAGGTAACAGGGGCTTACCCTTATGAAGTTTATGTTCAAATACTTGAGGAGATGTTAGGATTTCCGCCTAAAGCACAATCACTCCCCTCTTTAGAGGACTGTATTAAGGATTTTCAAATTATTAATACTCATGAGATTACATTTATTTACCGAATGGATAAGCAAGAAGTTGAAAGGGAAATGAAAAAATTACTCTTGAAGCGTACGGTTGAGAGGATACCATCATCCAACATAACGTATTGGAGATATGCAGAAAACGATTAAAAACCGTCATTATAATTATTATCCTAGAATATTTTTCCGTATAAATAAGAATAAGACTCTGTAATCGGACAGAGTCTTATTCTTCATACGAACAAAGGGGATGGGAGAAATTTTTCACGGTCAAACAAAGGGGTAAATGTTTGCTAGTGATCAACTTCACAATAGTAATATAACAAATTCTCTTCACATATGCAAGCACTTTGTTCATTAATTCACATTTCTGACATTTTTACTGCATACTTGGTTATCCTCTGCCATATTCTTTAGAAATCAGTACAAATTATCTTATGTAATAAAGGATGATTTCTATGAAAAAAATTTATATTTGCAGTTTAATCCTATTAGTTTTATTTTCTATTCCCCTGCAGCTGTTTGGGATTATGCGGATCATTCCTCTCTATGTATCGTCACCTATTTTGTTTCTCTCTTTTTTCATCTTTATCTATAGTCTTGGTTATCAAAAAAAATTCAAGGGATTCTAAAAGCCTTAAGTTGGCCTAAAACTACCGGTTATAGTTATAAATTAAAGTGAGAGCTCGCAGAAAATTGGCGAGTTCTCTTGATTGGCCTGCACTTACTTTTAGAGTTTAAGATTCTGTAATAGTATCCAATAACTCAATAATTAGATTATCTTTATTATTCCAACTATGATACCTCTCTAAATGCCATTTATCTAATTGTCTTTCATATCCGTTTTTTTCAATCCAAGCGTGTAATCTTGCATATGTATCTCTAATACTATAATTAGCTCCATTATGTTTGCCTACAGCATATCTTTGAGGCGGAATCGTTAAGCAAACCATATCATCCGGTATATCCTCGTACTCGTTAACTTGAACACATATCCAATAACCATCTTCAGTTTCTGAATAGTTATCAACAACAAATGCCCCTATTGTACAGATGAATTGGTAACCTGTTGAATTTCATTCATACGTTCATTAAGAAGTTGTGCTGCTTTTGGAATTTCATTTAGATATTGTTCGCCATCGCATAAAACTCGAAAACCTACTAATTTAATTTCACTAAGATCCTCAATTTTTGGATTGTGTAAAACTTTTTCCTCCAAGGGTTATTTCCCTCCTCTAGAGTTACTAGTACTGGAATCATTAAGTTTAATTTCAGCATTTAATTCCATTTTAAAAAAACCGCCCCTTAAAAGTTAAATTGGTGTCTAACTTCTAAGGGGTGGTTTAAAAAATCCTCGAATTATTTTTATTTATCTAAAAGAGCTTCCAGCTCATTTAATTTATCCTCAAAAACTTTACAAGCTTCTTCAACCGGATTCGGTGAAGTCATGTCTACACCTGCTTTTTTAAGAACCTCAATTGGGAAATCACTTGAGCCTGCTTTTAGGAATTCAATATAGCGCGTAACAGCCGGCTGCCCTTCCTCTAAAATCTGTTTACTTAACGCTGCTGCTGCACTGAATCCAGTTGCATATTGGTATACATAATAATTGTAGTAGAAATGAGGGATTCTTGACCATTCCAAACCAATCTCCTCATCAATAACAATATCATCACCAAAGTATTTTTTATTAAGCTCATAATATTTTTGTGTTAGGCTTTCAGCAGTCAGAGCTTCTCCATCCTGTGCCATCTTATGAATAATGTGTTCATACTCCGCAAACATCGTCTGACGGAATACTGTTCCTCTAAAACCTTCAAGATAATGATTTAATAAATAAATTTTCTTGCTCTCATCATCTATTGTTTTAAGCAAATAATCATTCAACAGGGCTTCGTTTGTAGTAGATGCTACTTCAGCTACGAAAATCGAATAATTACCATATGGATATGGCTGATTTTTGCGTGTGTAAAAACTGTGTACAGAATGGCCGAATTCATGAGCTAATGTGAAAAGATTATTAACATTATCCTGCCAGTTCATTAGAATATATGGATTAGTTCCATATGAACCTGAGGAGTATGCGCCGCTTCGTTTACCGCGATTTTCGTGAACATCTACCCAACGGTTTTCGAACCCTTCTTTTAATACATTGATGTATTCCTCACCTAAAGGCTCAAGCCCTTTTAGAATATATTCTTTAGCCTCATCATAGGAAATATCCATCTTCACGTCTTTCACTAAAGGTGTATATAAATCATACATATGCAATTCATCCACACCTAAAAGTTTTTTACGAAGCTTCACATAACGGTGTAGTAAATGCAGATTGTTGTGAATGGAATTGATTAGATTTTCGTATACGGTTTCCGGAATATTATTATTGCTTAAAGCTGCATGTCTTGCAGAATCATAATGACGTACCTTTGCATAGAAATTATCTTTCTTCACTGTCCCGGATAATGTACTTGCGAACGTATTTCGGTACTGTCCATATGTCTTATACATCGCTTTAAAGGCTTCCTCACGAACTCTACGATCACTGCTCTCCAAAAATCTGCTGTACCTTCCATGAGTCAGTTCAACCTCTTCCCCGTTCTCATCTTTAATTGTAGGAAAACGAAGGTCGGCATTATTTAACATGCCAAAAGTATTGGATGCAGTTCCCATCACTTCTGATGCCTGAGCCAATAAAGCCTCTGCCTCTGCTGATAGAACGTGGGGTCTTTGCAGATTGATCTCTTTTAAAGTTTGTTCATATAAGGAAAGCTCCTTTTTCTCTTGCATGAACCGATTAATTGTTTCTTCTTTAATTGCAAGGATTTCAGGTAAAATATACGAAAAAGCACTGGCAGCCTGAGAATATAAATTCCGGGCGCGGTCGTCCATTCCCTGATAAAATGTATTACCGGTATCCTGGTCATATCTCATGTGAGAATATGTATATAAACGTCCAAGTCTTTCAGTAATCATATCCTGAAATTGCAAAGCCTGCCATAAGGTATCAGCACTCTCATCTAATTTCCCTCTATATTGATCGCCTTTTGGCAATTCAGCCAAAATGCCCTTGAACTCCTTCTCCCATGCTTCATCGCTTGGGAAGATATCCTCCAGTCTCCAAGTATCTTCTACAGGTATATCTTTTCTTTCAGGTAATTGTTTAATATCTGCAGCCATGCAGTTCCCTCCAATCATTTGCTTCTTTCATAAAGTTCTTCATAATACCTTTAATTCCCTTCATAAAAATCGAATAACCTCAATTTGATTATCTCTTCAAAATGATCGTCTAAAATGAAGTCTTCTCTTATTATATAATGATTTACATCTATTTTTTCCAAATAATCAATTTTTTCAAGGAATCTCAGATATTCTTTCAATGCGGTAAATATATCCTGGCTCATTAAAGGGCATTGATTTAAAATTATATCCTTCTTCTTTATTCTTTCCAAAAATCTTGACCGAATCCATGCTTCACTGATTCTTCCATGCAGGTTAAAGCAATTCAGTAAATCGATATAGATTAATCCTTGCCAGACAGTCGCCGGCATTCCATACATACAGCCGCTTAACAATGGAACACCAACAAATTCAGGGATTTTAAACGGAGATATCCCAACCTGATATAATTCTTTAATCAGCTTACTTTGCAAGCCTTTAAAACGGATTTCATTCATAAGTTGCAGAGTACGTTTTTTAAACCAATCGTTTAAATAAGGGATTTCTTGCTTGGGTGGAGATAAGATACTTTCCAGATCCATTCCCTCAGATAACAATACCATCTGACCGAAGCATTGTTCTATTGAGACAGGTATAATATTCACAAATGCCAGTATGGAATTTGCTTGCTTGGGGTTGTGAAAGAGGAGAAAAGGTGATGAAGATTTTCTAAGAGCAGATTTAAGGAGTGAATTTAGCCTCCACAGATAAACTCCGTTTCTTTTAATGAAGTGGCTGTGAAAAATCTAGATAGGCACAACATCTGCATCCAAGTATCCTTTTGTTCTTTTCAAAAATAACTCTTCATGAATAGATGAACATTGATATTCGATTGCATAATATTGATTTTTCCTCTTTACATAAATGTCAGGTCTTTGCTTTATGATAGCTATATATTTCTCCAGTTCAACATCCAACTGACAGCTTCTTAACCAACGGTATAAATTATTTTTCCCTGATAGATGATCTGCTGTTTCAGATTCAGTTGCTGCTTGGCAATTCCCCTTTGTTTGATGAGCAAAATGGGGAATCGTCCGCGGGCCGGAACGGTATATCACACGTTTCCGGCAAGCAGGACAGCGATACTCTTCCTCGTGTCTCTTTATAATTTGGTTGGCATGAATTTGTTTATCTTCTTTATTAATTGCAACCAGCATGTACAGGCTCCTTTTCCTATAGGATACCTATCAAATTCTCGTTATCTATTTAATAAACCTTCATTCTAAATGAACTCTATATGTCCATCTGTTGAACTTTTCAACTAGGCGGAGCTTTTTCATCATAGCATCGGTGATAGTAGTCTAAATAATGATTCCATCATTCTCATACCGAAATGTCTACCTTTAAATACCTCAATATGCAGCTCATTCGAAACTAATAAGTCATGTAGATAATCATTTACTAATGTTTGTACACTATCGGTCTTATAGAGAAACGCATTGACTTCAAAGTTCAAGTGAAAGCTTCTCATATCCATATTTGAGGTACCTATAGATGCAAGTTCTCCATCTACAATGATGATTTTTGAATGCAAGAAACCCTCACGATATTCATAGACTTTAACTCCTGTCTCCAATAAATCAGGATAATAGGACCTCGAAGCATGGAAGACAATTCTCTTATCCGGATTACTAGGTACTAATAAGCGAACATCAATACCACTTAGAGCAGCAATTTTCAAGGCAGAAAATATGTCTTCATCTGGGATAAAATAAGGGGAGGCAATCCAAACTGATTTTTTTGCAGAAACAATCATAGAAAAGAATATATTTTTAATGGTACTGTATTCATTATCAGGCCCACCTGCAATTATTTGTACTCCCCCATGATGCCCTTTTTCATGATCTGTTGTTACAGGAGCAAGATACTCATCTGTTAAGAAACTGTGATTGGTCATGTAATACCAATCCTGCAAAAAGATTAATTGTAAACTGCGGACTCCTTCTCCATTTAACCTCAAATGGGTATCACGCCAAAATCCAAAGTTCTCATCTTTACCCAAATATTCATTACCGATATTTAAACCACCAACAAAGCCAATATCTCCGTCCACTACAACAATTTTTCGATGGTTTCTAAAGTTAAATTTATTATTTAAAAAGGGGAGCTTAACAGGGCCAAACGCCACTACCTCAATCCCCCATTTTCTCATTTCCTTAATATATTCCCCTGAAAGAGTCCATGATCCGACTGCATCATAAAGAAATCTAACTTTCACCCCGTTTTTCGCTTTATTAATAAGTATGTCTTTAATTTCATTCCCCAAGGTATCATGGCGAACAATATAATATTCCATATGTATGTGATGTTTTGCTTGCAATAAAGCTTCTTTAATAGAATTAAATGTTTCTTTTCCATTTGTAAGAACTTTAGTCTCCGTAGATAAAGAGATAGGGGTGTTGGCAATCTGATCAGCTAGATTAAACAATTGGCTATAATCATGATTCTCATTATCTAATCTTAATAATCTTTTCTCACTTTCCCCTGTAATATCCATATACTTTTGCTTATCTAAAAAATATTTTTTCTTAAATATCTTTTCTTTTCTAAAATTCCTTCCAAATAACAAATAAAACAAGAATCCAACTACCGGAAAAGCACCCAAAACGATTAACCATGCTAGTGTCTGTGCAGGATGACGATTTTCCAGGAATATAATAAATCCAATAAAAACAACAGTTATTGTAAATAATATACTTCCATATTGAATATAATCCCCATCGGAATTTTTCTGATATATAAATCCCACAATCCCTAAAATTGCGATAAATAAAAGAACATTAATAAAATTCTTCATAATCCTCACCTTATCCATTTTTCATTGAAAACTTTCATTATCTATACCCCAATATGGTCTGAATGACGCAAACCCTCGATTAGTTTTTCAATCACACTTTCTAAATAGGGGGTCCTCAATGTGGTGATTCCAGACCAATTTAAGAACTAAAAAGCCGACTTCCAAGTGGAAATCAGCTTTCAATTAATGAGTATTAAGAAAAGTATTGGCTTACAGTCGAGAATACATCTTTAGGTATAATGACTTTTCCATATTCTTCAAGACGATGGATTGTAACAGGAGATTCATCAGCATATTCAAGTATAATTGATAGCTTATTATCAATCTCTTCTTCCACAAACTCTCCATCTGGAAATTCTACATACAAATAATATATATTTTCAAAGGAGTATAACTTGGTCACAACTCCTTGAATTCCGTTCGTTTTACTTAATGCAATGACATCTTCAAAGTCTTTAAATGAAAGGACAAATTCCAATGTATCATCCTCTGTTATTTGCTCATCTATTGCTTGGTTAGTTTGAAAATGCTCTTCAAGCATAGACTCTATCTTCACATCAACGGAATTGGCGGGATCATCAATTGGCAAATCGAATTTATGGCCATCCTTGGATAGATGCGCTCGAGTAACTAAAATCTCCAACCCTTTTTCAAGTGCTTGGATTTGAATCCAAAGTGGGCCTTCAACAGTAAAATCCTCTTCTTCATGCACTTCATCCATCATTTCCCAGAAAAGTTCCTCACTTCGATCACGATTATACCAGATCTCTTCTCGATCGAAGCCTCGCTTTTCAATATCCCCATATGAAATGTAGAATTTTACAGTATTCTCATTAATACGTTCGATTTCCATGATTCACTCTCTCCCTTCTGGTTTGAGGTAATTGAAGGGATATACCCCCAAACTAGGTTGTTATATCTTTTCCCTGTTTTTAAAAATGTTAATCATGGATGTTCTTTTTATAAAGCAGGTGGTAGTTATATTTTATGATAAATAGTAAATAGTGGGAAACAAAAAGCCTATATTTCATAAAATAATTATGTCTAATAATTTAAGATACACCAAAACCCCCTTCGCTGTCCAGGAAGGGGGTTTATGAACAATATAAAAATTAATTAACTAAGCGCTGTGCTTCTCGAAGTTGAAATGTTCTTACTTTACGAGGTAAAAATCGTCTGATTTCATCTTCGTTGTAACCAACTTGCAGACGTTTTTCATCAATGATAATTGGTCTTCTTAATAATCCGGGATTCTGTTGGATGATATTAAACAATTCCTGTAAAGGTAAATTATCAAGATTTACATTTAACTTTTGAAAAGTTTTCGAGCGTGTTGAAATGATTTCATCGGTACCATCTTCAGTCATACGTAAAATCTCTTTTATTTCATCAAGACTTAATGATTCAGAAAAAATATTACGTTCTTTATATGGAATATCATGTTCTTCTAACCAAGCTTTTGCTTTTCTACATGACGTACAGCTAGGTGATGTGTAAAGTGTAACCATTCCCTGTCACTCTCCCTATTCTTTAAGTTCCCTTATCCCGTTAGAGCTATATATTTAACATTTCACAATGCTTATGATACTATCTAAATTAAAATAATTATAATTAAGGAACATATAAAATTATTATACATGATTAATAATGGAATGTGTAGAGATTTTTTAGAAAATGTTTCCGGGTTTACTAAACATTAACCTTACTATCATATTATTGAAATAATTGTTATATTACTCCATTCCTTTGCCCTATTTCATTTGGCCTGTGTCTCTTTTTTTAAATAATTTCTATTATTTATATACCCTAGAGCGAAGCCGTTAAACATTTGAGGTAAAAAGAAAACAAGCTGAAGTTAAATCTTCAGCTTGTTATTTCATCTAAAATATCAGATTTATTTTCTTTTATTTTCAAGGCTTTCTCAGTTGGCCGGTATTTCCCTCCATATAATTCTTCATCCTTATAAGTATGCAAATCACGATAGATTTCTTTCATTCCATCTAATACCTCTTGATCCATATGCTTATCTGCTTCCGGACTCCAATAAAGAATCTCCAATTCTACATCTTTATTTGTAGCGAGTGAATTTTTAACATAGGAGACGGTATTCGCATGCTTAAAACCCTCTCGTTTATAAAATCGTAATCTTTTCTCTGAATCCTCTTCCGACTCATTTATCGGCTCTACTTCTAAAAAGATTGGTTTTCCCTTCAATTTCAGTTTGTCCAAAACCTTTTTTCCTGTACCATTTCCTCTTGCATTACCCATCACATATAAGTAATCAACAAAGATAAAGTTCTCTTTCTCTGCATATAATAAAATATGATTTTTCCCATTATCAAGGAAGTAGTCCTTTTGGCCATGATTTAACAGCATGTTTATATGTTCTTCTGATTTCATTTCCTCTTCCGGAAAATATTCACGCAATCTTTTATACCAACTCATCTGATGTATCTGCTCCTTTGTTTATCTAGTTCGTATCTAGTAATTTTGATTTTACATTCATACATATTCTTATAGGTTGTTAAATGATAGGTGTTACCTATCTCATGGATTAATAGTTTAGAACAAGCATCCTGCCTATTCGCATGATTTTTTCTATCTTCTAAGGTGATATATTTTATTAAATGTATAAAATTTAGCAACCAAGTTACCTTTTCCCTTTTCTCCCACTTCTTAATCTATTACAATAAAAATGTAAAGAAATTTACACAGTCGAAATATAAAAGGAGGAACGAATGAGCGAATATATCCTTGATTTTATATTGGTATCCTTTTTAATTATTGGTCTAACTGCTTTTATGGGTCCATTAACAAATGGTATTGGAAATCTGATTTTCGGCAGGCACAAGCGTTCTGAGTTTGTGATACAAACGAACAGATCAACAACCGGATTTAATAAGGTTGGCGGCAAGAAAAACAAATAACCATTTCAATTTCTTAACCTTCCTAACAGAGCTGTATTCGCGTAGCGAAATAAACTGCATAATCATCACTGGCTTTAAACATTATTATAAATGGCGGATGCAGCCAGTATTCTACTTCTTAAGAACCTGTTGATAAAATTCCCCAAATTATACATTACTAATAAAAATTCTCACCCGATTGGAGTATGAAATAAGCTAAAGAAAAGGATTGGCTTTTTTTAGCCAATCCTTTGTTTCAGCTTATATGATTTTATTATTGTTTATAGTCTACTCCGGAGGTATAACGGTTTCCTGAGTTCCATAATAAATACTCATTGATTCCTTCTTCTTTTAACGCTCTAATTTGATCTTCTACTTCTTTTTTTCCGTATTGCTTATAATTTCCTTTACCTAGCCATGGTGCCGTAAAATCCTGAATCCAAGGCCTGGAGATTGGCGGACTCTCTAAACTGCTCAATTTTTTATTCTCTAGTTTTGCGTATTCTTTTACAAGTTTATATGGTTCTAAATCTGGCTTGGCAATTCCAAAATAGGATGTCCAATGACTCGGATAGATCATAGAAGAAATGACATCAACATGCTCAGATATCTTAGAGAAGTTTTGTCCTATCCCAGGCGCTTCTGGAAGAGTAGCAGAGTAGCCAAAAATATCAACTGATACCTTTACTCCATATGGCTCTAATTCACTCTTAGCATACTCTACAAAGTCTGTAACAGCATTTACTCGATGCTGAACATTATCTACAGCTTTATCTCCGTAATTACCCACTGAGTATTTCAATTCTTTATCGCGATTCTCAAATCCTTCGGGAAAGCGAACATAATCAAATTGAATTTCCTGAAAACCCATTTCAGCTGCTTCTTTTGCAATCTCAACGTTATATTCCCATACATCTTTTACAAATGGGTTAACAAATGATTCTCCTCTGCCATTTTTCCATACTTCTTTTCCATCTAAAAATGACCATTCAGGTTTTTTATTTGCCAAATAACTATCCTTAAAAACCGTCACTCTGGCAATCGGATAGATTTCTCTTTTTTCCATATCCTTTAATAATTTATCTGGATCTTTAATTAGATTTGTTCCAGCTTCAGCATATGGCTTAGATGCATCTGGTTTATAGGTTAATTTACCGAAGTCATCTTTTATATCAATCACCATCGCATTCAAATCTGTTGTATCCACTAATTTTGCCAGTTCTTTATATTTACTGCCCCCTGCAGAATTTCCTGTCACATAAATGCCTCTTACTGCATCAGGATATGTAAATGAATATTTCGATTCTTTTATAAATCGTTGCATCCCCTCAGGAAGTTCCTTGTTTTCTAGAACAATACTCTGTCCACTATGTAGTAAAAACTCTTTTTCAGCCTCTGTAGCAGCATATGATACCTCTGTAAACAGTGTCCCTATCATTAGGATTGACATTAACACTGCCATTTTTTTAACCAATTTCATCCCCCACATCACTCCTTCATGTCACTATTATTATACCTCCTATAAATATGAAAAAACATCTCACTTCCCTCTTTTTCCAAAAATACATCAAAAAGGCTATCCACAGAAGGATAACCTTTTTGCTACATATTCCAAATAAGACTCGTGAACCACAAACGGTTCATACTAATTTTTTTTGATATATGTTTTTTTATATTGCTCAAATTCATTTAATGAACACAATACATGATGTCCTGGTGCAATCTCACGCATTTCTAGTTGTTCATTTTCATCATAACCATGAACGTCCGGATTATACGGTTTTCTTCTACGCGTGCGTTCACTTTCCGGATCCGGCAGAGGAATCGCAGAAAGTAGAGATTGTGTATATGGATGCATTGGGTTTTTATATAGATCTTCACTGTCTGCAACTTCTACCAATTTACCATAATACATAACACCAATACGGTCACTGATGTATTTCACCATTGACAAGTCATGCGCGATGAACAAATATGTTAACCCTTTTTCTTTTTGAAGCTTTTTCAGAAGGTTAACAACCTGTGCCTGAATGGAAACATCAAGCGCTGAGATTGGCTCATCGGCAATAATAAATTCAGGATCCACAGCGAGTGCACGGGCAATCCCAATCCTTTGACGCTGACCACCAGAGAATTCATGCGGATAACGACTCGCATGCTCACGGTTAAGTCCAACCGTTTCAAGAAGATCGTATACGCGTTTCATACGTTCTTCCTTATTTTTCGCTAATCCGTGTATATCAATGCCTTCAGCAATAATATCGCCCACAGTCATACGAGGATTTAATGAAGCATAAGGATCCTGAAAGATCATTTGCATACCTCGGTTAAATTGCTTTAGATCCTTACCTGATTTTCTGCCATGGACTTCTTTCCCTTTAAAAATGACTTCTCCGCCACTCAAATCATATAAACGGATAATGGATCGCCCTGTTGTAGATTTGCCACATCCAGATTCTCCCACCAGACCGAATGTTTCACCTTTATAGATTTCAAAAGATACATCGTCCACCGCTTTAACCATATTCGGTTTACCAACATTAAAATATTGTTTAAGTCCTTTGACTTCGATAATTTTTTCTTTTGTAGCCATATTAGTTAACCCCTCCTACTTGTACAGGTTTTTCAAAATTGGAGGCCATATGGCGAATACGCTGTTGGACTAGCTCCGGTGGATTTACTTTTGGTGCATCAGGATGTAGGAGCCAAGTTTTTGCAAAATGAGTATCTGAAATCTGGAACATAGGCGGTTCCTTTTCATAATCAATTGCTAAAGCATAGGGATTCCTTGGTGCAAATGGACACCCCTTCGGTGGATGAATCAAATCCGGAGGAGTACCAGGAATCGCTGTAAGCTCAACATCCCCACTATTATCTAGGCTAGGCATTGAGGATAATAGCCCCCATGTATACGGATGGCGCGGATCATAGAAAATTTCATCTACCGTTCCAGTCTCAACAATTTGTCCTCCGTACATAACCGCTACACGATCAGCTACGTTCGCAACAACTCCTAAATCATGTGTAATAAAGATAATGGATGTATCAATTTTATTTTGTAAATCCTTCATTAATTCTAGTATTTGGGCCTGAATGGTAACATCCAAGGCTGTTGTTGGTTCGTCTGCAATCAGCACTTTTGGATTGCATGAAAGAGCAATCGCTACAACTACACGCTGTCTCATTCCGCCTGAGAATTGGTGAGGATATTGGTTCATACGAATTTCAGGCTGGGCAATCCCTACTAATCTTAAAAGCTCGATAGCTCGCTCACGGGCAGCTGCTTTGCTTAAATTTTGATGCTTGATTAACCCTTCCATAATTTGCTTACCGACTTTCATGGTTGGGTTTAAAGAAGTCATCGGATCCTGGAATATCATTGACATTTCTTTACCGCGAATTCGTTGCATTTCTCTTTCAGTCATTTTAACAAGGTCACGATTTTCTCCAAAAAGTATTTGTCCCTCTTTTATACGTCCTGGAGGATTCGGAATTAATCTCATTAATGCCTTTGTTGTAACGGATTTTCCGGAACCGGATTCTCCAACAATTGCCAATGTTTCTCCTTTGAACAAGTCAAAACTAACTCCACGTACAGCTTTAACCTCACCACCATAGGTATCGAAGGAGACATGCAAATTTTTTACTTCAAGTAATTTCTCCATTATAATTCTCCTTCCCTATTATTTTCGCATTTTTGGATCAAGCGCATCACGGAGACCATCAGCCAATAAGTTAAAGCTTAAGATTAGTATACTGATAGCTAAGGATGGAATGATCAATAAATATGGATATGATTTTATATATCTAAAACCGTCATTTACTAAAGAACCCAAAGAAGCTTCAGGTGCAGCAATTCCCAGACCAATAAAGCTTAGGAATGCCTCGGTGAATATGGCTCCCGGAATTGTAAACATCGATGTAACAATAATGGGTCCTAATACATTTGGTAGTAAATGCTTGAATATTAAGCTTCTATTTGAAGCACCTAGCGTTTTCGAAGCCAAAACATACTCCTGATCTCTTAATTTCAGGAATTGCCCCCTAACCATCCGAGCCATTCCTATCCAACCGGTTATAACCATGGCGAGTGTAATCGAAATTACCCCAGGTTTTTCGAAAATTAGGATCATTAAAATAACAACAATTAGATATGGAATACCGACGAGCACTTCAATAATACGCTGCATGACAGCGTCAATTCTGCCTCCAAAGAAACCGGATATCCCTCCATAGGTTACACCAATGAAAAACTCAATTACGGCTGCCAATATAGCGATATACAAGGAAATCCTTGCGCCGTACCAAACCCTTGTCCATTGGTCACGCCCTAAATCATCTGTACCAAACCAGTGATATCTGTCTTCAATACCATTTTTTTCATAGACATTCACACCATTTTTATCTGTACCATCAAATGGAAGCCAGCTGATATTTTCCAACCCCTGAACACGAGGCGGCAATTTAGAATTTGCTATGTCCTGTTGCTTATATGTGTAACCAGACGTCATTGGTGCAAAGATTGCTAAAAGACCGAAGATCACAACCATGACAAGTCCAAAAATTGCACCTTTATTTTTAAGTAAATGTCTCCATGCATCCTGCCAAAATGTTAGGCTGGGGCGAACGATTTTCTCTGCTTCATGAGATTCTTGCCCTACAACCTTAAATAATTCTGGAGAAAGGTTTTCTGTCTTTAGATTATTTTCCATTATTTTTTCCCCCCAGCAAGGCGGATACGAGGATCAACAATTCCATACATGATGTCCACCAAGAAGATTACAAGAATAAATAGTGCACTATAAAAAATCGTAGTACCCATAATGGTTGGATAATCATTCATATTAATAGAGTTAACAAATTGTTCCCCTAATCCAGGAATAGCAAAGATTCGTTCAATTATTAGTGTTCCAGTCATAATATTGACAGCCATTGGTCCAAGAATCGTAATAATTGGAATCAATGCATTTCTTATACCATGCTTAAATACTACAGCTACACCAGATAAACCCTTTGCTTTTGCAAGAGTAATATAATCCGATCCCATAACTTCTAGCATTTCAGACCTCATAAAACGAGCGATGCTTGCTATAACCCCAGCGGAAAGCGCCAGTGTTGGCAAAATCGTATATTCGAATCCATCCCAGAAAGCAACCGGGAAGATTTGATTTTCAACGGCTAAGAAATACTGTAAAAATCCTGCAAAAACGAAGGATGGGATCGAAACACCCAGGACAGCAATAACAGTGGCACCATAATCTATCCATGTATTATGACGCAGTGCAGCAGCTATTCCTAACATTAGGCCAACAATCGTTCCAAACAGCAAAGCTTGAAAACCCAGATGGGCAGAATTTGGAATCCGTGTAGCAATTAATTCTGTAACCGGTCTGTTGTCATATTGGAAAGAAGTACCTAAGTCCCCTTTAACTAAATTTGTCATATAAGTGACATACTGCTTCGGCACTGGGTCATTCAGTCCATATTTTTCATAAATAATCTCTTTTTGTTCAGCAGTAAGCTTTTCCTGATTTTTCAGCGGAGATCCCGGCAGCATTTTCATCAAGAAAAAGGTAGCAGTTGTAATAACAAATAAAGTAATAATCATATAGAATATCCGTTGTAATGTATATCGCAGCATTATTAGCCCCCCTTTTTCAGTTTTTGGCAATTGTTTTTCTATTCTGAATTTTCTCCTATAACTAGGGAAAAGGAGAGCACATGGCCATTTCAGGCATGCACTCTCCCATTCAGGCACACGAGCTATTATTCCTCGATTGATACCCACTTGTAACTGTAATCTCCGCCAAAGGCGTGGTTGTATAGATTTTTAACTTTATCCTTCGATAGGAATGAAAGTCCGCGTTGATAAAGTGGGCTGATGGCCGCATCTTCTTCAATTAGGATTTTTTCTGCTTTTTGAAGAGCTTCCCAACGTGCTGGCAAATCACTTAATAATGTAGATCCAGCTTCTTCGACCAATTTGTCATACTCAGGATTTGAGTATCCCATTTGGTTATGAGCTCCATCAGTTACGAACATATCGATGAAAGTCATAGGATCTTGATAATCTGGACCCCAACCAGCATAAGAGAAGTCATAATCACCTTTAGATTCTAATTCAAGTTTTTGCTTGAATGGTTGTTGCTTAAGGCCAACTGTAAGTCCTGGAAGAGTAGTTTCAAGCTGTTCTTTGATATACTCACCAGTTTTCTTAGCAGAGTCACCATCATAATTCAGCAATTCGAGCTCAACTTTGGATTCGCCGATTTCTTTCAAGCCTTGTTCCCAAAGCTTTTTAGCTTCATCTTTATTTGTAACGTTCATATCTCCGTTAGCTTCACGGAAATCTTTTCCGTCCGGACCTTTAACAAAATCACTTGGTACCAAGTAGTATGCAGGTACAGATCCATTATTTAAGATTGTTTTTACAAAAGCATCTTTGTCATAAGCCATATCAATTGCTTTACGGATATTAACATTTGCTAATGCTTTGTTCTTTTGGTTATAACGAAGGAAGTATACAGAAGTATCTTTTTCCGTACCGAATTCTTCGCTATCTTTGTAGTTATCAACGTTTTCAGCAGTCAATCCTACACGATCAATTTTACCTGTTTCATATAAGTTTACGGCTGTGTTAGTATCTTTTACGATTTTAAAATTGATTGTTTCGAGCTTTACAGTATCTTTATCCCAGTATTGATCATTTTTAGAAAGTGTGAAACTTTCTTCATGTTTCCACTCAGACATCGTGAATGGTCCATTATAAAGTGTTGTATCTGCTTCAAGACCAAATTTTTCGCCTTGTTCTTCAACAAATTTTTGATTTTGTGGCATGAATGTTCCGAAAGAAAGTAGAGATTGGAAATAAGGGATAGCATTTGTTAGTTTAATTTCAAGAGTGTAATCATCAAGCGCTTTAGCACCTAACTCTTCCACTTTCTTTTTACCAGTGTTGATTTCTTCAGCATTTTCAATTACATACATCATGTATGCATATTCAGCAGCAGTATCAGGATTTACAGCTTTTTGCCAAGCATAAATGAAATCGTGAGCTGTTACAGGATCACCATTTGACCATTTAGCATCTTGGCGCAGTTTGATAGTGAAAGTTTTTCCATCTTCACTTACTGTTGGATCTCCCTCAGCAACACCTGCAACAACTTTATCTCCCTCACCTAAACGGTAAAGACCTTCCATCGTATTGTTCATAACGTTGAAAGAAACCGAGTCAGTAGCCATTACAGTGTCCATAGACGGAATTTCAGAAGTTTCCACTAAGTTAAGTACTTGTTCAACGTCTTTCTTGCCTTCACCTTTATCATTGCTACCTGTCTCTTCGTCTCCGCCGGAACAAGCTGCAAGGAAAGTGCTCAAAGCAAGAATCATTACAAGAAATAATGAGATTTTTTTTGCTTTCATACTAGTAAATGACCTCCCTATTTTTTACTCTTCTAATTTTCAGAAGATTTCGTAACCAATCATAAAACGTTTCAGAATTTTTTGCAATCATTTTTTTACATTTTGTTTACGAACATATGTCATTTCGAATACAAGAATTAACAACAAACCTTGATACACCAATGTCTGGGTAAAATATCCTATAAAAACAAAAAAATTATATTTTTCAGATAATTCCAACCAGAAAAGCATATTTAATTAAAATGAAACGTTATGAATATAATAAAATTTTATAAATAAACTTGCAACTTTTAATTTTTAAATTATTGGTATAAAATTTAAATACACTTTATAAAACAACTTATATTCGGAGGAAACCCATGAAGTCTTCACAAAAAAAATTTCTTTTATTAAACGGTATCAGCCTTCTAATTTCAATTATCTATTCAATTAATATAAAAACTCCCTTTCTGCTTTCATTGATTGATAGCTATTTTATGATAGGCCTCTTTTATGTTTGTGCCGGCGCTCTCCTATATGTAATAGGAGGAGGTTTCTTTTCTTTCTTTTCCTACTCGTTTAAAAAATTCTGGAAAATCAATTCAAAAAAAGAAGAATATATATCTGAACTAGAAGGCGATTCTAAAGATAAAGGCCCGAATATGGAGGTACTTACCTTTTCCTGGACTAGCCCTTTACTTTATGCAGGTATCTTTTCATGTGTCATTACCTTTATTTGCTCAATTATTTTCTTTGGATAGTTGCTTTTCTAATCAGGTTTAAGTAGAATATCATTACTTAATATTTATTATAGGCTATGACAAAGAGTAGTAAGGTAGTACAAGGTTTTCAGAGAGTTTGTGGTTGCTGCGAACAAACAGCCCGTATACCTGAATGGACTTTTAAGCCTCCTGTAGGAAAAATGACAGTATGACAGGACGTTTGCCCGCGTTACTGGGCAAGAATATCTTTTTGGATATTCCTGAGTGGTTTATGTATAGAACGTAAACAATTAGGGTGGTACCGCGAATCCCATTCGTCCCTTTTAATAGTGGAGACGAATGGGATTTTTTATATTGAAAGGAGAATGAAAATGAGTATTATTTTTTCTGGCATTCAGCCAACCGGTCTGGTGACCCTTGGTAATTATATAGGAGCATTACGGCAGTTCGTAGAATTGCAAAATGATTCCCATTGTTACTTTTGCATAGTTGATCACCATGCGATTACGGTTCCGCAGGATCGCCTCGAACTAAGAAAGAACATTCGAAATCTTGCAGCCCTTTATCTGGCTGTTGGGATTGATCCTGAGAAAGCGACAATTTTTATCCAATCTGAGGTTCCCGCTCATACAGAAGCCGGATGGATTATGCAATGTAATACTTCTATTGGTGAACTTGAGCGAATGACTCAATATAAAGATAAATCTAAATCACAGGTATCTGTTTCAGCCGGTCTTCTGACTTATCCTCCATTGATGGCTGCTGATATCCTTTTATATCAAACCAACATTGTTCCAGTAGGCGATGATCAAAAACAGCATGTTGAATTGACACGTGATATTGCTGAACGCTTCAATAAAAAATATGGAGATGTCTTTACAATCCCTGATATCCAACTACCTGCTTCAGGGGCGCGAATCATGGCTTTACAGGAGCCAACCAAAAAAATGAGCAAATCCGATCCAAATAAAAAATCAACTATTTCTTTATTAGATGATCTAAAGCAGGTTGAGAAGAAAATCAAGAGTGCGGTTACGGATTCAGAAGGAATCGTGAAATTCGACAAGGAAAATAAACCAGGTATTTCAAACCTTCTATCCATTCACTCTGCACTAAGCGGTGAAAGCATAGAATCCATTGAAAAACGCTTTGTAGGTAAGGGATATGGAGATTTTAAAGCAGAGGTTGCCAATGTAGTGGTTGAAACACTACGACCTATTCAGGAACGTCATCAGGAATTACTGAATTCCCCTGAATTGGATGAAATCCTCGACAAAGGAGCTCTCGAGGCAAATAAAGCTGCTAATAAAACATTACGAAAAATGAAAAACGCAATTGGTTTAGGTCGTAAAAGAAGATAAAGATTGTTCTAAATTAAAGTGCTGAAGCTAGATTTGTATTGAATCTAGCTTCAGCACTTTTTTATTATATTCGACTTCAGGGCCTAGGAACTCGAGTCATAAGCAAATACTCTGCGGAGGCCAACAGCATGTTGGTCACAAAGACGTTGCCACACGATGTGGCGCTTTTAGTTTTCGTTCCTTAAGTTAGTTTCAGGTGTTTTATTCAATCTAGCTTCGGCTCCTAGCTCCTCGAGGTCATAAGTGTAGCCACTACGGGAGGAAAGAGCGCCTCCCTACGTGCCTCCTCTTATGCTTGTCGGAGCTGAACAGTCGCCTCAGCTTTTTACTTAATCTAGCTTCGGCTCCTAGGAGCTTGAGTCATAAGCAAATACTCTGCGGGAGGGAAAAGCACCTCCCTCCGAGTATTCGTCTTATGCTCTTCGCTCCTGGGCAAGGCCCTTCAGCTTTTTACTTAATCCAGCTTCAACAGCTAGAAGCTCAGGACATAAGCATGATCTCTGCAGGAGGAAAGAACACCTCCTTCCGTGATCCTGTCTTATGCTCCTCGCGGGCCTACACGATGTAGGTCATGAAGACGTTGCCACACGATGTGGCGGTTTTAGTCTTCGATCCTTAAGTTAGTTTCAGCTTTTTATTCAATCTAGCTTCAGGGCCTAGGAGCTCGAGTCATAAGTGTAGCTGCTGCAGGAGAGAAAAGCACTCTCCCTCCGCACCTCCTCTTATGCTTGTCGCTCCTGGGCAAGGCCCTTCAGCTTTATATATAAAAAACCATCCATTACAGCATGGATGGTCGATCTCCTACTTCTATTTCCCAGAGCTTTTCGAAAAATGGTTGGCCTTTTATTAAACGTTCACATAACATGGCGTGTTTTTCTGACCAGCCTATCTTCATTTCCGAGTATAGCTTGTGCCATATTTCATCAAAATCCATTTTTAAAACTGTTGAATATTGTTCAGGCGCCCATTCTGTATACCAATAACGAATTTCAGCTGTATTGCTTGAACTTTTTAATTGATCAAGTACCATGAACAATAATTGCTTTAATTGACGTTCCTTGCGTGTTAACCCCAGCATAAAATCAGGAGATGGGGAAAGGATATGATACTCTTTCTTCTGATAATCTGTAATCATTGACTGATAGTCATACTGATGCGCATCCACATTACGTACCATATCATAAGCCAATTGCTCCTGCCTTGGAATTAATCTACTCTTTCGGATTGGTATGGTGTATCCTATCGTATCAATAGCAATGATGCCTGTCCCATCTGTAGCAACAAAACAATAATCCATCGGAAGTCTTTCATGATTCTTCCGAATATACGCCTTCTTATAAACATCCTGTAGAAGACTTGAAGGCAATTCCAATAAATCATTTTCAATGTAGTGAAAAAGAACCGGCTCCAACTTCAAAAGCGGAACCTGGTCAAGTAACTCAACCGTATCCTCTTTCCTCCACTCGTGAAAGCTGCAAATGTTATAACTGTTTTCTTCACCTTCAAACCAATTTACCCAAACATCATGGAGATACAACATTCCCGAATATCCCTCACTTCTATCCTATTTGTCAATCATTATAGGCAAGTTTCCTGTAAAATATTCCTTGTATGAGTGGCAAATTGATTTTCTTTGCATAGTAAATTATCCATTGATTATTTTATCAGTAGAAAGACCAATCATATCCCTAGTCTTCATGGAATGAAGATCTGCATAATCCTTTACAAGTTTGTAACCTGCCGCATATCCGGCCATTTTTGGCATTGTACCATGCCCAAATAACAACTTATCATGAAGGGGATCAGATCGCTTCATATCAAAGTTCGGTTTGAATTTTTCTGTAATCAGTTCTTCGATTTCCTTCGTTTGATAATTGGTTATCCAAGGCGCCAAATACGATTCACCGCAATATTCTGATACCGCAAATTCTGCAAGACCCTCCATAATAATAGAGTCTGCCAATCTATGCTTAACCTGCCCCCCCAGGGATTCCAATCTCGTTGTATGATGATATTCATGGACAAATAGAGCTTCCAGTTCTTTATCCTTCACCTTCTCCGATATAAATAAAAACAATTTATCAATGAAAGCAATCCCTGATTTATGTTTATTGGGAGAGCGAAATAAGCTGAACACTTCACTTGCCATCGGAAATAGGAAAATAGGAATATCCGGACCATCCCATGCTTTTTTATATTTTTTATGATAAAGTGCGATTCTATGCCACACCTTCCGTTCCTTCATATTTTGATATGTCTTGTTTGTTTTTAGGTTGGGCTGGTATAGGCCAATTCTATTTAAAACTTCAATTAGAACATGTTCTCGCATATTTACTGTGTCTAAAATATTCTCTTCTATTTTTAACCGATCATTAAAGGACTCCTCCAACCATTTATCCGTTCTGATAACTCCCATCCCATTCACCTATCCTGTTTATATTTGAATAGAGCATTATATGAAAGGATATATTTTATGGGAATCAAAATAGCCTCCCTTTTTGGTAGATGATCCAAAAAGAGAGGCCGCTTGAAGTTTTCTATCCGTTATATTTTTTAAAAACGATTGTGGCATTGTGGCCGCCAAATCCAAGTGAATTACTCATCGCACAGTCAACTTGGCGTTTTCTTGCTTCACCCGGGACATAATCAAGATCACACACGGGATCCGGTGTTTCAAGATTAATAGTCGGTGGAATGATACCATTCTTGATTGCCAAAACCGTATAGACTGCTTCAACGCCACCTGCTGCTCCCAATAAATGACCGGTCATCGATTTTGTTGAACTTACTGCCAGTTTATAAGCGTGATCACCAAAGACTGTTTTAATGGCCATCGTTTCATAGGAATCATTGTATTCTGTGCTTGTTCCATGAGCATTAATATAATCAATCTGTTCCGGATCAAGACCTGCATCATCAATAGCCATTTTCATCGCTCTTGCGCCACCTTCTCCTTCAGGGGCTGGAGCGGTTATATGATGGGCATCCCCTGTTGATCCATATCCGACAATTTCAGCATATATCGGCGCATTTCTCGCAATTGCATGTGATAATTCCTCAAGTACGAGAATGCCTGAACCTTCTCCAATAACAAATCCATCTCGATTTTTATCAAATGGACGGCTTGATGTTTTAGGATCTGGGTTAGAGGATAAAGCAGTATTCGCACAGAAACCAGCTACAGACATTTTCGTGATAGGGGCTTCCGCACCTCCTGTAATCATCACATCCGCATCACCGCGCTGGATAACTTTAAACGCATCTCCGATTGAATTCGTTCCTGTAGCACATGCTGTCACCGTACAGGAATTTACCCCTTTAGCTCCGAGAAGTATGGATACTTGTCCTGCAGCCATGTCCGGAATAAGCATCGGCACAAAAAATGGACTGACCCTACGATAGCCTCTTTTTTGAAATGTTTCATATTGCTGTTCGAATGTCTCCATGCCGCCAATTCCGGAACCAATCCATACACCAACACGATTTGCGTTCTCAGGAGTAATCTCCAATTTAGCATCCTCAACTGCCATTTTTGATGCTGCAATCGCATAATGGGTGAACCGGTCCATTTTTCTAGCTTCTTTCCGATCAATAATATCTGTTATCTCAAAGTTTTTTACTTCCCCCGCTGTCTTAGCAGGGTACTCATCCGCATTAACTCTGGTTAATGGCCCGATTCCTGAAACTCCGGCCACTAAGTTTTCCCAGTTCTCCCGGATAGTATTGCCTAAAGGTGATATGGTCCCCATACCTGTCACAACTACACGTTTACTCTCCATTACAATCTCTCCTTGAGTTAATCTCGGCTTTTCTTATTTGCCCCATCGCATCGCAACTGCTCCCCATGTTAAACCGGCTCCAAAACCAACTAATACGAGCAAATCACCGTCTTTTATTTTTCCTGCTTCCACTTCTTCAGCAAGCGCAATCGGAATAGTAGATGACGATGTGTTGCCATATTTATGAATCGTTTTGGACATCTTTTCAATTGGAAGCTCCAATCTTTGTCTCGCAGCTTCCATAATTCGTATATTTGCTTGATGCGGAATTAAAAAGTCTACATCCTCTTTTGTCAAACCTGCTTTATTTAAAACATTGATGGATGATTCACCCATTTGTCTAACTGCAAACTTATACACTTCCCGGCCATTCATCGTGAGATAATCTTGCTTTTTCTCTAAATGAATGCCACCAGAACCGTCCGCTCCAAGCTCGAAAGATAGAATGCCCTTTCCATCACTGACAGGACCCAATACTGCTGCTCCTGCTCCGTCTCCGAATAGTACTGCCGTATTACGGTCATTCCAATCCGTAATTTTTGAAAGCTTTTCCACACCTACTACCAAGATTGTGCGATAGCTGCCTGTCCTAATAAATTGACTTGCAGTTACAATTCCATAGGTAAATCCTGCACAGGCTGCACTAATATCCATAGCTGCTGCATTAACTGCGCCCAATCTTTCTTGAATCATACAGGAAACTGTAGGAAAGGATTGGTCCGGTGTGACAGTTGCCACTAGAATTAATTCAATTTCCTCAGCAGTCACTCCAGCATTCTCCATCGCCCTGACTGCTGCCTCGTAGGCCATATGTGAAGAATCAACGGTATCATCGGCAATTCTTCTTTCTTCTATTCCAGTGCGTGTTCGGATCCATTCATCTGACGTATCAATCTTTTTTTCCAAATCAAAGTTTGTTACCACGTTTTCAGGAAGATATTTGCCAATTCCGATTATGCCAGCATTCATCCTTACACCCCTCTTGCTATATTCATCTGATTATATTATTTGATATTATGACTTGGTACTAATTCTAAAAGAAATCAATCCTTATTGCAACAAATTTTCCGAAAAAGATGAATGAATGTCCATACAAGCCAGCAATATCAACATACATTAATTAGTAAGAATATGTGAAAAACGAGGTGAATGTCTTGAACAATGATCATAGAAACAGGTCAGACAATCAGGAGGCTTTTAATCGATTTATGTTTGGTGATCGTCATACGAAAAATCAGGCGAAGGAAGATCCTCCCCCTGAAGAACAGCAAGCATCCAATATTGATTTCACTAGACTGATGGAACAATCTGATGTTCTAATGTCCACTATCAGCGAGTTGAGTCCTTATTTCAAAAAGATTCCATCCCTTATAAGTAAATTTACAAATTTAATTAAGTGAAGGACTTTCACTCACCTTTTTTTAAACGACCATCTTTATATCCTTTTTCATAAGCCTCATCCATAACCGTAAAGAAAATGTCCATAAATGGCTGTAATTGTTGACGATCTATATCTAAGCCCGCTTCACTTAATTTCTTTTTGATTTCTGAATAGTGTTTCATGCCCATTGCCATATATTCAAGCTTCCTCTTCATGTTAACCATCGCCTTTCCAAATAATTGTAAAAACCCCTTAATCATGGTAGAAAGGGGCGATTATATAAAAAGTATTCTAATAGCTCATGAGGTTCCTAATCCTTATATGCTGCTTAACTAAATTGATCCCCACATGCGGGGATATTTTTGTTACCGCTAAATATTCCCTAATGTTCAGCTTTTGAAGGTCAGGATTTCGCTTTTCACCAGTTTCTGCGATAATCCGATAACCAAGCTCTTTTAATAAAAGGTGCCAATGTTCTTTTATATCAGATTGAACCTGGTAGATTCCATGCTCAAATTTTGATATTTCAAAAATAGCTGTAATGGCATCGCTTATATAGATAGCATCTCTTTTGTTTTCTAAATCATATAGCTCAAAAGGAAATTGAGATTGACTAAGACAATTGTAAAAGACGGTATTTTCCGGCTGCCATGGACCGTATACGGTTGGCAATATGATAGTGGTATCCACTCGATTAGGAATATCCTTGTTAACCAATCCCTCTTTATCCATACCTACATAAATAAACGTATCCTCAATTTTTTTAGGGATTTTTTCTACATATTCAAGCCATTTTTCACACTCATTATCCATATCAGTAATATAAAAAAAATAGCCATCCTTTATTTCATTAATAACCTGATCATGTTTCTTTACTTTGAAATTTGAATTTCTACCTAAAAATAATTCTTTTTCTTCCTTTTCTTTTGGATCGACCAAAACAGGTAGATCCACCCCAATAACCTCTACACCCTCTTCCATTAACCTATTGCATATCTCAAATCCAACAAAGGAATACGGAGACAGAACAATATGTTCAGGCATATAAAAACCCCCTGTCGGTTTATATAAATGTATTAAACCAACCCGAGGGTTATTCAGATTTATAAATCTTTTTCATGGTTTTTAAAAAAGGAATTGATTTGATAAGGAATAATATATCTTTTTTCCGGTGTAATATACTTAATTTCTGATGAAGGATGATTGTTAATGAATGAGCTATATTTAACCGGCAGGTTGCTTTCCAGCCTATCGAGGACGTGCACGATTAAGACCGGCATATCTTTTCCTAATGTCGTATCCGGCTTCTTCTCCATCCATTCTTTAAATGTATGATCATTCAAATGGTAGGCTTGGTACAATTCTTTTTTCATTTTCTTAAAGAAAAATTTATTTATTTCTTCTTTTTCATAGCTCTGTTTTACGGATAATATGGGATTTAGTAATACAACAGATCGTACTTTTTCTTTTAATTTATGACAAATTGTATCTAACACCAACGCGCCAGTTCCTTCCGCTATGATATGAATTCTTTCGTTTACGATTTCCTTGCGGATAAAAAATGCATACATTTCCATAGCTAAATCTGCAGCTTCAGCATTACCCCAATGCGCACCAGATAAATAAGAGCTAAAAACCGTATACCCTCTCTTCAACAGATACTCAAGCATTTGTTTTTTGCCTGGATGATCCAGCCAAAAATTAGCTTTTTCATTTATATAATGCTTATCTCCACCGAGTAACATAATGGCAAAGCCACTCGGTTGTTCCGGGTAAAAAATGGTTGTCCATTCTTTATTCAGTTGAAACGTTTTGTGATTTATCATAGCTTTCCCCTCAAATAACCTTAGTCCATGTTAATGTATGTCACTATAAATCAATTTGTCCGGGCTATTTATCTCTCTGATTGCTTAGAATAACCATTTATTTTTTAACTTGTATTCATAATCAATTGCATTTTGGGCTATGTTATGATAAAACCCAAAGTAATAAAGTACAAACCATATTTACCTAAATAATTTAAATTGTTTCCAGTGTTACGTATGGTATGATAAAATAATAACGGATTGTAGATGAACGGGGTGAGAAAATTGAAATATATTTTGACATTTATATGGACATTTGCATTAACACATATGGTGATTTATGTAACAAGCTCAATGGTTGAAGGCGGTAAATACGATTTCAATACAGCTTCCATTCTTAGTGTGGTCATTACCCTATTAATTTTAGTGGTTTCAGCTGTAATACCAAATGATCCGGTACAGGAATCCGGACATTAATTCATTTTCAAAAAAGGGCCGCTAATTAGCGGCCCTTTTTTGATACATATGTCCAATGACGATCATCATTGGTTGTCTCAGGAAAATACTCTCCTGCTTTCAGCTTAATCTTCTTTGGGTTAACGACATTGCTGCCAGTCTCCCCTATTTCGATATATTCACCATTATTTGGTGCCTTTTGTCCATGTTTAAAATGACGATTCTGTCCCAAAAAAATCCCTCCTTTTGTTCTAGAATCCCCAATTATTGTTCAACTATTAGTTAGGTTTGCCCATTAAATCAACCAAAAGTGCTTTTTGAGCATGTAAACGATTTCCCGCCTGTTTAATGACAATGGAATTAGATGAGTCAATAATGGAAGATGTCACCTCTTCACCGCGATGTGCTGGTAAGCAGTGCATAAATAAATAATCGAGTTTGGCGCCAGCAGCCAATTGCTCATTTACCTGAAATTTTTTAAAATCTTCCAGCCTTTTTTCATTTTCTTTTTCTTGGCCCATGCTGGTCCAAACATCACAATAAATAACATCAGCTTCCTTAACAGCAGCCTCTGGATTGTGGGTCAGTTCTATTTTCCCTCCATTGATTATTGCTTCAGTCATAGCTTTCTCGACCAAAAGAGGATCTGGTTCATAACCAGGAGGCGTTGCAATCGCAATTTGCATACCCGATTTAACAGCAGCCATCATCAAAGAATTGGCAACATTATTCCCATCACCGATATAAGCGAGCTTGATTCCCTGGAGAGTTCCTTTCTCTTCCTTAATAGTTAACAAGTCAGCCAATGCCTGGCATGGATGCTCAAGGTCAGTCAATCCGTTAATAACCGGCACACTGGAGCTTGTTGCCAATGTTTCCGCTCTATCATGGCCAGTAGTACGTATCATGATTGCATCCACATATTCTGATAACACTTGTGCTGTGTCTGAAATCGGTTCACCTCTGCCAAGCTGCGTGTCATTTCTACTTAAGAAAATGGCATGACCCCCTAGCTGAAGCATGCCTGCTTCGAAAGAAACCCGTGTCCTTGTTGAATTTTTTTCAAAGATCATCCCCAATATTTTCCCCTTTAATGGGGTATCCAAATATCCTTTATTTAGCCTTTCTTTTAAATCCATTGCGAGCTCCAATAATTCATTCAATTGCTGCGCCGCAATGGCTTCCATGGATAAAAAATCTTTTTGACTGATTATTCGTTTAGTTCCATACAGTAGTTTCATATCTGCCTTTCCTCTCACTTGAAATTTATAGACTATACGAACGAGGCATCAGATAACTTAGGCCTTCGTCATTGTTAGATTGGTTTTGCATACTTCCTTTAAAATGGCTAAAGCTAATAAAAGCTCATCTCGTGAAACAGTCAACGGAGGAAGCAAACGAATCACATGCGAGCCGGCTGGTAAGACAAATAATTGATGTTCAATTATTTGTTTAATATAGGGAGCTACTTCTTCCTTTAATTCAATCCCGATCATCAGACCCTCTCCCCTGATCTCTTTTATAACCGGGATATCCTCGGCTGCTATCTTCAGTTCACTAATAAACCACTCAGCTTTAGCTCTGATTTCTGCTAAAAATTGAGGATTGCTTATTTGATTCAACACCACTTTGCTTGCCGCCAATGATACTGGATTTCCGCCAAAGGTAGAACCATGAACACCTTTGCCGAATGATTCTTTCAGCTCTTTTTTGGCTACCATCGCACCTATGGGCAGACCATTAGCAAGACCCTTAGCTGTGGTCACAATATCCGGTTTGATTCCCTTATACTTTAAATAAGCATAAGGATAGCCTGTTCTCCCATTTCCCGTTTGAACTTCATCAATAATCAGCAATATATTGTTTTCATTGCATAGTTGGTTAATACTCTTTAAAAAGCCCTCATCAATAAGAATAATCCCGCCTTCACCTTGAATGATCTCTACCATAATAGCCGCCACATCTTCATCTATAGCCTTATGGACTGCATCAATATCATTAAATGGAACATAAACAAAGCCTTCCAGTAATGGGCCAAATCCATCATGGATACTACTTTGTCCAGTAGCAGCCATTGCTCCAAATGTACGACCGTGAAAAGATTGTTGGAATGTAATGATTTTCGTTTTTCCAGTTGCTCTTCTGGCCAGCTTTAGTGCCGCTTCATTTGCTTCTGCACCGCTATTGCAAAAGAAAACACCATCCAATCCGGTAAGCTCGTTCAGCTTTAATGCCACTTCTTCCTGGATGGGAAGCTGAAACAAATTGGACGTATGCCAGAACAGTTCCATTTGTGCCTCGACAGATTTTTTGACTTCATCATTTTTATGCCCGAGATTAACCACACCAATACCGGATGTAAAATCAAGATATTTCTTTCCGCCCTCTGCTTCAATCCATGAGCCATCCGCTTTTATTGGTGTGATATCCCATTTTTTGTAGACCGGTAATAGCGCAGACATCACATCACCCTCTCCTCAGCTCCAAGGAATGTACCCTGCCATTTTTCATCAGCAAAGAATCTGGATACACCGCTTGTAATTAATATTGTTGACGCACCTTGCTTTTTAGCAGATAAAGCAGCCTGCACTTTTGGAATCATCCCACCATATATCGTTCCCTGATCAATCATTTGGGTGATTTCTGATTCTGTTATATGCTCAATGGTTTTTGTACCATTCCTTATTCCATTGACATCCGTTATAAAAATGCACATTTCAGCTCTTAGGGCTGCCGCAACAGCACCAGCAGCGGAATCTGCATTTACATTAAGCTTTCGTCCTTCTTTTGACATGGAAATCGGGGTGAGTACGGGATAGACCCCATTCGATAACAGACTCTCTAAAAGATGGCTGTTTACCTTTTTAATCATTCCTACCTCACCAAGCTCTGCTTTATTAATATACTCCGCCTCTAATATGAATCCGTCCGACCCATTTATTCCGATTGTTTGAAACCCTTTTGATTGTAATTTATGCACAAGCTGCCTATTCGTCTTCCCAGCAAGGACAAGCTCTGCTATCTCAAGGACCTTGACAGATGTTTTTCTTAAACCCTTTTCAAACTGAACAGGGATCTCAAATTTAGCGAGCATATCATTTATATCTGGTCCGCCCCCATGGACGAATACAAAGGAATATCCTTTATCCTCCAGTTCCCTTAAACTATTGAAAAAATGATCGGTTAATTGATCAATAATGCTTCCCCCGCATTTGACAACAATTATCTTCATCCAAACATCTCCCCTTAAGTTCGATAGCTTGCATTAATTTTTACATAATCATACGTAAGGTCGCATCCCCATGCAGTTCCGGTGCCGAGTCCATCTGTCAATTCGATTCTGATTTGGACTTCATTGCCTAGTAAATAATCACGAGCTTTTTCCTCATCAAAAATAATGGGTGCACCAAAATGGAGAACCTCCACCGGTCCGAAAAAAATGCTTACCCGGTCCTGATTAAAAGGGATATTGCTTCTCCCCATCGCTCCGACAATCCTGCCCCAATTGGCATCGGCCCCATAAACAGCTGTTTTCACTAAATTTGATCCTATGACTGTTTTTGCAAGTGCTTGAGCCTCTTGGTCTGTTTCTGCTCCTTTTACAACCACTTCAACCAGCTTGGTGGCACCTTCACCATCACGCGCGATTTGTTTTGCCAACGATTCGGAAACCTCTTTTAATAAATATACAAAGCGATTCCACTCCGGATGCTTTTCAGAGAGCATTTGATTTTCTGCCATTCCATTTGCCATAACAACAACCATATCATTGGTTGAAGTATCTCCATCGACTGTAATTTGATTAAACGAAACATTTGTCACAGTTCTTAATGCTCTTTGCAAGGAACTCTGTTCCACATTTGCATCCGTTGTAATAAACCCAAGCATCGTTGCCATATTAGGATGAATCATGCCAGATCCCTTTGCCGCTCCTCCCATTGAAACGACAACCCCATCGATTATAGTTTGAAAAGCACAGCTCTTGGTCTTTGTATCCGTTGTCAGAATAGCCTCTTCAAAATGTTCAGCTCCCGCCTCCTGATCTGTCAAATGAATATTTTCAATTCCAGTGCATATCTTATCAATCTCTAAAAATTCACCAATCACTCCAGTAGAAGCAACCGCCACGTAGGACGGAGGTATGTGTAATTTATCCGCTACATGTGATCGCATACAATAGGCATCCTTCAATCCACGTTCTCCGGTACAAGCGTTAGCGCACGCACTATTTACTACGACTGCCTGCAGTTTTCCTTCTATTTTCAAACTTTCCTTAGTAACAAGGATTGGAGCTGCCTGGTAAGTGTTTAACGTATATACGGCTGCTGCATTCGCTGGAACAGTCGAATATAAAATAGCTAGATCATTACGCGCGTAGCGTAAGCCTGCATGGATTCCTTCTGCCTGATACCCTTTTGGTATAAGAATACCTCCTTTTACTGCCTTAATGTCCCCATTCATTAGCACCTTCATAGATTATCTCCACTCCCTTTGTTCCTTAAGGATAGACTGGATAAAAACGTAAACCTTCTGTTTCTTCAAGTCCCATCATAATATTTGCGTTGTGAATCGCTTGGCCTGCTGCTCCTTTGACGAGATTATCAATCACAGAAACGACGGTGACTCTTCCTGTCCTCTCATCCATTCTGAAACCTATATCGCAAAAATTGGAGCCATACACTTCCTTTGTCGATGAAAAGCTATTTTCACCCCTATAACGAATAAAGAATTCATTTTGGTAAGCTGTTAGAAAAGCATTATGAATATGTTCAGCTGTTACTTCAGGCTTTACCTTTGCATGCATCGTCACCATTATTCCACGTGTCATAGGAATGAGATGAGTAGTAAACATAATAGGCGCCAGCTCAGAGTCCCATTCTGATAATTGTTGCTCTATTTCAGGTATATGCTGATGTTGATGTACTTTATAGATTGATAGGTTATCATTTACATGGGCATAATGTTTCGAATCATTACTCTTTTTACCTGCTCCTGAAACACCTGATTTAGCATCAATAATAATGTCAGATGATTCAATTAATTCATTTGATAAAAGCGGAACCAATCCTAACAAAGTAGCTGTCGGGTAACAGCCAGGATTTGCGATTAAACGGCTCTCTCGGATTGCTGCCCGATTCCATTCAGATAGTCCATACACACTATTTTGTAATAAATCGTTTGATGGCGGTGATCCTTTATACCACTTTTCATATAATTCTCCGCTTTTCAACCTATGATCTCCGGATAAATCTATAATTTTCAAGCCTTTCTTATACAGTTCCGGAACAAGTTCCTTTGATACGCCACTGGGCATTGCCAAAAATACAAGTTCACTTTGTTTAGCAATTAGCCCTGGATCCACTTCACTTAAAACATGGGGAATCAGTCCAAAATGCTGTCTATTTTCATGATCAAGTCGATTACCTGCACTCGAAGATGAATATACAGCCGTTAAATGGAATGTTGGATGACTCGAAAGTAAACGTATTAATTCCATTCCACTATATCCTGTAGCCCCTACAACAGATACATTCATGTTTCCACCCCATCCATTGATTGTATATTCTGTAATATCTATCTATTATAGTATGTATATTTATAAAATCAAATGTATTTTTATTTATTTTCAGAAAAATAGTCATCTGCCTAATGTATATAGTTCAAAATATATAACTTCATCATCATTAAACTATGTCAAAGGTAGTATTATGACCTTGATTACTTTTCCATAAATTTTTCAAACAATTACCCCTTACCTTTCATTTTATAGTCTACAAATGCTGTTATTCACTGCCAGACAGGTTAAATAATGACCTAATTATTTATTCGTCGCTTTAAAAGCTATTCATTTAACAAAAAAATAAAAACTCCATTTTGAAAAAAGATTCAAAATGGAGTTTCCTTTATACATAGTTATATAAAAAGATTGTCTTTTACTACTATATCCTCATTACCGTGTACTCTATATATTGCTGCATCTTTGGGCACTACTCTAGGAAGAAACTAAAAACCACCCCTGCCTGCAAAATAAAGGGTGGTTTATCATAGTACTTTTTAATTTTTATGAAACATTAAGGATTTGGCGTTTTCTCAATATTGACCTTATTGTTCTTTTTAACTTCATCATCATCTTCTATTATATCTTTTGTAGCATTTTTAAACTCTTTTAATGTTTTCCCAAATGCCCTTCCTATTTCAGGAAGCTTTGATGGCCCAAATATCATTAATGCGAGAACTAATATAAGAATAAGCCCAGGTACTCCAATATTTGAAAACATATTATTCTCTCCCATCTCAATCTATCTCTACTAAACATTAGCATGTTCACATAGCTATCCTACCATTCTCTTCATTGAAAAACAAATAATGGAATTTCCTTATTATTAGTTTGCCAGGTATACTTTTCCCTAAGGGTATGGCACAATTTTTAATTTTGTAATAAGTTGCGTCTATGCGGAATAGACTGTCTTTATTTTTGCTATTATTAAAGAAATAAAGATGAGAGAGGGGATTAGCTTGATCAGCGGAACAATCGAGTCAATACGTGTAGGAAAACCTGCATCTCTGCATTATAAGAGTAAAGTTGTACAATCTGCTATCTATAAAGATGAAGTCCACCATCCCATACATGTTTCAAAGACCAACTTAGAAGGTGATAAACAAAGTGACCTTAATCATCACGGAGGTCCTGATAAAGCAATATGTGTATATCCCTCAGAACATTACCCTTACTGGTCAGAGAAAATCGGACAATTATTTAAAGCAGGGGATTTTGGAGAAAATTTAACTATATTTGGATTAACGGAGGATAAGGTTAGGATTGGCGACATTCTTAAGGCAGATGGCTGCCTATTTCAAGTTACCCAACCACGGGAACCCTGTTATAAAATTGCCGCTCGGCATAATATAGACCAATTACCTTTTTGGATTAGAGCAAGTGGCTATTCGGGCTATTATTTACGAGTTTTGGAGGAGGGTATCCTTACTAAAGGTTCTGTCATTGAAATTATCGATCGAGCCCCACAGAGCATTACGATTGCATATGCCAATCAAATTATGTATCATGACTCCAGCAATAGAGAGGCCATCCAAAGTATCCTTTCCGTCGATGCTTTATCAGAAAGCTGGAAAGAGAAATTTAGTAGGGTCTTAGCTTCGGCTAAATAATATACATCTTTTATGGAGACTGGCCGTCACATTCATATGCCCAGTCTCTAATTCTTCATTATTATAGATAAACTGCAAATATGAAATCACTTCCCAAAATGATATGCGCTACTACCTACTACTTATTTAATTGAAGTTTTCTTTCTAAACGAATCATGTCCCGGCATAACATACCATTTTCATAGATTGGCTCAGGATAATTCCTACTAAAATAATCATGATCGATACCCATAATTCTAAAACCAACCTTTTGATAGAGTGCAAGTTGATAGATACTGGAATTTCCAGTACCTATTTCTGCGATGCGATACCCTTTGGCAGCTGAAAACGAACAAGCATACTCAATCAGTGCCTTCGCATATCCTCTGCCCCGCCATTTTTCATCTACGGATAGATTCATAATTTCTACTCGTTCCGTTGTTTTTGGAGTTACAATAATAATTCCTGCTATATCATCATCACTAAGAAGTTCAAAGGTATAGCCTGTATCGCTATATTTTTCGATTTGCTGTCTTGAAGGATCTGCCTCCATTAACAACCGCCAGTGTTTTTCGGTAATTTCCGTACATATGCGAATATTCCCTATCACTCTTCTCTATCCCTTCTTCTATCCTTCTCTTCTGTGCATGGATTTAGGATTCATAAATACCTATATTAACTGTAAACCATCTATCTATAATCTTCCTATATTCTTGATCAATTCACCAAATCTTTTTTCTAATATGTAAAAAGGCGATTCATTGCTATATAGCTGATCGCCTTTTTACAGGAATTAAATGCTTTCCTCCTCATCATGATAAGCAATCAGAATAATATCTTGGCCTAATTGCTCGCTGAGTTTTTCCTGGTACTCATTTAATTGCCTTACCTGTTCTTCATTTAATTGGACTAGGTCATATTCACGCATGTTTGTTATGCCTCCTATCAAGAATAATAGCGGAAGAGATTCTCACTCTTTCACTTTTATCCTTCCCATAAACCCTAATTCATTTCATGATACTTAACATACAAACTGCTGCTTAAACGATTCGACCGCTTGAAGTGGATAATCACTTAAAGCAATAGCAGAAACAACAGCCACTCCATCTGCACCAGGTATTTCCTATACTAAAAAAGGGTCTCGCATCAACAAAGTGATGTTATCGCTCCCTACGTCAGTATTAACTGTACAGGTTCAAAGGGTCAGGTTTTAACCTTCTCAACTCGCAATTTGAGTCCCCCCGCAATCAACTATTTAATTGGAAACAAAAAAGCTCTTCTATACATCTTAAAAGAGCTTTTCGCACATATCGAGTAGACTTATGTACTTCATGCTCCCTGCGCCAGTATTAACTGACAGGTTCAAAGGGTCAGGTTTTAACCTTCTCAACTCGTAACAAGAGTCCCCCTGCAAATAATTTGATTATTTTAACTTTATCAGAAATAAAAACCAATTCCAATAGGACCAACCGATTCTATTAACCCAGTTGATATTTGAATATCTTAAAGATATTTTTTTTCATAAAAAAGAGAGCCTTAAACTCAGCTCTCCAAATATATTCAATCTTTATTATTGTATACCCAAGGCAATTTTCGCATAACGTGACATACGATCCTTTGTCCATGCCGGTGTCCAAACAATGTCTACTTCTACGTTTTTCACTTCAGGCAATTCCTTTAATGCATAACGTACTTGATCGACAATGGTACCTGCCAATGGACAGCCCATCGCGGTTAAGGTCATCGTTACTGTCACATCGCCTTCGTCGGTCATATCGACATTATAGACTAGGCCTAGGTTTACTATATCAATTCCCAATTCAGGGTCCAAAACTTCTTCCAATGCACTCATAAGGCTATCTTTCATATCTTGATCCATGTTAAATCTCCTTCCTCAACGTTCTTGTTTCAATCCTACCAAATTTCACTTAATCTGACCATTCTTAATCCTTATACAAGATTCTCTTCTATCCAGTTAACGGCCTGCAGTAATCCACTTCTAGTAACAGCATGACCGGCCGTCTTATCAGATATGTAAGTAATTCTGCCAGAATCTACTTTTTCCTGGAGGTTTTCAACAAACGCACGGCCACCTGCAATCGGTACAATAGGATCCTTTTCCCCATGCCAGAAGAAAAGAGGGCGATTATTTAGTTTATCGGGCTGCAAGGATAAATCAAGTTCTTCAAGAGTACTGAATACTTTCAATTTCTCTTCCTCCGTAAACCCTAAATCAATCCCCTGTTTTTCAAATTCCTCCACTTGATATTGCGCAAACTCTTTATATTCCGGGTTTCCCATCAGACTGACTCCCACACGAATCCAATCATATTGAGTTAGTGCGCCAAGTGTCGTGATTGCACCCATAGATGTACCGCCAAGACCAATACAATCATAAATCGCTAATCCATGCTCTGTAATATATTTTTTGATCATATGCAATTCTTTTATAGAGGAAATAACAATTTTCCAAAATGAACTCGATAAATCCTTCTTCATGTCCCGTTCCTCTCGTTCACCGTGCAAGTATGCTTCAGGCAAAAATACTCTAAACCCCTTTTCCGCCAGAAGATAAGCATAGTGCAGATTATGCTCTTTTGCACTGGTAAAACCGTGAAGAAAAATAAATCCGGGGAGAGGTACATTATTCATATCCTGCTTACCTACTATAAGCATTGGAATATGTTCAACATATACTTTCTCTACTTGTATCATTATTATTCCCCTTCTCTATATATTTTTTTACAAACCAAACGATACCATTAAACGGCTATACTTGTTATGATATATAAAATAGGAATCTAAATGGAATTAATTCAACTTATAATTTTAGAAGGAGAGCCATATGTCAGATAAACATTTAATTGTACTTGATCTAGATGGAACATTATTGAAAGATGATAAAACCATTTCTCCACGTACTAAAAAAGTATTGCAAACATTACAAAATAATGGTCATGAAGTGATGATTGCTACTGGGAGACCATACCGATCCAGTGAACCTTATTATCGTGAAATGCAATTTAAAACCCCGATTGTGAATTTTAATGGAGCTTTTATTCACCATCCCCTCCATACAGGCTGGGGCATGCATCATTCGCCGCTAGATATAAAAGTGGCAAAAGACATTGTGGAAGCTATGGACGATTATCGTTTACACAATATTATTGCCGAGGTAAAGGATGATGTGTATTTCCATTACCATGATGAAAAATTAATTGATATTTTGCATCACGGCAGCAGCAATATAACTACAGGTGATCTACGCCAATTTCTACAGGCTTCCCCTACTTCGATGCTTATTCATTCCGATGAAAATGATGTCGCCGGAATCAGGAAACACCTTTCGGATGTCCATGCTGAAGTCATTGATCACAGACGCTGGGCAGATCCATGGCATGTCATCGAAATCGTTAGAAATGGAATGAGCAAAGCAGTTGGTGTTGATTTGGTATCAAAAGATTTAGGAATTTCCAGAAAAAATATTATCGCATTTGGCGATGAAGATAATGATCTAGAAATGCTTGATTATGTAGGAACCGGCGTAGCCATGGGAAATGGTATTGAACAGCTGAAAAATGTTGCTAATCACATTACATTATCAAATGAGGAAGATGGAATTGCAGTCTTCCTTGAAGAGAAATTTAATATAAAATCTGCGTGACTAACATAATCTCCGTCTGGTTATGATAGATATGACTCTTCCTTTCGAGTCACACCTTGAATGCAGGAGGTACTTCCATGGGAAAAAGAAATAAATCAAAGCGCTTTGTTCAACAAGGTAAAACGGCTGTGTCTAAACATAGTGAGCGATTCCCATATCGTTTAACGATGGCTGAGGCTGAAGAGAATCAAGATTCTTCTACCTGTGGAGGACTGTAAATGCGCAATGAATTATTTAGTCGGGCTCAAAAAGCTGTGGAATTGGCACAGATAGAAAGCTCTAATCAACAGGAACTAATCACTAAAGCACGCAATGAGCTATCTTCTGCATTTGCGAATTCAACACTGGCTGAGCAGGCGCAACTCCATCAAATGCAAGATGTGCTTGACTCCCTAGAAAACAGCATTCAATAATAAAAAGAGAGGGCACCAAGGTACACTCCTTGCGCCCTCTCTTTATTTCACTTTGCTTGCCAATTTTGAATGGGTATCATTTGCCTCTTTATGAATAGATTCATACAAATCAATGAACCTTTCCACTACTGCTCCCCAAGAATTTTGCCTAGCCTTCTCTACTCCTGCCCGCCTGACTTTTTCCATATCTTTGTTGAATAAAACTTCCTTAACCTTTTGTTCAACAGAATCGACATCATCGAAAGACAACAAATAGCCATTCTTGCCATCCTGAATCATTTTTTCAAAGGAGGGGATATTGTTCAGCAATGCTACCCTTCCCGCTGCCATCGCCTCTAATGAAGATAACCCAAAACCTTCATATTCGGAAGCGGATATAAAATAGGACGCCTTGGCCATTTCCTCGAGGAGTTCCTCTTCAGATAATGCCTCACAAATAGCCACATGATTTCCAATTTCATATTCATCGATAAGTTTCTCTAACTCTCCCTTTAAGTTATCATAATCCCTTCCCACAATGGATAGGTGCACATCTGGGAATTCTACCTTCAGCTTCTTAATCAAAAGCAGAAGCTTGTCTATTCGTTTGTTCTTCGAGAATCTTCCAACAAAGATAAACCGATTCGGGTACCCATTTTCCTCTGCAATCGTATGATAATGGTCAAAGTTTATTCCGCATTCAATCAAATCTAGCCTCTCAGGACAGATTGGTCGAAATGATTTATAATCATTTTCACTGACAGCGACAATCCATTTCATATTCTTCAAACTATACTTCGTTACAGTATGGAAGTGAAGCTTTTTATAAAGGTAAAACTTCTTCGTGTGAAAGAACCCGCCATGTGTAGAGAGAATCATCGTTTTTTTATGAAATGGTTTTAATCCAGCTAAGTAATCGAGCAGGAAATCAACCCCATGGATATGAATTAAATCAAATTCAGAGATATAGTTGACAGCAGATAACGCAATCGGATATCTCCGCGAACCGAAATAAGGAATTCTCTTGATTTTAATCCCATTTATAATGGCAGAATCGGAAAATTTTTCACCATTTGAAAAATCTGCATTTAACGTTAATACTTCCGAATAAATCCCTCTTTCTTTTAGGTGGACGGCCAAGTTTTCCACATAATTTTCCATACCGCCAATAACTGGTTTGTATTGTCTGATGACATGGAGAACTCTCATGATGATTCACATCCTCTCATATATTCATTAAATTTCCTGCAATAATATGGACTGTTCTTTTATTTCCATCCATGCCCTATAGGCCAGACTATCGTCTATTTCAACATGTGAGAAGGTCAGTATTTCCCCTTCTTCTACAGGTTTTATAATCCTTACCGAATCTAAGAGTCCAATTGGTATATGGTTAGGCTCATCTTCAATCTTTAACGCTTTCCCTCTCACTTCAAAACTTCCAATGCCTCTATTGATGACAGTTCCAATATTCAGCTTCTTCTTAGCAATCGATCCCATGCTATAGGATGGAAAACAGCTATTATTTAATAATACTTCTTTCTTTTCAAAAACCCTTCTTATTGTTTTGACCACTTCAAGATGGCATAAATGAAAAGGCTGGATAATCGTATAATAAGGACCATCCCCTAGCTTCATATATTGAAGTGCATTACGCTGCCCCTGCATATCCAAATGCTTAGCCGTAATAAATACCCCAGCAGGAGCCTTTGACGACAGAACATAATCGCTGATTGGATATCCTAATTGATCGGCTTCTAATGCGAGTGCATTAGCCCCCTCCTGTAAATCTTCCGCGCTTATTCCCATTATCCCTGATGGCAAAAACTTTGTATTAAGCCCATTTGCCACAAGTGTTTGTTCAAACTCCACTTTCGTTCCATCAGTAAACGAGGTAACCATCTCTAAGCTGATTTTATTTCTATTCGACCAATAAAGCATATCCTTGGGTGAAGGATTAGGATTTAAAAATCCTTTTATATTGCCAAAAACCATTGGTTCAAATCCCATCTGAAGAACATTTTCTCTTAAAGCCGCCAAACAACCAGGCTGGTCTCCTTCTGCTTCTGTAATGTAACCTCGTTTGGCAAAATAGGAGCCTGTTGTAACTTGCAGCTCCGTATTCATTGTCACGACAGGAATTCCTGCTTCCATCACCTTAGCAATCATATCGGTGCCAAACAAAACATCCCCTGTACACTCAACAATTACATCTGAATGCTCAATCACCTCATCGACTGAATGGGTCAGTAAATCAGGATATCGGTAATCTCCTCGAGTATCTACCCTACTTCTTGTTAATACCTTTGTCACTTCTATATCATTAAATAAATGTAGTGCATTTACTAAACCTTTCCCAATAAACCCGCTTCCGATAATGCCCACTCTTTGTTTCATCATCTATCCAATTCTCCCCCCGGTATGGTATTAAGTCTTCTCTTTTCTTTTCTTATGAGAAGGAAATAGCTTGCAATTAAAGCAGCATGAAACCACACGAAACCCATTCTAAATCCATTATTGAAATTGAAATCAACTAAGATAAAAATACTAGCTGCTAAAAAGCCAAGAGGTATGAAATTAGATTTATGATAAACAGACAGAATCATCCAGGCGGCCCTTCCAAGAATCAGCAGGAAAATAATCAGACCAATGATACCCGTATCAAACAATACGGTTAAAAAAATATTGGCATTCCCTTTCCCAGCGTTTAATTCCCCTCCATAAATATACTCCTGCCTAATATCATCTCTCATTGATAATTCCGACATTCCGCCGCTGCCATTGCCGACTAGCGGATGCTTCGGGATATAATCAAGCATCAGCTGGATTGATGCAAACCGGCTGTCTGCTGCTCCCTGGTCGGTTTCAAGACTTGTGCTTGGATTGAAGCGATCATATACCTTCATGAAAATGTCCTGGTTTATGATGAAGAGTACCATCGCCCCCACAATCATAATAATGGCTGAACTGGCAAGCAGTTTAATCGCTCTCATATTTTTTGTGATAATTAAAATAAAGAGTATTGCTACAATTAAGGATAGAATGCTTGCTCTGGCCATACTGATAAATACACCTACAAAACACATAAACATGCCAATCAAAATAAAGAGCTGTGAAAATAAACGGGAATCCTTTCTTAAATACATCACGACAAACCAGACAGCGGAATATCCGGCAAATAAGCCATACCAGTCAGGTTCATGGGCAAATGATGAAGGTCTAGGAATTCCTATCTCTTCATAATGGCTGAGCCCAAATTCAAATCCAAAAAAGAATCCAATCCATTGCAGGATTCCGACAAAAGTTACAATAACACCCGAAATAATGGTGTATTTCAAAATCTTGTCAAAGTAAGAAAGTCCTTTACTATAGATGCATTGCACAGAAATAAAATAGAATAGGTTCAAAAATAGTTGCCCAACGACAGATTCCCAGAAATCCCCCACACTGATTAAATGGCCAATACTAAAAAAATAGCTGAAGACCCATAAATTAATCAGGATAAATAAGGGGGCATGTACAATTTCCCGTCTAGAGAGCAAATATTCAATCGCAAACTTTAAAAATAATGCTAGAAACAATATTTGAAAGATCCGTATATATGATCCCTGAAAGGTAATAAACGATCGGTCAATAAAAATGGACAGGGCAATGAAGGTGAAAATTCTCTCAACTGATAATGGAAAGAAAAAAATGACCGCTATAATCAATATGATGATAGGTAAATAGACAAGCGGTAAGGCAGCAAAGACTCCAACGACCATCGCAAGAGTGACCGCCATTGCTATTTGAATAAACTGCCGATTATTGGTGTTCATGAGCAAGCTGTTCACCGATCCCCCTCCTTTTAGGAACTCCACCGTTATGATTTCCAATGACTATTCTAAGTAATGGGCCGTACTATTTCTTAATCTTGGATTAGTACCAATGAAGTCCATATTTTCTTGACTGACTGTTGCTGTAGCTTCTGCTATCTGTAAATAATATTTCTGCGTCGGCAATTTTTGGTCATCTTCATATGTATTTTGATTGAGGTTGCCATTTCCAACATGAGAGAGAACGACTGCAGATCGGTTCTTCAGTTCCTCGGATTTTTTTCCATTATTTTTTAAATAATTCCCTTCAAGGAGAAAATCCTCCTGGCTATACATTTCAATCCCAGCCAGCCCATTTTCACTTATTTGATTTTTTCTTACTTCAAGACCAGAGCTCATTACGTTTAAATTTGCAATGAAGAGTCCCGTCGACTGGTTATGGCTGATTTCGTTATCAGAAATGCTGATTCCGTGCGCCTTATAACCTTGGATGTGGATTCCTTCCTTACGCCCATCAGCAATCCGATTACCCTGAACAGTAATGTCATTGAATTGCCTGATTCCATCTGGAAAATCTCCTGTCTGCTTTCCAATCTTGGATGCTTGAATGAATAAACCTTTCCCTCTGCTGGCGATGATTTCATTATTTTCAATGATTGTATTGTCCATTCCTGTCACGTAAATAGCATTGGCATCACCAGTGTTATATGTTTGCTCAACCCTATTATTCAAAACTTTGACATTTACGGACTTATTCTTCCAGCCTTCTACAAAGATGCCATCTCCACCGTATCCGCCTGTTTTTCCATAGCCTTTAATTGTATTGTTTTCAATTACCCCATCGCTGACTGTGCGAAAGGCAATCCCTGAATTCCGTGAGCCAGTCACTTCATTATTTCGAACAACAATATTTTCATGCTGCTCATGGCCGTCTTCAACAAGATGCCCGACTTCAATCCCAAAATCACCGGCATCATCGACCTTATTTCCCTCAATGGTGATATTATGACTGGACTTTCCTTCCTGATAACTGATGAATATACCATTTTGATGATCGGTGTGGTTGATGATATTATTCATGATTTGGACATTTTCCGTACTCTGCAACCCGATTATTCCATTTGAGCCCCCATCAATGATTCTTGAATCTCTGACCTTTCCGTTTTTCGTATTAAAGAGCATGATAGAGGCACTAGGAGAACGAACAACTTCAACCTCGCTAATATCAAAGCCATCCACAAATTGCAAAACAACTGTATGAGAATATCCGTCATTAATTTGCTTTTCCCGTTTTTCCTTCTCCCCATTAAATGTTAAAGCACTGATTTTAATATTTTGAGCATTCGATTCTGATACGAGAATAGAAGAATCATCCGGTGTACCTTTACTCTTTTCTAGATTTAGCTTAAGAATGGTTTTTCCTATCCCTGCACCTTTTAAGTGGACATTTGACTTTAAAATAATTTTTGTATCGACTTCGTAAACGCCTTTAGGCACGTTAACAATCCCTCCCCCATTGGCACTCACCTGGTCGATCTCCTCTTGAAGGTCGATTGACTTGGCCACCTCATCAACTGATGATTCTGGCAATCCATCTGTCTTATCAGGGGGCTTGATTTGGACAGCTAGAAAAAAAAGAGCACTCATAACAATCAAGATAACTAACCAAAATTTCGTATCCTTCAATAGTGAAGTCAAACGAACTTGTATAAGTATGGGCATCATTTAGTCTACTCCCTTTTAGTGGATTGCCATTTAATAAATTCAGTCAAATCTTTGTATTCTTAAATTATTGATTTCGTCTTAGTGACTTCCTTATTTAGCAATTCTTCCGGTGTAATGGCACCGCATAAATTTTCCTTAAGCCATTCTTCACTTCTTTGGTATAATCGTAACTCTAGCAACTGTTCAATCGTATTGGCATCAAAGCGATATTTTAATACTTTTGCAGGTATTCCTCCCACTATGGAATAAGGTGGAACATCCTTTGTAATGACAGAACCTGCGGCACAAATCGCTCCTTCACCTATCTCGATATCATTCATAATAAAGACATTTGCCCCAATCCAGACGTTATCTCTAATATTCACTTTCTTAAATTCCACATGGTAATCCCGATCTACCCAATTGATATTATTAACCACCTTTGAGGTGGAATAAAAAATGGGAGATGTCGATATGAAGTCAGTCGGATGACTGCCGAGACCGATTTTACTGTCTGGACCTATCGAACAAAAGGAACCTATATTGGCATGCATGATACTACAGTTAGCAGAAAAATAGGTGTAATCACCAATAGTTGTCTTCGAAATACTTGTGTATAAATTTATTGCGCAATTTTTTCCGACCTTTGTTGTTGCCGGATCTATTTCAACATAAGGACCAATAAATACTGACTTATTATTCTTCTTAAATATATAGACTCTCAATCCCCTTTTCAGCGAATGAGGGATCAGACCATATAAAAATTTGATAATGAGCTCCTCCTTTATTTATTACATAAAAGGATATTCACGTTTTCCGCTTGCTGACGCAGCAAAATCGGAGAATGCTTTTTGGATGGCAAACGCAACCTTTTTAAATTGTTTGCCCCTTAAAATATACCAACAGTATTTAACAAAATTTTTGCCGATAAAGAACATTAAAAATAGAAGAAAATTTAACTTGTTGGCATAAATGGACATAAACAGCAAATTATTTCTTGTTCCGTAATAATTGGAGAGAGGTGAACGATAGCCGGTAGTTGCTGAGATTTTGTGAAAAACAAGTGAATCAGGGACATATCGTAATTTATATCCAGCCTTTCTTATTTCAAGACTATAGGCTGCATCCTCATAATAAAGAAAATAATCTTCATTCAAGTACCCAACTTTATCAAGAATGTCCACCGGAAATAAAAACACACAACCAGTTAGAAAATTCTCATCACTAGCTATTTTTCCATTCCTCTCCAATGTTTTATGCAGTACTCGTCCTGTTAACCACTTTATATCTCCGCCCCCATACCATGTTTTATTGCGTTTACTGTGGTAATTGATATGGGAACAACAAGCACCAACTTCTTTATCCTTCTCACATTCAGCTACAAGCGGTTCAAGAAAATAGGGATCAACTTCTGTATCATTGTTTAGTAAGAGAAAGTAGTCAATATCAGCAATATGGCTAAGCGCATAGTGAATCCCTTTGTTATTCCCAGCGGCGAATCCGTGATTCCCACCCAGTTCAAGAAAATGGAACCTGGACTCTTCTATAAATTCTTTTAAACTAGCATTCTCTTTTGAAGCATTATCTACGACAACTACTTCATGATTGGCATATGTTATATTGTTCAGTGATTTCAAACAAGCAATCGTATCTTGCGTACCATTAAAATTCACAATTATCGTACAAACCTTTGGCTTCATACGCACCATATTCCTTCCTCTATTAGCGTTGGATCTCCGCTTCCTGATTAACTAACAACTTATTTTTGACGGTGTAATAAAAAAACTGGAAATTGCCAATCAAATATCTCCTCCACATGCGTCTCGGTTCTAACATAAGACGGAACACCCATTCCATCTTCAAGGTCCTTATAAGCTTAGGAGCACGCGGGATCCGACCTGATGCAAAATCAATATAAGCGCCAACGCCAAGTATGACTCTAGCATCAAGTGCATCTTTATTCCGGTCAATCCATTTTTCTTGGATAGGCACTCCTCTGCCAACAATTAAGATATCTGGCGATACATCGTTAATCTGCTGAATAACTTCTTGATTCTCTTCATCACTAAAATATCCACTCCGTTGTCCAACAATCTTAATATTCGGCATGACTGCCTGTATATTTTGTTTAGCTAGTTCAGCAACGCCGGGACCTGCTCCAAGCAAAAACACACTGTACTCTTTTTCGCTCGCTAATTGCAACAGCATTGGGATAAAATCAGTCCCATTCAAATTTTCCTTAAGCTGGATACCGAACAACTTAGCTCCTAATCTAATCCCAAAGCCGTCATTCAGCAAAAAGTCAGCTCTATTGATGATTTCCCTGTAATCATTGTCCCTTTGCGCGATATTATAACAATGGGCATTTAAGAAATAGATTGCTGCTTTCTTTTTGTTTATGAGACGGGATTCTATCACACATAAGCCTTCCTTTATATTAAAGATATCCATTGCAACATTGCCCAAATGGGACTTTTTCATTTGGATCAGTCTCCTTAACCCCTATTTTCAGTCCATTTATCTGCTCATTATAAACTCAATGAATCTATCTATGATTGCTGAATTTTATTTCATGAGCACTGCTTCTTTTTCAAATAAATTGCTGAAATCCATATTTTGAGCCATTATATTAGCCTGTGCATAAGAAGAATGTGTACCAGCATCTGTCCACCGCCCTCTCAGCACATCAAATTTCAGTAAACCCTCCTTAATATAGTGATTATTGACATCTGTAATTTCCATTTCACCTCGCGCTGATGGGGTAAGCTGGTCAATTATCCTATAAACGGTCGAATCGTACATATAAATGCCCGTCACTGCATAGTTCGATTTTGGTACCATTGGTTTTTCTTCTATCGCGATGATTCTGCCGTCATATATAACCGGAACACCGAAACGTTTTGGATCCTCAACCTCTTTAATTAAAATTTTCGCGCCACTCTCCTGTTGCGCAAAATGCTGCACATAAGGTCGAATTGTATCTGTGAAAATATTGTCTCCAAGAATGACGACCATTTTCTCATTTTCAGTGAAATCGCGAGCAAGTCCAAGAGCCTCTGCTATACCGCCGGCCTTTTCCTGCACCTTATAAGAAAATTCAACTCCAAATTCAAAGCCGCTGCCAAGCAAATCAACTACATCCCCCATATGTTCTCTGCCCGTTACAATTAATATTTCTTCAATTCCGGACTCCTTCAGTTTATAAACTGAATGATAAATCATTGGATATTTTCCGATTGGAAGCAGATTTTTATTGGTGACCTTTGTTAAAGGATAAAGCCGCGATCCGGTACCTCCAGCAAGGATAATTCCTTTCATTTACAACACTCCCTATTAAGTTTTTTATCTCCTAACCTTTAAAACAATCGGTTTATTGAATAAGAAGGGAATAGATACTTCTTTTCTCACTAGCGCGACCCCTATGCATAACAGCATGGTGATTATGCCGCCAGAAAAAAAATGGATAAATTGATGACCAGGCAAAAAGGAGATAATTAAATAGACCACTCCTGCGGTGAAACCTGAGGTTCCAAATGTCATCAAAATTGACCTGTAGGGTAGAAGCTCCCTTTGCCGAATTTCAAATACTTTGCATACATCTCTTTGCTGCAGGTAAATACTAATAAAACATGAGATAACAGAAGCTATAGCTACCCCGATGTACCCAAATAACCCCATCAATGCTAGTCCTAGAACGATATTGCAAATAACCGTGATAAGCGCGTTTTTTAAAACTAGCTTTTGATTACCGGATATAAGTAAAGGCGTGTAAAAAACTGTAAAGCGAAGCGGGAATTTCATTAAATATATTAAAAAGATGATGGATCCGCTTAAATAAGTATCAGAGTATAAAAGATCGATAAACTCTTTATGATAGAAAAATAGAATCCAAAAAATAGGGAACATGACTAATGATAGTAATCGGCTTGATTCTGACCAGAGATTTAAGGCTTCTAGCTTCCGCCTTTGTATGCTGTATAAACGACCTAGTCTTGGTAGCATCGCTGTTATAACAGCTACAGTAATAATAGACATGAAAGGAATCTCTTTTGATGATATTGAATAAATTGCAAACAATTCTATTGAGTAGAATAACCAAATGATGACTTTATCACTTGTCTGTGTAATCACATCGATGGCTGTTACTGCTCCAACTGCCGCTGTATATTTAAGCTGCTGTTTTAATAATGGCAGATCTCCTTTTAAAGACATGCCATGAATCTTATGGAAAAACAGATGCAAAATGATGACTCTAACGATTTCAAACAGGGCAATCAGTTTAATTGTTAAGAGTAGCTCCTTTGTCGCATATAATGTATAGCCAATAATCAGGAAATAGGCAAAATAATAAGATAAATTAATAAAGCTATAAATTTTAGCCCTCTTAATAGAAACAAACAAATTTTCTAAATAACAGCCCATTATGGTTGCAAAGCTCCAAAATCCAATCCAAATCTCATATTTGCGCAATGGGCTATCCTTTAATAAAAACTCAATATTGTATAGAGTATACAGGCCGAAAATCATCAGTACACCAAGAATGAACAAAACCCAGAACGTATTGGTTATCACTAATGATTTTTCACGTTCATTATCCGTTTTGTTAAAGAAATAACTGAACGTTGTATGCATCTCAAACGGAATAAAAGCACCTACCATTACTGCAATCAAAAAGATTTGCTGATAAAGGCCCATTTCTGTTAAGGTCAGTAATCTGGCTATAAGAATAGTTAAAAAAACTTGGACAATTGATTTGGCAAATCGATTAATTGATAACAACATTGATTCTTTAATCATCAGTAACTCCCACCGTACGATTTAGAATAAGTCGATATAAAACATAAATATTATTTATGACTATCACTTCTTTCTTATTGTTCTTTCCTAATAAGCATTATTAGGAAAGAACATTACGATAAACGTTTTGCAAATGATTTTTATATCATAAAAGAAATGGCGCTTACGAATATAATAAAGGTCCAGCTCAACCATTTTTTCAAAGCCGACACTGCTTCTACCAGTAACCTGCCATAATCCTGTACAGCCGGGAATAACGGACAAACGCTGTTTATGATAGTCAGAGTAACTTTCTACCTCTCTCGGCAATGGCGGCCTGGGACCGACCAAACTCATCTCTCCTTTCAAAACATTCCACAGTTGTGGCAATTCATCAATACTCGTCTTGCGAATAAAACGTCCTATTTTTGTAACCCTAGGATCCTCTTTCATTTTAAAAATAGCCCCACTGGACTCATTTTGATTGAGCAGTGTCTCTATCAGTTGCTCTGCGTTCATCACCATAGATCTGAACTTATACATACAGAATGTTTTTCCATCCTTGCCTACACGTATTTGTTTAAAGAACACAGAAGCCTTAGGATCTTCAATTTTTATCAAGACGGCTACAATAAAAAATACAGGAATTAACAGCAGAAGACCCACTACAGCTAGAATAATGTCTAAGTATCTTTTAGATACTAGATATAATTTCTTGTTATCAAGCTCATTCGGTTCTGCGAACGCTTCCTGTGCAGTCCCTGCCTTAGAAGAAATCAATGAATTCACTCCTTTTTCCCCTGATATATGGTGGCTTTTACTTTTGGTTTGAGTTGTTCCAGTCCTTTAATTATTTTTCCATTCCAGCCCCCTTTTGTTCTCAATAACGAATTTTATAGGTATACTAAAGAGTGATTGAATTAATCAGAGAAAGAATTTCATTCACTCTTTTTCCCATGAATATGCTTGCTTTTACTTTTGGCTTGAATATTCAGTCCTTCTATTACGTTTCTATATAGCTCTCTTTGTTCTTAATAACGAACTATATAAATGTACTAAAGAGTCACTGAGCTAATCATAGGAAGAATTTCATCCCATTCCATGCTAATTCTATGCACATCTTCCTCCGTCAGCGAACTACCTTTTTGAACTTCAATTAATTCCAAGTCGGAAATAGCTTTCAATGCATGTCTTGTGCCAGCTGGAATTTCAATTACGCTTCCCGGCTTCACATCGTATATATATTCATTCAGTACCAAAGAACCCTCACCTTTGAGAATAGTCCAAACTTCCTTTCTCTTATTATGCTCCTGATAGCTTAAATTGCTGCCGGCATGAATGGTTATTCTTTTTGTGAGCACTTCTGTCCCATTATCATAGACGGTTTGATCAAGGACTTTATACGACCCCCATCGTCTCTCTTCATACATCGGCCTTTGATTAAAATGAAATATGAATTTCTTAAGATCATGACTCAAACCTTTATTGGCAACTAAGATGCCATCGGGGCTCGCGACAACCACCGCATCTGGCATACCAAGAACCGCAACTGGAATGTCCAGCTCATTGATGATATGGGTATTATGAGATTTTGGGCAAATAACACCTAAGCCTTGAACAGTCTCGATCATTTGCTCAGTTAAGGTGCTCCAAATCCCCAGGTCCCTCCATATTCCTTTATAGGGGAGAGCGACAATATTCTTCGTTTTCTCGACAACTTCAAAATCAAAACTAATACTAGGCAGGAGTTCATAGACATTTTGTAGCTGTTCGTACTCTATAGGCAAATTCATTTCTTCTAAAATCGAAATCATAAAACCTAACTTAAATGCAAATACACCACAATTCCATAATGCCTCTTCCTTTATCAATCTTTGTGCATACTCTTCTGTCGGCTTTTCTACAAAATGGCTAACAAGAACTAGCCCATCATTTTTCTTTTCTGGAACGATGTAGCCAAAACTAGTAGAAGGATAGCTTGGTTCCACTCCCATTAAAGCAATACTGCAATCTGTTGTGTTTAGCGTATCCTCCAATTTTTTCACAGATTCATAGAAATCATTTTCCACGTAAGAATCAATGGGCAAAACGGAAACTACTTCATCTAGGCTGATTCCTTTGATCGAATATAGGTAGGAGGCAGCAAGAGCAATTGCCGGAAAAGTATCCCGCCGCTCTGGCTCAATAATAAGGGGAACGTTTGAGCCGAGCTGATTTTTCAGGATATCCACTTGTTTCTTACTCGTCGCAATAACTGCCGACTTCATTAGTCCTACTTCATCCATTTGTCGCCATACTCTCTGAGACATTGATTCGTTTGTCCTATCATGCCCTTCCAATACTTTCAGAAATTGCTTTGAACGTGAATCATTAGATAAAGGCCATAATCTTTGCCCCGATCCTCCAGATAAAAGGATAACCTGCATTTAACCACTCCTTAATAATCAGTTATATTGATAAGCCTTTGGTTTTATTGGATTTCCATTTAATGAAGCTCCCAATAATTCCGCTTTGGAATCTTGTAAAACATTTACTGCCTTTCTTGCATCTTCTTTTAATGTCTGACCGCTTTTCACGACCAGCATGGAAGCTTCACAAAGATTAGCAAGTATTTGCGTTTCAGCGGTATACAAGATAGGTGAAGTATCAAATATTATGGTGTCATATTGCTGGCTTAGAATCGAGATAATGTCCTCTATTCGATTTGCTGTTAAGAGCTCATACGATGTTTTGGTTACGGCACCGCTCTGGATGATATGGAGATTTGGTATATCTGAAATGCATATAGCTTCATCCACTGTCGCTTTGCCAGCAAGAATAGCTGTTAAGCCATCAGATTGTTTAAGGTCAAATAATTTATGAATCTTCGGTCTTCTTAAATCAGCATCAATGACGATGACTTTTTTATCATGCTGGGCCAGCACGATACCCAGATTTGCGGCGGTGGTCGTTTTGCCGTCCCCGTGGTTTGGAGATGTGACAAGCAGAGTCTGGATGTCTTTACCAATTCGAGAAAACGTTATGCTTGAGCGCAGCAATCTGTACTGCTCACTCACAATCGATTGTTTATAAATTTGTGCATATTTCGCTCTTTCCTTGCTCACCAGCAAGTCTTTATTTCTATTACGACTCAAATGTACGTCCTCCTATTTTCACCCGGCTGTCCTCCATCTGCCTTTCCATGCTTTTGCTGCTAACTTTAATTTCCGGGATATTTCCGATAACCGGTATACCTAATTCATAAAGGATATCTTTTTCATCTCTGATTGTAGGATCGAGGTACTCCAACAAGAAAGCTACCCCAATAGCACAAAATAAGCCTAATGAAAAACCAATCAGTACATTTCTAATCATATCTGGATTAAATATCCCATAAGGCTCTTCAACATTTGCATTCGCGAGAATATGAATATTATCAATATTCATTAATGTAGTAACCTCTTGCTGGAATACTGTCGCAATACTATCGGCCATTTTCGCTGCCAGAACAGGGTCCTGATCCTTGACGACTATTTCAACAACTTGAGAATTTTGAGTCGTGTTTACTGTGACTTGCTCATTTAATTTATCGATGCTTCTGTCAAGGCTGAGCTCACTAATTACATCTGCTAGAATAGCCTGGCTCTTGATCAACATACTGTATGTATGAATCAATTCAATATTCGCACGGACTTGATTAGGGTCGATTAAATTAGTTTCATTGCTATCAGTTTTGGCGTCCTCTTTTTTTGTTTTCTTATCCTGATTTTGTTGTTCGTTCGTGTTCATAGTGTCGTTGACAAGAATTTGTGTGGATGATTCATACGAAGGAGATAAAAAGAGATAGGAAATAATGCCACTGGCCAGAGCCGCTATTAACGTCATCAAAATAATAAGTACTAACCGTCTCTTTAATACACTTAAAATATCCTTAAAACTTACTGTATCTTCCATCCCAACCTCCATACATTTCTTTTTTTGTTCTCAAAAGAGAACTTATTGTTGATTGTAGTATAGAACCTAGAATTAGAAAAGGGTTTAAATTGTCAAAATTTGTATTTTGGTAAAATTTATTTATTTTAGGGTATTTCAGTTTATATTGATTCTAAATAATGAATGTAAGCCTTTTCGTATTTTTATATACTTATCCACCAGTCGATTTAATAATCAAAGGTAATAATTTATAATGAACAGCCCTTGGCCATGTTTTCTTAACACGATTTCAAAATAATTTAAATTACTTTACCTTCGCTTTTTTATAAGATAAATGTTTTTCGCAAAAAAAAGCATTTATTGTAAGCGCTTTCTATATTGAGGGTAGTTAGTTCTCTATGCATCTTCATTCTTATCCTGCATTCAAAAAAAAACCCTTTCCGTTCGCTCTAAAGCACACGGAAAGGGTTTATTCCTTGTCAATCTTTCCGGAAAGAACCGATAACTCCGGTAGATTGAACGATATTTGTAAATGCATGTGGGTCTACTTCCTGAATAACACTCTGCAGGTCATATAGCTCATAACGGCTTATCACAATCATTAGCATATTTTTATCTTCGCCCGTAAAGGCTCCAACAGCAGGAATCATTGTTATTCCGCGTACCAGCTTGGAATGAATCGCCTGCTTCAATTCATCTGCATGTCTTGTTACAATCATAGCTGTAACTTTTATATGTCTTGTATGAATAGCATCAATTACTCTCGTAGAAACATATAATGAAATTAATGTATAAAGTGCCTGTTCTTCTGAATACATAAGCCCCGCAATGGCTACAATAGCTCCATTCAGCATTAAAAAGTAAATGCCGATTGGCTTATCATTGATTCTAGAAAGAATCATTGCCACGATATCCATACCACCAGTGGAAGCACCGAATCGCAGTGTGATTCCCACACCGGCCGCTCCAATTACACCGCCGAAAACAGCATTTAGGATAATATCATCTGAATAGGATTGTACCGGTAATATTTCTAAGAATAATGACATTAATACAACAGCTAAAAAGCTGTACACTGTGAAAGACCTTCCAACCTTAAACCATGCAAGAATAGCAATCGGAATATTAAGAGCAAGTAATAATATACCTGTAGATAAATTAATATTCGTAAACATGTCCAATGCTGCTGATATAATTTGGGCTGTACCCGTGAACCCACTCGCAAACACGTTTGCAGGTATCAAGAAATAATTCATTGCGATTGCATTTAATAAAGCTCCAACCACAACAGCCAGTATTTTTTTTGTTTCATTCCAAACCAAATTTAGCTCCTCCTTAAGTTGACAACTGAAAATAAATTCCCCATGATAGAAAGATATGTGAACAATTTTTGTTTTCTATAAAAGATAATAGACTTATAATTAAACTAAGTAAATTTTAAAAAAGTAGGTGTCTATATGAGTGTACAAATTTTGGCTGATAGTGCAAGCGATTTGCCATTAGAATACTTCCAGGATAACAACATCATTCTTTTTCCATTAAAAGTACATCTTGATGACAATGAATATGATGATCAAGTTACAATCAAACCAAAAGTAGTCTACGATGCCATGCGCGAAGGAAAAGCACCCAAAACATCACAGGTGTCTCCACAAAGTTTTTACGAAAAATTCGAAGAGCTGGCAAAAAATAAACAACCCGGACTTTATGTCGCATTTTCTTCCGAATTAAGCGGTACCTATCAAACAGCTGTTATGATGAGAGACGAAGTTAAAGCTGAGTACCCGGATCTTCAATTAGAAATTGTCGACAGTAAATGCGCGTCTTTAGGCTATGGCCTAGTCGTCATGGAAGCCGTACGCAAAGCCGCTAAAGGAGCCAGTCTTGAAGAACTGAAAGAAACAGCACAGTTTTCAGCCTCCCATATGGAACATTTATTTACGGTAGACAATTTGGAATACCTGGCTCGAGGTGGCCGAATTTCCAAAACATCTGCTTTTTTCGGCGGTTTATTAAATATCAAGCCACTGCTAAATGTTGAAGATGGCAAACTGGTTCCACTGGATAAATTCCGCGGCCGTAAAAAACTGATGCAAGCCGTCATCGATGTCATGAAAGAACGAGGAGACCAATTAGATAAACAAATAATTGGAATCAGTCATGGCGATGATATCGAAAAAGCTATGGAATTCAAGCAATTAATTGAAGAAAATTTCCAACCAAAATCCGTATATATTTCATCTGTCGGTGCAACTGTTGGCGCTCATGCCGGTCCAGGTACCATTGCAATATTTTTCTTAAATAAACTATCCTGAAATACATTCTGATGTATACATATTTTCCCCTACTTGCAACATACTACACATATGCGTAGTAAATAATTTGCAAAGGGGCAAGCACACATGGGATATCATACTTCAGATAATGATAAAAAAGCCAGAGATAACCAAGCTAAACATGAAATTAAAAATATTCAGGAAGAGAAAAACCGAAAAGCCGGAAAAAAATCTTTTTCAAAAAAGACTGATCACTTATAAGTAAAATCTCCATTTCAACATATTAACTGGGTATAAAGAGGATTTCAATAAAAAATCCTCTTTTTTACTTGTAATTGAACTTATATAGTGCTTTTTTTATAATAAAGTTAAAAACGGAGGGATAGTATGGCTAAAGAAAGCTCATTTGATGTGGTTTCAAAAATTGACTTATCCGAAGTAACAAATGCTGTAACGATGGCAATGAAGGAAGTAAAAACACGTTATGATTTTAAAGGTAGCAAAAGTGATATTAAGCTGGAAAATGAGGAACTCGTGCTTGTTTCTGACGATGATTACAAAATGGGGCAATTAAAGGATGTTTTAATGAGCAAGCTCATTAAACGGGGCGTTCCCGTTAAGAACCTTGATTACGGAAAAATGGAAGGCGCTTCAGGCGGCACAGTTCGCCAACGTGCTAAATTGGTTCAAGGTATAGACAAAGACAACGCAAAGAAAATTAATTTAATTGTTAAAAATGTGGGTAACAAAGTTAAATCCCAAATACAGGACGATCAAATCCGTGTGACCGGAAAAAGCAAGGATGATCTTCAGCAAGTTATTGCAGCCATTCGAGACGCAGATCTCTCTATCGAAGTTCAATTTATAAACTTCCGCTAGTAGTTACATAGGTTTGAAGAGCAGAGGCATATTGAATTGCATCTAAAAGCCATCGGCTACACGATGGCTTTTTTCTATTTTTCAGGTTTAATATAGGGAACTATTTGTGCAGTGATGCCCACTGAAGCCCAGGAATAAAACTCTTATTCTCTAATGCTTTAAAATTTTCAGTCCATCCAGTGAGCATTACCCTTAATAGCCCAACCTTCTCAAAGGGTTTATTTTTAATTCGGTTAAAAAATCCTGAATTTCTTCACTATCACTACTTGGATCCTATTGTTTTGAGCATTAACAAAACGACATTAAAATCAGCAAATCATCACATTTTTTTACATACACCTTATTTTCCAGTGCTTTTTTTGTAAGTAATAAAACATCCTTAACTTTAATCCTATTTCCATGTTTCTTTTTCCATAAATGAGGAATAACAATAGGGAAACATTAATTGGAAAGGATGTTGTGAAATGAATGAAGATATAAAAATCGGTAAAGATGGATTTCCAGCCCAAGAACAGGATACTCAACCTGGTGTAACAAACGAAATGCATCCTGAACCAAAAGAAGTCGATGAAAATTATAAAGGCAGCGATAAATTAAAAGGAAAAGTAGCGATTATCACAGGCGGAGACAGTGGGATTGGCCGATCTGTTGCCCACTATTATGCTAAAGAAGGCGCCAATGTTGCGATTGTGTATTTGAATGAACACGAGGATGCGAATAAAGCAAAAGATTTAGTGGAAAACGAAGGCGTACAATGCATGCTATTGGCTGGAGATATAGGTGACAGTGCTTTTTGCCGCGAAGTCGCCGAAAAAGTTAAAAGTGAATTCGGCAAAATTGATATCTTAGTCAATAACGCAGCTGAACAGCATCCTCAGGAGAGCCTGTTGGATATCAGTGATGAACAATTAGAAAAAACATTTAGAACCAATATCTTTTCACAATTCTATTTAACAAAAGCTGTCCTTCCTCACTTATCTAAAGGAAGCTCCATCATTAATACAACTTCTGTAACAGCCTATCAAGGTAATGCACAATTGATTGATTATTCTTCAACGAAAGGTGCCATTGTATCCTTTACACGTGCGCTTTCCAATAGTATTGCCAGCAAAGGAATCCGCGTGAATGCAGTAGCACCGGGACCAATTTGGACACCATTAATTCCTGCTACATTCGAGGCTGATAAAGTGGCTGAATTTGGTAAAAACGTTCCACTTGGACGTGCTGGACAACCATCCGAATTAGCCCCAACTTATGTTTATTTGGCAAGTGATGATTCCAGCTATGTCAGCGGACAGGTCCTTCATGTCAATGGCGGCTCTGTTGTGAATGGGTAATTAACGATTCTAGATCATATACACAAAGACAGGGTAACACTCTCAATTGAGGGTGTTACCCTTTTCGATTTTCTTTCTATATAGTTTATCGCCCCTCACTTGACGCCGACTATATAATCTTATTCAGCGACCTTCATGACGAAAAATGTTTTGTTTCAACAAACAGTGGAAAAGTATACACATAGATGAAAAATATAGGAGGTATTCAGTTATGAGTGAAAGATTTAATAATGCGCCAGGACAAGAGCAAGAAGTACAACCGGGATTGCAGTATAAAATGGATCCCGAACCTATTACCGTTACTTCTTCCTATAAAGGCAGTGGGAAATTAAAAGATAAAGTGGCTATTATTACTGGCGGTGACAGCGGAATTGGCCGATCAGTTGCAGTCTACTTTGCCAAAGAAGGCGCCGATGTAGCTATTCTTTATGTCGATAGAGAACAAGAAGATGCCGAAAAAACAAAAGAGCTTGTAGAAGCGGAAGGCCGAAAATGCCTGTTAATCACAGGCGATGTTGGATATGAAGATGTTTGCATAAATGCTGTAGAAAAGACCGTTGAAACATTCGGTAAACTCGATATTCTTGTCAATAACGCTGCAGAACAGCATGTTCAAAAAGAATTTACTGACATAACGTCAGAACAATTGGAACGCACATTCCGAACCAATATATTCGGATATTTTTATATGGCAAAAGCAGCCATGAAACATCTTCCGAAGGGCGGCAAGATTATCAATTCTGCCAGTGTAACAGCCTACCAGGGTAATCCATTGTTAATTGATTACTCATCTACAAAGGGAGCGATCGTATCCTTTACCCGTGCCCTTTCCAATAGTGTTGCTCCTAAGGGAATCTATGTGAATGCCGTTGCACCGGGCCCTATTTGGACACCGTTAATTCCCGCATCCTTCTCTGCTGAGCAAATTGAAGAAAGCTGGGGTCAAAATACACCGCTTGGCCGTATTGGGCAGCCTGATGAATTGGCTCCTACTTATGTTTACCTGGCAAGTGATGACTCGTCCTATGTTTCTGGACAAACCTTGCATGTAAATGGCGGCAGTGTCGTTAATGGATAATGGATAAAGATAGAAAACGGTGAAGACACCTTTAAGATGTCTTCACCGTTTCTTTATAAAAGTACCTTATTTTTTTGTAACAGATGATCGAATAATGAATTGATGCGGAATAATCATACGCATTGTTGGTCCCTGAGGGTTCTTTATTTTGGAAATCAGCAATTTGACTGCCTGATACCCCAATTTCTCTATATTGATATCCACAGAGGAAAGAGGAGGCTTTGACAATTGAGAAATTAAGACATTATTAAAGCTTACTACTGAGATATCCTCTGGAACACTGATATCCATTTCATCAAGCATGTTCAGTACACCAAGTGCCATAAAATCATCAGCAACTATCAATGCTGAAGGAGGTTTTTCAAGATTCATTAATTGCTTGACTGCTTCTTTACCGCCTTCAAGCATGAAATCTTCATGAATCGCATATTCTTTTAAAATAGGTATTCCAGCTTCCTTCAATGCTTCCTCGTACCCTCTCATCCGTTCAATCGTGACGACCAGATGGGCACTCCCTCCAATAAAGGCGATATCCTTATGCCCGTTCGCAAGTAAATAATCGGCTACATCCTTGCCTGCCTGAAAATTATCGTTATCCACATACGTAATACTGCTGTCATGCATTGGTGGTTTTCCAATAACAACAAATGGGAAATTTATTTTATATAGATAGTTCAATACGGTATCGTCAACTTTAGAGTAAAGCAAAATAACTCCGTCCACTCTGCCGCCATGTACCATTTTTTCAACTTCATTAAATATTCCTTCATCCGATATCCCCGTAGTAATATGTAAGCCATACAAGTCTTCATGCGCAGCCTGGCTTAAACCCTTCATAACCGTAGAGAAAAATGGATTTAAAAAAGATCCATCTCCAGACTTGGGCATAACGATTCCTAAAACCTCACTTGACTTGTTTGCCAAGCTTCTCGCTATAAAATTTGGATGATAGCCGAGTTCTTCCATTGCTTCTCTTACTTTTCTTTTTGTCTTCTCGCTTATTCTTGGATTGTTGGCAATTACTCTGGAAACTGTCGAAGGTGCCACATTTGCCAATTTCGCTACGTCTTTTATCGTTATCGCCATACGATTGTTCCCCATTTCCTATTCAGCGATCTGTTTGAAGAGATAGACTCTTGATTCATATGGTGATAAATAGATATTACCCTGTTCGTCTGTTTCTTCACTATGATTATTATAATTACTAAGGATTAGCTCCCCTGTCAACCCATTGAACACCGGTAAAGTAATAGCTTCACTATCTTTATTGAAATTACAGATTACTAAAGCGGTTTGTTCATCTGTAAATCTGGAGTACATGTACACATTAGGATCATCTTCAAGGTAAAGCTTATATTCACCATAAACAAGACAATCATACTGCTTGCGCAAGCGAATCATTTTTTTATAAAAGGAAAGAATCGAATTGGAATCCTGACGCTGATGCTTTACATTAATCTCCTGGTAATTTGGATTCACCTTCATCCAAGGTATTCCTAATGTAAAACCACCGTTTAACGAATCATCCCATTGCATTGGTGTTCTGGAATTATCACGTCCGTTTTTCCATATTACCTTCATAATTTCAAGATGGTCTCTTCCTTTGGCAGTTTCTAACTGATAGTAATTCTTCATGCTAATATCATCGTAATCATTAATAGAAGGAAAGGCTACATTTGTCATGCCAATTTCCTGCCCTTGATAAATAAAAGGGGTACCCTGCATGAAGAAATACATAGTTCCTAGCATCTTAGCGCTTTCTTGCCAATACTCCTGATCATTTCCCAGTACGGATACAATACGTGGTTTATCATGATTTTCAATGAACAACGCATTCCAGCCTTTACCATGTAATACAGTTTGCCATTTTGACAGGATTCTTTTTAATGATACAAGGTCGAGATCAACTTCAGTTTCTTTTTCCCATAGGCTCAAATGCTCGAATTGAAATACCATATCAAAAGCACCTTTTTGCTCTTCTACCCAGGGGTCTGCATCTTCGGCTCTTACCCCACTTGCTTCTCCCACCGTCATAATGTCATAGTTTGAGTATGTTTTCATCTTTAATTCTTGAAGGAAATCATGAATCCCATCCTGGTCCGTATACATCTTGAAACCTTTTATCCCGTTATCATCTAATCCTGCTGCATCTGGAAAACCAGCCTTCTTTTTTATATGGCTAATAGCGTCAATACGGAATCCGTCAATCCCTTTATCTAACCACCAATTGACCATATTATAAACGGCCTCTCTCATATCCTTGTTCTCCCAATTCAAATCAGGCTGTTTTGTTGCAAATACATGCAAATAATATTGCCCACTTTCCACATCATATTCCCATGCACTGCCGGAGAAAATACTCTCCCAATTATTCGGTGGGCCACTAGGGCTTCCATCACTCCATATGTACCAATCTCTTTTAGGTGAATCTACTGATGTTTTGGATTCTAAAAACCACGGGTGCTCATCACTTGTATGGTTAACAACCAGATCCATTATTAATTTCATACCCCGTTTATGAACTTTCTCCAGTAATTCGTCAAAATCCTTCATCGTTCCAAACTCGTCCATGATTGCTTGGTAATCACTGATATCATAACCATTATCCGCATTGGGGGATTGATAAATAGGGCAAATCCAGATAACATCTATCCCCAGTTCGGTTAAATAATCAAGTTTATTAATTACCCCTCGTAAATCTCCAATCCCATCTCCATTGGAATCTTTAAAACTCTTTGGATATATTTGATAACAAACTGCTTCCTTCCACCATTTCTTATTCAAGCACTTTCATCCTCACTTATGCTAGTCTATGATTATTATTAAAAAAAAGGAGAGAAATAACATCCCTCCATTTTCGTTCAATTATGATTGTTTTGCCGTTTGCCTTTTCTTCGTGCCAAATAAAGGAACCCAAAGAACAAGATATTAACTAAAACGATTACAGCAATGAATACATAATTTACGCCGCTTTTTTCTGCTGCCAAATAGACTTCTGATGTTTCACGATCCAAAGTAATTGAATAGGTATCATTACTTTTTCTGACCATATCTGCATTAAGCCTGCCACGTAACTCTTCACTTGCTGGAAGATTAGCTGCATCAAGTTGAATGGTTTTTGTTTTCGAGCTATTATTAATCGCAACTATCATTATTTGGTCTTCATACTCTCTTTTGTAGACGGCCATTCCATCCTGCTCGTTCAAAAGTTCAAGAGTGCCTTTCCTTAAAGCAGGATATTCTTTACGCAGTGCAGCTATTTTACCAATATATTCAATTAAATCCTTATCTGTTCTGAAATCCATCATACGACGATTATCAGGTATCTCATTACCATTCATGGCTATTTCGGATCCGTAATAAACCATTGGGATACCAGGCATGGTATACATATGGGTCATTAGTAATTCCCATCTCGTTCCAGGGAATTGATTATGATCCTGCATTGACTTAGTGAATCTAGGTATATCTTCTGTATCAACCATAACTCCCAACTGATGTGGCTGACTCATCGTTTGCATTCGTTCATTCCAGATAGTGAATAATGAATTCATCTTCTGATCCGGTTTAGCAAATACCTCTCTCAACGCTTCCATTTGTTGTTTATCTAGTACACCATCAATGCCTGATTCCTGAAGGCCAACCAAATCAGATGTATTTTCTATAGTACCATTACCAAGTAGAAAGAAATCATTTTTAACCGATTTCATTTCTTTACTGAAATTACTCCAAAAATCAACAGAAACATACTCCAAATCATTCAAGCGATAGCCGTCAATATTGGTTTCTGTAATCCACCACTTCGCAGCATCCAGCAAGTAAGCAGATACTTCAGGATTTTCCTGTGCTAAATCTGGTAATCCATCTATCCATCCAGCCTGCTTCCCTTCCTGGTTACTTGCAGAGGTCACATCTTTTCTTTCATGAAACCAATCTTCTTTTGCCGAATCCTTAAGCCATGGATGATTAGGTCCGACATGATTCGCATTAAAGTCAACGATCACTTTCATATTACGTTTATGAGCTTCTTGCACTAACTGTTTAAATTCCTTTAATGTTCCATAATTCGCATTGATCTTTCTATAATCCAGAGCCCAATCTCCATGATAGCCTGATTCTGTGTTTTCAACGATTGAATTCAGTGCAATAGTGGTAAAGCCCATTTCCTGCAAATAATCTAACTTTTGCATAATACCGGCAAAATCCCCGCCTTGGTATGTATTAAGATTATCAAGGTCCACACTATGATCGTTTTTCGTATTACCATTATAAAATCTGTCCACCATGATGAAGTAGATGGACTCATCCTGCCAATCTCTTCCCTCTATTTCCTCCGCAGATACTGGAATTGTCGAAAGTAAGATAAACGGCGCCAGCAGAATGGCCATTACTTTTTTTAACATACTAATTTCCCCCTTATTTCTCCCATCAAAATAACCTTATCCCTTTGTACCGCCAGCCGTCAATCCGGAAACAAAGTATTTTTGGAAGAATAGGAAAAGGGTAGCAATTGGAATAGCAATTAAAACCGAACCTGCTGCAAACTTGGTGAATTCTGCTCCAAATTTCTTACCAACCAGTTCATATAAACCAACTGCAATCGTATACTGATCACTTGAGCTAATTAATATTTTCGCTAAAATAAAATCTCCGAAAGGAGCAACAAAAGCGAATAACGCTACAACCGCTATGATTGGTTTTGCCAAAGGCAGGACGATTTGGAAGAATATACGTAAATGACCAGCTCCATCCATCTTCGCACTTTCATCGAGTTCACGTGGAATGGTATCAAGATACCCCTTCATCAACCACGTATTCATCGGAATTTGTCCACCCACATACAGTAAAATTAAGCCGATATGTGTATCCAGCAATCCTGTCCGAACGGCCAATACATAAATGGCAATCAAGGCTGCAAAGTTCGGGATCATTTGTAAAATCAAAAAGGTCATTAATCCATTTTTTCTCCCAACAAACCGATATCGTGAAAACGCATAGGCTGTAAAAGAAACCGTAATAACCGTTAAAATCATTGTCATAATACTAATTTTAAGAGAGTTAAAGTACCAAATCAGATAATCACTGTTTTTCATATCAAATAGCTCTTTATAATGGTCGAGCGTTGGATTTTTGGGAAACATCGTTGAACCGGACAAACTGTTCCCCGGATTAAAGGATGAGCCTATAATCCAAAGAATTGGATAGATGACAATGGCAAACATGATGGCTATGACTATATAAGATAAGGTTAAGCGGATCATTTTATTCTTTTTTGAACTCTTCATTACATCATATCCTCCTCTTGGAAAGACTTAGTCCGTTTGAATTGCCATAATGCTACAGACATGACAATTAGTGAAAGAATCATCGTAACTGCGGCAGCTTTTCCATATTGAGCCGATGTCATTGTCAATCTATAAATCCACGAAATTAATATATCCGTACCCCACGCATTTTGACCCGGTATGGCAGGGCCTCCGTTATTAAATAAAAAGATTAAATTAAAGTTATTAAAATTAAACGTATACTGTGTGATTAGTATAGGCGCAGTGGCAAACAAAACGAGCGGTAAAGTAATTTTTCTGAATTTCTGCATCAAGCTAGCCCCATCTATCGTGGCCGCTTCATATAAATCCTCCGGTATAGATTGAAGGACTCCTGTTGTCATGGCAAAAATAAACGGAAATCCTAACCAGCCCTGTATGAGAATTAAAGCAAGTCTTGTCCAGTTTGCTTCCGTCATCCAATCCACTGGAGGTAATCCAAGAGCCGGAAGAATCGTCGTATTGATAATACCAAATGATTCATTAAACATACCTGAAAATACAAGGATGGATACAAAGGCAGGAACGGCCCAAGGCAAAATCAGGACGGTTCTAATGATAGCCTTGCCCTTTAAATCTTTCTGATTAACCAATACTGCCAGAAAGACTCCGAGTGCAATTTGTAAAGTCGTTGCTGTAAATGTCCATACAATAGTCCAGCCAAACACTTTAAAGAATGTGGTTCTCCATATTTCTATTTTAAAAATATCAATAAAGTTCTGAAATCCAATCCAATCGACCAGATTTGCAGGCGGGGAATGATACAAATCATAGTTTGTGAATGCCAAAAGGAAAGAGAAGATAATCGGAAATATAACAACGAAAATTAATAACAAAAATCCCGGAGAAACAATTAGATAGGGGAATCCATTATCAATTAAATTTTGATATTGCTCGCGTATAGAATTTAATGCAATCTCTTGGTCTCTCTTTTTACCATTGTTATAAGCATCGTAAATATTAAAAGCGTAAATACCTAAACCAATAATCGTTACAATTAACGTTAGAATGCCGTCTATCAATAAAATAACAGAATGATCAAGCTTCGGAATTTCACCTAAAGTGACCAATCCCCAAAATCCAATATTTAACATATCTGCAAAAGCAATAAAAAAAGAGGCTGTCAAAATAAGAAAGATAATTCCTTTTATGTATTGTTTATTAAAAAACTGTCCAAACCCTGGAATAATCGAAAATAAAGCAGCCTTTTTAGCATAGTTGGTTTTTGTTTGAGCAGGAATTATATCCATCGTGGGTTTTTCCCCTTTCTACGAAAAGAATTGGCTATATTCTGTGAAAGCCCAGAAACAAACTTTCTAAAGGGAAGATGAACAAAGAGAAAGTCTCTTCCCGAGTTTTCACTAAAATGCAATATAACCAATACCTTGTTATAAAAGGATAGGCCATATCCAGAATAATTGGATACCGCCTAACCCTTACCTAGCATTATTTTTTATGGTTGGTATCAATATTTGTTTTGATTGTCTTCGCTGCCTCATCCATTGCAGATTTAGCATCTGCTTTACCAGTTGCGATTGTCTCTAAAGCCGCTGCCATCGGGGACCAAACTTCTCCCATTTCTGGTATATTAGGCATTGGAATCGCATATTGGGATTGCTCTGCTACTGCTTTAGAAAATTCATTGTCAGCAATAATTGGATCTTCAATCAATTTTTTAACCGGAGGAATCTCCTGTGTTTTTTCATAACGAACTTTCGCGCTATCATAATTAGTTAAGTGTTCAACCAATTTAGTAGCCCAATCTGTATTTTTAGAGTAAGCTGACACGTGCCATCCTTTAACACCCATGAAGGTTTTCATGTGTTCTCCATTTGGAAGTGTCGGCAATGCAGTTGCTCCAATATCTATACCTGCATCTTTATATCCTTGGAAAGCCCAAGGTCCATTTTGTACGGAAGCCAGTTTTCCTTCATTAAATAAACCATCCTGTGCTGAACCGCCGCTTTCTCCAATAATCCCTTTAGGGAACAGGCCTTCTTTATACCATTTAGCAATAAATTCAGCGCCTTCAATTGCACCTTCATTATTTAGTCCTAAATCATCACGGTTTAGAGATCCATCTTTTTCTCCAAACACATAACCACCCATACCGCCAATTACACCATATGCATGATAAAAATCATCCCATTTAGCTGTAAATCCATATGTTTTGCCTTTTGTGTTCTCTTTTGCAAATGTATATAATTCATCCATTGTTGCAGGCGGTTTTTCCATAAGTTTCTTGTTATAAATAAAGACTGGTGTTTCAGTAGCTTTTGGCAAGCCATATAATTTACCATCATAGGTTTGTGCCTGAACAGAAGATTCTGTAAAAGTATCGATTACACTTTGGTCTACTTTTAGTTCAGCTAATACACCTTCAATAGCTAATTGACCAATTTGATCATGCGGCAATGTGATAACATCCGGACCTTTTCCAGCTGGTCCATCCAATCTGATTTGTTCACGAATCTTATCTGCCATACCCATTTCTTTATATTCAACTTTAATTCCATGCTCTTTTTCAAATGCTTTTATAGCCGGCTCTAAGCCAGGTCCTTTATCTGTATCTTCCCAAATGACTAGTTTTTCAGGTTTATCCGTATTCGTATCTTCCTTACTGCCTGTTTCTTTCTCTCTGTCTGGTCCACAAGCAGCCAGTACGCCAATTACGAGCATGAGCACCATTAACATGGAGTATGCTTTTTTCATGGGTCAACCCCTCCTCTTATAATATCGCTAAGTAAACAAACGTTTGCACATAAGAATGCACTTGATGTTCAAATATAATTTTTGTATTAATTTTCTAATGAAAACGATTGCAGACTCAACACCTTTATTATACTTATTTATCAAAATTTAACAATAATAAAATTGTGAATTATTTATTAAGTTATTTTACATCGTTTTATGGGTAAAAACACATTGTTATTATCTAAAATTTTCGAGATTGAAAATTTATCATTAACTGATATAGTTAATGAATAGAAGGCGCAAGCGTTTGCATTAATATTCACTTGTATATTGAGAGGAGAAAGGTTACATGGAAAAAGCATCTGTTATTCACTTTGCAAGAGATCAATTTATGTATAGTTCATCATTAAACTCCATTACGATTATGATCATGAGTAAAAAAGATGATATTGAAAAGATGGAGTTACTATATGGTGATCCCTATGATTTTCAGGGCAGTGAATGGATTTACAAAGCAAAAAATATGGACTATACCGGCAGTGATGAACTGTATGATTATTGGCGTTCTACCATTGATCTTCCTCACCGCCGAGCTCGCTATACTTTCCGTTTAACAGATAAGAATGCTAAAACAGCCTATTATTCTGAAAAAGGTTTTTACGAGGAACTTCCTAAAGTCGGCCTTCTCTTTGCTTTACCATATCTTCATCATACAGAAGTATTCAGCGCACCAGAGTGGGTTAAAGATACTGTTTGGTACCAAATCTTCCCCGAACGGTTTGCAAACGGGGATGCAAAATTAAATCCTAAAGGTACTTTGCCATGGGGAAGTGCCGCACCGACACCAACCAATTTCTTTGGCGGTGACTTGGCAGGGGTCATCGATCATTTAGATTATCTCAAGGATTTAGGCATTACTGGAATTTATTTCACCCCTGTATTTCATGCTTATTCCAACCATAAATATGACACCATTGATTATATGGAGCTTGACCCTCAATTTGGAACGAAGGAAACATTAAAACGACTCGTTGAAGAAAGCCACAAGCGCGGTATAAGGGTCATGCTTGATGCGGTATTTAATCATAGCGGCTATCATTTCAAGCCATTCCAGGATGTATTAGAAAAAGGAGAGGATTCCAAGTATAAGGATTGGTTCCATACGCGCAGCCTTCCAATGGTTGAAGAAAATCTCAACTATGATGCCTTTGGTTTTGTAGAAACAATGCCAAAATTAAATACAAAGAATCCAGAAGTAAAAGAATACTTGCTAAATGTGGCTAAGTATTGGATCCGTGAATGCAATATTGATGGCTGGAGACTAGATGTAGCCAATGAAGTAGATTTTGATTTCTGGCGTGATTTCCGTAAAGCAGTCAGATCTGAAAAAGAGGATGCATACATACTCGGCGAAATTTGGCATGATTCCATGCCGTGGCTGCGTGGAGACCAATTTGATGCTGTAATGAACTATCCATTCTTAACTGCAATATTGGAAATTTTCGCCAAAAGCACCATCACACCTACACAGTTTGCTGAAAAAATGACGAAGGTTTATCATATGTATCCACATATTGTGAATATGGCGGCCTTCAATTTAATCGGAAGCCATGACACACCTAGGATTTTAACAGAATGTGAAGGTAATCTTGATAAAATCAAACAAATTTTCACGATATTACTTACCTTTACGGGAACGCCATGCATTTATTATGGCGATGAAATTGGACTAGATGGTGAAGATGATCCCGGCTGCCGTAAATGTATGCCTTGGGAGGACAAAAATCAAGACCTCGAGCTTCGTAAGCATGTGCAATCCTTAATTAACTTACGTAAAGATCATAAGGTCCTCGCCAATGAAGGTGATCTTCTCTTTGTAGCTCATGATCCTGATGTAGTTATGTATAAAAGAGAAAGCTCTGACTCTCTTGCCTATGTGTGCATTAATCTTGGCAAACAATCAAAGTCTATTTCTTTGAAAGAATGGAAGAGTGCTAAGCCACTTTACATGGATTCTAAAAGTCAGTGGAATGATAAAGGTCAGATTACACTTGCCGAAGACGGATATACGATTCTTTCTGTTTCTAAATAAAGTATCTATAAAGCCGCCTGTTTTTGGGCGGCTTTTTTCAACAAAATGCTTTCCATTCTTCAGCAATTATCTCTATAAAACTTACCATAGATACAAATACTCCACTTAAGGACTGTTTTTATCTTAATTTTTTCCTCATGATAATATCCGTTTCTATATATCCTAATTTCTCATATAAATCTCGTGCCCACTTATTGTGACCAAAGACGTGAAGCCCTATATAGTTAAGACCCTGATTTTGGGCGAAGATTTTAATTTCTTACATTGCCTCTTTTCCATAACCAAGTCCTTGATTATCCTTCCAAATATTAATCGTTGAAAGCTGAGCAAGCCAAATCATACCTACTTCTCTCTCTTCCTCACGAATAGAGAATAGGTGATGATTAGCGGTATCTTTTCCATCAGGTAATAACCTTTTAAATTCTGCAGCAGCCTGATCAATTGCTTCTGCCTCCTTCCAATTACCAGCCTTTACGTGTTCATTTGCATAGTTTTTAATTGCATAACTTGATAATTTTGAAACTCATCTGATTTCATTTCTTCCAATCTAACCATTGCCTTCCTCCTATTAAATGAAACTTATCTATAACTTACCTGCTTTAACTCACACCTAAATATTCACTATATTACCAATAAAATAACAAGTTATGTATAACAGTCATCCATATCGCTTGTTAAAGAGCACTTTTTTTGAAAAGAAGATTACAAATTTTTTTCTTTTGGGCAATTTCTGTCGTAAATGCTATTTTTACATGTATAATAAGTAGAGTATTTTTATAGGAGGATTTAAGACAAATGAATCTAGCTTTAGTTATCTTATTTAGTACAGCTGTCGTTTTACTTCTTATTTCATTTATGAAAATGAAAAAGCAAACGAAAGAGGAAAAAAAACAGTTAGACAGTTATTATGCAGTCATGCTCGATGAAACGAACAAACTGCAGGAGCAAATCAATAAATTAGAATTAAATGCAGAGGTTACTGCTCAGGAAGCTGGCATCATGGGTCATCACTCTGAAGAACGCCAAGTTATGGTGAAAATGCTGGACTTATATAAGCGCGGCTATTCCACTAAAAGTATTGCCTCTATGCACAAACTTACGGAGAACGAAGTAGTAGAACTGCTTGCTCCATACGAAGGTCCTAGCCAAAGAAGGAGGAAAATAGCCAATGACGCCTAAAGTTCTGAGTAGCTTTGCTGCAGGGATTATTGTGGCAGCAGGTGTATGCGGCGCCGTATATTTTTCCTCCTCTGAGGAAGAAACGGTTACTCAAGCTGCAGAATCTCCAAAAAATACCGTTACTAAAGAAATGACAGAAGATGAAATGAAAAATGAGCTATCTTCTTTGGGATATGTTATAAAAACAGAGGACGAATACTCCGCTGAACTGCAAAAAGCAGAGCAAACTGCAAAAGAAAACTCTAATCAGCAGGATCAACAAGTTGTCTACAAAACAGTAATCAATGTAGCTAGCGGAATGACTAGTATTGATGTTGCTCAAGCGTTGGTTAAAGGAAAAATCATTAAAGACGCTTCTAGCTTTACGAAAACGATCGAAAGCAGGAAGTTGGAAAACAAACTGAAACCTGGCGTATTTGAAGTGGATAGTACAATGTCTATGGATGAAGTCATTAACCATATATTCAAGTAATATAATGGCCGGGAGCCTTGGAGACTAAATTTACTCTGAAGGTTTCCGGCTTTATATATATTGTTTCATTCTGTTTTTCTTCTAGTATAATGGATTAATCCTCCAATAACTTTCTATTTAGTTCAGAGATTTAAAGAGCAGCTATTCAACACAGCTTCTGCTAATATAATATCTTTCTTAACACTTGAATATTCTCCACCATCCTCTATACACCAACACACGCTCATAAGAGTTTCGACATATAGGCATTGTCTTATAATAGAATCTGGGATAGTAAGCTCTTTTTCTAAAACTCCAATGATATAGTTTATTTTCTTATACGTTTTCCTATCTTTTTCATTATCAAATTCATTTAATATAAAACGCGGAACATCAAACACTGGGTCACCGATGACACCTTTAGGATCAATAATTATATATTCTCCATCCATACCAAGAAGGATATTGTCATGATGTAAATCACCATGAAGCAACGCCTTTTCAGAATACATAGTTGAAATCGATAAATAAATATTTCTCGCTTTTTTCATACATAAATATAGCTCTCTACAATCTTTTTGTTTGCTCATGTAATTTGTTATTCGATCGAGCCATTGCATATAACTAGGATAAACCACAGATTTAGATGGGAAGATATGAAGTCCTTTGTAAAGGTGACAAAAAACAGATAATCTTTTTCCAAGTGAATTCTCTTCTCTCAAAGATGTTCCAGGCTGTATACAGGCTTCAAGAATGACACCATTTTCAATGTCCGCTTCAATTACTCCACAAAATCCCTGCGCATGATATTGACATAATGTATGATATTCTGTAACAATCTCTCCTAAAGAAGGATCACCTAGTTTCAGGACCACATCACCATATTTTTTAGACTGACATTTAAACACTACCTTTGCGGAATAAGACGGAATGAATTGCATAGCTGTTAAATCCCACTTGTCAGCATAATATACAAGATCTAACAAGACTTTCTTATAAAAATCCAGCCCAAAGCGATTAATTATCTTCTCACTTTCGTTTTGACTGAAGCAAAAAGAGAAATCAATCAATATACTACCTCCGTCTCATATTTTTTTATGTAGAATCACTTTTTTCTTAGACCTTATAAAGCTGCTAAACCATATCTCTATATACTTATTCATCTACAAAATTATTTCCTTATTTCATTCTTAGCCGGTAAACATAATACGAAGGTGTAAGACCACAGATAAAAATAACACCTCCTACAAGCAGACCTTCCCCCCATCCATAGCCAGGTGTAATTGAAATGAGAGAGGCAGAAATGACTACAATAGCTGTCAATACTATTAAACTTATCATAAATGATTTTTTAGGATTAATGTTTTCTTTTTCATATTCGATACTCACACTCATTGATAAATAAGCAGACACAACAGAAGTTAATATAAATAAAAACCAAAGAGGATTTGAACGCATTTTTTCAAGGCCGCCCTGAAAAAAATCGTATCCAAGTATACATAGAATACCAAGTGTTTGTATGATATAAGCTATTTTAATATTTTGTAAATTTTTGAAGATAAGCCTCTCATCTGTAATCTTTTTCATTCAATATCCTCCTTTTCAATCCAAAAGATTTCATCTAATTTTGTATTTACTGTATAGCAAATTTGCAAGCATAGCTTTAATGATGGGTTGTATCTCCCTTTCTCAATAAGACTAACCGTTTGTCTTGTAATACCAACAGCTTCAGCCAATTGCTGTTGCGTCAAGCCTACTCTTACACGAGCAACTTTTACTAAATTTTCCATAATACACCTCGATGTTAAAGTAACATATATATTCCATAATGTAAAATATAAATTACATAACGAGATTCTTCAGTTATACCGTATTTTGCACGAGAAAAGGCTGCCATGGTATTGGCAGCCTTCGTTTTACTTATGAATCCTCCAAAATAATATTGTAATGCTTAAACCATATATGCACTTGAATTAAATAAGCAAGTAATTGCGGACCGGACATCAATTGCCCATACCATGGCTTTTTAAATGAAGATCCTCCAGTATCAACAAGGGCTTTCAGCTGATCTCTATCGAAGAATTCGAATAGCGGGGAATCCCCATCCTCTAATAATTCCTCAAGCCAATCCTTCACAAGCTTTGTATAAAGAGGATTATGCGTTTTCGGATATGGGCTTTTCTTTCTGTATAAAACATCTTCTGGCAGGATCCCCTTCAAGGCTTTCCTTAGAATTCCCTTTTCCCGGTTACCGGCCATTTTCATATCCCACGGTATATTCCAAGCATATTCCACTAGACGATGATCTGCAAATGGAACACGTACCTCTAAACTTGCTCCCATACTCATTCGGTCTTTACGATCCAATAGATTGGTCATAAACCAGGTCATATTCAAATAAAATAACTGCCTTCTTTTTGTTTCCAAGTCGGATTCTCCCGAAAGCAAAGGTGTCTCCTGTAGGCTTTCTTGATATTTATGCTTTACATACTCTTCAAGAGATAGCTTTTTTCTCCATTCTTGTCTAAGTAATTGATTTCGTTCATGGATAGAGCGCATCCATGGAAAAGTATCGTTTGATAATTGTTCAGGATTATGAAACCATGGATAGCCTCCAAAAATCTCATCCGCACATTCTCCAGAAAGACCGACGACATAGTCCTCTTTGATTTTTCTGCAAAACCAAAGCAAGGAAGAATCGATATCTGCCATTCCCGGTAAATCTTTTACAATTACGGCCTCTCCCAAATTATTTATCAGTTCTTCTTGACTGATGACACAATAGTGATGTTTCGTACCAAATTCCTGATTCATTAGTTCAATCCAATGTCCATCCGCATTGGGCTGGAATTCATTCGCTTGAAAATGGGCAGCATTATCCTCATAATCAATCGAATACGTATTAAGAGCAGGTTTCCCATCCATCTGATATTGCTTGGCTGCGATTGCTGTAATGGCACTTGAATCAAGTCCGCCTGATAGGAATGTACATAACGGAACATCTGAAACCAATTGTCTTTTTACAGCATCCGTCACTAGAAAACGGACCTTTTCTACGGTTTCATCCAGACTCTCCTGATGTGTTTCACTCTTCACATTCCAATATCGGTTAATTTTAAGTCCTTCTCTATTAAAGGTTAAGGTATGTCCTGGGCGGAGTTCGTGAATATTTTTAAAAACCCCTGAACCAGGTGATCGAGATGGACCAAGTCCGAATATTTCTGCAAGTCCTTCTCTTGTCAAAACCGGCTTGACTGCCGGGTGAGCCATAATAGCTTTTATTTCAGAACCAAACAAAAATTGGCCATTTTTCAGGGAATAAAAAAAAGGTTTCACCCCTAATCGATCCCTTGCCACAAATAATTGTTGTTTGGCTTCATCCCAAATCGCAAAGGCAAATATCCCATTAAAAAAATCCACGCATTTTTCTTGCCATTCTATATAGGCAGTTAACAGAACTTCGGTGTCCGAATGGCCAGTAAATGAATATCCTTTTAATAGTAGTTCTTTTCGAATATCCTCAGTATTGTAAAGTTCACCATTGTAGCATAGTACAAATTGATTCCCATTTTTTTCACGGATCATAGGTTGTTTTCCACAGAGCGGATCCACCACAATGAGCCTTTTATGTCCCAAACCGACATGTTGGCTATCCCAAATATTCGTGTCATCCGGTCCACGTTTTGAGAGTGTATTTGTCATTTTAATGAGAATCTCTTTCTCTTGATCAATAGATCGATTAAATTCAACCCAGCCAGTAATACCGCACAAAATGCATCATCCTTTCAAACAAGCAAATGGCCCATTCCTGCTAACATGATATGCATCTTACACAAAGTTGTTAATTGTCCAACTTTAAGGGGTGGGGTTATAAAAGAAGATGCTTATGTTAAGAAATAGAAAACAGTGCCATAAATTTTATCATTACAAAACGGATATGCAGTAATTTGAGTTCTACATAGACTCTTTTATCTGCACTTGGAGGCGCACAAATGAAAAATCAACTTAGAAATCAACTATTAAGTAAACAGCTGCGAGCATATACAGAAGGAATCTTTGAAAACATCAATGATCAATGGGTCTTCTTCGATGAAGAAACAGATGAGGCATACCCACTTGAGGAATATATGAATAATGAGATATCCATTTATCGTAATAATCGTTGGAGAAAAGGGACATTAGTAGAAGACGGGAAGCTTTTATCGGGCAAAGAGCTTATTTTTATAAAAGATGAAGACCAGGTTCGTATTAAAAAAAATTTACAATACTCTTTGGAACGATTACTGGAGGAATTAAGGGATGATGCTTTCTTTCAATTCATCACGACGTTAAACAGCATGGATTTCTCTGCTTATGACTGTATCTATGGCTATAACCAATTATCCTTTTCATCTACAGCCCAGTCATCAGGCACGAACTTTTTCATTTTTGATAATGGTGATTATATCTGCTCTGTCCACCACCATTTTAACGAGCACAACAAAGAACAAAACCGCTTTGAATTTACCCTGAATACTGGAAAACGAATGATCATTGAAAAATTAGTAAAGAACAAGGATTAAGGACACTGGCAGCTCATTTCATTTTCACACATCTCCAATCCATTTTAAATCGTGATAACCTAAAGTACTTTCAGCTCGTGAGCACTTTAGGTTATATACTGTTTACTTCAAGTGAAAGGCTGTCTGCTATAGGCAAATTACTTTTTAGAGGGGTTTTATTAGGAGGATACCCTATTTCAGGATTGATGTTTTTTCAGCATTTGCTGCAAATAAGCTTCTGATTGGCCTTTTGGTATACTAAGACTTTCCCACTCTTTACTCTTTATTTGTTTACCTATATAGACGATTTGTCCAATGTGATACGCATAATGAGCTAATTGTCTCTCAATAGCGTCTATTACCAAATGGCTTTCCGCACGTATATATACTTTCTTTAATAAATCTTCACCGCCTAAATTATGTAATGCTTTAAAGAGAGTATTCCATCCGTCTTCTAAAATACCGATCATTTCATCCTTTGTTAAAAGATGAGTTATAAATTCCTGTTCCCGATTCCGATTAGGCTTCTCTCCATCCGAATTCAAGAAATCGGTCCATCTAGATACCATATTGCCGCTTAAATGCTGTACGATAACAGCTACACTATTGGATTCCTCATTTAAAGCCCAATGTATATCTTCTTCTGATAATTGTGAAATTGCTTTATCTCCAAGACTTTTAACACTTTTAAATCGTTCCTTAATAATCCTTAAATACTCAGTCTCCATACTCATCAGTATCCTCCCACATCATAAGTCAGGAAATTTTCTTTCATTAACCGTAAGCATATTCTTGTTTAAAATCTACTTTGAACAATTTAACCAATATCAATAAAAAAGTTTTCTATGCTGCGGAAAGAGAATAGACACCATCCCATCCATCCAACTTTTACATATAAGCTATTCATTATCATCTTAATTACTGCACTTACAGATACCGTTTTGGTTTTTTGCTTTTTTGGATATTCCCAGATCCATTTTAAAAACTCGAAAGAAAATCTCTCCTCACAGCCTTCTCCCATATCTGGTCTTGTTTTATTTTGATATTGGAACATTCTTTTAAATGCTCTGTAAATGCAGATTGTTCTCGGTATATCAAGAAAGATTATCGTATCGGCTGCATTTATCCTTATATCCATCGTGCTACTGTAATTACCATCAATAATCCAATATTCTTTTGTTACTAACTCATATTGAACCTGTATTTGTTCCTCTTTAGGAACGCCTACCCATTTAGGTTTCCAAAATAATGAATCAAGATGATAGACATTTATATTCAACTTTTCACCTAGTTGTCTTGCTAAAGTTGATTTCCCTGAACCTCCAGAACCAATAAGCATGATTTTTTTCATATGATTCCCCTGTCAAAATAAAAGGTTTTAATTCTAAAAACTAAAGACAATATCCTTCTTCTATTACCGAACCTCAATATTATAATTTCAACATAATTAGTGTTAATCCTTCTTAAATCAACGTATCTAATGAACTCAAGCGAGTATTCCAAAATAGTAAAAATGCCGGCCACAATCATGCGGCCGACTTCATTTATTATTTTCTGATGATAAGGTAAAAAACTGCGCTAATAATCCCACCAATCAATCCATCCATCATATCAAACATCGTATCCTTATGATCTCGCCCTTGAGCGGTAAAATGAAATAATTGATCGCCCGCAAACTCGAGCAGCTCCCATGCACCAGCTAGGCAAAGCGCAAAGATAACCATGATACTAGCCAGAAACGCTTTCGGCAATTTTTGTGTAAGCTTCTCACCAATTATTTGCCTAGTGAGTACCAATGCTGCATACCCAAGCCAAATACCTGAGGTAACATGGAGGAAATCATCAAAGTGCTTAATCGCGTACGCTCCGCCAAATGTACCAATACCTACTGAAATGAAAATAAATAAATACGTCATCATCATAAGCGGCCCGTCAAGCGGCTTTTTTGCTTTCCATTGCCACCCCCCTAATACTACTAAGCTTATACAAGTTAAAATACCCATGAATCCTTTCGTACCGTCACCTTCTATGAACATTATTATCGTTGCAGCCCCCATTAACAGTGTAACTATCCAAAAAGTGATTGTTTCGATTTTAATTCTATGCATCACTGTTTCTCCTCTCGCTGTCAAAAAATTATATTTAGTAATAAAATATGCTGAATGTATGGATGCGTTTTATATTCGTAATAAATAAAAAAAGCCGCACATTTGGCGGCAGCATCAAAGATCCATTTGAACAACTAGCTCAATTAACATTTCTCATTGTTTGGTAAGAAAATATATGAACACCGCTATGTTGCATGATATTCACACACTTCATTATCATAGAAAAATGCTTCTATCCTATTAAATTGATATGAAACTACCAAGTATTTATCCTGACTGAATAATAAAAAAGCGGCTTAGCCATTGCCTCTGACTGTTTCTAGCTACCTTCATTCACTAGGTTATAGAACCATAACGGACAATCCACATAATGACCATATAGTTTTAATAGTTTCTTTGAATATCCAAGATACCGGATAAACTAAAATTAATATTCTATGAATCATAGAGTAGTATTTCTTCGACATTTACTTTCAAATAACTCGAGCAAGTACTCTATTTTTTCGGTGTCGAACCCATTGGCAAAAGAACGGTCTTTTCGGACCCCTGACCCAAAATGGTATTCCTTTGCATTCAGGAATGAATGCAATTCCTGAATATGCTCCTTAACCAGGCCACCGCCGATTAATATCTCAGGACCCGACCATACATCTGTTAAAGTAATCAGCTGCTGTAGTGTTTCCCTGCCTTCATAGGCTCTTCTTTCACCGCCGGAAGTTAGAATTCGCCTTACATGCTGGGAGTACTGACAAAGTACTTTAAGTCCCTCTACATGAGATTTTAGTTCATCGAATGCCCTGTGGAACGTAATATCAAAATGCGGTACTTCCTTTATCACTTTCTCCAGTAGAGCCTGATCGATTTTCCCGTTCCTCAAGCAGCCAAATACAATCCCTTGTACACCCAAATCTGAAAAGGCTTGAAGCTCTTCTTTCATCGACATCCAATCGAACTCATCATATTCAAAAGAATAGCTATGCGGTCGCAGCATCACCTGAACAGGTATCTTCACATTTTCGATTACACGTTTTATTGTTCCATAACTTGGGGTTAGTCCGCCTTCCGACATGGCAGACACTAATTCCAAACGGTTAAATCCAAGCTGCTCTGCTTTAATGGCATCTTTTTCATTTTCCACTATACATTCCAAAATCATATTATCACCTGCTGCTAGTTCACAGTATTTAATCCACGGGATGATATCCCTATAGAGAAAATTATTATTTTATAAACTTCATTATAACAAAATGAACCGAGCGTTATTTTATAAAACAATCAAAATGTAACCATTGGTCTAAATAGTAAGATTGAATACTATAAGGGTTTTCACCTTACAAATATAGGTTTAACCCCTTCCCTCTGTAAGTATCTGTGAGTATCTGTAAGTTCAAAATCACAGTCACTAATTCCTTGGAATCACGACAGCATTGCACGCTTTTTCATAAAATTCCAGTGGTCCAGCCTGCCCGATGATTGCATATTCATAGCCTATTTCCTGCATCTCTCTTAAACAATGATGAAGGAGAATGAATCCTATTCCTTGGACTCGATTTGATAGAGTAGTACCCATCGGACCGAACAATCCCTTCCTTTTTCTTACTACATCAAAGCAAGCGAATCCAATAATTTGGTTATCGTCTAAAGCGATGAAAATAGGAATATTATCTTTTAAAAACCCATTTTCAATTGAGTCTAGCCACCTAGCTCCAAATTCACTTTCCACAAAGACTTTTAACGATGCGGCATCATTTGGCTCCGCTTTCCGATAATTTATATTACTTGTTAAAATACTTGGGAATTCATAATCCTTCAGAGGAACAGCCATATCTCTCGGGGAAGACATTATTCCAAGTATGCTGGAAACATCTAAGCCATCCAATATGGAATAGGTTGAAAAATCCTTACTTTTAAATATTGCATCAGAAAGATGTCCTTCATTTAAATAAATCTGGTTAAAGCGTTTCATTCGGTTACTTGCATGTATTAACACCTGATTAGTCGATAAAGAAATGTTCATTTTAAAGGGCTCATAACTGATTCCATGTTCGTAAGTATTCGAGTACACTTCTTTAATCCGCTTAACTAATAGCTCCCGAAGTTCTGGATTCTTAATAGATAGCTCAGCACAGACACCTGTCCTTTCAAGCAACATTCCTAATACTAAATGAACTGGATAAATGATATTAGTTGTCCTTTTGGCTTCTATTTCTGCATATTTAAAAATTCTCAAGGTACGTTCCGTAAATCTCAAGAACTTCATCTCCCTTCTGAATTTAAATTAATTCTAGAAGTAAAATGAAAAAACCTTTTATTATAATAAATTAGGAATTAGATTAAATAAAAAAAAGCCCAGTCTCTATCGACTGAGCCACTGCTTATCCGAATAATTGAATACCAATAGGTAATCTAAAGCCTAGCAATAACACTAAAACAAACGCAATCCAAAACTGGATGAAGAAAGATTTGTGATTCTTTCCTTTTGATCGCTTCACGTTTGTCATTTCCATTGCAGCGATTACCCAAACACCAATAATCGTCTTGGCGATGTATTCACCACTAATATTGGAAACATTCATTAACATCATGATACCTGTTGCAATAATTAATATGTATAGTACCCTATTAATCATCATCATTATTTTTAAATTTTTACCTGTCATTTTTAAAGATACTAAGAACACAACAATAGATAATACCCACATAAAAATATGTTCATAAGTAGACCCGCTCATAAAATCCCCCCACTTTCAGCAATATTCAACATAATAGTAGCATACTAGGTTGTATTCTACGAACATTATGTATTTACAATTTATTTAGAAATGATAGATTTTAAAGTCCCAATCGATTCTATAGTTATTTCAATCACATCCCCGTCTTTTAAATAACGCGGTGGTTTAAACCCTTTTCCTACTCCTGCCGGTGTACCGGTCGCAATAATGTCGCCAGGCTCCAGCGTAATTCCCTTCGAAATAGTAGCGATGATTTCGTCAATTGGAAACAAAAATAATGACGTTCTGGCATGCTGCCTTGTTTCCCCGTTTACTTTTGTTTTAATTTCCAGATCATACGGATGTGGCACATGATCTTTTGAAACAATCCATGGACCCATTGGACACGTACCATCCAGGCTTTTTCCCAGGAAATATTGCTGATGTTTTGATTGCAAATCTCTTGCTGTAATATCGTTTAGGATGGTATAACCAAAAATATGATTATAAGCTTTATCACGGGAAATAGAGGTTCCTTTTTTGCCGATTACAATAGCCAATTCCCCTTCATAGTCCAGTTCATTCGTTACTTCTGTATGAAGAGGCACAGCTTGTTTATGGGCATTGATTGCAGTTGGAGCTTTCGTAAATACAATCATATCCTCCGGCGCTACCCCGCCATCAAATTCAGTAGCATGTGCAGCGTAATTTTTACCTACACAAAAAATATTTTTGTGCGGACGCGGCAGAGGAGCCAGCCATGTTAAAGAGTCGATTGATTTACCTTCTGTTTTCTCTGCAGCTTGTACCCATTCCTGAAGCTTTGGCAGCCATGTCTCGGATTCTTCAATCAAAGCCTGTAAAGAAGTTGGCAATCCTTTCAGCGCCTCACTCGATTGTCTAATTACTTCTAGTGAATAAAATAAATCTTGATCAATCAGTCCTGCTGCTGCTTTTCCATTATCATTAACGGTTGAGAATTTCATTCTACATCCATTCCTTTCAGATTGGTTTAAAACCATTTATACAGCTGTTTCCTGCCACTAAAATGATAAATGACGTATCTCTATCCTTTTAAGCTATACTCTTATTAAACTGCGTTCCACCCTTATTGAAATGTATCATACTCCTTTTCCCGCTTGAATGACGGTGTGTCCCAGTAAGTAATGATTCTCCAGCCATATTCAATTGGTCCCATTTTAAAAGAACGTAACCAATATTTTGTAAATATCAATTGAAACAGGATAATCAATACAGCTAATAAAGTACCCATAAAAGCTCCCACTTCGCCATAAAGCCCTAGTCCATATGAATAAAAGATCAGCGTACACAGAATGGAGTGCATAAGGTAATTTGTAAGCGACATACGTCCCAGTCTGACAAAGGGAACAGCCATTTTTCTAACCTTTGGAGATTTATCATAAATAAGGGTAATCCCTGTTATAATGGCCAGTGTCAGGAAGGGCCCGCCAAAAATATCCTGCCAAAATTCAGTCGCATAATTTTGGGTCGATAGATACGGATATATTTTCAAAAGTAGTCCTATAGGCAATGAAACAAGGAATATGATCTGTAACTTTTTCTGATGATCCTTCAGATTCGTGAGCCATTCCAGTTTGGCAAATGCCATTCCTGCCAGAATACATGGAAAAACAGATAAAAATAAAAAAAACATATTTGCCGGTCCATTGACTGCAGCCCAATCATTCATTCTCAGTGAAAAAATCTCTGCAAACGTTCCATTTGAATAGATCTCAATAGCTTTATTTATTTTTGAAAAATCGGTATTTAACAAACCAGATGTTGGGGTCAATAATTCGAGCAGCAGAATAAGTAACCCAAATATTCCATAAGGAATGGTATATAACCAAACCGATAGATGAAGCAATGTTTTACCTTTTAATCGATAAACAAGCAGCAAAAGTAACCCACAGACGGCATACGTGATTAAAATATCACCGTGCCAAATTAAAAATGCATGAATCATGCCCAGCAAAAGCAAAAAGATCATCCGCCTTGTAAATAAAGCAGGAAACGATATTCCCTTTTGTTCTGCCCTGGTCATTAAAATAACCGTACCGAACCCAAACAAAAAGGCGAAAAGCGGATAAAAATTCCCCTGTGCCAAAATATCAATGAGTGCATATGTATAGAGATCTAGCTGGTTATCCCAATAATCTAATTCAAGATACAAAAAAGGCGAATGAAAATCGAGCATGTTGACCAATAAAATTCCTACAATTGAAATTCCACGCAGAAAATCAACCACATGTATCCTTTGTTTATCCGTTATGGATTGCAATATAACACTCCTCTCTCTAAAAATTCCTATAAAACCAGTTTAGCAGTTTCTGCTAAAATCCCCTATTATAATTATCTATTTTTTCTAAAGCTCAGGGGTTCCCTCACCTTTCAGCCCATCCCTCATATACTGTTAAAGAATTGTTAAGAAGGTAGATACAGGTATACCCAAGGAAGGTGTTAAATGTGCCAGGTATTGTAGGTATTGTCCAAATTCTCAGTGTAGGGAGCAGCGGTGTATTTAATGTGGGGGATATTTATAAAGTCACTCCCTACTCTAATGCTAAAACATTTTCCGGAGCGGGTTCTTTTAATACGGGTGACTGTGTAGCTGTAAATAATCCCTATAGTGCTACGAATACGTTTGATGCAGATGTTGTCGATCAACCAATTGCATTTACGTTATAGAGGTGAAAAAAATGAACATCTTTGTTAAGCAAACGATTATGATTAATACCATTAAAATTAACGCAATCGCCAATGCATCCGTCCTGCAAATCGGCAGTGCCGGTATCATCAAGTCCAAGTCACTCATGACCAATTCCGGTGGCTTTGAGGCACCTGCTCCGGAAGCGCACCATCCCCTTTTTGAGACTGAAGAAGATTCTCCGCAGGTTCAAGTCCAGAATAGGAAAGGATGAGTCATGTGCAGCAGGATTTAACCCAATTCCTACACTACTTACAAAATACGCTGGAATATCAACAGCAGGCTATCCGCAAACTGGAAGAAGACGTAAAGAGATTAAAAGAAGAATTAACAGAGACAAAACATCAGGCACCGATTCGAGTCGATCGGATAGAATATAAATTTGACCAACTGAAAGTGGAAAGATTGGAGGGTACTTTAAATATTGGGCTAACCCCATCAGATTTAGAAAAAATCGATGAGTTGGCCATCAATAATCACACTCCTCCCGGTCCATTTCTCTTTCCATCCAGGGATGAATTTGTCCATCAACTAACGAGCGAGGTTTTACTTGACCTAAATAATCAGAAGGATGAAATCTTTAAAAGAGCCGAAAATATCTGCGAACAAAAAGCGGATGAAACCATGCGCTCCTTTATCATGGAGGATCTAGCCCGGCAACTTCCTCAGCGTATTCATCATTATTTAGATCAAACGCCACCTCATAACCGGACTGAGCAAAAAATCCCGGCAATTCGGGAGCAAATATCAGAAGTACTCAAAACAGATATCGAAAATGCCATCATCAGATTTATAGAGGTTTATCCTGATTCAATGAAGGAGCAGTGAGCAATGTGATGAATTTCCATGTCGTAAACGAACAGATTAAGGTTGGCTGCATAAAGTTGATATCGGTATCAAGCGCCTCTGCCGTTAAAGTCGGCGATACAGAAACCATGCAGCTATTTGCCGCCTCTGACACGCCCTTAAACGCATTAGAATTTGGACCCTTGCAGCCTATTGTTAATCGTTAAAGAGGATCATGCCATGTGGGAAAGAACTTCGATAGTCGATCATATTCATGTATCCATTTTATCAAGAGGATCTACATTTGATATAGGAGAACTTCAATATAGTTACTCTGTTGACAATGTCCTTGCCTATCAGCGGGAACAGGAAATTTTTTACGGACAGGAAGGTAATTTCGGAGATTACAAAGTATTTTACACAGTGCCTGACTTTGAACCCATTGAAGAAATGGTCCACATCAATTTTGAGAATGTTAATCCATACCTTTTTGTTGATTGCATCCGAACACAGGCCATCTCTGCTTCCTCTTTATTACAGGTAGGAAACGGACGGTTTATCCGATCCGAAACTAGAGTCATGAATGTAAGACAGCTTCTTAATCGGCCCAAGAATGAAAGAAGGGAGGAAACTTAATGCCTGCTCTTGTCGGTTCCGTTCAAGTACTTAATGCAGGAAGCGGAATTATTCAATTTGGCGACTCTCTGGTTATCTCCCCAAAATATGCAACTAAAAGTGTGAATGGATCAGGTTCCGGAATTACCGGTGGAATTATTTTTGATACAAATGGACTTAGCGGAAACTCCGTTATTGGTATAAACGGGGTTGATCAACCTATCTCTGCGAATAATTAATCAATCATCTTTTTCCGGCCTTATAGCCGGATTTTTTTATTCGCGGCAATTTACCTGCAGGCTGCTTTATAATCCACTTTAAATATTTCTTTATTTCAGGATCATCCCTCAGTTTCTCAATCGTATTAAGTCTAACAGCCAGCTCCACATTTGGGTAAAGAGCATGAACCTGTTTATGGCAAGGAATGCATAGCTTCGAGGTATCATCGGGACCTCCACCATATTCGCGTGGAATTAAATGGTGAATCGTCCGCTCGACATCATTTCGCAGACAGAGTTCACATACACCGTTCCTTGCTTTACTCATATAATCCCCTCCTTTGTACCTTTCCCTTATATTAGTATCAAGGATTGTATTCATTTATATTTCCATTCTTAACGGATATCCATTCGTGTTTTACTCCTGCCTATATCGTTTTATTTCCTTTGGACAGGTCTAAAGTCTTACTATTTTTATTTTTAACAATATAGTAGTATATTTTTCTTGAAGGGTATGGATATTTACTGGTAAGAACTGAATATCCAATTTATAGATTGGGGGAAATTAATCATGAATTATAAAAATGTTACAGTTGCAGGCAGTGGGGTTTTAGGGAGCCAAATCGCTTTTCAAACAGCCTTTAAGGGCTTCAATGTCACCATTTATGATATTAACGAGAGCGCAATTGAACAAGCAAAGAATCGTATCACTGATTTAGAAGATACCTACGTTGCCTATTTTAAAAATGAACAGGAAGCAGCCCAGTCTGCTCAATCACGTATTCAATATGCAACAGATTTAAAAATCGCAGCAGCTAATGCCGATTTGGTTATTGAAGCTATTCCAGAGCTAAAAGAAATCAAAATTAACTTTTACACTGAGTTGAGTAAAGTTGCACCTGAACATACGGTGTTTGCGACAAATTCTTCTACTATGCTTCCTAGTGATTTTGCCGAATATACCGGACGTCCAGAGAAATTCCTGGCTCTGCACTTCGCAAACCGCGTTTGGATGAATAATACAGGAGAAGTCATGCCACATCCTCATACTGATAAACAAGTGGTTGAAGATGTACTGCAATTCGCAGCCGCAATTGGAATGGTTCCGCTCCATATTAGAAAAGAGCAACCTGGCTATATTCTAAACAGCTTACTCGTTCCATTACTGGATGCAGCCCAAAATCTATGGGGAAATGGTGTAGCAGATCCATATACTATCGATAAAACATGGATGATTGCTACAGGTGCACCTCTTGGACCATTTGCGATTATTGATGTAGTCGGTTTGGAAACAGTTTATAACATCGTCAGTACTAAAGCAGCAAAGCATCCAAATCCAGAGCAAAATCCATTCAAGGACATTGCAGATTTAGTCAAAACAGAATTTATTAACAAAGGCAAATTGGGTATGAAAACAGGGGAAGGATTCTATAAATATCCGAATCCAGCCTATAAGAAAAAAGACTTTCTACAGCCTTAAACCAGATCACTGATACTTCTAAGATAAATCCTATTGGCATAAATGCTAATAGGATTTCTTTAGGTCCACTGAAGAAGGATTTTAAAAATATATCAAGAATCTTTATATAAGATTAAAAGGGAGGTTATGTATTAAATGAATGATATTGTCGATTTGCTTGATACAAAAAAACCTGGAGTTACAGATTTAGATATAAAATTAGCAGAAGAACACTTAGATGAAATTTCCCCAAACAGTATAAAGATCTCTTTAAACTATCTAACCATGCACAGATTGATGAATGGACGATGAACGCTTTTCCCTATTAAAGATCCTAGAAATTTAAAAAGAACCTGGGATGATATTGTAAGACAAAATAAAGATATGCGAGAGGAAGAAATGGATGAAAATCTCATATCTATTGGCGAGGATGGTACAGGGGACAAATTATGCTATAAAATTGTGGATACAATCATAGATCATAAAATTTATATTTGGTATCACGAAACCGGCGAATTAAAAGAAGTAGCTTCTAACTTGAAAGAATTTATTATATCGGTCCAATACCAATAAATGATATAGCGGTCCTGTTGGCCATATATTTTCCCAAATTAGACAGTATCGAAAGAGAAAATATAAAAATAGACGACACAACTGCACGGTTTCCCGTCCAAATGTGCCGCCTTCAGCAGTTAAAGCTTCAATACATGTGTACCGTCAAAGAACATCAGATATCTTTCTGAAACTTCTCTTTTCAGGATTTGTTCAATCGCTCTTGTATATAGCTGAATCTGCTTTTCATATCTTTCTTTTAATACAGGCTCAGCTTCTTCAAATCCATTTTTAAATCGATCTGTTATCGCGTCTGTTTTATAGTCAAGCAGTACAATCCCATTCTCATCTTCAAATAGGCAATCCACTATTCCCTGAACAAGAATGTTCTCGTCGCCATCCTGCCAATCCTGATACGCTTCATGTGCAGGAAGTGCCATTGTAAATGGAATTTCCTTGCGTATTTTTTTGGCATGCTGCAAGCGTTGACCCAATTCACTTTCAAAAAAGCTCAAAATCTGGTCAGTTCTTATCTCACTGACTTGTTCCTTCGTAGCGTATTCCTTCATCACCAAATACTCCAGTAACGTCTGAACAGACTCTTCCGTGACTGGCTTTGTAAAGTCCAAATGCTGCATCACTAAATGCATCATCGTTCCCTTTTCTGCAGGTGACATTGTTTTTTGCTGCATAAAAGCCGGTCTCTTTAAATTCATCCGTTTAAAGGTCGCCCGAACCAAATCAGTTGCACTGTATTCATCCTTTGATTCATTTAATCGTTTCAATTCGGACACAGACTGCTTAGAACGCCCAGTTGTCGAGCTTTTAAATCGATAATCCCATTCCATTTGGTCCCTGACCTGTTCTTTAAACTCAGACTCTACCTCAATTGGTTCCATTTGTTCAATTGATTTAAATAATCGTTTACTTTCCAGGTTTTCTTCCTCTTTAACTGATTGCAACGTATTAGATTTCCGGACATGTACCTGCCATTCTGACGGATGACTAGCAATCTCAGCAAGTGAATCACTGGCGATTGCCCCTTCTTTAAAGATACGATGCCGCACTAGAGACGGACCAATCCAATCCATATAGGACGTGGCATTTGCTCTCGTATAATCAGGTAGAAGCCAGCCTTCTTTATTCTCATAGGCAGACCACTTCTTAAACGATTTTTCAGCATCTGAGAGTGTTCCGATTAAGTACAGCTTCTCTTTTGCACGGGTTAACGCTACATACAGGACGCGCATCTCTTCCGCAATATTTTCAAGGAGCTGCTTCTTTTTAAAGGCAATCTGCGGTAAGGATGGATAGGTTATCCTTAACTCCGGATTCACATATCGAAATGCAAGACCCAGATCCTTATCCACTAAATAGGAACGCTTTAGATCCATCTGATTAAACTTCTTAGACAAACCGCCCAAAATCACGACAGGGAATTCCAGTCCCTTACTCTTATGAATGGTCATAATCCGGACAACATCTTCCTGTTCACCCAGGGCACGTGCCGCACCCAAATCACTGCCCCTTTCTCTCATCCGATCGATAAAACGGAGAAAGCGGAATATTCCTCTGAATGAACTTTCCTCATATTGTCTGGCACGGTTATATAGTGCCAATAAATTGGCCTGCCTTTGTTTGCCGCCAGGCATACCGCCAACAAAATCATAATAGCCCGTATCCCGGTACAGCTGCCAAATTAAACTGGATAGTGCTCCCTCACGCGCCTGGTTTCTCCATTCGTGAAGATAACCAAAGAATCGCTTCACTTTTAAATAGACAGTTCCGTATTTTTCAAATGAACCGTACTGGCAATAGGCCTTTAACGCATCATAGAATTGCCCCTTTGGCAAGGTAATCCGGATATCTGACAAGTTTTCTTCATCCAGCCCCACTATAGGAGAACGCAGCACAGATGCAAGCGGAATATCTTGATATGGATTATCAATAATTTGCAGGAGAGAGATCATAATAGCTACTTCTGTCGCCTCAAAGTATCCTGTTGAGAGATCGGCATAAACCGGGATACCCTGCGCTCTGAATTCATCCATAATTTGAGGAGCCCATGGCATGGAACGCAGCAAGATGACAATATCCCGATAGGTAATGTTTCGGTATGTTTTCGTTTTGGCATCATACACTTTGCGGCGTTCATTAATCATTTGTTTAATTAATTCAGCCATTTGCCTAGCTTCTAACAGTACCGTTTCAAGGTCTTCGTCTGCTTCGTCATCATCCTCAGAACCGTAACCAGCTCCTTCTGCCGATTTATCAATCAAATAAAGTTCCACTGGGTACTCTTCATCCTCAGGATAGGCTGCTCCTCTTTTCAATTCAGCGGGTTCATCATATTCTATTTCACCAACCGTTTTACCCATCAATTGTTTAAATAAAAAGTTCGTACCTGCCAATACTTCACTTCGGCTGCGGAAATTTTTATTCAAATCAATCTTCATTCCGGTATCTGTCGGCTCTGTTAAAAATCTGCTGTATTTCCCCATGAAAAGATTAGGCTCAGCCAGGCGGAATCGATAGATAGATTGCTTAACATCCCCAACCATAAACATATTGCCGGTTGACTCACCGTCCTGTGTAACAAGCTGAAGGATTGTTTCCTGCACCATATTAGTATCCTGATATTCATCGACAAGTACCTCTTTGAATTTATCACGGTACTCCAACGCAACATCTGTTGGCTTTAATGCTCCATCCTCATAAGTCCCCAGAATTTCTAACGCCATATGCTCCAAGTCGGAAAAATCAACAATCCCGCGTTCAAGCTTTTCTGCCAGGAATCGTTTTTGGAACGCTGTGACCAACCCGGCAAGTGTTACTACATACGGCTTCATATCTGATATATCTTTTAAAAAGCTATCTGCTTTCCGGAAGAATAAATCGCTCGAAATTCCATTCAGCAATTTCTTAACATCATCTCTCATTTTCTTGGCTTGCTTTGCCAAGTCCTCATCACAGGTTCCCTTGCGAATCGTTTTTGCTTTTGCAAAGCTAACCGCTGAAAATGCATCTGCCATCGACTGCCAATCTGCTTCAAGCGACTCGGATAACTTGTTAATAAGCTCTTCGTCTAATTTAAATGTTTCGCCCAGGGCTGCTGGACCATCAGGCAGCAAGGTTAATTGATAGCCTTCATGGATCATTTCTTTAGCTGCAGCGAGGCGCATCATGATATCAAATTTCAAGACTGGATAAAATGGCAGATCCTCAATCCTGGTATGTTCCCCTATCTCATACATATCCGCAAGGCTTTCCAGCCATTCTTTAGGATTGGGATTTGATCTTGAAAAATCATCAAGCACTCGGATAATTTCGAGAATCGTACGATCACTGCGGTCATCCGTAAATGCATCGATAAGCCTGAAAAACGGCTCATTATCAGATATTCCATACTGTGTTTCCAATACTTCTTCAAGAATTTCATCTTTAATTAATTCGATTTCCGTTGAGTCCCCAATTCGAAAACCGGGATCAATGTCCAGCAAATAATAATGACTCCGGACTACATCCAAGCAGAAGGAATGAAGGGTTGAGATATTCGCCTTATTCAGCAAACTGAGCTGCTTACGTAAATGTCTGGAGTCCGGATTCTTTTTAATTTCCTTCTCCAGCGCCTCCGCAATACGGTGGCGCATTTCAGCAGCTGAAGCATTGGTAAAGGTGGCTATCAATAAACGATCCACATCAAGAGGGTTATCCTCTGAAATAATCTTCCTGATAATCCTCTCAACCAGTACAGCTGTTTTACCACTTCCGGCCGCAGCCGCTACTAGAATATCATTTCCATCCGCAGTGATAGCTTTCCATTGGTCATCTGTCCATAAGGCATCTGCCGGTTTTACGGGAATTTGTTTACGGTTATTCATCATCTTCTTCCTCCTCCCGTATAGCCTCAAAGATTTCTTCTTTTTTAGCCGGTTTAAATACTCTGTACTCGTTGCTCTCAAGAGAAGGATCAAACTGGCAAACTGTTTTATAATTACAGAAGGTACATGGTAATTTATTTTGCAAACGATAAGGTTTGATATCAGCTACACCGCTCGTAATTGCATTACCCGTATCGGCATACATTCTCTTCACATGCCGGCTTAAAAGAGAGAACTCTCCTTCACTTGCGATTCGTGAAGCCGCCGTAAAATGCCCATCCTTCTTAAATCCAGCAGGTACAATCAGGGATTCCCCATTTTCCAAATCACTGTCCATCATTTTAACAACCTGGTCATCCCCTAAAAGCAATCCCTTCATCTTAAAGCTTTTAAAGACTTCACGTTCAATCTGGTCTAACGTATAAACTCCATTGTTTTTAATTAATGGATTGTGAACATGGAAATACAGGACACCTGCAGGCTTAGCCTGTTCCCCAACCAACAGTGGTGAGTGTGTGACCACGATATCGAGGTAAGTCAGCATTTGCAAGGCGATTCCATAATAGATTTCCGTGAAGTTTAAATCCTTCGAGCTCGATTTATAATCAATGATTCTCAAATAGGTTCCATCATCTGTCTTCGCCTGATCAATCCGATCAATTCGCCCAGCCAGTTCCATCTTTGTTCCATTTTTAAGCTCAAAGGTCAGAGGCGGCAAAGAACCTCTCCGGCCAAATCCAAGCTCTAGCCCAATCGGTGAAAATTGGCTGTTTTTCGCTTGTCCGCTTAAAGTGATTGAGGCTCTCGCCACAATTTGTTCCAGTTTCCTTTTTAAATAATGGAATCGATTGGAAGATAATAAGATTTCATTCTGCAGTTTCGGTGCCATTACCTCTACAGCCGTTCTGGCTAATTGGATACATTGCTCCCGTGATAAAGCTCCCCAGCTTGTCCCACGTTCGATAATTTGTTCCGTCATCCATTGCAGAGCACCATGGAACATTTCTCCGATATCAGGAGCTTCTAAACGGTAGATATCCCGTTCCCTAAGCTTTAAGCCGTGTGAGGAAAAATGCGCAAATGGGCAGCTATTGAATAGCTCCATTCTTGACACACTTCCCTGGATTGTATCTCCATACAATTCAACCGCTTTTTGGTCAGGGATTTTCTTCGCTTTATTTTGATACGAAAGCGCTGAAAGAACAAAGGCCGCCTGATCCTTCATCGGACCGTCTTTAACATATTCGTTATATACATCCCACCAAACAGGCGATACCGGATAATTCCTTTTTTTCTGTTGAAGCTGGCTTGCCAGGAATGACAGCGTTGCTCTCGTCTGAACCACATACTCCAGTTGCAGCTCATCACTCATTTCAGCCGGATCATGCACAAAGAAAGTTTCTTTCACCGAACCAAATAAATCCTTCACTCGTTTCATATAAGAGGAAGCCAATAATTGCTTTCCTTCGTCATCAGCCAGTGGATAAGAAAAATATACACAGTCGGATGCAAGCAGGAATGCCTTGTATGCAGCAAACTCTTCATCTAATAATTTGGTACTTGATGTCGGTGCCATCTTTATTCCGGTAGACTTCAGTGTTTCTCGATCCGTATCTGAAAGGATTCCCCCTTCACTTACTTTTGAAGGAATCACCCCTTCATTTAGGCCTGCTATGAAAGCAATCTTTACATTTTGAGGACGTGATAAATCCATATTGGTCACGACTACTTGGTCAAGGGAAGGTGGAATTAAGGAGAAGTTCAGTGTTTCAATCCCGCTTTCTAGGATTGCACCAAAATTCTTTAACGTAACCGGCCTGTCCCCAACAATTTCTACAAATTGATCCAACAAATCCATGACACCATTCCATGCCTGGTCGTGCTCGGTTGCATGGATGAGTCGGCCTTCCTGCTCATCGCTTCGAGCCATTTTCTCAAGCTTTTCCGGTATGTTAAGCTCATCTAAATACATATATAAAGCCTGAGCATAATCCGTTCCGGATGTTGCTTTTTTAAAACGATTTGCAAGTCGACGGATGGGCTCTGCCACTTGTTCCTTCGTTTCATTCAGCAACGCTTCCATTTTCAATTCTTCATCTGTCTGGATACTGGCCACCAGTTCAAGACCGCGATTTCTTTTATACTTCCAGCTCTGCTTCTTACTCCAGCGGTCACCATAATAGCCTCTGGATAATACGTAATTTTCTAGCAGGGCAGCACTCTCACGCTCTTTTGGTATATAGGCATTCTTATCAAACAAAAGGTCTGTTTTTATAGCACGGAACATCGGTTCATAACGCCAATTATTCGTTAAGGCTTCAAGCGTAGAGCGAATAAGCTCGATCAAAGGGTGATTAAGCATAGGTCTCTTTTGATCAATAAAGACAGGAATACCGTAGTCCATAAAGACGGTTTCCACCACTTCAGCATATTCCTGGCTATTTCTCATTAACACAAAGATATCTCTGTATCGATATCCTTCCCTAACACTCTTTAGAATCTTACGCGCGATTCCTTCCACCTCAGCCCTTCTGTTACCAGCTGGGCAAAATTCAAAATTCGGCTCCTGATCATAAACTGGTGCCGGTCTGTTGGCAAACCATTTATCCAAATGCTGCATGGATTCATTTTGAATAAATCGATGCGGTTCCTTAAATAAACGATCCTCCTCCACCTTTACTCCGTTTTGGAGCGCAATCTGGTATAGATCAAAATAAGTTTCCCCTGTCATCCTGAATAAATGAAGTGGATCAGGCGCCCATTCTTTAAAGGGCTGATCTAATGTCAACGAAACCGTCACATTCCTACAGTGTTGCATTAGAGCTGCCATAATGCCGTATTCCTGGGCTGTAAAGCTGTAAAATCCATCTATATAAATTTCAGCATCGCGAAGGTAAGCTGATTCAGGCATCTTTTCTACTAATAAAGTAAAGTAATCCTCTGAATCCACGTACTGACCCTCTAATTCACGCTCAAATCCATTGTATAAAAGGGATAGATCATCAAGCTTTGATCGTAAAATCGGTGATACCTTTCCATCTGATTGGTTTAGCATTTCCTCAGGAGTCAGGCAATATCGCTTACATTCCTTCAGTAAATCACTCAGCTGGGTAATAAAGCCCTGCTTATCACTGGAACGTTGAAAGGTCTTTAACTCGTCCTTATTTTCCTCCATGATTTTGCGAATCACCATGTTGACACCGACATTATTTAAATGCCGTCTGCCCATACCGCCTGTTTCCTGCAAAACCTTCCATGCCAGACGGCTGAAGCTAAACACTTGAGCACGTATCATCCCGCCCAGATTAGGCGTATTAATTAATTCCAGCTCAGCCTGAAAAGTCATCTGATCTGGAACAATATATATAATCGAAGAACCTTCCGGATCACTCTCCAGCTTGGTCCTAATGTCATTTAAAATAGTCTCTGTCTTACCTGTACCTGTTTTTCCAATATAAAATTGCAAAGACATTAAATGTGCCTCCCCCCTTTATATCTATCTCTCTATTTTATCATAATTAATGGCGTTTTCTCCTCAATTGACTCTATATCCCAGCATTGTAAAAAATGGTTTATTTCAATGGTGAATAGAAGATTCGTTTTTGTTATATCACAGGAAACGAGAGAAAGAGGAGAAGTCAAAATAGGCACTAATATGAAAATGACAATCGGCAAGTGGAAAACTTTCACTGCAAAAATAAAACAATGACCATCTGGATTGTGATCATTGTTTTGGTTAGTTTCCTTATTAAATTCTATGCTCTCACTTTATATTTTTCAGGCATTTTATTAGGCGCTATTCTTACTTTAAACTCTTCAAAAAAATGAAAACAGATAACTAAAATTATTCACCAAATGTTTTTCTAAATCCATAAAAAGGTCTGTAACCGATTTGGTTATAAAAGGAGTGAGATTTACTGCTTGCCAGCATCTCTATTCTCGTAGAGGGATACAATCCATGTACAAACTTTAGCAGATACTGACCAATCCCTAGCCCCCGGTATCTTTTTTCGATTAAAAGTTCGCAAATATAGAGAGTGACATGTTTATCAGTAATGCCCCTTATATATCCGATAATTTCCTCTTTTGAGAGTACTACAAATGCAATATTAGAATTGTTCCAGGCTTGCTTTGTTTTATCTTTCTCCGTAACTAAGTTTGTCCATTGTTCTTCCGCATTCAGCTTATTTATAGAAATAAAGTCCTGCTCACTATATTTGCGGATTTCTATGGGCTGCCCATGCTCTATGTAAATCATGATATCCCCCAATGCCTTTTTTATCGTTACTCCTAATGATTAGTTTCCCTATCTAATGTGACCTTTTCTTTCAAAATCACCTTGAATCTTTCTGGTTCATCCACTCGAATCGCAACTTGTTCATATTCTTTCTTTATGCCCATTATGAGAGTGGCTTGAACGGGGTGTTTTAATTTTAAAATAACATTTGGATAAACTTCTTCTAAATCTCGGTAAATGAATTCAATCGTCTTTTCAGTAACCTTTTGCTTAAGTTGTTCTTGTTCATCAATTAGGGATTCAATATCTGTCCACTTTATTTCCATACGTTTCATTAACCCAAGAGAAATATACATACGGTCCTCCGTAATCTTTAAGGGATTCAAACGGACAGCCTGAATATCTGCCACAAATAGAATGACCGAGTAAATATTAAGAAGGAGTAAGATCATGGACAATAGAAAGTATTTTCCATGCAGCCACCAATGAATTGCTGCTGTCTCAAAAACAATCGCGTGAATCAACATCACTTGGAAAGCAATATAGCTTGATTTTTGATGCAGGGTGTATTGATTTTCGCTCAGCTTCACCTTTTTGTTCCAGCTGGCAAAAGCATAATAAAACATCAGTATTTCTGAACAAATCATTTGAACAATAACAGGCGTTTTTTTCATTTTTTGCTCAACAGCATTCGGGAATGAAAAAACAACCGGGAGTGGACTATTTTTAACAGAACGGGTAATGTACGGCATATATTTGAAGAATGTGACGATGAGCAGCAATTCAAAACATACTAATAAACCTTCAATCAGAAAGCCAGCCCAAGTGATTGATTCAAATGGCGCCAAATATTCCATTGGAATTAGGAAGCGGACTAAAATGAGACCACTGGCCGCCAATAAAATCATATTTTTCCATCCCCAGCTTCTCTTCCACGCCATAAATAAAACCGGCAAAACCAATGACAAATCAATTATGGAGCCTACCACTGCACCATTTGGATTGTATTGTAAAATTTCAACTCCAAACGCTGTACGATATAAACAAACATTAGAGATTAGAACAAGAAGAAACAGCATAATCAATAAAAACTCTCGATATAAGAATCTTTTCACAATCACCATTTTCACACCTTTCTCCGAAACAATTCGACTTTTTTCTGTCTATATGTGTTAAAAAATAAGGCTGTTTTCGTATAGATTGTTGCTTTCTTGCCCATACTTTTAAAGGTTATAATGGGGTTTAGGGAGGCGTTCGGA
>NZ_JBZAJD010000003.1:0-256883 GCF_058216035.1 Pradoshia sp. Z4_20
ATTTATATTATAATATACCATAAAAAGAAAATAATTCCTTTTTGTACCTAAAAGCAACAATCTATACGAAAAGAGCCAAAAATAAAAATATCAATCACTTCGCCTACAACAATCTCATTCGACAAATTCCACTTTTTCCCTGCACAATTTCTTTTTCAAAAGCAAGAAAAAGACGGCAATCATTAGTTTGCCGTCTCTTCAGCCCATATTTGATTTATTTTAGATCATCTACTCTCCACAATCCAACCTATCCAATTCTTCATAAAGATCTTCACGTAAATCTTCTGCTTCTTTCTTTTTTACATATAGTAGTTGAAGTGCTTCTACCGCTGTCTCCTTCTCCATATCACGAATGATTTCTGATAAGCGATGTTCCACTTTATCAATTTTTTTCTCCAGTGATTCGTAAGTCTCATTCGAAATTACATGGTGTACAAGCTTCACATTACTCTGACTCTGAGTCACCAATTGACTTGCTTGCTTTACTTGTAACATATCTGCAAGCATATGCTCTCTCGCCCAAGAGTAATTTCCTAAATAAACCTGTAATGTCCGATTTTGTAGCCAATATGTTTTTTGAAACAGCTTATTCAGCAAGTATCGATCATGGCTGACCACAATAATGGTCCCCGGAAATTCACTTAATGCTTCTTCCAGCACTTCTCTCGAATCAATATCCAAATGATTCGTTGGTTCATCCAGTATCACTAAATTAATATCCTGGTACATTAGCTGAGCGAGTCGTAATCTCATACGCTCACCCCCGCTTAATTTTTCTACCTTTTGAAAGACTTGAAAACCATAGAAAAGGAACCGGGCCAGAATATGACGGGCTTCCCCTTCTGTAACATGGACCTCCTGGCGGAAGGCCTCCAGAACGGTCATGTCTTTTCCTTCTTGAAATAGCTGTTGAGACAAGTATCCAATCTTCACATTGCTGCCCAGTTTGACCTCTCCAACGTCAGGTGTAAACTCATTCAGAACCAGTTTAAGAATGGTTGATTTCCCGGTACCGTTAGCACCAACAATCGCAATTCGTTCACCGTATTGAACAAGCAGGTCCATATTCTCAAACAGTGTTTGCGTACCAAATCGCTTCGTAATTCCATGGAGCTGCAGGACATCTTTACCGCTTCGCTCAGATAGGTCGAAGTCTAGGTCCATTTTACGTCTTTCTAAAATAGGCCGCTTAATTTTCTCCATTCTCTCTAAGGCACGTTCCATATTGCGGGCACGTTTATGCAATCCTTCACTCGGCGGATTCGCCTGATTGGCCCATTCCCGCAATCGTTTTATCGCTTCCTTCATTTTTTTGATTTTCTTCTGCTGTTCCTTATATTGATTAAATTCTTCCAGAAGCCGCTTTTCTTTTGCTTGCACGAATTCAGAGTAGTTTCCTTCGTATACGAATATCTCTCCATCGTCCAAATCTAAAATCCTCTTAACCGTTCGATCCAGGAAAAATCGATCATGCGAGACAATCAGAACTGTCCCATCATAGTCTTCGAGGAATCCTTCAAGCCATTCAACTGCACCAATATCCAGATGATTGGTTGGTTCATCCAACAATAGGAGATCTGGCTTTTGCAGAAGCAGCACTCCTAAACAAACTTTTGTTTTCTCACCTCCGCTTAAGGAAACAAAACGTTTATCGAGCATCAAATCGAGCATCAGCCCATTGGCTATCTTCATAATCGTGCTGTCCATCTCATAGCCACCAAGCCGTTCAAACTGCTCCTGAACTTCTCCATACTGTTCTATACTACGAGCCAATGAGCTTTCATTAATATCAGTTGCCATACTATGTTCCAGTTTATCCAGTCTCTCCTTCAGCTCAACCATATGGCTAAAAGCAGATTGCAAGCATTCATATACCGTGATACCGTCAGTAAAGTCAGGGATCTGTGACAGCAAACCTATTGCTGCACCCTTTTTAATGTGAATAGCCCCCTCATCAATTGTTTCGACGCCTGCTATCATTTTTAGAATTATTGATTTCCCACAGCCATTCCGCCCGACGAATCCAACTCGTTCTCCTTCCTTGATCTCAAACGTAATATTTTCAAGTAGCTTTGTTCCGCCATAGTTTTTTTCAATTTGCTGTACACTGCATACAATCATGTGTATGAACCCCTCTCATGCTCATACCCTGTACATGAAAAAAAGCCATAGGAAAGTCGATATAAGACTTCCCCATGGCTTTTGAATTCCTATTTTATCAAGGGTATAGAGACTTATTATCGTTCTTTTTCATATGAAATTTCCTGAAAAGGGCAGACTACCCCCTTGGCGAAATTGCACATGAAAAATGGCACGGATCAATGACAAGTTTTCAAGCCATTGCAAACATACCTTCACAGAACGATTCATCTCTACACCTCCTTTAATGGAATAATTTAGTTATAATTATAAACTTTCAGTCAATTATTAACAACTGCTTTTTTCACTCTTCACAGATATCCTTCCATTCTACGAATGGTCCTTCTGTTCCACCCGATTCAAACGGATTTCTACTTGTTTGCCTACTAGCCATAAAAGGAAAATGACGATACCAACAATAATACTTTTTACTGGTTCGCGAATTAAAGACATAATGTCATGGCCAATATAACTAATAGTAAAGATCATGACCAATTTCCCTGCAAAGACAGCAAGCATATATTGTTTTGGACTAATGTCAGATAATCCGCAAACTATATTTACGATCGCGGAAGGAGTGAATGGGAAACAAAGCAAGATAAACAACGGGCCAAATCCATGATGATTGATCCAGAGCATCGCTTTTTGCACAGCCGAATGTCTATGTAAAAATGAAAGGGCTTTTTTCTTTCCATATTTTCTGGACAAATAAAACACAACCATCGCACCAGCGACAGCACCTGTCCAGGAGAGAAGAAATCCAATCCATAAGCCAAAAGCATTGGCATTAGCCGTCACAAAAACAAACAAAGGCAAAAAAGGAAGGAACGCTTCAACAAACGGGAGCAACAATCCCGGAATGGGACCTAAGTTTCTATAATCACTTATTAATTCGGCTAAATGCTCCAATGTTAGCCATTCTGTTAACCAATTAAGATCCATAGTCTCTCCTCACAAACAAATAACAAATTCAGTCCATACTATATAAATATCCCCATATACATTAGATTGAAACAATCCTTACCCCTATTATATCAGATTGCTGTAAGGAGAGAATTAGTTAGAAAATAAACTTGTCAAAAATGTGAAAAGCGATTATTCTATATAGGAACGTATGTTCGTTTTTTACAGACATTGAAAGGACGCGATTACATGACCCGCATCCCTACAGAAGAGCGCAATATAATGGAAAAAGCGATCTATCTACCCATGGTCCTCACCGTACTTGCCCGAGACCTTCAAGTGGTAAAAGCATCGCCCCTTAAATTAAAACAACCATACATATTATTAATTGATGAAACCATGAAACAGGTCCAAGCGGAATTGAAACATGCAAGCCACTATATGAGGACACATCAACTCAAAGTGGAAGAAACAAAAAGAGACGAATCATTTACCTCCTTTTTATTTCTGTATAAAGGCTATGAGGAATATCATAATTATTTCAATCCCCGTATTCGAAATAAAGTACAGGAATTACTGGAGTATTATTTTTTGAAGCAGTGGACTGACCAACTGAAAAATTAACAGCAATAAGTATACATCAACTTTCCTTATAACTATTTGATGAATGCATTAAACCATACTTTGTTTGGAAATCTGAATTCCTATCATTAACTTGCATGGCATTATATAAATAATGTGTCTTACGCTCCGTCTCTGCTAAGGTTTGAAGCAGCTTCGACTTCAACATCGCCGTTCTGAGCATCTGGTTTTCAATAATACTATAGGAAACCGGAACAACGATAGATTGTTTATTATGAAAATTGATTTGTGTTTTAGTCGCATCAATCTTAACTCTGGATACAATGTGCTCATAAGAAAGCCAAATACACGATTCTTTTGCAGGAGATGTAGTAGGAAAAAAGAATAGGCGATTAGCCGGTTCTAACGATATCGGCACTTTATGCGAGATACCGAGGAGCTTTTTCGTCGACTGACATCTACCAGGATAATCAGCTCCAAAATAATCACAGCTTGATTTTACTACTTCAGATGGTCTAAAAGGTACTAAAATTTCTTCATCAAATTCAATTACTTTAGAATACGTTTTCGATCCATATTCTACTGGAACAACAGCAAATGTAAATGGACTTATTTCGTAATCCTCTCTCCTGCTAATCACGTTCTTTTCCATGGCTTCCTCCTTATAGATCCTACAATATTACTACAATTTCAATATAACATAATATTTCAAAATAATTGGTTTATTCACCAAAATTTCAATTTTAACCCAGAACCCCCATGATTGTTACGGTTAATTCATTTTATATTCTGGGTATATGATAAATAACTATTTCAAACTACCAAAGTAAATTTTCTGAATAATTTAAATATTTAGTTGATTTTTCTTTTCATCTGACTTATAATAAAAAAAAGCAACGGGGGGATATCCATGAATCACGAAAAAGCAAATACAGATATCGTAAAAGCTGTTGATGTGACTGTTGACCAGGGGACCATGGAAGATCTACTGATGGATATGATGATTTACGAAGCTCAACTAACCCATGCACATAGGAAACTGAAAGAAGAAATCGATCATGCCTTGGACAATAAGGACAAAGAAGCATTTATGAAACTTTCCGCCGAGCTAATTGAATTGGAGAAAAACTTTGGGAATTAATTCAAACAACTTGTAACGAATAAATACGGTGTATAAACAAAATCACAGAGCGAGGATCATTTAATCCCGCCCTGTGATTTTCTTGTTTTCACTCTTTAATCACGGTATTTCCCTAAATAAAATGAAAACGTTGACAGTATTTAATCAAATACTTTGAAAATGTTAGGGTCGAATCCAAACGTTCCTTGTTTGAACTATATAAAGTCTCCTTATCAGTTGTGCGAGCAAGAACAGCTTCATTAATAATCTGATGATACTCTTTTGGCATATGGCTTAAACCATATCTCCCTGCCCCTGTCTTGGAAATGATATCGTCTTCCGCTAACGTATAGTATTGACAAAGCAGCCCAAGAACTGTCCATTCTATTTCCTCCCGTATATCGTGAGCAGGCATGTTCAGCAATTCATCGAATGAGGATTCCAACCACTGAACTCGATCGCCCCAGTATGTATTCATATTCGCGAATACATAGGATTGTAATTGTTTCGAGCGGAATTCCAGTTCAAAATCCGAGGAAGCAGGCCCAAGAACAGTAATTCCTTTTTTAGCAAAAAGTGTCCATGTCACAGGATTGAAATTAAAATAGGGGCCAAAGCTTAAATTTCCGCTATTATAATAAAAATGATTTTGATGATCATTGTTCACTTTCCCTAAGTCTCCCAAGTAATATAGACACCGTCCATCTCTGGAGTCTTATATTTTTGAGCGATCATTCTATGAATCTTTGAGAGAATACCAGCTTCATCTTCTGTGAAATGCCGACTTGTGACAGAAATAAAATCGATATCACTTTTACCTTTTTCAAAGGCATCCAGTGCAATGGAGCCATGTAAATACAAGCCCTCCAACTCATTTGGCAGATATTCATTGAATAATCCTTCGTATTCATTCAAAATAGTTTCTACGATTTTTGGTATTTTCAACATACCTATCCCTCTATTACTATAGTTAGTATAATTCTATTGTCATAAACACACTGTTCGGGTTCTCTTTGTAATCTGCAAACGGCTTACAATATTGAAATCCAACACTCTCTAAAGCCTTTGGGCTGGTTTAAAGGCAGCCATTGATCCAGTTTCCAGACTTAGTTTCTTATAGTTACGTTCCTTCGCTATATTGATAATGTCCTCTAGCAGCTTTCTAGCTACCCCTTTTCTTAAATGATTCAGTGAAGTTTTCATCGATTTAATCTCTCCATGAGTCATATCAAGTTCTTTCAGGGCCCCACAGCCAACTAACTCCTCATTCTCCCAGACACTCCAAACCGTGATATTTGTTTTTTTCAACTCTTCCAAATTTAAAGCATGTATACTCTCAGGTGAAGAATGCTCGGCCATACTGTAAAGATGGCTATTAATTAAAGCAGCCACTTCAGTTCCTCTTAAATCATCCAATTTAATCTTCATTCAATCATCCCTCACCTTTGACGCCCCCAAAAGAATATACAAATCTTTAATTTATGTCTCCTAAATAGACGGGAACCTTATCACCTTTGTGATAGTTGATTACCTGTTTTCTCATTGCACAAGGATAGAGTCTGTATGCTAATAAATCACTTAACGGCAGCCATTCTACTCCGATTTGTCCCTCATCAGGATTTAGTCCATTTTGAATCACTGTATTCCTTCCTTTAATCGTACATAAAAACATATATTCAATTTGATGGGTTTCCATATCAAAAGCAGCATGTTCATGATTTTGTCCGATATATTCACGAATCAGGATTAAATCACCAATTTCAACCTCCTGTCCTATTTCTTCTATACATTCTCTTATTAACGCTTGATGAAAGGTTTCTCCATGCTCCTGCCCGCCACCAGGCAATATATAATAAACACCTTCATGGTCTTCCTTTTTTATCGCGAGTAATTGATCATCCTGAATAATAATGGCTTTAGCAGAGTTTCGAATTGGCATTATCGTTCATCCTTTTATTTATATATTTTTAATGACAAAAAGAGCTGAAAATTCAGCTCATATGGTTATGATTGATTTAGAATTGAGTCAGCGTTCATATAACGTTCACTGATGATATTACGATGGTGCACTTCATGCCCGGCAATGATAACAGCCAGAGCACGAACCGTAATATCATAATCATTAGCTGAACCCCGGCGCAGCCACTCTTCACTGCAAAGACTTTTCAATAATACAATCGTTGACTGACGGACGATAGACAAATTTTGCAGAAGCTCTTCTACTGTTTGTTTTGTAAAGGATGCTTGCTGAACATATTCTTCTTCATTAAAACCTGGCAAGTTTCTGCGTTCTCCTCGCGCGATTGCAAGAAGCCTGTATGCCATGATTCTCTCTGTATCAATCATATGTCCGATAACTTCCTTGATACTCCATTTCCCTTCGGCATAACGGAATTCCGCCTGAGTATCAGTTATTTTTTCCAAAGCGGCAATCGTCTGTTTTATTTGTTCGGATAAAAGTTGAATCAAATCACCTTCCGGAACTAATTCTACATATGGTTGATAATAAGGGGTATATTCATTTTGTTTTAATTGTTTTCGCATATTCCCTCTCCTTTTATGTATTTCCTCTATTTATTCCACCTTCATTGCTTAAATTCCTTTATTGCACGATAGCAAAAACAGAGCCACTCCGTCTAACGAAGGGCTCTTCATTTTATTCATTATAACTTTTTATTTTTTATACTTCTCTGCCATTTCAATCCGTTCAAGCATGGTTGGATGACTGTTCCGGAATATTTTAATCAGTAAAGGCGGATTCACTTGGCTTAGCCCCTTTTCAGAAAGTTTCTGAAAGGAGGAAATAGCTGCTTCAGGATTATCGGTCATGTTTAATGCATAGGTGTCTGCTCTTGTTTCCTGCACACGGGATACATAATTTGTAACGGGACTTGCTGCGAACAACAGAATGGACGTAATCAGTAAAAAGAGCGGCAATGACCGAATATCACTCATGGATTCTAAGTGATACAATTCCCCTCTGTTCCGTATGGCTCTTTTCATCCATTTATCTGTCAGCCATAAACCAACCAACATGAGAACCAAATACCCGGCAATACCGAGGTATATATGTTTTTCCACATAATGAGCCATTTCATGAGCCATGATAAATAAAATCTCATCATCCTCTAGGCTGTTCAATGTGGTGTCCCAGAGTACAATTCTGGAATTTGAGCCAACCCCTGTTACATAAGCATTTAAAGAATTGGTTTTCTCTGACATATTTACTTCATACACATGCTCAGCCGGAATATTGGCTTTTGCTGCCAAATCAAGGATTTGTTCTTCCAATACTTTATCTTTCAGTGGGTAAAAATCATTGTAAAGCGGATCGATGACAACCGGCTGAATAAACATGACGAATATCGTGAATGGAATGCATAAAAGCCAGCTATACAGCCACCAGCGAGCGGGACTTTTCCGAATGAGCCAATACAAGACAAGAACAACAATTAATGTCATTCCTAGATCCACCCAAAACTCAATAAAATTATCCTTCATCCAGGAGGAGAAAACCTGAGAGGATATGCCATAGGCAAGCGATATTTTATATCGAATGTATGAAAGCGGCAGGAAGACAATAAATAAAAGGAGTGAAAGCCAAAAGACATAGGCGCTAATTTGAACGGAATGTCTTTTCCAGGATTGCTTCCCCCATTTCTCTAGCCCTTTGGACAATCCAGATATCAGAACAATCGCATAGAATAGCCACTCAAGCGGTGTACTGATAAAAAAGAAAAAGTTTCGTATTTTAGAATACGTTTCACTCTTTTCTAACAATTCATTATTCATAAACGTAGAGGGATCTGCATTGGTTCCCCTCATCGATTCAGGAATAGCTGTATTGGCACCATGAAAAAGATAAACATATATCGCCAATGCATAAATTAGAAATAGGCCTAATATGATTAAAATCCATTTTCTCCGCAAATATACCCCTCCTCAAACATTCCATCTATATAGTTTACCGGCATTTGTACAAGTTAGAACCTTAATTCATTCTTTCTCCATACGACACAAAATAGACACTCATTTCTCACAAGTTTCCAACAACTTTACCATAACCACTATCTATATAATGGTAAAATAGGGGAGGAATAACAAACAGAGGGGAACTGTTAAACGATATGAAAAAGTTATATATAGGTTTTACTATCTTATTAATTTTAAGTATCGGTGCTGGTATATACTACTTCACTGGTTATAGGCAGTCACAAATGGAGTTTCCTAATGAAGTTACAATGGAATCCACTACCGGTACGGATTATTCATTCAAGGAAATTCCACAAAAAATACGCCTATTGGAATTTATGTATACAAACTGTCCTGATGTCTGTCCAAATACAACCTATCAAATGGTCGATATACGCGATCGGCTTGTGAAAGACGGTCTGTTTGGCGATAAAGTCGAATTCCTGACAGTCACAATTGATCCAGCTCGGGATACACTCCCGATTATGAAAGAGTACGGTGAGACCTTTAAAACAACTGCTGCAGACGGATGGTATGTATTGCGTGGAGATGCAGAGGATACAAGAAAGCTCGCAGATGCATTCCGTTTCCAATATAAAGACCCCGGTTCAGGATTCCTAATCCACACAAATGCCACTTATCTTATTAATGAAAAAAACCGTGTCATTGAAGTATTTGGAATGGGAGAAAAGGATTTTGACCGAGAAGAAGTTTACAAGAAAATTGTTAAGAATGCTGAAAAGATGTAGCTGATTCCAGAAGATTTGTATATAAAGGTGTAGGCAAAAAAAGACAGCTCTTTTAATTATCAAACCAATCAACCTTCTCCATCCACTCTAAGAGTATAAGAAAAGACTGTCCATTGACAGTCTTGTTCTTATGCGGAAATACTATCCCTCGCACAATTAGAGAAACCTAATTTCCATGAGAGAAGCTTCAGCTTTGCAGCCTGCATAATCAGCTCCAAGAAAATCTAGTAATTCCTGATTTCGGTCATGAAATTGTTCTAACCCTTTATTATGTGATTTCCACATAATCTCTGTGTTTTTTTCAAAACTCTTAAGTTCAAACGGCGGTCGATAAACGAATGCTTTCCCTTCTTGCTCCAGCTTTTCTATCAAATCCATGGTTTGATTATAATGATGTGCACGGTTCTCCATGGCTTGAACCAGTTGCGGATATTTCTTACGCAATAGTTTCACTGCCCATTTTGTCTGACTGTCGAGCTTCTTCCTGTAGCCCGGCGGCCTGGTCAAGATGATGACATGCTTTTCATAGCCATCTGCTATCGCCTTTTGGATTGGTACCGAATCAGCTAATCCTCCATCATAATAAGGAACATTATTTATTTTAATTTCAGGAAACAGGACTGGAATAGCACATGTGGCCCGCAAAATTGTAGCCCCTTTGTCCATTGTTTTACCATCCATGTATTCTACCTGTCCGGTATAGGCATTTGTCACGCCAAACAAAACTTGACCTTGATAGTTTTGATATGTCTCCCAATCAAAGAAATCCAACTGATTAGGAACCGTATCATAGGCAAACGTCAGCCCAAACAGACTTCGCTCCGTTAGAAAATTGCGCACTCCGACATAGCGCTTATCATTCCGGTAAGTAGATATAAAGCGAATCGTCCTGTTTTTTTGCTCAGAAATATAGGAACAAGCACTAATAGCACCCGCAGAGATTCCCAATATGTAAGGAAACATCATCTCTTTCTCTAAAAAACCGTCTAAGACACCCGCTGTATATACCATGCGGAATGTTCCGCCCTCTAAGATCAAGCTCGTATTTTTTATATTGATAGGAATCATCAAAAAGTCTCCTTTATTCATGCTCATTATAGATGTTTATAGATGTTGTTTAAGCCATAAGCCTCTCTTCATCCACAATCAATTGTAACGTATCAAAACTTCTATAACGCTGGTTAATCTATACTATTTTTCCTAGTAAAAAGGAGCTGTCCCGAAAGCCAGGGAAGTATGGCTAATAAGAGGACAGCTCTTACATTCTATTTAAATGGTAGGATAGTAATAAACTTATTCTTCCACTACAATCCGGTCACATAACACCATAATACAAGGACGTTGTTGATATATCTATTGATACCACTAAATAAGTTGAACAACTAATCCTCAACAAGGAAGTTATACTATGACCCTTTACATTTATTATAAGGCAAATAATATATATTTTTCTAACTGTAATGACTGCCAAAGTGGTGACTGAAAAAAATACTATTTCAATCTTAGTAAATACAAAATTATAAATCAGGAAGTACATTCCCATTTTTATTTTTATTTTAGTATTTCCATATTATCCAAAACAATATATAATGTTATAAATCCATAATAAGGAAAAAGCGATGAAGAGAAGAGTAAGCGCGCTTAAGCATAACAGAGAACTCCAGTAGCTGAGAATGGAGGATGTAATAGCCCGCCGAACCAAGTCTCGGAGCTTCGTATAGGATATTTCATCTGATATTGATTATGCGTCGGTTTCTCCCGTTAAAGAGATAGAGTATAACCCGGCCTTGTCCTGCGTACTCGAAAAGATTTCTGTGGCGACACAGGAATAAACTGGGGTGGCACCGCGAACTACTAAATTCCAAAAGTCTCGTCCCCAAGGTTGTTAACCTTGGAGGTGAGACTTTTTTATTGGCCTAAAAATCAATGTCTGGGAGTGGATTAAATGAAGTGGAAATACCCCCTTTTACTCTTACTTGGAATTGGAGTATCGAATGTTGGTGCATGGATTTATTTGATTGCATTAAATTTAATTATTTTGGATAAGACAGAATCACCCTTAGCCGTTTCTATCCTATATATCCTATTGCCTATTGCATCCTTATGTACAAATTTCTGGTCTGGGACTTTAATTGATCGGTTCAATAAAAGAAAGCTCATGATTTATCTAGATATTATAAGAGCCATTTTTATTTTTATCTTACCGTTTTTAGATTCACTTCCATTTATTTACTTCATTGTATTTATCATCAATATTGCCAGGTCTATTTTTGAACCAACCTCAATGGTCTACATGACAAAATTAATTCCAAAAACAAATCGACAACGATTTAATGCCATGCGAAATTTTATTAATTCCTGTGGTTTTATACTAGGGCCTTCCATAGCGGGCTTCCTTTTTATCATTGGTTCTCCTAATTTAGCAATCCAAATAAATTCTTTCGCTTTGTTCTTTTCAGTAATCATTATTTTGTTTCTTCCAAATGTAGAATTTGGGAGTGAAGATCGTATATATGAAAAAATTAAACCTTCATTAATGGTGAATGATTGGAGAATCATCCTTCAATTCAATAAAACAAATAAACATATAACATTAATATATATTCTGTTTAGCGGAATTTCTGTATGTATGTCTGCCTTAGATTCATTAGAGGCTGCATTTGCAACCAAAGTTCTCTTTTTATCCGAAAGTACCTATGGATTTCTTGTTAGTATTGCCGGTGCAGGAATCATTGGGGGTTCACTAGTAAATACAATCTTTGCGAATCAATTGAAAATAAATGTACTAATGGGACTTGGAGCGTTTTTCACTCCGATTGGTTATCTAATCTTTGCCTTTTCAAACGATTTTATATGGGCTTCAATAGGATTTTTCGTTTTAACATTTTCTTTATCATTTGCAAATACAGGCTTTTTAACCTTCTACCAAAACAATGTGCCTGTAGATATTATGGGCAGATTCTCCAGTGTCTTAGGGATGCTAGAGGCAGTTTTAATCATCATATGTACAGCCTTAATTGGATTATCTGCCGAACTATTTGATATTCGCCCTGTTTATATCATGGGTTCCTTTATTTTTTTCCTGTTGGGGCTGGTCATTAATTTTGTTATATCTGATCATTCGAAAAGAAGTTATTATATTCAAGTATAAAAAACAATAATAATACAGGTACTTTCTAGAAAAGAGAAAGTACCTGTTTTTTGTATTATTTAATAATCTATCATAATCCTTCAATTCGATCCAACCATTCATTTATTAGAACGTTAAAAATTTCGGGCTGTTCAATTTGTAAATTATGGCCTGCTTTATCCAAAATAGCGAAAGTTGCTCTAGGATACTTTTTAATTAATTCGAGTGCGTCCTGATAGCCAACAGACGAATCTTGTCTGCTCAGCAGGAAAACGCTTGGCTTAATAAAATTTGTTTGGTCAATCTCGAAGGAAAATCCATATTGGTCTATGTACGCCATCAAAAATTTTTCATCACCTAGTTTACTGCCGCTTACAATCTCTCGTTTATACCTCAACCATGTGTATTCATCAAGTATGACATTATTTTTGCTGAAATTCTCTACATCTTCCGTTGTTAATGTGGCTAAAAATTCTTCATCCGTCTTAAATATTTGATGTTTCTCCACTCTTCTGTTTTCTAAATAGGGGAAGATAACCGGACAGATAAAAGCAGCACCTAATAAACTATCATATTGATTTTGAATAACTCCTCTTGCTATATATCCCCCATAGGACTCACCTGCAATGATATATTCTTGGTCAGGCAGGATGGCTTGAATAAAATCTTGAACGGTATTCAGCATATCATCAGCATTTGTAATGTCATCATAGTTTTTCGTCAAACCCATGCCAGGAAGGTCAAAATAAATACGGCGATACCCATTTCTATCAGTAAATATGGGTTCCATACACCCTTTCATTAATCGATGATCGAGGGAATACCCGTGTAACATTAAAATGGGTTTACCTTCACCTATGTCTTCATAATATATTTCTGCCTGGCAGACTTTGCAATATGGCATCCTATTAACCTCATTTCTAAGCAGTAAATCCTACATTCAATATTCTCTATAATTCGTTCCATGGCCTTCTTGCCCAGTTTATAGAATTAGAAAAAAAGAGCTGGTCACATCATATGAAGCGGACTGCTCGGAGTATCACTCTCACCTATACATATCAATCAGTAAGACTAAAGCCCATAATATGATCCGTATAAAGTGCATAGGATTCTAATTCAATGATGTTATCAGGTGCTGAAAATGGAATTATTTTTACATTTCTAAGCAATATCATTCCAGATAAATTGGTAGTATTGCCTTCATTAATAATGCTGTGTATATCATCTTCTGCTTCAAGGATTGATTGTTCCAATAAAGACATCTCCCCCATAATAGGTTCTTTTGTATTGATTTTGTCGGCAATGATTAAACAATGAGAAGTCGTTATTTGGATTTTTTTATTTTCTTCTTTATGTAGCTCATCTAAGGTTGCTTGAGTTAATAATAAAGTTATTTTTTTCATATCATGTACCGTATTCAACTCATGACCTGTGACAGTGAAACGCATCATATTTCCCCCTTTATCACGAGCATACTCTTCCAAAAAGTCACTCTAAACAAGTAAATTCTCTATTAGGTTTAAGAAATCCTTCTTCAGCTAACTGTTTCTCCACCACATAAGAGGTTCAACAGAAAAAAGCGTTAATCCTTTTGAATCAACGCAACATTTGGTTCATTATACATATTCAAAGTCTAAGCACCAGTAATGTAAAATATCTCTTTTTATTTACCGTTTTTACCCCGTAAATTCAGTAAGGTAAATAAAACTATTTAGAACTCCATCCACCATCAATGATTAATTCTTCACCAGTAACAAATTTGGATTCATCAGAGGCTAAATATAAATAACCGTTAGCAATATCAATCGCTTCACCTGCGAATGGTGGTAATGGTATTGTACCTTCAAATGCTTTCCCCAATACTTCTCGGGATGTCACACCATGACGCTCGGCAGCACCTGTTAAAATGGCTCCTGGATAAATAGAATTTACTCGGATATTATCTTTAGCAAAGTTGATAGCTGCATGTTTTGATAGGGCACGGACACCACCTTTTGCTGCAGCATACGCAGCTGCACCATTGTCAACGCTTCCAATAATCGCTGCTAAAGATACACAATTGACGATTGATCCACCGCTATTTTCCTGCATATAAGGAATAACGGATTGCATTCCTAGGAACACGGAGGTTAAATTTAAGTTAATAGTACGATTCCATCCATCTAATGTTTCTTCCAAAAGTGTTTTATGAAACGATACACCGGCATTATTAATTAAAATATCAATTTTACCAAATGCCTCTTTTGTTTGTTCCATTACAGTTTTCCAATCTTCATCAGAAGTGACATCTAAACGAGCACATAGTATATCGCCTTCTATTACAGCAGTTACTTCTTCTAACTTATCAAATGCGATATCTGTTGCTACAACCTTTGCGCCTTCACTTATGAATAATTGAACTGCAGCTAACCCCATACCTGACGCAGCACCCGTGATAATTGCTACTTTATTATCTAAACGTCCCATCAAAATCCCTCCATTCGATTAAATGTGATTTTTTATCACACTTAAAACTTAACAATCCATCCATTTAAGGTCAATCATTTTATCTTTAATTTCAAACAATTCATTGCTAAAATAGTAACAGATTGGACGTGAATGTATGGAAGACCTCTTACAATTAAGCTACTTAGGTAAAACGAACTTCATCGTTGCCATTAAGTCCTTAGCAATACTTGCAAACGAAAAAAAGCTTGTAACTAGCAGCACTTTAACTGAAAAACTAAATGTTGAATCGAGCTTTATTAGGAAGGTATTAGCTAAATTAATGCAGGAAAAAATGGTTGAAGGTTTTGAAGGGCGCTACGGTGGTTATAAGCTGGTTGTTAATCCCGAAAAGACAACTCTTTATGATGTGTATGTTGCCATTGTGAAAGACGCACATCCGACTAAAATGGATAAAGAAATCGATGAAATGGACAAAAATATTTTAGATATTCTACTAGAAGCACAACATAAAATAAAAGATGTCTTGAGCCAATATTCTATTAATGATCTTGCAAATAGTTCTTTAAAAAAGAATCTTTTTTGATTTTATCTTTATATTTTACAATAAAACACCTCTACACTATCAAATTGAGGCCGTTTAGTATTGCCATATCTTTTAATCAAAAAAAGCATGCTTCTTGATACAGAAACATGCTTTTTACTATTATTCTACATCTAAAATTAAGGACTCAATATCTACATCATTTTCGATCATATTATTCTCTTTCATGAATTTCACTGTTTTTTCCATACTCTCGATATCTGATGGTTTGATTTCCATATTGAAGTCATACATTTCATACATTTCTTTTACACCATCTAGAGGTAGTTCGGTTTCCTTTGCTGTAATTTCCATGACTTCCTCATAATTTTCATCGATATATTGCAGTGTCTCTTCTTGTACTTGTAAAAATTTCTTTACTAAGCCAGGATTCTTCGAGTAGAAATCTTCACTAGTTGCAACTACAATTGTTCCATCGACCAGCCCTTCACCATTTGTAACCACCTGGTACCCATCTTGAATCATATTATATGCGGTAGGGCCAGCTAGTAACGCAAAGTCGACTTCCTCTGCTACTAACGCTGCTTGTGCAGAAGGTATATCCATTTGAACAAATTCAATATCCTTTTCTGTTAAGCCTTCAGTTGCTAAATAATTGATAAGCAGTTCATGTAAAATTGTTCCCTTTGGACCAGCAACTTTTTTCCCTGCTAGATCTTCAGGTGATTTAATATCTTTCAGGTTTGTAAATAACATGAAAGCCTCAGGAGAACGGCTATACATGCTCATAATTTTGATATCCGCTCCATTCGATGCAGATAAAATGACAGATGTGGCACCGACTGCATTCAGGAATTGGATATCACCTGAAGCCAAAGCCTGAGTTTGTTCAGGGCCGGTTGTTAAATTGGAATAGCCGAATTCAATCCCTTCTTCCGCAAAAGAATTGGCCAACAATCCTTTTTCCTTTTCTACAATAGAAGGAATATTTAAAGGAGATTGCACATAAGTTGTCTGCACCTTATCAACAGTATACGTGTTCTCCTCGTTATTTTTTGTACTGTTCTTATCAGAATCGGTATCTTTTCCACAAGCAACGATAACTGATATGCTCAGTAAAGCAAGTAAAGATAATAACCATTTTTTCATTTTATGTCCCACTCTCACGCTAGTTTTTCTATGATGTTTTTCTTTATTTCTATTAGAGAAGGCGATAATACATCTCTTGGATATTCATATTGCTCTAAGTTAAATTGAGCATGAATCCTTCCTTCATTAACTACAAAGATATTTTGTCCTATTGCTATGGCTTCTTCGATACTATGGGTAACAAAGATTATACTTTTCTTTTTTAGTTGGTTAATTCTTATTAATTCTTTCTGCATTGCCTCACGTGTGAAATAATCGAGTGCAGCAAATGGTTCATCCATTAAGATAATGGATGGGTCATAGGCTAATGCTCTTGCTAATGCGACTCTTTGTTGCATGCCTCCGGATAATTGGTGTGGATAGGCTTTTTCAAACTTTTTTAATCCTATCAAATTCATTAACTCTTCTATTTCCACATCATTAATCTTTTGTTTTTCTAAACCGAATGTAATGTTCTTAGATACGGGTAACCATGGCATCAAACGGGGTTCTTGAAATACAAAGCTAATTTTTTCATTGCTATTAATGGACACTTCTCCTGCATCGCATTGCTCCAGATTGGCTAATATGCGCAGGAGTGTCGTCTTCCCACATCCGCTTTTTCCGAGAATGACACTGATGCTATTCTGAGGGAATTCGACATTAACATTTTTTAAAACATCATGCTTTTTTCCATCTACCATAAAACTTTTATAAAGTTGATTTATTTTAATCCCAGCTATTGTCTATACCTCCAATACGAGTGAATTTCTTGCTAAAGAACGAGAAAATTTTATCGCAGATGACTCCCAGGAGGCCGATCACCAGAATTCCCACAATCACTTTATCAGAGCGAGACATCGTCTGCGCATCCAATATGAAGTACCCCAAACCGCTTGCAGCGGCAATCATTTCAGCACCAATAATAGCTCTCCAGCTATATCCCAGGCCAACCTTCATTCCTAAAAGAATATCTGGGACAGCAGACGGAAGAATTATTTTCAGAAAACGTTGCCTTGGATTTAATCCTAAAACTTTTCCGACCTCCAAAAGCTTATAATCACAAGAACCAAAGCCCTTTTTTATATTTAAAAACATTGGAAAAAAGGAAGCTAAAATGATTATGATTGTTTTGGATTCTTCTCCGATACCAACCCATAAAATTAGCAAGGGAATCAGGCTAAGTGGAGGTACATTTCTGAAGAACTCCACAATATGATTGTAATAAGGAGAAAGGGCAGGCTTTAAACCAGCAATGATGCCTAGAAAAAAGGCGAATACAAAGGCAATCGAAAAGCCGACTAGTACTCTATATAAACTTGCAAAGATATGAATAAATAATTCTCCGTTTTGTACCATTGATACAAAGGTATTCCATACTTGCATTGGACTAGGCAGAATATAGGCACTCCAAACTTCGAAATAGCTGCATAAATACCATGCGATTAAAATACAAGCAATCGGTATAAATCTTTTTATAAGATTATTCATTTGTTATCCTAACTCCATCTCCATTATGGCAGCCACCTTGGCAATATAACATTTCTATTAATTGTTTTTCTTGCTTAGGAGTACTCTGGAAAAAGCAATCAATATCATCCTTCGATGCAAGGCTGACTACATTAGGGATATTATCAAAAAAGCCTGGTGGAATCGGACTGTTTTCAGTTGGTTTACTATTAAGCTTGATTTGGTGATCTCTGCAAAATTCAGTCCATGTTTGAAATATCGTATTTTTCAATGCCAAGCTAGTTCCTAGGTCTTTTAAATCTGTACAAGGAGTGATGATATATAGTTCTGCATCATCATCTTTATATCTATTAGCCAGTTCTTCAGCACAATGAATTAAGATTGGTTGGATAGTAGCGTACTCCTGGCCAATTTGATCATAATGAGTTTTTACATAGGAAATTGCTTTAGGACATCTATTATCACAAAGGAGCTGATTACATCCTTCGTATCGCTCTTTGTATTTATTTTTCACAGTCATCAAGTGATTTTCCTCACAAGTAACAACCTGAAAATCTAAGCATTCTAAGGTAGAATATAATTCTTCCTGTTCATACATTTTTAAAACAACAGGATTTAGCCAAATATATTTTTTCACTTCCTTCTCCTTTCTAATTAGAAGTGATAAAGATCAACAAAATTATTTCTGAATAATATTATCATAAATGATAATGGTTATCAATGAAGTTCATATTCATTTATATCATTGCCAAAGAAAGTAAAATCTGTTAAACCTTAAAATATCTACTGTCCTTACAGTTAGCTTTAATTTATCATCACCAAATTTAAAATAGATATATAAATTAAGGACATAACCTATTAGGATAATAGATTATGTCCTTTGTTATTTCTAGAAAGACTTCATTTGTTTAAATACTTTTATCCATAAAAACTTATTATTTCGCTAATAGAGAATCTGTCCCATTAGCCTCCATAATTACTACTCAGTAGCAGTCTTGGTCTTCAACTTTTAACTGCTTCAACCATTTTCTAACTCGTTATATTGTTGTGCTGAACTAGATGGGACAAATACGATTGGATATTTTCCGCGTAATTGTTTCTTCACTTCCTGGAACAGCCGCAATCCTTTTTCATTGTGCCATTCCTCTAGCTTTACTCCATTTTCCTTTAATAGGTCGGTTTCTAACTCAATCCAATTGCCATATTCCGATATCCATTCCAATAGTTCTTCCTGTAATTTATCTGATATAGGGAAATTATCTATCTCCAAATTTACTCCACAATCATTACACCAAATTGGGTCACTCATAAAATCAGCTTCAAATTTATATGAAGTATGGTTGCAATTTCTATTTTGTTTCCAAATCATTAGTTAATCCCCATTTCAACTTTATAAATGAAGCTTGCAAATATACAATACTATGATTATATCTGTTATATACATATTATTACAAAACATCCCCTTTTTGCTGCATAAAAAATAGAGCTGTTCACAGCTCTGGATAGTATTGTAATATCCCGTTTTTTAAATTTGTATGAATTAAATGATCTTCTGTTTCCTACTTAGTTTAAAAAATCCTTTTTATATTGAACAGCTAGAAATATTCCTGAAGCAATGAATGCAAGAGAATATTTAAATAAGAAGAAAATTTGCCACATATATTCTTTCGGGAAAATTACGTCACATAAAATTACTACGCTTAACATAATGAAGGTACTTTTTAAGTGTATTTGATTTGTTCTTTCGTCAGCCTTACCTATTTTTCTATAAAATACGTACAACAGAATTACTCCGACTATAAGCAATAAAATACCGATGCCAATAAGCATATTCCAATTACCAGTTGATGCTTCCGCCCAAGTTTTTAATGGATAAAAAGTTGTATTTGATATTTCCTCACTTTTCATTTTGATCGCACCCTTTCACATAAGTAAAAATATGGTTAATATCTACGTTAAAGAACTCAGCAATTCGAAAAGCTAAAACAAGGGAAGGAGAGTAATTATTCTTCTCCATCACATATATGGTTTGTTTGGATACTCCCACAGCGTCAGCCAGCTCTTTTTGGGACAATCTTTTTAAAACTCGATGCTCATATACTTTATTTTCAACGTAATCCTCCATTTTTTCTTTCAAGGTCAACACCTTCCTTTTTTTACCATAAATATATAATAAACTACACTTTTATAAAAGTAAAGTAAACTTATACAAAGGATAAATATTATTATGCAAATTAAAAAGGGTTAGAATCCTATCATCGATTCTCACCCTTTTTATATTTATAAAAAAACAGCCTAGAGATGTTCTTTCAACAATCAGGTTTATTACCCTTTAAACGAATAAGATGGACTTCCCTTTACATCCATTTTGATCCTGAAAAGTCCTCCTGATAATGGGTAATTCTTAAGTTGTTCTTCACTAAGTCCCGATTTTGCTGTAGTTATATATAATTCATTTAAATCTTTCCCTCCGAAAGTACAAGATGTAACATTTAGTGCTGGGACCTCTATGGAGCCTATCTGTTCACCTGTTTTAGGGTTCCACCTAGATACTTTTGAACCACCCCAATGGGCAATCCACAACATTCCTTCTTCATCTATAGTCATACCATCAGGCATTCCTTCTTCTTCTTTGAAACTGATAATTTCCACGGGATTTTCAATATCACCCGTAACAAGATTAAAATTAAAACAACTAACCTTTTTAGATAGAGTATCTATGTGATACATAAATTTATTATCAGGTGACCATGCCATGCCATTGGATAAGCCAATCTTACTCAGCTTCTTCTCTACTTTTCTATTTGTATCTAAGCAATAAAGGGAACCTTGTTCTTTAATATAAGATTTGTCCATTGTACCTGCCCAAAAGCGTCCATAAGCATCACATTTTCCATCATTAAACCGATTATTAATCAAGTGACTCTCCGGTTCATTTATCAGGGTTACTTTTTCCGTGGAGTAATTCAAAAAATAAAAACCATTTTCTAATGCCACTACTGCTTCGTCTATATTTCGAGGTACTATTGCCCCAATATATTGTTCTAACTGAATTCCGTGGTTTTCATTTGTATTTGGATTAAAGATGTATATCTTTTTTTCTAAAATATCAATCCAATATAACAATTGTCTTTGCCTATCCCAGCATGGACCTTCTCCCAGTGTCGCTTTTACATCTAGAACCAATTCTAAAACTCCTACCAAGCCAAACACCTCGTTTAGTATTATTTTCTCTATGTCCTTTATTCTATAACGATAAGAAGTAATCCTTCTTTCGCTAAACTGGCTCATTTTACTAACTAGAAATTGGCCCGGCAATAAAAATAGGCACGGATTTCATTCATTTAAAGATGAAATCTGCGCCTATTTTGGGTATCTCCTTCAGAGCTTGAAATTGAATGAATGAAATACTTCTCCAATAATTCCTTTCAGCTGGCGGACACCTATATCTGTGTTTGTCATGATGATTAATCCTGTTTCTTTATAATTCTTTAAAAGGTAAAAGTTGCTTGGACTTTCTGTAAGTAAATCAAAAGAAATGATAACCCCGCAAGGTTGTAAAGATTCTCCTTAATGTTCAGATCAGTAAGCACTCATACACCCCAGAGTTTTTTACAACTGTTTAGATAAAGTATCAAACTCAGTTGCTCCTTTCCTCTTTTCAATAATAATGGTTGCCCCAAGTAACGTAAGAGCAAAAATTACTAAAACGACCGGAAATAGATTCATTGTATAATTCTGAAACAGGATTCCTACTAACGGAGGTAAAATGGTTACCCCAACAGAGCCAAAAGCTACTTGAAGCCCAATAATTGCACTTGCACTCCTTTTCCCAAACCTTCTTGGAGTTTCATGTATCATGGTTGGAAAAATTGCCGCACATCCAAGACCAATTAATATGAATCCACCGTACAAAACGCTGCCTGTTCCAAAAGCAACCGTAATAATTCCTATGAGTAGTGCAATTTCGCTAAACAGTAACAATTTCTGATTAGATAGCCAAAACGTAATAAAACCAGAAATAAACCTTCCCATGGTTAAACTTGCAAAGAATACTGATATTATGAAACTAGCAGTAGCTACTGATAATGACTTCATTTCTATTAAATAACTACTTCCCCACAAAAATATTGTACCTTCTAAACCAACATAAAATACAAAAGATAATAGCGCAAAAACAACTCCCTTTTCTTTCAAAACCGAGCCATTGGACACGGGACTCTCTTCAGACTTTTCGGATCCCTTTTGTTGATTTGTCTTCCAGAGAGGAATAGATAGGAAGAGAATAATAGCTAATACAATTTGAATACCGCCAATAATAAAATAACCGTTTCTCCAGGAAAATTGATTATTTAAAACGACACCCATAATAACTGGGCCGAGAGTTGCTCCTACTCCCCAAAAAGCATGTAACCAATTCATATGATGTGCTTTGAAGTTAGCAGCCACGTAGTCATTTACAGAGGTGTCAATAGCGCCAGCTCCAAAACCTAAAGGTAATGCACAGACAATTAATAATAAGAAATTTTGTGTAAACGCAAACCCTATCAATCCAATCACAGTAAGCAATACACTACCTAGAACTAGTCTTCCCGTTCCGATTTTTTTATTAATTCGCATAGTCGACAAGCTAGAAATAACCGTACAAATTGCAATAGTCATTGAGATTAAGCCTGCCGCACTATGTGCTACATTAAATTCTCCCACCATCTCAGGCCAAGCTATCCCTAAAAGGGGATCGGGTAACCCTAAACTAATATAAGTGGCATAGATGATAAATATAAAAATTATCTTCCGCAAAAAGCAGTCCTCCATTATTCGCTTATGTATAAAGTTTTAGCACAGTGAGCGCCTGATTTAGTCTGGTATCAATATAGCGTGTCTCACCATTGTTCTCTATCTTTAATCAGAACCTGATAGTAGTTAACTACATATCGTTAAAATAATATATCTTCATTTATTAACCTATGCACTAAATTCATGTTGAATCAACAATACACATTGTTCATCTTTTTAATAATCACAGGAATTTCAGATAAATCATCCACAATAAAATCTGCATCGGCTTCAGACCAAAAAAGAAAATTAGCAATAGTACACAAAAACATCTTTTCCATTTAATAGTAGTTCTTTTTCTATTCGCATACCAATCTTTTGAGCAACTTTTTGAGAGGCAGTGTTGTCTTTTTGAATAAGGGCAATCATTTTTTCAAGCTTCAGCTTATTCTTCCCATATTCCATTACCCCTCTGGCTGCTTCAGTTGCAAATCCCCTACCCCAATATTCCTGTGAAATCCAGTAACCAATTTCAATCTCTTTTTTTCCATCTATCAATTGGGGTACCAATCCTGCATGACCTATTCTGTTGTTGCTTTCTTTTTCTAAAATGAGCTTCAATCCATAATTAGGATTAATGGCATATGTATCAATAATCCAATTCAAAAATTTTTGAATTCCTTCTTGATCTCTTATTTGTCCGTTTCCTATATATCGCACAATATTAGGATTCGTTAAAAGTGATTCAAGAAAATCTAAATCATGATTATTATATGATCTCAGCAATAAACGGTCTGATAGTGTTTCCATCATAAACTCCTCTTCAATTGTAACTTATGGGAACATTGCGGTTCCTTTTCGTTCATTTCAAAAAAATTATCAATCTCTCTTAGATTCATACCAAGCAAGTTTAACAAATACTTTCATTTCTAAATTCACATTGAAATCGTTCCACACCCGGATATTTTTCTCCTAAACTTGTTATCATGAAGCCATATTTACGATAAAAATCCACCCCATCCTTATCCGTTTCAGCAGAGATAAGACAGAATTGATTGGACAGGAAATTTATCATTTTGCTGCCAATCCCTTTTTCTCTTTGTTCCGGAAATACAGCAATATGTGAAATGACACATTCTTTTGGACTAATCATTTCAAATCCTATGCACCCAACATATTTCCCATTGCATTCTAAACCAAATAATTTTCGATTTGGAGATTTTAAATATTTATTGTATTCCTCGTCAATCCTAAATTCTGATGTCGCATAGGAAAGAAGATTCCGTATTAATGGATGGATTTTTTCGGTATTAATTTCTTTCATATCATTATCCTTCAAATGTGTGATGATTAAATAATTCTTCAATTACACGCAATATCCTTCTTGTATTAACCTGGACCATTAGATATATAAATCACATAAAAATCCTTCCTGCAAACAAACAAAAAGACACTAACTCAACACACTCCTAAGTGTTGAATTAGTGTCTCTAGCCATCTATTTGAACCTATATTAACCTCAAGCAACAAAATTGAATCATTCAGCCTTAAACTTCATATTATTACTATTTGTTTACATACTGTAGAAAGTATGAAGTAACATAATTTCCCAAATAATATATAATTAAATTATGGAGGTGAATATAATCAGAAAATATATTATTTTTATAGGTACCTTTTTAATCATTGGAATTATTAACTTTGCATTAACCTCATCGCTTGATGCTTCTTTCTTTGATTACAGTGTGTTTGTTGGCTTCTTTTCTACAATAATTATTTATTTTTTTACTTCAACTGGCGGCTACACAAGTCGCAGTCTTGATGTTCAAATTCAAGGCAGTACTGGCCTACGACCAGAAGGAACTCAAAGTAAGTTTAATCCTTCCTATGTTTTCTTTGGCTCTCTTGCATACTTTTTAACCTCACTTATTGTAACGATTTTCATTTATTTATAATTCTATTGTATATTTGTATCTCTTTACCTAATACAATCTATTCTTAGCGTTTATGAGATTCATATACACCGTTGTCTTGAGGAGAATATAAATATGAGTTTTCTTGACACTATGGATCCTTTTTTATTGCAGCTAGTTATTGTCCCAACCATTGTGATTGGATTAGGCGTATTAGTCTCAGCCATAACCAATAAAATTTTTATTGGCCCGCTAGTGACTTTAATAGCCAACCTGATCTTTGAAGTTTGGCATTCTAAATACTATTATCAATATCCTGATATTTCATTTTCAGAATGGAACATCATATTTCCTAGTATTTCCTTGTTCCTATCAGCAATTATTGTAGCTTATATTAGAACCAAAAATTAAAGATCCTATCAAATCATTATTAATAAGAGAAATCTTTTGTCCAAATAAAAAGCACTAATCCATATGGACTAATGCTCTCTAAGAAAATCAAATTTTCCCACTATTACCTTCAGTCAATTGTTAATTAAATTTCTCTTTATTAAAGCTGCGATTTGTTTATCATTTTGATCCGGATTGTTTTCCAAATGTTTAATAATTAACTCTTGTCTCTCCACAGGATGATTTTGACTCAGCTTAGCCTGTGCCTCTATTTTGGTAATAATAATCTTAAAGGCGACAAGCTCTCTTATCATACCTTCGATTATACTGGAATCTAAGTCTAGATAATGGTATGAGCTATCTGCCTTTTCATACTTATTAACCAGGCTATTTAAGGTGTGATGGATGACATTCTTTTCACTCACAATCTCCATTCTGCCATATACATGAATAGAAACATAATCCCAAGTAGGTACTGATTTAATAGTTTCATAATAAATAGGAGAAATATAACAATGAGGGCCATGGAAAACAGCAAGGACCTGCTGTTTTCCTGCTTCTTCCCACTGTTTGTTTGCACGCGCCATATGGCCATATAAGGCAAATTGATCTTTATCTAATATTAGGGGTAAATGCGTAGCATATGGTTCGCCGTTATGCTGTGAAAAAAGAGTAGCGAAGCTGTATTTTTCAATAAAATCATAAATGGTTTCTTTGTCATCGATAGTAAAGCACTCAGGTATGAACATCGTGATATTCCTCCTTAAGTTCGTCTAAGAAAAGAACAAAGAAGAGTTAAAAAGATATGATTCAAGATATGTAAAAATATTAAAATTCAAAAGCTGAATCTTTTGCCGTCAATATCATATCCGTACTTATAGTGTTGAAATACGAATCAATCAATTGCTTCAATTCATTCATGGCTAGATTAGCACGTTCAGCTTGTTCTTTGTTAATGGATTCAATGAATAGGACAGCATCCGTTGTGTCATCAGTTAGCATCGTTCTTTGAGCTTCTCTCCAGTTTAAGCATCTGCAAATAGCTCCGTCCTGATCATAATAGATGATTTCCTCCGGTAAAGCAGGGGAATCTTGATCAGCACCAAGTGCCAAGAATGGTTCTCCTCCTTTTGCTTTCCCAAGACGTAAGTCCCCAGTGATACAATTTAAATCTTCTCCGCCACAGGGAACAGCATATTTTAGAGAAACACTATTATAGATGTCCACCAAAGGATTAATTGGTGTAAACTCTCTACCTTGATTGGCTCTCTTTAGCAATGCTTCAATCGATGAACGAGTACCCTTTTTCGTTTTAAATTTGCCAAATGCTTTACGCCATTCATCAACAACTTGATTTTGGCTAAATGTATCTTCTGTCAGAAACTGAGTAGCCTCCTTAGCCGCTCTGTTAAGTAGTTCAGAGAAATCATCATGGTTTTCTTCCGAACCTCGATTATTAATATTTCTAACAATTAACATATTAATTTGAGCATCCGGGAAAACATCCCAAAATTCAGTATCGACAATAAATTTCACCATCACACAACACTCCACTTCATCGTTTTTAATCATGAAAGGATCTATAAATAGTTATATCAATGATTTACTCATGATAAAGTCGACTTGTTCTTCATCACCCATATAGAAGGAGTGAGCTCCTATTTGAACAAATCCTCTTTTTTTATAAAAATTAAGAGCAATCTCATTCTTTTCCCAAACGCCCAGCCACATAAGCTTCTTCTTTTGTCCAATGGCTATTTCCTCTGCCTTATCCATCAGATAGTTGCCCAATCCGCTTCTTTTAAATTTTGACTTTATATAAATCCGCTCAATTTCTAGTGCCTCATCAGCTATTCTTTCAGTTTGAGCATCATTGAAATTGACCTTTAAATAGCCTGCGAGTTCTTCACAGAAATAGATGAAATAAAATTCAGAGGAAGCATTGGATAATTCCGTCTCTAACTGTTCGCGATTAAATGCCCTTTCTAAATAGGCCTTTAAATTTTCAGGCGAATTCTGATCCTTAAATGTATCAGTGAATGTCTGAATACTAATTTCTTGGAGGATCTGTATATCTTCATGATTGCACTTTTGTATATTTACATTCATTTTATGGATGTCTCCTTTATGTAATCAATACGTTCTCTTATTTCCTTTTTTCACAAATTCCCAATCTACTTCAATATTTTTTCTAACTCTTTGAAGGAGATCAAAAATAATATCTATCTCTGTTTCAGATAATCCAGCTAATGCTACTTTATTAGAATAATCATTCTCTCGTTTTATAAATGGGTAAACCTTTGCCCCTTTTTCCGTTGGAAAGAGCTTTTTTATTTTTTTGTTTTGATGATCAGCTTTCTTTTCAATAAAACCATTCAGTTCAAGTTTTTTTATAGCTCGTGCAGCCGTGGTTCGATCCACTTTTATCATCTCAGCTATCTTCTCTTGAATGATACCAGGATTCTCACAAATGCGGACCAGGTACAAATATTGCCCTTTAGTAAGGTCATATTCCTTAAATTCTATATTACTAATCGAATCTAAAGCCCTGGCAATCATGCCTATTTCCCGTAGAATTTCCTTCATAAATACATCTCCATTACTTTAAGCACTTAAATTATGCTATTATAATTATTATAGTACATTTTGTTGTATATGCAACAAAATGTATGATGAAAAAGACCGCAATGGATGTGCACCCTAAAAGTTAGAGTCAAAAGGCAACTTTTGGGGTCACCTTCAATTTAGCAGCCTTTTCATTACATCTTATTTATGTTAGATAGTCTGTTACCACATCACAGAATTCATCTGCAGCTTCATAATGAGGTGTATGACCGCTATTTTTCATTGTATATATTTCACCTTGTTTAACCACGGTTATATACGTTTGAACTTGAATCGGGCAGGTCACAACATCATGCTCTCCTAAAATTAAGAGACAGGGGATATTGATTTTTTTCAACAGAGGCAAAACTGACTCAAATATCTTTCCTTCATCTCTTAAGCGGTCGAAATGGATTGCTGATTTATTATAGAAGTTATCCCACTGATCATCTGAATATACGCCTGTATCAGTTGGATTAGTAAAATTATGAGTATAGATTTCCATCCTATTTTCTTCTAGAAGTTCACCAATCTCCATATATCCCTCTACCAGTTCTCGTGCTGAAAGAGTGGCGTCATTATAAAGTTTTATACACTTTAATTCATGCTCGACCATCTTATATTTTTCAAATAAACTAGCCGTTTTTTTAAGAAGTGCTTTAGCTGTTAGTCTAAAATCAAATGTTGGTCCTTCAAAAATTACTTTTTCTACGGAGTTAGGATACCGTGATGCATAAAGTACTGCCAGGTAACCTCCAAAAGAATGCCCTATTATAGACCATTTCTTTATTCTAAGTAATTGCCGAAGCCCCTCACAATCGTCAACCAAGTCATCAAGACAAAATGTTTCTCCAATACTTATGCCTTCAGACCTGCATACCCCTCTTTGATCAAATGCTATTAGTTTGAATTTATCTCCTAAACGAGTCTTTTGGTGATAGGTGAAATCGAAGCAGCCTTCTCCGGGGCCTCCGTGTAAATATAAAATCGCTTTATCACATTTTTTATGGCTGATTTCCACATATATCTTTTTCCCTTTAATATCAATTAATTGTCCATTCTCCATTTAGTTATCCTCCTTATATTCAATGATTAGATTATCTACTTCCTATATAAGGAGGAGCTCTTGTAGAGAAGCATAGAATACAGTGTTAATGAAACGGCTTATTACAGTACCTCACAATTTACCTCCAATCAAGTTTTTAAAAATCCTTTTAGGTTTAAAGAGAAAACTAAGTTATTCTATTGAGAAGCAACTATCCTAATTCGGATTAGGGTTTTTAAGAACCTCACTTAATTGTAAAGGAGAGATAGTTCCTTGATGAAAATATAATTGCCATCTGCCACCAATCAATTTCCATATTGAACTTCGATAGGTGTTACGATTACGAGTGCTATCAACAATGAAATAAGTAGATAAAACAACATCTTGCGCTAACGGATAAATATTATAGTTATAGAGTGACATCTCAGTTAAAACCACTCCATCTTCCAGACAGGCTTTTTTATCAAACATAAACCCTGAACTGCCAATCTCAAAGAAATCGTCTGCCAGTATGTTATCCAGCTTGTCCCGACTTTTACGAACTTCAAATCCAATATGGCTTTCTTCTAATTCCTTTAATTGTTCCTTTAATTTCACATCCATTTAATCAGTCCCTTTACTAACGCATTATTATTTTAATCCGCTTATTTTATAGCCCTTTATCTACTAATTGTGTTTTTACTATCTAATATTTATTTTCAAATTAGGTGTAGCATTCTCATTTCTGGTGAGGTATCTTAACATTTTGCGCTTGAAATTGAATATTTTTCTGTATTTCTTCAAATGTTAGACAATGGAGGTGAGAGTAAATGAAGAATAATCAAAATCAATCTAATCAATTCCGGGTACGAAATCAGGAAACGACATCAAAAAACGGTGATACTCCCTTAAAACATATACCCACTGTAAATAGCCGTCACGGTTCAAATATCAAGACGAATGATGAGTGATCTAATGATATCAGCCAAATGAAAGGAGCAATTGGATGACTAACTCTAGCAAGGATTCTATTCAAATAAAAATGGAGCAAATTTTATCTCATACCTGCGGCTCCTTTGAAAATTGTACAGAAACCAATATCCAGACTTTTTTAACCCAATGCTATGAAGAAAATATCGATCCCCAATATTGCTTAAGCTGGATCGCAGAGCATAATGCAAAAATCCCTAATTGGGCTAATGTATCAAAAATCTCACAGGAATGGATTAATGGACATACCTCTACTGGCTCTACGTTTTTTAATAATGAGGGAGATGTACTTCGGTAAAAGCAAAGCTGTCCATAGGGCAGCTTTTTATTACTTACCTTCACTTCTATTTGATGGTAAAAGTTTTTTCAAAATCGCTAAATTTTCTTCAAGAAATGCAGCGTTTTTTTCCATTCCACGCTTCTTACACCACCCAATGCTATTGAAGGCATCTGTAAATCGATAAAAGGGCAATACAATATCTAAATCAATTAAAGGTCGGATACTTTTATAGCCCTCTTTATATGCCTGGTAGAGGGTATGATCGCAGCTTAAAATATCACGATAAATTTTAGTGAAATCGATTTCTGTTGAACCAAATCGTACGGATTCAAAATCGATGATTCCTGAGACTTGATTGTCGTCCACTATAATATTGGCGGGGCGAAAATCCATATGTACTAAGCTTGGTCCGTCTGGGGCAGGGAGTTGCCGTTTCATGATTTCAAACTTTTCTATAGCCTGTTCATATAAATGTTCATCCAATACATCTCTTACATCCACAGCAAAACTATAGAATTTTGATTCAAGAAAGTCGGACCAATTCGGGAATTCATTTTGTATGGCAATCAACTCGTTCGTTATCGGCAGCTGAATAGAATGCATTGAAGCATGTATAACTCCAACATGATATACTGCTTTGGGTGAAGCCACAGGTGTTAAAGGTTGTCCTTTTAATTCGGAAAGCAAAAAAGCACTAGGGCACTCCTCATCTCCAAACCAACAATCTAGCATATCAGGAATCGCAATTCTTCCTTTTAAAATCTCATAAGCTTCCAATTCCCGCTGAAACTTTAACTTTGTATAAGGAATTTTAATAAAAACCGTCGCTCCCCTAAGCAACTCACATTTATAGACGTTTGAACTAAAGGAATCTTCAACTTCATTCATTGATATTACCTGCAATCCAAAATGTTCAATGATACGTTTTATAATAAAAATCTCCTCCTCATCGAACTTACTCTATCTGAAAGCTCAAAGACAACGCTCTTTACGATACTCGTTTCTCAATATAAAACAACAAAATTTAACATATGTATTCCATCTTTAAAAACTCGAAAGTGCTGCCATTTGTATCTTGCATAAAAATCTCAACATCTTTAAATCCAACTTTTCTATATACATTAATTGCTCTTTGATTAAATGTAGCAACTGATAAGGTGATTTTTTGAGGGTTCGCTTCAAATTTAATAAACTCCATACCTTCCTTTAAAAATTCTAATCCCATCCCTTTTCCAGTTAAATCAGGCCTCATCCCTAAACCGATATCAACCGTGTTATCGTCAATTCTGTGAATACTCAAGAAAGCTATTAATTCTTCATCTTTTGATACAGCGAACATAGAGTTACCTCGTTTATCAACATCTAAAAATTCCTCTAAATCATCTTTATCCGCTTCCAAATCATAAAAAGAATATTCACTATCATAATGCCAGGTGAAAGCAATTGTTTCTGCTTGTTCTTGTGCCATACTATATATTTCAAATGACATTCTATCTTTCACTCCTCATTATTTTTATTCACCTTAGCTGTAAAAAAGAAAGCAAGATAACTTGCCCTCTTGAAAGAATTTACACCTGTTTTTCCTTTTGAAAAGTAACTATTACAACACCAGCAATAATTAAAATGGCACCTACAAAGAAATTAATGCCCAACTTTTCATTTAGTATGAACCACCCTAAGAAAGAACCAACCAGTGGCTGAAAAAAGAAAAATAATGAGCCGATTCCTGCATCCATCATTTCTAATCCTTTGTTCCAAAGGAAAAACGCTCCCGCAGTTGAAACTACCCCCAGATAGATAACCCCCATGATAACTAAAGCACTATCATAGTCAGCAGCATTTGATTGAAGTTCCCATATCATTACAGGTGTTGTAAACACAAGCGCAAACATGACCGCATAGGTAGTGATTGTTAATGACGTAAAACGCGCAGAGGCAATTTTTACATAGACGGATAATAAAGCCCAGGTAATGGCAGCTCCCACTAATATCATGCTACCTAAAAAATAATCTCCAGCCTTTGTATCCCATCCAATAACAATGGTGACTCCGATTGATGCGAGTATGACCGAGATAACTTTTCTGCCCGTTAGCTTTTCCTTCAGAATAAGCGTTGCAAAAACAACCATAAAAGCTGGTGTAGCTGATGTTATTAAAGATCCCGTATGGGCATCGGATAATTTAGTACCAATGAATTGAAAAGCAATTGATACAAAGTAACCTATAAACCCAATCCACCCCAGCAGCAGCCAATCTTTCATCTGTATCGTTTCACGAGTTTTACTTTTGACTTGAATGGTCTTTAAAATAGCGTACAAAACAACAAATGCAACTACATACCTTAGCCATACTAGCGTCAATGGCGGAATAAAATCCAAAACATATTTGCTCACTACGTACATACCGCCCCACAAACTGGCGGCCAAGGATAAACAAACAGCTCCGAGTAAACTTTGTTTCATTTTGAAAATACCTCCGTCTACAAAAATAGGATTATTAAAAATCATCTTCAGCTAAGACGAGGTATGACTTTTTTGACTGTTCATTCCTCAACTTATGAATGAACAGCTGGTTGGTCATTTTCTAATAGATTTAATTACAATCTCATTACCGATTACACCACAAATTGCCATTTTGTATTCATCTAAAGTATAAACTATCTCTTCTACTATACGTTTTTAATCTCCAGCCATTCATTTTCTAAAATACTCATTTCCCATAAACTCCAGTATTCATCGCCATTTTTACTTGCATCTCTATGTAAACCCTCTTTTACAAATCCTGCCTTTTCGTAACAATCAATGGCAGAGTCATTAAAGTCAAATACTCCAAGACTAACCCTATGTAAGTGAAGTTCTTCAAATGCGATTTTAAGTATTTCTTTAATCATTTGCTGACCGATCCCTTTACCTCTTGTGTTTTTATCACCGATTAGGACTTTTCCAACTCTTGCAGATTCGTTTTTTCTATCAATTCTCCCCAAAGAGATATGTCCAATAACGTTGCCTGTTTCTTGATCAACCACTTTATAAATCAGAGCTTCTGAGTTAGCATGATTGGCATTCTCCATGTACTTTTCTAATTGAGTATCATTCAAGGGATAGTTAAACCCAGGGCCACCCCATTGAAGTAAAAATGCAGGCGAATCAATCCAATTGATAAGCTGTTTAAAATCAGAGCGTTCAAAATACTTTAGTTCTATCATGATTACCACCTCCCCTTAATACTGGTCTAGATATATAGAACATCTCTAATTTAAAGACTTCTTAAATACATAACTTACTTTGTCATAGTTCATCCGCTCTTCATAAAAACGATGGGCATCTTTACGCTGCAATCCTGATGATAAGGATATCGTTTCATAATTGTTTTCCTTAGCCCATTGATGAACATATGTAAGTAATTGTTCACCATATCCTTTGGAACGTTTATTTATATCCGTAACCAAATCACATACCCAAACAAATCGTCCATAATAAAGAGTGATCATCGTTTTAAAACCAATTACCGCAACTATTTCACCCGCATCAACCAAAGCAAACATTTTGTATCTATCGCTTTCTTGTGCATCCAAGACGAGTTCAAGATAGGAGTTTTCATCGAGATGAGTACGCAGCTGCTTCATCACAGGGAATGCTTCAACTATTTCATTTACTGATTTAATTTCTTTAATCGTGAACGGATCCATAATCCACCTCTTATTTCTGAATATTTAGTCATTTTATCTTGCAATTTGCCTGTTCTACTCTATTCTTTAGTAATTCCGACTTCCTTTATTTTTCCCCCAGTAAAAAGCCATGGAATAACTCCCCTCCAAAAGGTTCTAATATATTTTCAACTAAATGGATTACTTGATCCTTTTCTCCTGTCTTATAAAAACAATCAAATGCTTCTACAAATTGGTTTGCAAATGATTCATCATATTGCTTGAGAGAACGAACTACCCATTTTGATGTGCCAATCCATTGACGGTTTGCTCTTAAGATAAATTCACTTACCAATTCAGCAAGTGTATTGGCTATAAAGAGTTCCTCTGCCCGATTCGTACAGCCTTTAAAATCATCGAGTGCATCCGTAATAAAATAACGCTTCGTATTGATTATTTCGGCTGTCCATTCTTCTGGACCTTTAGCCAGTATTTCTTTAGCCTCTTTTTTAATCGAACCGATTATTCCGCAATCTTTTAAGATTATCCCTTCAGAAATCATTCTTGACAGTGAAGGTCTTGCCCTTTCACAGTCACTTTCAACAAACAGTTTATAAGAGGTTAAATTATATACGAACATTTCAATAGGCCATCCAAATTCAACTAATGACTCTCGATAGGATGAACTGATATTTTTATCGAAAATAACGATATCCAAGTCAGATGTTTCAGTTGCTTCACCCCGAACAACGCTCCCTGCCAATAGAGCACCCTGACAGTTTGGAAAATAAATTTTAATAAACCGTTGCCCGGCTTCAATTGGACTTATTTTATTAAATCCACCCATTGACTCACCTCTGATTCGACAAATTTCTTAATTATTTGATTCTACATTGAGATATGAAATACCTTCCAAAAACCAAAGCTTTATCGAAAACAAAAAAGAACTGGTTGACAGCTCTTGATTTTATTTAATAGTTTCCCATTCTTCTCGCAATAAGCCCATTCTAATTGAATCGTAATATTCGTTATCATAGAAACGGCATTTTCTTAACCTTGCTTCCATTTGCATACCTAATTTTTCTCCAACTTTGATCATTCGCTGATTACCAGACCAGGTTGTGTACCCTACACGAACTAAAGGCATCGTTTTAAATAAATGGTCAATCCATAATTTTAAAGCTCTCGTACCATATCCCCCATTCCAATATTGAGGATTATATATACCAATGCCCATTTCTAGCCACTTTGACGGCTCATGCTCCCAGTAATAACTGACTGTACCAATTATTTTTCCATCTACTTCTATTCCCCAGTAGTAATCTTGATTGATAATCTTATCCCTTTTCTTCAAGTAATCATCATACGATATAGACTTATGTTCAAAATAGGGGGCATCCCACTTTTTCCATTCAGGAGATTCTTCTTTATAAACTAATTCCCATAAAGAATATAAATCTTCTTCTCTGATTGGCCGAATAATTAACTCATGATTCTTATACATATGTATAATTGAGCCCCTTTCTCTTTTTAAAACTTAATAAGATTAAGCTATTTGAATGGTATTCCTGTTTATTTATTTTCATCTATATCTCCAATATGAATCTGCTATTTCTTTTCAATCTCGTATAAATCCTCCCTCTGAATGTATAATCTGACCTGTTATCCACTCTCCTTCTTGAGAAGCAAGGAAGCCAATCATACGGGCTACATCTTCAGGTACACCTATACGTCCCATTGGAAACTTAGGTAAAAGATGTTCCCGAATCTCATCTGTCATCCATGTTGAATCAGTAGGACCAGGGTTTACAGCATTGACTGTAATTCCTAATGATGCCAGTTCAGCGGACAATGACCGAGTGAACGCTGAAATAGCTCCTTTTGTGGCTGCATAAGCTAATTCGTCAGGCATCGCACCCAAGTCCTGACCTGATGTCATATTAATAATTCTGCCTGATTTATATCCAGCATTCTTAAAACATCGAGCAAATTCTGTACATAACAGAAAAGTAGTCCTCATATTAACGGCATAATGGTCATCCAAAGTTTTAGCGTCCAGATTTAGATACCCATCTCTTGTTGAATGAGCTGCATTATTAATCAATATGGAAGGTACACCTAATTCCTCTGAAATACGCTTAATTGTTTCGGAGGCTGCATTTGCATCTGACAGGTCAATTTCCATGCTTTTGCAACGGACTCCGTTAGTTTGTATTTCATTAAAAAAGATTTCAGGCCATTCTTGTTCTGCTTTCCAGTATGTAAAAAATATATCAGCTCCCTGTGAAGCTAGTTTTCTGCAAATGGCCGTCCCAATATCCCTTGAACCACTCGCACCTGTTACTAAAGCTATTTTCCCATGCAAAAAAGTCATGTATTTTCCCTTCCCTAAAGCAATTTGATATTTATACTAGGTATTGTGATTAATCATAATTAAAAACCCATAATTTAACAATAAAAAACCAACCATATATATACTGGAATAAATCTAAATCTGACAAACTAATAATTGAAAATAAAGAAAAAAAGGGGAGAGAGAGTCCCCCTTTTAGGTACGCGAATAAAATTATAAAAAGATAGACAAGACTGTTAAAATACTAATCGATCCCACCACTACAAGCATGACATTGGCTCCAAGCAAAGAAAGAATGATAGCTGACATCCCACCGATTAATCCTATCCAAATGTTTTCCTGTATAAAAAGCACACCAGGAAAAATCAATGCACCCAGCGTTGCGTAGGGGATGTTTTGTAAAAAACCTTCCCAAAATGGAGAGAGCTTCATTTCTTTAAACAAAACAAAAGGCAGCATTCTTGGTATGTATGTAACGAGGGCCATCCCTAATATAAGTATAAAACTAGATGCCGTCATTCACTTGTCCTCCTTTTGCCAATCAACGTATACATCCATTCAACCAGAAAGGCTGATAAAAGCGTTGCCACAATAATTGACCAGCCGGTGGATAAAAGACCCGTTACAGATAATATTGTGTTAAAGATTGCTCCCATACCAGCAAGGAGGAGGATTTTACGGCTTTTCGCCAATGCTGGCATTAACAGAGCAATAAACATCGCATAGAGGGCAATACTCATACTTTCCTGTAAGGCATGGGGCAAACTGGCTCCGAACAAATAACCAACTCCCGTACAGAGAACCCAGCTTACATAAGCAATTCCTCCAAGGCCGAACATATAGCCCGCTGTTATTTTCCCCTTTTTAAAGGATGCGACCGAAAACGTTTCATCTGTAATACCAAATGAATAAATAATCTTTTTCCATAAAGGATCATTCACAGATTTTAACTGAATGGATGTCGCCATTAATAAATGCCGTATATTTAAAATAAATGTAGCGACAATAATACCAATTACACCTGTACCGAGTGACAGCAAATTTAATGCTGTGTACTGAGAAGCACCTGCATATACCAATATACTCATAGCTAAGGCTTCCCCAAATGTTAGTCCCGATGATTTGGCAAGCAGACCAAATGTTAGCGCGATTGGAAAATATCCTATCGCAATACTGATTCCTGCCTGAATCCCCTCCTTAAAATCCGATACACTGCGCTCGGCAACCTGCACCTCCATGACATACTCCTTTCTTAGTCTCTTACGTCAAGATAAAATAAGCTATTCCTAATAATTCAAGGGTTTTTACTCTTATCTACCAAGCTTCTGTAAGAGATTTACGTATTTTACTTATTCTTTTAATGGTTATACCAAAAGTCTGTCTTATCGAACTTATCTTTTGTATTGGAATTTTTTGAATATTGTAGAATTACATTCATCCCTCATATAATGGATTTATGATGAAGATGAAAGTAGGGATACTTATGCAAGGTAATGAAAAAACATTAGGATACGTACGAGTAGTTATTGATGAAGTTGGCAAAGTAGCACATATTTGTCCAAACACTCTGCATCATCCTGATCCAGACGAACAAGAACGTTTACAAAAAATAATTTCAGTTAATCACTTAGATGAAGTTTTCTCTAAAATGGGCCATTCCTATAAAGATTGCCAGGTTTTAGTCGTATTCCACGAAAACAATAACCATGTATGTGTAGAGCATTCTATGACGATTCAACCAAATTTCAAAAGCTTCTGGAGAGAGAGAATCACCAAAAAAATCGAAAAGCATCATGAAAGCATGCGCGATGAAATCCATATCCAGAGCCGAATTGATTTGTGGGAAGATACATACAAAGAAACATTTGTTCCAACAAGAAAGGTTGGCTAAAATAGATGGAAACAGCAAGCATAATGCTTGCTGTTTCTGTTTGTTTACTCCTATACATCTATTATCCCAACAAGCTCCTATCAGAAATTTGCGTATTCCGTTTTAGTTTTTGGAATTCATTCAATAACTGATCAATGGTTAACGTTTGTTTAGAGTTTTGATCTGCTTCATAAATAATTTCACCGCTATCCATCATGATTAATCGATTGCCCAAATCAAGGGCCTGCTGCATATTGTGGGTTACCATTAAGGTTGTCAATTTATGTTCTTTTACGATTTTTTTCGTAAGTTCGGTTATAAGCTGAGCCCGTGATGGATCGAGTGCTGCAGTATGCTCATCAAGGAGGAGTATATCCGGCTCTGTAAAAGTAGCCATTAATAAGGATAGCGCCTGTCTTTCCCCTCCTGATAACAAGCCGACCTTCGCAGATAATCGGTTCTCCAGACCTAAATGAAGCTCCTCTAGTTTTTCTTTAAAAAACAGTCTGCGCTTATTTGTAACCCCGAAACTGAGCCCTGCTCTTTTTGTTCTTGCATAGGCAATGGCCAGGTTTTCTTCGATTGTCATCGTCGGAGCAGTACCTGCCAGCGGATCCTGAAAAACCCTTCCTATTTTTCGGGCACGGCGGTGTTCTCCCGCATACGTCAAATCGGTTCCGTTAAGGATGATTTTTCCTGAATCGGGCAGGATTTTTCCTGAAATTAAATTCATAAGTGTGGATTTACCCGCTCCATTACTTCCAATTACCGTCACAAAATCTCCCTGCTTCAATTCAAGATTAATCTGATTTAATGCCATTTTTTCATCAGGAGAGCCTTCATTAAACACTTTTAATATCTGACTTAGTTGCAGCAAGCTGCTCTCCTCCATTCTCATTTATACTAGGTTTAACCGTTTCTGTATTCAATTCTTTCATTCGATTGCGTCTTTTCCGGGATTTTTTCGTACTGTCTATCCATTTTGGAATAAGCAAAGCAATAATAACAATTACAGCCGTAATTAGTTTCATATCTCCCGCTTCAAGAAACTCCACTTTAAGCGCAAAGGCTACAACCAATCGATATAAAATCGCTCCGCCAATAACCGCTAAGGTCGCTCTGGCAATGGATTTAGAACCGAAGACTGCTTCCCCGATAATAACGGATGCAAGCCCAATGACGATCATTCCAATCCCCATTCCGACATCAGCAGACCCAATATACTGTGCGACAAAAGCTCCTGATAAAGCGACCAGCGCATTGGCGATTCCAAGTCCCAGCATTTTCGTCATATCTGTATGAACCGAAAAGCTGCGCACCATTTGCTCATTATCTCCAGTTCCTCGAATGGCAAGGCCTATTTCTGTTTTCAAAAATGCATCCAGTAACATCTTGCCTACGATAACAAATAAAATCATCGGCAATACAATGGACCATGTATGCGGAATATAGCCTTCTAATCCAATGTTTGTGAAAAGTGATGCAATCCAGTTATCAATTCCAAGACTCGCCCACCATGTACCAAGCTGAGTAAAAATTGTATCCTCTGATAATAAGGATACATTTGGCTTACCTAGAATTCTTAGATTAATAGAATATAAGGCAATCATCATTAAAATTCCCGATAACAGTGGATTAATCTTCCCTTTTGTGTGCAGTAACCCCGTAATTATTCCTACAAAGAACCCTACAAATATCGCCGAAAACGTAGCAAGGATAGGACTTGTTCCGCCTGTAATTAAAATGGAAGCGACGGCCGCCCCTGTTACAAAGCTTCCGTCCACTGTCATATCAGGAAAGTTAAGAATTCGAAATGATAAGTAAACACCTAAGGCCATAATGCTATAAATAATGCCGGCTTCCACCGAACCAAAAACAGATGCAAACACGTATTAACCTTCCTTTCTGTTTGGATTAATTACGGCTGAAGAACCTTATTCCAGAAATTCAGCTTCCTCTTTAATTTTAGTAAGATCTATCTTCATTTTTTCAGCGGCTGATTTATTAATAACTAATTTCAAATCATTCGGTGCTTCAACAGGCAAGTCCTTCACCTCTTTTTCACCCTTCAGTAATTGCACAGCTTGTTCCCCCGCCTGATAGCCGATATCATAATAATTGAAGCCATATGCTGCAAAGCCGCCTCTTTTAACTGAATCCAATTCTCCAACAAATAAAGGAATACTTTCTTTTTCTGCAACCTGGATCACAGACTCAAGTGCGGATACAACTGTATTATCTGTAATGATATAAATAGCATCTACTCTACCCACCAAAGAATCTGCAGCTTGCTTTACTTCAGAAGTGTTTGCAACAGAAACCTTTTCAACAGACACTCCATTTTTCTTTGCTTCATCTTCAACAGTTTTGACCTGAACCTCCGAATTTTGCTCACCGGCATTATAAATCGTTCCTATTTTCGTATAGCCCATTTCTTTTATCACCTTCACTGTATTAGGGATCGCTTCAGGGTGAGTATCTGTTGTTCCCGTCACATTTTTATCCGGTGCTTCCATGCTGGATACCAATTTTGCCCCTACTGGATCTGTAACAGATGTAAATACAATCGGTATATCCTTTGTAGCATTGGCTGCAGTTTGAGCACTTGGAGTAGCATTAGCAAAGATTAAATCGACCTTTTCACTCACTAAATTAGTAGCAATCGTTTGATTATTATTTAACTCCCCCTGAGCATTCTGTTCATCATATTTAATGGACAACCCAGAATCCTCAAGAGCCTTTTTAAATCCCTTTGTGGCCTCATCAAGCGATGGATGTTCAACAAATTGAGAAATCCCTACTGTATACTGTTTTCCTTCTCCATTTTTCTCACCTTCGCCGGACGATTTATCATCCGAACCACAGCCTGCAAGTGCAATGGTTGATATTACAGCTATACTTGCCAATAAACTTTTCCATTTCATGATATGCTCCCCCGCCCTTTATCGCTTTTATGCTTTTATTCGTTAAATTATAGCCTGAAAATTTTAGAATTGCAATAAATAATATAGAATATTCAGACAATAAAGCAGTGGCATATCTGTAAAAATTGAAACTTAAACTATAATATGCTGTTTTTTAGCTGGGTGAGTAGGTTGATTAGTTTTAGCAGGATAAGACCCATAAAAATAATAGATAAATACGGATTAAGCAAAAAAAATTCCCGCATCACTGCGGGTCCAAAGTTCGTTTTTCTATTTTGTTTGCTGCAGCACAGTATTTCTTAAAGCTCTGCGTAAAATCTTACCTGTCGTATTTTTAGGAAGCTCCTCCATAAATTCAATCGATGTAGGTACTTTATATTTTGCTAAATGCTCATGGCAATAGTTGATTAATTGCTCTTCCGTTAAATCTAGGCTTTTGGATACTACAAAACATCGGATGACTTCTCCAAGATTCGGATCCGGAGCCCCTATTACAGCTACCTCCGATACTTCGGGGTGTGCAAATAAAACTTCTTCAACTTCCCTAGGATAAACATTAAAGCCACCGACAATAACCATGTCTTTTTTCCGATCAACAATATAAAAATATTCTTCATCATCTGCACGAGCTAAGTCACCAGTATATAACCAACCATCCTTAATGGTAGCTGCAGTTTCTTCTGGCATTTTATAATAGCCCTTCATGACATTTGGACCTTTAACAATCAATTCCCCAACTTCACCCGCTGGAACCTCTTCACCCAATTCATTTACGACTTTATTCTCAACATGAATGATGGATTTTCCAATAGAGCCAGGTTTTCTAGGGCGATCAATTGGGTTAAAACAGGTAACTGGAGATGCTTCTGAAAGACCATATCCCTCTGACACAATAACATTAAATTTCTTCTCGAAATTTGTTAATAACGCAACCGGCATAGCTGAACCTCCGGAAATACAGAACCTGAGAGTTTTAAAGCTATCTTGATTAGCCTCGGGATATTGCAATAGATAATTGAACATAGTAGGCACACCTGCGAAAAGGGTTACTTCATATTTCTCGGCCACTCTGAACACTTCTTGTGGACTGAATTTAGGCAGGATGATTAATGTACCTCCATTTATTAGTGGCGCATTTAAAGAAACCGTTAAACAAAATACATGGAACATTGGCAGCACCGTAATAACACGGTCATCTTCATTGATCTGTAAGTAATCTGCTACATCCCGGGCATTACTATAGAGATTTTTATGCGTAAGCATAGCACCCTTTGGTTTACCGGTAGTCCCTGAGGTGTACAAAATAAGGGCGGTGTCATCTTCCTCCACTTTCGGGGCAGAAAATTGTCCGGTAGCAATTTTGAGTATATCTGTAAACGGTTTCATTTTGTCGCTGATAGATAGGTTCTGAGGCAATTCATCTGGTCCTGTACCGGACGGACAAACAATCACATGATTAATATCTGGCAGTATCTTTCTCATCTTATCAAACATAGGAATCAGCAAATCCAATGTGATTACTGCTTTTACATCACCATTTTTCAATATGTAGGCTATTTCATCCGGTGTATACGTTGGATTAATCGGAATAGCCGTTGCGCCCAATCTCATTAATCCATATAAACCAATTATGAAATGCGGTGAATTACCTAATAATAGAGCAACATTATCTCCTTTGTTTACCCCTAAACTCTGAAGACCATCAGCAAACCGTGTAACAACTGCATTCAATTCAGCATAACTCGTTTCCTGATCCATAAAAATATAAGCTGGTTTTGTTTTAAACTTTTCTGCCGTTTCTAGAAGTTGGGTTGATAAATTCATATTATTCCCTCCCCTGTTAGAAAGGTGTAAGTTTTGTTAAAATATTCTAAATACACCCAATTTTTATTATAGAAAAAGAACTAGGTATAAGCAACTATTTAATCGAAATCATAGATTAAGCAATCCCTACATTCACAATATTCATAAACAGGATAATTTACCTATAACCTTTATGTTTTCACAAAAATATCGTATTTTTATTGATATAGTTATTTGTATAAATAAAAAGCTTCAAACGGATTTAACCCATTAGAAGCTTTTTGATAGAAAGTATTTTCACTTTTTATTTAATATAAAAGATTAACAAAATCCTCTTTTGTGATATTTCCAAAATAATGACTGATATTCACATCTTTCAATGCATTTTCTAGTTCAGATTTTGAAAATCTAACACCAACTAATCGTTTTTGGATTTCTTCTACATCACCCACTCCAAAGAAGTCACCAAATATTTTGCATTCCTCAATTTTACCTTTAGCTACCTCTAAGCGAACATCTATTTGTCCAACTGGGAAACGATGAGAATGCTGAATATTAAACTTAGGTGATTTTCCATAATTCCAATCCCATTGTTGATAACGTTCTTCAGAGATTTCCATAATTTTTTTCCAGTCTTCATCAGTCCATTGATATTCTTGTACATTCTCCATTCCACCAAAAATATGTTCAAGTAGCTTTTGGCGGAATTCTTCCATAGTCAATGGTTCAGACAGGAACTCGGAAATATTGGCAACTCTTGAGCGAATGGATTTTATTCCTTTTGATTTAATTTTATCTTCTTTCACCTTTAAGGCCGAAACCACATTTTCAATTTCACTGGAAAGCATTAATGTTCCATGGCTGAACATTCTTCCCTTAGTGGCAAATTGAGCATTTCCTGAAATTTTGCGTTCTCCAACTACTAAATCATTACGACCACTTAATTCAGCATTTACGCCTAGTTCCTTCAATGCTTCCACCACAGGTTCAGTGAACTTCTTATAATTATGGAAGCTTTCACCATCATCTTTAGTGATAAAGCTATAGTTCAAATTACCGAGATCATGGTAAACCGCACCGCCGCCGGAAAGTCTGCGGACAACAATAATATCGTTCTCTTCTACATAATCACTGTTGATTTCCTCAATTGTATTTTGGTTCTTTCCAATAATAATGGATGGCTGATTAATATAAAATAATAAATATGATTCATCAATATCCAAATGTTTTAATGCATACTCCTCAATTGCCAAATTAATACGTGGATCTGTTATTCCTCTATTATCTAAAAATAGCATTACTCAATCCCCCTAAAATTAAATATAAATTTGTAAACCAGTCTTGGCTAAATCAATCTCACCCTTATAGACTTTTGCGGCTTGCTTTACCAGATCATTCTGATTCCCGAAGTGCGGCAAATGGGTCAAGATTAAGGTTTGAACTGCTGCATCCCTGGCTATTTCTCCGGCTTGAATGCTGGTTAAATGACCGGCCCTTTCAGCCATATCCATGCCCTCATAAAAATTGCACTCGCATAGTAAAACATTCGCATCCCTGAAAAAAGACACGAGTTCAGGAAAATAGGCTGTATCTGCCGTATAAGCCAATCTTTTGCCCCCTGCTTCAATAACATAAGCATAGCATGGAACGGAATGCTTCGTCTTAAGTGCCTTAACATGGAAAGGACCAATTTGAACAGATTTCCCTTCCACAATAGGTTCCCATACAGTCTGGCTTTTATATGTCAGAGTAACAGCTGTAGCTTTATCTTCCGTATGAGCATATATAGGCAATGGCTTTTTTTCAATTCCTACCATTTGATCGATTAATAATGCATGCTGCAGGACCCCTATATCTGCAATATGATCTGTATGAAAATGTGATAAAAGAACGGCGTCCAAATCGCCTGGTCTTATGTATTCCTGTAACTGAGATAATACTCCGCTTCCACAATCAAGCAGCAATTTAAATCCTTCATGCTCAATCAGATAACCCGAACTGGCTTCTTTCTTCCCAGGATAGCCGCCCCAAAACCCGATAACTGTTAAACGCATTTTATCCCCCCATTAAAAATCAATCTAACTTTATATTGTTTGTTGGCAAATGGCTGTAACGAAATCTATAAGCTATAAAATTCCTATCGTTCTTTCTCATAATCTGTCCTTTTCCATTAATTGCATGCAATTATAACCAATTTCATGGTTATGACTTCGCAAAATTTAATATAGCTTCACACTCAATATATAACAATTAGCCTATTTTTTCATCTTTTTCAAAATTGTCTTAAAACAGTGTTGACTTTCCATATCTGTTATAATACAATGACATTATCAAGCAGTTATATAACAGATTCGAAAATGGATTATCTGTTATAAATCAATTAAAAAAACGGAGGTTTTAAACATGGTACGAAACGTTATGGAATTCTTCAGAAATTTGCCCCCTAAGAAATGTTCAGAATGCGGTGAAAACATTGAAGAACAGCACGAATGCTACGGAATCGTCTGTGATAAATGCCTGCGTCATGTATCTGAATAGTCTTTAAATAATGTTAGCAGCAATCCCCTTTAATCCTGGGGTGCTCATATCGACTGTATTCATACAGTCCCTGATTTTTTAAATTCCCTCTATTTTGCGATTTGCAAAAAACCAGCCAATTATATATGGCTGGTTATTTTTTAGGTTATTTTTAAAGAAAACATAAATAAATCATTCATTTATAAATTCACTTGATAAGAGTTCCTATAGTAAGAAATCCTTTATTGATGTTAACTTTTCAACATATAGCTAAACAATGGTCTGCTTCTGCTTTAAACCCTTTATCAATTCGAATTTCGGTTCTATAGAAGAAAGAATTGTTAATCTCCCCTTTGAAAAAAGACAATAATCCATCTTATAATTCCAATCAACACTATAAGAATTCCATTTGCTATTGTAATAAGTCCTAAAAACGCTCCAAGAATAATAAACATAGCTCCGAAAAATTAGCATCCTATCTACTATGGATTAGCTCTAATAATGAAAATATAGAGATAGTTACCGATAGCGATAAATATATAAAATTATCAAAGCAAGATTCAACAGACCTATATAAAATTTTAACAGGGGAAACATTAATGAAATAATTCTATATCTTTTATTCCTATCATGGATGTAGCGTTTGTTGATAACAAGTATAGCCCTTCCTTTACATCTCAGATTAATAGTAACAATAACAGCAATCTCTATGAAAACAGTCTTTATAAAGAAACGCTCAAACGGTGGTTCACATCATTTGAGCGTTTCTTCGTTATTAGACTGTCTTCATTGTATTTAGATAAGAAATAACTAGGTTCTAAAATGCAATCCCTTCTAAATAATAGATAGCCTATGTTTTTACACAGCTATCTGTTCTCCCCCGTTGCCGCTAGGGATTGAATCATCGTCATATCTCCAATTTTATTATTCAAGGTGATTGCCTCCTTCTGAATGTGGGTATAAAGCTGTAATAGGACTCATATATAATACTTCAGAAGCTAAGGAGTGATTGAATATGATAACCTGGATGCTGGCCTTTATATTTTTTATCATACTATTAATAATCGGTGAAACGGCAGGTAATATCTATTTAACAAAATTAATACAATCTTCACATGATCTTGAGGATGCAGCATTGAAAGAGAATTAAATATTTTTCAGCTGATTCTTTTTTATAAAACAAAATGCTGTTCGTAGAGGTTATTACTAATAGCTTAATAAAAAGAGACTATTTTGGTGCCATATCCGAAAAGTTAGAGTAAAACTAACTCCTAGGGTGCGACACCTTATTTGCAATCGCCTGCGTTATCTCTATTTTAATTAACCACTATAGAATTATCTAATGTATTCACTGATATTAATAAAATTCCCTTTGAACTAAACTGTCCTTCGTATTATAAAAAGGGCGTTAATCCGTCTTGGGTTAATACCCCACATAGTTGAAGGGGAAAATTATTTATGGTACTCCATTAACCAACAGTCCTGAAATTCCCCTTCGTGCAATTCATTCTTAGGCAGTATTTTAACCTTTTTAAATCCACATTTTTCATAGCATCTGATAGCCCTTGTATTTCTTAATTGAGGGTCCATCACTACTCTTTCAGCTCCTTTTTCTTCAGTTAAAAAATAAACCATAGATGATACAAGTAATGTTCCAATCCCTTTATTCCAGTAATCTATTTCCCCAATAAATTGGTCAGTACCAAAAACATTTTCTTGAAAAAATCCATAGTCATTTTTTGTGTCATCACCCAATTGGTAAAATTGAATATATCCAATTTCGGTATCATCGATTTCCACAATACATCTCACTTCACTATCTTCAGGTGGATAAAAAGCTTTTTCAACTTTTTCTAAATTAAATGGGTTGTCTCTACCCTCATAAAATTCGAGAACCGTTGGGTGTGATAGCCATTTTACCAATAGATATTTATCCTTTTTTTCTAATCTTCGAACCTTTAGATTACCATTTTGAAACAGCATAAATATTCCTCACTTATTATTTATAATAGATAGGTAATTCGTTTCCTTATAGGCAAATTCCTGCAATTAGCTAGCTATCCAGCTAATCCTTCCCCCGATAGTTAAATAAGAAGTAAGTTTAATTAGAAAACAATATCTACGAACAGAGCCCAATAAAAAGATATAAAAAATCCGATTAATTCTTCTCCATAATAAGAGGAATTAATCGGATTTGTTTATTTTGTAAAGTTATAGATTTTTTTCTTTAATAAATGTAAGGACCTGATTCATGGCAGCAATCCCCTGATCAATACAGTCAGGCATTCCAATACCATGATAGGATGCTCCGGCCAGATAAATTCCCGGAAGCTCCTTGTCCATTCTTTCTTTAATCATTTTTAAACGATCTAAATGACCGACTTCGTACTGAGGCATCCCTTCATTCCAACGAGTGACGATGGTGAAATCCGGTTTTTCAGTAATTTGCATGATTCTGTTTAAATCATCCAATACAATTTGTTCAATTTCACCGTCTGATAAGTCTACGACTACCTCATCACCGGCTCTTCCTACATAACAGCGCAGTAAAACCTTGCCATGAGGCGTAGTATGCGGCCATTTTTTATGAGTCCATGTACAAGCCGTAATCGTATAATCACTGTTTCTTGATACAAGGAATCCTGTTCCATCAATATCCTCTTTAATCGCGCTTGCATCAAATGCCATTGATACCGTTGCAACCGATGTGGAAGGTATTACCTTAAACGGCTCAAACATCCCATAATCCGGCAGCATTTGCGGAACAGCCTGATGGGGAGTAGCCAATATAGCTGAAATGACAGGTAACCGATCCCCATTATTTAATGTCAGCATATATCCTTCACCTGTTTTAATAATCCCATCAACTCTCGTCCCTTTAAGGATTTGATTTGCTGGAAGCTTTGCTTCAATGGCATCCGTCAATGATTGCAGCCCTTTATTAAAGGTTCGGAACATACCAATTTTGCTATCTCCTGCTGATTTATTGTCTTGTGATACTGGTTTTTTAGGACGGTTCTTTTTTGTACCCAATACAATGCTTCTGTATTTCTTCTCCAATTTTAGCATATCAGGAAACGTGGACATTGTGCTTAACTTGTCGAGATCGCCTGCATAAATTCCTGAAAGAAGAGGCTCAACCAGATTCTCCACTATCTCATCCCCAAGACGGCGCCTTAAAAATTTCCCTAATGGCTGATCGCCTGGCTCTTTAGAACGCGGCAGGATAAAATCCATAGCTGCTCTCATTTTACCTGATAGAGAAAACAGCCCCGTTGTAATAAACGGCCCTATCTCCGTAGGAATCCCCATAACCGATCCACCCGGAATTGGATGAAGGTTATCCTTTACGAGAATATAAGATTTCCCTGTTGAATTTGGAACAATCGTGCTTTCAAGACCCACTTCTTTCGCCAATTCTGTCATGCTCTTCTTTCGAGCCAAGAATGAATCTGGGCCTCTTTCAATGACAAAACCGTCACGTTCTACCGTTTGCATTTTACCGCCAAGCCTAGTTGTAGACTCTATTAGAATTACATTATATGGAAGATTGTCTTCCTTTACTTTTTTATCAAGGTAATAGGCTGCCGTCAGACCCGCGATTCCACCACCAATGATTGCAATATTTTGTTTCGTTGAATCCAATTTTATCGCCTTCTTTTCATTGTTGGTTATCAGTTAAGCTCCATTTTTTTCATAACTGCATCAACCATGGCATTGATGAAATCAGGATGCGTATTCGGCATGGCAGGGCGATAGTATGTTGCGCCTATCTCATCCGTAACCACCTTACATTCATAATCATTGTCATAAAGAACTTCCAAATGCTCAGCCACAAAGCCAACCGGTGTATAGACAAACGCTTTATATCCATGTTGTTCATAAAGATCTCTTGTCAAATCCTGAACATCCGGTCCAAGCCATGGATCAGGTGTATTTCCGGCACTTTGCCAACCAACCGCATAGTTTTCAACGCCTGCTCCTTCAGCAACCAGTTTTGCTGTTTCTTCTAATTGCTGTTCATATGGATCGCCTAGCTGTTTAATTTTTTCAGGTAAGCTATGTGCAGATACGATTAATACCGCTGCTGATCTTTCCTCCGGAGTCATTTGATTAAATGCTTCTTTTACATGGTCAACCCAATATTTAATGAAGTTTGGTTCTTTGTACCAGCTTTCAACTGAAGTAATTTTCATGCCATATTTATCAGCAACATCTTTTGCACGTCCATTGTATGATTTAATGCTGAAAGTGGAATAATGAGGTGCAAGCACAATGCTAACTGCCTCCGTGATTCCGTCAGCATGCATTTTTTCAACAGTATCTTCAATAAATGGCTCAATATGTTTCAAACCTATATAAGCTACAAATTCATATTGATCCTGTACTTTATTTAGCGCTGCTTCCAAATGAGCTGCCTGATCTTCCGTTGTCTTTCCAAGCGGTGAAATCCCGCCAATCGCACGATATCTTGAAGTCAAGTCTTCAAGCATTTCTTCAGACGGCTTTCTTCCGTGACGAATATGTGTATAATAACGCTCAATATCTTCTTCCTTATAAGGTGTACCGTATGCCATTACTAATAAACCGATTTTTTTCTTTGTATGTGCCATTATTCAGCCTCTCCTTTTGATGTGATGATAGTTGCAGAATACTCATGTATAAATGCAGTCAGGCGTTTTAGAACTTCAGGATTCACCTCTGGGAAGACCCCATGTCCAAGGTTAAATACATGACCCGGTTCCTGTAATCCCTGTTCAATAATCTCTTTTGCTTTCTTCTCAATGGCATCCCAGGATGAGGTAAGCAATGCCGGATCAAGATTTCCCATTACTGTTTTGTTTATTCCGATATTTCTTGCTTCAGTAATGGACAGCCTCCAGTCAAGACCGACAACATCAAGTGGAAGGCTATTCCATTCCTTAGCCAAATGGCTTGCTCCCACACCGAACATAATCAAAGGAACTCGCACTTCCCTAAGTTCTGTGAATATCCGATTCATAATTGGTTTAATATAGTATTGGTAGTCTTGAACATTTAAGGCACCGACCCATGAATCAAATATTTGGATTGCTTTTGCGCCTGCTTTTACTTGAGCTTTCACATAGATAATAATGGTATCTGCCAGCTTATCCATTAATGCAAACCATGCCTTTGGTTCGGTATACATAAATGCTTTTGTTTTTGTATAATTCTTAGAAGGACCGCCTTCAATCATGTAACTTGCGATTGTGAAAGGAGCTCCTGAAAATCCGATTAACGGGACGGATAATTGTTCTTCAGTCAACAGTTTAATCGTATCGAGAATATAAGGAACATCTTCTTCTGGATTTAATTCACCAAGCTTTTCGACATCGGCTAATGATTGAATTGGATTGTCGATAACCGGACCAATTCCTGATTTAATGTCAACCTGTACACCAATTCCAGGCAGCGGAGACATAATATCTTTATATAGAATAGCTGCATCTACATCGTATTGTTCAACCGGTAGTCGAGTTACATAGGCTGCTAATTCAGGTTGATGAGTAATTTCAAATAAGGAATATTTTTCTTTAATTTTTCGGTATTCAGGCTGAGATCTTCCCGCCTGTCTCATATACCATACTGGAGTGTGATTTACCTTCTCTTTATTAATTGCTTTTAGGAAGGTATCATTGAATTTTTGTCTCAAAGCCGCTCCGCCCCTCTTTTTTACTATATATTTTATATTTTTTTCCTGAATTACATCGTTTAGGCATCAATAACAACTATATCCTTTCAGCCTTTCCTTGTATATAATCGTGAAAAAATTGTCAAAAAATAGACTTAATTTAAACCATTATAGTTAAATGCTCCTTACCTAACAGCAATGTAGGTTATGACTTAACTAATAATGGGTAAATAAAATGTTACAAATTAGAATAATTACTATTAACTAACGACTCCATTATACTAAAATATCTAATCAGGGGGCAAATAATGAACTTCTATATAACGACAGGAACCTTCAGCTTTTTAAAAAGGATACAAGATAAACGAGCAAATTTACCTCTTATTTTATTGAACAATCCTAAAACTGCCGCTCTGATTCATGAAACGGATCAGAAAACAATCTTTTCTTCAGCAAGAAAGTTCGAAGTTTTGGATGGATTCGGTCCACTTAAACAAGAAGGATTTTATGCTCTACATAATATACCTGTTTCTATTGAAGATCGGCCTGCATTTGAATTTGACCTTAAAAATAAATTAGTGTCCATCAAAAATGAAACTGGGATCCATGCGATGCGTATACTTAGCCCTATCAAATCTGATACCTATGTTGTTTTGACAAACTGGAAGAACGAACAGGCCTATGCAAAAGGGGATACAAGTGCACTAGTCCCAAATAAGTCCAGCCTTTTTAACACACAGGTATTGTTTACAGGCAGTCCTTACACTGTCACCTTTCATGCTTACAAAGAAGAAAACAAGTAGGGGAATGCAATTATCATATTTGAAAACCGTCTACAATGATAACCATACTGACATATCATCTATTTGGCTCCTTAATCATTGTTTATCCTTTTTTTAAAATGTCAATCTACTAAACTTATAGAAGTTTTACTAAATTTAGTTTAATAATGGTTAATTATGTAAATAAGGATACTAGGAAACCATGTCATTTAATTAGGGGGATTATATGGAAAAGGAGCTATTTCAAAGATTAGAAGATGATTTCAAAGAAATGGTGGCCATTCGCCGTTATTTGCATAAGCACCCTGAGCTTTCCTTTCATGAAAAGAAAACAGTACAATTCATAAAAAATTTTTATAAAGAATTAAATGTCCCTATCCGAAGCAATGTTGGAGGTGGCGGGATTGTGGCGACCATACATGGTAAATCCCCTGGCAGAACAGTTGCCCTGCGTGCAGATTTTGATGCCCTCCCCATCCAGGATGGAAAAAATGTCTCTTACCGCTCAACAGTCCCTGGAGTCATGCATGCCTGTGGCCATGACGGACACACAGCTTTATTGCTAATATTGGCCAAAGCGATTAAAGAAATGCAGCATCTGTTGGAAGGAACATATGTCTTTATACATCAGCATGCAGAAGAACTTGCTCCCGGTGGGGCAAAATTTATGATTGAAGATGGCTGCCTTGATGGTGTAGATGCCATTTTTGGAACACATCTTTGGTCTCCATTCCCTACTGGATCTATTTATATAAGCCCTGGCCCAATAACCGCCACTGCCGATCGGTTTAAAGTGACCATATACGGTCAGGGTGGTCATGGGGCAGAGCCTCATACTTCAAAAGACTCATTGGTCATTGCGTCAGAAATCGTATCTCTCCTGCAAACTATAACGAGCAGAAGAATTGATCCAATGGAAGCAGCCGTTTTAACAATCGGGAAATTTAAAGCTGGGGAAGCATTTAATATCATACCTGATAAAGCCTTTTTAGAAGGTACTGTCCGAACCTTTGAATCAGAAGTTCAAGAACAAATTATTGAGGAAATTGAACGAATTGTTCAAGGTGTCTGCCTGGCAAATAACTGCCAATATGAACTGAGATACTTCAGAGGATATCCTCCAACCATTAATCATCCATCAGAGACTGACTATATTGAATATAAGGCAACCGAAATCGTCGGATGCGAAAACATAAAAAAACTTACACCCCTGTTGGTAGGAGAGGATTTCTCGTACTATCTTCAACAGGTCAGGGGATCTATGTTTTTTACAGGCGCTGCTCCCGAGAACACAGATCACCCTTATCCACACCACCATCCTTTATTCGATTTTAATGAGAAAGCCATGTTAATTGCCGCAAAGACCTTGGGCAGTGCAGCCATCGGTTTTCAGGAATGGCGCTATTTCTAATCCCCTTACTTCCACCAGCAAATTTTATCTTCGACATTTTAATATGAAAAACAGAAAAACTGGCATATCTTTAATCGATGCCAGTTTTTAAGCCTAATAATTTTATTTTCAGCCCATTTCCTCTTCAGTAAACCATCTCATTTGATAAGCGTGTTTTGCCGTTTCACCCAATTGTTCAAGCAGCTGATGATTGGCCCAGGCTCCTACAATTGCGCCGATTCCCGGCACCAACTGCATCATTTTTATAAAGTCAATCGAATCCCGGTACTCCTGCTGAAAGCTTTGCCAATCAATTTCCTGGTACAATCCTTTTTTGTTTTCCCAGTCTTCAATCACTGGGAGAAGCTCTTTCCTTTTTTCTAAAGAAGAAAAAGCAAGCTGGAATACTAACAGGATAAATACTCTTTCCTCCCATTTTCTTGGGTCAAAACCATAAAGCTGAGAGATATTAAATAGATACTTTATTTTTATAGATAGAAGCAGTGGAAAGTCCGATAGACCAAGCAATATTCCTCCTGCCCCTGTTCCCGCTCCTTCAATGACTGCTGTTCTTCTATATATATTCAGCATAGATTGAGCCAGCTCTTCCTTTTCCTCGAGCGTATTCCCAACATGGTCTACTTTCTTAAAATAGGTTGAACCGTATAATACGCCGTCCACCATTGTTTTAATAGAAGAGCTAATTATATCATGTACTTTTTGAGGTATCTTTTGATTAATTGCCGTTTGGGCCTGTTTGGAGATACGCATTGCCATACTTGGCTTAGCGCTGATTTTCTTCTTCCATAACATCAAATCCTGCTTGGCTCTTTCCTCGTACCGTTCAGATGACATACAAAACCTCCAATGCCACTCACATTTTTTTCATTGCATACGGTCTGAAAATGAAAATGAACGCAAAACCACTCACTAATGTTACAATTGCCAATTTAACTCCTGCACCAATCAGAACCGTCATAAAGAAAATTAAATTTTGAATAACTAGAACGGTAATGAGCAGTCTAAGAACAGCCTTCCTTCTATAATCTGTATGCAATGGATAAAGATCCATCACCATTTTTTGATCATGATGATGCCAGATTGGCAGGAGCTGTAAACCTGTTATATATAAAAAGAGAATCGCAATAAATAATGTTCCCCATCCCAGATCTGTAAACAGGAATAAAACAGCCGCAATGAAAGTTAACCTCACAAATAAACCTAGATAGTCATTCGCTCTTACAAATGTTCTGGCATATAAATAGCTGAATGGATTGTTAGACTTACCCGAAAGAAGAGTCATAACACCACCAAGCCATCTTCTCTCTGAGATTTTTTCACGTAATTTTGGAACATCCGTAAACAAATTTGCTACTCGATAAAAAGCAGCCATTCTTCCATTCTCTAGCTCAATCAGCTTTTCCCAATGTAAACTTTCCTCTCTTGTGCTTTTCCAATAATAGAAGCAAAGCCCTCCTAAAAGAAGGAGGACAATTCCCATAAAAAGAAAAGACTCATTCTTAACAAGAAAATACACAAAAGCCGCATTTAGGACGAAACGGACTAATCCATCAACGAAAGATGCACTTTTTTCCCTATAGTACAAAACGAACCAGCGCGAACAAAGATTAATCCCCTTTACAATCAACAAAGATAGGAGCATCCACAAGAAGGATACCGTTTGTTCTTGCATTGTTTGCATATACATTGGCATTAATACAGCCAGAACCATGATAAGAATATAGCCCTGCATGACTAAGCTAAATATGATCGATTTTTTTATATAGGATGATAATTTTGACTCGATTGGCAGTAAGAACACTATGTCCGGATCGCGGAAAAACGTTGAAACCGGGCTAATTGTTGTAACTAATCCTAAGAGAATCGCCATAATCCATACGGTTGGAAAATCAGGACTTAATGTTTTAAGCCATTCACTGTAATAGAACCCCGCTCCTCCCAGCAGAATAATCATTACAAAGACCAGATGTCCATTAAATATGAACCGCAAGTATTTAGTTGTCTCCTTCAGATAATTATTAAAACGGTCCTTCCACAATGTTTCCCTATTCATGGCGATCTTCCTTTGTCAATTGCAGATAAATATCATCCAGGGAAGCTCCAGGCATGTTAAATTGATTGCGTAAATCTTCAATATTTCCTTTAGCCCGTACCTCACCTTCATGAAGAATGATAAAGGAGTCACAATATTTTTCAGCCGTAGCCAAGATGTGGGTAGACATTAAGATTCCTGCCCCCTGATTTTTCATATCCTTCATCATATCCAATAAGGATTGGATGGCAATCGGATCAAGCCCAACAAATGGTTCGTCAACAATATATAAAGAAGGCTCAGCAAGAAATGCACACATGATCATTACTTTTTGCTTCATCCCTTTGGAAAAGTGAGCTGGAAACCATTTCAGCCTTTTTTCCATTCGATATTCCTTTAATAGCTTTTCGACTCTTTCTTGATAAACAGACTCTTCTATACCATAGGCCATAGCAGTCAATTTTAAATGCTCTTCCAAAGTCAGTTCTTCATATAAGATAGGGGTTTCAGGCACAAATGAAAATTGTTTGCGATAGTTGTCTTTATCATCCTTAAACTGGCTTCCATTTATCTTGATTTCGCCATTTTTCGGTGTCATTAAACCAATAATATGTTTGATGATCGTTGATTTCCCTGCCCCATTTAATCCAATCAATGCGACAAGTTCATTGGGTTTCACTTCAAAACTCACGTCTTTTAATACAGGTGTTTTTGTGTAACCGCCTGTTATATGATTAATTTCAAGCAATGACATAGAGACAGTCTCCTTTTCTTTTTCTCCCTATCATTGTAACAAACGGTTCCTAAAACGGAAAACGCTAAAAGTAAATGTGGAACTTTTTTGGACATTTAATATGTATATTAGGAAAAAACATGGGCAATCTATAATCAGAGGGGAACAACATTCACTTTACTTCATTGATAAATGGGGTGTTGGTTCGCGATAACGTAAGGCTTTAACCTAGGGTTTGATCAGTGTACTTCTTTCGAAAATGGGGTGTTCGCTAAAGGCCTAGAACCTGAAATTGGGATCAATAATTCCAAGTGTTAAGGGGATGGTTGCATTGGACATAACATGGGAAAACGACAAAATTGCTTCATCTAAACGATTGGAGTAATTGTCAGAGAAGATTCTGTAAGAATATCCAGGAATTAAGCTTCCCCTCGAGGACTTAGGGGCGTAACATTATATGTTGCGTCCCTTTCCTTTTTTCCCGTTTTTGTCTGTGCTACACTAATACATAATGAATCAATAAATAGAAAGGATGTTAACCATGGAAGATTGTATATTTTGTAAAATTATTAAAGGTGATATCCCCTCTGCAAAAGTATACGAAGATGAGCATGTGATGGCATTTTTAGATATAAGCCAGGTCACTAAGGGACATACTCTCGTCATCCCAAAAGTACATAAAGAAAATGTTTATGAATTAACTCCTGAAATAGCAAGCCATGTGTTCCAGGTAGTTCCAAAAATAACTCGTGCCTTGAAGCAGGAATATCAACCGATCGGAATGAATGTTCTAAATAATAATGGTGAACATGCTGGACAATCCGTATTCCACTTCCACATCCACTTGATTCCACGCTATGGACAAAACGATGGGTTTGGCGCTGTTTGGAAAACACATACAAGTGAATATACGGGCGAAGACCTCGCTAATATTGCTGCATCAATCAATCAGCATATACAATAATAAGAAAAATGGCTTCCTTTCAATAGGGGAGCCTTTTTTTAATTTTACAGCTAAGAAGGCTGTCTGTCTTATTAGTATACATTCAAACAACCAATGTTCATTTTAAGATACAGGTGTTTTTTGAAAATAACTGTTAACTCAATTGTTAGAATTACAATAAAACGGTATAGTAAGTCGAAATAATGATTTGAGAAATATTTTAAAAATATACTATACTATTTTTATATTATTTATTTATTATTAGATGTAGATGTTACATAATCGTTCAGATAAAAAAGGTGTATTTCTTACAAGCCTATATAAATGCAATTGGAAGGATGATTTACAGTGATTAATATACTGGTAACGCTAAATTCCACTTATTTAAAACCACTTAAAGTAATGCTTCAGTCCTTGTTCCTAAATAACTCACATAAAACCTTTAAAATTTTTATTATGCATACTGATATTAAAACAGAAGAGATTCATTCCTTAGAACAATTTGTCCATAGAAATGGAAGTGAGCTTATAAGTGTTCAGGTGGATGATGGACATTTTCAAGATGCACCGGTTTTAATGCATTATACAAAAGAAATGTACTATCGATTATTGGCCTTCAAGTTCCTACCGAAAAATTTGGACCGAATCCTGTACCTGGATCCGGATATTCTTGTTCTAAACTCTGTTGATGACCTTTATGAGATGGACCTAGGCAATAATTTATTTGCTGCTGCCTGTCATAATAAAATATCAGTAAAAGGAATTAATCAAATCCGTTTATCCCCTTATGAAATAGATGCTTATTACAATTCAGGTGTATTGTTAATGAATTTAAAAGAACAGCGAAAAGTAATAAACGAGGATGAGATTTTTAAATTTGTAGAAGAAAATAAGAAAAAATTAATTTTGCCTGATCAGGATATATTAAACGCACTTTACTCCAAATATATTAAAAATTTAGAAGAAACGATTTATAACTATGACGCCAGATACTACAATTATTATAAATTAATGTCCAATCATAAGATGGATATGGATTATGTAATCCATCACACCGTGTTTCTCCACTTTTGCGGAAAGAAAAAGCCATGGAAACAAAACTACAACGGTAGATTCCATGCTTTATATAAACACTATGATAAAATGGCATTTCGTGGAGCATACGCTATTGGTCAAGAAATCATGCAGCCTTCTCTAAGGAGTAAGCCAATATAAGGCTGTTATTTAAAAGGCTGTTTCGTAAGAATTGTTGCTATTGTTTAATATTTTTTCTGAGTGTGAAAACAGCCACCTCCATACAGGAAGTGGCTGTACTTGTTATTGAACTAAAATGCCCAGATAGTTTAAGGACAAGAAATCAAATGCTCCTCATTGCTTGTCTAAATTCAAACATTACTATCAATTTCCTACGCGAGGTATAAAAACAGCCACCCCTATATAGAACGACTGTATTCCTTATTCAGTTAAAGCCCCTTCAATGGCCTTCGCATGTTGTTATTGCTCAACAGAAAATGAACTTGTGAATTCATTAATTTCTTTGTTCATTTCCTTAGAACGTGTCCAATGAAGATAGTGATGACCCTGTAAGACTACAACTTTACTAGCAGGATGATTAGTTAATTGTGTCTGATAAAAAGACACGTTATTCTTGCCATCCTCTAATCCCTTTTCTTCTTTCGTTGTAAAGAATAAGACTGGAATAGTAGATGGTAACTTCATATCAACGGTTTTATCAATATTTTCTTTTATTTCATTGGCTTCAGCAACAACGTTTTTGTTGTAACCCTTCCATGCGGAAAGTGCCTTGGTCATTTTTAAATTTTTTTCGGAATAGGTGCCGTCATCTGCAATAGGTAAAAAAACTTGAGAATTAATATACAATGCTAATCTAGCGATTCCGGTTGGTGCCAGATATTTTAAAAACTTAGGCATTTTAGGTGCATCCTCACTAAAATATTCTAAAGCATGTGGTAATGTCGGGTCGATTCCTATGATACCTTTAACTTCCTCTGGGTATGTATTAGCAAAATACATACTGTAAATTCCTGAAACTGAATGAGGCATCAGAATATACGGGCCTTGTATGTTTGATTTTTTTAAGGCTACTCTTATTTCCTCTACAATGTTTTCAACTGTCCGTTCTTTTTTGGTTATATCACTCCATCCGTATCCAAACGGCTCTACCACTACTACTTTATTATTTTTTGAGATTTCATTTATTAAAGGGTCAAAATCCAATGCTGGTGCTGCTGTTCCGAGCCCGCTTAATAAAACGATTGTGTCAGCGCCCTCACCCTTTGTATAAATGTGTATATTTTCACCATCCACTTCAACTACTTCCCCTATGGGTTGGTATTTTGTTTGTTCATATACTGTCATAATATTACTAAAGGTAATCCAAATAACAAACGCTGCTAGAATGGAGAATAAAATATTTCTTAAAACTATCCAAATTCGATATCTTTTTTTAGTTTTCTTCATTACTTTTTATGACCCACTTTCTTTTTATCTATCATAAGTTAGCAACAAGATAATAGAAATGAGCCTCAGAAGTATTTTAAGATAAGTCTTAAGCCTTATAAAACTCTACATCTAATTTCATAAAACCCTCAAGATAGAATCTCCCATATTAGAGTTTTAATTTATTCCATTAACCTGTGTTGATCCTAACAAGTTATCTCCACGCCCCCTGCAATTAACCTAATAGTCTGATTATTTATTTATTTTTATCTCCTTTTGTTGTAGAATATGGTGGAATTCACTCACTTTAGTACTGAAAAGTATTATAGGGAATTAAGTAAAGAATCGCGATATCGGAAGGGGAATAATCATGACACGTGCTTACAATTTTAATGCCGGTCCTGCTGCATTACCGGAAGAAGTATTATTGAAGGCTAAACAGGAGTGGATGAACTTTGAAGGCAGCCATATGTCTGTTATGGAATTGAGCCATCGCAGCAAAGAATATGACAAAGTGCATTCAAAAGCTACCCATTTATTGAAAGAGCTATTAGATATTCCTGATAATTATGAAGTACTATTTTTACAAGGCGGAGCTAGTCTTCAATTTTCTATGGTACCTATGAATCTTCTTTCACCCGATAAATGCGCAAGCTATATTTTGACTGGATCCTGGTCTGAAAAAGCTTTAAAAGAGGCTCGTAAAATTGGACACACAGAAATTGCCGCTTCCACTAAGGATATAAATTATAAGCGTATTCCTGAACATAACAATATTTCTTTGAAACCTGATGCTGCCTATCTGCATATCACCAGTAATAATACCATTTACGGCACTCAGTGGCAGGAATTCCCCAAAACAAATACAGTTCCTCTGATTGCAGATATGTCCAGCGACATTTTAAGCAGGCGAATTAACATAACTGATTTTGGACTGATTTATGCAGGTGCTCAAAAAAACCTAGGTCCATCTGGCGTCACAGTCGTGATTATCCGGGATGACTTAATTAAAGAACATCAGCAATTACCAACCATGCTCTCTTATGATACTTATGCGGCTTCAAAGTCTTTATATAACACACCGCCGACTTTGGCCATCTATTTATTGGCCTTAGTCCTTGAGTGGACAAAAGATAAAGGCGGTGTTGACGAAATAGAAAAAATAAATTCACAAAAAGCCCAGATCATTTATCAGACAATAGACGAGAGTAACGGATTTTACAGTGGCCATGCCGAGAAAGATAGCCGCTCAACCATGAACATCACCTTTACTCTTCCTACTAAAGAATTATCCGACCTATTCATTCAAGAGTCCAAGAATGCTGGCTTCGTCGGTTTGGCGGGCCACCGTTCCATTGGAGGATGCAGGGCATCTATCTATAATGCAGTTCCGATTGAGCACTGCCAAAAGCTGGCCGACTTCATGAATAATTTTAAAAATAAGCATTAACATGTGTTAAATATTGCTAATGGGTGATATACTCTATATAACCTTTTCGCGGTTGGCAACGAGTGCACAATCGGAGAAGAAAATGAGATAAGCTTAGAATAGGAGAGATGAGAAGTGAATACGAAGAATTTGGTGACTTTATCACTGCTAGTTGGAATTGGTACTGTATTGCACACTGTCATGCCGGGAATTGTGTTTGGGATGAAGCCAGACCTTATGCTGATTATGATGTTCCTAGGGATATTTTTATTCCCTGATTTGAAAAGCACGGTACTGTTAGGCAGCGTAACCGGGGTCATATCCGGATTGACCACTACTTTCCCTGGAGGATTAATTCCAAATCTGATTGATAAATTTTTCACTGCTTTACTTATATATGCTATTTTTAGTATCGTTCAAAAGTTAGGCAAAACCTTTGCCTTTTCACTTGTACTGACTTTTATAGGTACACTGGTATCCGGCATGCTATTTCTTGGATCGGCCTATCTGATCGTTGGATTACCTGGACCATTTCTAGCTTTGGCAGCTGGCGTAGTCTTACCTGCAACAGTTGTTAATACTGTCGTAATGGCCCTTATACACCCCATTGCCAGCGGCATTTTAAAACGCTCGAATATAGCAGTTAACTAATAGAACAAGAGGATGCAAACCATAAAAGGTTAACATCCTCTTTTTACGTTCCTCTACTATCTACAACTTCCATATTAAGATTAATACCAAAAGAAGAACTGAAGCCCATATTCCACTCATATGAATCCTCTTCTTTAGTACACGTCTAGCTGGATATACGCCTCCTTTTCCCAGAGAAATGATTGAGTAAAACAATATACTTATAAACCCACTGAAGAGAATTAATATGAGTAAAAATAATGACACTTCCTCCTCCTCCTTTTCATCTACATATCTAATTGTATGCACATTCAATATTTATATGAAATAACATAATACTGGATGAAAAATAAGGTATAACCTAAAAACAAATGAATTTTTTTCCAAAAATAGTTTCCGAAAATAGCTTTTTACGTTTAAAATAATATAAAAAAAGGAATTGTTAAATATAAGGAATAATTTTAAAGGGTATTTTAACTTTATGTAGAAATCTGTTATGGAAAGATAAAATTGAGGTGAATAGCAATGAAAGGAAAATCATTATTAATTGGTTTTATTTCCGGGTTTACAGTAGCTGGAGTCTCAGTATTGTTAAGCACTCCTTCATCCGGACAAGAGCTCAGATTGAAGCTTAAACAATCGAAAGATGAGACTATGGACCTTCTTCAGGATGTAAAAAGAAGTATCGTCCAGTTAAAGAACGAATCCGTATCTGCAACCGCGGTCAGCAAGACACAGATTCAAGTGTTCGTAAAAGGTGTAAAAGAAGCATTGGAAGAATGGAAACAAGACAGCCAGGCACACACAAGTGCTATTCAAGTCCAAATTAATGATGTTGAAACAGCCATCCAGGAGCTTGAAACAGCTATATCTCCGCTCACTACAAAATAACTCAGCGCCAAGAAAATCTCGGTAAAAAAACTAAAAATTTGGCAAATTACCATTTTTGTTATTTAATATTTTATAAGGATAATAAATCAGTAAGATAAATTGAGAAAAGTAGGTGAGCGTATTATGACTGAAAATTTAAATTCCATCAAAGAAGCCATGCTATTTACCCAGCGGGTTGCTCAGCTTAGCAAAGCTCTCTGGAAAGCAATTGAAAAAGACTGGCAGCAGTGGATTAAACCCTATAATTTAAATATCAATGAACATCATATTCTATGGATTGCTTATCATCTTAAGGGAGCATCCATATCTGATGTGGCCAAGTTCGGTGTTATGCATGTATCTACAGCCTTTAACTTTTCAAAAAAGCTGGAAGAACGTGGTCTTCTCAGATTTTCAAAAAAGGAAAATGACAAACGTAACACCTATATTGAGCTTACAGATGAAGGGAACGAACTATTGCTTGAAATCGTAAGCGTATTCGATTCATCCAAGAACTCCGTCTATTTAGGTGCTCAACCCTTAAAAGACTTATACGGAAAATTCCCTGATATGATGGAAATGATGGCGATTGTTAAAAATATCTATGGTGACGACTTTATGAATATATTCGAAAAATCATTTGCAAATCTTGAGAATGAATTCACAGACGAAAATGGAATTCTCGAAAAAATTGAAAATCAAAAAGAGCCCATTCAATAATAATAGATAAAAGCGGACACTAATCTATCATACCTCCGCTTTTATCTTGAATGGGCTTGTGTATTTAATCACAATGTTTTATATATCCCTCGTTTTCTTCCCCCTCTTAATTTCCTGAGTAATTAATGTTCTAACGATTCATATTCTTTACAGAATTGATACTTTTTTGATAATGTTAGAGAGATACTAGCGTCAAGGAGGATAACAGGATGATACCTCTCATTTGGTTTTCATTATTTGCACTTTTTATTTTGTATTATATCAATAAATTATCAGACAGCTTCTGTACTAAAAAGGAATTGCCAGAAGCTAAACAGGCCAAATTTTTTCGAACAATCAATATCCTTATTACCATCCTGTTAATCTCTACTTATATTGAAATATTCTACACCATATAAAAGACGAGTGTTACTCACACTCGTCTTTCGTTCAACCTATAGATCATAGGTGACCTTTATGAGGATTTTGCAAATCTTGAATTAGTTAATCCAAGATGCTCCAATGATAACCAACAAGATAAATAAAACTACTAATAAAGCGAAACCTCCGCCGTATCCACCAGACATGTTGTATCCTCCCTTCAGTTACATACTTACTTAGTTAGTACACATATGACGCACCAACAATCACGAGTAGAATAAACAGAACTACGATGAAAGCAAATCCTCCACCAAATCCTTGACTCATGATCACACCTCCTTTTGAGCTGCTACCGTATCATATTCAATTTCCACAAAAAGGAATGGGCCTTTTGCTTAAATAAATGATTTTTAATGAAGACCCTAAACAGACTTAAAAACACATGAGATTCCATGAAAACGCTGATTAGAATTTAAGTAAGATTGTTCCAATTATTATAATTATCAAATAACATTTGTGCTTATCCTTTTTTTAACAGAATTTTTGTGTTATAGTTAGGCTTGTTATGAAATACTTTTACTTGGCAACACGCTAAAAGGAGTGTAATGGATGAAGAAATGGTTAATTACGTTGGCATCAGCAGCTTTACTTGTCAGTCTTGCAGCCTGCAATAATGAATCTGATGAAGCAGTGGTAGAAACGAAAGCAGGAAATGTTACTAAAGAGGAGCTTTATCAACAACTAAAAGATCAATACGGGGATCAAGCAGTAAAAGAACTCGTATATAAAAAAGTTCTCTCTGATAAATATAAAGTAACAGATAAAGAAGTGAATAAACAGGTTGAAGAAGCCAAAGAAAATCTTGGCGAAAATTTTGAAGCAGCTTTGGCACAGTCTGGCTTTAAAGATGAAGAAGCTTTTAAAGAATCTGTGAAATTCAATCTTTTACAGGAAAAAGCCGCTCTTGATACAATCAAAGTAACAGATAAAGAACTTAAGGATTACTATAATAACAAATATAAAATCGACTTAAAAGCTCGCCATATTCTTGTAGCAGATGAGGAAACAGCGAAAGAAGTAAAGGCTAAGCTTGATAAAGGTGAAAAATTCGAGGATTTGGCAAAAGAATATTCAACAGATACAGCCAATAAAGATAAAGGTGGAGACCTTGGTTGGTTTGGGGTTGGACAAATGGTAACTGCATTTGAAGATGCTGCATACGGCCTTGAAGTCAACAAAATTTCTGATCCTGTACAAACTGAGCATGGATTCCATATCATTCAAGTAACAGAGAAGAAAGAAAATGACAATCCTTCTTTTGAAGAATCCAAAGATGAAGTAACTAGAAACGTTAAAATGACCAAGCTAGATTCCGCAAAAGCTCAAGAAGCTATTCAAAAAGTGATTGATGATGCTGATGTTGAAGTAAAAGATAAAGATTTAAAAGATGCATTCTAATAGGTGAAACAGAAAACTCGACCGGTTTGGTCGAGTTTTTATTGTGCCATTGCTCTTTTTCTTTTTTCTTCTTCCATTCTTTCTATATAAACATTCCCCTCCTGTTCAATCCACGATTCATCAACTTTTTGCTCTTCCCTGATTGATTTTATGGTCATAAAGGCACTAAAGAAGATACCAGCTATGATTACTCCAATAAAAATTGACAAGCTTGTCCTCCCCCTCCTTAAGGATTAAGCATCCTTTTTAAAACTATATGCTTTTAAAAAAAAAATATGCTTTCCACTTAAAGGAAAGCATATTTTTAAAATCGATAATCTATTTGATATTCGGTTTATAAAGGCTGCGATTATCGAGAGGGAAGATTCGCTCTGTAAATTCTCCCGGTTTTACCCGATCAAGCGCACGATCCATCATATTCATTTTCGCATCCAAATTATCAATATAATGCAGAACCTCTGCCTCTTTAACCAATGGCGGTTTCGGACTTCCCCATTCCGCTTTTCCATGATGGCTTAAAACGATATGCTGAAGAATAAGAACTTCTTCCCCCTGAATATTTAATTCATCAGCAGCTTTACCGATTTCATTCACCATAATGGAAATATGGCCAAGCAAGTTGCCCTCCACTGTGTAAGTAGTCGCAATTGGTCCTGATAGTTCCTTCACTTTTCCGAGATCATGAAGGATGACTCCCGCATATAATAAATCTTTATTTAATGATGGGTATAGCTCAGCAATTGATTTTGCTAAGTTTAACATCGATACAACATGATATGCCAGACCAGAGAAAAATTCATGGTGATTTTTCGTGGCAGCAGGATATTCCAAAAACTCATTAAAATATTTTTTAACCAAATGTCTAGTAATCCGCTGTATATTAGGATTCGTCATCTCGAATATATATTTTGTAATCGTTTCAGACATTTCATTTTTTCCAAGAGGAGCAGTCGGCAATAAATCAGCAATATTAACCGTCTCATTATCGTACTTTAGGCGAATTGATCGAATCCGAAGCTGAAGCTTACCTTTATAATTTTGTATATCTCCTGTTACCCGTACGATTGCTTCCGGCATATACAGCTGTTCATCCTCAGGTTTTACATCCCAAAGCTTTGCTTCTATTTCTCCGCTTTTATCCTGGAAAATTAAAGATAAAAAAGGTTTTCCATTACTTGCTGTTCCTTTTATAGCATTCTTTATGAATAGATGAAGATCTATCGTATCTCCAACTTCATGATGGGCAATTCCCTTCATGTATATCCCTCCCCGGTCCATTCCAATATTTATTATATCATGCGAAGGCAAATTAATATTAAAAATCATCTTGTTAATTGGATGATATTCTGCCCATTAAACATCGCAGCAATATGATCATGGCAGGTAAAAAAGAGAACCTGATTCCCCTCTTTACTAATATGCTTTAATAGAGAAATCATTCTTTCCGTTCGCTTATCATCAAAATTGACAAACGTATCATCCATGATCAGCGGCCATTCTTTTCTTCCATCAATCGTACCCGCTAAAGCAAGCCTTATAGATACATAAGTAAGTTCTGCCGTCCCTCTGCTCAAATTTTTCGAATGAACCTCTAATCCCCTATGGTCCAATAAAGAGAGTCCCTCACCATTTTCTGAGAATAGGATTTTTTCATATCTTCCATTCGTAAGGTTACGTAGATACCCATTAGCTTGTTCAATAATTGCAGGCAGTTTTTCTTCTTTATACGTCGTTATAGACTCAGCCAGAGTCCCCTTCATGAGGCTGAGCGTTGTCCACTTCTTAGCCAACACTTGAAATTCCTGTTTTAAAAGCTGATGGTTATGAAGCAACGCCTCTACTGTTCCATCCTCCTCAAGCCTATTTATCTCGTACTTTACCTCTGCAAGTCTTTTTCGTAACCGATTTAATGTTGATTCATAGGAAGACTGCTCAGCCTCTTGTTCTTCATTTCTATCCTTTAAAACCAAGTCTGTAACAGAATGGTACTGATCGAGATTTGCATAACGTCCCAGCTGCCCAATCAATTGTCTCTTTGCTATGCTGAGCTGACTTCTTTCTTCGGCATCTCTACCGCGCTGATAGAACCCTTCCACTTCATGACAATCTGCTTCCTGAAGCAATTGCTGCTTTTCTTGATTTAGCTGTCTGCACAAGTCCTTTAAAGGTATAATTTCTTCCTCGAGCTCCTGTATTTTTTCGAGCATATTATTTTTTTGCCTATTGACCAATTCATTCTCTTTGTACTTCTGAACAATAGAGTAGTTTATTTGCTCGATACTTTGAGTGCCCGTAACACCAAATTCCTCTGAAAGCTTCCCTATATAGCGGATATACTCATCCTTTTTCTCCTCTGTATAAGCAAGCAATGAAATGAGTTTGCTCTTCTCCAACATAAGGTTTTTAATTTGTTCAATTCGCTCAAAAGCATCTGAAAGCATCGTACATGACACCTCATTAGGCAATGACCATTCATTTCCGAGCGTAATCAATTTATGTTTACAAAGCGCCAACTCTTTTTCCCATTCTTCAAAGGAATCAATTAAACTGTCAAATATTGCTTCCTGTTGCTCTTTGCGCAGTGATTCCAGCTTGTATTTTTCTCGATTTGCCGTATCCTCTTCAAGCATACTTTTTTGCATTCTGTAGCTTTGTTCATCAATTGAAATCGAAGATGATTTTTTTACAATTTCCTCATAGTAGTTAATTTCTTTCGCTAATTCCTCAGATTGCAATTGATTGCCATTCATCGAATTTATATATATAACGAGTACGATACCAACAACCGCCACAATCAATGCAACGCCAAGCTGTCCGCCTAAGATTAATAAAAGAACCGCCAAAATGGAAGCCAGTAAGACCGAGCCCAGAATAACTTTCTGTTTTTTCTTACCCTTTTTCTCTGATTCCAACGCTTGATTCCTTCGTTGCTTTAATCGCTGGATGACTTCCTTGGCTGACTTCTCTTCCTGTGCTGCCTTGTCAGCATGTTCATACTGCTCTACTATTCTTTTAAGCCTTTCTCTTTCATTTTCAGGCAGCAATTTTCTCTCATAAATTTCAGTGATTTGCTCGATTTGTTCCAATTTGACTCGTTCTTTTTCAAGCTGAGCATCAAGCTCCATCTTCTTCTTGGCAAGTGTATGCTTCTCTAATTCTATCTGTTTAATTTCTTCTTTCCGAAAGATACTTGTATCAAAACTTTCAACCATAACAGGATCAAATTGTGTATGTAATTCTCCCTGAAGCTTAATGATTTTATCCTCTATATGCTTTAATTCGATCGATTGAGTCCTAATTTCTTCGAGTAGGATGATCAATTTATCACTATAAAGCTCGGCTTGACGTACCCTCTCCCCACTTGCCAGCCACTGTTCATTGACTTGGAGGGAATCCTTTTCATTTTGGAGTACTTTCAATTTATTTAACTGAGTTTGCAGAAATGTTTCCTTTGCCGACCTTTCAGCCTCTATCTTTCCCATGCGCCCCATCCCATTTACCGGAAAAGGAGATTCTTCTAATTCTGACAGGCGCACTTCAATGGAAGCAAGCTCCTGAATGGATGGCAACAGTCTCTTCCAGTCCTTTAAATGAATTAAGTTCGTTTTTATTCGCTCTATTTGTTCTTGAGTGAGCGAAATTTCTTTACTTAGTTCCCTTTCTTCGCTCAAAAAGGTATTATAGCTTTTCTCTTTCTCCCTTGCTTTTTGAATTGCCTGGGAGCTTTGCTTTAATTCAGCCAGCTTTTGATTCAGAATAGGCTTCTTTCCACCTGGCTTAAATAGACTGTCCATTTGCTTTTGCAAGCCTGCTTCCATCTCCCAAAGCCTTTCACTGCCACTCATGCCAGCAAAAAAGAGATATTTGCCCAATTGATCTTCTTCCAAACGATAGATATCCTGCAAGCCGTCTAGATTAAAGGAGTATATAGATTCATAGAAGTTTCGGTCGACTCCCTTCAACCATTCTTTTATTTTCTCCTCCCCCCCTATTCTCCCAAACCTGTTATAAACTCCACATTCTGTACCCTGGTGCCCTTTAACTCTTTCAATCGTTATTTCACCTATTTCAGGGAGCTCAATGACCAGTTTTCCACCATACCGGCCGCTCCCCGACGGTTCGTAGGAGGCTGTTGTTTGGTTCTTAGCAGGGAATCCAAATAACATGGCATGGATAAAGGAAAAAATCGTTGATTTACCAGCCTCATTTTCTCCGTAGAATACATTTATATCTGATGTTAATTCTTGTTTGTAGTCTACAAATTTACCAAATCCATATATATGTATTTTCTTTATAATCAAAGCATTTTCTCCTCATTTTTAACGATTCAGGCGCTTTACTAATTCAAGCGTTGCCTCGTCCAAGATTTGCTGCCACTCGTTTTCCTCCCATGGCTCTATATATTTCCTTGCCGCAGAATGAGTAAAGAGAGCTTCCCCGTATTTCAGATACTGTTCAGAATTCATATTGACAGTTGTCCTCAAAAGTTCATCTATAAATGTATCAGACAGCTCTCCGCCTCCGCTTGCATAGCGGGGTGGAATCAGTGTACAGGAATGAATCCATACAGAAATCTCATCCATCTCCTCATCCTGTAGACCTTCAAGTAAATGATCCATATCCACAAACAGCCATTCAGGATTCATTTTGCAATCAGATGCATCGATCATGATATTCAGCAGAATAGACTTATCCGGCTCATACGCACCCTCTTTTATTTTATCCAGTTCAGCAATAAGTTCGTTTACAGATGAAATATGATCTGCCTGAATGGTTTCCGTTTTCCATTCAACTGTCGATACAGGTACAAATTCTAAAGAAGTATCTGACCCTGACATGGAGACTAGATAGAAGCCTTTTTCACCTGTCTCTTTTTTATTTCTCCCCTGCAAGCAGCCTGGATAAATGGCTGGTGGTTCCTGCAGAATTTCCATTCGTTTATGGATATGCCCGAGAGCCCAGTAATCAAATTGCTTACTAAGCAGCTCACTTCTGGTAAAAGGAGCATAGTTTCCATGAGCACTCTCTCCATCTAAATTACCGTGTAATATACCAATATGATAATCAGCATCGTCTGCCTTTTTATACTCCTGAATAACCCGATCATGTATATGGCGCTTATCATAACTGAATCCATAAAGATTTACGGTAGTTGCATCATTTTCTTTAATAAATTGTTTAACTTCTACTTCGCGTCCATACAGATGAACATTCGCTGGTAAGCTTATATCAAAGTAATTCCCATTCATGTAATCATGATTTCCATGAATTAAATAGACAGGAATCGAATAGTTTTCCAATCTTTCCATTTCAGCCTTAAATTTCAATTGTGCCTTCAAGTTTCGTTCTTCATTATCATAAATATCTCCAGCAAAAATAACAAAATCGATTCTTTCCTGAATTGCCGTATCCACAAGCCTTGTTAATGCTGAATATCCGCTGTTTTTTATTTTGTCATAAATGGCACTATGCATATGCTGAAATCCTGAAAAAACGCTGCCCAAATGCAGATCAGCTGCATGTATAAATTTTACGCCTCGCACTGTACCACACTCCTTCCATGCCATTTTACTACAAACGATTGTTCTTTTAATCAAAAAAAACGTAAATTTAATTATCTCATATACAAATACAATTAGATAAATATGACCTCCCCGTAATGAGCAAGGGGATTGCAAAGGATTCCTTTATTTAGGCAAACTAAATTTACTGCTAAGAACCATAAAAAACTCACTTCCCATTTGGAAGTGAGTCCTTGTTTACTTATTGCTGTTTGTTAAATCAAGTGCTTTTTTAATATCTTTAAAAGAACTTGAATTTCCATACATTAAAACTCCGCCTTTATAGACTTTAGCTCCAAAATAGGCTAATAGTCCAATCGTCACAAGCAGAATACCAATGCTTATCGCAATTTCGATATTGGATATTTCAAGCATTCCTATACGCATAAACATTAGCATAGGCGTGAAGAACGGAATATAGGATGACACCTTTATAAAGGTTGCTTCCGGATTGCCAAGCCCGGTCATGGCAAGCATGAAAGCCAGGATAACCAGCATGGTCATTGGCATGATCATTTGTTGCAAGTCTTCAATCTTACTTACTAAGGAACCAAGAAACGCTGCCATTGTTGCATATAATAAATAGCCTAAGAAGGTAAATATAACCGCATAAACAATCGTCTTCGCTTTCATATTGTCAAAGCCAAAAGCCTCGAAAATTTCTCCCATCCCACTGCTGCTTTTAAATGATAAATATCCAACCAGCACAAATATGGCAAGCTGTGTCAATGTCAGCAGAGCAATTCCAGTGATTTTCGCGAACATTTGCTGAATTGGTGACACACTTGAAATTAAGATCTCCATCACACGTGATGATTTTTCAATGGCCACTTCGTTGGCAATCATACCGGCATACACAATAACAGAGAAATAAATGACAAAGATCATCACATAGACTAGGCCGCGGGCCTGATTAAGCTCTTCCTCTGATTTAGCCTGATTATTTAATGGGACGACTTCAAAGGAAACTGGCTTATAGATAGCTGCCAGCTGCTCATCTGTTATGTTAACCTGCTTTGTTAGAATACTTGTTTGTATTTGCTGCAAAGCATTTTGAATTTCTGTACTTTCATTTGAATTGGCGATGGATTGGGCCTTATAGACACCTATTGGAATACCGTCTTGCTCTTCAAGCAATAAATATCCTTCCAATTCTCCCTCTTCTTCAGCTTTCTTTACTTCAGTTTCAGATTTATATGCTTTCAGGCTTAATTCGCTCCCACTACTATCAAGCTGCTTTTCCAGTGCGGCATAGAAATTGCCTGAATTTTCCACAACTCCAATTGTTGTATCACCTTCATCAAACAAACCGATAATTCGATCCAAGTTCGTAAAAGCGAGAACCATTAATAAAATAACTGCAGTCGAAATGACAAATGACTTACTTTTAACCTTTGATATATACGTCTGAAATGTCATAATCCAAAACTTATTCATATTGAGCACCAACCTTTTCAATAAAGATATCCTTCAAGGATGGTTCTTCCAATTCAAATTTACGTATGAAACCACGCTTAACTGTATCCTGTAAGATTAATTCGGCATTCTTCTCATCCGCAATTTGCAAATGAATTCCTTCCGTTACTTCTACTGCTTTTGTCACACCAGGATAATCAGTCAGGAATTTAAGATCAAAATCAGCATGTATAGATACATTCTTTTTGCCATAGGAACGCTTGATATCCTTTAGTGAACCATTAACGACTGCCTCTCCTTGCTTAAGTATGCAGAGCTGTTCACATAATTCCTCTACGTGTTCCATACGGTGGCTGGAAAAGACGATAGTTGTTCCGTTTTTTCTTAAATCATGAACCGCTTTTTTTAATAATTCAACATTTACAGGGTCCAAACCGCTAAATGGTTCATCCAAAATTAACAATTCTGGCTTATGTATAACAGAGGCAATAAATTGTATTTTTTGTTGATTTCCTTTAGAAAGGTCACCAACTCTTTTATCGAAATATTCCGGGACATTAAAGCGATCCAACCAGACTTTTGCTTCTTGCATTGCATCCAATTTGTTCATCCCTCGCAAACGAGCCAGATAAATTAATTGTTCACCCGTTTTAATCTTTGGATACAACCCTCGCTCATGGGGATATACAAGATACCAAAAGAAAAGAGGAAGTCCGTGTTAGGCTTCCTCCCCAAATCAAGCTCGCTAATAAATTAGAATTTATAACACTAATTGGAATAATACTCCTCATATGCGTTTTCTATTCTTGTATTAGAATCTTCACCAAGCTCGCTACGATTTACATAATAAAATCCATCTTTATAACCAGCAAAAAAGGCATCTTTGTCATTTGTAAATACAGCATCATAGTTTCTGCCATATTCATAATAATCTATATATATCATTCCCTCACCATTCATTCCATAACCAGAAAACCAATGCGACCAACCTTTTCTGTAAGCATCTTTATAATCTTCGGTAGGCTCTTGTTTCTCTATATTCCCGACTATAGTATTGGTATTTTTAGTTAGCCCTATCAAATATCCACCAATTCCAAAAATAAGAGCAACTATAACGACTAACACAATTACAGATTTTCTTTTCATTATCAATTCCTCCACCACCTTGCTAAGCTTTATCTGTCTATTTGCCTGTATAATATCACAAGTTTGTGAATAATTGCACTTAAAGTAACGAGGCATTAGTTAATAATTAAGAGGCGGCAAGGAAACGCGCAAAATAATGCGCTTGCGATTTCCATTTGATACAATAAAAATAAAGGGGTTTTTAACGTGATTGAAGTTCTTTTAGATCATTCTTACAAAGATGATTATTTTATGATTGATAGAGTCACAGTAAATATAAAAGATGTTGTTGAAAAAGAACGTATTGAGAAGTTAGTAAAAAAGCATAATATGGAAGGTGCTTTGGTAGATGTCGGGAATTTAAGAGAACGTATAGCCCAAGCGTTGGAGGTTGAAGTTAGTCTTATTGATGTTGATACAAATGAAATAGATCTCATGTAAGAGAAAAAATAAAAGGAGGTGACACAATGAAGACTGTACGTGATCTTGAGGAATTGAAAAACAAACCGACTACACCACCCGTGTTCGCTTCTGCTTACGAGTTTCTTATTGAAAGATTAGCGGATTACCTAATCTCAAAATCAGATGGAAAAGAAAGATTTGAGGCGGAGCTCAAAGAGTGGGATGATGATGCACAAAGTATTATCAGGAGCGAAGTTACAAAAAGGGCTGCTGCCTATTTATGATTAGTTGAAAAATATGTGTTAAAACAAAAGGGTTAGTCATAGCGACTAGCCCTCTTTTATGTATATACCTAAATCCAATCTATGTATTTCAAGCCATAAACAGATCCCAATGTCATTACAACCGACCAAATGACCAAACTAACCCCCATTAAAGTAACTACTCTAGCTTTAGAAGAACCAAAGACAAGAGCCATTAAAGCAGCTATATCTGTCCCGAGTATAGAAGGAGACACTAGAGCAAACGCAGGAAGACCATATTTTTCCCAAATATGTTTTGCTCTTGTTTCTCTTTTTGTCGGTCCCGTTTTACCTTTCTTTGCTCTGCGATTGTTACGCCATGCTGCAATTTGTCTGAAGAACATCGCAAAGACTATAACCATAAGGAAATTGCCTAGAAATGCTATTATCCCAACCGCTATAGGCGACATCCCCAATGCGACACCCACCGGAATAATATAAAACACATCCAAAAACGGCAATATTGCTACCAAAAATAACACGAAATACTGCCAAATACCCTCTGCTTGCTGAACCCATTCAACCATCTAAATCCCCCTTTGTGATATGTTAACCCCTTTGTTTCTATCTACCTCCTCCATAATTACTAAATTCGACAATATGGGGAGAATTCCTTTTAAATCGAGCAAAAATAAGAGGGTTTGTCGCAACGACATGCCCTCTTTCTAACTATGTATATACCTAAATCCAATTTATGTATCGTAATATGTATAAAGAGATTGCTGTCATTATAACTGTCCAAATGATCAAGCTAAGCCCCATAAAAGCAACTACTCTGATTTTAGAAGGACCAAACCTAAGAGTCAGCAAAGTAGTTATATCTGTCGCTAGTATGAAAGGAACCACTAAAGCGAATACTGGAAGACAGTGTTTTTCCCAAACATTTCTGGCCATTGTTTCAATTTTTGTAAGATCTATTTTTCTCTTCTTTTTTGCTCTACGTTTATTAAGCCATTCGGTAATTTGGCTAAAGAATCTCGCATAACCTATAATCATAATAAAATTGCCTAGAAACGAAATAATTGCTACTGCTATAGGTGACATTCCTAATGCGATACTTACTGGAATAACAGAAAACACGTCTAGGAATGGTAATAACGATATTAGAAATAATACGATGTACTGCCATTCGATCACAATATTCACCCCTCTAATAAACTACTATTCAAGACTCGAAATATAATTCCTTTGCATAGTAAAATATTCTTAACAAGCGAGGAGGCGATCGATAATGGAAAAGGATACTAACAAGAGAACGATAGTAATAGCTGCGTTGATCGGCGCTGTAGTTGGAGCAATATTGGGGATGTTGGCTTTCCAGAATAACTGGTTGGGATGAAATGATATTGTAGTAAGAAATAAAAAGAGCCCCGTAGCAAGGGCTCCTTCTCTATTTTTTCTTTTTAGTTCCAAAGAAACCTAATGCGACAGCCACTCCAAGTCCTATTGCGATCCAAATGCTTATGTCCATAGAAGACCTCCTTGTAGAGTGTCGTATTATTTATATTCGACTTCGCTATGAAATATCCTTTTATTAAAAAGAGGGCTAGTCGTCATGACCGGCCCTATTTTTCTTACCTAGGTATTTTATTAATGGTGTCTAGTAATTCCTTTCGAATATTAGCGAGACCTTGACCCTCAACAATAGCTCGCATTTCGTTAAATTCTTCCCACGTAATAACGTTATTTCTTATCAATAAATTCGTTAAGGCCTGTACCCGGATTTCTGTATCGATAACGCTTGTTGTTAAGATAGTCACGTTATCAATTAATTGCGGAAGCACTTCTTTCGAGTTTTCGTTCATTTTATACACACCTCCTCCTTATGTACTATTCGACACATGGAAGAAAATCCCTTTTTATGATAGAATATCATTATGAAAGGAGGTCTATTATTCTATGGATTGGATTTATAAGTACATTAGTGCAACTGCCATTATCACAGGATTATGGTTTTTAGTCCGCTATCTCGTTCAGACGAAAGTTAATTCATATTTTAATAAGAAGTTAGAAACTCATAAACAAGAATTAGCTATTATAACCGAGCATGCAAAATATGACATAAGTAAAAAGCTGTATGATTTTGAAGCATACGCGAGTAAAAAGCATGAGATTTATCCCGAGTTGTATCGACTAGCATTCGAACCCTGGAAAGATCTAACAAGGTTTAGATTTAAATTCGATATAGATATTATGTATTCTAAACAGGATTTAGATGATCGCGAGTTGCGTGAACTCTTTTATACGAAATTAAATATAATTACGACTAAACTCATTGATGCAAATGATTATTTTCGTAAAAATGAGCTATACCTATCAAAAAATACAGCAGAGGCATTCGAGACAACCATACATGCACAAACTGATTTTATGCGTAAAATTACATGTGCTTTTGACATAAACCGTAGGAACGATAACTGGCGAGATCCATCTTTTCAATTAGTCGGTCTTGATTTTAATGACGAGGACTTTGAAAAAGGTAACGACAAAATCGACATATTGAAAGAAACTATATACAAAGAGCTATCATATACTCACTCCGAAGAAGAAAAAGAAGAGGCCCTGTCATAGTGACGGAGCCTCTTTTGTATATTTTACCTTCAAATCTTACCCGTTTAACCAATCGGAAAGGGTAAACACATCATTGATGAGGCACTCTTTGACAAAAGTCTTCGCGGACTCGGTATTAGTCAAAGATAAATCGGCCAGAGTAGCGTCTGCATGGGTATCTAAGAACCATTCTGCGTGTTTGCGACGCGCCTCTTTTACTCCCGGCTGCTGCGGCAGTAAATAAGCGAGCAGGTCGTTGTTATGTTCTCGCTCATCTGAGTCAAGGTTCTTTTTGAATATATAACCGGCTTTTTTCAACGTTTCTCGATCTTTCAGTAATTTTTCGCGTTCCCGCTGCATCGTTTTCTCTATACCGGTAGCATCTCTCGGTAGGGCATCTCTATGTTTTGTTGATTCTTTTTGCTTAATTCCCTGCCGGTCGGCAAACAAACGATGTCTAGCAGCAACCGTTTCTGTAATACGTTTCTTTCCCGCTTTGGTCAGCGTACCGTCTTTTCGCTGGTATCTACGAACACCCCATTTCATACCTTTGACACCGTAATGGTAGAGTTCGCCGTCTGTCCCTATAATATATTTTCCCATATATAATCACCTCACAATCATACCCATATGGGGGGGGGTAAAAATAAAAAGAGAAAGAGTATGCACTACCTTCTCATAAAAGAGCGTGTTTTTCACGCGAATCGTTATAGTAAAATATAAAACTCTTGTTCTGATGTAAAATTACACATTATTTTGGTATACCTGATTTCTATACTAAAATATAAAATGCTTGTTTTGTTGGAGAACCTTATATTATCTCAGCATACCTAGTTTCTATACAAATATAGTATAATTATCTATTATTTTACAAAACGCTCTTAGCGTTATATAATATACTTATAGCGTTTGGGATAATTTAGGCGATTTTGAGGTTATTATATTGAAGTAGTATTTCTTAGAGATAAAGGTTGGTTTAAAGAGGATTGTATGTCTAAAACATTATACTGGTATAATTTACCAATTTCGGGTATCTGGTATCACTCTTCAGGAAGATAACCTATCGTCGAGCTTGTGGAATAGTCAATTTTCCTTCCCTTCCAACTAATGCTCCCTTCTGTAGGGTCCAATAAACCAAGAATCATTCTGAAAGTAGTAGTCTTACCAGCCCCGTTTGCCCCGAGCATACCAAACATCGTTCCCTCTCCCACATCAAGTGAAAGATGATTTACTGCTGTAAATTCTCCAAATTGTTTTACTACGTTATTTACCAGTAAAGTCAAAAGCATTTCCCCCTTTTATCAATTTTTATGTCTATATATATTCTAATCTATCCGCCCAGATAATTGAAAGGTAATTCTAAACTTTACAAATTTTGTCTTCTTATGCGAAAATAATATCAACTGCTGATCAGCTGAATTTAGGAGGAATAAAGATGAAAATCTATAAATTAACCGTGTTTGAAGCAGATGGTGAAAAGATTTTAGAAGAATCGATTCAGGCAGAGAATGATGAAAGCGCAAAAGAACTTGGACAAAAGCTTTTAGCTGAAAAAGAATACGAAGAAAAGACACATCGGTTCACCTCACCGCTTGGCAAGCTACTATTATTCCATAGATAAGAAAAGGTTTGTATGATCCGTTTATAACGGAATCATACAAACCTTTTTATTTCCCTTTAAAATTAGGCTTCCTTTTCTCAACAAACGCCTTGATACCTTCTTCATGATCCTCTGTTTGTCTCATTACATATTGCGAGTATTTCTCCAATTCAAGCATCTTCAATAGCTTAGGACGATTTGTTTCAGCAAGAATTTTCTTCGTCCGGATCATAGACAAAATTGGTTTTGCCTGCCATTCTTTTACCTTTTTCTGAACCTCATCCTCAAGGCTATTCGTTGTTACCAGATCAACCAATCCAATTTCTGATGCCTGCTCAGCGCTCATCACTTTACCTTCCCAGATTACTTCCTGAGCTTTCAATTCTCCCAGTCTTCGTTCTAGAAAGAAGTGCCCTCCGCCATCAGGAATCAAGCCGATCCCAATGAAATTCATGGCTAATTTACTCTCCTGCTCTGCAATAATGCAGTCAGTGGCCAAGGCAAGGCTGAATCCAAGTCCCGCTGCTGCCCCGTGAACTGCTGCAATTGTTAATTTTGGCATCGTATACATGGCCATGGCTAGTTCGTTAATACAATCCATTATTCCATAAAAATCTTTTTCACTGCCTAAATTAAACATCGATTTTATATCGCCGCCTGAGCAAAATCCGTTGCCATTTCCTTTAAGAATAATAATTGTAATTTCCTCATCAAGACTCAATGCTTTTAATTCCTTGTTTAATTCAACAAGCATCTCTTTATTAAGAGCATTTAATACTTCAGGACGGTTTAATGACACGGTAGCTACAGTGCCTTCCTTTTCCACAAGCACGCTCTTGATAATAGAGGCAGGTTTCACTGGCAAAATCCCCTTTCAAATTTGATATATATTTATTATAAAGGTTTATGTAAGCGTTTTAACACAAAAAAGGTGTAATTTATTAGAATTATTTGTATATTAGAAGAAAAAATAACCGAGTTCTTCATCCAAACAAGAACTCGGTTTGTTAATTTCAGCGCAAAAATAATTCTTTTAAGTAATCAATTTTTTTAGTTGTATAATGCTCATAACTATCATTATAGGATTTTGGATCTTTTGGGTTGGCAAAGTGCGTGATTTTTCCAGTATCAGGATCAATGAATTTACTTGCTGCCCCACATCCAAGTCCTATGATCGTTTGCTGCTCCTCCATAATCAGGATATTATACAAGCTCTCCATTCCAGGTAATGAATATCCGACATTCTCCAGGTTACCCAGTATATTCTTTTGCCTGTATAAATAGTATGGATGGTATCCATGGGCTGCAGTCCACTTTTCAACTTCATTCATCATTTGTTCTACTTCCGTACGATCCGCAACCTTATAGCGCATTTTATTTCTCGTCATCTCAGAAGCCCGTTTAAAGGATAACGTATGAACAGTCAATGATTCCGGCATCAATTTTTCTGTTTCGTGTAAACTATTCTTTAATTCAGGGACACCTTCACCCGGAAGCCCTATAATTAAATCCATATTCACATTATTCATACCGGCCTCTTTAGCCAGTTTATATTTTTCAATTGTTTCCTCTACCGTGTGATGTCGCCCAATCGCCTTCAATGTTTCCTGTGTATAGGACTGTGGATTAATACTGATTCGATCAATATTCCATTTTTTTAAGACCTTCAATTTTTCCGGTGTAATCGTATCCGGCCGACCTGCTTCCACCGTAATTTCCCGTACATTTTTAATATCAGGGAATGATTCATATAGTTCCTCGTAAAGAATGTCCATTTCTTCAGCTGATATACTCGTAGGTGTACCGCCGCCAAAGTAAATAGTAGTAATTTTTATATGATTGTCCTTCAGCCATTTACCGATTTCTCGCATTTCATAATGCAGTCCACCCAGAAATGATGTTACATTTCCCTGACGTCCATTAATTGCATAAGCGGGGAATGTACAATAGGCGCATTTAGTAGGGCAGAAAGGAATTCCTATATAAATGCTCACTTCCCTTTTCAAATCATATAAATCTGGAATGACTTCTAATTGACGGTCAGCAATTTCCTCCAGTAAATTTAATTTCTCGTCTGTAATGGAGTAGGAGGCGCTCAACTCTCTCTTGGCAACAGATGCATCTATATTCTTTTTCACATATTGATGCCACAATTTTGTGGGACGAACACCTGTCAACAATCCCCACTTCTGAATCATTCCTGTATGTTGTTCCAAAACCTTTAAAAAAACATAAGAATAGGAATGCTTTTTTTGCTTAAAAAGAGCCTTTTCATCCGCCTGATTCAAGACATCTCTTTCAAATGTGGATTCATGTACTTTATTAGATGTAGAATCCTCTAGTATCGCTTTTGTATATAATGTATGATTAATCATTTCTTGTTTTAATGTAATTGATAAATCCGATGGTGATTCATCGCTATTAAGCAGTGTTGCCTCTTCAAAAAATAAGTCCGCAATTAAAGATAAGGGCCGATACAGCCTTTCATCCTCAATCCCATTTATTAAAATACGCATGCCTATCCCCTTTTCAAAAATTCAATCCATATCAGTTTACTGAACATCAAGACAGCGGTCAATCACAAATAAACCATCTCTTCCTTATCATGACTATTTGGGAATGAAGCTATTCAGCCAATAAAAAAGCTTAGGAGACTGTCCAGGAGCGACAAGCATAAGAAGAGTACTGAGAGGAAGGGTCCTATTGAGCAAAGACTAAGAAGCACCACATCGCGTAGAAAGATCATTGTGAACTAAATCCTGCAGGCCTCCGCTGAGTATTTACTGATGACTTGAGTTCCTAGAAGCCGAAGCTGGATTCCATCAAAAGAGTAAAGGAATGGCCCCATTTAGGCGTTTGGCTGGATTATTGTTTGAATCGGTTGGATTATTACGGAGTTTGGCTGGATTTTCAGCTGAATCGGCCGGATTATTACGAAGTTAAGCTGAATCTATGCTCAATTCGGCTGGATTCATCCTCGTTGGGCTGAATATCCTACATCTCTTGCCAAGAATTAAGTACACAAAATTAATTTAATTGCCAAGAAAACTGTTTCAGCCCTCCATAGCACCTTTATCATCATAACGAAACCCTAAACCGACAATATTTATTACCGAAGCCCAATAAAAAAGGATAACCCCAGAGGAGCCATCCTTTTGGTAGGTGGTAAAAAACACCTTCAACACCTATTTAGTCAGTTTTGATATTCATCTTTTTTAAGAAGCCAATTGGATGCTGTCTTCTGAATACCTCTTTAATGAGATAGGCCACACCCAGTTCATCATTACTGCGGGTAATCCATTTGGCTGAGCGCTTTACCGCTGCATCAGCATTTGCCACAGCTACACCAAGTCCCACATTTCTTACCAGCTCCGATTCATCTTGATCACTGCCAATTAAGACCACTTCATTTGCTGCTATACCCCTGTTTTTTAATAAGTAGTTAAAAGCCTTCTCTTTTGTGACTTGTTCTGGTAAAATCACAAGTTTATTCGGATGACTCTCCTGGATCATTACGTTTTCAAACATCGCTTCAAGACCAGACTTTGCATCTATTCTGTCCTGTTTCTTATCTATATATATATCAATTTGCAATGGAGACATCGGATGGGTGCGTAAATACTCATCTAGAGAATCTACAAATTGCTGGGCATATATATTGGTCTCTCCCGGCGTCCATTTGATTCTTGCAAAGAGCGGTGTTGGAAGATCCATTCTATTTCCGATTGTCATATCCTCATGAATTAAACGGATGTGCCCGCTTAATTTTTCTAAAAAACGAATGATATCGAGGGTAGTGTTCTCAGGTATTCGCTTAACAAAAATAGGATTATGAAGATTCTCCAAAATAAAGCCACCCTGATGCGCAATAATATGCGGATTACATCTAAGAGCTTTTCCGGTTCTTTGTGTATAGTCATAATTTTCAGAGGTCATCAGAGCTACTTCTACTCCCTTTTTAGCAACGTATTCAATTGATTCTCTTGTATGAGTGTGGAGTTTTCCTTTTGAAGATAATAGTGCACCATCCATATTAATCATTAACAGTTTATATACCATGATGTCCAATCCACCTTTCATGATGCCCATATACATTCTGTATGAGGATTTTGGCAGAAATAGAACAGTTATAAAGAAAAAAGAACCGATTTAGCGCCCTGAACTTCCCTTCACCAATTAAATAAATCTAACTGGCAGAGAAGCTTCGACACTAATCGGTTCCATATATGCTTAGGATTGTGTTCCGTACAAGTCTTCCAATGGTTTTGTGATAATACGATTGAGATCTGTAAGGATGACGCTCATTTTTTGTTCAGCATCCATTAATTTAGAAATCGCTTCATGTTGTTGCACAAGCGCAACAGTTTTTTGAGCCTGCATTACTTCTTCTTCAGTAATTTCCTGACCCATCATTTGTTTTTGCTGAAGATTTAGCTGAATATCTCTGAAATTGTTAAACATCGTTCTTGCTTGCTCATCAGCCATTATCGCATTGTATTGATTCTTTAGTTCTTGGTATTCTGCACTTTCACGTATTCCTTTTTCTACTGTATACGCTAAATCATATAAATTAACTGACATCATATACCTCCTGTTTTCTATTACACTGAAGTCTCTCTTACTATACCATTATCGAAAGCATTATACATCCATTGTATGTTTACTGGAATGGTTTTAATTCATCAAAATCATAAAGATTCCCTGGAAAACTCCAATCAAGCCTCCTAATAGGGCTCCTAAATACGTAATCATTTTCAATTCACTTTTTGTGATAGACAGTACCATTTCTTCCAGACGAGCCACCGGAAAAGAAGCAACCTGATCACGGACAATTTCCTTTAGTTTCAATTTTTCCATTATGCTTGGTACTTTTTCAATTAAAATCGCTGCAACCTCTTCAATAACATTTGGCAGCAATCTTCCCTTGATGGTCTCATTCCATTCACCAGTTATCTGATTAAGTGTCAGATTAGATAAATCCACTTTTTTATAGCCGGTTATAATTCCTTTATGGAGTAAACTTCTCATTTCATCCAATGAATAGAATTCCTCCACGTCTGAAATCTGCTTATGTTTTATTTTATGCCACTCACTATGCAGGAGTTGTGTCAGCGTATCCCTAGTCCCAGGATTTGAGAGAAATTTAATAATCTCCGGCTGAAGTTTCTCGCCAAGATTTACATTTCCTAATAGCATCTGCATAATTCCACCGAGTTTTCCCCGTTCCCTCATGAAATCATCTGCCATTTTTTGAAGTCTTTCCTTACCTTGATTGCTGGCAAAAAAAGCGATTCCCTTATCCAAGATATAATGAGATACATCCGGTATTTTGTTCTCTATTTTCTCCTCAACACTTGCTGGTATAAAGGTTGCTATAGGTTTATTTTTATGCTGCAAATACCAATCCTCTAACCAATTTGTTGAATGCGATTCAATTTTTCTTACGATTAAATCCGGAATGTCAGCCAACCCAGCTTTTTCAAGCGCCTTTTCTATAGAGATCTCAGAAAAAATTGTTTTATCTAATATATTTTCTCCAATTCTCTTAGCTTCCACTTTGACAGTACCAGTAAGCAGTTTATTTTTAATACTCTCTGGAGTGATTAAGTGTTCTACAACCATCTTCCCCATCTGCTCAGCCAATTCGTCTCGTCTTTTCGGTATTAACCCAGGCGTAAATGGCAAGCGTTTACCAAAGATATAAATAGCCTCGTAGGGGTGGAATAGCATTTTTATGGCCAAGGCGTTTGTAATACCGCCTATTAAAGCCCCTACTACAACCACTGTGATAATCGTTATAAATGTACCCATAAGTAACTCCTTTTTAAAACTTCCTGTTTGTAAGAAATAGTTTAGTCTTTTCTACTATTAAATTGCAACCATCGGTGTCCATTTTTCAAAGATTTTGATGCTAGCTTTCCTTATACGAGGTTGTAATTGGATATAAATGCTTATTTAAAGTGTATAATTATGATTATTGCTATTAAATTTAGATTTGAGGTGCAATCTATTGATTAATCATTTTGAATGGAAATCATTATATGAAACAGAAAAAATACCTGGTTGGAAGTTTTCCTTCTACTTTGAAAAAAAACGGTATAAAGGAGTTTACCATAAAGATGGTTCTATTACTTGGATTGAAACACAGCCATCTGACTATGCTAAACCAGAATTAGAATCCAGAGTACACGAATTGATGCTTTATCATGTATATGATAATCAATAGACTATGATACAAAATATTTGGAGGATTACTCATGAACACTGACTTACTTATACTCTTTCCCAACGCAATCCGTGTTTCATATCCGTTGGAGGATCAATCCTATTATTGGTACATAGAAAATGCGAATCAATATATCGGTATTCCAAAAAGGTCTGTATCATCTGATCAATTGGCTCTATTAAATATTTTTTTAGAACCCTTTTTGCTTCATACTGAAGAACTTAATAGATCTGCCCAGCAAATGCATTGGCACAAATTATTATACCAACAGGATTCTGCACCATTGCCGAAAATTGAAGATGGGTCATACCGCTTTATTCATTATAATCTTCCAAACAATGATATTAATATTACAGACTTCTCCGATGCTATAAATGGCTTTTTTCATGACCCGGTCATTTGCTGGAAGGACCCATCTAGCGGAGTCATTATAGAAAACACCAAATCCACTTTGCTCACAAATCAAGATTTTAATGCTGTCATTCATACCCTTGAAAGCGATTTATACGCACATTTCCGTTTATTTATAGGAAATAATTATCCGCTTTCGAATGAAATCATAACGTATTTTTCTTCAGAAGATACTTGCTTTAAAACCATACGTCTGTATAACTCAAAAGATAAAGTCATTACTTTTTCTTCAGCTTTTTTGGATCTTTTATTACTAGGTAAAAATCAAACTTTATGTATAACTCTAGCTAAAAATCTACTCGGCACTTTAGAAAATGAAAAAGATCTACTCCAAACTATTATGATTTACATTAAAGCTAATGCCAATGCTACTGTTGCTGCAAAACAGCTTTTTCTTCACCGTAACAGTCTAAAATATCGTCTTGATAAATTTTATGAAATTACCAATCTCGATGTTCGAAAATTCGAAGACAGCTTATGTGCCTATTTAGCTATCCGGTTACTGGAGAATACAAATTAACTATAAGTGCAACCAGCCCATTTCATAATCATTATATTTGTGCAAATTGAACATATATTTTTAACTATTAGACTAGTAAAATTATTTGTGAAAAGGGTTTCATTATTACATAGTTATCAAGGAGGACATTTCAAGATGGCTCAGTTAAAATTAGAAAATATTTATAAAGTTTATGATAATAAGGTAACTGCAGTAACCGATTTTAATTTACACATAAAAGATAAAGAGTTTATCGTTTTCGTAGGTCCATCTGGATGTGGTAAATCCACAACCTTACGTATGATCGCCGGATTAGAAGAAATCTCTAAAGGTGACTTCTATATTGATGATAAACGCGTGAATGATGTACCTCCAAAAGACCGTGATATTGCAATGGTTTTCCAAAACTATGCATTATATCCTCATATGAGTGTATATGATAATATGGCTTTTGGACTAAAGCTTCGTAAATTTGATAAAGCTGAAATCGATCGCCGCGTTAAAGATGCTGCACGTATTCTCGGTCTCGAGGAATATTTAAATCGTAAACCAAAAGCTCTTTCCGGCGGTCAACGTCAGCGTGTTGCATTGGGCCGTGCTATCGTTCGTGACGCAAAAGTTTTCCTTATGGATGAGCCTTTGTCTAACCTGGATGCTAAATTGCGCGTACAAATGCGTGCTGAAATCGCTAAGCTTCATCAAAGATTAAATACAACTACAATTTATGTAACACATGACCAAACAGAAGCAATGACAATGGCTACTCGTCTGGTAGTTATGAAAGACGGCTTCATCCAACAAGTCGGTGCACCGAAAGACGTTTATGAAAATCCAGAAAACATCTTTGTAGGTGGATTTATCGGATCTCCTGCCATGAACTTTATTAATGGGAAATTAGAAGATGGATATTTTGTAACCGGCAGCACTCGCATTGCCGTACCTGAAGGTAAATTAAGCTATTTGCGCAAACAAGGCTATATAGGTAAAGACGTTGTCCTTGGTATTCGTCCTGAGGATATCCATGATGAACCTATATTCATGGATGCATCCCCAGAAACTACAGTCAGCTGCATAATTGAAGTGGCAGAATTAATGGGTGCTGAAACGATGCTCTATACTCAAATTGAAGGTCAATCCATCGTAGCACGTATCGATTCCCGTTCTGATATCAGTCCAATGGATACCATTAAATTAGGATTAGATATCAACAAAGCACACTTCTTTGATAAAGACACTGAGTTAAGAATTCGCCCATAATTAATTATAAAAACTCAAAGCCAAATCTCTCGGGATTTTGGCTTTTTTGTTTCCTGATATGGCTTTAATTCAGTTTTCAGGAATTATAATTATTCTCAAATATACATTTCGTGAATAGATACTACCTCGTCGTTTCCACATTGACTGCAGGATAAAAGATGTTTGCATATATTTTGTCTTACCGATTGAGGATCTCCGTCCGTTTGTTTTTGTATATTGGTCTCCAGGTATGCACTATAGTCGTCATAGTAATCCATTACCTTCCCAAAGTCCTCCATATTTATATCACAATTTTTACATAAGTATTCTATAGAAGTTAGACCATTACATAAAGGACATTCCATATTATCCTCTCCAAACCTTTTCTTTTCCTTAGCGTTTCACCCATGAGATTTTTTATGTTCATGGAATCCAGATAATATTTTCCTGCTTGTACACCCTTACGAATATTATCAACTCCAGCTTTTACCTTTTTATATCTATGTATAAATTAAAGTGTGACCTTCCATACTAGCTAGTAGAAAGACGCACTCACATCAATGGGTCAAGCCGTTTAGGGCTTAGGAGATTTCATACGATAATCTCCTGTATGTCGGTTCAAATCCGACTGACCCAGCCAAATAAATCATTTTTTTAAAGGAGATTAACATCATGGCTCAAAACAGCTCAAACAATAACTCTAATCAATTGGTTGCTCCAGGTGCAGCAGAAGCAATCAATCAAATGAAATACGAAATATCTACTGAGTTTGGAGTACAACTTGGTGCTGAAACAACAGCTCGCGCAAACGGATCTGTTGGAGGGGAAATCACAAAAAGACTTGTTCGTATGGGTGAACAACAAATCAGCGGCAGATCTCAATCTTAATTAAAAATTTCATATAAAATGGCTAAAACCCCCTTCCGAACAATTCGGAAGGGGGTTACGAATGTTTTTAGGATTTTTGTTTGACCATATCTTTTGGATTTACCCATTGATCAAATTCTTCCTCAGTTAAATAACCCAATTTCAAGGCTGTTTCTTTTAACGTACTGTTATCTTTAAAGGCAAGCTTAGCAATTTCAGCTGCTTTCTCATAGCCTATATGCGGGTTTAGTGCCGTTACGAGCATAAGGGAGGACTCTACATTTTTTTGAATGCTTTCAATATTAGCCTCAAGTCCAACCAGGCAATTAACCCTGAAGGATTTAAGCGAATCTGACAATAATCTGGATGATTGCAGGAAATTATAAGCAATCACGGGTTTAAATACATTTAATTCGAAATTCCCCTGGCTTGCAGCAAATCCAATGGATGTATCATTTCCCAATACTTGAACAGCTACCATTGTTAAAGCTTCACTTTGCGTCGGATTTACTTTACCAGGCATAATCGAACTCCCAGGTTCATTTGCAGGAATGGTAATCTCCCCAATACCACTGCGAGGGCCGCTTGCCAACCAGCGTATATCATTGGCCACCTTCATCGCATCCATAGCCAAAGCTTTTAATGCACCATGCGCATAAACAATCTCATCATGGCTGGTCAATGCATGAAATTTGTTTGGTGAAGAAATGAAGTTATAACCGGTTTGTTCAGATATATATCCCGCTGTTTTATCCCCAAATTCGAGATGGGCATTAATGCCTGTACCAACAGCAGTACCTCCTATCGCAAGGCTAAGCAGCTTCTCGGCACTTTCCCTAATCATCTGTTCTGAACGTTCAAAACTGAATCTCCATCCGCTTATTTCCTGGCCAAGTGTTAATGGTGTAGCATCCTGCAGGTGAGTACGTCCAATTTTAACAATTCCCATAAACTCCTGCTCTTTTTCTTGAAGTACTTTCCTAAAAGCAATAATTTCAGGCAAAACATTTTTATGTATAGTTTCATAAGCTGCAATATGTAAAGCCGTTGGGTATGTATCATTGGAGCTTTGAGACATGTTTACATCATCATTAGGGTGCAGCGTTGCTTCAAACCCATTATTCTCCAGCCATTCATTCCCTTTACGTGCTACTACTTCATTCACATTCATATTGCTTTGGGTTCCACTTCCAGTTTGCCAAACTTTTAGAGGAAATTGACTATTTAAATTTCCTGCGATAATCTCATCACATACGTATGATATCGCATTCTTTTTTTCTTCCGATAAATTACCTAAATCAAAATTGGAATAAGCAGCTGCTTTTTTTAGGTGGGCAAAGGCATATACAATCTCAATTGGCATTAATTCTTGTCCAATTTTAAAATTGTTGCGGCTACGCTCTGTTTGAGCCCCCCAATAGCTATCAGCTGGAACACGCACTTCTCCCATCGTATCTTTTTCAATCCGATATTCCACCTTCATCATCCCCTATAAAGTATTATCTTACTATTAAGAACATACTCTCTATTATAGCAGATGGTCAAATGATAGCGCTTAAATCTAGCCCCCTTGACTGTTAGCTTTTAGGAGATATTAGGTTTACGTATCCCAAAGCATGTGCCCGATAAAAAAGCCTAAAGTCATGATACTAGCTATAGCAAGCGTTACAGTGTAATCAATCATTTTCCCTACCTCCTCATATCCTTATAATGATAAAAATAGCACATTTAACTCTGGGCTGACCGGTTAAAAAATGAAAATATTTTACAATTCTATGACTATCACTCATGTTGATTCCAATCCATCATTAATTTCCCACGTTATCTATATTTTGTTTAATTAATTTAACACAGGGTAAATAGTATATAAATTAGCTCAATAACAGAGGAAAAGGTGAGACAAAATGCAAAAATATGAAATCGGTTCTTCTGAACTTTCCATTCAAAAACAAATAACACTTCCACAATTAATGTGTATAGCACAATATGCGAAAAACTTTAATGGAACAATCAAATTGGTAAGGAATACACAAGAAATTAACGTAAAGGATATTTCTTCTTTAACAGCTTTTTTCCTAACATTAGGTACGGATGCACATGTTAAAGTCCTTGTTAAAGGCGAAAATGCTCAAGGGGCAATTGAGCAAATCGAAACAATATGTCTGACAGAAAATACTGAGTTAACACCCTCTATGTCTTAATTACAGCATAGTAGAAAAGCCCATTTGAGACCGTAAAATTTACGATTTCAAATGGGCTTTTTTCATTCCTATTGAATATGGAAGGCAACTTATTTTTTAATTAATTTTTCCAGCGATTGATCCATTCATCAAAGTTTTTCTGAATCTTTTCCTTTTGCTCAATCCAATAGTTTTTAAAACGGTTCTTTTCTACTTCCTTTTCCATATCATCTATTGTTGGAACATCAAATGTTTGATTTTCGACATTTTGTAAGGCTTTTGTCATGATTTCCTGAAAAACAATATTTGCACCGCTTATTTTATCTTTGTAAAGATACTGATTGGCTGTTGTTTTATCATAGCCCATCCACACGGCACCAACGAGGTTGGGAGAATAACCGACAAACCATTGGTCCTTTACCGCGTCCTGTCTAGACACATTATCTACCTGAGTTGAACCTGTTTTTCCAGCGATATCTCTATTTTCAACCTTTGCATTTGTTCCAGTTCCACCTTCATGATCAACCACACCCTTTAGCATGGCAGTCATATTTTTTGCTACTTCCTTGGTCGTTACTTTAATTTTTTTCCCTTTAAAGACAGCAACTTCTTTGCCGCTCGCATCTACAATCTTCCGGATAAGGTGTGCTTCCTGACGTACACCTCCATTTGCAAATACAGAATAGGCTGAAGCCATCTGCAGTGGAGATACTCCCTTGTTTAGCCCACCTAAAGCAAGACTCAGTGTTCGGTCATTCTTTCCAAGTTTAATGCCAAATTTCTCTGCATAATCCATTCCAGCTTGTATGCCTATTTCATTCAAAAGCCAGACTGCAGGGATATTTTTCGATTTATACACAGCCTCGAACATCGGAACTTCTCCTTCATACTGATCATTATAATTCTTCGGTGAATAACCTCCTGCAAATTCCATCTCCGTATCTTTAATCAAATCTGTAGGTTTATATCCTTTTTCAAGGGCAGGTGTATAAACTGCGAGCGGCTTCATCACTGAACCTGGCTGGGCTTTTAATTGTGTCGCTCTGTTATATCCAAGAAAAACATGCTCTCCCCTTCCCCCAATAAGGGCTCTGACACCGCCAGTCTTTGGATCAAGCAAAACGGCACTGCTTTGTACTAATTCATCTGCATTTGAACCTTTTGCAAACAAATCAGCTTGTTTATATACTTCTTCCATATCTTCCTGCATACCTTGATCTAGTTCTGTGTATATTTTATATCCACCTGTTAACAACTCGTCCTGCTTTATTCCATATGTTTTGTCAGCTTCCATAATCACCTGGTCAACATAGTAGGGAAACATTCCTTTTAAGGGATCGCTTAACTCTGTGAAACTTATTTCTTCTTCAGCTGCTGATTCCCTCTCTTCACTCGTAATAAACCCACTATTTTCCATCTGAACCAACACTACTTCTTGCCTTTTTTTTGCCGCCTCAAAGTTTTTATAAGGATCCAGAACAGAGGGAGCATGTATTAAACCAGCTAACAAAGCGGCCTCAGATAGATTGACCTTTTCGATTTCTTTTCCAAAATATACTTTGCTGGCATTTTGAATTCCCCAAGCGCCATGCCCAAAATAAATTTGATTTAAATACATCTCCATGATTTCATCTTTTGAGTATTCACGTTCAATCTGGCTGGCTATCGAAACCTCCTTCAGCTTTCTCTTCAAGGTTTGTTCAGGCGTTAAAAGTGTTATTTTTGCCAGTTGCTGCGTGATAGTACTTCCACCCTGAACAACAGTTCCTGCAGTGAAATTCTCATATGCTGCTCGAATAATCCCTATATAATCAATCCCACTATGTTCATAAAAACGTCGGTCTTCTATTGATATAACAGCATCAATCACATGCTCTGGAGTCTGATTAATTGAAACCCCTTCTGTCTTATTTGCTGAAATTTTACTAGCCTCTTCTCCATCCATATCATAAATGATGGTTGGCTGCATAAGCTCAGTTTTCAGATGAGACAAATCAACTTCCTGATTTAAGAGCAGATAAAGGAATGAACTTATGATAAGGGCTATGAACGATAGACCAAGCAGAAGAATGTGTACTAAACGAGAATGGTCAAATATTTTTAAAAACTTATAACCCATCCAATTCTCATCCTCTCTAAAAATCAACTAAATTTCTATCCATTGTTACATATTATACACAAAAAATAAAAAACAACTGATAGACAGTTGTTTTAGGTTTACCTATATCTTTCACTTGTTAATCTCATTATTCGAGTTTCCAATTTCTTTATGCAATGTTTCCATATACATATAAACAATTTGCTTTAATTTTACATCTGCTCCCAAAACATCCAAGTGAGTTAAGCATTTTTTAATAATTGGGTGAATATCCTGGGGTTGTTTTTCATCTAACATCCTCATCACCTCTTTTTTCTATAATACAAGAATACAAGATATTTGCTGGTATGACCATTGGTCTTTTGGCATATTTATCTATTTTTCGAACTTCTTAATAGGTAATCTTGATTTGACCCTATTTCACAACAAATTAAGACTAATTTTCCAAATTATCAAAAAAGATAATATACCTACTCTTTTAAGGCATAAGGTCACTATATAGGATATTGGATTGACAGGTTCCCTTGCCTGATGTTTCCAAAAGTCAAATAAAGGATAAATAATAACGAGTGCAAATAAAATGAAGGGACTGAGTTATATGTTTAACCATATATTGGTGGCGTTCGACGGCTCAGATTCGGCTAAATTGGGTTTATCAATGGGATTAAATTTTTGTAAGAGTAAAGAGAACTCCTTATTATCAGTAGTTTATGTTTATGAAGAAAATAATGAAGGATTAATTCCTGAGAATACATTTGTAGCCTCAACCAACAGCACATTTTACGCAGACTCCAGCCAGGGGCAGGCAATCGTACCAGAAACTAATTCTTTAATAAACAATAACTCTGCGAATAACAATCGACTTGAGGAAATTGAACGCTATGTAAACAGCTTGGAAGGTAATAATCTTATCCATTCACATTTTGTAGTACTTGAAGGGACAATTGATGATATGATTCTTCAATATGCTGAAAAAGAGGGAGTCGATTTAATTATTGTCGGCAATAGCAGCACTACCGGTCTTCGTAAATTGTTTCTCGGCAATATCTCTGAAAAAATCATTAAAAATGCCTCATGTCCTGTGTTAGTGGCAAAATAATTAATTGTTCCTTAACTATATAAGGCCTCCTGCCTCATAGAGAGCAAAAGGAGGCCATTTATTTTGCTAGAAAATCCAAATCTAAAAAAATTATCAAACTAAAAAAAGAGACATTCCAGGCAACTTCATACACACGTACGTTCAACAGGAATCTCTCAATATCAGAGTATTATTGCAACACTTTATTAACCAATTCTTTATATTTATTATGTGCATCATTCTCGTTTAATGAACTATAGATTCGATACTGATCCCCATCTAAAATACGATAGTGCTCACTAATCATATTTTGCTGCAGAACATACCCGCCATCATTAAGAATATCTTTCCACCATACCTTACCGCCAAGCATTTTTTCTTTCCTGTAATCAATTCTTTCTCTTGAAACCGTTTCAATGACCTCGAGAGGGTCCCCGCCAAATAAAGTCTGCACTGTTAATGTTTCACGAAATAATGAAACGACAGCCACGACAGTAGTCCAGCTTGCTTCATTACGCTCTTTTTCAATTTGTACCAATGTTTTTTTAGAAATACCGATTATTTCAGCCATCTTGTCTTGTGTATAATCAACTTCCACACGGATTAATCGCATACGTTCAGATATTAGACGAATAATTTCATCCTTACTCATAATCATCCCACTTCCCATCAATATAAAATATAATATTTATACTCCAAATTTAATGTTCACTACTATCATTATAATAGAAATAAATGGAAGATAGGTATTATTATGTATAAATTTACTAATTTTTTTATTTTCTCTTCTTCTTTTTACAAAAAACTGCTTTCTATTAATTAAAAAGGACGATAGAACTATAACTCTTTCAGGAGCGAAGCCAAGATGGGTCGGGTTCAAGTACATGGAATGAGAAAAACTCAAAAAGACTTTCGACTATGTCGAGAGCCCTAAATTCAAATTATTAATCTTTTTAGGAATGATGTACAGATTTCCGCAAGATAACCCGTGGTGCTGCTGCAAATAATAGCATCATTACCATTCCGCTTACAACAACACTTGGCAGCATATAGGATAAATTATAAAACAACGAGAAAACTGCGACTGATTGGCCATCTGCTGCGCCAGTTCCAAAGAAAACCATTCCAGCAATAAAGTGTGCAAAAAAACGCATCGTACTTCCCAGTAGTATTCCTAAAACAATAATACCTGATGTTTTAATATCCTTTTTGCCAATTCGTTCTCTATCTGCATATTTAAATACAATCCCAGCTAAGCCAACAACCGTATAAGCGACAATATAATCGAGAAAACCTTGTACAGGATGCATGATATAAGCAGTTCCTGATAGAATTTGTAGCAAACCCAACAGTAATCCTGTGGTTACGCCACCTTTAACACCCCATCGATAAGCCATTAAAAAAACAGGTACCATAGCGATTGACACGCTGCCACCCTGCGGCCATAAACTAAAAGATACAACAGTGGCCAACAAATCAAAAATAAATGCCAAAGCAGAAAAAACAGCAATCTCCACCATAAATAATAATCGTTTGTTTCTCATCTTACTTCCCCTTTCTAATCAAGAGCTCCTGAATCGTAACCTCCATCTTGATCGGGCATCCAAAAATGCAAAAAAGCAATGCTCGCACAAAAATGGCTCGCATTGCTTACATTACATTCATTCAGCCACATTCCTACGCTAGTGCTAACTAACAGGTTCGAAGGGTCAGAACTCGATCGTTCACTCTCAGCCATAGGCTCCCCTTGTGGAATACTATTCATTTCTTACATCGTACTAATTTTTCCATACATTAGCAAGTATTATTAATCCAAATCTAACTAAGCAGTCATTTCTTCTATTTTTATTGTATCTGCTTTATCTTCTTTTTCTTCACGTTTCTTTTCAGATTCGGCAATAATTACAGCACAAGATGCATCTCCAGTAATATTAACTGCTGTTCTCGTCATATCAAGTAAGCGATCAATACCGAGGATCAAACCTACACCCTCAACTGGAAGGCCAACCTGGCCAAGAACCATAGTCAACATGATTAATCCTACACCCGGCACACCTGCTGTTCCAATACTTGCAAGAACAGCTGTCAGGATGACAGTAATTAATTGCGTCATTGTAAGGTCCACACTATATGCCTGGGCAATAAATACAGTAGCAACCCCTTGCATAATAGCAGTTCCATCCATATTAATGGTAGCGCCAAGCGGCTGCACAAAGCTGCTGATACTTTTTGGTACATTCAGCTCTTTTTGTGTAAGCTCCATAGCTACCGGCAAAGTTGCACTGCTCGACGAAGTACTAAACCCGACTGTCATAGCTGGGAAAAACTTTTTGAAAAACTCTATTGGATTACGTTTCGCGAATATTGCAATCGCTCCCCCGTATATGACAATTGTATGAGCCAATAATGCCAAAAGAACTACGATCATATAAAGACCCATATTTTTAATAGCCGGAAGACCTTGGCTTCCGACAGCAGTTGCTATTAAGGCAAATGTTGCATAAGGTGCTGCCTTCATAATTAGGTTAACTAAATACATCAGTACTTCATTACCTTGCTCCAAAAGGTTGATAATACCTTTTGTTTTTTCTCCAAGAGCCGTAATTGCGATCCCAAAGAAAATAGACATTACAATTACCTGAAGCATATTTCCATCCGCCATTGCCTGAATTGGATTCTTTGGAATGATATTAATGAGAGTTTCAGTTATAGAAGGGGCTGTAGTGGCTGTATATTCAGCTGAGGCAATATCAAAATTACCTCCGTTCCCTGGTTTAATGACTAAGGCCAGGAATATACCAATTGTGATAGCAAATGCAGTCGTTGAAAGAAAATAAAGAATGGTTTTACCACCAATTCTGCCGAGTTTTTTAGGATCCCCTAAACCCGCCGTACCTAGAGTAATTGAGATAAGTACAATAGGAACAACCAGCATGGTAATAGCGTTAATGAACAGACTGCCGATTGGTGAAAATACTAAAGCATTTAAGATTTCAAATGATTGAGGTGAAAAAATGTTAAGCATCAATCCAACAATCGCACCAAAAAACAATCCTAATATAATTTTAACTGTAAGGTTCATAGATGTCCTCCTTCAATTATCTATTAGAAAAAATCTACTATACTCCACATAAAAGGAGAATTTAACGAAAAAACACCCCACAAATTAGAATGGTTTTTCTTATTTCTATATAATAATAGTAGATTATTCCTAAGATGACAATGGAAAGAATTACAGGGAGGTGTGTACAATCTTGCTCTTAGCTTGAGTGAGGGCCTGTTTTTCTCGTTTTGTCCCTTGATCACATAAATATAAATTTTTATATTTCCGTCTTTTCTGCATATCCTCATACAACAGCAAAAAAAGACGCATACATGCGTCTTCTGTGAAATGATCGTATTTTTAACTAATATGTATGTATGAGATTGATTAATGACTTTTTAGTTCTACTTCCTTCTTGGACTCAGATGCTTCCTCAGCCATTAATTCATGACCCAAATCAGAGAACCCTGAAATAAATACATTTGAAAATATTTCATTACGTGATTTTGTCTTTTCAATGATAATTCCCTGCACCTTAAATTTAGATACGATATCCATACACACTATCTCCACCTCTAATTTATACTAATCCATACAAATATACCCTTATATTAATCCCTCAAACCAAAATACAAGCATTTTATTTGACATTTATATCTGTTTTATTTACTAACTGATTTTATGTAAATAACACTATAATTATGTTACTTATGTAAATAATTCCACAACTTAAATTTTACTAAATTGCTGAAAAAAAGATAGTCCCAAATTTCATATTTATTGAAAATATAGTCAAATTATTAAATTAGGAATAAAAACAAATGCTATTCATTTATAAATTTAATATAATGGATAGTAATAACTCTTTTTCAAATACTTCTCTTTTATAATCCAAGGGGTGATTCACATGGGAAGTTGATGACCAAAAACATTCATATAGTCGATCTTTTATATTTAAACCATTTAGCTGATAGCAGCTTATTACTACAGGAGGTGACTCCTTGACCGTCATAAACGGTTAAAGGAAATTTATTGGACATATGGAATTTGGTTTTTATAGCCATTTTGATTGCATTAACCGCATTTTTTGTTGCATCGGAGTTCGCAATTGTTAAAATTCGTTCTTCACGGATAGATCAATTACTTGAAGAAGGAAATAAAAAGGCAATAAGTACAAAAAAAATCATCACAAATCTGGATGAATACTTGTCTGCCTGTCAGCTTGGCATAACGATGACAGCACTGGCACTTGGCTGGATCGGAGAAGAAACCTTTGCCACTATCATATCTCCAGTAATATCATTCTTGACATTACCGGATGCTGTTGCCAAAACACTGACCATCATTCTCTCTTTTATGTTAATTACATTTATTCACGTAGTCATTGGTGAATTGGCACCAAAGACTGTTGCCATTCAAAAAGCGGAATCAATTGCTCTTCTTACTTCAAAGCCACTTATGACTTTCTATAAAATCATGTATCCTTTTATATGGGCTCTTAACGGGTCAGCAAGGCTGATTGCCAAATCAGTCGGAGTTGAACCCGCATCAAAATATGAGATTGCACATACAGAAGAAGAACTGCAAATTATTTTGTCTGAGAGTTTGAAGAGCGGCGAAATTAATCAATCTGAGTTTAAATATGTGAACAATATATTTGAATTTGATAACCGAATTGCAAAAGAAATTATGGTACCACGAACAGAAATGATTTCCTTATCAAAAGATGACCTCGTAAAGGAATTTATTGATGTATTTCATGCTGAGAAATTCACTCGTTATCCTATTATTGATGGAGATAAGGATCACATCATTGGATTAGTAAATGTAAAAGAAATACTGACAGATATCGTCCAGCATAAACAGGTGACAACTGTCACTCTTGATCCCTACATTAGGCCGATAATCCGTGTCTTAGATACCATGCCGATTCATGACTTATTAGTCAAGATGCAAACTGAACGCATTCACATGGCTGTTCTGATGGATGAGTATGGCGGAACTTCAGGTTTAGTCACTATTGAAGATATAGTTGAAGAAATTGTTGGAGAAATCCGCGACGAATTCGATGCTGACGAGATACCTGAGATTCGTAAAAATCCAGACGGCTCCTATATCGTTGATTCAAAAGTACTTATCAGTGAAATTAATGACTTGCTTGGAACTAATTTGGATGACTCAGATATTGATACAATCGGCGGATGGGTTCTAACCGAAAATTATGATGCCAAGTTGGGGGATACGATTGACCTCGAAGGATATGAAGTAACCATCATCGATATGGAAGACCATCATATCCATTATGTTGAAATTAAGCAAAAGGTTAAAGAATATCAGATAATCGGTATACCACAAAAAAACGTCGCTGAAGAAGATAATGTCCTCTTCTCTTAATATTTAAATTATTTATAGAACACCAACCAACAAACCGCTTCTCCAAATTGGAATTTAATTTCCTTAGAGAAGCGGTTTTTATAATGTATGCCTCTTTTCCTGATTAGCTACAAGATCCTTTCGAGCTAGCTTATTTACTTCAGGAAAACAAAATTAAGCAGAACCTTAACAGGTCCTGCTCAATCATTACTCGGTTATAACAGTCGTTTTCGTCTTATACAATCTATAGAGCCTTACAATATTTTTGGTGATCGTTTTTACAACAGCATAGGTCGGCACGGCTAATATCATCCCCATTATACCAGCTAAACTTCCTGCAACCAATAATATCAAGATAATGGTCAATGGATGAATATTAAGTGATTTCCCAATAATCAACGGAGAAATCAGATTACCATCAATTTGTTGAACTATTACAATCACTAAGATGACCAAAATAGCTGTTAGCGGCGATTGGAATAGACCGACTACCACTGCCGGTGCAGCCCCAATAAACGGGCCTACATAAGGAATAATGTTTGTAATTGCAATTACTAATCCCAGCGTCAGTGCATATGGTAAATCCAGTATTAAGAAACCGATAAAACAACACGTACCGACAAAAATACAGACAATAATTTGTCCCTGTATATAGCTTGCCAATGTCTCAGAGGTTTCCTGAATAATAACCATTCCTTCTTTCCTAAAAGAAGATGGTAAAAATCTCATGATTGCATTGGGAAGTTTATTCCCATCCTTCAACATATAAAACAGGATGAACGGAACTGTTATGATAATTAATGTCAGATTTGTGATAAAGGAGAAGACGACCGAGACTCCAGTCGTTATATTCTTTGTCACAGTGGTTGTGAATTCAAGCAATCTGTCCTTCAGTTCGTCTATTTTAACTATATCCTGTTGAATTACATAATTAACCAAAGGGGAATCAGATGCATCCTCAATGATTCTTCCAATATCATCAATGATTTTAGGCGTATTCTCGACTATATCTGTTATTTGATTCGAAACGATTGGCCCAACTGTTGCTCCACCAAATATAAATAAACCAATCAGGGCTATGTATACGATCAAGATTCCAATGATTTTTGGTACTTTCCGCTTTATCATAAATTTTAAAAGTGGATTTAATAAATAAAACAGAAATCCTGAAATCAAAATTGGGAAAAAAAGCGTAGATATGAAGATCCCAATCGGATTAAATAAGAAGGAAATTTTTGTACTTACGAATATAATCAATAACAGTAACAAGATTTCCAATGTCCAAAAATGTAATTTTGATTTCAATTGTATCCTCCTCTCCTCATATTCGGTTATTCCCCATTATATCGTATTTATTCGTTAGAAAAAACATTCCCATTAATATAATGTTTTAATACATTAGATGTCATACTTTTTATAAAAATCTGTTTTCCTACTGATTGTTGTATAATATTGGTAAGGCGGTGTTTAAATTGAAGAACTACACAGTGATGTTTCTGTTGCTATTTGTTGCAAGTATCGCAGGTGGTATGGCGCTAAAAAACATTTTCGGATATTCAATGTTAGTTGGAGTTGGGTTAGCATTCATATTTTTGCTTTGTTCAGCTTTTTCACTAAGCATAAACAACCATAAGAACCAAAACACAGAAATGGGAGATGAAATTAGAAGATTGTCTTAATATTCAATTCCCGAACTTTGAAAAGGGTATAACAATTCACCAGCTATTACGGAGTATGGATAGAGAAACATAATGATGAGATTTTCAAATATCATATTATGAGTTATGACCCGGGAGTTAGTTTCCATTCGGCATTTTATCCTAAGATGTCAATCACAGCCGTAATATGTTCTAACAAATCTAAAGGTGCATATGATATTACGCAGGAAATTGAGAAAGAAATTTTAACCCTTTGGGATCATAGAAAGAGTAACTCAGGTTGAAGTGAGGTTAATCCATAACAATGTTTAATGTAGAATTAATGGACTTATAGAAAAATACTATGTAAAGGAGTGACACTATAGTGGAAACAGTAAAGCCAGAGGTGGAAACATCGAATTTTGTAGATATCTTTACGAATGTTTTACCTTTTTTTCTATTGGCGGTAATGATTTTAATTATTATCGCTATTATATATATTGTTAAGATTTTTAAGCGTTATCTAACTAACAGTAAAATGGTTGAGCAAAAACTAAAGCTGATAGAAACAGATATACAGGAGACTAAACAACGTCTTGACCGAATTGAAAAAAATCTTAAATAAAATTTAATATATTTTTTAGTATGCTAGCTAGGGGCTTCAAACAAAGTAATGACAGCACAAAAGCTGTCTTTTTTTATTGAGATATCAGCAATATACTATTAGAAAAGAACTAATACAAATAAACCGGAACTTTTATGTTCCGGCTCTATCTCCAGCTTTGTTTAGAACGCCCAATTCCCTTTTCGGAAAATAGGTTCTTTTGTTCCATCCGCCAATTCTCCATCAATGTCCATTTCAGCAGAACCAATCATAAAATCAACATGATTAATACTTATATTGACACCATCATTCGCTAATTGATCTTCATTCATCTCTTTGCCTCCTTCAAGACAAAAAGCATAGCCTGAGCCAATAGCCAAGTGATTGGATGCATTTTCATCAAAGAGAGTATTATAGAATAAAATATTTGTATCAGAGATTGGTGACTGATGAGGTACTAGGGCAACTTCACCAAGATAGCGAGATCCTTCATCAGAGTCAAGAAGATTCTTAAGAACATTCTCACCTGTTTCTGCCTTTACATCTACAACTTTTCCTTTTTCAAATGTTAACGTGAAATTGTTAATGACATTTCCGCCATAGCTTAAAGGCTTCGTGCTTGTAACAGTTCCATTCACGCCTTCTTTATAAGGAACCGTAAAGACTTCCTCTGTTGGCATATTAGCCATAAACGATATACCTTTTGAATTCACACTACCGGCTCCGCACCATATATGTTTATCAGACAGCTCAATGGATAAATCTGTTCCTGGCGCTTTATAATGAAGAACTTTATATTTTTTTGAATTTAAATAGTCTGCTTTTGTACGCAGGGTTTCATCGTGTTCCTTCCAAGCAGCAACTGGATCCTCACTATCTACTCGGACTGCTTTAAAAATCGCATCCCAAAGTAATTCCACACTGTTTTCGGAATCAGGGAAAATCTTGTCAGCCCAGGCCTTCCCTGCAGCAGCTGTTACACACCAGCTCACTTTATCAGATTGTGTAGCTTGTCTAAATTTATTTAATGCAGTGCCTGCCGCTTTTTGAAAGCTAGCAATTCGATTCGGATCGATTCCTTTTAATAGGTCAGGACTCTGAGAAACAATTGATAGGAAAGCACCACCTTTTTCTACCAACTCCTCTCGTTGAGCCACTATCCATTGCGGAAATTCATTAAAGGCTTCATCTGGAGCCAATTCATATTTGATTCTGCTAACCTCTTCATCAGCCCAATCCACGTATACATGCTTTGCACCGGCTTCATAAGCTTTTTTAACAACTTGGCGTGTAAACGATGCTGATTCAATTGAGGATGAGATTACCAAAATTTGCCCTTCTTGAATATTGACTCCCACTTTAACAACCAATTCTGCATATTTGTTTAATTTTTGTTCAAAATTCATTCTTTCAGCTCCTTTAAAACATCATTCCCATTCGTTACTATTTTACCACTCCTTGTTGGAATACACAGTTGAACGAATTGGTTTTTTTAAAAATTATAAAAAAAGAGAATACCTTTATCAATACTGGTTATTATCACTTGATTCAGTAACTGGACTTCCCGCTGTTCTTTGTTTAATCATACTCAGGAAATTTTCCACTGTCTTTGCCAGATATCTTTCTTTGGACCAAATAACACCCACCGTAGATGTTAAATCTTTTTCTTGAAGCTGATAACTGTATAATTGGTGTGTATCATATGTCTTTACAACTGATTCCGGTACAACAGTGACCCCAAATCCCTGCTTTACCAATTGAAGTAATAGCTTGATGTCTGAGCATTCGCTTTTCACTAACGGTTTTATGTGCAGCCTTGAGAATTCACTGACAATCATTTTGTAGATTCCTAATCCTTCATTGCTTGGTAGAATTAATGGTTTTTTACTAATGCTTTTTAAAGAAACGATTGTTTCAGAGCTCTCTATTTTTTCATTTGTTAAATAAACAAATGGCTCTGTTTTAATGGGCAGTATATTCACCTCATGAGACTCAATTGGAAAGATGACATATCCAATGTCAAGCAGCCCCTCCTTAATCATTTTCGTCAATTCCACTGAATTCCCTTGATAAACGGTGTAATAAACATTAGGATATTTTTGATGAAAGTCATTTAGATAACCTGCTAATTGATAATCAGAAAATGTATTTACTCCAATGCGGAGATTACCACTTAATCCTTCCACCATTTCTTTCGTTTCAGTTATCATTTCTTCAAATACTCTAATGATATCCACTGCTTTTTGATAGAGAGAGGCTCCTGCCTGAGTTAATTCAAGAGTGTTTCCTTTCCTATTAAAAAGGACAACTTCTAATTCATCTTCCATTCTCTTTAATTGTTGACTGAGCGGCGGCTGAGCCATATGCAATCGTTTTGCCGCTCTAGTAATTTGTTTTTCTTCTGCAATGGCTACAAAATAGCGTAACTGTTTTATATCCATATCCTGTCCTCATTTCCGTTATATCAAAAAGATATACTTATCATACAAAATAAATATTTTTCATATATTACACACAATGATAGCATGGGAAGGTAGCTTTTTAAAAAGGAGAACGACACATCATGGAAAAATTATTTAAATTGGATGCGCACGGTACTACCATAAAACGTGAAATCCTCGCTGGCTTTATTTCTTTTATCACCATTGTTTATATCGTAATTGTCAATTCCAAAATCCTATCAGAAGCCGGAATACCATATGACGCAGCTATGATTGGAACTATACTTACCTGTGTATTCGGTTGCATGATTATGGGACTTTGGAGTAATACTCCCATCATCGTCGTCCCGGGCATGGGAATTAACGCAATGTTCACATATACAATCGTTATCAATGGTAACTATAGCTGGCAGGAAGCACTTGGAATTGTTTTTCTTTCAGGTGTACTTTTCATGCTTATTGCGTTCACACCGTTAGCTAAAAAAATTACTGAAGCAATCCCGCATTCCTTAAAAGCAGGAATTACAGTTGGGATTGGAATTTTATTAATGTTTATAGGGTTTGAGCAAAGCGGAATTATCGTTTCCTCACCTGAAACTATTGTTGCTCTTGGTGACTTAACAAATGCGGAAACCTTGTTAACCATTCTTGGTCTTATAATTACCTTTATTCTATTTACTCGTAATATTCCTGGAAATCTCCTAATCAGTGTCGCTATCATCACCATCCTGGCCATCTTTCTTGGAGTGGTAAACCTTGATGGGTTTGAATGGACTCAACCATCATTTAACTCGTATGGAGAAGTTTTTGGAGCCATGTCATTTACCAATATCTTCTCAATCGGTTTTCTGTTAACTTCTTTTTCAATGGCCATGGTTGTGACCTTTGAAAATATTGGGTTAATTCATGCACATACTGTATCTATAAAACAACCCGAGAAAAATAATAAAGCCCTTAAAGCTAACGCTCTATCTGTCCTGTCATGCGGTATATTCGGGTCAAGCCCGACTGTTGCCACTGTGGAAACAGCAGCAGGGATTACAGCAGGCGGACGAACAGGATTAACAGCTGTCACTACAGGCTTGTTCTTTTTTGCTTCATTATTTTTATTACCTATAATTAAAATCATTCCAAATGCAGCTATATCCCCTATTTTGATTTTAATTGGGGCATTAATGATTCAAAATATAACGGAAATTGATCTGAATGACTTAACTGAGAGTTTCCCTGCTTTATTGGTGATTGTTTTAATTCCATTAACATTCAGCATTGCCAATGGAATGGCTATAGGATTCATAGCCTATCCATTAATTAAGCTATTTTTAGGAAAAAAACGCGATGTTTCAGTACCACTTTATATTATTGCTCTATTATTTACGCTCAATTTTGTCTTTCAATATACATCCATATAAGAAACAAACCGGACAGGTGTTAGATGGCTGTCCGGTTTGTTAATGTTAATTAAATCTTGAACGTGGATAACTAAAATTTCGGTAAAACAGAACGAAAAAAGGCCAATTTACAATTAACATGTAAATTGGCCTTCGTTTATTCTGGAAAGTATGGATTTAAATGAATGAGCACTTCTTCAATATGGTCAAATTTCTCCTTTAGAGAATTCTTAATCTCTCTTGATAGGTCATGACCTTCTTTAATTGTTTTATCCTGGTCAATGGAGATACGAATATCCATTATTATGTAGTGACCATGTTCTCTTGCCCTTATTCGGTCAATACGTCTGACTTCCTCAAAACTAAGGATAACAGCCTCAAATTGCTCCATCATTTCCGGCTGTACATTGCGTTCGATTAGAATATGGAAGGCTTCTGTCAGCATTTCCCTTGCAATTTTAAAAATCAAATAGGCTACAAATATACTCGCGACTTTATCCCCATATAAGAGAAAGGTAATTCCTAATTTATCCCCAAGATAAGATAAAAGTATACCTATTGCTGCAGCCAGCGATGCCACTATATCTGCCTGGTGATCATATGCTACCGCTTCAATCGCTTTACTGTTTACCCGTTTGCCGACATTCATGGAATAACGGAATAAGCATTCTTTCGTTACATAAGAAAATAAAGCAATCCAGAAGGCAATCATGCTTGGAGTTTCAATAGGATGGAAAAATCCAGCTACACCTTCATACACAATATAAAGGGATACTAATAATAATAAGATTCCAATTACCCCGGAAACAATTACTTCAGCTTTGCCGTGTCCGTATGGATGCTCAAGATCCGCAGGTTTATTTGAAACTTTAAGTACCAATAATACGATGACCGCCGCAAAAACATCCGCTGCCGAGTGTATCCCATCTGCGAATAACGCATCACTGCTTGCGATTATTCCGATTACGATTTTTCCAACTGTAAGAATTATATTGCTCCAAATACTAATCCAGGCTACCCTTTTTGCCATTGACTCTCTAAGTTCCAAGAAAATTCACCCCATACTTATTACACCTATATGAAATGGATTCCATACGTTGGTGCAAAAAAAATGTTATGCCACTGTTTAATCAAACTGTATAAAACTGATTTCGGAAACATATCAATTGTGAACACAAAACAATATTTTATCTTTTTCACGAAAGAGACTCAACATATTTAGCTTACCCAAAAAAAAGAGATAGCTTTTGCTATCTTCAAAAGTATCTCTTTTTCCAAAATATTATAGTTGTAATGGATGATAACAATAGGGCAACACAAATAACACCTATAAACGCATACGGGTTATTTTGAAAAGGTAAATTAACATTCATCCCATATATGCTTGCTACAATAGTCGGGAATGATAAAATAATCGTTATGGAAGTTAAGAATTTCATCACGATATTCAGGTTATTCGAAATAACTGAAGCAAATGTGTTCATCATACTCGTCAAAATGGAATGATACGTCTCAGCCATCTCAATCGCCTGCGTGTTTTCAATAATAACATCTTCTAAAAGATCCTTATCCTCTTCATACATCTTCAAGTGATTTAACCGCAAAAGTTTTTGTAATACGATTTTATTGGATTTTAGCGACGTCGTAAAATACACCAAACTCTTTTCTAATGAAAGAAATGCATAAAGCTCTTCATTTTTCATAGACTGGTGTAATTCTTTTTCGATATCATCTGTTTTACGATTGATCTGTTTTAAATATCTTAAATAATAGCTAGAGATATTAAACAGAATTTGAAGAGCAAATCTTGTCTTTTTATACGTAAAAAATCCCTTCATTTTCTTACTCACAAAATCAGTAATAATGGGATTTTCAATGAGTGAGATTGTAATAAAGCATTCGTCTGTTACAATCAGACCAATTGGAAGAGTTTCATAAAGCGGGAATCCCCCATCATCATACGTAATGTATGGAAAGTCTACAATGATCAATATATGATTATCTTCTCTTTCAAGCCGAGACCGTTCTTCATCATCCAATGGGTCTTTAATGAAATCTTCCGGTATATCCAAACGATCCGAAATTAACTTGATTTCAGCTTCACTTGGCGCAACCATATTGACCCAGCACCCTTTTTTTAGTTCATCAATTTTCTGTAATTTACTATCTGTATCTGAGATATAATATTCTAACATTGATTTAACCTCCTCTCATTATGAGGAAGCAACAACTCTTTTTAATGGAATGACGATTATCTTTCCCCACCTTTTATAAAAAGCACTGTTGGTTTCCTCAGGCAAGCTCGTGTCTGGGTCACTCGAATCGTAGCTACTCAATAATCTCAACTCCTCCTGAAGATAGTTTTGCCTCTTACATCTTATACCTAACATTCAAAGCTGTGCAATGGGAAATTAACTATTCATAAAAAGATTACCTTAGTCTGACTGTCATACTCCCTTTTTTTATAATAGCCTTTGCTCTTTCGTTCTCTAAAAAGACAATTAACCCCCTTACTTATCCCAACTGATTGGAAAAAGCATTTCTTACACCCTAAATAATAAAAAATAAAATCTACATAAAAACAAAGCATCCCCTTTTAATCTTAAGGGATGCTCTGATTGCGTATATCAATTACTTATTATTTCTATATTCTTTTTCTGTTCCGTCATTAAATGAAATATCTATATCAATCGCCTGATAATTATCATCTAATTCAAATGCTGAAATAACTTTGGATATAACATCATCCTGTGATGTATTAGAATCAATATCTAATTTTTTAAATATAGGATTTAAGCGGTCAACTGCATCATTACCATTTACTCGCTCATTATTTCGATCATCTTCAATCGAAGCTTCTACTCCATCGTTATCATTTTCGTAGCTAACCTCATAATCCTTATTATTTTCGTATTTCACTTCAAGATCAAAATCTCTAAAAGAATAAGCTGAATCATTTGTATTAGTACCCGTATTATTGTCTGTTGCTTGATTGTTTGCGTTGTTATTGTCTGTCGCTGTATCATTCGCATTGTTATTTTCTGTTGTTTGATTGTCATTTGCTTGATTATCTTTTTGTGCATCATCATTATTATTGCACCCTGCTGCAAATACTGTTAAAACGCACATACACATGATTAATGATAATTTCTTCATAATGTCTCCTCCTAAGTTTGTTATGTAACTGTTGTTTTAGTATTTCCCCACTTAGCTTCTAAATACACTATCTTTTCATATTTATAGTGATAATTATTTCATTATACTTACCGGGTAAAACCTATGATAAACTGCTTTTAAAGTTTAAAATGTTATATAGCGGGAGGATATATCTTGTATACATGGGTATAGAGAATTGTGGCACATAGAGCTAAAAGAGGAGGTTTATTGAATGATGTATACATATCGTAAAATAATCTTAGTGATTTGGATTATTTTCACATTGGTAATGGGATTCTTCGCTCTAAAAATGCCTGGTATTCTGCAAGGCAGCGGCTTTGAGATGGAAGAGTCCTCCTATGATAAAACAAATGAGCTATTAGAGGATCGGTTCGGTCAATCAGCCTCACCTTATATCATTTTATTTGAAAATAAGGATAATTTAGAGGAAAAGGATTTTAAACAAAAGATAAACTCAGTATTGAATGATGTGAAAAAAATCGACGGGTTTAGCTCAGTAGAATCCCCCTTAGAAAATGATTTACAATATAAAAAGGAGATTGCCTATGCCTCTATCTCTTTTGACGAAGACACACAAGAACCTGCAGATTATATTAAAGCTTTAAACCAAGAGATTGCTGGCCAGGATATATCCGCTTCTCTGACTGGTAGCCATGTCATTGAAGAAGATATGAGCAAAGCATCTCAAACTGATTTAAAAAATGCCGAAATGATTGGGATTCCAATCGCCATGATTGTATTGTTATTAGCTTTTGGAGGATTGGTTGCTGCTTCCATTCCCCTGATGACCGGGATTGTAGCCGTTGTATCCTCGATGGGGATTATTTATTTTATTGGTCAGAGTATTAATCTTTCCGTGTTTGTTTTAAATGTTGTTCCCATGATTGGGTTAGCAGTCAGCATTGATTTTGCCCTTCTCTACATCCATCGATTCAGAGAAGAACTGCAGCATCATGAAGTCAGTAAAGCCGTGAGCATTACAAACAAAACTGCCGGGAAAGCAATTGCTTTTTCTGGAACCTGTGTTGTTCTTGGTCTTGCAGGGATGTTTTTCATTAATATTGATATATTCCGAAGTATAGCTGTCGGCGGTATAGTCGCTGTTTTCATTTCTGTCATTTCTGCCCTTACCTTCCTGCCGGCCTTATTAGGCATTATCGGTAAAAACATTAACAAAGCTATGATTCTAAAAACTAAAGAAAACTCGGACAGTAAATGGAGAAGTTTCGCAAACTTCGTAATGAAACGCCCTATAATTATGGCCTTAGCCGCTTTACTCATTTTAATGATTGCAGCCACCCCTATTCGCAATATTGATTTAGAAATACCTAATGCTGATTCTTTGCCGGCTGACAGTCAAACAAGAATTGCATATGAAAAATTTGAAGACTCTTTCCTTCCAAGCAATCAGTCAAACGTACCGATTGTTTTAGAAACAAAAAATCAAGAGGACATATTATCAAAGGAATCCCTTGAGAACATAGAAGCATTTATAAATGAGCTTAAGGAAGATGAGCTTGTCGATCAAGTTGATTCAATATTTACGTATACAAACACAAACTCCGCTGAAGAGTTATATCAAACCTTACAATCTGATGCGGCTAGAGAAAAAATGGCTCCTGTCCTCGAAAAGCTAGTGAACGAAGATACAACCCACATAACGGTTAAACTCGATGCAGCATACAAAACCGCGAAAGCAAAAGATTGGGTTCGAGAGGCTGAGAATCAAGACATACATCCAGAGCTGACTCACACTATTGGCGGTCAGGCAAAATTCACACAAGAAATTTTTGATGAAATCCTGGAGCAGGTCCCAAAAGGTTTATTACTGATTATCGGGGCTACTTATTTGATTTTATTAGTTGCATTCCGGTCTGTACTCATTCCGGTGAAAGCTATTCTGATGAATATCCTTTCCCTTGGAGCTGCCTTTGGTATCATTGTATGGATTTTCCAGCACGGGAATTTAGGAGTTGATCCTAACCCAATTGCACTAATGATACCTATCTTAACCTTTGCAATTGTTTTTGGATTAAGTATGGATTATGAAGTTTTCTTAATCTCCCGTATCCAAGAGATTTATCTCGAAACTGGAGATAACGATAAAGCTACCCTTGAAGGCTTAACTACAACAAGCAAAATTATCACCTCGGCAGCCGCCATAATGATTGCTGTTACAGGTGCCTTTGCTTTTACAGATATTGTACCGGTAAAGCAAATCGGGGTTGGTGTGGCCTTAGCTATTTTTATAGATGCCACCCTTGTCCGTATGGTCCTTGTTCCTTCTCTAATGAAATTGCTGGGCAAATGGAATTGGTGGTTCCCTGGACAAAAAAGGGCGAAAAAAAGCAATAATTGATTGTATACCAAACTCGCATCCTCAATTGTTTTGGATTACACTTTAACTGAAGAGATTTATCAATTTGGAGGTGTTTGGCAATGAACAACCATGAAATTGATTACAAGATATACGGAGACGATATGCAATTTGTAGAAGTGGAATTAGATCCGAAAGAAACAGTCGTGGCCGAGGCCGGAAGCTTAATGATGATGGATGAGCAGATTCAAATGGAAACCATTTTCGGTGACGGTTCTTCTTCCCAATCTGGAATGATGGGCAAATTATTCAGTGCCGGAAAAAGAGTCCTGACTGGAGAAAGTTTATTTATGACCACCTTTACAAATGAAGGAACTCAAAAAAAGCATGTATCTTTTGCTTCTCCATATCCGGGAAAGATCGTTCCTTTGGATTTAAGTGAATTGGATGGAAAGGTAATCTGCCAGAAGGACTCCTTTTTAGCAGCTGCGAAGGGTGTATCAGTAGGTATAGAATTCCAGAAAAAAATTGGGGCTGGCTTTTTTGGCGGTGAGGGATTTATCATGCAAAAACTCGAGGGTGATGGGATGGCTTTCGTGCATGCCGGAGGGACATTACATCAAAAAGTATTAGCTCCAGGAGAAAAAATACGAGTAGATACCGGCTGTATCGTTGCAATGACCAGAAATGTCGATTACGATATTGAATTTGCCAAAGGTATTAAAACCGCGTTATTTGGCGGAGAGGGTCTGTTTTTTGCTACATTGCAGGGTCCTGGAACAGTCTGGGTTCAATCACTCCCCTTCAGCCGCCTTGCAAGCAGAGTGTTTTCCGCTATGCCGTCTAGAGGCGGGTCAAGCGATGAAGGCAGTGTAGCAAAAGGTCTTTTCGATATGTTTGGTGGAAAATAGAAGAATAGCAAATTAGTAGCCCAATAGAAAAGTCTATTGGGCTTTTTTTGTTTTATCCCCTATTCATTTGAATTATATGGTAATTTAAAGTAAAGGGAATATTTTCATAGTCTCTAATCCATAAATTGCTTCCAAAAAATACGCACTTCAATCCCTTTACAATCACGTTTTTAAGTCCTTATTTTCGGGACAACTCCTCTCCCACATAGGAGGTGTTATAACTTCCGTAATTTTACCTGTCATTATTCTTGAGCAAACCCGTTCTATAGCAATGGGTAGAGTAATCTCCATTAATTCCTTACTCTTTATCAGTATCCTTTCTTTTTTCAGTATCCTTGTTAATAGATTGAATCGTGTCTAACTTATCCTGCTTGTCGGTTTGGCTGTGAAACGATTCATATGGCTCTAAGTATAGCTATTTTAAAATCGTGTTTCTTACATTCCAGCACAATGAAGTTCGCATTTTTAATTAAATTAGGAAAGATGAAAACAGGAATAACATGTTATAATTATATTAATATAATAAATTTTCTGAAAGGTGATGCTATATGAGTATCTTGAATAAGTTTCACCATACCAACCCAACTGAAGAACTTTTATATAAAGCACTTAATGCTGATGAAAACACAGAAACGGATACAATTATTAAGCTTTTAGAAACCGCCCTGCAATCCATCTCGGGTAAAATGCCAAAGAGGGTCAGTAAAATGGTGTTTCCTGCTACAATCCTTTTGGCTGATCAATATATAAAAGTGAATAACCTGCAAAAAGCTAGAGATACATATGAAGCAGCCTTATCACTGGCTAAAACAGACATGGATAAAATGCGTGTTCATGAATCAATCGGGAAGATGAATTACTTACTTAATGATTTTGAAAAATCAGCAAGCCATTATCTTAAGTCCCTGCACTATGCCGCTAAGTACACACCTAAAGATGCGATAAAAAATGTCCACTCCCATTTATTGCATCAACTAGGTCACGTATTACTCGATAACCATCGTTCTGTTACGGAGGAACAAAAAAAGCAAGCTGATGAGTTTCAAAAATATTTACTGAATCAACCTAACTCCTATAACTTAACAAAATTAAATTTTTATCGGGATATTGGAATGGATTGGTGGAAAGAGTTTCATCTATTTAACCAGTAACTAAGTAAGACCGCGAATGACCATTTCCGGTCTTACTTCTTTTTATATCCATATAGTAATCAGTCATTTACTTCGCATCTATCACTAATAACCCTTATCCATTTTTATGGAATATTTTAGCTGACTGTTAAATTGAGTATAATAAGAGAACCTAGAAAAAAAGCGAAGAAAGCTGGTTGTACTCGATGATTTTATTTGAAAAGGAATTTTGGAAATTTAATATGGTTGGCATTGTAAATACAATCAACTATTATATTTTGTATTTACTTTTTAAAGAAGTGTTTCAGATGAACTATATGACTGCCCATTTACTTGGTTTTTTTATCAGTATGATTGGCTCCTTTTATCTGAATTCCTATTTTACCTATCGAACGAAACCAACTTTAAAAAAATTCCTTCAATTCCCATTAACCTATGTCGTTAATATCTTAGTGTCCACGCTTGCCATTTATATTTTAGTCCAGTTGCTTTCCATACATGATAATATAGCACCTATAATCGCTACTATTATTGCGATTCCTTTTACCTTTTTACTCTCAAAAATGATTCTTGCAAAGGATTAATTTAATTCGGGATTAAGATTTGAAAGTATTGATCAACCTTGAAATAAAAAAATCCTATAAAAGCATATCATCACTGCTTTTATAGGATTTTATTTTTAGAAAGCATTAATGGTGGTGTGTATGGATAAATTTTGTATTTCTTGTATTTGCGCCTACCAGTAACAAGGAGTGGGTACTCATTTTCCCGCTTGGTAACTTCCTGACTCCATTCAAAAACATACCGTCGGTGATTGCCGTTGCAGAAAATAAACAATCATCTGTACGAATAATTTCATCCAGCTCGAAAATTTTAGTTGGATTTTCAATACCCATTTGTACACATCGGTTATATTCTTCCTGATTCATAGGAACTAGCTGCCCCTGAAAATCTCCTCCCAGACATTTTAGTGCAGTTGCAGTGATGACACCCTCTGGAGCTCCGCCTGTACCGACAAGCATATCAATATCCATTCCATCGATTCCAGTTGCTATAGCGCCCGTTATATCAACATCAGAGAATAACTTCAACTTCGCTCCCAGTTCGAGAACCTGTGCCATTAAAGTACTATGCCTGTCGCGGTCCTGAATCATAATGGTCAATTCTCTTACATCTTTTCCAAGGGCCTTCGCAACTGATTGCATATTCTCTTTTAAGGAGGCATTTATATTAATACATCCTTTTGCATTTGGCCCAACTGCGATCTTTTTCATATACATATCAGGAGCATGAAGCATGCTTCCACTTTTCGCAGCAGCCAACACAGCCATTGAATGATTTTTCCCTTTAGACATTAACGTAGTACCTTCCACCGGATCAACAGCTATATCAATTGCCGGACCGTTCCCATTTCCCAGCATTTCATTGATATAAAGCATTGGCGCTTCATCCATTTCTCCTTCACCAATTACGACTCTTCCACACATATCGATTGTATTTAAATGATGCCTCATAGCCCTTGTCCCTGCACCATCTGCTTCAATCTTATTTCCCTTTCCTATCCAGGGATATGAAGCAATAGCTGCCTGTTGAGTAACATGTAGCAGATCTTCTGCAATTTGCTGTACGGTGTGTTTCTTACTCGCATACTTGGTGAATTCCATAATCAACTTCCTTCGTTTAATAGTAAATTTCCCTATCCATTTTAGGGTTCATTTATACAAATAAACAAGTTTATAATTTTGGTAATAAACTATGCAGCCAGATAAGCATTTTAATTAGGAAAAAACAACTTTATTTACATGTAAAGATAAGGCTGTTTTCATAAACATTATTGCTAACGACTAATAAAAAAAGTAGACAGCTTTTTAACTGTCTACTAAGAAACCTGCACATTCAACTAATCCTAAAACACCTTCTAATTCCTAGAGTGGATGATGACCGTTTATGTAAACAACTTTAGCAAGATTTCTCACTCTCACAAACAAATTGCTCCAACTTCTGAATTGCTTCCACTACCCTCTCAGCTGTAACCAATCCAATTGACATTACATGAATCGACTCACCCGTAACTGTTGCTTTTTCAGCAACCTCAGCAATCAGCGCTTCCGTTATATCTTCCACACCTAAATCTGTTAAGGATAATGGAAGGCCCAACTCCTCATAAAACAGTCGAAGCTCTTCAATTTCTGTCCATTTGTCTTCCAGCACTAGCTGAACTAAAATGCCATATGCCACCTTATCACCATGCAAGGCGTGATGAGTTTCTTCAAGTACCGTTAAACCATTGTGAATCGAATGAGCGCCAGCAATTCGACCGTAATAATCACCATAGCCCCCAACCATGCCACCAAACATAATAATCGTTTCCACTACTTTGACGAAATCATCATTTACTTCCCCAGCCTTTGCAGCTTCAACAGCTCCACGGGCGAATTTTAGCAATAAATCCTTACATTCTCTTGCAGCAAAATGAGCAATTTGCAGTGGAACAGTCTTATTATCAATTACAGCCATCTGTACATCCGCTTCGTACCATTTCGCAAGAGTATCTCCAATACCGGCAATTAACATTTCTATTGGAGCATCAACTAAAATTTGCGGCTCCACTAGCACCAGACTGGTACAAACCGGATATATATCATAACGAATGAAAGCTCCGGAATCATCATATATAACGCTTAAAGGCGTCCATGGCGAACAATTAGATGCCAATGTCGGAATGAGAATGGACTGCCTTTCAGTCGCATCGCAAACCGCCTTAACAAGATCGAGTATCTTTCCGCCTCCGACACCTATTACCGCATCCAATGAATGATGCTTGACCAGCTTAGTAACCGCCTCGATTTCGGCAAATGAGCACTCGCCTCCGTACGTATATTCTTCCAATTCTACCTCTGCCATTTGCGGCCAATACGGCTTTACTGCCTCCCAGGACTTTTTGCCACGAACCACAAGAACTCTGTAGAGATTGCGTTCCAGCAGCTTAGCTTCCAATAAATCTAAAGCGTTATCTTTCAAAATATATTCACTTGGAGCACCATGAACTGAAAAAACAGTCATTTTCATCACTCATTTCTATTTGCTGTTAAAAACATTAATAAAGTGGGAAGTGTTATCTTTATATATTCTGTATGTCTAACCTTACACCCGCCATGCTCCTTCTATGGTTTTGTATTGTTTACGAATTAGTTGTTTAATCTAAGGGATATACAGCCTTAGTATTTATACATAAAACAAAGAGAGAACTGAGGACATTTTTTCTTATTATTTCATCCATTCAGGCTTGCCGAAGCCGACAAATTCTTCATCGATTATTTTTTCGAATTCATCAGATTCTACCACTGATAAAATATCCTTAGCTAGCTGTGAATCATCATTATTAGCCTTTACAGCCACTAAATTTCGATATGGATCAAGCATATTCTCAAGCGCTAATGCACTTAATAAGTCCATATCTGCAGCTAATGCGAAGTTTCCTGGTACTGCTGATAAATCTGCACTGTCAATAGATCGAGGTAGCTGTCCTGACTCTAGCGGCTGGAATTTTAAGTTTTTCTTGTTTTCGATTATGTCCTTTTCAGAAACTTTAAGGGGTTCTGCATTTTCATCTACTACAATTAATCCTTCATCTTGAAGTGTATTGAATGCGCGAGCTGCATTTACCGGATCATTCGGAATTGTAATCGTCGCTCCGTCCTTCACTTCATCCAAAGATTTATACGTGTTTGAATAAATACCCATCGGCGCAGTCGGTACTTTAATTAACCCTGTCAAATCCATGCTGTTCTCTTTTTCAAAGTTTTCCAAGTAAATAGTATGCTGAAAAAGGTTCGCATCAATATCTCCACCATCTAACGCTTTATTCGGTTGAATATAATCACTGAACTCCACCACTTCTACTTTGTATCCCAATTCTTCCAAGCCTGGCTTGATTGCTTTCGTTGCCATATCACTATAAGGACCAGAAGTAGCTCCAATTTTAATATCCTTTGACTCTGAGCTTGCATCCTCAATGCTTTCATTGCCGCTGCAAGCTGCCAATGTACCTACCACTAAGAATAAAATAAATGCTGTTAACCCCTTTTTCATGAAATAATTCCCCTTTTCTATTATCTTTTATCTATAACTTTTGCGATGAAATCACCGGCAAGTTGGATAACCTGAACCAATACGATTAAAATAATAACAGTTGCAATCATAATGGTATTATCATAGCGATAATACCCATAGCGAATCGCTAAATCACCAATACCGCCACCACCGACCGTTCCTGCCATAGCAGAAAACCCAATCAAGCTAATTAATGTAAGTGTAATACCCGAAATGATACCTGATCTCGCTTCGAGCAATAGTACTTCCTTAATAATCATCCACGGTGTCGCACCAGCTGCTATCGCGGCTTCAATAACACCTTTATCAATTTCTCGTAAAGACGTTTCAACGATTCTCGCAAAAAACGGAATAGCTGCGACTGACAGCGATACGCTAGCAGCTGTTGGTCCAATCGTTGTCTTTACAACAAATTCGGTCAATGGCATAAGAGCAACCAATAAAATAATAAATGGTATTGATCGGACCAAATTGACGACAAATCCTAATATCCTCTGAACCGTTTTGTTTTCCCAAAATAAACCCTTTTCTGTCACATATAATAGAATTCCAACTGGTAAACCAATCACGATTGCGACAGCTAAAGAAATGGAAATCATGTAAATCGTCTGCAAAAATGCTGTGTTAATTTCAGGAATAAGCTCTATAAAGTGGTTGAAATCAAAGCCCATGTTGGAACACCTCCACTTCTGCCTCTCGACTTTCTATATAAGATATCGCTTTATTAATCTCTTCCTTCTGTCCGCGAAGCTCCATGATAAAAATACCTAAAGGCAATTCCTGAATATATTCAATTGAGCCATGAAGAAAATTGCCTTTTACATTAAATTGCTGAAGCGTATCCGATATGACTCCCTCACCGGCAACCGTTCCCCTAAACGTCACCTTGACAATCGGACCCTTGCAACTTTGGTAAATAGCGTCAGGTATATCGAACGAAACAACACTGTTAATGAATTCCTTCGTAAGATCGGCATGGGGTTTAGCAAAAATATCATACACCGAGCCTTCCTCAATGACCTTGCCATCCTGCATAATCGCCATTCGATTACAAATTTCCTTTACTACATTCATCTCATGTGTAATCAACACAATCGTAATATTGAGCTCCTTATTGATTTTTTTCAACAAATTCAATATTGATTTCGTTGTCGTCGGATCTAGTGCTGAAGTCGCCTCATCACAAAGGAGTACTGTCGGGTTATTCGCCAACGCCCTTGCAATCGCTACACGCTGCTTCTGTCCCCCACTTAGCTGCGAAGGATACACTTCACGCTTTTCAGCTAATCCGACCATTTTCAACAGTTCTTCTACTCGGTCTTGTATTTGAGTCTGCGGCACTTTTGCTGCCTTTAAAGAAAAAGCTATATTTTCAAAAACTGTTTTCTGGCTAATAAGATAAAAGTGCTGAAAAATCATCCCGATTTTTAAGCGTGCATGACGCAATTGCTTGCTTCTCAACTTAGCCAGATCAATTCCATCAACTGTGATATTTCCCGATGTTGGACGCTCCAACAAATTAATACAGCGTAGCAGCGAGCTTTTACCTGCTCCTGAGTACCCGACAATCCCGAATATCTCGCCTTTTTTAATTGTTAAGGAAACGTTGTCAACTCCATTTACTATACCGCTTTTAGTTTTGTAAATCTTATTAACATTCTGAATTTTTATCATATGCCAACCTCTATCTCTACACATTTTTTGAAACAAAAATGCCCCTCTCATCTGAAAGGGGCATCGAAATACATCTATCTCGACTTATCTTTCAGAATGTAATACATTCTGCAGGAATTGGCACCTTCCCTATTAAGGGGGTTGCCGGACGTCATAGGGCCTAGTCCCTCGGTCGCTCTCGATAAGCTATAGCTTTATTTGATTTGTTTATGATATTACAGACTTCAGAATAGTCTGTCAACAAAAACCTTTTTGACGTAAACTGTTGAACCGCTTTCATCATTGCAATTTCAATAAAATATTCCAATCCACATACATCGGATTAAAAAACTCCCCATTCTTCTTCGTAGGGCTGAACTGACGATAATGTAAAACTCTACATTTTCGCAAGCCGACTGAATAACACTTTCATCGCTCACTATTTTCATCTGCCAAACAAGCTCATTTAATGTATAGTCTCCACATTTCACATTTTCCGAAAAACAATCATTTCTGAAAAAGCTACCACACCCACTTCATCAAACGTTCCCCTATAATCTATGACTCAGCAAATCTAATAACCATTTACTACCGCTATATTCAAATTCTTTCAGCTCACTATAGACATTTCTAAATAAAGGTTATAGAATTTTATCTATTATTTAAATATTCAAAACTATATTCTCTTCGTAAAGGTGAATTATATGACATATTCAGAACGCTTAAAAAAACTGCCAGTCCAATTTTTTGCAACACTTGTCCTAAAAGTTAACAGCGCTATAGCTGAAGGCAGAGACATTATTAATCTCGGACAAGGAAATCCTGATCAACCTACTCCTGCGCATATCGTCAAAGCCCTGCAAGTGGCGGCTGAAGATGCACAAACTCATAAATATTCTCCATTTCGGGGTTTGGAAGAGTTGAAAGAAGCGGCAGCACAATTTTATCACAAGCAATATGGCGTCGAGGTTGACCCTAAAACTGAAGTTGCCATCCTTTTTGGAACGAAGGCCGGACTAGTTGAGCTACCAATGTGCTTGCTCAACGATGGAGAGCTAATGCTCTTGCCAGACCCAGGCTATCCCGACTATTTATCTGGAGCTGTATTAGCAAACGTAAACTATGAAACTTTTCCACTAACAAAAGATAATCAATTTTTGCCGGATTATGAAAGCATCCCTTTAGAACAAAGGACCCATGCAAAGCTAATGTATTTAAACTACCCAAATAATCCTACCGGAGCTACCGCAGATCATGCTTTTTTTGAAAAAACAGTATCATTTGCAAAAGAAAATAACATTACCGTACTTCATGATTTTGCCTATGGAGCTATTGGCTTTGATGGACAAAAACCTATCAGTTTTCTTGAAACGGAGGGTGCAAAAGAAGTCGGCATTGAAATGTACACACTCTCGAAAACTTACAATATGGCAGGCTGGCGTGTTGGCTTTGCTATCGGAAACCCAGCTATCATCGAAGCACTCAATCTCATTCAAGATCATCTTTACGTCAGCCTCTTCCCTGCTGTACAAAAAGCGGCAATCGCAGCCTTGACAGGGGAGCAATCCTGCGTAGAAGAGCTTATCGAACGCTATGAACGACGACGAAATTCCCTCATTGGCGCTTGCAATAAAATCGGCTGGAAAGTCGAAGCCCCAACTGGTTCATTCTTTGCTTGGCTTCCTGTCCCTGCCGGTTTTAAGAGCGAGAGCTTTGCTGATTATTTGCTTGAAAAAGCAGATGTAGCCGTTGCAGCAGGAAAAGGCTTTGGTGAATACGGAGAAGGCTACATTCGTGTCGGCTTATTAGTAGACGAAGACCGGCTAATAGAAGCTATTGAACGTATTGGAAAGCTAGGAATATTCACTTAAACAACTGCGGTATTGAACTGCTCCCTGTCTAGTAAACAATGAATATAATAAAAGCAGAACCCTGAATTCTAAGGGGTTCTGCCGCTCAATCTCTATTGATAACGTTGTTACAGATGCTATTAACGCCTCTTTTAAAATTCGTTTTTTTAATAATACTATTCTATTTTACTGTGCCCCAAAATCAATCGCCCCATGTGATCAATACAGCGTTCTTTTTTTTTGAGCACAGAAAAACTCCCCATTAGGTAAGCCAGATTTTTCAAACTGTCTTACCTAATGGGGAGCATAAAAAAAGACCGTCAACTGACAGCCTTGATTTTCTGCTATTGACCTGTTAATACAATAGCTACGGTTTACTTATAACTGGATATAGAGAGATTATATTCTCTAATTCTTTAATCAAATCATCTAAATATGATTGATTTGATACAAATTCAAAGGATACTACAGCACCACTTCCTGTCGGATAACAAGTCTCTCCAGACCATTCTATATGCCCCAACTTATCCATTTCACATTCAAAATAAATAAAGCTATCTAAATTTTTCAATATAGCTTTACCCGATAAATCCTTATTCATTAACTTCAAATCATTTAAAAAATCCCTAATGTCATCAGTTCTTAAACTAGCAATAAAATCAACATAATATCCAGGGATTTCAACTTTCACGTTTGAAATAACCCAGTTTCCATCCCAATAATCAAAGCTATTCGGATATTCACGAGCTATGATATCTATTTCTACTTTAGCTTTTTCTCCCAATAGATGGAATTTCATTTTACCACCTCATATTTTATAACTTATTAGCTTTGGTCATCTTGTACTAATCTGTTCCTTTAACCGAATAGCAAAAAAGAGCTGATCAACCAGCCCTTGCCCTCGTTAGGGAATAAGACTATTTTTCTATAATTATATAATCTTTCGTTTTAGAATATGGAATACCATGTTTGTTAGCAAAATCAACTAATTCTTTGAAAACGTCGTTGGGATTGAAATTTACAATTCGGATGGTAAGTCCTTTTTTAACTTGCATAAAAGCACCTTTGGTATACCAATTGACTCGTTTAAATTTAATCTGTTTTATTTGATGGGGAAATATACTTGTTTTATATAAAGGCCATTTAAAAAACAATATTTGATACGTCAAATAGTCATTATTTATCACAAATTTATATCTGATACATAATAAAACAAGAATAACTAAAGAAAATATCATTTGGAAGTATAATAACCAATCGAAAAAGTCATTTATTGAAATTGTCAATATCATTAATAGCACTATATACCATAATGCTACTCTTTGAGTCTTTGCGAAATAAACCAACTATCTCTCCTCCCTACATGTTCACTTTAACATAAATATCCATACTCCATTGAAATATACTGCCCCTAGCTGCATAGCAAAAAAAGAGCTGATCAGTATTACACCCCAAAAGTCAGATTTCTAACTTATTGGGGTCACTACATCACAGCTCTGATATTGGAGCGGGTACTCCCGATAGTTTCAGTTTATTCTTTCACAAAGAGAGGTAGCATTAGCTAAGTGCTTCTTTTTCCTCAAAGTTTTACTTCAGCTGAGGATTAGCTCTCCCTTTTTCTTAAAAGTTGCAAAGTCCCTTTTTTCTGTTCTTTAAAGTCCTCTAATTGTCTAGGAACATTAGTTACTCCATGATATATTGCATAAAACTCTTCCCACGGTTTTCCATCCAAGCGATAATATTTTTCTAATATATCTATATAAGTAAACAAAGCCTGTTCCACCACAATTTCAGATAGCTCATACTCGCTTGGCAATTCCATATCCAATCTTTCGCATAACAATTTTTGTATTCTCTTTGCATACTTTATCTGTCCCATGGAAACATCTAGCTTCTCATATTCCTCTTTAATGCTCACTTTCATTTGGTTCCCTTCCGATAAAAAGTCGTTACAAATTATACTCTAATTATTAATTAAAAACAGATAATTTACAATACCTACTATAATATTAAGATAATAACTAATTTAGTTTCTAATCGATTTGCAAGTCATCCCACTAATTACTAAATGTTACAAAAATCAGCTATTTTCCACAAAATCATCAATTTTATTCCATGTATGGATTAATGTAGACTTGTTGATGTGCAAAAACACAAAAAATAAAGACAGCTATCATTATCCGATAACTGTCCTCCCTCTTAGTATTCAGTTAAAAATTGATCAATTAATTTAACATATTTTTCTTTTGGGTAACTCATATAGAGCCCTGAAGCCAATCTGACTGCGTCGCCAAAAAAGAATCGTTCATACAGGGATTGCCGCGATCCGAAAGCACTCATGGATATATCCCATGCCAACCGAAAAATCTTCACTTTTTCTTCTGCTCCAACGATAGCTCCCTGCAAATACAAATCAAGATCCGCACCGATTTCTGATGAAAAATCAGCTTCTGTTGGAATGGCCATAAGCCCACTCGCTCCGATTAATTGAAGTATTTCTGTACATCTTGGATACAAACGAGCAAACAATAAAATGGATGCCTGTAACGGATTTACATCCGGTACCATCGTTCCCCACTTATCCGCCTTGGCATTTACTTCAGATGCAAGCAGCAACGCCTTTAATGATTCCAAACCAACATATATTTCACTGATTTTATCATGTATATGCTGATACTCACCCACCTGAATGGAATCAATTAGCTTTTGAGCAAGCCCCAAAATCATCTTCAGCTTGACGATTCTCCTGCTTGTAACCTGATGCGCAGCCAGTAAATGGAAGCTGCTTTCCTGATAAATTTTCTGAGCTATAAGAGGATTCTCATAAAAGAGCACTCTATCCCAGGGAACCAATACCTGATCAAACACGACAATGGAATCCACCTCATCAAAACGGGAACCAAGCGGATGATCAAATGCTGAATCACGGTAGCTAAATGGTTCTCTGCATATAAATTTCAGTCCCGGCGTGTTGCTTGGAATGGAAAATCCATACGCAAAATCTTTATTATGGCTAGCACCATTAGAAGGAAATACCAGTAATTCATCCGTAATTCCTCCCTGTGTGGCTAAAAGCCTAGCTCCATTAATAACAATCCCATCATCCTTTATTTCTGTCGTCTGCGCAGATATTGTCTGGGTAAAATTTTCAACATAATAGGATGAGCGATTTACCTGTGGATTGATAAAAGTATGGGTGAAAGATAAATCTTGCTCGCGGGCATTCTCAAATATCGTCAGCATGTTTTTAGTGAAACGTTCATCCTGCTCAGAAAAAACAGCCGCTGCAGAAGCAAAGGACATCATCACAGTATTCATGTAATCGGGTGATCTGCCCAAAAACCCCCCGCTCGATTTAGCCCATACTTGTGTCATTAGTCTTCTTTTTTCTAGATCCTCTTTTGTTTTTGGTTCCAAAAAAGAGGTCCCAACCAGATTGCCAGTAACAGGTGAACGAAATGTCATGATATCTCGGTTGGATTCCTTTAATTGCAAATCATATAATGCAGCCTGACTCTTTATGACTCCTTTAAAAGCTTGATGTTCAGAAATTTTACCATTCACTTTTTGTCCATCTATCCATATCGATGAATGAAGATTATCTATTTTTTCGATGTATTCCGATCCAGATCTTGTCGGCATAAAACTCCACCCTTGTATATTCAGATACAGTAGACTATGTACATACCATCATAATGTATGTACGAATGTCTAATAATTATCCAAAGGGCTTGGACTTTTTAGGGATGTTTATCCTCTGCCTGCCTGGAAACCTGGATATTGTGCCATTCCACCATCTACAAATAAGCTTAATCCTGTCACATAGCTTGATTCCTTCGAAGCAAGCCAAACTGCACACGCCGCAACCTCTTCAGGCTTACCGATATATCCCATCGGAATAAGATCAAGAACTTGCTTCTTCGCTTCAGGATCATTGAATTTTTCTTCATTGATAGGTGTATTGATTGCGCCCGGACATATATTATTTACGCGAATTCCTTTCGGAGCATACTCCAAGGCAAGCGTTTCACTCATTAGTTTAACCCCACCTTTACTTGCCGCATAGTGGACAAAATGGGGCCATGGAATTTGCTCATGTACAGATGACATATTAATGACGGAACCTTTTATCTTATGTTCAACCATATACTTAATGGCTTCTCTGCTTCCTAAAAAACATCCTGTTAAATTCGTGGAAATAACCTTATTCCAATCTTCAAGGCTTAATTCGTGTGAAGGCATTTCATTTTCAACTCCAGCATTATTAACCATGACATCAAGTGTACCAAATGTCTCAACTGCCTCATTTATTAACCTTTTAACGTCCTCTTCTTTCGAAATATCCGCCTGAACAGTGATGGCGTCCCCACCACAGGCTTTAATGATTCGAACAATCTCATCTAGATCTTTTTCAGTTGAACGATAATTAATAACTACTTTTGCTTTCTCTTCCCCAAAACGAAGGGCCATGGCCTTTCCAAGCCCTTTACTTGCTCCAGTTATAACAACAACTTTACCTTCTAAATCTTTATACATAGTACGTTTCTCCTCTCGACTATTTATTTCTTGGTATATCCCAATATAACGCCTCCGGCAATAACAAGGAGACAGCCTGCGATGACCATTATCAACCTTTTCTTATCCTTTTTCTCACCCAATAAGAAAATCCCCCCAAGCGTGGAAATCACAATACCTGTTTGAGAAAGAGAATAACTTGTGGCTACTCCGATTTTTGGAACTGACAGAAGAAGTGCAATATTACCCGTTGCCCAAACAAGCCCCGAAAGCATATTTCTCACTGTATATTTATCAAACGCATGCTTCCAAAAGCCTATTACAAGACCAACAATTAGCATTCCGGTAGCCTGCGGAAGAATAGCTGACCAGCCATCAATTTCATACCATCTGATAATAACAACATAGCCTATATACCCTAATGACGATAATGTCAGAGTGATTAAGCCTTTTTTTAACTGACTTCCTTCTTCATCGCTATCATTTCCGACTGAATTAAGAATCACGCCTGCAATCAAACAGCAAAGAGCCAGTATCCCCATAATAATTTGAGCCTTCGTGCTCCATTCATTAAAAACAATCAAACCAAATAAAGAAGTTCCGATTAATTGCATGCCCGTTGAAATGGGTACTGTTTTCGATACACCTATATACTTGACGCTAATAAACTGCCCTGTTTGCCCAATTGCCCACAGTCCTCCTGAAATCAACCCTACAATCCAAACTGTAGGATTAAATACAGGTTCAGAAAAAAACAACATAATTACAGCAAAGAGAAATGCACCCAATGTGATTCCCAATGTTTGGCTATAAGCATTTCCACCAAGTTTTACGCTAATTAATACCAAGCTGCCCCAGCATACAGCAGCTAATAATGCTAGTAATATTCCCGACATACATATCCCACTTTCTACCCTTATAGAATCTTTTTACTTTTATATGGCTGTAAAATACCCTTATTTACCTATCCGGAAACGTTAGGCTGAATTTCCTATTTATATTTAATTCATAATTTTCCACTTGCTTAATATGTAAGCGCTAACATATAGTGATAAATGACAGAATTATTAAAATACTCCTTCGTAAGAACTCGAAACCCGTCGCTTTGTCATGGGCTACTTTTTATTTTAAGGAGGAATTGTTTTGGGATTGAAAGTAACAAATCTTATTTTGGTCACAGGATTAATCATTAGCTTTTTTGCTTTTTTGCCACAGACAAAGGCGAGTGCCGCTGAAAACCAAGGCAATGATTATCCTATCGTGTTGGTCCATGGTTTAGGTGGATGGGGAGAAGGCGAATTTTTAGGTTACAATTATTGGGGCGGACTAAAGGATGTTCCGGAGTACTTAGAAAGCATGGGCCATCAAACATTTGTAGCAAGTGTCAGTCCAGTAGCCAGCAACTATGATCGTTCAGTAGAACTCTATTATTATATTAAAGGCGGCACGGTAGATTACGGAGCGTCCCATGCCAAACAGCATGGACATTCACGTTATGGGCGCACCTATGAAGGGGTCTACCCTGAGTGGGATGCTGATCATCCGGTTCACCTTGTAGGCCACAGCATGGGAGGATTAACAACACGCAGTTTAGTTGATCTTCTAGAAGACGGCAGTGCAGAAGAACGTGACTATCATCAGGTCCACCCGAATGAAAGTATGTCCTCTCTTTTTGAAGGCAATAAATCGTGGGTGCACAGTGTGAGCAGCATTGCTACCCCACATAACGGTACAACATATGCAGATGATGAAAATAGAATAATATCTTTTGTTAAAGATCTAATCATTAATGTCGCCAGTGTTACAGGGATTAGCCAAGAAAACTTAGTATATGATTTTAAATTGGACCATTGGGGAATTCGCATAGAACCCGGGGAGTCTTTTAAATCGTATCTCTCCAAAGTCATTAACAGTAAGATTTGGGAGAGTACTGATATAAGTGCATATGATTTAAGTACACCAGGGGCTGCTGTACTTAATCAAAAGGTAGAGACAAAATCAGATGTTTATTATTTCTCCTACACCGGTCAAACCTCCAAAAAGAGTATTTTGACAGGTCAGCATATACCATCTGCTTACACTCATTTATTTCTTCATCAACCTACCAGTTTCTTAGGGAAATTTAGTAGAACTAATCCACAAGATGGACCCATTATAGATAAAAGCTGGTGGCCAAACGATGGATTAGTCAGTACGGTTTCATCTTTTTCGCCATTTGGACAACCAGCAAAAGCCTATAATGGGGTGGCAGAAAAAGGGAAATGGAACTACTACCCTATCATGAGCAATTGGGATCATATTGATTTTATCGGCATTCTCAGCCTTAGCAGTAAAACGCCAGCCTTTAACGTTTATCCGCTTTATAAAGATATAGCTGAAAATGTACACTCATTGGATGAATAACTGCACTTTGCTTGAAAAAAGGAAGTAAAAAAATGCTTATGCCAAGTTCACTTATTTGTGAATTTGGCTTTTTTATGCTCCATCGAAAGTTGTAGATTCTATCCGTAAAATTACGGATGTAATCTTCCATTTTTAAAAATAGAATAAGAAATAGAAACAATATTCCATGTTTTCTTAATTTATATTGAAATATTATCAGAATGTTATAAAATTACATAATGGGAAAAGGGGAGGGTCAACCATGGGTTTTAAACAGTTTCACCGTACAATTAAAATACGTATTATAGAGTCATTTTTAAGTTCCGCCATTGGAGGTATGATATTTCCATTCATGGCGATTTATTTATCTTCACATTTCGGGGTAAAAATGGCGGGACTTTTATTGCTGATTAATGTGTTTGTCGGCATAGCGATAAATTTCTTTGGAGGATATTTTTCAGATAGCTTCGGCAGAAAAAAATTAATCGTATTTGCTGAATCGCTTCGATTTTTAGCATTCGTTACCATGATGATTTGCAATTCACCATGGTTTACAGAACCGCTGATTACATTCTTTATGATGACTGTTAACAGTATATGCTGGGGCTTAGCAGGGCCTGCAAATCAGGCAATGCTGATTGATGTCAGCCGTCCTGAGGAACGAAAATCGATGTATACCATTATGTATTGGGCAAATAATCTATCCATCGCTTTTGGCGGTGCCATTGGCGGATTTATGTTTAGAGAATACTTCTTTGAATTACTCCTCGCTCTTTCAATTACTTCATTGATTGCATGGACCTTAATTACATTTTTTATTGAAGAAAGCTACATACCAAATAAAACAGAGAAAAAAACACCACCCCAACATGTCAAACAATTATTTTCAAATTATCATTCTGTTTTTAAAGATAAACTCTTTGTCTTATACGTATTAGCAGGAATCTTTGTTCTATCAATGGAATTCCAATTAACAAGCTATATGAGTATTAGACTGTCAGAGGATCTATCCATTCAGAATCTATTAGGAATCGAATTTGGCGGGATTGAGATGGTCGGGTTCTTACGTACAGAAAATACGATTTTGGTTGTAATTTTAGCCCTGTTTGCGACAAAGCTTGTTTCTAATTTGAACGACCGAAATGTATTAATCACCAGCTGCATTGTCTTTGTAGCCGGCTATGCTGTGATTTCTTACTCTAATAATATCTGGTTCTTATTCGGAGCAATGTTCATCGCAACTGTTGCTGAAGTATTGCGTGTGCCCGTCCAGCAAAATTATATGGCTAATTTGCCCCCTGAACATGCGAGGAGCTCTTATTTAGCTGTAAACGGATTAACCTATAATGTGGCCAATTTAATTTGTTCTCTAACGATTACATTAAGTGCGTATCTATCCAATTTAGCTACATCCATTTTTATTACTGGTATCGGTGTAGCTGGGATTGTTATTTTTATCAAGATCGTTCCTGCTCTCGACAGAAGGATACATCCTGAAACTGAGGCAGAGATTGAGACTCCAATGAGCATAACCGATTAATCGATGAAGTAAGCTGGTTTTAAGGTAAATGGAGAATTAACCCCATTCCTCATCTGTTTTATATTGAGTTTAGGGAATCCTCTTTAGCAGAGTAAATATGTAGTTGTACACGAAAATAAAGCTCAAAGCAAAATGCTTTGAGCTTTTTTCGGCGTAAGATAGTGAAATAGGTATTTATTCAAATAAGTCTTCCAAAAGATCTTGTACACGTTTTTTCCTTCTTTCAGTCTGCGTTAAATCAAGCTTATAGTTACCATCCTTTTCAATAAGGATATCTCCTTCCCTTACATCAACAGGCAATTTGCTCAACTCAACATCCACCATACTTTTATCAGTTTTCTCACAGACTGCCAAATTACCTTCTATTCGATTAACAATTAATATCATCGTTTGTTCCTCCTTATTGCTTTGTAAAAGATATTTGCATGTTATATGTCCTCATTTGTCTTTAAAAAAGGACTCTCTCTTTTCCCTTGGCGAGTAGTAATTGGCTGGATTTGTTGCGACTTTTCCGTATCCACCCAAATATCCCCTCAATTGGTTCAACGAAAAATAGACAATATCAGTTAGAGCCATTGCATAAAACAATTAATTATGATTAAATAACAAATCCTTTTACACTAATAATGATTAACGAAAAAAAGGTAATAAGAAAGAGGGATAGTATATCATCTTCCCTCTTTTTAACATTTATTACGCATTAATTTAGTATAATCATTTTTCCTTTTATTTCTTATCTTGGAGAACAAGTAGGATGCAGACATGAGTAAAATGATTATTGCCACTATCACGTATTCATTGATTCCACTAGAATATAAACCTGCTGGAATAAGGGCCAAGATAAAAAAATAAATAAAGTTTCCAACGGCCGTACCTAATATAAACTTTTGCAATGTAATTGAACTTAATCCTGCAATTATATTAATGATGCTGGTTGGTATAAAAGGAGTAACTCTAGCAACCAATATATAAGAAACACCTTTATCTTCAATTTTTTGTAATTGTTTAGGAGAAATTTTCGACGAAAAACGATCAGTGAATAGATACCTAATGAAGATAAAAATGATCATTGCCGCCAGAACACTTGTAAGCCAGCTCCAAATAAAGCCTTTAAAAAATCCAAATACAGTAATGTTGATAGTAATCACGAGAATCAGGGGAATAATTGTAAATGAGTTCTGGATAATCATGATAAACAGCATGAAAACGTAGACATATAGAATGGAGTCCAATACAGCTGTTTTTATATATTCGTGATTACCATTTATAATGGCCTTATAAAAGGTACTTTCCTGTATTTGAACAAAAAAGAAAATAGCAAATAGGAGTAAAAGAGTAATAAAGATTTTTCTGCCATTTAAATGATTATAAATGTTTTTCTTCATCTCTCACCATCTTCTCTTTTGCCTTTTTCTTTCCAGTTTGCACTGGAAAGACAGCATATTACCTTATACCCTAAAATTTAAACTTATAGACTATTTATTCATACATTCATTCCATATTCTTCAAAAAATATTATAATAACATTTCCCGGGTAATAAAAAAAGAAGGCTCAAATTTGTGCCTCCAATATAGCTTATGATTGATGAGTCCATACTGACTTTGTATAGGCTATTTTCAACCCTGCTCTTTCCATATTATTTTGACTGATACTGCCGAAGCTCGCCTGACCAACTATTACCTTACAATTATTTCGTTTTGCCTCTATAATCCGTCGTTGTATTAAAGCTCCCTGAACCCCTTTATTTCTATACTGCGGTATAGTTCCTGCTGCAGCTAAGTATGCCCCCCTCTCTCCCATAAATAGTACACCTATGCCCGCAGGTTTATCTATATAATTAGCTAAATAAAATTTCCATCCAGGCATACCATACAGTATTTCATTATTGCGGGCGATATTTTCTTTTAAAAATAACGGCATATCGAAAGCATCTATATACAGCTCTGCAAATAAATCAAATTCGTTTGATTTAAACTCGCGTATTGAAACTGATGAATTTTCATCTCCATCTATTAATAACTTTTGTGGATCAGCATACAGATTGGTGTGTAAATAGCCAAGGTTTGCAAGGGCCGAGTAGAGAATGGATGTTGCATGTGCAGGGGTAATTTCAAATCTCGCCGGAACCCCTTTATCGTTGTATAATTGGATCAATTCAATAAATTAATATCTTTATCCATTATTCCTTTTATTTTGTTAAATGCTAGACCTGGGATATTTTGAGCCACAAAAGCTATCGCATTACCGAACTTTCGTATTTCTTTACCCATAGGATTATCCGGAATTTTTTCTATTCTTGATAATCTCGAATAGAATGCGTCAGTTTCAACTTCTTCAATCCACTTTGCTAATTCGTTAGTTACTACTTGCATCATTACCCTCCCTCTTTACATTCATTGTAAAATATACCAAAAATAAAACAAGGAACTTCCATTTTGGATGTCCCTTGTCCTTAATGCTTTAATATATAGGCGACCTTTTTAATTGCTTCCTGCATTTTTTTACTATTTTTTAGATACATCTGTTTTGCTTCATTGTCATCTGATGATAGTGCTAATAATTCTAAATCTGCCTGGCATTTTTTCATCGTGGCATATAATAGGGGTCTTTCCTGAGGAGATGGAACACGAATCTTATCGTCGAACAAATCGACTGTTAGTTCACCATATGTATTTACTTGTCCGATGAATACATTATCCAATGTCACATTCATTTTAGCTAATTCATTGTTCAGCCATGACTGATTTTTGCCAATCCGTATAAGTGGTTCAGATAAGATTACTCCATCCATTATAACCGTTTGTGGCTCTCTTTCTTTTGGAACCTTCATATTCAAGTCTTTTGCTGTTAATGGTCTATTTTCTTTTTTCAATAGGACATTCAATACTCCGTTTGCCTCTAATACAGCATAATCTACTTCTGAAATATCAAAAACACCATTCTTACGACACATCTCTAGTAATTCATCAGTAGTAACTTTCTCTTTCTTTAAATTACCTTCCAAAACCTTACCATCCTGCATTAAAACAGTACCATTGCCATCAACAAAGTCACGCAACTTCTTGCTTTTTAGAGTGATCCGGCCTGATACATAAGGAATAGCTGCTGTTGCAACAATCGCGATGATTCCCAGATGGATTTTTTGGTCCAGGCCTGTCACAACTTCAGCTCCAATATTCCCTATTGTTATTCCTGTGACATACTCAAACATAGATAACTGGGCTATCTGCTTTTTCCCGAGTATTTTGGTGATGATGAATAAAATTAGTAAAAAAAGCACGGATCTTACTATGACATCTAACCAATCTGGCATTTCCAATACACATCCTCCGAATGATAAAGAGTTTAGCTTGTTAATATTTCGACTCTTTTTTTAATATCTGTAACAATCTCTCCAACAAGCAACATTGCCTGATGCAAATCCGCAGCAGACTCTTTTTGTTCTGTATTTAACGCTAAAATTGATAGACTAGCTTCAATTCCTTCAAGATTTGCCAGGCATATCCTTACTGTTGCTTTAACAGTCATCATTCCTACCTCCACTACATAAGGTAATTACCCATTTTATTTTAGTATGTGCTCTAATATTTCTTCTATACTGTCCTTGATGCAGAAGGGCCGGCTTTATTAGCCGTTCGAATATATGAGTATTCATTTGTGGCCTATTAAATCTTCCTCTTCCATTAAATCGGTTAGTATTACGGCGTTTTTTGCTATTGCTTCCTGGAAAAATGTTCGGTATTATACACACGATCTTTACTTAACGCTAAAGCTTCAAGGTTTCCCTGTTTATGTTTATGTATGCTTTTCAAAAATAAAAAAGAGTATATTTCATTTGAATATACTCTTCACTTATTATTCATAAATATTATTTTTTGCTATTTCCTTTAGCCTATTGAGATCCTTAACAAATAATTTACCATTCGATCTACTGATTATATCCTCATTGCAAAGGGTTTTTATTATACGGTTTAAATGTCGGTAGCTTGTTCCAACCATATCCGCAATATCCTTTAAACTTGAACCTACAGCTTCTTCATGATAAACCGGACGCTCACCATCTGTAGTTGTTGATAATAAAAAACTAGCTAATCTCACTTCAACAGGATATAAAAGATTTAATGTTGCTGCATCAGTTTTAGCACGAAATCTACGTGTAACCACGTCTAGTAAAAATGACAGAAACCTTGCGTCATTACCTACAGTATGTCTAATGGTATGAAACGGTATTTTTAACACCAGACAATCAGTACTAGCTTCAATCGTATGAAGTACAACTGTACCTTGTATATATTCAATATCGCCAATAATTCCTAATGATTTTTGGAACCGCAATATTAAGCGTTTATCATCAGGGGTTATGGTATATATTTTAACTTTTCCTTCAACGAGAATATACATATCATTGATTTCATCGCCTTTAGAACAAATCAACTGTCCTTTTTTTATTTGCACAACATCAATATCATTTAAATCAATGCCAGAAAAAATCTCGCACATATCATATTTTTTTAGATACTTTAAAATGAACTTCTCTCTTTCAGCTTTTTGCATCAGATGTTTCACCTTCAATTATTTAACCTTCGTTTGTCAGTAATCTTCCCTATTCCATCACGAATTACGAGTAGAAGTATAGCTTTTATATTTGAGATGGTAAATATATAATCATTTCCAACCAAAATAAGAGTGACCTTTTCTACCAAAGTCACTCTACTTTAAATCTATCAAATTATTATGCAATCAGTATATGTTCTTTAATCGTTTCGATCACGCCTGACTGATTATTTGTTTTTGTTTCAAATCTGGCTATGTCCTTTATTTGATCATGGGCATTTCCCATCGCAAAGCTATAATAAGCACTTTGCATCATTTCAAGGTCATTTAAATAATCACCGAATACCATTGTTTCATTATGGTGTATATTTAAAAGCTCTTGTACTCGCTTTATGGCGATGCCTTTATTGGCACCCGCATTCATAATATCCATCCAAAAATAGCCACCGATCGTCACTTGATAATCCTTTTTAAATGAAGTAAAGAAGGTTGCACTGTTTTGCTCAGCCCCCTTGAAATCAAGAAGGCTTACCTTTAAAATCTCATCTTCTACAAGCATTAAATCTTCAACCAAATCACATCGGGCATAATATTTATTTACTTCTGCAAGTGCCTCTGGTTCCGACCTTTCAATATAGGCTGCTTTTTTCCCACAAAGGACGATATGTACTCCCTCAATGGTTCTTGCTATTTTTATAAATTTTCTTGCCTCTTCAAGGTTTAATGTATGAGAATATAACTCTTCCCCTTTATATACAACATATGTTCCATTCTCAGCAATAAATAGCATTTGTTCTTTTATATCATGAAATCTCTCTACAAGATTATAATATTGACGTCCACTGGCTGCTCCAAAAATAATCCCTTTCTTTTTTAATTTATAAAAAACTTCATAAAAATCCTCAGGGAATTGGTTATGATCATCTAAAAATGTGCCGTCCATATCTGTTGCTATTAATTTAATCATGTAATGCCCTCTCTCCTCGATGCTATTTATAAATTTATTATAAATGACTTCTACCTCTTTTACATGATTCAAAGTATTTTCCATTATCGGTCTCACTTTTTAGAAAATTTTTATATTTATTTTAAAGCCTTTATTGGGACATATGTCCTTGTAAGTCAGTTTGTTATATAAGTATAATTCTTCAAGGCTGATGGTTATTTTTATTGCCATTGAGCAAAATGATTGTATATAAATAAAAAGATTGAGAGGTTTTTTTAATGAGCATTATTCTCGGTATTCTCGGAATCGCATTGCTAATAGGAATTTCCTATTTATTTTCCAATGATAAAAAGAATATCAATTTTAAAGCTGTTGCCATCATGATTGGCTTCCAGTTAGTTCTAACTTTCTTATTACTAGGTACAACTGTCGGTTTAAAGGTAGTTGATGCAGTGGCTGGAGCGTTCAATAAATTATTAAGTTACTCCCAGGAAGGTATCGAATTCGTAATTGGTGGATGGATTCCTGAAGGAGGTTCTCCATTCTTTGTAAATGTCTTAATGCCTGTTATTTTTACATCTGCATTATTATCTGTACTTACACATTACAAAATTCTTCCTTATATTATCAAATATATTGGCGGACTTATTTCAAAAATCACTGGTTTACCTCAAGTAGAAAGCTTCAATGCTGTTAACTCTATATTTTTCGGTCAATCAGAAGCAATTCTTGCAATTAAAAGTCAAATTGGTAAGCTAAATTCAAACAGACTATTTATTGTTTCAACATCAGCAATGGCAAGCGTATCTGCAGCGTTGATTGCATCCTATATGACAATGCTGCCTGCGAAATTTGTATTAATCGCTATTTTCCTTAATATGTTTAGTGCATTAATCATTACTTCCATCATGACACCAGTTAAAGCAACGAAGGAAGATACTGAAATCGATATTAACGATATGGTTCAAACAAAAAATGTATTTGAAGCCATTGGTGCCGGAGCATTAGACGGTGGAAAAGTAGTCGTAATTGTTGCTGTAATGCTAGTTGCATATTTAGCAATCCTAGGACTTTTAAATGGTATTGTTGGCGGAATTGTTGGAGTTGATTTGACTACAATTGTAGGATATCTCTTATCTCCAATCGCTTTCATTATGGGTATTCCAGCAAGCGAAATGATCACAGCTGGATCTGTAATGGGTACAAAATTGTTAGCAAACGAATTTGCTGCGATTTTACAATTCCAACCTTTAATGGCTGACATGTCTGAGAAAGCAGTTGCTGTTATTTCCACATTCTTAATTTCATTTGCTAACTTCTCTTCTATTGGTATCATTAGCGGATCTATCCAAGCGATCAATGGTGCAAAAGCAAAAGAAGTAAGCGCATTTGGTTTCAAACTATTCATCGTAGCTACAATGGCATCTATCTTGTCTGCTACAATTGTAGGATTATTTATTTAATAATTACCTCGGATAGGATTCTTGGAGATAACCCAAGAATCCTATCTTTTTTTATAAAAATTAGCGATTCCTATTCCTACAATTTCTCCTAACTTGTACTTGTATATTTTCCCTTTAAAAATAGTAATGAAAAACCAAAGAAAGGTTACCCTAAGCTTAATCCACGAAAAGGAGTGAGTAATATGGGTAAAGACCGACAAGAAAAGAAGCTGAGAAACAGCAAGCGCGTTGAATCTGACCGTGATCAAGCACTACATAATAATGGTTCTACGCGTTTGGACACAGCTGATGAAGCACGAAAAGACCAATAATCTTGTAGCTTATATAAACTTCTTCACAGGAGGCGTCCAAATGTTTTTTACTCTCATGAAAACCTTACACCTTGGGATTATTGGCGGCGCTCTTTATTTGTTAGTAGAGCTAATATGGAGGGGACATACTCATTGGACAATGGGGGTGCTTGGTGGTATTTGCTTCACTCTGTTTGGGTTCCTGACTCTAATTAAGATCCCGCTGTATCTGAAAGCTTTGGCTGGTACTCTTTTAGTGACCTTCCTAGAGCTATGCGCCGGTCTTATTTTAAATATATGGCTAAAGCTATCTATATGGGATTATAGTGCCCTTCCTTTTAATCTTTATGGACAAATTTGTGTACCCTATGCTCTATTATGGTTGCCTTTATCAATAGCTGGAATTATCCTATATCCGCGTTTACACTCTTGGTTATTCCAGAAAAATCACTCAAACCTTCGCATAAATTAATAAAGGAGACCAATGAGCTTCATTGGTCCCTCACCTATTCAATCATCAATCTAAATTGTTCTTCCGTTATGATAGGCACTTTAAGAGATTTTGCCTTTCTATATTTGACTGTCCCTACCCCTTTTGACCCCATTAATAAGTAATCTGTTTGGTTCGTAACCGCTCCCGCCAGTACTCCACCAGCTTGTTCAATTAATTTCCTGAAATCATATCTTCTTATTGAAAGTGTACCAGTTATAACCACAGTCTTACCTTTTATTCCATGCTGCTCTCGATTGAATACCGGTTTATTCCTGCAATCGCTATTTGTACAATATAGTTGCTCACCATCATTCTTTACTTTATCCCCACAATTGGGGCAAAATTCAGGTAGGACAAAGCAAGTTTCTGTACCTGTCCGTTTTTCTATTTCCACCCCTATAATAGTTTGTACATCCGACATCAAAACCTGGTCGCCAATTCGAATATCCATTAACTTGATTAAAGAGAATCCATGCATCCGAAGGGAATAATAACGTTCTCCTGCTAGATCAATCGCTTTTATTCTGACAATAGGCTCAATCCTTCCAGATGGAATTACCTCAGGACAAATATCATCAACTGTTAAAATTGCTTTATCAGATGTAAAAGGTAATATGAACCCTTCGTTGCAGTCATGTGAATCAGCAGAAAGTATTTGCAGACCTGATACGGAATAGCCTATCTCTTGACGGTGATACTCCATGAAAGTCTCGTAAAATAAATGAATTCCTTCAATACTATTTTCAATTTGCTCATAATAGACCACGTGAAATCCTTGATTCTTTAGAAACTCTACCTGTTCAATCTCATTATAACCACTGTCATTATCCAAGCCGAATATATCAACAATATTTGAAACAATGACCCTTAGCTTTCTTTGCTCATAATCCATCTGCTGCTGGAGTATTTTTTTCGTTAAATCTTTATGATGTAAATACAGGCCATTTCGATTCAACTTTTCAAAATCCGAGAAGGTGTGAATGACATGTGCCCTCACCTTTAATAATCCCTTAAACAAAATCTTGTCAGGGACATCTACACTGATTCGAACTACTTGAGTTACATCCACTTCAAAATGGTTTTGATCAACCATGATTACCTTATTAAGAAGTCCATTTTGATATGTCATTTCTACTGTTAAACCATTGATGAGTAATTTGATAAGCAAAGGATTGCCAGCTTGCTTTAAGTATTCTTTAAGTCGTAGTTGGTATTTATCTGTATGAGTCATTGTCAGTTCCTTTATAAAATCCTATTTGACTTGTAAATTGTATATCTATATTTTAACAGGTTGTTTGTACATTTTATTTATGGAAAATTTAACATCTACTATCTGTGATAACGTTCAATTTTTTCCTTCAAACAGGTCTTCCACTTATTCAGTCGCGCACTGGTACATAATCCTTACTGCATTATAGATAATTGAGGTAATTATAGATAAAGAAACCTTATACCAAAAAGTCATCTTTCGATGTATGATAGTTGTTATGACAATTTAGAAGAAGGATGTGGACTATGAAAAAGTGGATTGCGATTATCACCATACTCATACTAGCCATTCTGACTGCAGCCAGCTTCTACTTTTATAAAGTAGCCGTTTATCGTTCTGATAAGGATTTTCTAGATGATAATCCAGATTTAGATGTTTCAACCGACAACTCTCTACTGGAACAGGCACTTTCATGGATGAGCAAATCAAACTTTGAGACTGTATCAATCACTTCTATGGATGGTCTGAAATTAAAAGGCTATTATTTGGAAGCTAATGAACCAACCAATCAAACCGTTATTATTGCGCATGGATACGCAGGCAAGGCTAAGAATATGGCTGCCTACGCAAAATATTATCATGAAACTTTAAATTATAATGTGCTTATGCCGGATGCGCGTGGACATGGTGCTAGCGAAGGGGATTATATTGGTTTTGGTTGGCCAGAGCGCAAGGATTATCTTCAATGGATTGATTATATAATCGATCGTAATGGAGAAGATTCAAACATCGCCCTGCATGGTGTTTCGATGGGGGCATCTACTGTCTTAATGACAAGCGGCGAAGAGCTGACAAATCAAGTAAAAGCAATTATTGCCGATTGCGGATATACGTCTGCCAAAGATGTTCTATCCTATCAATTGAAAAGAATGTATCATCTTCCAAGCTTCCCAATTATCCAAACTACTAGTTTGTTAACAAAAATCCGGGCAGGGTACTCTTTTGGAGAAGCTTCAGCTATCGAGCAGGTCAAGAAGACAAATTTACCCATCCTCTATATCCATGGTGAAGCTGATACCTTTGTTCCAGTTGAAATGGTACATGAGCTTTATGAGGCTACTCCATCAGAAAAAGACCTCTATTCAGTACCGAAAGCAGAGCATGGCAATGCCTATGATATAAATCCAGCATTGTATGAAGAAAAAGTTAGTTCATTTTTAACAAACTATATGCCAAACAAATAATAAAAGCCCTTGTCCTCCATTTCATCTGGAGAATAAGGGCTTTTCAAGTTTACTTCCGTTCTTTTCTTTTTCGAATATACCAAACAATACACAGGATAAATAGCACAATGAGTATGACATAGATTACATTTGAGAAAGTGTCCATATAGTTTACAATCTCATGCCAATTTTCTCCCACACTTGCTCCCAGGTTGACCAGGATGGTATTCCAGACAACTGTCCCTATTGTTGTAAACAAAATGAATAATGGAAAATTCATATTGGACATCCCTGCAGGAATAGAAATTAGGCTCCGAATTAAGGGAATTAGACGGCAGAATAAGACTGTCCAAATACCATACTTATCAAACCAGGCATCAGCCTTATAAATGTCTTCTTTTGTAAGACGAAGGATCTTCCCATACCGATCAATTATTTTTTCCAAACGACTGACATCAAGCAATCGGCCAATGAAATATAAAATGATTGCACCGGAAACTGAACCTATTGTAGATACCAATATGACACCAACTACCGTTAACTGAGTTTCATGTGTCATATATCCTCCAAACGTTAAAATCACTTCAGACGGAATAGGAGGAAATACATTTTCTAAAGCAATTAGGAGAAACACTCCCCAATAACCAAATTGATTCATCAAGTCCATTATCCAAGACTCCAATTGGACCATCCTTTCTATGTATCAGTTATGTGTTATGACCAATCAGAAATACCTTTAAAGCACTATCATAATATTCCTTCTTTGGACAATCATAGTAATCTTCATTATACAATATCAACATAAAGCTAGGAGAAAGTAAAATAAATGCCCTTAGCCTCTCCTATAATATAGGCTAGGAAGAAAAACATATAGATGTATATTTCCAAATTACTGGTGGTGTCTATCATTATTATCATTATAGGGTCTCAACTCAGCAGATAAATTTATGCAACCTATGAGTAAATCACGATACGTATTTGACTCCCTTTCTTTCCTGACTTGTCGGTATCATCTATGGAATATCGAAGAGAAGTGATTCTGCTGTTAAGGGGGCATAATAATTATGTTTTCAATCCTATTATTTATTGGTGCCCTTCTTTTTCTATATCTGTTTATGTATAGATTATTGTATGTAGTATATAACGAAATAGCTTTAAATTGGTTTCAAAAATCTATTGAAGTAATGTTTTCGATATTATATTATATTGAAATAATAATTACCAAGTTATACGAGGAGGATTAAATTATGCTTAAAAATCCAATCCTATGGACAAGCATCACTGCCATACTTACTGTTCTAGTTTATATCGATACTTTTTTTCTTGGCGTATTTTTATTCACTATTCCTATGGCAGTGGTAGTTGCTATTATTTCAACAATTATATCTGTACTACAAAAAAAATATAAATACATATTTTATAACTTAGTTTTAGCTATAATTGCATGTTTGTGTTATCTCATATTTCCGTGGTAGTAATAACTTTTCAAAGGATGCCTATTTGGGTGTCCTTTTTTAGTTGGCTAGTTTCCAGAAAAATGTCTTATTAATACGTTCACTCATTAATTAACATTCCTATATTCCGTAACCATTTCTTCAAACATTTGATACTTAAACTTTTTTAAATCTAAATATCTTTTATTATCAATCCTTTTTACCGCTTCCTCTTGATTTACCTTTTTAAATACACTTTTCATATTTATTAAATTCTTCGGTGGATCCAGCCAATTTGAATCTACAATCCTGATAAAACTGGTTAAGTCTGGGGTTATTGGACACACAATCTAGTCTTAAATACATATATCGACCGGAAAATTTCTCTTCAATCCACCGAATTATTTTACACCCCAGTCCCTGCCCTCTATATTCATTATTTACAGCAAGGCGATGTAAATATAAGGAACTATCCTCTTGATTCCCCCATAAATCGAGATCCCATTCACTTTGAATAGATGATAAAGTAAAGGTCCCTATTAGATTATTTTCATACTTTGCTACATAGGTCTCATTGTTGAGAATAGCACGCTCTATATCGAGATCCTCTCCTCCGGACAATAAATAAGACCATTGATCAATTTCCTCAGATTTGAGCCATGACGCAGCCCCTTTTAATAGTTCGATAATCTCCATGGTTTCTGAATCCTTGGCTAATCGAATTTGTAGTTTCATCTATCGCTTACTCCTTTGCGAATTTAATAAATCTGGTTACAGGTTAATAGACAAGGTATAGCTTTTATTCAGGGACAAACTCTCTGTGAATCACGTTTGAAAAAGTTTATATCTTAATCTTACGATTGAACTGAAACGTCGATTACTATCTATGTCTCTTTATAATACCTCAAAAATGCTTGTCCGATTATTGGGCGGACCTCCTTCACTACACGATTATATGCTGAAGGAGATAGAAAAATGAGTTTTAAGAAAATCAATACAGTGATATTGCCCATAAGTACTTTAAAAATAAAACCAGCCGCGCAAAAAAACACAGCTGGTTTGCCTCTAATACAATCAATCTATGACTGGACTTCCGTTGTCCTTTCACGCCATACAAAGGAAATCAGCAAGCTAATTCCCAATAATATAGCCGCAAAAATATATGGGTAGATGAGATCAATATCAAATAAAATCCCACCAATTGCCGGTCCGATAATATTCCCAACACTCGTGAATGCTGAGTTCATACCACTGACAAATCCCTGATCTTTTCCGGCTATACGAGATAGATAAGTCGTTATTGCCGGTCTGATTAAGTCAAAAGCAAGGAATACCATAAACGTTACCGCCAACACGCTCCAATAAGCGGATGCTCTTGTTAAAAGGAACGCAAAAACAGCTCCTACCAGTAAACATAGCTTAACCAGCCATATTTCCCCGATTACTCTTGTAATTCTCTCGAATAAAAATACTTGTGCGATGACTCCTAATATGGCACTAACCGTAATGAGCATCGCTATATCTTTAGCAGTGAAGCCATATTTTTGATCAACGAATAAGCTATACATAGATTCAAAGGTAGATAGACCAAGTGAAGATGATAAGATAATTAGGAACGGAATAAGGTAAATAATCGTAAATAGCTTATGATATCCTTTCTTGCCAGGTACTTCTTTTAAAGAATTCGTTTCTACTGTGCGCTCAGGTTCCTTCAACATTAAAATGGAGAAGATTCCCGCGAAAATCCCTAGTCCAGCGGCGAAATAAAAAGGCACTCGCGTACCTATATCCGCTAAGAAACCACCAATTCCCGGTCCAATGATAAAGCCTGTATTAATTGCTGCTGATAAATACCCCAATGCTCTTGGACGTTCCTTCATTGTGGTAATATCTGCGATAAATGCTGTTACTGCAGGCATAATAAATGCCGCACTAACTCCACCTAAAATTCTGGACAGGAACAGTACCCATACCTGTTCTCCCAAACCGAATATCAACTCTGATATGCCAAATAAAAACATACCGATTATAATCATACGCTTACGTCCGTATAAATCCACCCATTTTCCTGCAAATGGTGAGAAAATGAGCTGTGCGACCGCAAACGCTGAAACGAGGTAGCCCATAATCGTGCCATCGAGGTTAAGTTCTCGCATAAGTGTAGGCATAACTGGTATTACAAGGCCAATCCCTAAAAATGCAATAAACATATTACTTAATAAAAGGATAAGTACTTTATTCTGATTCTTGCTGCCTGACATCGTTTTACTCCTTTTCTTGTATACTAGTTTATAATTCCTACTAATAAAAATAAACCCTATAGTTACTATAGGGTCAAGTAGATTTTATTCGTACTTTCAATTCAACGATAAAATCATCTTCATTGACTGCCGTATCGGTAAAAGGCATATACAACTCATAGACGATTTTTTCAGTTGGTATTTTTCTGTTTATAATATAAGAATAAAGCGTCTCATAAGAGGATTCATATACTCCTTCTGCTGAATGGAAGGCAATACATACGTATTCACCGGCAGGTAATTCACCAATCTCCATATATTTATTTGAGACCGTGATTTCCTCGTCCGTGAGAACTGGTGTAAAGATAGATGTATATTGCCAATCTAGCATAGAATCATATTTTTTTAATGGATACGTCGCACAATAGACACTATCAAATACCGTCCCATGGTCTTCTAATACTTTCATTAAATGGCCGTATTCTTTTACTGGAATAATAGTGGCAGATGAAGGTGCCTGATTATAAGTAAGAATACGCTGTTTATCATATTTTTTTATATACACTTTTTCTAATTGTTCAGGAGAGGGTTGATTTAGTATTTGCTTCTTCTTATAACGCAGAATGGCCTTAACATCCTCCAGCCGACGCAGCTGCTGCTCAATTTTACTTTCCTGCGCATCTAAAAATTCAGCCATCTCCCCCGCTGATAACTGTAATACAGATTTTATCTCACTCAACGGGACTCCGACATGCTTCAGTGATTTAATGATATCCAAATAAAACAGCTGCGTATTGCTATAATATCGGTATTGGTTATCAGGATCGGTATAGGAAGGTTTAAATAAGCCAATCTTATCGTAAAACCGTAGTGTTTGAACGGATGTATTTGTAAGCTTTGACACTTCACCAATCAAAAAATATTGTTTCTCCATTTCTGACTCCTTATTGTCTCTTTCATGCAATTAGATATACTTCATTATAGACTATCAAAGACCATTTATAAGCCAAAATAAAACTGATTCTAAACGAATCAATGCGATCTGCTCGAATCACCTTTAATTTGTAATCAGTTCAAACTCCAGTCCCAAAAGCTTCTCTTTTATATCAAGTCCACCCCCATAACCGACCAATTTTCCAGTAGCACCGATGACACGGTGGCATGGAACGATAATGAAAATCGGATTCTTATTATTTGCCATCCCTACTGCTCGAGAAGCACTAGGATTCCCTATCCTCTCTGCCACTTGTTTATAGCTTCTCGTCTCTCCATAAGGAATCTGCACCAATTCCTTCCATACACTCTGTTGAAATGGAGTACCACGAGGGTTCAGTTTTAGAGTAAATTGCTCCCGCTCCCCTTTAAAATATTCCTCTAGTTGCTTGGCGGTTTCTTTGATTAACTGAGTTTCCTTCTCCTCAGCTTCTATTGGCTTTTCACCTAAAAACACATCTGTAATCCCGATCCCATCTTCTGCGATTCCTACTTTACCTATTAGCGTCGTATAATAATAGGCATATTTATTCCCCACCTAAAATATCCTCCTTTACATTAATCATTCTGTTCATTATTATCTAAAATACCTAATAAATGAGTCATACTCATTATCTAAAGTAAAACCATTATTTTTATACAGTCTTCGCGCTTGTTCATTGTCAGGTGCTGTTTGAAGGGATAATGATTTTGCCCCCGTTTCCGTGCATAAGTTAATAGCTGCATCCATTAACAGCTGTCCAATTCCCTCTCGTCTTGCTTCTTGTATAACATACAAATCATTAAGTATCCAAGTTCGTTTCATGGCAATAGAGGAGAACGACGGGTAAAGCTGTATAAATCCCACATACCTTTTATGATTCACAGCCACAAAAATAATTGAATCCCTCTTTTCTAAGCGCTCACTAATAAAAGTCATTGCACCATCAAAATCACTTGGTTTATGATAAAATTCTCGATACGAATTAAATAATTGGCTAACCCCTTCACGATTCTTTAGAGTGGCCTGATAAATTTCCACCTATTTTATCCTCCTCTTGATTAATTAGTGATTGGAAAATCGATTGCACAGCATCCTTTAAATCTTCAGCAATATACTCTATTGTCATTCTCTTAATTTTTTTCTGATGTTCCAATAATGTTGCATGTCCTGATCCCGTTTTTACAAGTATTTTCAAACAATTTGCCTGTTTAGCTGCTGCCATATCACTCCATCTATCCCCAATCACAATGCAATTTTCTAAGTTTAATAGATGTTTAGAAGCAGCCTTCAATAACATTCCTATCCCTGGCTTTCTGCACTTACATCCATCTTCCGGAGAATGAGGACATATTAAAACATTATCGAAACCAAAGCCTTTTAACTCATCGATAAAATCTTGCTCGGTTGCCATTCCTCTAGAAACCCCTGGCTGATTTGTAAATGAGAAAACTTTTATATTATTTCTTTTTAACTGCTCGATACAAGAATGCGTAAAGGGAAAACACTCAAATTTACCCGGATAATGAATCGTATCATCTCCACCTATTGTTCCGTCTCGATCAATAAAAACTGCTTCAATTTTATTTATCTGATTCATAATATATAATCCCCTTCTTCTTACAATTTCTCTACATCAATTACAAAATCCTTTTATATAAAAAAACAGGAAGCAAATTGCTTCCTGCATCATCTCTATTCTTTCACCCTCAACAATCTTAAACTATTTAATGTTACGATTAACGTCGCACCCATATCAGCAAAGATAGCAATCCATAATGTTAACCAACCTGGAATGACTAACAATAGGGCGATCGCTTTAATTGCCAATGAGAAGGTGATGTTTTGTTTGATGATGGTCAGCGCCTTACGACTTAACTTAATTGTATATGGCAATTTACTTAAATCATCAGACATTAAAGCTATATCAGCTGTTTCCAAGGCTGTGTCTGTTCCAGCACCGCCCATAGCAACTCCAAGATTAGCTGCAGCCAGCGCAGGAGCATCATTAATTCCATCTCCAATCATAGCTACACGTAGATTACTTTTACGGAGATTTTTAATATAGTTTAATTTATCCTCTGGTAGTAAGTCAGCCTTTATATCTGAAACACCAACTTCATGACCAATTGCTGCTGCTGTTCCTTCATTATCTCCTGTGAGCATAATCGTTTTTTGTATTCCAATTTGATGAAGCTTCTTAATAACCTCTTTAGAGGATTCCCTCACTTCATCAGCCACTGCAATGATAGCTAATATTTCTTTTTCCGTACCAAGAATCATCATCGTTTTACCTTGGGTTTGAAGTGACTGAATCTGATTCCTTTGCTCTGTTTTAATCTGATCCATTAACAAATCTTCAAATAAGTGCAAGCTTCCTACATAATACGTTTCTTTATTAACACTGGCTTTTATTCCCTTACCTGTAATGGATTGAAATTCATCCACGATTATATCTTTATAACTCAGACCCATCTCTTCAGCTTTTTTTGTTATCGCTGAGGCCAATGGATGCTGTGAACCATTTTCTATTGCAGCAGCAATCATGAATAACTCATTTTTATTTTCAGCTAAGGCGATAAAATCTGTTACAGTAGGGATACCTTTTGTAAGGGTACCTGTTTTATCGAAGGCTATTGCATTTAAATGGCCAGCTTCTTCAAGATGAATACCACCTTTAATCAAAACACCATTTTTAGCAGCGTTCCCAATGGCTGTTACAATAGCAACCGGCGTGGATACGACCAAAGCACACGGACAGCCTACCACTAAAGCAGCCAACCCTTGATAAATCCAAGCACTCCACTCCGCACCGAAAAATAATGGAGGTACAATGGCAATTAAGAACGCAATCACGATGATTGCAGGGGTGTAATACTTAGCAAATTTATCTACAAAAGCTTGTGAAGGAGCTTTTTCCGCTTGAGCCTCTTCTACTAAATGAATGATTTTAGATAATGTTGTATCTTCTACTCGTTTTGTAACCTCTACTTCGAGCAATCCCTCTTCATTTAATGTACCCGCATACACATCATCATCGATGGCTTTAAAAACCGGAACACTTTCACCCGTAATGGCTGCCTGATTTAAAGTTGACGTTCCTTTTATCACTTTACCGTCCATTGCTATTTTTTGTCCCGGCTTTACAATCATGACGTCACCGATCACAATATTTTCGACATCCACCATAATTTCATGATGCCCACGCCTAATCAAGGCTTCTTTCGGAGCAATATCCATTAAAGATTCAATCGATTGTCGCGCTTTATCCATTGAATAACGCTCCAATGCTTCACTAATGGCAAAAAGGACAACTACAGTAGCTCCTTCACTCCACTCCCCAATCAACGCTGCACCAATAATGGCAATGGTCATCAAGGTATTCATGTCAAAGGTTAATTTCCCTAAATTTTTCAGGCCGTTTATAAAAAGGGTATAACCACCTATTAAAATCGCTGCTCCATATCCAATTGTAGGAATTATCTGATCTTCACCATATATCTGGCCTAAAAACCAGCTAATCACTATTAATATAGCTGAGATATAAACTTTGTAGGTTTCTTTCTGTTTCCAAAACGGAGTCTTTTCGATTTTTTTCTCTTTTTCATCTCGTATTTTTAAATGCTCAAAAGCACCCGCTTTTTCTATATCTTCAATTGTAGCTGAGCCTTGCACATAAATCTTGGATGCTCCGAAATTCACCTTAGCTTCTTTGACTCCATCTAGATTTTTTACATTGTTCTCAAATATATTGGCACAATTAGCACAACTCAACCCTTCAATACGGTATGTTTTTTGATCTGTTTTTACATGTTCATTCATTTCATTTCACCTCTTTCTTGTGCGTTAAGGCAATCATGATGATTTGTTTAATATGTTCATCATCCAATGAATATAGAGCTAATTTGCCCTCTTTTCGATATTTAACAATATCTTGTTTATAAAGAGTCCTTAGATGGTGAGAAGCAGTCGCAACTGATGAACCAATAATATTCGCTATATCACAAACACATAGCTCTTCATCCTGGCATAAAGCATACGTTATTTTCGCTCTATTCTCATCAGCTAGCGCTTTGAATAATTGAGCAACGCTGGACAAATTTTCTCTTTGTATATCTGTCCTTATGCGATCAACCTTAGTTTGATCAAACCCGTATACATCACATGTATCCTTTTTACTCATTATTTCACCCTCTTCATTCAAACCTTCGTTTGATTATATTATATATCCCTTCTACTTATCATTCAAATATATGTTTGAATATTGAAAAAGGTTTGGGTTATTTTATTATTTGAGCAAAAGTCTATCACCTTTACTTTCTCGCAGGTATAATCTTATACGGTTATTTTCTAACCTTCCTACTTTCCCAATAATTTTGATTTGATGGTAAAATGAAATACAGAAATTCCCTGTAATCCAACAAAGAATAGAGATGGGGTTGATGGATTGTTGGCAAGGTGTACACACTGTAATTTCAAGTGGAAAGTTAAAGACATTTGGTCACTCGGCTTTACTAAGGAAGGAAAGGATTGTCCAAGCTGCAAAAACAAGCAATATGTATCTTTTAAAGATAGAGGTTTTATATTGGGGTTGGGTTATTTAAGCGGAACAATTGCTATACTAATTATTATTTTTTTCCCTTTTTTTATTAAATTAAGCAATCAGGATGAAACCATATTTTAATTGACGACACCGAGGAAGTTCTCCTGCTTTAAAGTCCCGGAAGTTTTCGTGCTAAGCGATATCTACAAAAAAAAAGACTGTCGACATTGTCGGCAGCCTCTAAATTGAACTAAGTAAATCTTTATTGTACAAAAAATTAATATTACAATTCAATCGGTTCATTTTGAATTTCACGGTTGCACCGCATCCTCATATTCGGATAAGCAATTCCGCATAAAATAATAATTACGCCTATCCATTGTGCTCCAGTTACTACTTCATTAAGCACAAGAGCAGACATTAATACAGCCATAGGCAATTCTGAAGCACTTAAGATAGTCCCGAGCCCACTTCCTATCTTAGGCATACCTATATTAAAGAATATAGGAGGAATTAAGGAAGCACATAAACCTGCAACTATACTATATATAAATAAGCCATCCATCAATGTACCATTTAGAAGGAATACTGGCGGGAATACGATTAAAATGAGTAACGCTGCCCCCGTTGTCATAAATGCACTCTTATAAATAGGATGAATTTCGATATTGCTGCGTCCACTTACTACAATGAAAGAGGCAAATGATGTCGCAGATAGGAGTCCCCAAACTATACCCACTAATGAAACTTCGCCATTACTTGCCAAGATACCTGATGCAAGAATGGATCCTAATAAAATGATCACAGTGGCAATAATATTTTTCTTACCAGGAGCCTTTTTATCGAAAATATATTGTAATACAAAACTAATCCATGTAAATTGCAAAAGCAAAATGATGGCAAACGATGCATCTACATAGGTCAGCGATTTATTATAAAAGATTCCCGTCAGTCCCATTGGGAAGCCGCTGATTAATAAAATTATTATTTGCTTACCTGACAACTTAACCATAGGTACAAATAATGCTACAATCCACAGCATAACAGCACCCAACAAATACTGACTACCTGTAATTTCACCCTGAGTGAACCCTTCCCCATAGGCAAGTTTCACAAAAGTAGAAACCACCCCATACGAACAACCGCCTAAAAAAACAAGTAAAGCATATCTCCAAATCCCCATAAAAACCTCCTAAAATAAAAAGCTGAAACGGCTCGCTCAGAAACGAGGAGCATAAGAAAGAGACTCGAAGGGGAGGTTCATCCCCCGTAGAGGCTATGCTTATGTCCTGAGTTTCTAGCCGTTGAAGCTAGATTGCATATAAAGCTAAAACTCAAGGAACGAAGACTAAGAACGCCACGTCCTGTGGCAACGTCTTCATGACCTACATCCTGTAGGCCCGCGAGGAGTATAAGACAAAGGCACAGAGGGAGTTTCATCCCCGTAGTGGCTTTGCTATGTCCCGAGCTCCTAGGCCCTGAAGCTGGCCAAAATAAAAAACACCCACCCCTTATAAAGGGATGGGTGGCGAAAACAAAACATTCAAAAATCCACCTGCCACACACTTGCTCTGCAGCTTTTAAAAAATTAGCATTCCATTTAGATTATAATGACTATTTCTTTGAATGTAAAATATAAACTCTAATCTTCTTTTGAGAATTCTCCTTTTAATAATTTTTCTTTTAACCAACTAATTAAACGCTAATATAAAAACATTCCTAAAAACAAGAAAGACATTGCACAAAATCGCAATGTCTTTTTTGTAATTATTTTACGAGTAATTTAACAACCTTGCTGCTTTTATCTTTATTCTTCGCTAATACTGTTAATTCTTTACCAGCCTTTTGATTCTTGATATTAATTATAAATTCTCCATTTTCATTAGCTTTTCCAGAACCAATTGTCTCTTTTCCTACTTTAACAGAAATGGTAGCTCCAGGTGCAGTCATTCCTTTTATTTTGGTAGACTTACTGGATACATCTTCGATTGTCAGCGGTAGGTATGGACTGTTTTCTTCTAGAATATCAAAAATAAATTTTGCTTGGTCTGTGTTATCTATTAAACCACTAAATCTATCTTTTTTAGGTCCATATGCAAAGACTGCCACATCGTCCCCAGTGTGTCCGCTTGTTGTCCAACCTGAATTTGAACGTGCATTATAAATGTTCTCAATCGCATTATCAATTTTTGTAACGTCTTTTACACCGTCAATCGGTTCAGCGGCTATCACTACCGTATCTAGCTCTTCACTCGTTAGTTCTAAGCCACTATACTTATTTAGTGTTTCTTCAACAGATTTACCGGCTGCTATTTCTGCTGCCATGAAGTCTGGGGTTCTTTTTGCGCTTTGGACCGGTTCAGGAAACCAATTATATTCTCCGTTTGCTCCCATAGTATATCCACCAGTTGAATGGTCTGAAGTAAGGACAACCAAAGTTTCCTTATCTTTTTTAGCAAATTCTATTACAGCTTTAAATGCTTGTTCAAAATCCTCCATTTCGCTCATTGTACCTACAATATCGTTATCATGCGCAGCCCAGTCAATTTGCGACCCTTCTACCAATAAGAAAAATCCATCTTTATTTTTGTTTAATTTATTTATTGCAACATTTGTCATTTCTTTTAATGATGGGATTTCTTTAGTACGATCGATCATTTTTGGAAGGCCACCATCCGCAAACAACCCTAGAATCTGTTTATTTTTATCCGAACTCATTTCGTTTTTATTTGTAACGTAACTATATCCTTTATTTTGGAATTCTTCTGTTAGATCACGATCAGTGCGTACAAAATTCTTTAGTCCGCCACCTAACATAACATCCACTTTATGTTTTCCATTAATCATTTCATCAAAATAATCATCGGCAATCTGATCCATATTATGTCTGGAAATATCATGGGCACCAAAAGATGCTGGTGTTGCATGTGTTAATTCGGATGTAGCTACAAGTCCGGTTGATTTCCCAAGCGCTTTAGCTTCTTCCAGGACCGTTTTAACTTCATTTTGATGAACATCTACAGCGATTGCTGCATTGTATGTTTTAACACCCGAAGACATCGCTGTTGCTGCTGAAGCAGAGTCAGTAATGTTTTGCTCCTCATCATCAGCATATGTAGTTTGCATGCCTACCAAATATGAATCAAATGTTGTGTTTTCGATTATTTTTGTGGTTGGATTATCTTTCATATATCTGTGAGCAGCTAAAAATGGGACTCCCATTCCATCCCCCACCATAAAAATGATATTTTTAACTTCTGTTTTTTTCTTTCCTGCCGCTTCGGCATGTTCTTTTTTTTCAAGAGATAGAAAACCGGTACTTAAACCAATAAGCAAACATAGCGCTATAAATACAGATAAAACCTTTTTGTTAACCGCTTTCAATTCATCCACTCCCTAAAATAGTTTAACTATTATAAAGTATACATGTTAATTATTGGAGTAAAGTTACAGAATATATAAGATTATGTTAAAATTTGTTATCTATATATTTTTATTTACATTTTTTGCTACTAAATTCATAAGTATCTTTATGAATATTACATTTACATGACATACGTGTTAAAAGACCTACTATTTTCTCACTTTTCAACATTAATCACAGCAAAAAGGCGTTCAACAAATATTTTGTTGAACGCCTTTTTAAAAAGATTATTTAGATTTTCTTAACAAATTCTGATTTTAATTTCATTGGTCCGAAGCCATCGATTTTACAATCAATGTCATGATCAGCATCCACGAGACGAATATTCTTCACCTTAGTACCTTGTTTCAAAACCGAGGAGCTTCCTTTTACTTTTAAATCTTTGATAACAGTAACAGTGTCACCATCATTTAAAATATTCCCGTTAGCATCTTTATACACTTTCACATCTTCACTTTCAGATTCTAACGTCCACTCATGCCCGCATTCCGGACAAACTAAAAGCGGACCATCTTCATATGTGTATTCAGAATTACATTTAGGGCAATTTGGCAATGTTGTCATATTATTAACCTCCGAGCAATTAATACTATCTATACACTAATAGTATTCGCATTTTACATATTTTCATGTTTATCCATAAAGTAGATTATAACCATGACAACCAGCCTTTTAAAAGTAGTGTTTTATTGGTAAATAGCCACAATATATTTAGGTTGAGTTGAAATAAGGTTTCTATTTAACATTTTTGCTTCATGACTCTCCCTTTCAACTGTACGCACAAAATATCTACTCGGTAGAATCAAATAAAACCCGTATTGGCTTTGGGAGAAATCTTCTTTTATAAATGAATGACGTCAAATTGAGGATGAAGGTTGGAACTTTTTTAGGGAAATATTTTTTTGAGTACATCTGAAAATACGCTCTCTTCAAATCTTTCCACTGGTTATCTTTTTCCTGTTGCATGAAACGAGCAACATCAATCACTTTTACTCCTCCATCAGAAGTAATGATAATATTTTTAAGATGTATATCAGCGGGATTTAATCCAACTTCCTCCGCCATTTTTAAAGCTTTGCTTATCTCTTTAACTTTCTCTTCAGGTACAAAAATACCTTTTTGTAGACATTGAAACAATGTATAGCCCTCAATAAAATCAATGATAATATAATTATTACCATCATCATATAACGACGGATAATAATCTATATGCTGCAATTTACGGTAAATGGTCGCTTCCTCAAGGGCTATTCTCTTTTTATGAGGAAAATATATTTTTAAAGCCAAATCCTTATCTTTAATTTTAAATACAAAAGCACTCCTGCCTGTACCTATTAGTATTAGATTCTGGCTATATTTAATTAATCTTGGTTTAGATCCATTCATTTCAATCTCTACACTATCTGCTAAAGCTTTATAGGATATAGTAAACACCTCATTTTAAAATAAAAACCCCATATCATATAAGTCCAAAACTATCTAGGCTTATTTGAAATGGGGACTTCCTTTATTAATATTAAGAATTAGTATCATTATACTATATACCTTTGAAGTAATTAAAATTTCTGCTTTATATTATTTATTGGGTAAAAAAAACTATTCATTTAGAGATGTCCAAATTAACAATATCCATTTTTTCTTCAGCACTGGTAAACAGTTGATAAGATAGGTGAAAAGATTTGAAAATCTGTATATTAGAATATTCCAGATTACTTTTTGATAATGTCATTTTGTTTTAACAACAAGAAGTTTTAAAGCCTTACAGCATATCCAATTATTCGTATATTTCTATTAAAGAGATATACGAACTCCTAAAATACCTAAAGGGGATTAGTATATCCTATCCTACACTAAGTTCCATTTGTACATTTTACTTGTTGAGCATATGGCTGAATAAAGGCCCTATTCCATATGGAATAGAGCCTTTCAGAATGCCTATTTCGTTATTAAATCAAAGAAAGACTCTCAAGGGAGAGTCTTTCTTAATAGCTTTGGCTATTATGCTTTTTGAACATTAGTAGCTTGGGGTCCACGTTGACCTTGTTCTACTTCAAATGTTACACTTTGACCTTCGTCTAAAGATTTGAAACCTTCGCCTTGGATTGCTGAGAAATGTACAAATACATCTTCTCCGCCTTCGCGTTCGATAAATCCAAAACCTTTTTCTGCATTAAACCATTTAACTTTACCTTGTTCCATGTTTGTTGCCTCCCAGTGTGTATATCACACAATGTATTAATATCCTTGCTCAAATTACCTTAGACGAAAAACAAAATCTTTTCTCAATCTGCTTAGAACAAAAATAATTCTTCTTAAGAATAACATGCTTTATAAAAATTAGCAAATTTTAGAATCTAAATGATAGAAACTACTTAAAATTATTTCAAGACAAATATAAAAAATCCTGCTTTAATACTCCTCATACTAGAGAATGGGTAATTATCTTTATTTATTCACAGTTTCATCTGCTCCTGTTCTAGATTATATCCATAAATCAAGGCTGATATATTCCCCATTTTCTTTATTATCCTTTCTGTATTTTCAGAAAATAACAAATTGATTGGAAGTTAACAAGAAGACCATAAGTATCTAACAGGTATGTTAGATATACAGAATCAAAAAAATATTATGCTAGTATAAAATCAAGAAAACTATGAGGTGACTATTATGAAGGAAACTATCGTAAATACAAGCTTAAAAAGCATGATTAATATAGAAATCTTAAAGGCTGCAAAGGCGGTTGACTCGGCTACAGATTCCTCTGAATACTATTATAAAATCAAGGAATATAAAAGAGCGAGAAAATTAAAAGAACTAATATCCGAATTAAATAAAGGTAATGATTATGTCTTACAAAGATTAAATGAACTATCCAACAGAAAATCAGCTTCTATATAAAAGTCAGCAGACAGGCTGACTTTTATCTTTTTTTATAAATTGGTATCCTATAAAGACCAGTAAAAAGGACCTTTCCACTGTAGATCTAAATCTCGTAAAATTAACAACCAAAGATTTAGTTCTTTACTTGAGTAAAATTCTTTAGATATTCGCTTTCATTTACAGATATCACTTTTTTTAAATCCGTCGTTCTTAATACAAACTCCTTAACACCAATAAATTCAGATTCTGCAATCAAATAAAACTCTGTTTCTTTTTTAAATCCCTTAAACGGTCTGTTTAATCTAAATAACTTCATTAAATAACTCCTGGCGATCAATTAAAATTCGATAAATAATTCCTGTCCATCTTCTGTTTCATAAAATTATTGCAACAATTTATTATACTTTACTAAGAGCTGCAGTACACTTCGAATTCAAGCTTCTTAAGTCAAATACAAAGTACCATATTTAAAAAAATGTTGGTTACAAAGGTATTGGTGAACAATGGACTAATTTCCCCCTTGATTCTAATACATTCTTCCTCTATTTTGCATTTAGGACACCCTGAATATTTTTCCATATTTATAGTCTACTAGAACGGGTAAATTAATTATAACAATATAATAATAATATCTGGAGGTGTGCAAAATGTTGGTTTTTCTTGTACTAGCCTTAATTATTGCCTTTATAGCCTTTTTGATATTATCCATTATTGGCTTTATCAAGAAGAATGGGAAAGGTAAAAAGAATTTAATTCTAGCGGGTGGCTGCTTTCTAGCTTCCTTTGTTTTTCTTATCATTGAATCCATTGTAAACCCTATTCCTATGGAAATCAGCCTGAATGTAACAAGTGAAATACCTGAAGAAGTGAAAACTACTCAGGATACTATCACTATTAAAGGTACTGTAGAACATGCTGATCAATTAAAGGTTAATGGTAAAACTGTAACTATCAAAGAAGACAGCTTTTCTACTGATGTGGTACTTGAGGAAGGAGAAAACCCAATTGTCATTTATGCCAATAACGAAGAGTATAGTAAAGAGTTAAAGTATGAAGTAGTGAGAGCGTATCCACCTATCGATTTGAATATTTCATATGATAGTCATATAGAAGTGCCTTCTTATACTTTAAAAGGCACCGTACAACCTGGGGCAACCGTCATATTAAATAAAGATGGCACAAAAAATGGAGAAGTTACCGCTGATGCAAATGGCACATTTTCCTTCAAACTTGATACAAAAGCTGAAGGTACCTACAACTATGTTGTAGATGCTAATAAAGAGGGATATACAGAAGAACATTTGAACATTTCCATAAACAGAACAATCCCTAATATTCCTCTTACTGTTACAAATGATAGCCAGATACAAGCACCTTCCTATACGATTAAAGGTAAAACAGAACCTGGTGCAACAGTAACGATTATGAAGGATGAAAAAAAGCTGGATCAAGCTACTGCCGGAAAAGATGGGACTTTCTCCTTTAATGTAAATACAAAAGAAAAAGGTGAATATAAATACACCATAAAAGCTACTAAAGAAAATTTCAAGGAACAAACAAAAGAAGTGGCTTTTACAAGAACCTTATCAGCAAAAGAAGAAGCACAAGCTAAGAGAGCAAATGCTAAAACCATTAGTTTTGACAAGCTGAATAAAAACCCTGACCGCTACAAAGGTGAATATGTAAAATATAGAGGTGAAATTGTTCAAATAATGGAAAGTGATGGAATGACTGCAATTCGTCTTTCTATTACTCCAACCTCTTACGGCTGGTCTGTATCTGATATTATTTATGTAGCTTACCTCGGTTATACAGATTTTGTTGATGAAGACGTTGTCACTATTTATGGTGAAGTAAACGGTTCCTTTACTTATACATCTCAAGCAGGATGGGATATTACACTCCCATTAGTAATTGCAGATTCCATTGAATAAATAAGAGAGAGCCAGGTGGCTCTCTCTTGTCATTGCATTCATTACATATCTAATTCTGTAAAAGCATATGGCACTAATTCTTTTAAAGTCAATTCTTTACATTCTTTCTTTGCATTCGTTAAATAAACTGGCATGTCAGGAGAACAAAATTCAACTAAAACCTGTCTGCAAATACTGCAAGGCGGTAAATAATCCTCTGTGGCCCCTGAAATAGCTATCGCCTGAAAATCACCTTTTTGATAACCTTTTGTAATTGCCGTAAAAATGGCTGTTCTTTCTGCACAGTTTGTTGCACCAAAAGATACGTTTTCAACATTTACACCATTGATAATACTTCCATCTTTAAGTAAAAGGGCAGCCCCAACAGGAAATTGAGAATACGGCATATAAGCATTTGATTTTACAGCACGGGCACTTTCCAATAATGTTTCTTTATTTACCATCTAGATCATCTCCAATTACAATAAATTGAAAAGACACTCATTTATACGATTGTACCAAATTAATAACGATATTTTCTTCTTGTCACTAAAATGATTATAATTGCTGGCAATGTAAAAATAGCCATTCCGGCAAAAGAGAGTCCTGGAGAAATATCATATAAAAATCCTCCTGCCAGTGTCAATATCGCTGTGCTAAAACTCATAGCAAAAGCCGAGTATACACCTTGTGCATTGGAATTTTGCTCTTTTGGCAGCGAGTTTGTTATATAAAGGATAAATGCATAATGTGCCAAAGCAAAGGATAGTGCATGCAAACTCTGCGATAACATGAAAATCCAAACATTCGGGAATACAGCTACCAATAACCAGCGCAGAGTTGATCCAGCAGCAGCTACCAATAATAAAGAAGATGGCTGCCATTTTCTAAACAGATGATCAGCCTTCGCAAAACAGATGATCTCAAAAATAACAGCAATATTAATGATCATACCGATATAGTATGTGTTTACACCTAAATCCTGTAAATAAATATAGCCATAATTATAATAAGATGCGTGAGCACCCTGAAGTAAAAATACGATTAGCAAAACAATTGAGAAGCTTTTAATCTTCCATAAGCTGCTCATTTTCATTGTATTTTTACTTTCATTTTTGATCGGTTTTTCAGTTAGTATATCCGGGCTAGGTAAAATATACTTGATAAGCATTAAAACAAGCATGAACATCATTGCCCATAAAATCCCACTATCCCCAAAATACCCAGTAACTATACTAATTACTAGCACAGAGACAATGAATCCAAGAGAGCCATATGAGCGAGCTTTTCCATATGCCCCATCCCCCTGTCTCATTAAAATACTAGCAGTACCTTCCACTGCGGGAAGTAAAGTTGGATAAAAGGCACTAAAAATAAGAGTGACAACAAATAGGGAAGTAAATGATGTCGATGGTATATATAGGATTGTCACTGCTAATGAGCAGATAATTAAAAGGAAAGCGACTTTATGAGCACTCCAGTATCTGGAGGCGATTGGATAAACAAAGAGCGCTGATAGCCCTCGTACCACCAATCCAAATCCCATAATTAAGCTTGCTTCTGATACTGTCAATCCTTTTCCTTGTACAAGATAACCTGTCCAATAAGGTAAAAATATACCCCATGTCATAAAAAATAAAAAAAAGTTCTGTGAAAACCAACGCGGATTGTTCATTCTTTCTCCCTCCATACTTATTGCATCATAGCATGTTTCACGCTTACAATAATGTGAGATATCTCATATTTTTTAATAATTTGGAGGAAAAAAGTGCAGATTTTATCTGAACCATTGCGCAGCCAATATATTGATTTAAACAGTATCCAACCCTTTTCCAGTGTCTCGATAAAACCATTTATTCAAGTCCATGAATTTGAGCGTGGTGAATTCATTTACAAAGAAGGTTCTATACCAGAGTATCTATACCTTATTGTTGAAGGGAAAGCGAAACTATATATCACGCTTGAAAACGGAAAAGTATCTCTCCTTAATTTTATTGAAGCACCGTCACTTATTGGCGAACTCGAATTATTGGGAGTAGAGCAATATTCTATAGGGGTCCAAACATCAACAAAAACGGTCTGTTTAGCTATTCCCATGCATATATGTAAAAATCAATTATTAGAAGATCCGGTTTTCCTGAGGCATTTGTCCATATTTTTAAGCAAAAAAACACATTATCTTTCATTTAAATCTGTCCAAACTCAAATTTATCCGCTCGAAAATCGGTTAGCTTCATTTATTTTAATGTCAGCTGAAAATGATTTTTACAAAGAAAAACACACAGAAGTCAGTGAATATTTAGGAGTTTCCTACCGTCACTTATTACATGTTATCTCACAATTCTGTAAGGGAAATCTTATAAAAAAATATGATCGTGGCTATATCATTTTGGATAGGGAGCGGCTTCAGGAATTAGCTAAAATTGATTAATGATACATATGTTGTCCAATTCACTGCCTAAGTAAAAAAAGCTAATCTAAATGATTAGCTTTTTTCATTACATTATCTTTAATAATTAACAGGCTTATTCCCCAGTTTTAGCAAACCAATCAATCCGATCCCTTATCTCATCGCGTACCCTTTGGAAGAATGCCCATTTTTCTTCCTCACTTCCTTCCGCTTTTGCCGGATCATCAAATCCCCAATGAACTCGTTTTACTCTGGGCGGTGTTACTGGGCAATGTTCATCTGCATGCCCACATAAAGTTACGACCAAATCTGCATGATTTAAAATATCCGGATCAATCACATCTGAAGTGTGATTAGTTATGTCTATATTTACTTCCTGCATCGCTTTCACTGCATTCGGATTTAATCCATGGGCTTCAAGTCCAGCACTTTTGACATTCCAGTCAGGCAGGATTTCCTTTGCCCACCCTTCCGCCATCTGACTGCGACACGAATTACCTGTACATAAAAAATAAAGTGTTTTTTTCTTTGGCATTAAATTATTCCCCCTGATTGAACTTTTGTTCAGACGTTTCTACTTTGTTCCTATGGAAGTATTTCTTTTCCCAGCGCAGTGCTACACTTACAAGTGCAATCAAAACAGGAACTTCCACCAATGGACCGATAACAGCTGCAAAAGCAACGCCGCTATTAATCCCAAACATAGCAACCGCAACTGCAATTGCCAATTCAAAGTTATTACTCGCAGCTGTAAAGGATAACGATGCCGTTACAGGATAGGATGCTCCTGCTTTTCTTGAAGCAAAAAATGATACAGCAAACATGATTAAAAAGTAAATGAGCAATGGTATAGCAATTCGAATGGCATCCAATGGGAGTTCAACAATTTTATCTCCTTTTAAGGAGAACATCATCACAATCGTAAATAATAAAGCAATAAGTGTAAGAGGAGAGATTTTAGGTAAAAAAGATTCTTGATACCACTTTTCCCCTTTTAATTTTAATCCAATGAATCGTGTTGCCATTCCTGCTATAAAAGGAATACCTAAATAAATGAGAACGCTTTTTGTAACTTCCCACATCGAAATGACAATAGTAAAATTCTCCAACCCAAATACGCCTGGCAAGATATTTAAGAAAAAGTAGGCAAATGCCGAATAAAATAGAATCTGAAATACAGAGTTAAAAGCGACAAGTCCAGCTACATATTCTCGGTCCCCGCGAGCCAGATCATTCCAAACAATAACCATAGCTATACAACGCGCAAGACCAATCATAATCAGGCCGGCCATATACTCAGGATAATCATGTAAAAAGATAATTGCTAAGAAGAACATTAGAACCGGACCGAGCAACCAGTTTTGGAATAAGGATAGCAATAATACCTTCCAATCCTTAAATACACGCCACATCTCTTCATACTTCACTTTTGCCAATGGCGGATACATCATTACAATCAATCCAATAGCAATTGGAATGGATGTCGTCCCTACGGACATAGTATCTAACATTGTTTTAAAATCAGGTACTAACAGCGCAATTAAAATACCCACTGCCATGGCTGCAAAGATCCATACCGTTAAATATCGATCTAAAAAAGACAGCCTTTTCGTCACACTTTTTTCTGCCATCTGGTTCTCCCCCACTTTTTGTTGATTTAACAATCTGATGAACAGCATTTCACACTAATTGGCTCCAGCTGGTCAATGATTGCCTGAATATACGGCTGTTGAGTTTCATTTAGGCGAAAATGTTTCCATGTGCCTTTTTTTCTTTCCAGAATAATTCCTGCATCTTTCAACTTTTTCACTTGTTGGCTGACTGCAGGCTGGGAAATTTGAAGAACATCCACAAAATCACAAACACATACCTCTCCCTTTTTCAGACAAGCCAATAATTTTAACCGATTCGGGTCACTGACTGCTTTTAATTGCTGAGCCATTTGCTCAATTGTATTCATATATACCTCCTTTATATAACCAAACGCTTATATAAGACATTACTTATATTATATGACTTAATAATTAAAATCAAGAAAATAAAAAACAGTAAGCTAAAGTATCACCAGCTTACTGCTTCAACTTTCCAAAACCATAAGTAAAATCTCTTCTCGACTAGCAGTATTCTTATTAAAAATATCCACCTATACCAATAACCAGGTAAAACACAATGATTCCTGCTATCTTTGCCTTTGACTCTCTACTTTTAATAAGCAAAGCTGCACAAAGAATAGTAAACAGTATATAGGCGATTAATCTTAACTGCCCCGTATAGGGACCCATATTATGTAATAGAAAAACAATGATTGATATAAAGGCAAGTAGCCAATAAAACCATTTTTGTAATAAACTCAAATTACCGTCCCCTTATATGTTATTAGAAATACTCCTCAATCACGATATTATGAGTTCCGTCTTTTTCTTATCTTTACTATATATCTTTTAGTATCATTTAACCCTTTCTTCAAGAGGTAGTTTAATATTTTGATTCTCTGTTTACCCTATTAGACTTTTTTCTCATAACCACTGCCCTAGTTGTCCTTATAATATATAAAACCAGAAACAAAGATTTCCATCTACAATCTTTATAACTACTAACCCATCCGTTTGCTTTTTTGACGAAGACTTCTACCATCAAAACTCATTTATTCGATTTTCCACTTTAATAAATAGCATATAACTAAAATATCTACTAATAAAACAAAAATAGTACGAGTAAAAGAATGATAAAAAAAATATAATTTACACATTGAAACCAAATCATAAAAGAGAATTCCGCAGATCTAACAAAGGAAGTCTCATTTGCTTTACTTAGGATTTTATAGAATTATCTGGTTATCTTAAATATGTAAGCGGTTTAGACTATCAGATAAAAAGTATTAGAAATAATACGTTTATTTTTATAAAAATATTGTGTTAGGAGTGTTCAACATGAATAATCAACATACTACTGATACAGAAAAGAATGGACAGTTTCCATGGATGGACAAGTCATTGTCACCACGTGAGCGTGCTGAAAAGCTTGTAGCTGCAATGACATTGGAGCAGAAGATTGCTCAGCTTCACGGTGCGATGGCGACCATCAACATCTACGATATGCCATCTATGGATGAAATGAATGCCATGACTCCTGAGGAGCAAGACAAGCTTATGGCACAGCTTCAAGTACAGCGCCATGTAAAAGGCATTGATGAGTTAGGAATACCTCGTTTCCGTATTACAAACGGTCCTGTCGGTGTAGGTATGGGTGACGGACACCCAAGCCCGCCTGCTACAGCCTTGCCAATGACCATCGGACTTGCTGCCGGCTTTGATCCGGAGCTAGCGCGTGAGTACGGGGATATCATTGGTTCTGAGACGGCTACACTTGGTCAGCACGTACTAGAAGGACCAGGGGTTTGCCTACACAGAACTCCAATTGCTGGACGTAACTTTGAATATTTCTCTGAAGATCCATACCTTTCTGGCGTAATGGGCGTTGAGGTTACGAAAGCGATTCAAGAGCATGATGTTATCGCTATGGGTAAGCATTATGCTGTTAACGACCAGGAGTACGAGCGCTTCCGCACAAGTGTTGAGTTGGATGAGCACGTATTGCGCGAGCTTTACCTACTTCCTTTTGAAATGTTAGTTAAAGATGGTGACATTGCCGCAATGATGAGCGCCTACAACCGTGTTCGCGGTGTTTACGCAACGGAAAGCCGCTACCTCCTTAACGATATTCTTCGTGACGAGTGGGGCTTCCAAGGCTATGTACAATCTGACTTCTGGTCTTGCCGTTCTGCTGCCGCTTCATTGAACGCCGGTATGGACCATGAGATGCCCGATGCTAAATGGCTGAATGAGACAAACGTCAAGAATGCACTCCAGGATACTAGCCTCGAGATTGAAACTGTTGACCGTGCATTGGTTCGCCGCTATACGCAAATGTTCCGTTTCGGTCAATTCGAGCGTCCTTACAATCCTGGTGAGATTGATGCAAAAGGCCATGGCGCCATTTCTCGTAAAATTGGCTCGCAGGCTGCTGTCCTTCTGAAAAATGAAGGTGAAATGCTTCCACTTGATCCGAAAGCTTATGACTCCATCGTAATCATTGGTCAATCTGAGTACGTGGATGACGCCTGCAACGGTGGTGGCGGTTCATCCAAGGTTACTCCGCTCTACACGGTACCACCGGTAGAAGGCATGCAAAATGTCCTTAAAGGTCTTGGTTCACACACGTCAGTCAGCAAGGTTACTGTCGCTAAAGATCTTTCAAATCTTGACGAAGCCAAAGAAGCTGCTGCTAAAGCTGATATGGTTATTCTAATGGCCGGCTTAGTTGCCTCTGAAGGTTTTGATTTACCTAGTCCAAACATGCTAAATGATCAGAATCGTATGATCGAAGAACTATTGGATATCAACCCGCAAACGGTTGTAGTCATGAAAGACAGCAGCCCTGTCATGATGCCATGGATCCAAAAGGCTAAAGCTGTTCTTGAGGCATGGAACCAAGGTACTGAAGATGGTCACGTCGTTGCCGATTTACTCTTTGGCGTTGTAAATCCATCCGGTAAAGTTCCTACCACATACGCAGCTTCTGAGGATGATCTTTTGTACGCAGGCAGACCTGAGCGCTATCCTGGTACAGATGAAGGCAATGGCTTCCCAGTTATCCGATATTCTGAGGGCCTTAACATGGGTTATCGTTGGTTCCAATCCCAAGGAATTAAGCCATTATTCCCGTTTGGATACGGTCTATCCTACACATCCTTTGAGCTTTCCGAATTCTCAGTAACACCATCACAAACAGATGGCAAATCCCCGATTACGGTAAAGGTGACCGTAACCAACACAGGAAAAGTTGCTGGAGCTGAGGTTGTTCAAGTATATCTAGGTATTCCTGTCCAAGGACAGCCACCTAAGCGTCTTGTTGGTTTCCAAAAAGTTTACCTAGAGCCTAATGAGTCACGTGAAGTTAGCATCACGATTGACCCAACTGCTACGAACCATCCAATGGGTGTATGGGACTACTACGAACACGATTTCGTGGTGAAACCTGGCGAGTACACTGTATATCTTGGTACATCCAGCGAAGATACTCCATACAAAGAAACAGTAGTCGTTGAATAAATAATATTAATTAATAGTTAGAAGGATTGAATCAACAATAAGATTCAATCCTTTTTTCTTGCTCTTAAAATAAGTTTTCCAAATGGAAGTACTCTATTAAAGGCTTTTTTCTTCCCTCGTTATGCCATTTATGATATTCTTTCAAAACTTGTTTGGGGTCATTATTAGCAACCTCTTCAACCAAATACTTTACTGCAAGAAAGCTTCGCCAGTAATCGAACATAATACTGTTAAACTCCCTTGATAACTGTCACTTCCGAACTCCTCTAACGAATGGTTACCATATTTGTGCTTAAACAGACCCATCAATTCTATCTCAATATTTGTAATCTGCTTATTTTCTGTATCAGTTAGTAAGTATTTTCTTGATAAGTACTCACACATTCCTTCCTCAAACCAAATACTGTTCTCTCTCTCATCATCAAATTCATCCAAAAACAAATCGGAGTGATGGGTTAATTCGTGTCCAAGTATAGTTAATATATGGTTTTCAGACATATTAGTATAGAAGTCTTCTATTTTAGAATGTTTCTTTCCCTCTAATTGTGTAAGAAATAACCTCCTCCAGCTTACCAAATCAGGAGAAAGATAAATGAGATCTTTATTTGTAAAGGCTGGGATCGGTATATTGGAAAAAACAGTTGTGGCTAGTTCATCTGTTGTCCATACAACTCCTTTTGGCAATTCTTTGAGCTCACAATGATTTACTAATTCAAGCTGATAGCCTTTTATGTTTTTTGGAAAACCTCTCAATCAAATATTTGTATTCCTGAAAATCCTCTTCTTTCTCAAATGCAAATATATGCTTCAACACCAAAGACTCCCTCTACTATAAAATTCAAGTTAAACCTTGATATTATTTTAAATGAATTTTCTGTAAATAAATAGAAATAAGAAATCCTCTTATTAAATTATTTTGTTGAGGGAAAATCAGGCGCTATGATTATAATGTGTAAGAAGGAGTTGCCTTTTCCGTATTCAGAGCATAATAATTCGGTTGGAAGTCCCTTTATTCACTGGATGAGGAAACATTAGAAGATGTCCACGTGACTAATAAATAGAGCCAAAAGTGGGATAGAAGATTTGATAAAAAACCCCTTGCAAGGAAGCAGGTTTAAATTAGGGATTATTCAATCACTGTGCTATACTTAGCCTACCATTTGCTATACAGTTTCATTCTTTTGTTGTCTAAGCTCTATTCATTTCTTGAATAGGGCTTTTTTATTGCGCAAATTGATTTAAAAACAAAAAAAGACCCTGCATATGCAGGGTCTTTCATTAGCTCTTATTAAGCTTTTTGAACGTTTGTAGCTTGTGGGCCACGTTGTCCTTGTTCTACTTCAAACGTTACACTTTGACCTTCATCTAAAGATTTGAAACCTTCGCTTTGGATAGCTGAGAAATGTACGAATACGTCTTCTCCGCCTTCACGTTCGATAAATCCAAAACCTTTTTCTGCATTAAACCATTTCACTTTACCTTGTTCCATAATTGTTGCCTCCTAGTGTGGATGTCCACACAATGTGTTACTATCCCTGCTCAAATACCTTAGACGAAAATCAAAATCGCTTCTCAATCTGAAACCGAACAAAAATAATTCTTCTTAAGAATAACAGGTAATTCCAATAATAGCAAACTATACGACCTCACCTTTTATAATTGGATATTTATCTATGATGCAATATATACTCTGAAACATTCAAGATGAGCAACCACATGATATAACCCGTTTCGCAAAAAAATATAATTTGCCTGCGACGGAGAGAGGTTATCCTAAAAATAAGTGGTGATACCTCCTCGACCAATGGTGAGGGGGTATTCTCTAATGGTTAAGACACCAATAACGAGGGAAAAAGCCACATTTCCTTCGGCTAAGATAATGGTTTACTCTCATTCTAAGGGAATTTAAACAGATTCATCCCCTAGTCTGACTTAATCTTGAGATTCAAAGTAATCCTGTATAAAATATATTCTCACCAATGATCATTCCCATGTAGAGTATATATAGACATCTTGTTCATTAATAGGAAAGGTAGATATTGAAAGAATTAGAAAATTCCAACCGATTGTTTGTCGTGCCGATTATTGCTATTTTAATATTAGGGATTATTTTTATGACAGCCGTATTGCCAATGGTGAAAATGGAGACTTATTCTTTAGCCATGAAGTCATTAATAGTTTATAGTGTTGTTCTTCTTAGGGTGCTATTCGTGGCACTTATATTAGTTTGGATATCAATAATTTAGTAGAAAAAACAGATACGAAATATTCATCATAATAAATCCAGCCATTTTGCGCTTACGCCAAAATGGTTTCTTCATGAAATAAAAAGGAAGGTAGAAAAATGGGATTTTCATTATTTGGACCATATCATATTGCATGGCTCATTATAATAACGTTGACCGTTATCAAGGTTAGTAAGCATTTCAATAAATTAGATGCCAAAAGTCAGAGTATTGTACAACGAAGAATCGCATGGTTTATTTTATTATTTGAGATAATTAAGAATATCTATTTGATTAACAGAAATGAATTTACAGTTGACTATCTACCGTTTGAATTATGTAGTTTTGCGATTTTTGCGATTTTATATCATGCCTATACAAATAGCTTAATAATTGGTGAAAAGCTCTATAACTTATTCTTACCTGGTGCAATTGCAGCTTTATTATTTTGTAACTGGACACATCGCCCGATTTATGAATTTATGAGTTTATTTAGCTTTATTTTTCATTTTGCACTTGTTATGTATTGTGTCATGGTGTTATACGCTGGGATTGTAAAACCAAATAAAAAAAGAATAGTAGGTTCAGTCCTATTTTTAGCTGTGACAGGATCAATTATCTATCCATTAAATAAAATATGGGATACAAACTTTATGTTTTTAAATGTCCCCTCACCTGGTTCCCCACTTGTTCCGCTTGAAAAGGTACTTGGGAATCCCGGGTACATATTTGGTTTAGCTTGTATGATTGTTATTTTATGGGTTTTGATGTATTTACCATGGAATAAGCTTCAACGATTAAAAGAGACTAATGATTTCTCAACTCATTAAAATCGTTACTTCTTTTACTAGGTAATTTTTTTATTACTCGTTAAATTCATATAAGATTTGGAGAGTTGGAAATATGCCCGTGATTAGGGATTTTTGTTGACCAAATTGAATAAAAAACAAAAAAAGATCCTGCATATGCAGGATCTTTCATTAGCTTTATTAAGCTTTTTGAACGTTTGTAGCTTGTGGGCCACGTTGTCCTTGTTCTACTTCAAACGTTACACTTTGACCTTCGTCTAAAGATTTGAAACCTTCGCTTTGGATAGCTGAGAAATGTACGAATACGTCTTCTCCGCCTTCACGTTCGATAAATCCAAAACCTTTTTCTGCATTAAACCATTTCACTTTACCTTGTTCCATAATTGTTGCCTCCTAGTGTGGATGTCCACACAATGTGTTACTATCCCTGCTCAAATACCTTAGACGAAAATCAAAATCGCTTCTCAATCTGAAACCGAACAAAAATAATTCTTCTTAAGAATAACAGGTATATTTAAAAATAGCAAATAATACGACGCTCAACATTAATAATAAGATGTTTATCCGTGTGCAATATACTGCTTGGAAATGTTCTAAAGCTAAAAAGCCAGTGGTCTCTCGCTCTGACTCCTGATTGGTTAGCTGCTCATCACTAGAGGATAGTTGGACCTATATGGGATGTCGACTAAATATATAAATAGTGGCGATCGGCCATCGGAAGAAGTGATGAAGGAAATTCTATTAAATATGTTTAAAGAAGGATTTTCAGTAGATTAGTGACTGCATCGTAAAAAAATAATACAAACAATCCCTTTACAATTAAGTAGGTTTAAATTAGGGATTATTCAAGCACTGTGCTATACTAGTTTCATTCGTTTGTTGTCTAAGCTCTATTCATTTCTTGAATAGGGCTTTTTTATGGACCAAATTTTTTATAAACAAAAAAAGATCCTGCATATGCAGGATCTTTCATTAGCTCTTATTAAGCTTTTTGAACGTTTGTAGCTTGTGGGCCACGTTGTCCTTGTTCTACTTCAAACGTTACGCTTTGACCTTCGTCTAAAGATTTGAATCCTTCGCTTTGGATAGCTGAGAAATGTACGAATACGTCTTCTCCGCCTTCACGTTCGATAAATCCAAAACCTTTTTCTGCATTAAACCATTTCACTTTACCTTGTTCCATAATTGTTGCCTCCTAGTGTGGATATCCACACAATGTGTTACTATCCTTGCTCAAATACCTTAGACGAAAATCAAAATCGCTTCTCAATCTGAAACCGAACAAAAATAATTCTTCTTAAGAATAACAGGTAATTCCAATAATAGCAAACCATACGATCTCACCTTTCATAATAGGATGGTTATCCTTGTGCAATATACTGCTTCGTAATGTCTAAAGAATTATGGAATCATTTATGGAGTTAGTAATTGAGAAGGATTTCAAGGATATTACTATAAAAGACATTACGCAACGAGCAACTGTTAATCGCGCAACGTTTTATTATCACTTCTTTGATAAATATGACTTATTGGAAACAGTCATCAGTGAAGATGTGTTGCAGGGAATATTAAAAGATGTAACTTCACATGAAGCATTTACACCCAAAATTGAAACTATCATAAAAGAAGAACTCGCAAGGGTATTTAAAGATTTATTAAAAAAAAGTACCCCTCTTCGTCAAATGAAAAAGCAGACTTGCATAGCATTATGATTAGTTGGATCCTATATGGAATGTCAACTAAATATGTAAAAAGTGGAGACCGTCCATCTGAAGAAGTGATGAAGGAAACTTTTGTTACCTTATTAAATGTTTAATGAAGGATTTTTAAGGAAGCTAGCAGTTATTGTATTCATAAAAAAGATTAGAAAAATACTCCCTTTGCAATTAAGCAAGTTTAAATTAGGGATTATTCAAGCACTGTGCTATACTTAGCCTACCATTTGCTATACAGTTTCATTCTTTTGTTGTCTAAGCTCTATTCATTTCTTGAATAGGGCTTTTTTATTGCGCAAATTGATTTAAAAACAAAAAAAGACCCTGCATATGCAGGGTCTTTCATTAGCTCTTATTAAGCTTTTTGAACGTTTGTAGCTTGTGGGCCACGTTGTCCTTGTTCTACTTCAAACGTTACACTTTGACCTTCGTCTAAAGATTTGAATCCTTCGCTTTGGATAGCTGAGAAATGTACGAATACGTCTTCTCCGCCTTCACGTTCGATAAATCCAAAACCTTTTTCTGCATTAAACCATTTCACTTTACCTTGTTCCATAATTGTTGCCTCCTAGTGTGGATATCCACACAATGTGTTACTATCCTTGCTCAAATACCTTAGACGAAAATCAAAATCTCTTCTCAATCTGAAACCGAACAAAAATAATTCTTCTTAACAATAACAGGTAATTTTATAAATAGCAAATAATACGTCGCTCACCTTTCATACTTGGATGTTTATTCTTGTGTAATAGTAGCAGAACCATCACCACAACCTATCGTCATATAGTAGCATCCTCTAATACCTCGTTCACATTCCCTATCCTTATCCTCTAAAAAAGACATCAAATATAAAGCACAGCTCAAATACCATCCGTTTTCCTAACAAAAATAGCTAATGATTGAGTAAACCTATTAATAAAAAATAAGCTTGGGATATCCCAAGCTTATAGATCTTTAACGAAGAACTATTCTCTCGTTCATCTAGTTTGTCTCAGAGTTAAAAGTGTTACTCCCCTACCATTCCATCATTATCGTTATCGCGCATATAAGGATATAACCAATGGTCACTTGTTATGGGCATACTGAAACCTGCATCTTTTGCTTCTTTAATTGTCACTTGTCCATTACCATTCACATCAACACTAGAAATATCACCTTTCGTGTTTGAACTAGTTGAACTACTAGAATTACTTGAACTAGTTGAATCAGAAGGCTTACTTTCTGTTAAACCGAGCGATGCGTTTACTTCATCAGGGTTTACATTGTCAAATTTATCCACAATCTCGTTACCCCTTATAGTATAGGAATACTGGTAATGGGAAGGGACCTGTGTTTTCGTATTCGGATAGGTGATAATTGCTTCGAAATTAGTAGCTCCACCCGCACGACGAATCGCATCTTCCATATAAGCTTGGTCACCATGTCGGTTGAGTGTACTATCCTGCGGGGTAATATTATAAGCATTCGATACCCCGCCGAGAGAATCAGCGATGATATGTCCTTCATCTAAATTATCACTCTCAACACCAGGAACTTTCGCCTCATCAGAGTAGTATCTTCCAGATGATGTTACAGGTTCGCTACGATCATCTTGCAGAATAATTTCGTCAGCAATGACCCGCACTAATTGGCCGTATTCATTCGTAAATGCCCAATATTCACGATCCCCAAAGCCAATGTCAACGACAACGTTAGCTTCACGATATCCAGACAAATCGCCACCATCAACTTCAATCCGTTTGTATCCTGAGAACCGTTCATCCTTTGATTGGTTTTTTGTTTCCTCTATTACCGGTTCATCAACTACTTGTTCCTCTACTGCTGGTTCATCACTAACCGTAGGGGTAGTTTCTTCTTTTTCTTCTTTTTGACTATTTTCTTCTGTATTAACTGTGGTTACTTCTTGTGATTCTTTTTCTACATCTGTAATAGATGTATCATCAGCATTCGAACAACTCACCAAAAAAATAATCGTTAAAAGTGAGATTATATAGTTTATTTTCTTTTTCATTCTAGGACTCCCCTATAATTAACGTTAATAACATGTAAGTAAATATTTTATCACATAATACTATTCTATTTTTACTTTCGTTTTCATTTGCCTTTCATTTCCACGATTTTTGATTTAGGATTCGCTGCATATAAATTAAATAAAGAAAAATAAATCACAACAAAAAAACGCACGCAGATTTCATATGCGAAATATTGTGCGTTTTGGCTGGATATTTACTAATATGTGGCTCACGAGTAATCCCAGCAAGAGAAGTCCAATTAACAAAATGTTCTTCATCTATCTCTTCCTATTGAATGGCATTTTTAAGAATGCAGCTCCATTTTCAAGATTTATCCATTAAAATAATTATATAGCCTGCTTGAAATAAAGAAATATAAAAACAACTACCTCAAAATTTTAAATAATATTCTTTATAAATAACAAATTTACGGTAAGGTTATTTCGAAATACCAGTTGAATTAAAGTTATGTGGATTATAAGAGGAGGATGAGCAGTATGAACAGTTGGCGAACGGCTAAAGGATTTGGATTGGTTCTGTTCCTTCTGCTAGGGAGCCTGTCCTTTCCCACTACGGGAGAGGCTTTGAGCTGCGCGGAACCTGAACGCGCGGAAAAAGCTTTCAAGAACGCCGATTTCGTATTTAAAGGGATGGTAAAGGAGCGAAATGGAGACAGTTACATTATCCAAGTGGACACGGTCTATAAAGGAGAACTGAAACCTAGGGTTAAAGTGAAAGACATGATCGGAGATTGGTTACAAGAAACTCTCAAAGAAGGCGGAATCTACCTCATTTACGGACATAAAAAAGGATTACACATTGAGGTTGATCCGTGCGGACGAACAGATGAATGGCCGAAGCTGACAACGGACGTGGAAAAGTTTCCAAACGGGGAACTGGCAGATTATGATGCAGATGACTTTTTAGAATATACCCGAAGCCGCGATCAAAGAATTGCTGGTACCATTGCAGGATTACTTCTCTTGTCAAACGTGTGGATTTGGCGAAGGAAACGAAGATAAACCAGCAATAGCTGGTTTTACTTGCTCAACCCTCCTGTAATGTTCCATTGAAATCTTTAGACAAAACAACTCCAGTCTCTCTTCTTCTAAGAATCTTCCTTGCTTAATTGATACAGCCACAATCTCACCAAGAAGAAGGAGATATTAAATGTAAAGAAATATCCTCTAAGAATATATCGAAATAAAAAAATAGATACCGAAACCAATTAAGTTAAAAAGTCAAAAAATCGTTTTATTACCATTAGATAACTCATTCAATTTCGAAATATTATACTTAACAATAAAAAGGAAGCCAATCGCTGATTGGCTTCTACTTTAACACACATATGAACACTAGAAATTACTCTCATGAAACAGCATCGTTTTTTTCGTGATCTACCTGGCGAATTGGAACCAGGTCACACAGAATCCACCCAGTCTGCTTTGACCATGAACTGGTTTTTCCCTGTTTGATCAATGGCGTACCATATCCAGGTTCACCTCACCCCGCTCCTCATAGTCGGGTTTACCGGCCAAACCTGCAATACAGGATCATTCGTAGCAAACATTATCCATAAAATTAACAGAAATGAAGTTTTCACCTTTTATTTTTCACACTTTATCTATAATTAGTTTCATAATCTTATGCAAATCATCTTCTGCTATGGATGGATAATGCCTGTAACACCTAACAAAAAGAGTAGCAAAACTGCTACTCTAGTCAAAAAAATTATTCTATTACTCTAGATTATCTATTGCATATTGAGCTTCTTCTGGAGTGAATTTTTCTCCATATTCAGAAACTAATTGGTCATATATAGCGCTTTTTGACATATCCATATCATCAGCATAAGAGTTTGCTTTCTTTAATGCATTTGCATTCCAATCAAATTCAAGATTATTAATAGCATATTGAGCTGCATCAGCAGGGAACTGTTCTCCATATTCAGAAACTAATTGGTCATATATAGCGTTCTTTGACATATGCATGCTCTCAGCATACTGTTCTGCTTTTTTCAATGCAGAACTAAATTCTCTTGAAACACTTACTTTTTCAGTTTTTGCTTCTTCTTTCGGTTCTTCTTTTGCTACTTCTTTAGTAGTTGTTTCTTCTTTTTCTTGTTCTTTGTTTTTAGTGTCATTAACTACATTTGTTTCTTTTACATCAGAAGAATCAACAGCCTTACTCTCCTCATTTTCTTCAGAAGTACCCACTGCTATAATCAATATGATTGCAATTAACCAAACCCACCATTTTTTATAAAATGGCTTTTTCTTCTTTTCTACTGCCCCCACTATATACACTCCTTTATACTTTCTATATAAACCACTTTAGCATATTTTTACTTTATTTACCGATGTTTGTGCTATTTTTCACAATTTATCCATTTGTTTTATCACAAGTATGGTGGCGTACTGGAATACAAGCTTTCTTATGTCACAAATGGAGAGCAGCACTCCTATATTAAAAGAAAAATAATATGAAAAAGTTTGTGAATGAATATTTTTAAATAAAGCAAAATTAAGAAAGAGAAATACTGGTTATCCCTAACTGCAAAAAAAGCCAATCTTGGATTGGCTTCTTCTCATCACTCACACATACTTCCGACTCACACTCTTCCCATCATAACTAAACAAAATCCCCTTACCTTCCAACACCGTTTCCATATGAACTGTGCGACCCCATAAATAAATAATGCAAATGCGGCAAAACCTTCTCCAGATACTTCACATCCAGCTCGATATCTTCAAACCAGTGTTTCAAATAGAGCTCTCCATTTTTCAAGTAATCCCCATCATTCACCGTAATGTACGGGAACCCTCCATTGACCCGCATCCCAACGAGCTGATCTCGTACCGCTTTCCATTCCTTATCGACGATTTTATAATCGCGCCCTTTTTTCTGGAACAGATACATATCCTCACGCATGACTAAATCCTTTGTGAGGTAATTGCGGAGGAAGGAAATATCCGATTCAATCTCCTGCACTTCAAACATTTTTTCACGGCCTGAATTTGGTTTAACCCCGCGCCTTTTCATCTCTTCGTCTGGGTTGTTATATCGTTCTTCGATATCCTCAAACATCTTGATACCCAAGTGATAACGGTTAATACATGTTCGTGATGGCTGTACCACACCTGCATTGAGTTTTGCAAATTCGATTGATTCCCCGCTCGTTAAATCAAGTTCGCGGAGGATGCGTTGGCAGAAATTCTATATATTTCATGGTTTAACAAACGTTATCTTAGTTGAATCATAATACCTAGTAATCATTAGTAGTTGTTCGTTCATAAAATCGGCTGAATAGATAAAATTGTGTTCAACCCAATAGGAGATAATTCCTATCATAGAGTAAGACTGTGCACGAACAAATAATTCCTTGTTAATTTTTTCAAAATATTGGGATTGATTGTCGAAGTAGCTTACTTCAGTTAGGAATAATTCCTCCAGTACACTACTGAATTTTTTATTAAACCCCTTAAATGCCTTATTAGTAAATAACAATCTGAAAATTTCCGAATTACCTTCAATGTATTTGAATATTTGAATTGCTTGTATGGAAACCTTATCTAATTCGAGAGTTTTTATTTGTTTATAAGGCTCTCTAAAGGCGGCAAGAAAACCATCGAGTGTTTCATCAATAATTTCGTCGATTAATGATTGTTTATCCAGATAATGGACATAAAAAGTTGCTCGATTATAATTGGCTTTTTCCGTTATATCAACAATTGATACCTTTTCGATATCATTCTTTTCGTTTAATAAAGTAAAAAAGGCATCTTTCAAATCCCTTTTAGTTCTGACTACTCTCCGATCTTCTTTTTTATGTTTCATAACATAAGCACCCCGACTTTTTAATCTTTTTAACGTGTTTTTTTCAACACTTTTATACAGAATGTTGAATACTAATACATATCTGTTTTATTGTGGATTGAAGAAAAAAACTATCAAGTTATAATAATAATAATAATGCTGATAAATGATATGTTAACCGACACGTGTTGTTTACTAGATCTGTTAACATTTTATATTGATAAAAGGGAAGAATTCAAATAAAAACTGTTAGAAAGTTTTGTTTATAGTTTGCAATCTTATTTATATATGGGACTTATCATCGAAAATACGAAGGGGATTTATACGTATGCGTTCGACTTGCTATCTTATAACTAGGTTGAAAACTTTGTATATGTTTCGCGAAACCGCTATCGTAGAAGTTTTTTGCAAAAATGACTCTCCAACTATTATTATTTATTATTCATCTGGTTCTTATAAAATTATCGATATGGTAAACAATACAAAAACAGAAATTTACCACTGCAATTATATGAAAGTGATCGAAACAATTATGTTTAATTTTCGATTCCTACTTCCTAAACAAAACACTGTTGAATTACCTCAACTCTGGAATGGAATAGACATTTATTAAAGAGTAATACCTCATATAAGAAGTACATTATGACAGAAAGGATCATTATAGATGTTAGGAAAAGCAAATTTAATAAGTATTGAAGTTATTAAATGGGGTGTTTTACCAAATAAAACAAAACGTATTGCAGAATGGTTGGAAGCCAATTCAGAGAAAACCATTCTAAAAATTAAATATTCGGGCGATGAAGCTGTGATTATTTTCCAGAAGTAAGAGTAGTAACGAGGTAGCTGAAGAAAATTCAACTCTTTTTTATTGAATGAACTCATATTTAAACGCAACAAATTATTACTAATAATAAAAGGATTAATGGGTAGTCTTTATTTGATTGTTACACCGTTTGAAGGCCTTGGTCGATAGGTCATTGGATAGATTATAATCAGACACACTATTTCATTTAATTTGGTATCAGCGGATTTCCATTCATTACCATAAAAGAGGTGAAGCAATGCCAACAACAAATCACATATTAAAAATACTGAAAACTATGGAGACATTTTCTGATTGTGAAATTGAAGAAGTATTTACCAAAAATAATATACCTAGAGTAAGAGTACGTTACCTTCATACTTTGGGGCATTTTGAAGTAACAGATTTAACAAAAAATAAACAAATCAGTTATAACGATTACAACGAAATAGTAGATTTAGTAAAAAAACTTTTAAAATAGATAAAAAACTTTTTTAAATAAACAAATATTTATGAAGTTTATTTCTAGAGAAGTATTAATAATATTATCCTTTATTTCTCTGCTGCAAAGGAGATTACTTCTATTAGGATCTGTGATTATAGCTTTTGAATGAAGAGTATAAAGCAAGTTTGTGATGAAACGTACTTAAACAAACGGGGGCATTAACAGAATAAAGAAGCTTAAAAATATCCTCTTCTTAGTGATACTGTTTAGAGAATCCTCCGCGAGCTTGATTTTACAAGTGGCGAGTCAATCTAATTTACAAAGGTTAATGCAGGAATAATACAGCCGTCAAGAGTTTATACACTGGTTCCGATATACTTGACTTATTAATTTCTTAAGGATGGGATGGAAAGGGATGCTTACGAAGAAAGAGATGGAACTCATATATAATAACAAGGATGTGTTAGCATCACTTCTCCAGGTGGCTGAGGTACGAACGGTCTTCAAGCTATTCATGGTGCAAATCGATTTTCCTCAAAAGGAACAAATCTTGTTTGAGATCGATTCTGGCTATTATGAGAATTTTGGATATCTGCTCGATAAGATGTTAGCGGCTTATATGAAAGTGAATCCAGAAATCAAAACAGATACTTCTTTAAATTCGGTAACAAACGAAATCTGGAGTGAAGCTTTAGAAAGCTTATCAGGTGTCATCAGTGAACCCAGTTTCAATGCTTGGTTAAGAGATACGTATCTAATCAAAGAAACAGAAGATACTCTCTTCGTCTCAGCGACGAATTCTTTCTCAAGAGATTGGTTAGAGGAGCGGTACACAGATAAGGTAAAAAATGTGTTGAGTAACACCAGATGCAAGGAACATGATGTGAAGTTTGTTGTCCCTGACCCGTTGAATCCTAAAAAATAATGGGGTAAGTTAGCCTATTGACCTTTAGAGACAACTAGAATAATGGAATTAGAAAGATAAAAACCGTGTCAGGCTAGCTCACGGTTTTTAAACAATAATGTTGATGTTTGATTAAATTACCATCGATTCCGTTTGTCTCTTTTCGTTAACCTTCCCCTTTAATAAAAAAGCGATTGCCCTCATTTTGTATCTACCCTGAGAGTTTAAGTTTATTAACGATTAATTTGTGATAAATATGATAATATAATAATAAAATATAGTTTAGAGGGGTTAATTTATGGAAATGTTGGATTTCTTGGGAATTATTCCCATCATAATATATTTAGGAATTCTCATTTTTGCTACTTATGTTGCAAGTACTATCATAAAGTTAATGAAACAAAAAAATGATTATCTAAAGGACATTCGTGACGAAATTAGGAAAAATAATAGTGTCAATTAGTTTCAACCATTGTTCCACTCCCAATTTTAATAGTAGAAGATTGTATACCGTCAATGGCGGTATTTTTTATCTTATGCGATGCCTCTCAAGGTGTTTATAGATGATTCTGCTATTGCCATTGATAGTTTAAATGATGTTGTTTCACATATTTAACCACACTGTTCATTTATTGCAGGAATGCTGCCCCTTAGCAGCATAAAAAGATACCGTCCATTTGACAATCTTGATCTTCTGCTATTGCTTCCATTTGTTTGTGGACAGAGGAATTTAGAAAATTGGTAACCAAATTATATTCCCGTTCTTCAATTATCGAGCACGACCTTATATTCAAAAAGTAACACTTCTCAAATAAAAGAAGCCAATCCCTGATTGGCTTCTTCACATTACTCATACATACTTCCGACTCACACTCTTCCCATCATAGCTAAACAAAATCCCCTTACCTTCCAACACCGTTTCAATATGAACCGTACGCCCCCATAAATAATGCATATGCGGCAAAACCTTCTCCAGGTATTTTACATCCAGCTCAATATCCTCAAACCAATGCTTCAGGTAAAGTTCCCCATTTTTTAAATAGTCCCCGTCATTCACCGTAATATACGGGAACCCCCCATTGACCCGCATGCCGACGAGCTGATCGCGTACTGCTTCCCATTGCTTATCGACAATTTTGTAATCGCGCCCTTTTTTCTGGAACAGATACATATCCTCGCGCATGACCAAATCCTTTGTGAGGTAATTGCGGAGGAAGGAGATATCCGATTCGATTTCCCGCACTTCAAACATTTTTTCACGACCTGAATTTGGTTTAACCCCGCGCCTTTTCATCTCTTCGTCTGGGTTGTTATACCGCTCTTCAATATCCTCAAACATTTTGATGCCTAAGTAATAAGGGTTAATACCTGTTCTTGACGGCTGCACCACACCTGCATTAAGTTTTGCAAATTCGATTGATTCCCCGCTCGTTAAATCAAGTTCGCGGAGGATTCGTTGGTGCCAATAGCTTGCCCAGCCTTCCTTCTCCTAAGGATCTTTTATTAATGGCGCTATTCATAAACAGTATTGCTAAAAAGAGGCTACTTTTAAGCTTCATTATTCCGTTAACGCCCCAGTTAGTTGAATAAGGGATAATAAATTCTTCTCAATTACGATTTAAAAAAACTATACATATGTATATATTACAAGTGCATAAATCCTGAAAAAAAACCGACTTTTATGTCGGTTTTTTCAGGATTTTATTTTGTTTATGATATTGTATTAACAATTTGGTTCAGAGCTTCGTTAATCGGAGTAACTGGACGACTAAGAACTTTTTCAAAATCATTGCTTGCAACTTCCAGCGAACCGTTCCGAATGCTAGCTTGAATCCCTGCTACAAACGGAATCATTAAATCAGGTACACCTAAGCCTTTCATGATCTCTGCATATTTTTCATCACTAACTTGTTGTACAGGTACTGCTTTACCCAATACATTACCAAGAGAAGATGCCAATTCTTCTTGAGTTAATAGAGGACCTGAAAGTTCATACACTGTATTTTCATGACCGTTTCCTACGAGAACTGCTGCCGCTGCATCTGCATAATCTTGTTGCAGTGCCCAGCCTACTTTACCTTCTCCTGAAGAAGTTATCCATGGGGCTCCTGCAATAGCACCTTGAATGCTTCCCAGTTCATTTTCCAAATACCAATTGTTTCGTAAGAAAGAATATGAGATACCCGTTTTAATGATGGCTGCTTCTGTCGCAACATGAGGAGGGGCAATCAATATTTTACTATCGGTTGCATTTGCTAAACTTGTGTAAGCAATAAATTTTACTCCTGCACGCTCAGCTGCTTGGACGGCATTAGTATGCTGACGAATTCTTGTTTCATTGTCTCCATCCGCAGAAATAATTAATAAGCGGTCAATCCCTCTAAAAGCATTTTCCAATGTTTCTCGATGGTCAAAATCGCCATAACGAACTTCTACTCCACTATCACGAAGTCCTTCTGCTTTCTCAGGGTTTCGAACACTTACTGCCAGTTCACTTGCAGGTATAGATTTCAATAATGATTCTACAACCTTTGAACCTAATTTCCCTGTTGCTCCTGTAACTAATATTTTCATATAGTTCCTCTCCAGTTCTAAAATTTAACACACAAATTACACATTTCACCAAATTCATACGTTTCATTGATGACTACTGGTTCCTTGTTTTCTTCTCCCTTGCCCATTGCAAGAAACATATTTATTTACTCCTCCTACAAACGTCCGATTGCTACGAATATGGCAGGGACTAAAAAAATGATATTCATGCTAATTGCCTGATTTTCTTTCCTCTTAACGTGTAACCCAGCAGCCAAAATCATGACTAATCCAAGTCCAAGAGCAGCAATTGGTGTTAATATAGGTGCGATTCCGGTGACATAAGGTAAAATTAACCCCAGTCCTCCTAGCAGTTCCGCCATTCCTATAAATGTGACCAATCCTTTTGAAGAATCTTTTACCCAAGGCAAACTTGCTTTAGCTTTCTCATATTGAAATGCTTTCATAGCCCCAAACATAATAAATGCTAATCCTAAAATAATTTGAACAACCCATAACGCAATATTCATAATTTAAGCCCTTCTAAACTGTTCTTGTTTATCATTTTTCGCTGACTAAAAAACACTACTACTGCTAAAACCAACAAAATAAACGGTGTCAAAGTAACTCCAAACCCTTGACCACTATTTAAATGTGTGAATACTGCCCCAGCCATAGTGATCGTTAATATACCGCTGAAAACAGGAACTAAACTGTTCTTCCAATACCCAATCAGCAAACCAATCGCTGATATGATTTCAATAGCTCCTACTACATACATGAAACCAGTACCGTAGCCATAAACATTGGTAAATGCCTGTACTTGCATAGGGTTTGCACTAACCTTCATAAACCCAAATAATAAGAAACCTACTGCTAATAATCCTTGTAATATTCGAACTGTCCACTTCATTGTAATTATCTCTCCCTATTTTTAATTTAGTTTATTTAATCTCTCTGAATTCTTCTAGGAATGTAGCACATGATTTTCATCCCCTAGTCTGAATATTGCAATTTTTAACAGTACAAAAGAATTCGATTCCCAGAAGGATCTTCGGTAAAGAATTCCCCTTTTTCTTCCTTTATTAAATAACCCATTCATTCTATATTTTGCCACTTGAGAAGAATACTGCTTGGTCTGGTATATCCATTTCTATATCAAACCCTAGACCATCATGATAAAATTCTTTTGTTTTATCTAAATTAGATACATGCAAATGAATATGACCGATTATTGTTCCTTCAGGAATGCTATTCCATCTTTCACCGTTCGCTGCAGCGATGACGCTTTCTAAATCCATTGGACTATGTTTAGAAATATCTAACTTCCCTGTTTTATCTCTTAAAATTTTCAACCTTTAAATGAACGTGATTTACAAAAGTATTAGGTCTGCTATGAAAGTTATTCATTTTTTTACCTCCTATTTTATTTGAGTAATTTATCAAAAAGCATCAGTAATCACCTCAATTCAGACTTATTTACAAATCATGTTTTTAGCAATGAAATAAATACTCTGTTCTAAATCAACCACTAAGGTTATAATAATCTCTAGAACCAACTTTTGGAAGTAGGCACATTAATGTATCATAGTATACAAAAAGATACCATAAAAGGAGTAGGGAAAATGGCTGACGAATGTAAAGGAAATGGAACTGGAACAGTTGAGACAGCTCTTGATATTCTTGTTGGAAAATGGAAGCCTGTTATTCTTTATCATATTATTGTTAATGGAACACTACGCTTTAGTGAACTTCAACGCTTTATTCCAGATATAACGAAAAAAATGCTGACTACTCAACTAAGGGAATTGGAATATCACGATATAATAAACCGTAAGATATACGCACAAATTCCTCCAAAAGTTGAATATTCAATAACCGAATATGGAAAAGGATTAATGCCACTATTGATGTCAATGCATGAATGGGGCTTAGGACATTTAAAACATTTAGATGAGCTTTACGGAGAAAACCATAGGGAGCAAAGCAAATAAAAAGGAGCTAAAATTTTAGCTCCTTTTTACTTATCCTTGTTGAACTAACCTGCCCCGTTAGCTGCATAAGAAATTCAACATAAAAGGCATTAATCCTTCTTCTTAGATCAACGCCCCCGTTATTTCTATAAGGAAAAGTGAACCTTTTTAAACAATCGTGCCCGTTTTTTGCATCGGCTTTTTATTTTTAATCATTTAAACCAACCCTTACGCCAAAACCATAACAACATTACAGAGCCAACTGATACCATAACTCCCAGCACTCCAAAATATCCCCATTGCAAGGTAAGTTCTGGCATATATTTAAAATTCATCCCATATATACTGGCAATAAACGTTAAGGGAATGAAAACTGATGTCATAACAGTTAGTGTTTTCATAATTCTGTTCATTCGGTTTGAATTTAGTGAAATATAATTGTCTCGTATATCTGCCGTCATTTCTCGATTAGACTCGATCATTTCAGAAAGTCTCAATAAATGGTCGTATATATCCATAAAATAGACTCGATCATCTTTTGGGACTATCACTCTCTCCGAATTTAAAATTCTATACAGCAATTCTCTCATCGGAAAAATTGTGCGTCTTAACTTAAGTAACTGGTTTCTTATTTCATAAACATTTTCAATTAAATCTTGATTTGTTTTATTCATTTCTATTTCATTCAATTTATCTTCACATTTATAAATACTTGGAAAATACTCATCTACAATTTTATCCATTATTGAATAAAAAATGTGGAGAACCCCTTTATTAATAGTATTTTTATCCTCCATTACCCTTTTTCGAACCATTCCTATTTCACTTAAAGGTGATGAATGGAAAGTAACTATAAAATTGTGTCCGACAAATATATCTAATTCTTCAGGTACAAGGGAGTATTGGTTTAAAGTGTGTAGAACAAAAAAATTATACCCATCATAATAATCAAGTTTTGGACGTTGTAGAGAATGTAAGCAGTCTTCAATTGCAAGTGGATGCAAATCAAAATGAGTTTGTAAAAGGAGTGCTTCTCTATCACTAGGTGTATCGAAATCTACCCAAAACCATTTAATATCAGAATCATCTAAACGTTTTAATGGTATATCAGTTATTAGTTTTAAATCGTTTGTTACGGCAAAAGTATGAATCATATGTATCGCTTCCTCTTTTATTTGTAAATTAAACACTACCACTTTGTGTCAGATACAAATTATTAATAACATAAAGAATTGGTCTAATATATTATAACTCCTTATGCAACTATCCTGCCCTTCGTATTATAAGGTTGACCAAGTTAATGGGTTGACCTTTTTCTTTGAGGTCTAGAATACTAGAGGTAGCTGGGGTAGAACGAAGGCCCCCCGTGGGAAAGATACTTTCTAACATTTAGAATACTATCAAGCTATAATAAATTATCAAAATACGTCAATAAAATTTTCATGTAACACACTCTGCACAGGATAAATTAAACATCTTTATTCAAACTCCTTCTTCCACTAACTGTCCCATTGTGGAAGAACAAAAAAAGCGGATACACCGCCCTTGAGTCTTATGAAAGCAAATCATAAGTCTTCATGATAGAACCCAGAGATCTTGATAACTTCTATATTTTTTATTCATTTTTGATACTTGAAATAATGCTATCATAACAAGAAAAGGAGAGCCAATCCATTCGGCTCTCCTTTCCTCCTTATACATACTTCCGACTCACACTCTTCCCATCATAGCTAAACAAAATCCCCTTACCTTCCAACACCGTTTCAATATGAACCGTACGCCCCCATAAATAATGCATATGCGGCAAAACCTTCTCCAGGTATTTCACATCCAGCTCAATATCTTCATACCAATGTTTCAGATAAAGTTCCCCATTCTTTAAATAGTCTCCGTCATTCACCGTAATGTAAGGGAAACCACCATTTACCCTCATACCGACGAGCTGATCACGTACCGCTTCCCATTGCTTATCAACGATTTTGTAATCGCGGCCTTTCTTCTGGAACAGATACATGTCTTCACGCATGACCAAATCTTTGGTGAGATAATTGCGAAGGAAAGAGATATCTGATTCAATTTCCCGCACCTCAAACATTTTCTCACGACCTGAATTTGGTTTAACCCCGCGCCTTCTCATCTCTTCGTCTGGATTGTTATATCTTTCTTCGATATCCTCAAACATCTTGATGCCTAAGTAATATGGATTAATGCCTGTTCTTGACGGCTGCACCACTCCTGCATTTAGTTTTGCAAATTCGATTGACTCACCGCTGGTTAAATCAAGTTCACGTAGGATGCGTTGGTGCCAGTAACTCGCCCAGCCTTCGTTCATGATTTTAGTTTCAAGCTGCGGCCAAAAGTAGAGCATCTCTTCACGCATCATCGTCAGTATGTCTCGCTGCCAATCCTCTAGGTTACGGCTATACTGTTCAATGAATAAAAGAATATCCTTTTCTGGACGAGGGGGAAATTTCTTGACCTTTGTTTTTTTCTTTTGCCCCTTTTCCTTGCTTTCCAAGTTCCATAAATCATCGTACGGTGTAGTAAATTGCGGAGAATCATCCTCTATCTCCTCTTCATCCATGGACCAATTCAATTGTGGACGAACAAGCGATGGGTCAATATGTTCCTCAATCGCCAAGACCGAATCAAGAAACTTCTCAACCTCCAGCTTCCCATGCTCAATCTCGTATTGCCTAACTCTTTCCGCAGTGGCAGACATACTTTCCACCATATCTCGCTTCGTATTTTTAAAACGAACATTATTCTTAAAGAAATCACAATGTGCCAGTACATGAGCCACAATTAATTTGTTTTGAATCAAGGAATTGGAATCTAATAAAAAAGCATAGCAAGGATCAGAATTAATAACCAGCTCGTAAATTTTGCTTAATCCAACGTCATACTGAAGCTTCATCTTGTGAAATTGTTTTCCGAAACTCCAATGAGAATATCGAGTTGGCATTCCATATGCTCCAAAAGTATATATTATTTCGCTTGGGCAGATCTCATATCTCATTGGGTAAAAATCGAGCCCAAATCCAACAGCGATTTCCGTTATTTCATCAATGGCATACTCCAAGTCTTTTTGCTCGTCTGCTCTCACCCATTCACCCCCTCATTCTCTTACCTCATTAATATGAAGGGATAGGAAAATCATGTATAAAAGTCCTCAAATGAGTCTAAAAACAACCTGAAAAATGGGTTAGAAACAGAATAATTATTCGACCTGCCCTTGATTTATATTTACTTACTTCCTTAACTGCCTTTATGTAATAGTCTCCCCTAAAATCTAGCCCATATCTTACACATACTCGTCACTGAGTACATTAAATATAGAATAGAAACGTCAAATACGGATATTAGGATAACCGTTCCTCTAACAATTAAGCCATGGAAAGTTTCATTTTTACTATTTACAAACTGACCAACTTTTACAGGGTGATAAAATGATGACTTTGAACAAACTAATTTTAACTCCTCACTAGAAGGAGAGTGAAGCAAATGGATAAGGTTGATTATGATCGTGCTTTGTACTACACGCATCGTTCAGAATGGGATAACCTCCTACTTCTGATGGTAAGGACAAAAGACCACTTTTTGTCCAAAAAAATTGAACATTTTCTGCACGCCTATCATTTCTCTAAGGATAATGCGTCCGTTGAAAAGACCCTAAATGCCCTTCTTCAATATATAGACCATGCAACATTCCTGCCTTATGATCAGGAAGAAGGATGGGCGATGCAGACTTTTTAATATCTTTATTTTTTTCTGTGGTGGGAAAAATATACGGCTAAATGCAAACAGCGAAACTAAGGGTGTAAACAAACAGAGAGCTGACTAAAAGTCAGCTCTCTGTTTTGTATTTTATATTTCAGATACTTTTTGCATCATTTCGTTCATAAAGGACTGAAGCTTTTGTTCACTTGCTTGTTTTTGGCTATCCTTAACAGCAAAGTAGAACTTAATTTTAGGCTCAGTTCCGGATGGTCTTAAACAAACCCAAGACTCATCTTCAAAGAAATATTTAAGAACATTGGATTTTGGTAAATGGATTGCTTCCTCTTCATTCGTAAGTAAATCCATTCGTGTGCTTTCTTTATAATCTTCAACAGCCACTACTTTTACACCTGCAAGAGAGGCTAGCGGCTCCTTACGGAATGTAGCAAGAATTTGCTGGATTTGAGCAGCTCCTTCTTTTCCTTTTAGAGTCAAGGAACGCATTCCTTCTAAGTAATAACCATGCTTCTCATATAAATCCTCTAATGCCTGATATAAGGTTTTTCCAAGGCGTTTGTAATGGGCACAAATTTCTACCGCCATTACTGCAGCTTGAACCGCATCTTTATCACGGGCAAAATCTTTAATTAATGAACCATAGCTTTCTTCATATCCAAATAGGAAAGAATACTCTCCAGACTCTTCATACTGCTTGATTTTTTCCCCGATAAATTTAAACCCAGTCAGAACATCTTCTGTTTCTACTCCATAGCTGGAGGCAATGGAACGTCCAAATTCTGATGTTACGATTGTTTTGAACATTATTCCATTTTCAGGCATTGTTCCTTTTTCCTTCTTCTGAGACAGAATATAGTCTAAGAATAACGCACCTGTTTGGTTACCTGTTAAAACCGCATATTCTCCCTCTGCATTCTTAACAGCAATACCAACACGGTCAGCATCTGGATCTGTACCAATTAAAATATCCGCACCGATTTCTTTGCCTTTAGCGATTGCCAATTCAAATGCAGCATGCTCTTCTGGGTTAGGAGATTTTACAGTTGAGAATTCAGGATCAGGTAATTCTTGTTCTTTTACAACTTCTACATGTTCATAACCTAAATCCTTCAATGCTCGGCGAACAGAAAGATTAGCTGTACCATGAAGCGGCGTGAAAACGACTTTTACATCTACTTCTTTTGCTAAATTAGGCTGTTCAGAAATAGTAAGGACTTTTTCATTGTATGCATCGTCCACTTCTTTACCGATGATTTTAATTAATCCTTTATCACGTAAGACAGACTCTTCTTCCACTTTAATTTCAAGTTCATTTTCAATAGCATTAACCATCTCAATCAGAACATCTGCATCAGCAGGAGGCAGTTGTCCACCATCTTCGTTATACACTTTATATCCATTATATTCTGGAGGATTATGGCTTGCTGTAATTACAATACCACCGATTGCACGTAAGTATCGAACTGCAAAAGAAAGCTCCGGAGTTGGACGAAGGCTATCAAATACATAAGCTTGAATTCCGTTGGTTGCCAGTGTTTTTGCTGCTTCCATCGCAAACTCAGGTGATTTATGTCTGGAATCATAAGCAATAACAACTCCACGCTGTTTTGCTTCTTCTCCTAATTTCTCAATATAGGATGCAAAGCCTTGTGTTGCTTTACGGATTGTATAAACATTCATGCGGTTTGTTCCTACACCAATTTCTCCACGCATACCGCCTGTACCGAATTCTAAATTCTTATAGAAACAATCTTCTAACGCAACTTCATCATCCACAAGAGAAGTCAGTTTCTCATGAAGCTCTGGTTCAAGCGTTAAGTGATCATTCCATTTATTAAAAGTTGTTTTCCAATCCATTTATTTTATTCCTCCTAAATAAATTGCTAACTAAATAAGATCTTCTTTATTTTACTAAATATTTAATATTTCTTGAATATTTTCATTTAGAGAAATATTTACCAATCAATACTTTTTGTAATGAAGTTCATATAAATCCCTTCTCCGATCCTTTAGTTGGCGTACGGTCCCGGATAATCTTTGACGTCGCAAAATTTCAAGGTCGACATCTCCAATCAGCACCATTTCTATATTAGCATTCGTTTCTCCCACAATGCCATCACGCGGATATTCAAAATCAGAGGGGGTAAAGATCGCCGATTGCGCATATTGAATGTCCATATTTTCTGTTTGCGGCAAATTGCCTACTGTTCCAGATATGACGGTGTATACCTGATTTTCGACTGCACGTGCCTGAGCACAGTATCTAACCCTTAAATATCCCTGTCGATCTTCTGTACAGAATGGAGTGAAAATAATATTTGCTCCTTTATCTGTTGCGATCCTGGATAATTCAGGAAACTCTATATCGTAGCAAATCAGCATGGAGATTTTTCCGCAATCTGTATCGAATACATTTACCTCATCACCTTCATTAATCCCCCACCACTTTTTCTCATTCGGTGTAATATGGAGTTTATATTGCTTCTCGATTGTTCCATCTCTCCTAAAGAGATAAGCAATATTATAAATATTATCATCCTCTTCTTTCACAAAATGGGAACCGCCAATAATATTTACATTATAGCGGACCGCCAAGTTTGTAAACAACTCAATATATTGCTCTGTAAAATCTGTCACTTTTCGCACTGCCTTACTTGGAACCTTTTCATCTAAAAAGGACATCAATTGAGAGGTTAAAATTTCTGGAAATACCACAAAATCAGAATCTGCATCCGCTGCCACATCAACAAAGTATTCAACTTGATTCGCGAAATCCTCGAATGAGTTGATCTTTCTCATCATATATTGCACAACACATATTCTTACAGGATATGCGGTTTTATAATACCGTTTAGATTTAGGACGATAATCTACATTATTCCATTCCATCAGTGTTGCATATTTTCCTGATGCTCGGTCATCCTCCAAATAGTTTTGATTAATACGTGTGAGCGTAAATTCATTCAGAAATTGGAAGGATAAGACCGGATCATATATTTTATGTAAGCGTACTTCTTCCACATATTCACGTGCAGTCATTTGATCTGCATATTTATGGTAGTTTGGAATCCTTCCACCGATAATAATACTTTTTAGATTTAATTTACGGGCTAATTCCTTACGTTCCTCATACAAACGATGCCCAACCTTCATTTTTCTATACTTAGGATGGACCATAACTTCTATACCATAAAGATTTAAACCATCAGGATTATGGTTGGTGATATATCCGTCATCTGTTATTTCAGACCAAGTATGACGATCATCATATTCATCAAAATTAATGATTAAACTAGAGCATGAACCAATCACTTCATCATTTAATTCTGCTACAAATTGTCCTTCCGGAAAAATGGATAAATGGCTTTCCAAATGCTCGCGTTTCCACGGATCCATCCCGGGAAAACAAAGCTTTTGAAGCTCCATAATATCATCTATATCGCGGATCTCCATTCGCCTAATTTCCATTTTATGTTCATATTTAGTTAAATCCAATTCCTCTGTCACGGACACGACACTCCTTTTTCATACCCATTCTCTCTATCCTCTGTTTTTTCCCATTTATCTGTTTTTTTAAACAATAGCCAAGACCAAATGGAAAGAAAACTCGATACAGCTGCCGTCACATAAAGAAAAGCTGTTGGCTTTATCTCTAACAGCTCATTAGTGCTTTATCTTTCTATTAAATAAACAATAGCTTCCCATGGTCTCAAAATTGTCTCAGCAGCAGCTTCTTGCTTAGTAAGATCAGGGTAATTACTTATTACCTTTTGTCCTGGATAATCTTTTACACTATCCGGCCAAGCTACTGATTGTTCCCCACCTGTAAAGTTGGTTAACACAAGCAATGTTTGATTATCAAGATGTCTCATATAGGCAAAGACATATTCGTGTTCTGCTTCAATCAATTCAAAACTTCCTTCTACTATAATCCGCATTTCCTTACGCAGGGCGATTAGCTTCTTATAATAGTAGAAAATCGAATCGGAATCCTTTAATGCATTCTTAGCGTTTATATCCACATAGTTTGGATTTACGTTAATCCACGGTTTCCCGGTTGAAAAACCAGCTTGCTCAGAGTTATCCCACTGCATTGGGGTACGTGCATTGTCACGGCCTTTTGCAAAAATACCCTTCATGATCTGCTCTGGCTCCATGCCTTTTTCTATTTTTTCATTGTACATATTTATACTCTCGATATCCCGGTAATACTCAATATCAGGAAATTGTACATTTGTCATTCCGATTTCCTCACCTTGATATATATAAGGAGTACCCTGCAGGAAATGCAAACATGTACCCAACATTTTGGCAGATTCTATACGATATGTGCCATCATCTCCAAAACGGGAAACGATTCTTGGCTGGTCATGATTATTCCAATAAAGGCTATTCCACCCTTTTCCATGGAGTTCTGTTTGCCATTTTGATAAGATTTTTTTTAATTTCACCAAGTCCAGGGGCTTAACGTCCCATTTTCCTGATGGACCGGAATCTACGTCCATATGTTCAAATTGAAAAATCATATCTAACTCATGACGATCTTCCCCCGTATATAAAATACCTTCATTTGGTGTTACACCAGGGGTTTCCCCAACAGACATGACATCGTAATGCGAAAGCACCTCTTTATTCATTTCCTGTAAATACTCATGTATTTTAGGGCCGTTCATATAATAATCCGCACCAGACGCATAATCTTTTCCTTCCACAACCGGACCATCAGGAAGAGAAGGATCTTTGGAAATTAGATTGATTACATCCATTCGGAATCCATCTACCCCTTTATCAAGCCAAAACTTCATGAGATCATATACTTCTTTACGAACCTTTTCATTTTCCCAGTTAAGATCCGGCTGTTTTTTAGAGAATAAATGTAAGTAATAATCATCAGTTGCTTCATTATATTGCCAAGTTGAACCACTAAAAAAGGATTCCCAGTTATTCGGCTCTTTTCCATCTTTACTAGGACGCCATATGTAATAATCTCTATAAGGATTGTCTTTAGATTTTTTCGACTCCATAAACCATGCATGTTCATCAGATGAGTGATTAACGACAAGGTCCATCACAAGTCTTATGCCTCTTTTATGCATTTCCTCAAGCATTATTTCCCAATCCTGCATGGTTCCAAACTCATCCATAATATCGTGATAATTACTAATATCGTAACCGTTATCATCATTTGGTGACTTATATACCGGAGAAAGCCAGACGACATCTATACCAAGCTCTTTTAAATAATCCAGGCGTGAGACGATTCCCTGAATATCACCCACTCCATCTCCGTTGGAATCCATAAAGCTTCGTGGGTAAATTTGATAAACAACTGCTTCTTTCCACCACTGTTTCTTCATTATTCAGCCCCTTCCTAACGATGTGTACATTGGTATGAATACTAAAAATCTAATCCCTACCGCTAGATATTGAGCCTTAAAGCCAATATACCCCAATTATGTATTGGTAAGCGATTTCTTTTTACAATATTATGATAACATACTATAATTTTAATGTAGGAAATATGATGAAAAGGGGGAATTTTCATGCAACATAAAATTATAAATCGTGACAACGCCCTTTTTCTGGCATTTGCTGCAGCCTTTATAGCGATGGTTGGCAGTCTGTATTTTTCAGAAATAAAAGGCTATGAGCCATGTGTTTTATGTTGGTATCAGCGAATTGCGATGTATCCTTTTACTGTAATCCTTGTGCTGGCAATCTGGAAAAAGGATTACCATATTGCTTTTTATACTATGATTTTATCTGCCATCGGAGCGTGTATTTCAACCTATCACGTGCTTATTCAGAAGGTACCGTTTTTTACGGATCGCGCTGTTACATGCGGCCGAATTCCGTGTACAGGCGACTATATTAACTGGCTTGGCTTCATTACTATACCAATGCTTGCATTAATTGCTTTTATCATCATATTTGTATGCAGCTTGTATATATTTAAAGTGACAAAGGGGGAAACAAAATGAAGAAAGTCATTATTTTCGTCGCAGCGGTCGTTTTAATTTTTGCCGCAATAGCGTATTTATCTAATAAACAGCAAACAGAAAAAACGTCAAGTGACAATCCATATGGAAAAGAAAATTTAAGTCCAGCAACTGTTGATCAGTTGGATGATCCACTTTATCAAAACATCATTACACCGGATGAATTAGATGAAAAGCTTGAAAAAGAAGAAGCAATGACTGTTTATTATTTCAGTCCTGAATGTCCACATTGTGTAAAAACCACTCCAATTCTAATGCCCGTAGCAGAAGAAATGGACGAGCATATTTATCAATATAATGTGCTGGAGTTTGAGCAAGGCTGGGACGAAATCGAAGGATCAGGAACACCGACTCTTATCCATTATAAAAATGGTAAAGAAACAAGCCGTATTTCGGGAGAACATTCCGCTGAAGAATTTAAACAGTGGTTTGACAATTTATAAGAAACACGCCGGGCGCACTGCTCGGCGTGTTTCTTTAAATTAAATAGGTGTTGGCTGCTTTTGTTTGGTACAATGGAAGCTCAATCTGTCTATCCTCACTAAAAAAGTGTTTATGCTCAAAAGGAAAAAAGATACCAAGTTCATTTAAGAGTCGTGCATTGTGATTAAATAATTCAACAGCCTTGGAATCTTCACTTCGATTTTCTAGAATGATCATCAAGGTTTGCATACAGGATAATGCTTGAAAGGCACCTTTTAACGTACCGATATGAGAATTTGAACCTGGTACATACAGTACTTCATTTAAAGTGAACAAATCAATTTGTTCTTTAGTAAAGTACATTGGGAACAGTTCGACATAAAATTTCTCTACAGTCTTATCTATTTCTATATCCTGTAAATGAAGAGAGCCTTCTACAATTTTCATATTGATCACCCTCACTTTCTTCAATCTTCCTCTGTTGGCATTTATAGGATAGCACATGATATTGTATTGATAATACTAATTAACTTTACTAAAAACGAGGTATTTACATGTTAAACGTAATTAAATCAGGTCCATATGCTCTAATTACCTGCCCTCCTGACTGGATAGGAAAATCAGTGGAAATCATTTTAAGAGATCACCTGCATATACCAAAGAAAATGTTACATCAATGGCGAATGGAAAAAATCGTTTTATTAAATAGTGAGGTTATTTCCTGGTCAACTAAAATAGAATCTTCTTCTATTATGTATATACCCATTTATGCAGAAGATTTAAATGTGTTAGTACCATTAAAAATGAAATTAGATATCCTTTATGAGGATGATGATATTATGGTCGTGAACAAACCACCATTTCTTAATACACATCCAATCTCAGAAAATGATAAACATTCCTTAATGAATGCTGTCACCGCATATATTGATAATAATAAAATTAAGCCTCGCCATATCCATCGCTTAGATAAGGATACTTCGGGTGCCATTCTCTTTGCTAAGCATGCTTATGCAGGAGCGATACTGGATCAGGCTTTGAGTCAAGGGAAAATAAAAAGAACTTATGCAGCCCTAGTTCAGGGAATCGTAAAAAAAGAGCAAGGTACCATAAATGCTCCGATTGCCAGAGACCGGCATACATCAGGGAGAATGCGAGTATCCACTTCCGGTAAACATGCAGTAACAAAATATAAAGTTTTACAAAGATTTAAATCTAAAAATCAATCTCTTGTAGCCTGTAAATTGGAAACTGGCCGTACTCATCAAATACGAGTCCATATGAGCTCTATTGGCCATCCGCTTATTGGTGATACTTTATACGGAGGAACAAAAAGTGCCTCTCTCAATAGACAGGCCCTTCATGCATACAAATTAGAGTTTATACAGCCGCTTACAGGAGAAGAATTATCGGTCGAAAGCGAAATTCCATTTATATAGAAGATTTCCTTCGAAATAATAATGCAAAAAAAGACAAATCCTTTACTACCTATGGCAGAAAGGATTTGTCTTTTACTTTTTAAGCTATAGTAAGATTTTCAATTGATAGTTAGGCTGTTTTTCTTACAGCTTTCATAATCATGCTTACGATAAAGATTAAAATAATCGCACCGATTAATGCCGGTATAATTGCATATCCTGCAACTGTTGGTCCCATATCTCCAAAAATAGCTGTACCTAACCAAGAACCAATAATACCTGCAATAATGTTACCGATAATACCACCTGGTACATCTTTACCTACGATTAAACTTGCAACCCAACCTAAAATTCCACCTACGATTAATGATATAATAAAACTCATGTTATTTTCCTCCTTTTATTTGTTCAATTGGCCTGACTATGTCAGTTACCTGATTAGGGATAATTGCGTTATAACTTCAAAACATATTTCAATATATAGAGTAGCCAACAGACTCAAGTTTATCCCTAATCTGATTGTAAAAAAGTTTATTCAGATGTTTACTTAACAAGATCTGTGGTTACTCACAAATAATTTCTTGTTCAGACCAATTATGGACTGTTTTGTTTTATTCAACGGCGCCGTTAATACTCTATACATTCCCGTTCATTTTTATAATAAACATCTATGTCCATTATTTATATTAAATTTAATATAGACGATTAAACGTTCGTTACTAAGGGTAATAATAATTCTTGCTTTTTTATTGAGTACTAATCAATAACTAACAAATACTATAGAAAAGTTGATTAAACGGTTTAAATCTTGTATTGGGTCTGATTATGAGCATAGTTAAATCCGCTAACAAGATAGGAAAACAAGTCCAAAGAATCTGTTTATAAAGATTTTTATACTATATAATGGATCATTATAGGGTTTATCTTCCAATAGAGATTTAATTTTTAATTTAGATAGATAAATCTGCTGTAATAATATTTTTGGTTTAGTATGGTTAACCTTACTATATAGATAAGAGGATCATACAAATGGTTTTAATAATATTTTCGATATATAATGGATGTAAACTTCTTTTGTATTTAAGTAATCCGAGTAATTACCTTTAGATGAAAGAATCCACTTTGCAAATTATTTATGACTCCAATCTTTAAAAGAAAATGTCTATATAAATTTGTTTTGCATAGCTTGTTCTCGTTCCAGACCTAGAGCATACAATACAGAACTGGCTATTAACCCGCCATTTGAAAATATCTAAATCATAGAATACTTTTCCATTTTTATATAGACACACCTCTGACTAGAAACAGTTGATTAAGCTCACCTCGAATTGTCAATAAAACCATATAAAAACTTAGCCTGAATCAAAATATAAAATCCTTATATATCAGGGATTCATTGGTATTTTGTCGAAAGGATTCCATTTGACTTTTTCCAGATTCAGTTTATAATTCAATATTGTTATCCCTTTTGGAGTCAGACAAAAAATAAGCATAAAAATTTGAAACTACTAATAAATCTAAAATCAAATATTGAGGTGAAACAATGAGTGCATTTACGAGCAAAGCGAAGAAGAGCTTAAGTGGACCTGTTGGTTTCCTTATAGTCGCTGTTGTTCTCTTTTGGATTAAAATCTATACAAGTTATATAGTAGAATTTGATCTTGGTATCACGAATACGATGCAAGAATTTTTACTTTTCATTAATCCAATCAGTTCAGCCGTTATTTTCTTCAGTCTTGCTTTATTAGCAAAGGGCAAACGTGCATTTAAATGGTTAGTTTTTATAAACATTATTCTATCCTTTGTACAGTATGCCAATATCGTTTATTATCGATTCTTTAACGACTTTATTACATGGCAAACATTAAAGCAGACAGAAAATCTCAATGTGGGCGATGGCGGTGGATTGCTCGGAAGTGTAATGGAGCTTTTACGCATTTATGATCCACTGTATTTCCTTGATACAATCATTCTTATTTTATTCATCGTTTATAAGAAATTCCAACCAAGTGAAGGCCGCTTGAAATTCCGTAAAACAGGGGCAGTTTTCGCATTTGGTGTAGGAATGCTTGTATTAAATGTTGTATTAGCCGAGATTGACCGTCCTCAGTTATTAACTAGAACATTCGACCGTAACTACTTGGTCAAATATCTGGGAACCTACAATTACACAATTTATGATGGATTAAAAACGATGAAGGTGAATGCCCAAAAAGCGTCAGCTGATTCCAGTGACCTAACAGAGGTTCAAAACTTTGTACAGGCAAACTATGCAGAACCAAATAAAAAGTACTTTGGAGCGGCTGAAGGAATGAATGTGATTTATATTCATTTAGAATCCTTCCAAAACTTCCTGATTGATTACAAGCTGCATGGAGAAGAAGTAACACCTTTTATCAACTCGCTTACAAAAGATAAGAATACACTTTACTTTGATAATTTTTATCACCAAACAGGGCAAGGAAAAACATCTGACTCAGAGATGCTGCTAGAAAACTCCTTGTTTGGCCTATCTCAAGGTTCAGCAATGACTACAAATGGTAATAATACGTATCAGTCAGCTGCTTCTATCCTTGAACAAGAAAAAGGGTATTCCTCTGCTGTATTCCACGGTAACTATAAATCATTCTGGAACCGTGATGAAGTTTATAAACATTGGGGTGTTCAAAACTTCTTTGACGCCAGCTATTATGACATGAAGGATGAAGATGTATTAAACTATGGCTTAAAAGACAAACCGTTCTTCGAGCAGTCTAAGCCTTTACTTGAATCCTTACCAGAACCGTTCTATACAAAGTTCATAACAGTATCTCACCACTTCCCTTATCCAATTTCTGAAGAGGATGCTACTATTGAAGCAGCAACTACAGGTGATGGATCTGTAGACCGTTATTTCCAAACGGCTCGTTATTTGGATGAATCAGTGGAAGAATTTGTGAATTATTTAAAAGAAACAGGTCTTTATGATCGTTCTGTCCTTGTATTTTATGGCGATCACTATGGTATATCTGATAACCATAATGAAGCGATGGCACAAGTACTCAATAAAGAGGAAATTACTAAGTATGACTCAGCCGAACTTCAAGAAGTACCATTAATTATTCGAGTTCCTAGTATGGAAGGCGGCGTCCAACATCAGTATGGTGGGCAGATCGATTTACTTCCTACACTTTTACACTTACTAGGTGTTGATTCAAAGAATTACATTCAACTTGGAACTGATTTACTATCAGAAGACCATACTGAAATAGTACCTTTTAGAAATGGTAACTTTATGAGTCCGAATGTAAAATATATTGATGGCAAGTACTATGATTCCACTGGAACACTTATTGAAGAAACTGAAGAGTATGCTCAAATGGGCGAATATGCCTCAACCATGCTCGCTATGTCCGATAAAATTATTTACGGAGATTTACTCAGATTCTATACTCCAGAAGGTTTCAAACCTGTAGACCCATCAAAATACAACTATAATATTAACGCTGCTGATGGTGAAACTACATCAACAAAGAGCGAAGAGTAAGCTAAAAGCCTCCAATTCCTAAAGAATTGGGGGCTTTCTTTTTTAATTAAATCTTACAATGTATATCTTGTTTCGCAGACCACGCTTACAGACTACATATCTGAATAGCTTAAATGTCCCTAATTTGGGTACTATACACTCATATCTCCTTAAAGTCCAAGCTGATATAACTTATCTTTTATTCCAACTGAATTGTCAATAATACCAGCCTTTTCCCCCTACAATGAGTTAGTTAAATCGAAAAGTAATTCAGAACTGAAATCATTCTGCATGTTATTATTTTGTAAATTCTATTTCTAAATATTACAGCTTTGTAAATATAACGTAAATATTAAATAAGTTGTATACGCTTTTATGTAAATATTACCTCTAAAGAAAGGTTTTTTCTTTTCATGTCTAAATAAAAGGTTTAGAATTAATTTTGCATTGTTAATCTTAATTATTATTATTATTTTCCGAAAGTGGAGGTCACTATGGTATTCAAATCAAAGAAAGATAAATTTGCGGTTATGCTTTTAAATATTTCGTCGAATTTAAAAGAAAGCTCTGATTACTTCGCAGATTATAAATTAAAAAATATCAGCGATTTAAAAATCTTCTCCGACACAATGAAGCAATATGAAACAACTGGAGATGATTATGTACATGAAGTGATCAAAGAGCTTAATAATGCTTTTATCACACCGATTGAGCGTGAAGATATATTGATGCTTGCCATGACAATGGATGATGTTCTCGATGGTCTTGAGCATTGTTCTGCGCTCTTTGAAATGTACTCTATTGTCAATGCAAATGAATATATGTTGAAATTTGTCGATGAAATTCGCAATGCCGCTCATGAAATTGACCGCGCTGTAGAATTACTAATGACTAAAAAATTAAATGACATTCGTCCTATTGCAATTAAAATAAAAGAACATGAATCTGATTGTGATACTCTGCATCGTCAATCTGTTAAACATCTTTTCCTTGTGGAAAAAGACCCAATCCGTATTATTCAGTATAAAGAAATCTACGAGAACCTTGAAGAAATTGCGGATTATTGTCAGTCTGTGGCGAATACATTAGAAACAATCGTTATGAAAAACGCTTGATGAAAGGTTCTTAAACAATTATGGATACATTACTTTTAATTACAGTATTGATTGTAATATTGGCCTTATCCTTTGATTTCATCAATGGGTTTCATGACACAGCCAATGCAATCGCAACAGCTGTGTCAACAAAAGCATTAAAACCTAGACATGCCATTTTAATGGCAGCCATTATGAACTTTGTCGGAGCCATGACTTTTACTGGTGTGGCAAAAACAATCACAAAGGATATTGTTGACCCGTTTACACTGGAAAATGGTTCAATTGTTATTATGGCAGCTTTAATCTCAGCGATTGCCTGGAATTTAATCACTTGGTATTACGGTATTCCGAGTAGTTCATCACATGCCATTATCGGTTCTATTGCCGGGGCTGCAATTGCAGCAGCTGGATTTGGTGCGATACACTTCGACGGATTCCTAAAAATTATCTATGCTTTATTATTCTCGCCAGTTATTGCCTTTGTTGCTGGTTATATTGTTTACAGTATCTTTAAAGTAATTTTTAAAAATAATAATTTAACAAAGACCAATAAGAATTTCCGTTTCATTCAAATTGGTACTGCTGCTTTGCAGGCATACTCTCACGGAACAAATGATGCCCAAAAGGCAATGGGGATTATCACCCTTGCTTTAATCTCAAATGGCTTTACGTCATCTACTGACATTCCTTTATGGGTACAGATATCCTGTGCTGCCGCAATGGGGCTTGGAACGTCTATAGGCGGTTGGAGAATTATTAAAACAGTCGGCGGAAACATTATGAAGATTCGTCCTGTTAACGGTGTAGCAGCTGACATAACCTCTGCAGCTATTATCTTTGGAGCTACCTTTATTCATCTTCCTGTAAGTACCACTCATGTTATTTCATCATCTATTATGGGTGTAGGTGCTTCCCACCGTGTAAAAGGTGTTAAATGGAGTACAGCCAAGAAAATGGTCATAACCTGGGTTATTACGATGCCTATTTCGGCAGCATTAGCTGGTTTGATTTATCTTAGTTTAAATTTCTTTTTTTAAATAGAAATTTATTAATATAGAAAGAGATTGGAGAGTATTACGTTCGTAATCCCCTCCAATCTCTTTTTTGTTTTGTATTGAATCATCATATCATATGAATATTTCTTGTATAATGGAAGCAACAACCATTTTCGGTAAGGAGTCTTTCAATGGAGAATCAGTACTATTCCAAGGATTTTTTTAAAGGATTATATGGTAGCCTGCATGAATTTGCTGATCGAATCAGTTCTTTAATCAACTATCCAATCACCATTGAGGATGCCAATCATCGATTGCTGGCATATAGTGCTCATACCAATGTTACCGATCAAGCCCGTATTCTAACCATTATGGGCAGACGTGTACCTGAAAAAGTAATTAATGCTCTGTGGAAAAAAGGAATAATTCCCTTCCTACTTCAAAATGATCAGCCTATTATTGTTGACCCCCTTGATGATGTGGGACTTGGTAAAAGAATTGCTGTTTCAATACGTAAAAATGATGAGATTCTGGGGTTTATTTGGGCTCTTGAATCGGATACTGCCATCACGGATGAAAAACTATCCATACTGGCATTTGCAGCAAAGGAAGCAAAAAATCAGCTCTTACTTCTTCAGTCGCGCTTAAAAAGTCAGGAAGACAACTATCAGGAATTCTTTTGGAAACTTTTAACCGGACATTATCCTACTGAAAAGGAAATACTCGCAGATTCGGATAAATTCCCATTTACATTATCGAAACATTATACGATTCTTGTATTTGAGTTCACATCCTCTATTGATATTGACTTGGATAAACAAATCGTCTATTTAATCAGTACAACACAAAAAGTATCTATTATCTTTCATACGATAGATCAAAATAAACTTATTCTTTTACTGAATACCAGTAAGAATCAATCTAAGGATTTGATATCATTCTTTATTCGATCCTTTAAGGCTGATATGAAGGAACGTTTTAACGTTACCATTTGTTCGGAAGGCTGCGGAAATGTATATTCTGACTATATTGATACCAGTAAGAGCTATTTAGAAGCTCTTGAGGTTATTAGTTTAAAAAAAAGATATACAGCTGAATTAACTAATGTTCAATGGTACGATGAACTTGGTCTTTATCAATACCTCCATATAATCAGTGAAAAACGAAGCAGCCAACCAAAACAACTCCCTACCGGTCTGAATATCCTAAAAAAATATGATGAACAACATCAAACACAGCTATATGAAACGTTAGAAATCTATTTAACAAATAATTCTAATCCTGCTTTTACTGCCAACACTCTGCATATACACCCTAATACTCTTTCTTACCGTTTAAAAAGAATAACAGAGATCAGCCAATATGATTTAAAGGATCATAAAATAACCTCTCATCTCTTAATCGAAATGAAATTATCTAAATATTAATCATATATATAAGTTCATAACCAAAAATTTTTTGAACGTTTTGTGAATTATCACAAAACGCTATTTTTAAATTTTCTGTTTTTAACATACTATTCAGATAAAATACGGATTATAATAATTGTACATTAGATAAGACTGGAGGATAAAACATGCTGATAGGAATCCCAAAAGAAATTAAAAACAACGAAAATCGTGTTGCCATAACTCCAGCAGGCGTTTTGACTTTGGTATCTGCCGGACATAAAGTCATGATTGAATCCTCAGCTGGAATGGGCAGTGGCTTTACAGATTCAGATTATGAGTCTGCAGGAGCTATAATATACCCAACAGCAGCAGAGGTTTGGACAAAAGCAGACATGATTATGAAAGTTAAAGAACCACTACCTGAGGAATACACTTATTTTCGTCCTGGTTTGATTTTATTCACTTACCTTCACTTAGCTGCTTGTCCAGAATTAACAAAAGCATTAGTTGATTCTGAGGTTTTTTCCATCGCTTATGAAACAGTTTCATCTGGAAAATCATTACCTTTATTAACTCCAATGAGTGAGGTAGCCGGCAGGATGGCTGTTCAGCTCGGTGCGCAATATTTAGAAAAGCCAGAGGGCGGCAAAGGAATCTTATTAGGCGGTGTTCCAGGGGTTAAAAGAGGAAAAGTAACCATTATTGGCGGTGGTGTAGTTGGTACGAATGCTGCCAAAATTGCCATCGGCTTAGGAGCAGAAGTTACCATTATCGATTTAAGCCCTGATCGTTTAAGGGAGCTTGATGATATTTTCGGCAACCAAGTGACTACCATTATCTCTAATCCATTTAATATTGCTGATGCTGTTGCTGAATCTGATTTGGTAATTGGTGCTGTTCTTATACCAGGTGCTAAGGCGCCAAAGCTTGTGACAGATTCAATGGTACAAGCTATGACTCCTGGTTCAGTGATTATAGACGTGGCAATCGATCAAGGCGGCATTTTTGAAACAGTCGACCATATTACCACACATGATTGTCCAACATATACAAAACATGGCGTGATTCATTATGCCGTAGCCAATATACCAGGTGCAGTACCAAGAACCTCTACGATAGCTTTAACAAATGTAACTATTCCATATGCCCTTGAGATTGCAAATAAAGGAGCAATCCAAGCTATTACGGATAATGCTGGCTTAGCTAAGGGGGTTAACACGCTTAACGGTTATGTTACCTATGAAGCGGTAGCCACAGATCTTGGATACACTTATAAGGCGATTAAAGATGCTATGAATCTGACAGCCGAAGAAAGCCTCAACTAAGAAACTGGATAATAAAAAACAGATGTAACGGTTTTAACCGTTACATCTGTTTTTTTGTTAGGTTCGTAAAAGGGGCATACTCATACAACGAGGACCTCCCCTGCCACGTGACAGCTCTGAACTTGGGATTTCGATAACTTCCACTCCAAAATCTTGAAGTAGCTTATTAGTTACTTGATTGCGATCATACGTAATTACAACTCCCGGCGCTATTGCCAGTGTATTGGATCCATCATTCCATTGTTCTCTCGGTGAAACGATATCATCTCCCCCACCACATGGAATTAAGGCCAGTTCCGATAAGTTCAATACTTCCTTCAAGGTATCTACTAAATTATATCTTCTTGATATTTGGATACCAGACTCATTTACCAGCTCCAAAATGAAGATATTCATCTGCCCATTTGTCCCTTCAATTTCCGGATGAATAGTGAACTTATCATAATCAACCATAGTAAACACTGTATCTAAATGCATAAATGCACGTTTTTTTGGAATCTCAACAGCCAGTACTTTTTTATAGGTCATAGAACTACTAAGCAGATTAAAGGCCATCCTTTCAATTGCCCGTGCTGATGTGCGCTCACTTACACCAATGGCCACAACCTCATCACTTAATACTAGAATGTCCCCTCCTTCAATTGCAAAAGGCTCGGAACGATCGGACCAGTGTTTATAATCCTGTTTTTGATAATCAGGATGATGTTTCATAATAAATTCCCAAAATAGAGATTCCCTTTTCCTGGCCGCTGTAGACATTTTATGAATGGTCATTCCATCCCCTATGATTGCTGCAGGGTCTCTTGTAAAGTACAGATTTGGAAGGGGATCAATATAAAAAGGATAATAGGTTGATAGAAAATCATCCAGATGAACTTTTTTACGATCATCCAGTTCTTTTTTTAATACACCCTCCATTAATTTTCTGACTAACTCTGTATCTGTTAAGGATTCAAGGTATTCTTTAACCATTTCATAGCTTCCAACAAGATGATGTTTACTTTCGCGTAAAAAAGTATCTATTAACTGCAACTTGATTTCTGGAGAAGTAAATGACTCTTTAACCAAACTTTCCAAATAGATGACCTCAACATTTCGTTTTTCCAGCTCAGTTGCAAATTGATCATGCTCCAATTGCATCCTGGGAAGGAAGGGAATATCATCAAATAGCAATCTCTCCATATTTGAAGGAATTACATGCTCAATTTCTTTACCCGGCCTATGTAATAGTACTTTTTTAAGTTGGCCTATTTCAGATGAAATATGTAATTTGTTTTCTGTTTTAAACACTCCACCAATCCCCTTTGAAATACCATATTATATTTTATCTAGATATTTCCCCTTTTATAGGAAAACGTAATCCTATTACACCAAATTATTTATATCACACATCCATTTCCCTAATAATACTTTATTTGTAAATTTATTTCCAATAGTTTTATTTTCCTGAATCCGATTAAACACTTTTTTAATATAGTTATTTATGTTAATATAGATTTACAAACCAATGTATTTATATACAAAAAAGTTATTCTCATATTCATATCTTCAGCTTACTATGTGTAAAAACATTATTTAAAAATTAATAATTATTGAATATTTATGAATCTTTTTACTTCGCTAAAGCGTTAAAAAAACTATTGTTATTTAGTTAAAATTTTTTTAAAATAATGTTTATGCGAAATGAAATAAGGAGAGGAAATAAAGATGTCAGTTAACACTCAAGCTCAGGAGCTTGGCAAGAAAAAGCATCCTCCTGGATTATATCTTTTATTCCTAACAGAAATGTGGGAAAGATTTAGTTATTACGGCATGCGTGCCATTTTAATCCTCTATTTAACTACTGAATTAGTCAGTGGCGGATTAGGGATTGATAATAAAACAGCTCTCAGTATCTATGGATTCTACACTGGTGCTGTTTACTTCACGCCGCTTGTCGGTGGATGGTTAGCAGACCGCTATTTAGGTCACCGTCTGTCCATCACGATTGGTGGGGTCTTGATGGCTTTAGGTAATATCGCGTTGTTCGCCCATCAAAGCCAAACATTCTTATACATTGGCTTAGCTCTATTAATCGCTGGTAATGGTTTCTTCAAACCAAATATTTCCACATTGCTTGGCCAATTATATGAAGGCAATGAATCTCGCCGTGACGCAGGTTATACAATTTTCTATATGGGTATAAATGTTGGTGCTTTCTTTGCTCCATTAGTCATCGGTTTTGTTTCGGAAGACTTATTTACTAAGACAATTGACGGTGTTATGACCTATGGCTACAAATATGGTTTCTTAATTTCAGCAATTGGTATGATCATTGGTCAATTACTATTTAACTTATTGGCTAACAAATATTTAGGTGATGCTGGTAAACGCCCAGCAGTTTCTGCAACAAAAGAATCTAAAGAAAAATCCAATGCTCCATTAACACGCAGTGAGAAACAACGTACATGGGTAATCATTATCATTACTTGCTTTGTTGTTTTCTTCTGGGCTGGTTTTGAACAAGCTGGAAGTTCGTTAACTCTATATACAAAAGACTTTGTAGATCGTGAAGTATTCGGTTGGACAGTGCCAGTATCCTGGTTCCAATCACTTAACCCATTATTCATCGTACTCTTGGCACCAATTGTATCTGCATTATGGGTTAAACTTGCAAGTTCCAAACGTGGTGACATCCCAGTTCCAACTAAAATGGCAATGGGTATGATTACGCTAGGTTTAGGTTATATCGTATTGTTATTTGCAATTTTCAAAACAGGTAATGATGCTGCAAGCATTCAACAAAAAGCAAGTATCATGTTCATCGTGGTAACATACTTCCTTCATACAATGGGTGAATTGTTCTTATCTCCAGTAGGACTTTCCCTTGTAAGTAGAATTGCTCCAGTTAAATTAGCGTCCTTGCTAATGGGTGTATGGTTAGCTTCTTCTGGTGTCGCTAACATTATTGCTGGACAATTAGCTGCTGTAACACAATCACTTGGATATTTTGAAGTATTCGCCCTTATCGGCGGTGTAGCAATTTTCTTCGGTCTAATTCTTTTAGCACTATCCAAGAAACTTGTTGCAATGATGGAAATAAAATAATTAACTTATAAAAAAGACTGACGCAAGGCACGAAATTTTTCATCTGCCATAACGTCAGTCTTTTTTATTATATCAAACCTATACTCTCCATCTCTTTTTTAAAGAAACTTCTCTTTACATGAAATTCAGCCTTTTGTTTCAAACAAAAATGTTAAAACTGACCTAAGATCAATCGCTTCCTTCAATATACTCTTTATGAACGTTTATTATGAAAAGGTTTTTTGTTTGTGCTTATTTTGAATTGTCCACCTCGTTTTACTTTTAGCACGATGCCTTCATCGGTCACAATGTGAGGAACCACTTCAATTCCTTTTCGTCCTTTACGTAAAATGACTATTTTCTCAAGAGGAGCGGAAAGCTCTTCTTGAGGCAGACTAATGAATACATAGTTCGAGAAGTGAATGCTCTTACCATTTGTAGAAGCTCCAAAGATCAGTCGGTTTTTTTTCAATGAAAGACTCATTGTTAAAGTATTTGCATATTTTTCTTTAAACTCACTTGTATCAACCTGAATCTTTACACCGGTATTTGTGACTAATGTTACCTTTCCCACATCCGATGCCTTGATTGTATTCAACTGCTCTTCTGTAAAAGTAAACGAGAAACCATTTTTCTTCTTAGTCATAGTGGCTGTTAAATCTTCACTTGACCAGTTCCCGTTTGGTTTAGTGGTTGGAGGATATTTTTTCTTTGTAACCTTAAATAATCCCTCCTTCTCACTTGATGTTATTGGTCCCATGGGGCTTGCTGCCATCGCTAATTCAGCTCGATATCTGCCTGTATTCAATGATAATGGTAAGTCTTCAACAGATTGATAGAAATCCAGATTGGATTGTTCCACTACTATTTCACCTTTTTTATTATATATACGCAGTAATGGTTTTACACTTTCCGAACTGGCTTCAGTTACACCCCTATGAGTTATCTGGTATTTCCCACTGTCTGTTGTCCCCACTTTTTCGACGATTTGCCCATTCGCCAAACGTTCATAAACAATCTCCTGATTTTCCGCGATGCTATAATCAGACGTCTTATTCACAATTACCGAACTAATGGTATTTCCATATTCATCTTGAATGGATGTATCGGCAGATAAAGGTTCACCTTGCTTAAGTTTGTTATCCTTTAAAGCAATGGAAGCCTTGAATTGGCCGCCTACCTTCCAGTTTACCTTTTCATCAGCGCTGAATGTTTGTGTACCTTTATATAAGAAGTAATTCCAGATATAATCAGTTGATTCTGGATCTCCATAACCAAGCTGTACCTGCAAGTCCATTTCCATATCAGCTGGCACATAGAATTTATGGCCAACTCGCAATGTTTTTGTAAATGCCGAGCTATATTGATTGTATGGATACAATATAGCTCCACGAACATCTTTGAAGTCTTCAGTATTTGCATCGATTTTAATTTCCGCTAATTCTTCCGTATTGAAGATAACTTGATTTTCATCGTCAGCTTTAATTTCTACATCGTTTTCTAAGAAATAATAGTTTGATTTTTCACCATCCGCATTTGGCAGGGTAACATAGCTGCCTTCGATGACAAATGAACCTGGCTCTAAGTAAACCGCTTCTTTTTTGTAACTTTGCAAGTTATTTGCTGTCGGATATACGGTTACACCATTGACTTCAACAGGCTTTTTGATCATCCAAAGCTTCGAAGAAACATTATCCAGTTTTTCACTGCCCTCCATTGCAGAGATGGAGACTTTTTGCATATTGTCAGGGATGGTTATCGGATCAGAAAGTTCCTCAAGATCAGTAAATTGACGGAACAAATACGCAAACTCACCAGTCGATGTTGTGTACCGGATGATTGCTACGTTTCCATTTTCCTCTTCACTCAATTCAAGATTTGAAGGAACGGATAATACCTTCGTTGTAGAATCTGAATTTCGTCCAAATGACTGTACCCATTGATATTCGCCATGTTCGTCTTTTTCCACTCGATTGATTGTCACATACGTTGCTTTATTTTGATTTTGAGCATCTTTTAATGTTACATTGACACCTGAATCTTGCATATCGATGGTCATCGCCTTATTCAAACCATAGGGTGCAAGCGGGCTTGAATCCAATGTTAATGAAAGCTCATACTCACCGTTTGTCACTTTTGAACTATTCGGTACCCAGAAGGAATAAAAATAATAACTACGATTAGCTGGGTTTGTAGGATTTTTCGTATAACTATTTAACATGATTTCGCCATCCGAAACCCTCTTCACTTGATAAACCGGATAAAGGTCACCAAAGTTTATCGCAGCTACGGTATTTTCCTCATCCATAATGACCGTTTCACCAGTTTCTACATTCTTCTTGTACAATGCGTTTGTCGGTTCTACCGAACCACGGTACATCCCGACTAACATGTTTCCGTATTCATCAGAGAATACTTGCTTAGTATAAATTGCGCCATCTAACTTATAAGCCGTATACGGGCTTGTACGCTCAATATATGTCATTCCGCGTTGGGCATAATAACGTTTCAATGATTCTTGATCTGGAAGAAATTCACTAATTTCAAGCGATCCACCAGCTTTAATGGATGTTTTTTCGCCTTTTTCAACCACAGCGGTTTGGTCATCATTCGTTAAAACATAAATCCAATTTTCACCGCCATCAGGATCTTTGACCTCTGCATCGACAATATAATCATATTCACCAGCTGTTACGAAAAATTTTTGGCCTGTTAATACTTCAGATGTACCAAAAATTTCAGACACATCTTCGTTATCCAAGTAAAGTACTGCATTTACAAGCTTTCCGTCTGAATTATCGATAGCGATTTCACCGGTTTCACGACTATCAAAGACCAATGACGATGTTTTACTCGTAATCGAAGCATCAGAGTTTGTTAAAAAGTACGTGTCTCCATCTTGTTTATAATAAGAGTAAAGACTGTATGCACCTTTATCCAAATACACAACAGGGGACTTTGTTGCTTTTTCTTCATTGATTGCTGTATCGGCAGTAATATCCAATCCTTCTTCATCTTTCATCTTAATGAAGTATTGTGCCTCTTCAACGTTTTCACCATTTACACCAAGTGTTCTCAATGATACCGCTTGCGTTTTATCACTGGACAATTCCACTGTGCCGCTGCTGTTTACTTCACGTGAATACATGAACCATGCATTACCCTCTTCGGAATCAAATTTTCCTTGAACGACAACTGTAAGTTTTTTTAAATCTGTACCGACATGACTAGGTACACGAACAACTCCCTCAGAGTCTGTTGCACCGGACCAAAGTGATGAATAAGAATACTCGCCATCCTTCGCTTTCACTTTTTCGTACAACTGAACGGCCGCGCCTTTCGCGACAGTATCATTCGGTGTTTTCACACTGAACATATAACCGGATTGCGCTTCGTTAAGAACCTTTACAGAACGCTCAGCTTGAGTAATCTTATTTCCATTCGCATCATATGTAACAGCTATGATTTTATGTTCACCATCGGCAACCTGCGTTGTATCCCATTCTACAGAAACAGTAGTTGAGTCTGTATCGGAGACAGTGCCGATCAAGTTAGTTTCATCCGTTGTATCGATATAAAACCTTGTACTTACAACGTCTGTTACATTATTTAATTCTGCTTGAATAGCTGTTTTACCAATAACAATTGCATTCGCTTTTGGCAAGGTAAAGGATAAGGGAGAGATCGTTACATCATCAGATAAAGCAGCTAGTGCATCGACTTTTCCATAGCCTGTTTTTTCATCAAATCCTTCCACATTCATATCAACGGCTGTCGTTGTTAAAGCTTCTTCTACTGCCGTTGCAGTGGCTTCTGGATTTTCCAATTTATATAGTGCCGCTACTGCTGCTACATGCGGCGCTGCATAAGAAGTACCGGTACCTGTTTTGTAATAACCATTTTCATCGCCTAAATCCCCTGAAATCGATGTACTCAAAACACTTACACCAGGAGCCACAAGATCCAATGTACTACCATAGTTAGAACCCGCATACACTTGGTCTTTGGCGGCAATGGCACCAACTGAAATAACGTTCGGTAATGCTGCAGGATACGAAACATCTGCATTTCCGCCTCCATTACCTGAAGCAGCTACCACAACAATTCCCGCTTCATTGGCTTGCTGTATAGCTTTATCAACCGATTCGCTATATTCTCCACTAAAACTTAAGTTGATGACGTCTACTTTTTTCTCTATTGCATACTGAATCCCTCTCGCAATATTATAAGCATCACCTACACCTGATTTACTCATGACTTTAACCGGTAAAATTTTAACGTTGTTGTTGCCTGCTGCCCCAGCAATCCCCTTCTCATTATTGGCCTTTGCTGCAACAATACCGGAAACAAAGGTTCCATGCCCATTATCGTCCCCAGCGAATGTTTCTTCGTATCCTTCAACGAAGGTGGCAGCTTCTTCCGACACACGGCCTTCCAAGTCTTCATGAGAGCTTTGGACACCTGTATCCAAGACAGCCACTACTACATCATCTCTATCTTTGTTCTCTACTGCTTCCCAAGCTTTTGGAGCATTGATTGCTTCTAAGTTCCACTGACTGTCTAAGTATGTATCATTAACTGTACCTTCAATTGAATACATGGTGTTTTTTTCGACAAATTCCACATTGTCCATTTCTTCCAGTTCTTCAATGGAAGCTTCAACATCTTCTTCCGGCACTTTATAAAGAGCCATTTCATCCGTAGTCTCTACCACTTCTCCACCCAATTGTTCAACTTTCTCCACGGATTTGGCAGAACTTTTTTCATCTTTATATTTCACGATTATTTGTTCTTCACTAGCTTTCCCACCATAAGATACATTCGTTGCTGTATTCCCCTCTGATTCTATCAATTGGCCATTGTTGGCAGTGCCGATAGCAGGCACCTCAACTTGGGTCTTTTGCACTGTTTTAGCTGAAACTGTCCCAAGCGGCATAGCAAATGTGAACGCCACTGTAGCTGCCGTTAATCCTTTGAATAACTTTTTCCCCATCTTTAAACTCCTCTTTTCGTGTAAATAGATCTTAAGTCACAAAATTTTAAGTATTTTCAGAAAATTTTTCTTGAAACTAGATATCTTCCTCCTTTTACTTCTTCGATCTTACTCCCTAAAATTCCCAACCAACCTGATGACATGTACATCACTCAATACATAAATAACCATATATCAGTCATTTGCGGTTTAAATATTAGCAATACTGAGAATCATTGTCAATGATAATGATTCTCAGTTCGATAATTTTCTAATATATTTTTTAATGACGTTTGTCGAAAATATTTTTATGACATGTATAAAGTCCTATTTTTAAACTTTGAATTGACAATTGATAATGATTATCAATATCATATAGTTTATGTACTAGCAGATAATGACAATCATCCTTATTCTCCTACTTATCTATCACATTTAATTTTTGAATAGATAAAAAAGTATTATTAATAACTCGGTCTAATCAATCTAATATGTATATCAATTATTCATTACTTCAAAAATTGGCTGGGTAGGACACTAAGAAGGATTTTATTATCTCTACAATAATAATTTCTAGAGAGAAGGTTACAAATTATGAAATTTAAGTCTATAAAATTCAATATGATGTCAGCAGCTGTTTTATCAGCCTCCCTACTATTAGCTGGATGCGGTACAGAAGAAGAAACAGCTTCCACTGCAACACCGGCAGACCAAACAACATCGACTAAAACAACTGTTGCCGACTTGAAAACCGAAACGGATACTTATAAAACATTCGCTTTGGAACAAATGGATTCTTTTCTAGTCGAAACTGAAAAATTTGTTACTACGTTCCTGGATGGAGATATCGAAACCGCGAAAGCATTATATCCTGAAGCGCGCATGTTTTTTGAACGCTCTGAGCCAATCGCGGAAAGCTTCGGTGACTTAGATCCACGCATTGATGGCCGTCTGGCTGATATCCAGGAAGAAGGCAAAGGCGAAGAAGAATGGACTGGCTACCATAAACTTGAGTATGCATTATGGATTGAAAACACAACTAAGGGTTATGAAGAAGTCGCTAATCAATTATTAGCTGATACAAAGGAATTGCATGCATTAGTACAAACAGTCGAAGTAGAACCCGATTTAATGATCACTGGTGCTGTTGATTTATTGAACGAAGTATCCACCTCAAAAATTACAGGTGAAGAAGAAATTTACTCGCATACTGACCTTTATGACTTTAAAGCAAATATTGAAGGGGCAGAAAAAATCTTCGAGATTTTACATGATAAAATCGAAGCAAAAGATGAAGCCTTGGTCACTACACTAGAAGAGAAATTCGCTAAGCTCGATGAATTATTATCAAAATATGAAACAGCTGATGGCGGCTATGTATCATACAATGAATTGACGGAAAAAGATACAAATGCATTAGCTACAGCCGTCAATCAACTAGGTGAACCATTGAGCCAAATGGGGATCATTTTAGAATAAGGGTGAGTATCGTTGTCTACTAACAAAATGACAAGACGCGAGATGTTGAAATTAACTAGCATCGGAGCAACAGGAATGGTTATCGGTGCAAGCGGATTGGGTTCCACGATGAATGCTTTAGGCTATGAGTTGCAACCTTCCTTGGATGATAACCAGTCTGTAAAAAACAAAATTGCATTTTATGGACGCCATCAATCCGGTATCACAAGCCCTTTACAAGGCCATATATACTTTGCCGCATTGGACGTTTTAGTAGAATCAAAAGAGGAATTGCGCCAATTATTTAAATTGTGGACATCTCTTACTGTTCGGTTAATGAATGGTGAACAAATCGTCGAACCTTCCACTAACGGTCACATCCCTCCCACTGATACTGGTGAAGCGATGGGAATCGATGCTTCTAACTTAACTATAACGTTTGGGGTTGGTCCTTCTCTATTCGATAATAAAAATCTTAACATTCAGCATTTAAGGCCGAAAGAATTGATGGATTTGCCGCATTTCCCAAAAGATCAATTAGATGAAGCATACAATGGCGGAGATATTTGCATACAAGCATGTGCCAATGATCCTCAAATAGCCTTTCACGCCGTACGGAATTTAGTTCGTGCGGCAAATGGAAAGGTCAAAATCAAATGGTCCCAAGCTGGATTTAATGCCATTCCTCGCGATGGTGGCACACCGCGAAACTTATTTGCATTTAAAGATGGTACTGTAAATCCTGCCTCAAACAGTGAATATAATGATTCGGTATGGATTCAATCCGGTGAATCGAAAAATTGGCTGGTAAATGGAACCTATTTGGTTTATCGTCGCATTCAAATGCATTTGGAAACATGGGATCGGACCAGCTTACATCAGCAGGAGGCAACATTTGGCCGCTATCGTGAAAGCGGAGCGGCATTCGGTAAGAAAGATGAATTTGACGATTTTAATGAATTAGAGAAAGATGCAAATGGCAACTACATCGTTCCGGAAACATCCCATGTCCATCTTGCCCGATTAGCAAAGCAAAAGATTCTCCGCCGTTCTTTTTCTTATTCTTCAGGCATTATGTCAAACACCGGGGCTTATGATGCTGGCTTACTGTTTATCTCGTTCCAAAAACATCCGCAACAATTTATCGACATTCAAAATAGTTTAGGCCGTAACGATAAATTAAATGAATATATTACACATCGAGGCAGCGCCATTTTTGCCTGCTTCCCTGGTGTTGAAAAAGGGAGTTATTTAGGTGAAGCGCTTTTTACAAATTTGTAGTTTTCTAGTTTGTATGCTTGTAGCTTTGCCAGCTTTAGCTGCAACATCCTACAGCTCTTTTTACATATCAATTAGTGATGCATTAATTAATGCAAAGCAAGGAAATGACGAACAAACCCAAAAAGCTATAGATAAGTTTGCAGAAAATTGGGCATCGGTGACTTCCGAACAGAAGGAAGCAAAAAGAGCTGTTGATGATGCACTAAACGCGGTACTTGAATCTTCAACACAAGAAGAACGGGTCAAGACAATCATGCAACTATCAACAACTCTTTCTCAATTAGAAAAACTTGAAAATCCAGTTGATGAGGAAGCAGAACGGAAAGAGTTTGAAACGAAGTATACACCTTTTATGAGGCAATTTGAAGAAGCATTAGCCACGGACGACTATGAAAAGATTCTACCAGCATACAATGTTCTTAATGGAAAATGGAATCAATACGAACAGCCTGTACGTGATCAAAGTGTAGGTATGTATGGACAAATTGAAACACAGTTAGCTTTTATTCGCATCACATTGGCAAGCGAAGACCCAGACTTACCCCTTGTAGCAAGTCAATATGCAGCGTTTAAAGCGTCCATTGAACAATTTTTGGCAGGTGAAGATATTGCTGTTGAAGAAGGAAGTTACTCACTCCAAACGTTAATTAATCATATTGATGATGCCTTGCAGGCAATTGATATGGAAAAGTTTGACGAGGCCAGTGATGCTTTGACAGAATTCATTATTGTTTGGCCGAACATTGAAATGGAGGTTTCTACCCGCAACAGTTCCTTATATACAAACTTGGAAAGTGATTTACCAATTCTGGTCAGTGAATTAACGAAGGATACTATAGATACAGATTCGATCACTACCCAATTATCTAATTTCAAAACAGAAATCCAATTATTGCAGGAAGATAGCGATTATACTTTTTGGGATTCTGCATTGATCTTATTACGTGAAGGTTTGGAAGCACTTCTTATTATTATGGTACTCGTATCATTCCTGAAGAAATCGAATCAGGAGCACATGGCTCGATGGATTTATATGGGTGCTCTTTTAGGGGTCCTTGTATCTGCAGTAGCCGCTGTGGCATTATCGTTCATCTTTAATTCATTGACCGTTAATACGAGCCGCGAAATCTTGGAGGGCTATGTCGGACTAATTGCCGCTGCCATGATGATTGGGGTCGGGGGATGGCTTCATAACAAATCTAATGTTGCATCCTGGAACTCTTATTTATCGAAGCAAATGGGACAGGCCATCTCAAAACAATCTGTGTTTGCCATGGCTACTGTATCGTTTTTATCTGTTTTCCGTGAAGGAGCGGAAACTATTATTTTTTACGTGGGTATTGCCCCCAACATGCCGATGTTTGATTTTACCCTCGGTATTATCATTGCATTAGCCATTCTGGCTCTTGTTGCCTTTATATTATTCAAAATGAGTGTACGAATCCAAGTGCATAAATTTTTCTTTGTAGCCACCATTTTCATCTATGTGTTGGCATTTAAAATCATCGGTTCAAGCATTCATACATTACAGCTCACCAATATATTGCCGACGACCGTCATTCACCAATTACCCATGTTCAATCAAATTGGTTTTTATCCAACAGTTGAAACCATGGCCGGTCAACTCATTTTGATCCTTATTTATGTGACAATAGCAATTTATAATAAAACAAAAAATAGTAATACCAAGAAGTCCAGTTAAATCTGAAGACGCTAGAGGATAAATACCCTAGCGTCTTTATACTAAGCAATTTAATTATTTACTCCTTAAAGAGAAACATACTTTAATGAATCATACTTTCTGGTTTAAAGAATGACTGCAAAGCATGAAAGACATCTGCCTTTTGCTTCAATATATAGTGTTGAAACTTTTCATCTTTAATATTTTTATATGCGGACATTAATGTGGAATTACGATTGTATTGATTAACTTCACCATACCCAAACATATTAGATACTTCCATCAATTCTTCCACAAGTTTTATGCAACGAGGATTATCTGAAGTTAAGTTATCACCATCCGAAAAATGAAAAGGATAAATATTATAGCGTTCCATCGGATACTTTTGTTCAATTATTTCTAATGCTTTCCGATAGGCTGATGAACAAATCGTCCCACCGCTTTCACCTTTAGAAAAGAAATCCTCTTCGTCTACCACCTTTGCTTCTGTATGATGAGCAATAAATTCGATGTCAACTGTTTCATATTTCGTTCTCAAGAAACGTGTCATCCAAAAGAAAAAGCTACGTGCCATATATTTTTCCCAAAGCCCCATACTTCCAGAAGTATCCATCATAGCCAAAACGACTGCTTTAGATTCTGGCTTCACAACTGAATTCCATGTTTTAAACTTAAGATCATCTTGATAAATAGGTGTAAATCCAGGATTGCCACCCAGTGCATTTCTTTTAAATGCACTAATCATCGTTCGCTTCTTATCCACATTTCCCATTAAACCTGTTTTACGAATATCATTGAATTCGTAATGCTCAATGGTATGATCTCCCTGTTCCTTTTCTTTTAAGTTCGGTAATTCCAATTTTGCAAATAAGGCTTCCTCTATTTCCAATAAAGAAACTTCAGATTCAACATAATCCTCTCCTGCCTGATCTCCAGCTTCTCCTCCTTTTCCTGGCGCCTTTTGTCCACTTCCATCTCTTGCTACTACATCTCCAACCTGGGAATCTCCATCTCCCTGACCAACATGCTTGTTTTTATCATAATTATAACGAATCTTATATTCATCAAGAGAGCGTATCGGGATTTTTACAACATTCTTTCCATTGGACATAATAATGCTTTCCTCTGTTATTAGATCAGGTAGATTATTACGTATCGCTTCCTGTACTTTCTCCTGATGTCTTTGCTGATCATCAAAACCTTTTCGATGGAGGGCCCAATCTTCCTTTGAAATGGCGAACTGATGGCTATTGTTCTTATCCGACATCGTTTTTTCCCCTCCTATAACACATTTATCATAATACTCTAGATGTTAAATAGTCTTTTTTAGAATTTAATGTTTGATTACTCTATCCTATGCTTAAACTGCAATTTATTGCCAAAATATTCTTAAAATAAGACAAAGTTTTGCTTATCCCTTGTCATTTGAATTATAGAATCTATAACCAGCCTTATTACTGAAAATAGTTTAGGATAAGTATTAATAAAAGTAATATAGATTGGAGTTTAAGGTTAAGATAAAACTATTGAGAGGAGTTATAAGAGTGAAAGTACTATTTGGTGGAGAATTGCTAAATATGGATTTTAGAAGCTGAACGCAGAGAGCAATTTTTCTTAAAAAATTGACCAGGTATCCAGAATCCCTTCACCTTTATGTACTGATCAACGATTTGGTGTTAAGCAATATATCTATTCAAAAGAAAAAACGCTTAGTGATCTCCCCTACTGTCAAACAGAACATACAATGGGAGATGCCATTTACCAAGCGTTTTGTAAAACTACTACTATTTATTTATTTTCTGCCTCTTCTTCCTCATGTTGAACAGGATCAGGCTGCTTATTATATTCTTTGGATAATTCTTTATTTGTCCTTAGGTGCTCCATCTGTTTTCCAAGGTTCTTCATTTCTTCAAGATCCGGTGCCATCGAGCCATTTTCAGCAAGACTTTCAGCGATTGTATCTGCCTTTTCGTCTTTTTTCATCACTATCACCTCATAAGACCTATTCCCATCCTATCAACCCAATAAACATTTTTTCCCATTTTAAAGCCATAGAGAATACTTAGACTGAGCCTTCGTTCAGCCGTTTTAACTTTGTATCCGGCCAATCTTAGCCTTTTCCAGCCGATTCTCCTCATAATCCGGCCAAACTAGTCTTTTATCCAGCCGATACCCCCGATATTTCAGCTAACCTAAGATAGGTGCCCTCATTAATCTTCAGAAAGCAACCTAAAAAGAACTATCTACAAGTCGAATACCTCGACATGTAAGATAGCTCTCCTTCGTCAATACTTATCTGTTCAACAAGCTGCCTACATAACGCAGAAGCTCATTTGCCGAGGTAGAATTATATCCATGTTCATCTATTAATCTGGCAACTACCTCGTTTACTTTCTTCAATTGACTTTCATCTGGAGTTTTAGAGGAGGTTGTAATTTTAACGACATCCTTCAAGTCAGCGAACAGTTTCTTCTGTATTGCTTCCCGTAAACGGTCATGAGAATTATAATCGAATCGCTTTCCTTTACGGGCATATGCAGAAATTCGAATTAAGATTTCTTCCCTAAACGCTTTCTTAGCATTCTCAGAAATTCCGATTTGCTCTTCAATAGATCGCATTAATTTTTCATCAGGATTGATTTCCTCACCTGTTAGGACATCACGAAGTTTTGACTTATTGCAGAATGCCTCCACATTATCCAAATAATTATTCATCAAGGTTTTGGCTGATTCCTCATAGGAATAAACGAATGCCTTCTGTACTTCCTTCTTCGCGATATCATCATATTCTTTTCGTGCAAGTGAGATATAATTCATATACCGTTCTTTCAACTCGGCTGTAATTGAAGCATGCTGATCCAATCCTTCTTTTAGGGAACGCAATACATCCAGTGCATTAATGGAAGGTGTTTCTTTTCTAATAATAGTTGAAGATATTCGGTTAATGACATAACGCGGATCGATGCCGCCCATCCCTTCATCCGAATGTTCCTTCTTCAATTCTTCTACATCTGCAGAATTAAAGCCTTCCACGTTTTCTCCATCATATAGCCTCATTTTCTTAACAAGATCAATATCGCCTTTTTTTGGATCTTTTAATCTGCTAAGAGTAGTAAACATGGCTGCAACCCTTAAAGTATGCGGAGCAATATGAACATTCGATACATCACTGTCATGAATCATTTTTTCATAGATTTTTTCTTCCTCGGATACTTTCAGGTTATAAGGGACTGGCATTACGATAATCCTAGAATGCAGGGCTTCATTCTTTTTATTGGAAATAAAGGAGCGATATTCCGTTTCATTCGTGTGCGCTATAATTAATTCATCGGCACTAATCAACGCAAATCGGCCAGCTTTAAAATTACCCTCCTGAGTCAAAGAAAGCAGGTGCCACAGGAATTTTTCATCACACTTCAGCATCTCCTGGAATTCCATCATCCCGCGGTTCGCTTTGTTTAATTCACCATCAAATCGATAGGCGCGCGGATCGGACTCAGACCCATACGTAGCAATCGTAGAAAAGTCGATGCTTCCAGTTAAATCTGCAATGTCCTGTGATTTCGGATCAGATGGACTAAATGTCCCTACTCCAATCCGCTTATCTTCTGAGAGGAATATCCTTTCTACCAGCATATCTTCAATACGGCCACCATATTCCTGTTCCAACCTCATCAAATTTAGAGGTGAAAGATTACCTTCAATCCTGATTCCATACTCCTCAAAGAAATCATTACGTAAATGTGCCGGTATTAAATGCAATGGATCTTCATGCATCGGGCAACCCTTTATCGCATAAATCGCTCCCCGATCCGTCCGTGAATATCGTTCTAATCCGCGTTTCAAAAGCGTTACTAAGGTCGATTTACCACCACTCACAGGCCCCATTAGTAGCAAAATACGTTTTCGCACATCTAATCGTTTAGCAGCTGGATGAAAATATTCCTCTACAAGGCGCTCAAGTGACTCCTCGAGGCCAAATAATTCATCTTTAAAAAAGCTGTATTTTTTCTTCCCATCAACAATTTCTACACCTGCATCCTTAATCATGTTGTAAACCCTGGAATGAGCTGATTGAGCTACTAAGGGTGTTTTCTTTAATAATTGCAAATAATCACCGAATGTCCCTTCCCACTTCAGCTTTTCCTCTTCTTCTCTAAATTGTTCTATTTTTTTAATGATATCCATTCAGTATTAATCCTCCCCTAGCTGTGATTCAGCTGCTACTAATACTGTATGCACGTATATAGGCAAACATGTGTAAGCCCCTTAAGAATCCATAATGAATTACCATTTTATAATTTTCTAAAATATTCTTAGTGGAGAAAAAATTAACTTATATGGTATACTTTTTCCAAAGCATTCATACAAGGAGGATCATCCAATGAAACTTGCCATTATTATTGCCGTATCCCTAGCATTCCTCGCAGCCATCTTCACCGGCGGCTACAATGATAAAACTAACTAAAAAGCTGAAGGGCCTTGATCAGCCGCGACAAGCATAAGATGAGGTGCGTAGGGAGAGCGCTTTTATCTCCCGTAGCAGCCACACTTATGTCTCGAGCGGCTAGGCCCTGAAGCTAGATTAACTAAAAAGCTGAGACGACTGGTCAGGCCTGACAAGCATAAGGATAGGCACGTAGGGAGGCGGTTTTCCCTCCCGCAGTGGCTATCCTTATGACTCGAGGGACTAGGAGTTGAAGCTAGATTAACTAAAAAGCTAAGACGGCTATATTAAGGAACGAAGACTAAATACGCCACGTCCTGTGGCAACGTCTTCATGACCTACATCGTGTAGGCCCGCGAGGAGCATAAGACAGGGGCTCGGAAGGAGGTGTTCTTCCTCCTGCAGAGACCATGCTTATGTCCTGAGCTTCTAGCCGTCGAAGCTAGATTAACTAAAAAGCTGAAACGACTGCATTAAGGAACAAAGACTAAACTAATCACGTCCCATAGCAACAAAACACAAAATACCCTTCACTTTGAGATAAAAGTGAGGGGTATTTTGTGTTTTTATTTATTTGAGCGCAAAGTGTTTAGATTTAACAAAATCCATCATAAATTCACGTTGTTTACTAGTTAACATACCAACGACTTGCTCTGTCCATCTATCTTTTCTCAATCCGTTTGTACGCTCATTATAGTAAGCAGAGATAATTTCGTTGTATTCTTCGAGTTCTGCTTGCTTGTCCTCGTATTCATTCTCATGAAAGACTGCTTTCAGCGGTAAGCGCGGTTTAAGATCAGATTCATGATCTGGATAGCCAATAGCCATTCCAAAGAGTGGAATAACACGATCAGGCAATTTTAAAAGCTCAGATACCTTTTCGATATTGTTCCGTATACCACCGATGTAACAAATACCAAGATCCATAGACTCAGCTGCAATAGCAGCATTTTGTGCAGCCAAGGCTGTATCAATTAACGCAATCATGAATGTTTCCATGCTTTCCAGATTGTGATCCATATTCATACCTTCCATATCAGCAGCCAACTTATGGCGATGATAATCGGCGCAAAACATTAGAAAATATCCATTGTGTTCAACATACGATTGTCCACCTGCCAGCTCCGCTAATTGTGTCTTCTTACTTTGATCACTGACCCCAATGATTGAATAAGCTTGAACAAAACTCGATGTGGATGCAGACTGGGCTGCACTTATAATTGTTTCAACCTGCTCCCTTGAGAGAGATTTTTCTTTAAATTTACGAATCGATCGGTGATTATTTAATAGGTTAATCGTTTCATTCACTGGACTCAGCTCCTTTATAACGTAGTACAAATATAACAAATTATAGAAGTGTTATCTAAAATTTTGTTTAACTCTTTATAAAACAAAAACTTCTCTAGAAAGAGAAGTTATGTCAAATGAATATAATTTTGTTGGCGTAAAGCTTCATAGATAACAATTGCTGCTGTATTCGATAAATTAAGCGAACGAACATGAGTATCATTCATAGGTAAACGCAATCCTCTTTCAGGATGTTCCTCTAATAAATGCTTTGGCAGACCTGTCGTTTCTCGGCCGAAGATAAAGTAGTAATCTTTATTGGTATCTTCATATGAGATATCACTATGATAATTCTTCGCGAATTTTGTGATATAAAAGAACTCCCCACCACTGTTCTTTTCAAAAAAATCTTCAATTGAATCATAATAAATAATAGTTACATGCTCCCAATAATCAAGGCCGGCACGCTTTAAAGCTTTATCGTCAGTGGAAAAGCCCAAAGGACGGATTAAATGCAGGGTTGTATCTGTAGCTGCACATGTACGGGCAATATTCCCCGTATTTGCCGGGATTAATGGTTGGTATAAAACAATATGTAAAGACACTTTTCCTCACCTCTGGTTAGTATAAGCAGCCTTCATTATAACACTATTTCTCTTTTTCCAAAAATGGAAGACCTAATTCGTTATTATATGAAAATATTTATATTGGATATTAGGCGTATAGGCAGTAGAATCTTCATAATTCCAGTATCTCATACGGCTGTTCGTTGTATGAGCATTCACCAAAGGGTAGCCATATTCATCCTTTCCGGTCACAATCGTATTATGATTAAACCTGCCATCCCCTTCAAAATCATAACAAATAATATCTCCAATCATTAATTGGGAAGGATTCTTTACTTCCTTCGTCCAAGAAGCTGCCTTTAACATGAGCATAAAAGCATGTGCCACTGTCCAACTAAAGCTCCAATTGCTTTTTCCTTCTATCCACCACCCCTTTGAACGATTAGGTTTACCCCACATCGGTATACCACCGGCATATAAACATTGAGATATAAAATTCGTACAATCATCGGTGAATTGTGGATAGGTGGGATTAAAGGAATTCCACCATCTCTCGGCGTATTGAACCGCCTTTAACCGATTATAGGCAATCTTGGCACGCGAGGAAGTAAGATCTAAACTCCTCAGGAGGTCTTGTTCCATTATTTGAGGCTTAACATTTAATTTCTGATCTATCAAGAGTTTAGTTTCTTTAAAGGAAGCTTTACGAAGCTCCACATGTTCTTCCATGTAAAATTGTGTCCCTTGCTTCATTACAAGCTTCCAATGAGTCTCATATATAGCATCGACGACATCTTCCCGCTCCTTGATTTTTTTCACATGCCCTTTTGCCATGACCTTCACTATTTCTCCATTGCGTTTACGCATGCCTTCCTGCTTCTTCAATAAGGTTTCCATATTATCTGTCTTATTTGAGGATGTATTCTCTTTGAGTTTTTGTATCCTCTCCTCGACCAGTTTTTGCAGTTTCTCTTTCATCCATTCATCCACTCCTTCTCTAAAAAGTATGATGAATGACTAAAATACATACAAAAAACCGGAGTAAAAAGCTACTCCGGTAACATAAGACGTTCTAAGGCATTATTTATTTCAGCCACTACCATCTGTTCGGTCTCTTCTTTTAAACAATCCTTTAATACAGCCATTGCTTCCTCGGTACCTATTTTTCCAAGCGCCCATGCTGCTGTACCTCTGATAACAGGCCTAGGATCCTTTTGCAGCAATTCTTTAATTGAAGCAACACTTTCTGAATCCTTAAAATGTGCCAATGCGATAATCGCATTTCTTTGAATGGGCATCTTCCCACGCCAAGAACCTGAAACACTGCCAAACTTCTCTTTAAACTGGCTGTTGCTCAAGCTTAAAAGGGAGACCAGCTGAGGTTTTGCCAACTCAGGATCAGACTCACATTCAGGGTGATTATGAAAATCTATACGGCGATTATAAGGACATGATGTCTGACAGGAATCACATCCATATACTCTGTTACCCATTTTATCTCTGAATTCATAAGGAATCATATCCTTCGTTTGAGTCAGAAAGGATATACATCTCTTTGCATTAATCTGTCCTCCTTGAACCAACGCACCGGTTGGACAGGCATCCAAACATTTTGTACATGTTCCGCACAAATCCTCCATTGGAGTATCCGGAGGAAATGGAATGCTTGTAATCATTTCGCCAAGGTACATATATGAACCAAATTCTTCGTTTAAAATCGAACAATTTTTGCCGCTCCAGCCTATACCAGCCCGCTCTGCTACGGCCCGATCAACCAGCTCACCTGTATCTACCATAGAGGATAAATAGGAATTCGGCATGCGCTCTAAAATAAAAGCTTCAAGCTTCTTCAGGCGATCTTTCACCACATAGTGATAATCTTGCCCCCAAGAAGAGCGGCTAAAAATGCCACGTCTATCCCCCACTTTACTTTTAGGTGCATCTTTGAGTTTAGATGGATAAGCTACAGCAATAGCTATAATAGATTGTGCTTCTGGCATTAGCCTTCTTGGATTAGTCCTCTTATCTAAATCTGGCTCTTCAAAACCCGATGCAAAATTGAGGTTCTGTTGATCAATCAGTCGTTTCTTTAAAACCTGGAAAGGATCAGCTGATGTAAATCCAATTTGATCAATCCCTATTGTCTTGCTATATTCGATAAGCTCATCTTTGAGTATTTGAAAATCCATCTTAGCCTCTCCTTTCTCTGGAAAATGAATAACTTTTATATGTATGGTAAACTATATCCAATCATTTTGGAGGTGTAAATTTATGCAAATTCATGTAGATCGCCAGCTATTCGCAAAGGCCGGCGATGTAAAAATCGGTATTATCCGCTATCAAGGAATTGTTGCTGATGCCATTCCCCCGATGCTAGTAGGACGCCTTCAGCTCTATATTGAACATTTACATACTGAACTAGAGAGTAAATCCTTGAATGCATACGAAGGGATTGTATCATGGAGGAAAGTATTTAAACAAACTGGAAGTGATCCATCTCGTTACCGTCCCTCAGTAGAATCCTTACTTAGACGCGTCAAAAAAGAAGCATACACGCCGTCAGGCAACTCAGCGATTGCTCTCAATAATTTTTTCTCCCTGCAATATACTTGTCCATTAGGAATATATGATTTATCAGCTGTGAAAGGTGATGTAGAATTTCGAATTGGTGTTGCTGAGGATACCTATGAGGGATTAAATGGCCGTGTAAATAAATCGGAGGGTATTATAGGTTCTTTTGATCAAATAGGCCCTTTTGGTAGCCCGTATGTTGATTCTGTACGCACAAGTGTGGATGACCATACTTCAGATGCACTGCATATCATTTATTTTTATCCCGAAATCACCATTGAACAAGCACAGCAAATGATGGGCGCGATATCCAAGATGTTCATTCAAGTCCATGGAGGGGAATCTGCCATCCATCTACTGAGCCAAGAATGCAATACTATCAAAATATAAAAAACGCAATGCTTCGTACTCCTAAGTTACGAAACACTGCGTTGTTAACAATTCAAGAGCGGGTGAAGGGAATCGAACCCTCATCATCAGCTTGGAAGGCTGAGGTTTTACCACTAAACTACACCCGCAAAGAAGATAAATATTATACTAGCAGAAAGTTCACCTGATTTCAACCTTTTTTCGACAAAAATCGCATTTTTTTATTTACTTAAAAAGTGACGCCCTTATTTAGTAGGCGTCACTTTTCCCTTATTCTTTTAAGCTTCGATTTCTTTTCGCCTCGTGTTTTGCATAATTTACAAAACAGAAAGCAGATTCAAAAACACCTAATTTCTCTACTTGGCGATATAACGACCAGATTCTTGATGCCGTTTGGTAATTGTTTTTTTCCAAAACATCATTGCTTTTTCTAAGATAAACATAGACATTTTTTAGTCTCTTCGCTTTAAATCCTCTTTTCAATATAGAAAGCCAAAGGGCGAAGTCTTCAGGAATATCTCGGTTATGTACTAATTGAATTTTCCCAACCTTATATTTATCAATCATGACAGTCGAGCAGCCAATAGCTGTTGTATCTCTTAACAAATCTTGATATGTAAGATGAACCGGCATCTCAATAACAGGTTCATATGCTTGGTTCTCCTCATCAATAAACTGATAATCAGTGTAACTAAATGCCAAGTTATGCGCTTCCATGAATTCAAGCTGCTTTTCCAATTTATTCGGTGCCCATAAATCTTTGCTGTTTAGAAAGGCAATATAATGTCCTTTGGCTGCCTGAATAGCCATGTTTCTGGCTTTGCCCGGACCGACATTTTCCTGCAGGGTAATTAATTTAATTCTGGAATCATCCATTAGATACTCTTTTATCATATCCTTGCTATTGTCAGTCGAAGCATCATCAACAATAATTAATTCCCAGTTTTCATAGGTTTGTTTTTTAACTGATTCTATGGTTTGACGAATAAAAACCTTTGAATTATAGCTTGGCATGATAATAGATACCAATGACCTAAATGGAATACTGCTTCTCACGATTCCTCACCCTCCTGATAAAATTTATCCTAAAAGTTATAAAACTCTCCGAATAGTAAATTATTATATAAATATAATAATATTTATCCGTTTTATTCATGTATTAAACACTTCAGATGGGTTTTTCAGACTCTATCCAGACTTTATACATGTCCTATTTACTGAAATAACCAACATGGATTATAATGGAAATACAAGGTGCTTAAGGGTGTGTTTAAATGAAAACTATTATTCAATCATTGGTTGTTTCATTTGTGATTCATATAATCTATATTGGTGGATCCCTAATCGTAGGCTATATAACTATAAAGACTTATAAACCCGATATTAAAGATGAATGGGAAAATGTAAAAATGCTACAAAGTGAAGTGGCTTTTGGAACAGTTGGTTCTCCTTTGTTTTTTCTAATTACCTTCATCGCCGTTGCCTTGATATGCGGAATAATCATTACTACTATTAGGAAATTTGTGCGGATAAAATAAATCAATTCTTTACATGATAGTGAAAGGGGGAAACCCACAATTATCATGGGAGCTTTTTCAATTTTTTATCTTAGCTAATTTTTTACAAAGAAGAGAGTATAGAAATGAACCTTATTAAATATTTAGGTATACAATGTCTACTAATTGGCATGATTATCCTGACTAATTTTTATTTAGACAGTTATATTAGTAAGCCATTTACTTACACGGATTTACTAGCAATAATAATTGGAATTTCTATACTAATCCTTACTTTACATCTTTCTGATAAGTTAAAAAAACGTCTGAAATCTATTTCTTTATTTTATAAAATATCCCTTTCCATATTAGCCATTTTTATTGCAATTATTTATATAGGTCTTATAACAGGAGAAATACAATTTTAACCCTTTTCAACAAAAATTTAAGTAGAGCATTTTATGGTTCAAACATCACATTATTAGTTAAAGAGACAAAAAGAAAAGGATGGCCGGTATCCAGCCATCCTATCTATTAATGAATAATACTGTTTTCTAATTGCTCCTGCTTTTTGGGCTTAGATACCCATACAAAAGATGCCAGCAAGATAACGACCGTGATCAATCCCATCGGCGTACTTCCTGTAAATCCAAGGACAATATACCCTACCATAGCTATACCCGCACTGATTAAAGCATATGGGATTTGCGTCATCACGTGATCAATATGATTCGCACAGGCACCAGTAGAAGAAAGAATGGTTGTATCAGAAATCGGTGAGCAATGGTCACCAAATACCGCACCAGCCAATACAGCCGCCATTGCCGGCAATATCATCGAAATATCTGTTGCTGCCGTGATTTCTCCTGCAATCGGGAGCAGTATACCAAATGATCCCCATGAGGTACCCGTAGCAAATGTCATCAATCCGGCTATTAAAAATAAAAGTAATGGCAGAAAGGATACATTTAAGTTTAAATCCTGTACAAGTCCAGCCAAATACTGGCCCGTTCCAAGCCTGCCGATTAAATCAACGATTGTCCAGGCAAATAATAAAATATAAACCGCTGGCAGCATGGAGCCGATTCCGTGTTTTACTCCTACTGTGAAAACCTTTAAAGAAATTCCATGCAAAATAAAAACTTGTCGTAAAAACATAATAAACGTTACAATAATTCCGATTGTACCACCCAGAACCAATGATTTAGTGACATTAGTATTTTCAAAAATGGTGAGAAGTGTTGCATGTCCAGAAACTGCCTGATAACCTGTCCAAAGCATCGCAGCCACTGTACCTACAATAAGAGTTACAATGGGGATTACCAAATCTCCAACCCTTCCAGTTGTACTTCTCGGTAAATCTTCTTTTAATTCACCTGGAACTGTCTTGGATGGATTATAAAGAATACCTTCTTTTACCGCTCTATCCTCATGTACTTTCATCGAACCAATATTCCAATTTCGATAGATCACAATGAACACCATTGCCAACGCCGCAATCGCATAAAAATTCATTGGAATCATTTGAATGAACGCTGATAAGGAACTGTATTCTGTCACCCCATGAGTGATGAAAATTCCTCCAATCAGTGCAATAATATAAGCCCCCCAACTGGATACTGGCATGATTACACAGATGGGAGCTGAGGTAGAATCAATCAAATAGGCAAGCTTCGCTCTCGGTATTTGATGTCTATCTGTAATCGGACGTGATACTTGACCAACCGCCAGAGCATTAAAATAATCATCAATAAAGATGAGTATTCCAAGCAAGGCAGCTACCAGCTGAGCCCCAACTCTTGTTTTAACATGCTTCATCGCCCATTCACCAAAAGCACGGCTCCCACCGGAAATTGAAATGAAAGCCGTAATGATGCCAAGGATGAGCAAAAATAAAATAATATATATATTGGATACATTGAGTGATCCATCTGATATAAAGATTCCTTTTACTGCTTCCCATATAAGGACACATGTCTCACCAATATTAAAATCAGCAAGCATTAAAGCTGATGCTACAATCCCCACACCAAGTGAAAGCAAAACCTTCCTTGTTATAGCCACCATTAGAATTGCCAATAGTGGGGGAATAAGCGTATAAACTGTCGACTCCATTCCTTTTTTCCTCCTCCAAATAAATAAGGGGAACTCGTCGTGAGTGCTGACCCTTGCGCTCTTACCTTTTATGCAAAAGAAAATAAAGAAGGGCTGCAATAGAGAAATATCTACCGCAGCCCTGTATCAGCTTTTCTTTCTCCATCACGACCTGTAGCTCCTCATTATAAGAACCTCTTATAATGACAGTGTTGCTTTTATTTAAAACAACCCCAGCAAATTCATTTCTGACTAATCAACTTGCTTCGGCAGTTTCCCCTTTCGGCTATGCTCTCTGTTGTCATCCTCACATAGCTTACTCTTGAATCCTGCGCCTCTACCCCATCGGAATGATAAGGTACTATCTAATTGTTATTCTAATATAACAGATTACATTCCTGTTCACAATGTGGAATAGATGTGTATTTTTTTACAATTATCTGATTAATTATTAGGATGAAGCCTGACTCAATTGCTTAACGAGTAACCCGATCGATAACATGTTAGGCTAATTAATCCAATCCTCTCGTTCCTGTAACCCACACAAAACTAAAACTCCCCTGTAAAAGTTTACAGAGGAGTGATTCACCTTTAATGTCCGCCAAGATAGGCCATCTTTACTTTTTCACTTGAGGTTAACTCATCTGCCGAACCCGAGAGGACGATTTTGCCGGTCTCCACTACATAGGCACGGTTGGCAATCGATAGTGCCAAATTAGCATTTTGTTCAACTAAAAGAATAGTTGTTCCCGCATTATTTATTTCTTCAATTATGCGGAAAATTGTTTTAACCAGTAGTGGAGCCAATCCCATGGAAGGTTCATCGAGTAAAAGCAATTTGGGCTTAGCCATTAATGCCCTTCCCATTGCGAGCATTTGTTGTTCTCCACCTGACAATGTTCCTGCCGGCTGTTTAAGACGTTCGTTCATCCTTGGAAAAAGATCAAATACCTTCTCCATATCCTCTTTAATCCCAGCTCGATCCCTACGTAAATAAGCACCAAGCTGTAAATTTTCTTCCACTGTCATATTGGCAAAAACCCGCCGTCCTTCTGGTACATGTGAGATTCCCTGCTTTACAATCACTTGAGCTGCTTTTCCACCTATGGATTTACCCTGATACATGATTTGACCCTGCTTCGGTTTAAGTAAACCTGAAACAGTTTTAAGTAGTGTACTTTTTCCAGCCCCATTTGCACCGATTAAGGTAACAATTTCCCCTTCGTCAATATGAAAAGAGACACCTTTTAATGCCTGAATATTTCCATAGTAAACGTTAATATCTTCAACCTTCAGCATCAGGAAACCTCCTCGCCAAGATAAGCCTCTATAACCTTAGGATTATTGCGGACTTCATCCGGTGTACCGTGTGCGATTAATTGTCCATGATCAAGTACATAAATACGTTCACATACCCCCATCACAAGCTGCATATCATGCTCAATCAAAAGTACAGTTAAATCAAATTTTTCACGTATTAAGCTGATTAACTCCATCAGCTGACTTGTTTCCTTCGGATTCATACCCGCTGCCGGTTCATCCAGCAGCAGTAACCGCGGACCCGTTGCTAGGGCTCTGGCTATTTCAAGTCTGCGTTGCATTCCATATGGAAGATTCTTGGCCTTTTCATCACGATAAGAATCCAGATTAAATATTTTCAGGAAATCTACAGCCTTTTGGTCCATTTCCAATTCTCCCGAAAAATGATTAGGCATTCGTATAATTGAACTGAGCATAGAATGTTTAGCCTGTGAATGATAAGCAACTTTGACATTATCTATGACAGATAAATCTCCAAACAAGCGAATATTTTGGAATGTCCTGCTAATTCCCTTTCTTGTAATTTTATAAGGCGGTAATTTGTTAAGCTTATCGTCGTTTAAATGAATGGTTCCTTCTGATGGTACGTACACACCAGTTAAAAGGTTGAAAAAGGTGGTTTTCCCTGCTCCATTCGGTCCTATTAAGCCGCACAGTTCACCGGGATACAGCTCCATAGATACATCTGCTACAGCCTTTAACCCTCCGAAATGAATTCCAATTTGGTCAACCTTAAGCAGTGGTTTGGTGGTTTGCATCCTTCATGCCTCCTTTTGTCTTCCTTTTGAAAAATGAGGTAATTTCTTTTGTACCCATCAATCCCTGCGGTCTGTACAGCATTGTCACAATTAGGATAATACTGTAAAGAATCATCCGCGTATCAGAATAATCTGATAGGAAGGAAGAAATTAATGTAAGGAGAATTGCTGCAATCACAGAACCTGACATACTGCCCAATCCCCCAAGCACGACGAATATTAAAATATCAAACGACCGAAGGAAACCAAAGGTTGACGGATTAATAATATAAAAGTTATGAGCATATAACCCACCGGCAATCCCAGCAAAAAAGGCACCAATGACAAAGGCAGCCACCTTATAATAGGTTGTGTTAATACCCATGGAATCAGCTGCTGTTTCATCTTCCCTCACAGATATACAAGCACGACCGTGAGTAGAATTAGTGAAATTCCGAATGACGATAATGGTCACTAGTAAGCAGGCAAAAACCCAAGGCCAGGTTGTCATTTGCGTGACCATCATCCCTCTTGCCCCACCAACGGAGTCCATATTAAGAAAAACAATACGAACTATTTCTCCAAACCCAAGAGTGGCAATCGCCAAATAATCTCCCTTTAAACGCAAGCTCGGGATCCCGATAAGCATGCCTACCAAGGCCGCTGCAATCCCTCCCATTAATAAGGCAGATAAGAATGAGACCTCTAGCATCATAGACATGACAGCAGAAGCATATGCCCCAATTGCCAGAAAGCCAGCATGTCCAATCGAGAACTGGCCCGTAATTCCAATAATTAGATGCAAACTAACTGCCAGAATAATATTAATTCCAATTGTCACAATAAGATTAGTATTAAAAGCATTTAAATATCCGCCTGAAATAAGAACCTGTACCACGATAAACAAGACGAATGAGAGTAAAATAGAGAGCCAAAAACCTTTAACCTTCTTAAGAATTGCCATCGCCATGTCTCCCTTACACTTTTTCTCTTCTGTTTTTTCCGAACAAGCCCTGCGGCATAAAAATTAATATCAAGATGAGGACAACAAATGCAGCTGCATCCCTCCATAAGGATAAACCGGAGGCACTTACCAACCCCTCTACTACACCAAGCAACAGACCGCCTACCATGGCACCTGGAATAATGCCAATCCCTCCAAGGACCGCGGCGACGAAAGCCTTAAGTCCCGGCATTACTCCCATTAATGGCTCTATTTTTGTATAGTAGGTCCCAAATATAACACCCGCTGCTCCCGCAAGTGCTGATCCGATTGCGAACGTAGCAGAAATTGTATTGTTTACGCTGATTCCCATTAATTTAGCAGCATCTGCATCAAATGAAACTGCACGCATCGCCCGGCCAATTTTAGTTTTATGAACAACAAATTGCAGAACGATCATCAAGAAGAGTGAAACACCCAAAATCATCAGCGATTGACTTTTTATCGTAACACCAAAGATATCTATTGAATCTGCTGGCAGAACATTATTTGGATATGCTTCAGGCTGCGCTCCCCTGATTTGGATCATCCCGTTTTCGATTAATAAGGAAACCCCAATGGCCGTAATGAGTGCCGCAATACGAGTCGCATTACGCAGAGGCTTGTACGCAATCCGTTCAATCAAAACTCCAAAGATAGCACAGGCAACCATGGCAAGAAGCAGTGCGGGAAAAAAAGATAATTCCATAAACGTAATCGCATAAAAGCCGATGAAGGCTCCAACCATAAATACATCGCCATGTGCAAAATTAATCAATTTTACAATTCCATACACCATCGTATAACCGAGCGCTATTAACGCGTAAATACTGCCAAGTGATATCCCATTTACAAGTTGCTGAATAAATTCCATAACCTAAGACTCCCCTCGGTCATTATTTCAAAAATAGGAAGCTTTTTAACAAAGCTTCCTATTCCTCATTCTTATGGATTTACCTTTGTTTCAAAAACTTGCTTACCATTTTCATATTTTAAAATGGCCGCAGATTTAACCGGATTATGATTTTTATCCATCGTTAAATTCCCCGATACAAGCTGTAAATCTTTTGTTTCAGCAAGTGCATCTTTAATTTTTTCCGGTGTTGCGTCATCTCCTGCGCGTTTTATCGAATCTGCAATGAAGTAGGCTGTGTCATAACCAAGTGCTGCAAAGGCGTCCGGTGATTTATCTTTATATTTCTTTTTAAATGCCGATACAAAATCCTGGATTTTTTTGTCCGGATCTCCAGCAGAATAATGGTTCGTGATAAAGGTATTATTCAGTGCTTCCTTACCGGCAATTTCTAGTAACTTAGGAGAATCCCAACCGTCTCCTCCCATAACTGGAACTTCAATTCCTGACTCACGTGCTTGTTTTAAAATTAATCCAACTTCTTCATAGAATGCTGGAACAAAAACAAAGTCCGGATTTGCTTTTTTGATTCTTGTCAATGTTGATTGGAAATCGGTATCTTTTTGCAGGAATGCTTCTTCTGCTACAATTTGACCGCCTGCTTTTGTAAATGCATCTTTAAATGCTGCAGCTAGCCCCTTGGAATAGTCACTGGAGCTATCAATATAGATAGCAGCTGTTTTTGCATCTAATTCCTGCTGAGCAAAATTCGCTGCAACTGTTCCCTGGAACGGATCAATGAAACACGTTCTAAAAACATATTCATTAACCTTGCCATCCTTCGAAGTAATCGTTTCGTTCGTCCCTGTAGGTGTAATTAATGGAACTTTGTTATCATTGGCAACCTGGACCTGCGCCAATGTATTTGTACTTGTCGCCGCACCAATCATGACATCCACCTTATCCTGGCTGGCAAGCTTGATTGCTCCGGTCGTTGCTTCTGCTGCATCTGACTTGTTATCATATTTTACTATTTTCAGTTTTTTGCCACCGACACCTTCTTTGTTTATTTCTTCAAGTGCCAGATCCATCCCTTCCACAATGGATTGACCATAGGATGCCCCACCGCCAGTTAACTCAAGGTTGGCTCCAATTTTAATCGTATCTCCTTTTTCTCCGCCGCCTGATTTCTCTCCACCGCAGCCGGCCAAAACACCCATACCTAATGATAATGAAAGAATAATACCAGCTAGTTTCTTCTTTTTCATTACACATGCCCCCTATTTTTCTTATAGATAAAGATATGAAACGGTGATTTGATTGAAAGATTAAAATATTCTGAATATAGTTTAACCCCTACTGGAAAATATGTACATATATTTTTTTATTTTAAAATCTGCTAACTGTTATCCTATAAATTCACTTAAATCTATAGGGATAATCAGTAAAATATTAAATACGCTAGCTGGATAAAGATGTTTTCAGCTCAAGAATACAGGAATGAAAAATATAACCAACACGTTAGGAGGCGACAATATGACAGACAAAAATAACACTGAAGGATTACGAGAACTCGAAAGAAAAGTTCAAAACAGTCAGAAGAAGCCAGAAAACGCAATTGATAAAGGCCGTAAACCGGATCAACAAAATCGCCTAAAGAACCAAGAAACTAGACTGCCTTAAATTATATTAAAACTGAAGAAACCCAGTCTCTTGACTGGGTTCTCTTTTATGTATGAAATGCCTACTTTTTTTAATATTCCTTAAAATCATCCACAAATCATAATTTTCTTTTTAGAGTGCATATATTATTGGTAGTTCATCTCTTAAAAAAATGTTCAGGGATTATGTTATAAAGGAATGGCTGAACTATCTTTGTATGTTTTCTATTAATTTCAACACTACCTCTATTATAATATTGAATTACCTCAATCCATAACTCTTCCATTTAAAAAAACTACCCCACTAAAGTAACTCTTTTTTCCTAAACCTAACAAAATCCAAAACTAAATAGTAACCCAGGAATTGCATTCTTTTATAAACTTAATATACAGTTAAAATATAGAGAATTTATAGTACTTGTAAAAGAAAGGTTATTTTATGTATAAGATTAATGCTGTTTCTAAATTATTAGATATGCCAACTGTTACTATTCGATCATGGGAAACCCGTTATCATGCTATTACTCCGAAACGTACTGAATCGGGTCATAGAGTATATACAGAAGAAAATGTAAATGATTTAAAATGGCTCAAAAAACAGGTTCAGGATCATAAGATGAGCGTCAGCCAGGCAGTTCAGCTTCTGAAAATCCACAAAGGTGAAATTGAAAAGGAGCAATTAATCGACAACACGATTAATCATTCATTTGAAGCGCAAATTAATGAATTATTTGAAGCAACGCTACATTTTGATTCCGAGAGATGCAATCAGCTCTTTGATTTATATTTTTCTCAATTTCATTATAAAACGGTCTTTTATTCAATTGTCGTCCCACTTATGTATAAAGTTGGAGATGCTTGGGAAAAGGGAGAGTTGTCTGTTATTAAGGAGCATATGATCAGTAATATTGTGCTTCAGCGTGCCATTAATTTTTTTACGATTTTCCATTCATCCCCCATTCTACCCAAAGTGATTGCCATTTGTCCGGAAGGAGAGCATCATCAACTTGGATTAATCCTCTTTACTCTCTTTTTAAAAGAGCAGCATTATCCAGTCTATTATATAGGCGCCGATACACCACTTGATGGGTTGGATGAGTTGATTAAGGAAAAAGATATTGAGATAGTGGCCATTTCTATCTCCAGTGATGAACACGAACTGAAGGCCCAAAAATATATAGATATTCTTTATAAGCAAAATCCAAAGTTAAAATTCATCATCGGCGGTTTAGGAATTAAAGAAAGCAAAAAACAAGAACCTCGCTGGGATGTATCTCCGTTTGACAAAGACTGGCTGAACATCATGAGTCAGATTAATGATTATAAAAATTAAATACTTACTTCATGCCCCAATTCCTGTTGGGGCATTTTTCTTTTCATAATTAAATTTACCTCAAATTCAATTATTTGCTATTATTATATTTTTCTTATACATTATCTATATATTAATTATATTCTAAATACAAATAATGTGAGGATGGGGTACATGTTTTTAGCCTGGAATGAAATAAAGAATAATAAACTTCGCTTTTTATTAATTGTCGGTGTTTTAACACTCGTTTCCTACCTAGTATTCTTTTTATCCGGATTAGCTAATGGGCTTGAAAACCTAAATAAAGAAGCCGTTGATAAATGGGAGGCAGATGGAGTCATACTGACGGATGAATCAGATATAAATCTCCCGCAATCAACTTTGGCAATCGGCGATTTTGAGGGGGACGGTACAGATGAATACGCCATTTTGTCTCAAGTAAACTCCATCGCAAAAACAGATGATATAAAAACAAATGTCTCACTTTTCGGTATCAATGAAGATGAATTTATTATGCCTGATGTAAGTGAAGGGAAGGCTTTTAGTAAAATGGGTGATGTAATAGCCGATGATTCTCTCAAAGATGAAGGGTTTAAAATTGGCGATGAATTGAGCCTTTCTTCTACGGACATCACTCTTACGATTACCGGATTCACTGAGGATGCAAAATTTAATGCTGCACCAGTATTGTATGGATCACTGGAAACGATACAGGAAGTTCGTTTTGGTGATGCAGCAGAGCAAAAAGATGATCAAATTAATGGTTATGTCATTCGTACAGATAACTTAGAAAGCGTCGCTGTCGACGATTCACTTAGTGTGGTTTCAACACAAACATTTATTGAAAACATGCCCGGATATTCCGAACAAAACTTGACATTAACCTTTATGATCTATTTTCTATTTATCATATCTGCCGTCATCCTGGCGATATTCCTTTATGTATTAACCATTCAAAAAATCAGTATTTTCGGAGTTATGAAAGCACAGGGAATTTCCAACAGCTATTTGTCCAAATCAGTGATTGCCCAAACATTTATCCTATCCTTAGCAGGAGTTATTGTTGGTTTCACCCTAACTCTTATAACCGGATATTTCTTACCAGCAGCTGTTCCTGTTGCCTTTAACTATATGGATATGCTGATATACGCTGCTGTCCTGGTTATTGTATCTATACTTGGAGCGCTATTCTCTGTACAGACTATTGTCAAAATCGATCCTTTAGACGCGATAGGAGGTTAACATAATGGCATTACTTGAATTAAAAGAGGTCAACAAAGTTTTCATGTCCGGCCGTACAGAAATCGAAGCATTAAAAACTACTAACTTTTCGGCAGATTCAGGAGAATTAATTGCCGTTATCGGTCCTTCCGGTTCTGGAAAAAGTACTTTTCTAACCATTGCGGGCGGTCTTCAAGCACCAAGCAACGGTGAAGTGATTGTAAATGATCAAAACCTGACTAACCTAAAGGAAAAAGAACGAGCATCCATTCGTTTAAAAGAAATAGGCTTTGTTTTGCAAGCCTCTAACCTTGTACCCTTTCTTACAGTAAATCAGCAAATGCATTTACTGGATAAAGTAAAGAAGGATAATATGGATAATACTCAAATTCAAAGCCTTTACAGGGCACTTGGAATTGAGGATTTGCTTACCAGTTTCCCATCAGATTTATCGGGTGGTGAGCGCCAACGTGTTGCATTAGCAAAAGCATTATATACAGATCCTAGTATCATTCTTGCTGATGAACCAACCGCCTCCCTTGATTCTGACCGCGCCTTTGAGGTAATGGAAATGTTGAAAAATGCAACTACCAATCATGGTAAAACAACCATTGTGGTCACACACGATACAAGACTAATAGATTATTGTGATAAAGTTTATAAAATTATTGATGGAACGCTAAACCTCGAATCTCATAAATAAATAGCTTACCCTCTGTTTTAAAGAGCCTTTCTCTGTAAAGAAGAGAGGCTCTTTTCTCATTGCCCACGCTATTTTTATTATTCCCAAATTATAAATTTACTGTTTTTTCTAAAATATTAGATTGTTAACAAAAATGTTTAAGCTTGCTTGCTAAATTGGTATATAACACTACTAATTAATAAATGACATAAAGAAGGAAAGAGGCATAATAATGGAACCTGCCATTAAAGAAGCATCACCTATATATAAACGTAAAAAGAAAAGAAAATTAAAAAGAGATTTAAAAACCAGGCATTTAACAATGATTTCTCTCGGCGGAACGATTGGTACGGGATTATTTCTGGCTAGTGGAAATACAGTTCATGCTGCCGGTCCTGGCGGTGCCCTTGTTGCCTTCGCAATTGTTGGTATAATGGTATATTTTTTAATGACAAGTCTGGGAGAGATGGCCGCACATATGCCCGTTGCGGGATCATTCAGTATCTATGGAGAAAAGTTCGTCGATCCTGCCTTTGGCTTCGCACTTGGCTGGAATTACTGGTATAGTTGGGCAGTCACGATTGCAGCAGAGCTATCAGCGATTGTGTTAATAATGAAGTTTTGGTTTCCTGATAGCCCTTCAGCATTATGGAGTGGATTATTTCTTCTCATTATTTTTCTACTAAACGCTCTCTCTGTTAAAAGCTTCGGAGAGTCAGAATATTGGTTCTCATTAATAAAAGTAATTGCCATTATTGTTTTTATTGGTACAGGTGTCTTGATGATATTTGGAATTATGGGCGGAGAAGCCATTGGATTCAAGAATTTCACAGTTGATGATGCACCTTTTAATGGAGGAATCATGGCTATATTAGGAGTCTTTATGGTCGTTGGTTTTTCATTTCAAGGGACAGAGCTTATTGGGATTACGGCCGGAGAAAGTAAGGAACCAGCAAAAACTATTCCTAAAGCTGTAAATTCAGTTTTTTGGAGGATTTTAATTTTCTTTATTCTTTCTATCTTAATCATCGGTTTAGTGATTCCCTATACTACTCCGGACCTTGCTGCTACCGATAGTGTCGTAAAAAGTCCTTTCACTCTTCTATTTGAGCGCGCTGGCATTGCCTTTGCTGCATCTGTTATGAACGCAATCATCCTGACCGCCATTCTTTCAGCAGGTAACTCAGGAATGTATGCAGCAGCCCGAATGCTATGGAACTTAGCAGAAAGAGGACATGCTCCAAAATTCCTTGGAAAATTAAGCAAAAAAGGTGTACCCATCAATGCCTTAATTGCTACTGGCCTGGTTGGCTGTCTGGCATTTTTAAGTTCATTTTTTGGAGATGGTGTGGTTTATGTCTGGCTCATTAATGCAGCCGGTTTATCTGGGTTTATTGCCTGGCTTGGCATCGCCATTAGCCACTATCGTTTTCGCAGAGCATATGTGGCTCAGGGATATGATGTAAATGATCTTCCTTATAAAGCAAAATGGTTCCCGTTCGCACCGCTCGCTGCTGCCACACTATGTACCCTGATCATACTTGGCCAAAATACCGATGCCTTATTTGGCGGACCTATAGATTGGTACGGTTTATTAGTATCCTATATCAGTCTTCCGCTATTTCTAATTTTGTGGTTTGGATATAAATATAGTAAGAAAACAAAAGTTGTTTCTCTAAAAGAAATGAATGTAAAGAAAATTAAAGCCTAAAAAGAATGAAGAACCTCTAGTTACTAATGGAGGTTCTTCATTCTTTGCAAAGATAACTCCCTCTATTTCATCTCCCCTCTTCCTCGAGCAAACGGTCTAATAGTGCGTAATAAATCATTTACATTCTTTAGTAGCAGTTAGCTTCTCCGTCCATCTAAAATGCAAAAAAATCGCATCCGTTTCCTCATCCACTTATTTTTCGGATAATGACATTCAAGATTTTTTGAATAATCTAAGTAGGTATGTGGAATCATTTTCATAAAAGCCACGTTCTCTTCCTTTTTGCTAAAAATGGGCTGGTCGTAAGGAGATATATATGGAACATAGAATAAGAAAATTTCTTTCATTATCAGCTAATTCCTTAGTTATGGGAATGATCCTGGCATTAGTAGGTGGGTTTTTAGATGCTTATACATACGTTACAAGGGACGGAGTTTTTGCAACTGCACAAACAGGAAATACCGTTTTATTTGCGGTGAGAGCAGCCAGCACAAAATACGGTGCAGCCATTCAGAATGTACCGCCTTTTTTAGCTTTTATTGCCGGCGTGTTAACAGCCGAATACATCAAAGACAAACACGATATGCATAGACGAGCAGTTTTAATACTGGAGTGTGTCATTTTATTTATTGTCGGTTGGTTACCAGGAAGTGTACCGAATATGATTGTCACTATGAGCATTGCCTTTGTATCCTCCCTGCAAATCGCTACCTTTAACAAATTGGAAAATTGGAGCTACAATTCAACCATCACAACCGGAAATCTGCGAACTGCCTCTTCAGCTTTTTACGGCGCCTTTATAGATCGTGATTCAGAATCAAAAAGAAAATTTAAAGGGTTTTCCGCCATTATACTCTCCTTTATTTTTGGTGCATTAGTTGGGACCTATTCCAGTATTCATATGGGGAACACAGCCATCTGGATAGCAGCCAGTATTATCCTGCTCACCGTTATTTTATATCATAAAAATAAAGGATTTATGGAGGACAATAATACCTCCTGACCTAATGAAAAATGCTAGTTTTCAACACCTTACCAAGAGATAGGGTTAGGTGAAATTCTTTAATTCCAGATCAAAAAACAAAAAAAGAAAAACAGCTGCTTTTACACAGCTGTTTAATACTCGGATTTCATTAGAAAGCTCAGCTATAAACATAGCTTTCTCGCATTTCTTCTTTAGCCATCCCGATTAAAATATTCTTATTTGGAGAAAGCTCTTTTTGTAAATTTCCACTTATCATGTATTCTTTCCAATCACCATGCGGAATATAAATGGTACTACTCTCAAAAATTGAATCTTTGTCTTTGTTATAGAAATAAACAAAACATTTTTCTTTTTGATGGGTATGAAGATTTTCTACTTCCAGCACTACTTTATGGTATTCATTTTCGGGATTATTTTCACTAATGTATCCCTCCATCTCATCCATTGCCTTCATTGTATCCTCGTAACAATCTTCTTTTATGACCATGATTTCTCCCCATACTACATCTTCACCAAATGTAATAGCAGGATAACCTTTATACGGCATATGATATAATTTCATATTTTCTAATTTGGCTTCTTTTTTCTCAATGACCTTATTAGCTAAATACTTATTATAATTGAAAAACCCTTCCCGTAAGCTTCCATAAACAAAAAGATTGATCCGACTCATTAACAAATCTCTCCGCCAATTGCTTTTATATCTTCGTCATAGATAACACAAGCTTCAATAGCCAGTTCCAAGCCCTTTACAATATCATTTAACGACATAAACGGAGTATTTTTCTTATCCATCACTTGAGAAGTCATATAAGGGATGTGAATAAATCCACCTTTTATATTTGGATACTTCTTATCAATCATGTAAAGAATTCCGTACATTACATGGTTACATACAAATGTTCCGGCTGTATTTGATAACGTTGCCGGGATTCCATTTTCACTCATATGTTTAACCATAGCTTTTACTGGTAAGTTTGAGAAATAAGCAGGTTGACCATCCGGTTGGATAACTGCATCAATTGGTTGATTACCTTCGTTATCTTTAATTCTATAATCATCCAGGTTAATAGCAACTCTTTCAGGAGTTATATCAAATCTTCCTCCTGCCTGCCCTACTGATATGACAATATCCGGCTTGTGCTGTTCTATTGCATTCTCTATTGCTTCAACAGATTTATTTTGAACTGTCGGTATAATGACCTTAATAACCTCTGCTCCTGCGATTTTGTTGTTTACCATTTTAACAGCTTCTTCAGCTGGGTTTACTGGCTCTCCTCCGAATGCATCAAATCCAGTTATTAATACTTTCATAATTTATTCTCCTATTGTAAGTTTTTTATCTTAAAATCCCCAAATATACATCATAAATATATGAACAACTAATAATGTTAAAGCGATTGGAGCTTGTGCCTTTATGACTGAATTCTTATCTTTTAGTTCAAGCAATGCAGCTGGTAACATATTGAAGTTTGCAGCCATAGGTGTAATTAATGTTCCACAGTATCCAGCTGTTAATGCCAGAGTTCCACAGATAAGGGGGTCTCCGCCTATAGCAAATACAAACGGAACACCGATTCCAGCCGTTATTACAGCAAATGCGGCAAATGCATTACCCATGATAGCTGTAAATAAAGCCATACCTACACAATAAGTTGCTACACCTACCAATGCATTACCTGTTGGGATCACATTCGAAATAATCGATGCAATCTTATCGCCTACACCCGCTGTCGTAAATAATACGCCTAATGAAGCTAATAATTGAGGCAGAATCGCAAATGCTCCAATTGATTGATACATTCTATTTGTATCCTCTAATAGCTCTTTAGAAGTAGCTTTAGTTAATATAAACGTTAATACTAATGCTATTGTTGATGCTATGCCAATCGCTACCGTTCCAGGGAAACTTGTAAATTGAGCCACAAGCATGGCTATAACTGCGATAGACAGTGATGGGATGAAAATTTTCAAGCCTAATTTTTCTGCTTTTAAGTTAGCGAATGTCTCATCTAATTGTTTTAACGTTCCAATATTTATTTGCTTAGTTGCCGATAATACAGCGATAACAACTACTAAAATACCTACTATCGTACTTGGAATATAGTTTCCAAGTATGAAAATTACGGCTAGTATTCCCCAAAACATAGCTGTACCGATTCTTGTTTTGTGGTTTTTATCCTTTAAAGTAAATACCATGGTAACTCCCATGAATAAACCGATTATAATATAAAAGAGTTCTAATAAAAGATTAGAGATTTGTGTTATATCCATTATTGTTCACCTCGTCCTTCTCCATTTTTACTAGAATATTTTTGCGTCATTTTTCTATCGAATAATAAATTTTGAGCAGTCCAGAATATGAATGCAATAACGGCAACTGGTACTGAAACTTTCGCTACTTCAAGTGTATCTACCTGCATGCCTAGCCCTTCCAGTGTAGATGCAATTAAAAGTACACCAGAATTTGCGATGAATACATTTTGCGCAAAGAAATTACCGATATTATCAGATGCTGCTGAGTATGATTTTATTTTTTCAATATCTTTTTCGTCGACCTTATCTCCGTATTTAGCAACGGCTGCACCTTCTGCCATTGGGCTTACTAAAGGTCTAACAAATTGTGGGTGTCCACCAAGTGTTACGCCCATACCAATCGTTACTTCTCTTATAAACGTATAACCACTCAGTAATTTTCCTACTGATAAACTGCTTGCTTTTTTAATAAGCATAACTGCCTTGGCTTTTAATCCGTATCTTTCACTCAACCCTATAACAGGAATGGTAATCAAAAATAAACAAGTTACTCTATTTGATACAAATGCTTCTCCAAGTGTATTAAGTATATCTACGATATTCATGTTTGCCACAAGTCCAGTCGAAATACCTGCTACAACAACTACTGCAATGGTATCTAACTTTAGTGCAAATCCTATTATTATAATCAAGATCCCTAATAGTTCCATTACTACTCTCCTATTCTAACATTTTAGTTATTCTACAATAATTTCTAATTATATAGTCATCTTTTAACATTGTAAATAACATGTACAACTATACTTCAACATTTTAATCTGGTAAAGGAGTAAAATATGGTTATTATCAATAATAAATAGTAGCAATGAAATGACAGAATATTAAATAACTTAAAAAGCCTTGCTACATAAATTTCGTAGCAAAGCCTCGACCATTATTATACAGGAATAATTATATTCCGTCTGATGATACCTAAATAGCATTAGTAAAATCTCTGGAATTAGGCACTTAAATTTAAATATGGCCCATTTTCTTTTTCCATTCCATCACATAATTTTCTAGTACATTTTTTAGTTCTTGGCCAATTTGTAAGTAGTCTTCATCATTTAGATTAGCAAGAGATACACGAATGGACCATACTGGTGCTGAAAATCCTTCGCCGCTTAATAATACAATCGATGAGTTTTCTGCTAGGCGATATAAAATATCAACCGGGTTATAATTCTTTTTCAGGTAATCGGTGAACCCTTTATCAAAGTGATGATTACACCAGATTTCCAAATCGATTTCTGTATAATAATCTGCATCATTAGGCAAATGTTTCTTAGGTAAACCGAGACCTTTGTATAATAAATTCATCCTCCGGTGTAAAATGTCCATAGTTTTTTTCTTGTATTCATTATTGGTATCGAGCATTGCAAAAATTGAAAATAAAGCCATTTGTACTTGTTGCGGTGTCGATAATCCAGCTGTGTGATTCATCGCAACGGCTCTGCTATCTGCAACTATTCGATCGATAAACGTAAGACTTTCTGGATTCCGTGTAAGCGAAGCGTATCTTTTATGTAGAACCTCCTTCGTTTCTTCTGGTAAATCATCGACTAATTTATCAAAGACATTGGATCGATTTATGGAAATCGTCCCTAATCGCCAGCCTGTCACACCAAAATATTTAGAAAATGAATAGACCCCAATTGTATTGAATGGTAAATCCACCATTAAGGAACGGAACCCTTCAACAAAAGTACCATATACATCATCTGAAATTATCATAAGATTTGGATTATCTTGTTTCACGATTTGTATGATTTTTTCTGTGGATTTCTTTTCCAAAGAAACTGAAGGCGGATTGCTCGGATTTACTAAAAAAAGTGCTTTAATGTCCGTATCTTTTAATTTTTCTATTTCTTCATCAGGGTATTGCCATGTATGCTGTCCTTCATTGTTTAATTCGGTTGCTTCAATTTTCACAAGTTCGTAATCATTGTTAGGAAGCTCTGGAATCTCTATATAAGGCGGAAAAATTGGAACCATCACCGCAATCTTAGATCCTTTGGGCAGCAAATAATTTTTAAATAACGTATCAAATATATAACACATCGCTGCCGTTGCTCCTTCAACAGCAAATAAATCAAACGGACCAGCCGACGAATCACCATTACATAGCTCTTTAATTAAAAAATCATGTACAACCTGTTCAGTTCTAACAAGCATTCGATCCGGAATCGGGTAATTATCACCAATAATTCCATCTACTAATTCATAGACCCATGTATCTGGCTCAAACTGTTTATTTTTGATACCGTATTGAATAATTTCTTTCAGCAAATGAATTCCTGGAATTTGTCGATTGGCCTCAACATATTTATTAAAACGTTCTGCAATTCCTATCCGACTTGGCATCCCCGCTAAATTGCCATCATCCCATACTTGCCTCGATTCTGTAACAGCGAATTGCCCTAAAGCAAAAAACGCTTCTCGAGGTGTCGCTGCAATCCAATTAGGATTCCCCCGTCCTGCATCCAGCATAGTTCTAGTGATTCTCATTTTTCCTTTTGCAAGATCAATGAGCTTATCTTTTAACTCAAACGGACTTATTTTCTCCAATTGATGACTTTCCTTTTTTAGTTCATCCATCAAGATCCTCCTAATAAACTGCTAAAACCATATAAAAAGTATTCCACAAGTACACGTGGAATATAATCGAACTCATTTATTTCTCTCATTAACAGAATATTGAGGGACCTATAAAAATTTAATAACGGTTAGAACTTTCTCTCTCATTACAAAAAAATCTGACCTATTAATCAAAAAAATAAGTCAGATTTAATAGTCCGACTTATTTTACGAATATTATTTACTTTTTACTAGCAGTTAGAAAAGGATTACAACATCACCTTTGGCACTTCAAAACCCAAATAACACCATTACCATTAATTATTTTCTATATTCTTCAAGTTGCTCATTAAGCCCCTTCGTTTGAGTATATACCTGTTGATATACCTTAAATAATCGCTTATACGTCTCGACATTTTCTTGAATCGGATCATAGGATTTTGCAACTTGAATAAAATGATGGGCACATTCGTTTAATGAAGCAAACCAACCGCATCCATACGCTGCAAGCATCGCCGCTCCCATTCCTGGACCTTGCTCGCTTGTCAGTCTTTCAATTTTCGTATTGAAAATATCCGCTTGCATCTGCAGCCATGTGTCATTTTTGGCACCGCCGCCAATAGAGATTATTGAATTAATCGTCTTACCATTTTCCCTGAAAATTTCAATTGATTCGTTTAGAGAGAACGTTATCCCTTCCAGAACCGCACGGGCAAAATATTTCCGATCATGAGATGCATCAACGCCAATAAAGCTACCGCGAATAGTGGCATCTGCGTGTGGTGTTCTTTCACCGACAATATATGGCGTAAATAATAGACCATTGCTGCCTGCAGGTACTTCTTCCACTCCAGCCAAAAATTGATCAAAATCTTCTTGCTTCGCGAACGTTTCCTTAAACCAGCTTAAGCTATAGCCAGCCGCAAGCGTCACACCCATTGTATAGTAAGCATTTTCTTCACCATGATTAAAATAGTGAACTTTCCCATTAAAATCTTGGTCATTTCTTTCTTCATAAGATAGTACGACACCAGAGGTACCAATGCTTGCTAACGTTTTTCCTGGTGTTAAAATTCCGGAACCAATCGCACCGCATGCATTATCAGCTCCGCCTGCAAACACTTTTACCGCTTCAGTCAATCCTGTTTTTTGGGCAAATTCAGCTGTTACTGTACCTACGAAATCATGTGATTCCACTAATGGTGGGCAAAAATCAGAGGATAGACCAAATGCCGCCAATACTTCCTGGCTCCATTCCCGTTCCGCCACATTCAGTAATAGCGTTCCTGCAGCATCGGAGTAGTCCATATGGATATTTCCAGTTAGACGGTAGCGTAAATAATCCTTTGGGAGCACAAATAATCTGGCACGTTTGAAAATGTCTGGTTCATTTTCTTTTACCCAGAGAATTTTAGGCAGGGTAAAGCCTTCTAATGCAGGGTTTTTCGTTACTTCTAATAAACGTTTACTCCCCATAACATCGTATATTTCCTGACATTGCCTTGTCGTTCTCGTGTCATTCCATAAAATTGCATTTCTTAAGACTTGATTATCTTCATCTAGTAAAACTAAACCATGCATCTGACCCGAGAAACTGATCCCCTCGATATCATTTACATCTCCATCGAACTGGTGAATTAATTCCGCTATTCCTGCTGTTGTTTTTTCAACCCATTCTTCCGGGTTTTGTTCACTGTAACTAGATTTTTCAATAATAAGCGGATATGACTTTGCTACTTCCATACATACGTCTCCACGCTGATTCACCAGTAAGATTTTCACTGCACTTGTTCCGAGGTCTACACCAATAACATATTTCATCCTTATCATCCTTTTCTAAAAAAAGTGCTGGAGGAAAGGCTTCCAGCACTTTGTAAGATTAATAGATTAAACGTGTACGCTTGATAGTGTTTCTAATAAATATTGGTTGATGATGGCTTTCAGGCGCTCTGTTCTTCCAGATGTGTTCTTAATCTCAGTTAATTGAAGAGCATACTTTTCTAATTCACGGAAGTTGGTTCTGCCCTCAACGATATCTAAGCCAACGCCTTCTTGATAGCTGCTATAGCGTTCCTCAACAAAGCTATCTAAAGCTTTATCTTCAATAAGCTTGTTTGCTACCTTTAATCCAATAGCAAATGCATCCATACCAGCGATGTGGGCATGAAAAAGATCCTCTGGCTCAAATGAACCCCGTCGTACTTTTGCATCGAAGTTTAAACCACCTTTGCCTAAACCTCCATTTTTCAATATTTCATACATTGCTAATGTATTAGAATAAAGATCAGTCGGAAATTCATCTGTATCCCATCCAAGGAGTGTATCCCCCTGGTTTGCATCCACTGATCCAAGCATTCCATTGATACGAGCTGTTCTTAACTCATGCTCAAATGTATGGCCAGCAAGAGTTGCATGGTTAGCTTCAATATTGAACTTGAAATAATCTGTCAGATCATATTTTTGCAAGAAAGCCATACTAGTCGCCACATCAAAATCATATTGGTGTTTTGTAGGTTCTTTAGGTTTTGGCTCAATCAAGAAAGGAACATTCAAACCGATTTCTTTCGCATAGTCAACTGCCATATGGAAGAAGCGAGCCAAGTTATCTTGTTCAAGCTTCATGTCCGTATTTAGGAGTGTTTCGTAGCCTTCACGACCGCCCCAAAACACATAGTTTTCAGCGCCAAGTTCCTTCGCTACTTCTAAGCCTTTTTTTACTTTCGCAGCTGAATAGGCAAATACATCAGCATTTGGAGAAGTGGCAGCACCATGTACATAACGAGGATTTGTGAACATATTTGCTGTATTCCAAAGCAACTTTGTTTTACTTGTTTTCATGTATTCCTGAATCATTGCTACGATAATATCCTGATTTTCATTTGTTTCTTTTAATGTGCTTCCTTCTGGAGCGATATCTACATCATGGAAAGCAAAATAAGGAACATTTAATTTTTCAAAGAGTTCAAATGCCGCTTCCACACGGGCTTTTGCTAAATCTAAACCTTTGAGATTATTCCATGGGCGAATCGCTGTACCAACACCAAATGGATCTGTTCCATCTGCTGTGAACGTGTGCCAATAGGTAACTGAGAATCGGAGAATATCTTCCATTGTTTTTCCATTTATCATTTCTTCTGGATTATAATACTTAAATGCTAAAGGATTTTTAGATGAAGCGCCTTCATATTGGATTTTATTAACAGTTTCGAAATAAGCCATTGTGGCATGCCTCCCAAATTTTTTAGGTTTCAGATCGTTTATGTAAATGCTTACAAAATATGAGTCTCTAAATTCTTAATCTGCAACCTGTATTAATTAGCATTGTAGCACTTTATACTTTGTTTGTCTAATAGATAAACAAAGTATACAACAAAATTAGCTGTCTAATTGAGAAAATGTAGAAATACTTCTTTCTTCTATCGATCTTGTTTTAAATCCACAACTCTCACTCAATTTGTGAACAGCTATAAAGTACTTACTTGCTTCAAATAATACTAGATAAGCAGGCATATTTTCTAATATATTAAAAAAATATGCCATACTTTATAATTATCTCTGTTTTGCTAAACGAATTACGTTCCATGACAAGTTCGGCAGAATGGTTATTACCTTACCATTCTCACATTTTGCATTCCCATTGGAATGTGGTTTTACTGTCTCTTTATGTGCTGAATTGGTTTGTTTAATATTTTCATTTTCTAGAACAATATGCTCGATCACTTCATATTCATTAAAATTACGTATATCTACCTCTAGCTCCAAAACTTCTTCAAGATGACGATTAACCGCAAAAATAGTTAATGTATCTTCCTCATCATTATAAACCGCTGTAGACTCTAAATATGGAACGTCCGTAAAATCTTTACTATCGTATTTATCACTAGTAATAATCGGATTTAACGAAATACCCCGTCCATAAACGGAAGTATGCATATAAGGATAGAATATAGTTTGCTTCCAAGCAGGTCCGTTATTTTCTGTCATAATCGGCGCAATGACATTCACTAACTGCGCAAGACAGGCAATTTTAACTCGATCCGCATGCTTCAGCAACGTAATCAACATGCATCCAACTAAGAGCGCATCTTCAAAAGTATATATATCCTCTAATTGAGGAGGCGCAATACTCCAAGGTTCAATCTGTTTATCCTGCTCATTACTGTGATACCAAACGTTCCATTCGTCAAAAGATAGATTTATAGTTTTCTTACCACGTTTTTTCGCCTTAATATAATCAGCAATGGCGACAACTGATTTTATGAAATCATCCATTTCTAAAGATAAAGCTAAATAATTGGATAGGTCATTGTCTCGATTCCCATAATACTGATGAAGAGAGATGAAATCAACATGGTCATATGTATAATCTAATACCGTTGCTTCCCAATCAGCAAATGTAGGCATCGCTCTATGCGAACTTCCACATGCTACCAATTCGATGCTTGGATCTACCCACTTCATCACCTTTGCTGCTTCCTGAGCTATTCTTCCATATTCAGCAGCGGTCTTATGTCCAATTTGCCAAGGACCATCCATTTCATTGCCAAGACACCATGTCTTTATATTATAGGGTTCTTTTACACCATGCGAGATGCGCAAATCACTATAATAAGAGCCTCCAGGATGATTGCAATATTCCACTAAATTTCTAGCTGCATCAATTCCCCTCGTACCTAAATTAACAGCCATATTTACATCTGCATTCACCAATTTAGCCCATTTCATAAATTCATTGGTACCCATTTCATTTGTTTCTGTAGTACTCCATGCAAGATCTAAGCGGTTTGGGCGTTTTTCTATAGGACCCACACCATCCTCCCAATTATAGCCGGAGACAAAATTCCCTCCAGGATATCGGACTAACGGCACTTTTAGTTCTTTTACTAATTCTAGAACATCCTTTCTAAAGCCATTTTCATCTGCCTGAGGATGAGTAGGCTCATAAATACCTCCATATACAGCTCTGCCTAAATGTTCAATAAATGAACCATATATACGATTATCAATTTCAGCGATTTTAAAATCTTTCTCTAGAATCATTTTTGCTTTATTGGCTGCCATTTACAATCCCTCCATTTTGTTTGTACTAGCCTAACTTATATAAGTACAATATGTTCAAATCAGATCGTTATCATTGCCCATTTTGATTCCCTTGGGTACGGACAAGTCTGACTTTTAAATTTCGCTTGATAATGAATGATTGACCGGCTGTAAGAACAGGTTGTCCCATATTGAAAAGAAGAACATTGTTTGCATATTTCTACCCTTGCTTTATATAATTCATCGGATACAATATTGAACTTATTTAAATCTGCTTCCTTAATTAAAGATTGAATATGATCTTCACTGACTTTGATACTTCCTGAACAGCTTTTCAAATATTTCTCCTATTCATTCTTTCACCTCTTTCAATCTCTACCGTAACGATCGACATGAAATGTCAGTTGTGATAATTTTCGTATTCGCTCAATCCTCCTCCAATTTCTAAATGCTTTCTGGTTTTAAACGATAGATCGGATCATTTCACTTTTAACTCACATTCATAAATTGCCGAATCCCTCACTAAGAGCCATATTTCTTCAACAGATTTCTGTAATATGCATGATAGTATTCTTCAATCTATTTATTGAACATATTTCATTTCAATCTGTAGTAACACATTTCTCACTAACAAGACAGTACACGCTGCAAACATCGGGACTCCCCAAAATATCGCAAAGTTGCCAAAATATTTAAACGATTGATACAGGATAAAGATTAATATAACAATAGATAAAGATTGTACCGGGCGATTGATGACTAAATAAAGGGAGTATTTTATAATGTCTCTCATCCTGATAATGAAGCGGCTATATAGAATGAGTGAATAGACATAACTAATCATTGATAAAAGAAGGATTAAAAATAACATAGGTAACAAATATGCGCCTTTTTCGTTGGAGGCCAGAAAATCAATATCTGCACACAAAATCAGTATTAATACACTGTATGGAATCCATAGTTTTAAGGAATCTTTGAAATCTTTCTTATAGTAATAGAAATATTTTCTCACGACCCTAATTTCAGTTTCAAAAAGCATTTTAAAAATAGTTTGGAATATCGCCCCCATTGTTGGGCCAATTAACAAAAAAGCAATTAAATATAAGGGAAGTGTAATTAAGTGGAATTTTACAAATAGCAATAAAAAAATCAGAATACCACTCGTTAACAAAGCACAAATACCTACCACAAATAAACTCCAGACAATATTTGTAGTTTTGATTAAAAAGCTTTTATTTGCCATCAAAAAACACCTCATTTACTGACACTATCAACCTTTTACCCCACCAACAGTCATTCCTGATATAAAAGATTTTTGATTGAATAAGAATAATATAAGTATAGGAATAATAGACATGATCGAGCCCGAAAAGACGATATCATAGTTATTACCATATGGTGTCATTGCAGTTAATAACCCTGCAGGTATAACCAAATTCTCATCTGACCTCATAACAATCAATGGCCAAAGAAAATTATTCCAAGCTCCCATGGAAGTCATAATAGTCATTGCTCCAAAAGCCGGTTTCATCATCGGTACATATATTTGCGAGAAAATACGAAATTCTCCCGCCCCATCTATTCTAGCGGCCTCAGCATAATCATTTGGAATCCCAATTGCATATTGCCTAAAGAAAAACACTGTAGCAGGCGGAACTATTCCTGGTAATATCACCCCTGCGTATGTATCCATTAAGCCTAAATTTGTAACTAGCTTATATAACGGAATTAATAAAATATCACCCGGAACCATCAACATAATCAAGACAAGCATAAAAATAAAATTTCGGCCTCTAAAACGATATTGTGCCAAACCATAACCTACCATTGAACAAAAAATCAGTACTAAAACTGTTTGTATAATTGTTATTAGTGCACTATTTTTAAACCAGGATAGAAATATACCATTATTATTAGTAAACAATTTTCCATAGTTACTAAAGTTGATACTGGATAAATCTATATGTATATTTAAACCCTGTGCAAAAATATCTGAGGATTCTTTAAAGGAGGAGACTAACATAAACCAAAAAGGAATCAGTATAATAAATCCGATAACACTAAGTAATAGGGTTGTGATCAGGGTTGATACTCTTTTTTTGGCCTTCATCATTAATCCTCCTTAAATAAGCCTCTTACTGAAACTTGAATCAAATTTATTGCAACCACAATCACAAACATTATTACTCCAAGCGTACATGCATACCCGAAATCCCCATCGCTAAAGGCTGTTTTGTAAATATATGTTAAGAAAGTTGTTCCAATATTATCTGGAGACTGTGCTCCCCAATACACATAAGTTTCATTAAATAATGAAAAGCCTGCGAGTATAGATATAGTTAAAACATAAGTAGTAATTGGTTTAATCATTGGCAATGTTATACTTTTAAATTTATCCCATTTACTTGCGCCATCAATTTCAGCGCATTCATACAACTCCCGTGGGATATTTTGTAACCCAGATAAAAAATAAATCATATTTACACCAAGCCACCTCCACACACATACTATTACAAGTGCAAACATAGCTGTCCCTGAATTATTAAGCCAATCAATCGGACCTATGTTAAGGTAACTAAGCCAACTGTTGAATACTCCAGTAGGTTCTTTGCTGAAAGCAAATTTAAATACCAGCCCTACAATTACCGTAGATGTTAATACTGGTATAAAGAAGATTGATCTAAAAAAATATTTATATTTAGTATTTTTATTATTCATCACTATAGCCAGCAAGAGTGGTAATGGAATTAAAATTAAAATAGTCCAAAATGTATACCTGGTAACGTTCCATAAAGCTTTGTAGAATACAGGGTCTGTAAACAACCGCTTATAATTCTCTAAACCTATAAATGTCGTTTCATCGAAACCTGAGATTCTTTGGAAGCTCATAATAATCGAATTTATAAAAGGGTATAAAGAAAACACTAAAAATACAATAATAAACGGGGAAACAAATAGATATGGAGCTACCTTCTGCATATTTATTTTCTTTTTTTCTCTTTTTAATGGACTTTTGCTCTTTGGACTTATTTGTGCCGTAATATCGTTCGTCATCTTCATTCCCCCCTTATCCCTCTTCATACCAAAATGTTATCCAACAAATTAAGAAGAGAATGTTCCCTCCTTAATTTGTTAGATTGCAAACATTATTTACCTGCTTTAATTCGTTTATTGGCAGATTTATCAACAGCATCCAAAGTTTTTTGTACGTCCGCCTGTTTAGTCATCATTTTTGGCATACCATTCGTGAGTAACTCATCAATAATAATCGGATAACTATTATGGGTAAAACTTAATGTTCCTACCTCATCCTTCAATACTGCCATTTGTTTAAAAATATCAGTTCCGAAATAATCTGTGTATTTGTTCGGTTTTTCCATTTCAGGACTCAGCCATACATCTGATCGAATTGGATCAAAACCAAGTATTGTCCAAGTCTTAATAGATCCTTCTTCACTGGCCTTGGATTCAACTACAAATTTCTTAAGTAAATCTTTATCATGCGCTTGATTTGTGACAACTGTAGCTGTTCCTCCAAGTCCCGCCGAACGGAGATCTCCCTCTTTAAATATTGGTAAACCCTGGATTTTTATTTTTCCGCTTAATTTAGGCATAAAGCTTACCATACGACTCATATACCACGCTGGCATGACCACTGAAGCATACTTACCTTTATTAAAGGCTGCATAATATTCTTCAACATCTTGATGGCCGCCTTCTGCCGTTTTAGCAATTTTATGTTTGTAGACCATATCTTGAAGAGTTTGTACAGCAGTTACACTGGCTTCCTCGGATAAAATAGACTTATCATCTCTTACCATATCTGCTTTCTGTTGAGCAACCATTGCCGTATATACAAATTGGGAACTTGTTTCTACAGAAGTCATATATATACCCGTCTTTTCTTTAACCACTTTCCCTGCTTCCACATAGTCATCCCAAGTTTTAATAGTGGATGGATCTACCCCTGTTTTTTTCATGATATCCATATTGTAATAAACAAGAGTTGTCCCTACATGATAATCCAGACCATAGACTTTGCCATCTACCGTATAATTATCTGTGCGTCCTTTTACTAAGTTTTCATTATATGGTTCTACTTCATTTGTAATATCTTCAAATGGAGGCTTGTTTGTTTTCGTATATTTAGCGAATTGTCCAATCTCGACGTCCGCGATATCTGGAGCACCATTACCAGAATTTAATGCTACCTGTAACTTTTGATTCATCTGATCAAAAGGAAGAACATTTATTTTTAAATTAATTTGTTCATCAGGATGATTTTTATTCCAGGTTTCAGCTGCATCTTTCCAATAATCAGCATGTACTTGTACAAATGTCCACATGGTATATTGAGCTTTTCCATCTTTTGTTTTAGCATCAGAAGGGGAGTCACCTGAACTACAGCCAGCCAATGAAAAGGACAAAACCAGTATTAATGCCAAAACAAGAGTCATTATCTTACGTTTACCAGCACTTAACACGCTCATTCTATACACCTCAATTTTTATGGTTTATACTCATTTGAACCTAGTCAATCCTTTAAATTACAAGTTATTTATAACCTCCTTTAGTCTTTTACTCTTTTAAAACAAGCTCTATTATTGTAAGCGTATTCATTTTTTACCATCATATTCCACTCGTTTGTACAAGTCAACTTACTTTTTTAATATTTTGAATATTATACAAACAACTCGGTGAATAACGTTCCATTCGATTACTACTAATCATGCGAATAGTGAGTAAATGTCCAACATTCATATACCTTACTCATCGTCAATTAATCTGAATTCAGTTACGAACATCATTAAAACTATTATTTTCCATTTTCTAATGCGAGAGAATCCTTCATTTTGATAAAATATAATTATAAAATCGTTCATTAAGGAAGATATGAAAAACATAACTTCTATGAATCAATCTCAATTAGAAAGAAAATTACTAAGATCATCGATAAGAATTTTGATTATGGAGTCTTTTTCCCCTATGGACCTACAGGAAGTGGTGGATATCCCACTGTAGTTGCTTTTATAGAAATTGAAAGCGAACTAAGCAAAAGAATTATATATTTACTATTATGAAAATACATTACCAGAAAATGATGAGGTTAAATTTGAAATATATTTTGAGGATAATCAGAAAAAGAGAGAGGTTGATGGGAAAGTCTATTATGAACGTAGTGGAGGCCCTGGTTCTTTATCATCCGAGGTAACAAAAGGAGAAAAAACTAAAGCAATCATACAAATCAAAAAAGAATTCTCAGCCATCCATCCCACTCAATAATCGGAAAAAAAGCTAAGAATTTGCCCTTGGCTTTTTTATATTTCATTAAGATTAACCTACCTGCTTCGAGAATTTTCCACAATCCGGAAGATGGCACTACGTTTCATATATAAATTTCGTTTTTTGATAACTCCCGTGTTTAATTTCATTTTCGAACTTTCTCTTATGTTTCAGAGCCATTTATGTATCTTTTAACCGCTTCAATACGTTGTTCATCATATACATTCACTCAAAAAATCCCCTGAAGAGGTAAATCCGTGTCTACCGTTTCAGGGGCAGTTCATTAACTGATGATAGTCTTCACTTTTACTTACATAAAGGTAATGTTCTTTTGACCTTGCAGAAAAATGTTCGTCTCGCGAGGCTTCGTTTCAGCAATCACTTTACCGTTTCGAACAGAGTATAGAATCTCTGCTTGCAGGCGAAGGGCATGGTAACCATCTTCCGCATTCAGCACAACGAAGTTTGCTGGATTTCCTTCTGCAATACCGTAATTTTTAAGGTTCAATGCTTTAGCACTATTACCAGTCACAAAACGTAAACTGTTTGCAATATCACTATAGCCCATTAACTGTGAAGCATGTAAGCCCATATGCAATACTTGAAGCATATTCCCGTTTCCGATTGGATACCAAGGATCCATAATATCATCATGACCGAAGCAAACATTTAATCCGTTTTGATCAAGCTCTTTTACGCGTGTTAAGCCACGACGTTTTGGATACGTGTCAAAACGCCCCTGCAGATGAATATTCACTAATGGATTTGCTACGAAATTCAATTCGGCAAGTCTAAGTACACGCATTAATTTATATGCGTAGGCATCATTGTAAGATCCCATTGCCGTCGTATGACTTGCTGTAACACGACCTTGGTAATCATTCATAATCGTTTCACGTGCTACAACTTCCACATGGCGAGACTGCTCATCATCAATTTCATCACAATGAATATCAATCGGCTTGTCATATTTCATGGCCAATTTAAAAATCTCGCGAACCGATTGAACTCCGTCTTCACGCGTAAATTCAAAGTGAGGGATTCCCCCAACAATATCAGCACCCATTTTTAAGGCTTCCTCTACCAGTTCCAGCCCATTTGGATAAGATATTAGACCTTCCTGCGGGAAAGCGACAATTTGTAAATCAACAAAGTCTTTCATTTCTGATTTCACTTCAAGCATAGCTTCTAATGCTACTAAAGAAGGATCCGTTGTATCGACATGTGTACGCACAGCACCTATTCCGTTAGCAATTTGCCAGCTAAGGGCTTTCTTTGCACGCTCTTTTACATCCTCTTTTATTAAGGAATCTTTGCGTTCAGACCAACATTGAATACCTTCAAATAAAGTCCCACTTTCATTCCAACGTGGTTGGCCTGCCGTTAAAGTAGTATCTAGATGAATATGAGGTTCAATAAATGGCGCACAAACCAGCTTTCCACTTAGATCAATTGTTTCACAGCTGTCAAATTCACCTGTACCTGCCTCAACAATCTTTAAAAATGAACCATTTTCTATTAGTAAATCCCAAAGGCCTTCTCTTCCGAAGATTGCAGCATTAGCCCACTTTTTCATAATAGCATCCTACCTCCTCTTCCCTTACCGTAACAACTGTTGTTTTCATTAGCTTAACAGCAACTACATAAACAATTCCTGTAATCAATAATGTGTTTAGTGAAGCGATTCCCGGCAATGTTAACCCCGAGATGACACCAACAGCCCATGCAATGATGGCTGGAACATGTACTTTTGCAATGTTTGCCTGCTCATACTGAATATATTGTCTTTTTTGGATAAAGAAGAAATCCACAATAATAATTGATCCAATAGCCGGCAGAGTGGATCCTAGGAATGTCAGCCAGCTAGTGAAATTGTTATAAAGTACGATGGCAAATACCGTACCAATCGTACCGTTCATCATAACCATAAATACCTTTGGCTTCTTGAACATGGTTGCAAAACCAAGTCCAGATGCGTACAGGGAGTTATCGTTTGTTGTCCAAATGTTTAATCCGAGCACTAAAACAGCCGGCAATAGTAAGCCTTGTGAAATCATTACATCTGAAATATCATTGTGACCGGTTGCTATTACACCAATCGCACCAAATAGGAACATTAATGTATTTCCTAAGAAAAAGGCAATGACAGTTGTTGTTACAGCATGTTTTCCTGATTTTGCATAGCGTGCAAAGTCGGGTGTTAATGTACCACCACTAATGAATGAACCGATTGTAATCGTTAAAGCTGCTGCTAATGTTAATGAAGTTTCAGGTTTATAAGCAATGAGCGCTTCCATTCCTCCCATATCTGAAATGGCCATTCCTGCACTCGTTGATCCAAAAATCGCAATAGCCGGTACAGCGATAAAACTTAAGATTGTTAAAGCTTTCATACCGAAATAAGCAGTTGCTGTCATTAAAATCCCTGTAATGATGACAATCGGTACCAGTGGGAGGCCAGTTAATTTAGAAACCGGATAGGCAAACATTCCTAGCCCTACACCAAACCATCCGACTTGGGTTGCAGATAACATGAATGAAGAGATATATGCTCCTTTTTCACCAAAACTATATTGTGCCAGTAAGTGAGTCGATAATCCTGTTTTTGCTGCAATATAACTTAATGCACCGGTAAATGCTCCTAATATAAGGTTTCCTAATAAGATGACACCAATCAACTGCATAAATGTTAATCCTTCACCTAATGATCCACCAGCCCACATACTTGCTGAATAGAATGTGAAGCCAAGCATAACAACAAGCATTTTCAGAAAGCTGTTACGTTTTGCTTCAGGTACTGATTGAAATGAAAAATCTTTGTCTTTTAATTGCATTTTGTTTCCTCCCAAGTTATTAGTCTTGGTGAGCAAAAAAAAACCACTTGCCATAAAGTGACAAGTGGAAGGTGTCAGAAATAACCGTATTATTCACACAATAATATATTATGTGTATAAATACGTTCTCCAAACAAAGTATCGCCCACCTTGTCAGCCTCTCTGGACTGCTCTTAAAGGTTCTCAATTTAAATTAAATCTATATTAACAGATTATCTCAGATAGTCCAATGGTAATAGATGGAGGGATTTGAAGGGAATGTATAAAAGAACAGGTGGTTTGATTGATAGAATGATATTTATGAAGTTTAGCTTATAATAGTCCCGGAAGCATAACAATAACTATTCCTTACCAATTACCTTGATATAAATAAAATAACCTTTTGGAGGATAATATGGTTTCTAAAAGGAAGAAAGCTATATCCATTTAGGATACAGCTTTTATTCTGATCATACTTTATTAATCTTTCTCATTTTTAATGTTCTCTTCATACAAATCTTTCATCATTTTAGCAATTTGTTCATTATCATAACTTTTACCTTGATACTCTGCTTCAGCTACTCGTGACATTACTTCAATATAAGAAAAAGCTAAAGCAGTTGTTAATATGGATGCAGTAGAACCACTAATTACTCCCCCTGCAACAGTACCGACTCCAGGTATTAGTTTAAGTAAATTTGAAACAATATATCTTCCTAAGAATGTAGCTCCCCCACTGCCTCCGATTGAAGCCACAATTCCACTTATTAATGCTTTATCTAAGGAAATTCCAAATATTGCTGTTATATGAGCCAACATCCCTACTTGCATAGGCACTAATAAGGCAGCATCTGAAAATGGAATTGGGGTAAATCCAGTCCCAAAGCTACCGGCTATATAACCAGTGGACCAAACCCTTGCTTCCTTTACCTTTCTATCAATATCAACTTTCTGAGCATTATTAAAAGACTTTTTTACGGCTTCAGGTAAAATCTCATATGTTTTTCCGACCAACTCTTTCAGACCGTATGAAGGAATAGTTATATCTTTAGTTATTTTGAAAGGCTGAGCTAAAACTGTTTGAACCGCCTTTACATTAAGATTCATTTCCTCAATGACTTTCTTAAATTCAAGAGCACTTTCACCATAACTTTGTGTCAAAACAAGGATTACCGGTACTTTTGATGCTAATGAATTAATTAATTCTATTTCTAGGTCTTCAATTCGGTTCGAATTCGCATTTATACAATACCATATTGCATGTATATATTCTTTTTCATCTTTATTTAAATATAGTTCCTCGATTTTACCATTAATTTCATTAACAATTTCTTCTTGTACTTCCTCTTTTAACTCCAGACCCTTAGTATCATATATACAAAGAGGTATCCCGTTTTTTGTAATTTTTCTCAGGCGTTGAGTTACTGGTTGTCCAATACCGGTTTCTGCGAGATTTTCTCTAAATACATTATTAATTAAAGTACTTTTCCCTATACCAGTTTTACCAATTAGCATAATATTAACTGGCATAAGCTTATTAATTTCTTCCTTAGTCTTATTAAAGATCTCGTCAATAATATCAGAAGCAGCTTGTGTAGCCATAAATAGCACCTCAAATTTCTTTTTAATGATATTCACTTCTTTAAATATAGCCAGTAGGTATAATGAGATATTCTATTAATACCTTCATTTTCATTTAAACAACCTTGATAGTCAATATTTTTAATAAATATTGAAAATATTGTTGAAATTTAAAGCGGTAAAATTCAAAGAAGTAACTACGACCATAATTTATCAATGAACTAACTAATTTTAAAAGCTATCCGGTTCTTACTCCTATAATCCTGTATAAAACTACGTATAGCCATTTTAAATCTATCTATTTCGCTCTTGTACTCTAAAACAAAAAAAGACTCCCAAATGTTTTAATTCAACATTTGGGAGTCTTTTTAATGATTAATCTTGGCAAGAATTAATCTGATGATACCGGTGGTCGGGGTCGAACCGACACTCCTTACGGAACACGATTTTGAGTCGTGCGCGTCTGCCAATTCCGCCACACCGGCAAGATTTTGGAGGCGGCAACCGGATTTGAACCGGTGATAAAGGTTTTGCAGACCTCTGCCTTACCACTTGGCTATGCCGCCAAATTTGTTGGAGCGGAAGACGGGGCTCGAACCCGCGACCCTCACCTTGGCAAGGTGATGTTCTACCACTGAACTACTTCCGCATTAAGTTGGCTGGGCTAGCAGGATTCGAACCTACGAATGACGGAGTCAAAGTCCGTTGCCTTACCACTTGGCTATAGCCCAACAATTAAATTTATTAGTTAGTATAAGCTATTATTCGAGTTTAATCTAAAAATGGGGCGACTGATGGGAATCGAACCCACGAATGTCGGAACCACAATCCGATGCGTTAACCACTTCGCCACAATCGCCATATTTATTGGCAGGGGCAGTAGGAATTGAACCCACACTGGAGGTTTTGGAGACCTCTGTTCTACCTTTA
>NZ_JBZAJD010000004.1:0-232868 GCF_058216035.1 Pradoshia sp. Z4_20
GGTGAGCCGTTACCTCACCAACTAGCTAATGCGCCGCGGGCCCATCCCTAAGTGTTAGCCGAAGCCAACTTTCCTTCTAACACCATGAGGTGTTAGAAACTATTCGGTATTAGCACCGGTTTCCCGGAGTTATCCCAATCTTAGGGGCAGGTTGCCCACGTGTTACTCACCCGTCCGCCGCTAATCTTCGGGAGCAAGCTCCCTCAGATTCGCTCGACTTGCATGTATTAGGCACGCCGCCAGCGTTCGTCCTGAGCCAGGATCAAACTCTCCGAAAGATGTTTGATCTAGCTAAATTTTAAAGTAAATTGACGAGATTTTAAAAATCTCTTTTTTTAGACTTGCTTGGAGTTTCGTTTTGTTTAGTTTTCAAAGAACAATCTGTCGTGTTAGCGACTTTTATATTATATCAAGATAACTTTTCTTTGTCAACAACTTTTTTTAAAAAGTTTTTTTGACTTATTTTAACTTGTTATCTCGTTCGCGTTAGCGACTTTTATAATATATCAGAATAACTTATTTTCGTCAACAACTTTTTTAAAGTTTTTTTAACGAATGTTCAACGAAGTGAACGATAGTTAATATATCATGGACAACTATTAGGATGCAAGTACTTTTTTACTTTTTTTCGCTTTTTTATATTATTTCTACATAACATCATAAAAATCACATATATCCAATACATTGACATACAACTCTTCATTAAGATTAGCAGTGTTCGTTTGCCTAACCATCCTGATCACTAAGCACGCCCTTTAATGTTCATAAGAATAAATTCCTTCAACAATACACTAAAAATCGGAAAAAGTTCAACACCAATTATATTTAAAAAAAACAGAGACATCCTTCTTGGATGCCCTACAATGCAATTAATAGTTAACTTCGCTATTCTCTATTGCGTCTCTTCTTCTATTCATTAATATAAATAAAGATAACCCCACCAATACTAATGATGCACCAAACAATTGTATAGCCGATAGGCTTTCATTAAATAAAAAGTACGCCAATACTGCCGCACCTATTGGTTCAAATAATATAGCCATCGATATTTTTGTTGCACTAACCCATTCAATTGCCCAATTAAAAAGTGAATGCCCCAACAATGTAGGAATGATTGCAAGCAAGATAAATAGGTACCACTCTTTTTTAGGATAATCGAATAACTCCTGGCCGCTCCCCAATACATAGATCAATAATATAATTGCGCTAATACCGTATACAATAAAAGTGTAAGCAGTTAACCCCATTCTTTTACGTACCATTTGTCCAATCAAGAAATAAGCTGTTGCAAGAGCACAAGCTACTAAGGCAAGTACATCTCCGAACAAAGCTCCCTTATTATGCGAAAAATCGCTGACACTAATCAATATACTGCCTGAAATCGCCACAATAATACTTACGACTCCACCGATAGATACTCGTTCCTTAAATAAAAAATAGGTACCTAAAAAAGCAAATATAGGCTGCATTGTGACTAGGACTGTTGAATTAGCCACTGAAGTATACCGAAGAGACTCAAACCAAAAAATAAAATGAAAAGCAAGAAACGCTCCGGCCGCTGCACATAATACCCAATCTTTTTTATTAATCCTTCCTATCTCTTTAACAGCCTCCCTACAAAAGTACGGAATTAGAATTAAACAGGAAAATAACATGCGGTAAAAAGCAATGACACCAGACTCGGCTTCCGAATAGCGAACAAGTATCGCTGAGAAGGATACAGCAATCACTCCTACAACAATGGCAAGATAAGGTTTAAAAAGTGACTGAGTCATATATTATTCCACCCTTTAACTGTAATTTAAACAAATAAATATTCATAATTCATAATTCTGGAACAGATCCGTCTCATATTCTATTCTATATAGAAGAACTTATAAAGGCAGGTTAGCAATATGGATTTCTCAATTGATATACAGATGATTATTAAATTATGCATATCAGCAGTATTAGGGCTTATCATAGGACTGGAACGGGAAATCAAAAGAAAACCTGTTGGTCTGAAAACATCTCTAGTAATCTCAATCGTTAGTTGTTTATTAACTATTGTCTCTATTGAATCTGCATATAATGCAAAAGGATCAGCATATGGAGTCACAGTAACAATGGATCCGCTCCGTCTTGCAGCCCAGATAGTATCCGGAATTGGTTTTATTGGAGCTGGCGTTATATTAAGGAGAGGCAATGACAGTATATCTGGTTTAACTACTGCAGCATTAATTTGGGGAGCAGGCGGAATAGGGATTACAGTAGGTGCAGGTTTTTATATGGAAGCAATAGCAGGTGTAGTTTTGTTAATCATCAGCGTTGAATTGCTGCCCATGTTATTTAATTATATTGGGCCAAAAAAGTTTAGAGAAAAAGAGTTAAACCTCCAGTTAATTATTGCAGAAAAAGACAGTATAGCGCCAATTATAAATTTAATTGAACAAAAAGAGATTTCAATTAAGTCTGTTCGCATAAAAGATCTGACTAACAGTCATCAAATTCGTTTAAGAACCACAATAGACAGCAAAAGGCTAATTACAGATGTTTATTATTCCGTTTCTTCTATCGATGGAGTCATGAGCATTGAAATTGAAAATGCATAATCAATAGGAGCAGGAAAGAAGCATAGGCAGTTTCTTTCCTACTCATTTTTACCCTGCATTATAGCTTGGTTAAGTTAGAAGATTCAGCAAAAATACTTCATACAAGATTGACATTCGTATTAAATTAGTTAAAATAAGGTTGTACATAATTTTATTACTTATTATGGGGCTATAGTTCAGCGGGAGAATGCTTCGCTGGCAGCGAAGAGGTCAGGGGTTCGAATCCCCTTAGCTCCATACCGGGAAACCCTTGTGTAGCAAGGGTTTTTTCTTTTTTTACAGGAGACATCTATGCAAAGAATCGGTTGAGTTGCACAACTAGTGCACAATTTGTTAACTAGGCGTTTGACCTTAGAACTTCAAAGCGGACCTCCATAACAATTATGAGTGAAGATGTACTACTGTATAGTTAGAATTTATTAAGTTATTTTCTATTACAGCCATAATGATCAGCGAGTACATTTCCATTCCCCCCAAATAACATAAAAAACAATTAATAATGATTTGTTAAGGAGCTACAGTCGTTGCTCCTTTTTCTTCTGCTTGAAAGAAGGTTTCTGAGAGTCAAATTCAGAATACAGGTTTTAACTCCTAAGACTTTCTAAGCACTTAAAAAAAGACCTTAATTTAAGTTAAGGTCTAAAATTACATATCCATATCCTCATTTATAAATAATTCATCTACTGTTGTATCTAATACAGCAGCTATACTAAAAGCCAATTGTAATGTAGGGTCATATTTATCGTTTTCAATCGCATTTATCGTTTGTCGTGATACATTGCAAAGTTTAGCAAGTTCTTCTTGAGATAGCTTTGCTGATTTTCTTAATTCTCTAATATGATTTTTCAACTTAACCACCATATTTCTTTTTGCAAAATAGTAGTGAGATTAAATACACTAAAGAAATACCTATAAGAGCAGTAAATGGATTTATGCCTTCGTAAGTGTTGTCTGTCCAGAAAGTTACATAAATAGATTCAACAAGATTAATCAATAAATATCCAATAACACCTGCAAATGCAAACGACTGAGCTTTCATCTTAATAAAATCTTTTCTTTCATCACCCAGTTGAGGTAATGACACAAGAGTAACGATGATGAGTAAAACACAAATTGCTAAAATCACAAACAACAGCAAGATAGCTAAACAATCCATTAATGACAGCTCCTTTGAAAATGTAAAAACCTTTTGACATTTTCATTGTATCCATACTCATCATAAATGTCAAAAAGTTTTTACATATCGGACTTCTAAATAATATAGATTATTCAAAGGCAGTGATCTAATGTATCTCAATTCTATAGGTTAACTCCCTGCTATCATCACTCTTGCAGTTGTGTTAAAATCAAATCCACTATCTCGGTATGTGTTAAATGACCTGTTACTTTCACTTCATTTTCCACTTCCAAATAATCATTTGGGGTCCACCATTTTCGTAAAGCATCTACACCGAACTCTTCCTTTTTATCACGTGAGAGATGACGTTTTACCGTTTCTTCGAATGACAAGTCAAAATAATAGATATATGCCTTTCCGCCATAGAACTGGATTAAGTCATTTAGCATTTGACCATAGCGACTTTTATTCAGAATTCCTTCAACAATGGTGTGTTCACATCTCCCTTTCCCATACTCAGCAATTTGACGAATCAAATCAATCGAAAGATTCCCTTCTCTATCCTCGACCTTCAACATCTCACGCCGAACATTATCTTGAGAAACTAACAGGGTACCTTTTCCTAACTGATCTTGAATGCTTTTAGCAATGGTTGTTTTTCCACTTCCGGAGTTTCCTCTTAGAATAATTAAGTTTGATTCCATCGATCCCATTCCCTATTATGTTTTTTATTTCTCTATAAGCCTCTTATGAAAATAATAATTCGGTATGATTAATCATTTTCCTTTTTATCATCTAAGTAAAAAAGTCGCCTCCTATAAATTAGGAAAGCGACTTTATGTCTCTACTGCTTAAACGGTCTTTTAAATTTAGATCAAAATCCTTACTTAAGTGAATATGTATAGTCTTTAGATACTCTGAACGAAGCTCACTATTAAATAAACAGCAATACAAACCACAATACTTTGTAAGTAAAGGCCTGCTTCCTTCTTTGCAGATTCATCTTTACTATTTTGATTTTTCACGGAACGTACGGAACCATAAAGAATACCTGCAATAACAGCAATTATTAAGGGAACTGTATTCATAGCATCTGCCTCCTTTGTGATTATTCTAACATAGAAGTTTTTCTTATATTATCTATAATGCTTTTGTGTATCAAATCTATTTACTATCCATAAAATAAGTATTACATTAGTTAATTTACCAAAATCTTCAGTATATATTTTTCGGTGAATATTTAGATACTACCTATTAAATTTGTTACGTTAATAAAAGATTAATTACATCTCAGGGGGTTCATAATGAAAAGTGGTAAACTGCTCTTTCTAGTAGTATTGAGTATTATGCTGGTTGCTTGCTCATCAAAGGATGAGGAAAATAAAAATTCCGATAATGTGGATGTCAATAAGGGAATGGTAAATGTTGAAGTGACATTACCTGCATCATTTTTTGAAGACACAGATATGGTGAAACTAAAGAAAGAGGCTAAAGAGGACGGGGTAAAAGAAGTAATTGTAAATGATGATGGATCGGTTACATATAAAATGTCCAAATCTAAGCATAAGGAAATGCTGAAAGAGATGGGAGATACAATAGACACTTCCATTAAAGAAATAGAAGCCGATGAAGACTTTCCTTCAATTAAAAAGATAGAACACAATAAATCATTTACAGAGTATACGATTAAAATGGATCAGGAGCTTTATGAAAACAGCAGTATGGACGGATTTGCCTTCTTCAATTTAGCTTATCAATCACTGTACTATCAATTATTTAATGGTGTAAATGAAGATGATTATAAGGTTACCTTCCAGCTAAAGAACGAAGAAACCTCCAAAACATTTGATACCATCGTTTATCCGGATGATATCCAAACAGATGAGAATAAAACAGAAGAGAATAAGTAAGCCAATTTTAAGCTGTCTTCCCGATGAAGGCAGCTCTTTTCATGAATGAATAGTATTTCCACTATACAAATTCTGCTTTTCGTAAAACAATTCAATTGGTTCCCTCTCTTATACTATTTCCTCTTCGGAGCAATTTATTTTAAAAAAATTTCATCTCGATAAAACACCGAGAATCTTCAGTTAAGGGGAGATAATAACTTATTTTTAAAGAAGGTATAAATAGCCTTTCCCCAGATTTGAATACAATTGATTAATTATCTTTCTTCACTTTTATGACCTACTGCTTGCTCTTCCATAAGCTTTTTATAGAAAATCAGTGTTGTATTCTCATTTAATTTTCGGAGTTCACCGGTATTTATATAACCCATTTTTTCATATAGATGACAATTCCGTTCTTCTTCTTTTATCGTGGCCAGTTCCCAGCTTTTTGCTTTGCAATAATAATCTTCAATGATTTTTATTGTTTCCTGTGCAATTCCCATCCCCTGATATTCAGGTAAAATGAACATGGGACTGATTTTATATTCTTCGGTCCCCTCTCTCCACAGAATATTAATGGCTCCAACTAGCTGTTTATTGAACATAATTTTATAAAATACACCATTAGGATTGTTTAATCGTAGGATCAGCCGATCTACTTTTTCATTTGCAGGATTCGTATCGTAATCCTTATATTTTTCTAATAAAGGCATGAACGATTTGCGTTGGATGGCAAATAAAGCTGCTGCATCCTTTTCATCTGCCTTGAGCAATTCAATACTCAAATTATCACTCTCCACTTGCTTCTAATTATTTAGATATGTATCCTGCCACGCTCTTTTCCTACGCCCTTTGTCTCAGCAAAAACGCACTTCTTCATTTATTTCGAATACGATGATAAAAAACGGAAGGGACTGTAAGAATGGAATCTGAAAATGACTTAAATATATTGGATTTCGCCCTCCCGCTGCTGGATATTATTGTGATTATGCTGACAGACGAAAATCCTGTAAACGGGGTCATCCTTTTAGTGCTATTAAAAGCCGTAACAAACGATCCTTTAATGGAAATATTGTTTATGATATTAGCCATTGTTCTATGGGCTGCCCGACAGAGTGAAGAAGATTGAACTGTTTTTTAATATAAGACAGGCTATCTTGATTCCCACGTTCATCATAGGCTTAAATAACAAAATAATATTCTTGACTGCAAACTTGAAAAAGGCGCTATGTTGTTTAGCCCTTTTTCTTCATATTTAGGTAACATGGTTATGCAGTAATACTACTACACTTTTATAAATATGGGATGGCGTTGATCGGCATGATTATCTAGCCCAAAATGGAACAGATGAAATAAAAACACGGATTTTATTAAATCTAAGTGTTTTTATAGGAGTATCATATAGTGAAACGACCGACTGCCTCTCACAATTGTTACATACTTTCCGATTTTATTTTCTTGGTGGTAGGGTTTATATAGGATTGATAGGATTTCCAGTAAACAAAAGCAACAAGAATAGATCCGCCTATGGCATTCCCCAAAAAGACAGGTACAAAGTTATTAAAATAATCCATCCAGGTAAAATAACCTTCAAATATTGCTGCCGGAATCACAAACATATTCGCTACTACGTGCTGAAAGCCAATTGCTACAAATGCCATGATTGGAAACCATATCCCTGCTATTTTTCCTGCGATATCGTTTGCACTGTATGAAAGCCAAACACCTAATGCCACAAGCCAGTTACAACCAACACCTGAAATAAGAGCCGGCCAAAAATCAACATCTATTTTATGAGCAGCCACGTCCACCGTTTTTTCGAGAAAGACACCGCTGGCTGTAAACTCTCCTAAGTGGCCAAAGAAATAAGCTACAAAAATAGCACCTGCGAAGTTGCTAATCGTAATCCAAAACCAATTGTGAACTAATCGTGAGAAAGGAATCCGTTTGGCAAGCCAGGCCATTGGCACTGCCATCATATTACCAGTCAATAATTCTCCGCCTGCAATTAAAATTAAAATAAGTCCAAGTGGGAAAACAGATGCACCAATAAATGTTCCAAAGGTCCCCCAGTCTTCAGGCAAGCTTGCGGTTACTCGGATATATAGTAAATAACCCACAGATATATAAGCACCGCCCAAAAATCCCAATAGTAATAAATTTGTTAAAGGTAAACTGGTCTTCTTCACACCTGCTTCTACTGCTGCTATGGCAATTTCCTGTGGAGTTTTGAAACTCATGTATGTTCTCTCCAATCTATGTAATACGTCTTCCACATCATCATATGGAAATAATTATCAATCTATCCAAGTTTATTATATTCGTATTTTAGAAATGCTTAAAGAGAACATTTTATGAATAATTCAAATTCTAATGATGTTAACTAAAAAATCCCCTCCGTTTTTTACAGATGGGGATTTAATTTATATCATTTTTTTATGTTCTTTTAATTCTTCATCAATCATGGAATCGAGTTTTATAATACTGGCTTTCGCTCTTTCATACTCAATCTTCCGATAATGGTGAAGGCCGCCTTCCTCTTCATCTTTTTCATCTGCCCATTTAACAATCTGTTGAAGAGGTGTTCTAACAATATCATTTGAAGGTAAAAAGGAATCTGTATGAAATAAAATTGCGAGGGAGATCGTTTTCGCCTGAACCGGATTTTCACCAAGCCTTATTAATAATTTATGCGCTCTTTCAGCGCCCTTAATTGGATGTATATCGTTCTTTCTATATAAATCATAATCCCATTTACCATTACGGTACCAAGTAAAATGTCCAATGTCATGGAGCAGACCTGCTTTTGCTGCAGAATCGACATCGATATTCTGTTCTTTCGCTAAATGAAAGGCATGGTAAGCAACGGCAATTGCATGTGCCAAGCCAGAACGATTTAAATATTTTTGAGCAATGCGATGCTCAAATATATCAAGTAAAGTTACTTCTCTCATAAGGTCTCCCTCCCTGGTTATTTTTGTATATTTATAGAGATAAATATATATTTTTGTGCATTATAGCATGGATACTTCACTGTTTAAAAGGAATTTATTATTCTATAAAATTATCTTGTTTCTGTACTTTTAAACGAAATTTTACAATCAGCCTTCCTTTACACCCTTATTCGCATTCATTCTTTTGCACTTTATGGCTAGTATTATCGCTAATCTTGGAAAACCGTGGCAGCTTGTCAAGATATTAACATGGACCAAGTTATTATTCATTATTGTATGTTCATGCCCTGTCTTTAAAAACGGCAAAATACGTAGTTGGGCAGATACTAGTTTAGAAAAAACATAAGTATTTCCGAAAAACTCCCACACAAAAATATCCAGGTTGACTTGTTTATCATCATCTAAAAAGGGAATTTTGTGAATACAGGAGGAGGAGTACAAATGAATCCGTATCAAACTTTTTTCTTCGAGGATGATGGTAGGATACCTAATAATCCAAACTTACCAGTCATTCTATATAATCAAGCTGTAGACAGCCCTGAATCCACTATGGAAAGCCTATTTAATGAAAATCAATGGCTAAATAGTTGGACAAATGGGGTATTTGACTATCATCATTATCACAGTAATTCTCATGAGGTACTAGGGGTTATTAGAGGTGAAGCCACCCTTATGATTGGCGGTGAAACAGGAAGGAAGATTCATGTTCAGTCAGGTGATGTGATTATTCTTCCAGCCGGAACCGGCCATAAACGCCTTAGAGCCAGCTCTGACTTTTCTGTCGTTGGAGCTTATCCAAATGGGATGGACTATAACACTAAATACGGGAAAGAAAATGAACGTCCTGAAGTATTAGAGGAAATTAGCAAGGTTCCCATCCCAAAGACTGATCCTATTAACGGTAAGGATGGTCCTCTGATAAAAGAGTGGCAGGTATAATTTCAAAAGAAGATATGCATGTTATACCGTTTGATAAAGTAGTGTGACTTTAAATTGTTCAGCGATTAATCTCCTGATTTTTTAGCGTTCTGCAAAACAATATTTTACTGTCTTTCAAAATGTTTCAAAGACTATTAATAGGGAATAAAGAACTTACTAAAATGAATATATAGGGGAATTATTATATGCCGGATACAAAAACAAATTTAAGTTTATTAGAAAAACAAGATATGACCAATCCACAAATCGTACCACAATGGGTAACAGAAGAATACCAAACATTTCATAACATTGTTACAAACCCAACATTTCCATGTTACTTTGGTATGAAAGCAGAAAATAAAGGAGAACTCCGTTATGCGTATATGACTCATAATGATTGGTCCTCTCTTCCAAAAGCAGTAGAAAGCTTTCTTGAACTATTTAAGAATCCACCTCATATAAGACACGGTTTATTTGTTTTTGTTGAACCTGAAAAAGAGGAACGCGATATCCCTTACTATAGAGATTATTTTTGGAGAATCCTACAGTATTTACACGAGCATGATCCGAAGCTTTGGCCTGAGGATAAACCGAAGGATCCTGAACATTTCCTTTGGGACTTTCACTTTGCCGGTGAACCATTCTTTATCTTCGGCAATTGCCCTGCCTACAAGCAACGGAAAACCCGTGACCTCGGTAATAGTTTAGTTCTTGGCTTTCAACCGCGAATGATTTTTGAAGGACTTGAAGGGACTGAAAAAGGCGGAATCATGTCCAGAGAGAAAGTTCGTGAACGAGTAGAGAAATGGGATCAGCTCCCTAAGCATCCGGATATCAGTCATTATGGGGATCAAAACCATAATGAATGGAAGCAATACTTTATCGGTGATGATATAGAACCAATCGCTGGGAAATGTCCATTTCACCATAAAGATTCATAATCATATAAAAAAGAAGCTGATCATTGAATCAGCTTCTTTTTTATAGAGTGGGAGCTTGTACGCCTTCAAGATTCGATACATTATTTAATAATCTGCTGAACCCGTCCCACCTGGCCATCCGTTAACCGTACCTTAATGCCATGCGGATGTGTTGCTGAATTGGTTAAAATATCTTTAACGATACCGCGAGTTAATGCACCTGAGCGCTGGTCTTTTTTTAACACGATATCGACTTCCAGTCCTGCTCGTATATCACTACGATTCTTTCCATTGTTCATTTTTCTAACCTCCCTTATTTATCTCGATCCATAAATACATTCATTGAGCATAACGTAATCTATCCACTAATGGTATAATGGACAAATAGTAAAATCCACTTTTTTGGAGGCAATATGTTAACTTTTGAAGAAAAAATTGCAATTATAGAGTCCTTTAAGGAACTCGAACGTAAAAATGTTTCACTTGGGCGTATCAACTATCAATATCCTGAAAGCAAATTAGATAAATCGAATGTTGTTTATCACCTGCATCCAAACGGTAATGGTTTCGTTTATGCAGAAGGCATTCCTGGGTACCGTGTGGGTCAAAAGGGATTGGTGAATATCAAGGATTTTTCCGCTGAGCAATTAGAAACTATCATAGCTAAATCCATAGAGCTTCTATCTACTGATCCTTATGAAGATTATGCTGGCGATATAGCAGGTGAAGAAGAAATCTGGAGGAATAACGAAGGACATACTCTTACCGTTATAGCAGAAGAGGATATGTGGAATGTATATGCTGGCTTAAACCTAGATGGCACATTCCCATCCTACAATGAAGCAAAATCTTATTTAATGGAAGAAGGATTCCATAAAGTAAAGTAAACGAAAAGTAAAGTAAACGAACCTAACAGCCCGTTGGTAATCCATAATCCAATGGGCTGTTCCTATTTAATCCAACAAATAAACGGACCATGCAGACACTATCTAATTTATTTACCTGAAAACTCTGCCTTTCGCTTCATAAAGAAGGCACTGATTCCCTCCATCGCATCCTCCGAACGGGCTATTTTCAGCATATTCTCTAGTTCAATTGAGATTCCATCTTCTAAGGAAACTTCTGTACCTCTCCCCACAGAATCAAGGATCCCTTTAAGCGCAAGCGGCGGCCCTTCAGCTAAATTGGCTGCAATCGCTAAAGTTTCATACTTCAGCATTTTAGCAGGCACAACTTTGTTGATTAAACCATACTCCAATGCTTTTATCGCCGAAATTTTTTCACCGCTTAAGATTAATTCAAGAGCCCGCCTGCGGCCAATCAATCTTGGCAGCCGTTGGGTCCCCCCATAGCCAGGCATAATTCCGAGCTTTATTTCTGGAAGAGCAAACTCTGCTGTGTCTGCAGCTATTACCAAGTGGCAAGCCATTTGCAATTCATTCCCACCACCCAGCGCACGACCGTTTATACTTGCAATGATAGGTTTAGAGAAAGACTCAATTCGGTTAAATAGATCATGCATCCATTGAATCATTTCCCTCGCTTTTTCCGGATCCGCTAAATCTGAAAATTCATTTACATCTGCACCAGCTGAAAAAGATTTTTCTCCCGCTCCGACTAATATAATAGCTCTAATCATATGATTATTTTCGATATCATCCAAATAGGTGCCAATCTCATATAATGTATCTCTGCTCAATGTATTTAGGGGAGGTCGATTAATCGTAATGATTGCCACCTTATCAGTTACCTCCAACAAACAATTTTGCCCCATTCCCCTACCTCCCTTTCCAGTATTACAGCAATTGCCTGACCAAAACCGATACACATGGTTGCAAGCCCAAATCTTCCATTTGTTCTTTCCAATTCATTAAGTAAAGTGGCTATAATACGAGCTCCACTTGCGCCCAGAGGATGGCCCAATGCGATCGCTCCTCCATTCGGATTTACTTTATCCATATCTGGTTCCAGCTCTTTCGCCCATGCTAATACAACTGAAGCAAAGGCTTCATTCACTTCAAAAATATCGATATCATCCATGGAAAGACCTGCCTTATCCAATACCTTTTGTGTTGCCGGGATAATAGCACCGGTAACAAGAGCTACTTTTCCTTCCAGTGAAAATGACATACTTATTAATCTCCTTTCGATTTAGGCAATGACAGGCCAACTGCTACTTCATTAGCAGCTACCTCGATCTCTGTATATGCGTCTTCTTCATACATTTGTTCAATAACTTCTTTATACTTTTCTTCTATTTCTTTAAAACGTACCTTTAAGGACGGAGTCATCTCCCCACCCTCCACAGTCCATTCTTTCGTTACAATGATTAGTTTTTTGGGCTGTTCATAGCGTGCGAATTTATGAGTATTGGATTTTACTTCTCTCGTAATCAATTCCTGTACTTTTTTATTCGTAACCAACTCATTGACAGAACCACGAATGCCCTTCCTTTTGCACCAGCTCTTAAGATTTTCATAATTTAGAGTTAATAAGACGATTACATACTTCTGATTTTGTCCAACCAAAACGGCATTTTCTATATAAATACTTTGGTGAAGTGCATTTTCCACAGGCTGTGGAGCCACATTTATCCCCGAAGTAAGTACTATAATCCGCTTCTTTCGATCCACAATTCTTAAGAAGCCATCTTCATCAAACTCGCCTATATCGCCAGTCTTGAACCACCCATTTTCAAAGTGTTCCTTGGTAGCCTCTTCATCATGATAGTAACCTTTCATGATACTTGGGCCTTTAACAAGTACCTCACCATCATCTGAGATATGAACGTCCAGGTTCGGCAATGGTTTTCCTACTGTTCCAACTTTGGTTCTGGAAAACGGATTTACGCAGATAACGGGGGAGGTTTCTGTCAGGCCATATCCTTCAAGGACCGGAAGATCAACACTCCAGAAAAACTTCCCGATTTCTGGATTTAAAGCTCCTCCGCCTGATATAAAGCCTCTGATTCTTCCACCCAATTGTTTTTTTACTTTTTGGTAGACAAGTTTATCAGCTATTTTCCACTTTCTCCTAAACTCTTTCGGTAGTTCACTTTTACGAACCATTACATCTGTAGCACTGGATAAATAATATTTATATCTTGTATTTCCGACTTTAAGTGCCCAGTCAAAAATTTTTCTGCGAATAGGGGTACCGGATTCGACCATCTTTTGAGCCTGGGCATATACTTTTTCAAATAACAATGGGACACTGACTAGGATGGTAGGTTGTACTTCTAGAAGGTTTTGTTGTACGGTATCAATATTTTCTGCATAAGCAATTGTTGCACCAACTGACAAAGGAAAAAATTGACCTGCCATACGTTCAAATATGTGGGATAGTGGTAAGTGGGATAACATGATGTCGTCAGGCCGGGCTTCCAACACCCAAAATTGAACGCCTTCAACATTTGATAAAATATTTCCATGCGTTAACATTGCACCTTTTGGATAACCAGTTGTTCCCGAGGTATGAATAATCGTTGCTAAATCATCTCTTGTTATTGCCTGGAACTCATCTTCCCAGTTAAATAAAGGATGTTTTTCACCTGCTGACATTAATTGTTCCATTGTCAGCATATCTTCTTTCTTTTCTGCTAAGGAATCACCGGGATAAAAGATAATCAGTTTATCGAGAGTAGAATTAGCAAGAATCTTTTGCAGTTGCTTTTGATTTTCTACAAAAAGAAACTTACAGTCTGCATTACTGAGAATGTAAGAAATCTGATCAGATGGTAAAGTTGAATGGATTGGCACACTGACTGCACCCAAACTCATAATCGCTATATCGCTTATAGCCCAGTAAGGATTATTATCAGATAATATGGCTACATGATCACCAAAGCCAACCCCATAATGTGCCAGTCCGGCAGCCGTTTGTGAAACCTGTATCCAAAAATCCCTGTATGTGATCCCCTTATATTCACCTGCTACTTTAACCAAAAAACCATTCTTTTGTGAATTTTTTTCGGCTGTTCTCCAAACCATCTCTACCAAATTTGCAGGTTTCATAAAACACCTCCCTTAGGCCTACACGTCGTAGGGTCACGAAGACGTTGCCACACGATGTGGCGTTTTTAGTCTTTGGTCCACCTTACATGGTCTCCGTTTTTAGCGAGATCTAGCTTCCGTGGCTAAAAGCTCGGGACATAAGCATAGCCTCTTCGGGGGAAGTTCATCCCCTATGAGCCTCTGTCTTATGCTCCTCGCTTTTGAGCAAGCCACTCCAGCTTTTCTTGAGATCTAGCTTCGGCTCCTAGCTCCTCGAGTCATAAGTGTAGCCACTGCTGGAGGGAGAACACCTCCCTACGTGACTCCTCTTATGCTTGTCGGAGCTGAACAGTCGCCTCAGCCTTTCTTATAAATATTCCTTTACGTTATATTGTTTCAGTATTCCTTCTAGTTTGATTGCTTTTCCGATGTCGCCTTTGATTTTTAGTTTGCCGGACATGAAGGCTACGGTTCCGTTTAGTTTGCCGAGAAGGAATTGGCGGAAGTTTTCGACAGACATGGTGAGTGTACAATCCGCTGGTGTTTCTTCTCCTTCGACTACCTCTGCCTGACCATCGTGTATATTAAGCTGATAGATTCCTTCTTCGGAACCGGTGATTGTGAATTGATAGCGTGTCGTAATTCCTTGAATTGGCTGAGGATCGTTTTTAAGTGCTTCCTCAATTTTTTCAAAAGACTCTCTTAATGTATAATCTTCAATTGCTTTTCCCATTTTAAAATTCCTCCCTTTATTATTAAAGGATATTTTTTTATTTTTCAGTTTTATTTAGATGCAGCATTTTTGTCCTGTCGTTTCACCACCTCCTGAACGTATTTATAAAATCATTACACACGAATACCATATGGTTCATACAGATGACGCGCAATAATTAATTGCTGAATTTGATTAGTCCCTTCAAAAATGTCATAAATTTTTGCGTCACGATATAATTTCTCGACTAGATGTCCCTCAAGACCATATGGACCGAGTATTTCCTGACAGGCTGAAGTAACCTCCAAAGCAATCTTTCCACCATAGGCCTTACACATGGCTGCTTCTTTTGCATTCGGTTTTCCCAAATCTGCTTTCCAGGCAGCTTCCCAGGTTAACAGACGAGCTCCCTGAATTTTTTGCTGCATCTCTGAGAAGAGTCTCAGGGCTTGATGATAATGATTGCCGTGCTGAGGATATTCTCTTTTTACAAAATCCAATGTATATTCATAGGACGCTCTTGCAATTCCGGTAGCCATAGCTGCGATTATGGGCCTTGTGTTATCGAATGTTTTCATAGCAACCCTGAAGCCACCTGATCCATTCGCTTTATTGACATAGGCCTCTTCTCCACCTAAAAGGTTTCCATCCGGAACAAAGCAATCCTCAAACACAAGTTCTGCTGTTTCAGAAGCACGAAGACCCATTTTTTCCGCCAATCTCGAGCATGAGAAGCCGGGTGTACCTTTTTCTATAACAAATGCCCGGTGACCAGCCCTACCTAAATTGCGGTCTACCGTAGCAAATACAACAACCCAGGAAGCTCTTTTGCCATTTGTAATAAATATCTTCTGCCCGTTTATCACATAACCGCCGTCCACTTTAACAGCTGTCGTCTGTAAACCGGATACATCAGAACCTGCCTCTGGTTCAGTCAAAGCATATGCTCCCCACTTCGGTTTCTCATCTCTGGAGAAAATGGATAAAAAACGTTCCTTTTGTTCCGGTGTGCCGCTATGCTGAACAGGCGGACCTCCAAGCCCTGGCCCGGGTAGTGTCAAGGCAATCGCGCAATCTCCCCAGCCTAATTCCTCAGAGGCAATGACTCCCAATCGATTTCCTTGGCGCTCCTTCGCTTTTTTTAAATCTTTTTTCTTTTTATCATCATTGGACTCTCCAAAAGAAGACATGCTTAAAGAAATTCCGAGTTGATTTACTTTATCCAGCCAATCATCCGGTACTTTCTTTAATTGATCGGCAATCATGGATACCGGTCGCATTTCATTTTCAGCAAACCAATGGACCACTTCCTTAACTTGACTTTGATGTGGCGTCAACTCGTATGTGATCATTACTCATCCCCCTCTCCTTACCATACATGATCCAGTTTCCTGCCCTGATTTCTAAATCGCCCTCTTGTTCAAACCAACCGACTTGTGCCTGAGCGTCCCTCATCCACTTCTCAACAGGATGGTCCTGAACATATCCATGCCCACCAAGGAGCTGTACAGCTGAATCTGTTACATATCGAAGCGATTGATGGGCTTTTTTAAGTGCCTGGATACTGTGGAAAACAGCATCAGTTTCACCTTCATCAATTTGTTTTGCCGTATATAAAACAAGATGCCTTGCTGCACCCGTCTGGATAGCCATTTGTGCAAGGTTAAAAGAAACACCCTGGAATTTTGCGATTTCTACCCCAAACGCTTTTCTCTGGGAGGTATATTCAACTGTGTAATCAAGGGCAGCTGCCATAACACCAATTTCTTTTGCAGCCTCTAACGTACGTACACGGCTCAATGATTGATCCATCCAAGTTTCAGCTTCGGCACCACTAGCCAAAATATTGTTTTTGGAAACGCTTACTTCTTTAAGCTGAATTCTCGAAAAGCCGGCACTCAATAGCCCCAAGCGATAATCACCGTCAAGCACTCTCCAAGAATGATTATTGTCTTGATCTATCCAGAACAACACCGCTTCACCATTAGTAGCAGTTCCTGCAATTAATAGATATTCAGCCTTTCTGGCATTTTTCAGCGGACTCGTTTCTCCATCAATGATGTATCCATTGTCTATTTTTTTAATTTGGAGTTTATGTTGATTGGGATAAACAAAGGCGACTGTTGGGCAAATTCCCGTTTCACACTGAGTTTGATAAAAAGAAAATGCGTTATGATCCTCTTTTAGTCGAATAAACGATGCTCCCTCCCCGGCTCCTGGAAGCCCCTGAATAGTATCAAGGTCACCATAAGCAAGCGCCTCAACAATCTGTACCTGGGAAACGAGCGGCAATTCCAGGCCACCGTATGATTCAGGCAGTTCCAAATTTAATAATCCAAGGTCACTCAACTTTCTGACCACGTCCTCACTTACACCCTGATTTTTTTCCGTTTGCCTGGCATAGGGACGGATCTTTTGAATTGCAAAATCCTTTGCTACATCAACAAATGCCTTTTCTTCCTCACTTGGTAAAAAAGAAACCAACTTTCTCCCTCCTTCATATCAATAGTTTATTAATTTGAGAGACTGCTAAATGAGCGCATGACCAATCGGTTTAATAATCTAGCAAGATATTCTACATCTGTCTTTTGGTGATTTGGTTCCCGGAATTTTTGAATGACGACCTCATTGATTGCTCCAACCATTGCCTGAGAGATGATCCTAACTTCCTGTTCATTCACATTCTCCGGAAACTCCTGGTAAGCAAAAAAAAAGATAAGATCTGCGAAACTTTTAAGTGCTTCTCGTCTGACCAGTTCTACTTCGAAAGAAACTCCGACTGATTCGAGTAAAATAAAATTGGCAACAGCCTTATTGGAAAAGCAAATTTCCAAATAGCGAAGAATTCCGGCATATGCTTTATAACCAATGCGTGGTTCCCGTAAAGCTGCAAGCTTAATCTCTTCTGCAACTTCTCCAATCAAACTTTCACAAAGTGCAACAATCAAAGTCTCTTTATTGCCGAATTGTTGGTAGAACGTTGTTTTCGAGACATGTGCATACTCAACTATGTCCAGAACTGATGTATTCTTGTAACCTCTTGTAGTGAATAATTGCAGGGCTGCATATAGCATTTTATCTCTTGCTTCGGTCGGCAGGTCATTTACATATAACATTCTTATCATTCCAATCCCATGTGTGAGTACGAATACGTATTGGTATCATCATACCTACACAAAAGGGAAATTTCAACAAAATTGTTAGAAAATTTAATTTATTTTCTTCAACAAAAAAAGAGCCTCCCAAAGTAAAATGGGCGGCTCTTAAATGAAAATGTTTATTTAAATATTTCAGGATAGATTTTTTCAGCTATCAATTGCAAGCCTTCTGTTAAACGTGGTCCCGGTCTTGACACTGTGTCATTATCTACATCATAAACCTGCTTATTTTGAACGGCAGGTACCTCGGACCAAGCTTTTCTTCCATATACCTTTTCTTCTGGATTTTCAATATAATAGCCATATGTAGTAAGAATAACATCAGGATTGCGATCAATGACTTGTTCTTCATTCATTGTTACCCAACCCTCTTGATCAGCGGCAATATTCTCTGCCTGAATGATATCAAGCATTTCGTCTATATAGGTTCCGTTAGCCGCTGTATATAAATCCGGTGAGGAAGATACTTCAATCCAAACCTTCTTCTTATCTTTTATAGCACTTGCTTTCTCTTTAATTTCTGCTACTTCTTTTTTCATATCCGAAATAATTTCATCAGCTTTGTCTGATGTTCCGGTTGCTTTAGCAATCAATTCAATTGTTCCATATGCACCATCAAACGAATTGGCGTCAGGTACGATAATAACATCAATACCAGCTGTCTGGAATTGTTTAATGGTATCCTTAGCATTATTAAAATGACTGGCAGAAAGCAATAAAAGATCCGGATTTAATTCCAACACTTTTTCAATATTGATTTCTAACCCGCCGACCTTAGGTTTGTCAGCAGCTTCTGTAGGAAAATTACAATAATCTGATACACCAATGATTTTCTCTCCAAGACCTAGTGCATAGGCCGTTTCAGTATTGCTTGGCAGCAAGGATACGATCGTGTCCGGCTTTTCCTCAATCTTGATGCTTTCTCCGGATCCATCCCTTACCTCAACAGGAAAGGCTGTGGACGTTGATTCAGAAACCTCTTTCTTCTGGTTTGAGTCATCTTCAGTTGACGAACACCCAAACATTAACATAGATAGCGTAAGCATTAGCATAAATAAAAATAAATAGTTTTGCTTTTTTAGCATAGTTATTCCCCTTTCCAACATAATAAAAAAGCCTTAGCTCGAAAAAAGCTAAGGCGAAAATCCACATTATAATAACAGGATTGGACGCCTACTTTTCCCTCCGAAAAATAGTACATACAAAAGAAAGAGCAGGTCTCCTGGCTGACGCATCAATTTACTCTGATTTACCTTCCCATGCTCTAAACAAAGAGCCGGTGGTTTACAAATCATTTCATCCGCGTATACAGTAGCGGGGGCTGCACCGGATTTGCACCGGTTTCCCTATTATCCTAATAAATAAGGCACTCTTACACTATTCAATATTTATATTTTTTATATAATCAGCTATCTTCATTCTTCTTCATATTCAACATCAGTATGTTCCCTGCAAAATTGTAAAACCATCGATAATTCATCTTCCTCAAGCTCAAAATCCAAAATACTTTGTGTTTCACTTTCTATAAACTCATATTTTGAAATTTGGTCCTGATTTTCATCCATTACATATATAACACGCAACAGAAGACCCTTATCGGTATATAGTTCATCTTCCTCGGGAACGGAAATCTCCAGTACATATTCGAACCTTTCTCCAGAAAGGATACCAAACGGGTCTTCCAGTTTCTCAACTGTATAACTTTGTATCTCGATCATCTTTATCAACCTTTCTAAAATGCTTATGTCTATTATACATGTTCAATCTCTTTATTAAACATTTTACCCAATTATTCAACTCCGTTTAGGAATATTTTTTAACAAGAATCAAAAACTATATTAAAATCACTTAATCCATAGGAGTTTATTATGCGTACTCTATCTGTTCTCACATTGCTCATTATCCAGCTTCTTATTCCATCTGAAACATTTGCAAAGACAGCCTACCTCAGTTTTGATGATGGTCCCTCAAACATCACACAGGAAATCCTCGATATCCTCAAAGTTCAGGATGTTAAGGCAACCTTTTTTGTAACGGGAACAGCCAGCCCGGGACATATGTATTTATATAAAGATATCGTAAAAAATGGACACGCTCTTGGACTGCATTCCTATTCTCATAATTATTCCAAAATCTATCGATCCAAGGATACTTTTTTTAAAGACATTACTCAACTGGAAGAATTTTTGGAAAGGGAAGTAGGCGTAAGCCCGAAAATCCTACGATTCCCCGGCGGCTCCAATAACTATGTCGCAAAACAATATGCCGGGACTGATTTAATGGATCAATTAAAGACTGAGGTAATAAAAAGAGGATATAAATATTATGATTGGAACTGCGATGCTAACGATGGATTAAATCCTCCAATTCCAGAAAAAAAATTACTTAAATTAATTATGCAAGGGGTAGGTGAAAAAGAAAATCTCTATATCCTCCTGCATGATTTTAACGGCAATACAACAATCGTGGATGGGCTTCCGGAAATCATTCGCCGTCTGAAACATAAAGGATACACCTTTAAAATAATGGATGAGTCCACACCAACTTTTGAATTTTAAAAATGATAAACAATTGCTGGCCATCATTCTGTAACGCTTCTTTTCTAACTTGAAATAAGGTTTACATTATAAAACAAACGCCCTTATTTAGGGGCGTTTTGTTTTTTTATTCGACTACAATGTAATTGCCATGTTCCATATTGATTACGTATTCCGGCTTTGGAGGCTTACCTCCGTGCTCCTTGATTTTCGCTTTATGACCAGCGATATGCTCAGGACTCTTTTCCCATGCTTTCCATGCTTCCTCTGATTCCCAGCGGATAATCATGACAACTTCTTCTTCCCCACGCGTTGTTTTTTTCACTAACAACTCCCGACTTATAAAGCCTTCACGCTGCTCAATTAACGACGGACCTTGATCTGGCTTCTTTTTGAAGCGTTCCAATACCTTGCCTGAATTGCCCTCTGTCACTATCCATTTACGAATTTGAACAAACATACCTAATCGCTCCTTATTAAAGGAGCATGCCCCACTTGAGACATGCTCCTTGTTATGAAGATTATTTTAATTCATTTAAGATTTCATCTAATTTTTCTGCTTCAGTCGTTACACCGTTACTTGAGAAGTACCAGTTAACACCGTCTAAGTAGACAATTTTGCCTTCTTTGTAAGCACTAGTTTTTTTGATAATATCATTTTCAATATCTTTTTTAATTGTTTCTACATCAGAAGCAGTACGGTCGATAATTAACAATACTTCTGGATCAACAGAAAGGATTGACTCATAAGAGAAATCAGAACCGTGGGAAGATGCTTCGATATCAGTTGTTGCTGGCTTGAAGCCAAAGTCATTATATACATATGCGAAACGTGAATCTTCACCATTGTCGAAACCGGAGATTTTCTTGTCATTGTACATCGCTACCAATGCATTTTCATAACCAGCAGCTTTTTCTTTTACTGCATCAACTTTTTCTTGTAATGAAGCTTTCAATTCTTTGCCTTTTTCTTCTTTATCAAAGATTTGAGCTGCTAAATCAACTGTTTCATATACAGCCTCTATGTAATTATCATTGTCAGAACCAATGAAAATAACGTTAGGTGTGATTTCTTTTAATTGTTCATAAAATGGTGTTTGACGACCAGAGATGAAAATAACATCCGGCTCAGCAGCTGCTACTGCTTCAAAATCGATTTGCTTTAGTGTACCAACATCGGCAACACCCTCAGCAACATATTTTTCTTTTAAATGCGCTGGCATATTTCCTTTACCGCCACCAGCAGCTACGCCTACGATTCCTTCAACACCTAATGCATCAAGTGTATCTAAAAAGCCATAATCAAGAGCTACAATGCGTTCTGGCATTTTATCTAATTTTACTTCTTCAAAAGTAGTTGTTTTACCTTCTTCGTCTTCACGAGAATCGGTTAAGGAAGATACTGTCATTGGGAATTTAGAACTTTCAGTAGTTCCTTTTTCTTCTGTTTGTTTTGTCTCAGAAGAGTCCCCTGTTGTTGACTCATCGCCTGTATTACAAGCTGTCAGCGCTAATGTTAACGCCGCCATAGCAGTTAAAATTTTCCACTTCTTCATTCTTCGTTCTCCCCCTAAATATGTACTTCAATTGAAAACGATTATCATTTTCAATCGACATTCTCATTCTAAATGAGAATCACAAAATATGTCAACACTTTTGAAGTGTTTGATAATAATTTTATTATTTCATCTGATCCAACGAGAATTAGACATAGATGACTACGTATTCTTCTCGTGATTTTCTCCCCTTAAAAAGTTAAATATCAGATAAAAAATCCTTATCGAAAGAAATACTTAACAAAAAAAAGACTCCAAAATAAAATCTATTTTAGAGTCCTCATGGAAACTTAAGTGTATGACCCTTAACTTGAACAAGATTTTGCTGCTGTCAATTGTTCCAAAAATATAAGGCCAGAATCTATTTTAGAATCTAATGTGAATTAAAGTATACACATATACGACATCCATCTTGCTCTTGTACAGGAATATGCATGTCATATACATCACGCAAGGATTCTGAGTTAATAATCTCATGCGCTGGACCGTCCTTTATCAGACGCCCATCCTTTAACGCCACTATGCGATCAGAGTATACAGAAGCAAAGTTGATATCATGCAAGACAATTACAACCGTTTTCCCTAACTCATCTACCAGCTTGCGCAGTATTTTCATAATTTGCACAGAGTGTTTCATATCCAGATTGTTTAATGGCTCATCTAATAAAATATAATCCGTATCTTGTGCAATAACCATTGAAATAAAGGCACGTTGTTTTTGACCGCCTGATAACTCATCCAACAGCTTATCCTGCATATCTGTTAAATTTAAATACTCCAGTGCTTGGTCTACAATTCGTTCATCATCTGCATTCAGCCGCCCTTTTGAATATGGATAGCGTCCAAAAGAAACAAGCTCGCGTACGGTTAAACGAATATTCAAGTGATTGGTCTGCCTTAAAATAGCCACCCGCTTTGCAAAAGCATCTGATTTCATTTTCTTAACGTCAGTTTGATCTAAAAATACTTCACCTGTATCAGCATCTAAGAGACGGCTCACCATTGATAATAACGTTGATTTACCAGCGCCATTTGGACCAATAAAAGAAGTGATAGCTCTTGGTTGGATTTGCAATGTTACATTTTCAATAACAGATTTTTTCCCAAAGCTTTTAGAAAGCCCTTTAATATCAATCATCCTGCTTTCCTACTTTCCCTTAGTAATAAGTAAATAAAGTAAATCCCACCGACAAAGTTAATAACGACACTAATCGTTGTATTCAAATGGAAAACATGCTGAACAAGAAATTGTCCTCCGACAAGCGCAATAATACTGATCAAGCTTGCCCCAATGATTAATATCGAATGCTTATATGTAGCCAAATATTGATAGGCTAAATTCGCCACAATTAATCCTAAAAATGTTACAGGTCCAACCAGTGCGGTAGAAGTAGCGATTAAAATAGACGATAGAATCAGCACTTTCAGCACGATTTTATCATAGGCGACACCAAGATTAATCGCGTTATCTCGACCTAGTGATACAACATCTAAATCACGTAATAACCGATAGCCATATATAAAGGCGGTACATAAAATAACAATAGCAATGCTCAGTAATTCCGTCTTCACGTTCATAAAGCTGGCAAACAAGCGAGCTTGCAAACTTTCATATTCCACAGGATCAATTAGAACTTGCATGAACGTTACCAGACTTCCGAGTAATGTTCCAAGTATCATACCTGCTAATAATAGAAGAAAAATTGGATATTTATCTGCCCTGAATAAAAAACGATACAAAATCAATGCGAATACTACCATCGCAATGATTGCTACACTAAAGTTTAAGTAACGGCTTACAACGAAGATTGAAGCCGACCCTGCCGTAAAATAAATGACAGTTTGAACGACTTCATACATCGAGTCGATCCCCATAACAGATGGTGTTAATAAACGGTTATGTGTAATGGTTTGGAATATAACACTTGCATACGCAATTGCCGTTCCGGTAATAACCATAGCAACTATGCGCTCAATACGCTTTGGAAAGGCGTAACTAAAACCGCCCTGAATATTATAGAAAGCAAATAAAGCCATACATCCAATTGCAATAACAGCTAAAATAATTAGCTTTACACTATTTTTTCGCATATGCTTTCCCCCTAAACAACATAATTAAGAAGATCGCACTGCCAATTACTGCAACTGTAGTATTTACAGGTATCTCATATGGATGGACAATCAATCGGCTTAGAATATCACATGCCAATAAGAATGCCGCCCCCATGAATATTGTATGAGGGATTGTTTTACGTAAATTATCGCCCAGATAAAGGGAAACCAGATTTGGTACAATCAACCCTAAAAACGGAATAATCCCTACCGTTAAAATGACTGTTGTAGAAATTACCGCTACGATAACTAGACCAATGTTTAACACTGTACGATAACTTAAACCCAGGTTTTTCGCAAAATCCTCACCCATACCAGCTACTGTGAATTTATTTGCATATAGATAAGCAATGATAATTGCTGGAACCGCTACATACAACAGTTCATAGCGTCCTGAAACGATCAAGGTAAAACTCCCCAAGAAAAACGTATCTACATTTTGCAGAACATCCGCTTCATATCCAATGAATGTTGAAATCGCCCCGATGATATTACCGTACATAATTCCGATAAGAGGGACGAATATGACATCTTTGAATTTAATGCGCTCAAGTAAATTCATAAAAATAAATGTACCAATTAATGCGAATGCAAAACTAAATAGTATTTGCCCCATATAGGACATATTAGTAAAAAACACCATAGAGACAATGACACCTAGTTTTGCTGCATCTAGCGTACCAGCCGTTGTCGGTGATACAAACTTGTTTCGGCTTAAGCTTTGCATAATTAAGCCCGCAATTCCCATTCCTGCACCAGCTAAAATAATGGCCATTAACCGTGGTAATCGACTCATCAAGAAGATTTGCGTCTTGTCTGAATCTAAATCTAGTAAATCACTCGGTTTAATATCAATAGCCCCTATAAATAGCGAAATAAAGGATAGGATAATAGTTACTAATACTAACATCCATAGTCTCATTGCAATCCCCATCAAATTAGTTTCTCAACAACATTACTGATAATGATAATCATTATTGAGTCGTCTTTAATTATAGTCAATGAAAATAGTAAAATCAACATCTAGTGATAATCATTACCAATGATAAAATGAAAATTCAGGAAAATTGTAACGATTTTAAGCACCTGTAAAATTGCTTCTAAAATAATATTCCTTTAACCCAACGATCGCTGAAAGGTTTCATCAACTTAGGCTTTTGTAATAAAAACTCAAAAAAGGCATTCCTACTAAGTTACAGGTGAAATCCATTTAAACTCCTACTTAAGAATCATTTTTATACAATCTTCCTTTAATTCGTAGTAATCTTATAAGGTTTATTGTAATATACATCTATCCAAACAACGGAGGGATCTCATCATGATACAAATTATTAGTTATGGCCTTATCGTCGGACTTCTCTTAGGCTTTGTCTTACAAAGAGGACGTTTTTGTGTTGTCGGAGCATACCGTGACCTGCTTCTCGCTAGGGATGGACGCATGTTTCTCGCAACCATGATCGTTATTGCCATTCAGGCAATTGGTGTATATGCACTTGCAGCTAACGGAATCATCACCATCCAAGCGGATGCATTTCCGTGGTTAGGAACGATTGTTGGCGGATTTATCTTCGGAATTGGTATGGTTCTAGCCGGAGGATGTGCTACTGGTACTTGGTATCGGGCTGGTGAAGGGTTAATTGGGAGCTGGATTGCATTAGGCGGCTATGCACTTGGTGCCGCAATGACTAAGTTTGGGATATTAAGCGCTGTGGGCGGAAATGTACTATCCTATAGAACCAGCGATACGTATATCCATGAAACTTTCAACCTATCTCCATGGGTACTTGTCATTGCTTTTGCATTACTTATTGGATTTTTCGTATACCGTAACTTAAAACAGCCTAAGCTGCCATCCTTTAAAATGAAACAACAGAAAACAGGGATTGCCCATATTTTATTTGAGAAACGCTGGCATCCATTCATCACGGCGCTGCTCGTTGGCCTCATCGCTATTCTTGCATGGCCTTTAAGTGAAGCAACAGGGCGAATGGCCGGTCTTGGGATCACAACTCCAACCGCACAGTTGTTAACATTCTTTGTTAATGGTGATACATCCCTATTAAACTGGGGAGTTTTCCTTGTACTTGGTATTGGCCTTGGATCCTATATTGCCGCTCGCGGCAGCAATGAATTCAAATGGCGCCTTCCGGATAAAAGAACACTTGCATACAATGCTAGCGGTGGACTTATCATGGGCTTTGGTGCATCGCTTGCAGGCGGATGTACCATCGGAAATGGGCTTGTAAATACTGCTCTGTTTACTTGGCAAGGCTGGGTTGCTGTTGTCTTCTTCTTATTAGGAACATGGACGGCTACTTACTTTACAATTATCCGAAAACAAAAAAAACAAAAAGCAGGTACCGGTAATACAGCGGTGGCCTAATTTAATAGGAGGGTATACATTATGGCAAAAGTACTCGAGACAAACGGAATGGTTTGCCCCTTCCCACTAGAAGAGGCGAAAGTGGCAATGGTAGAAATGGCTGTTGGCGAAGAATTAATCATCAATTTTGATTGCACCCAAGGAACAGAAAGCATTCCGCGCTGGGCCGCAAAAGAAGGTCATGAGATTACTAATTTTGAACAAACAGGCAGTGCTGAATGGCAAATCGTCTTGAAAAAAGGCCAATAAATTAAACAAGGGGCAGTCGCATAAATATATTAGCGACTGCCCCTTGTTAATTCCCCCACAAAGTCTCTCCTATTAGTAATGCCTTCAATTGTTCTTTCTGCAACTGTCTCCTGCTCCACTCATCCAACAATCGCTCTAATGCTTCTGGTCCTGTATCATCAGCCAATCGATAGGCACCGTAATGCATAGGGATAAAATAGTCCCCCTTCAATTCTAAAAATGCTTTGATAGCATCTTCAGGATTAATATGAGAGCTTGCCATAAACCATTCAGGCTCATATGCTCCAATTGGCATAAGTACATAATTGATTTGGAACTTCTCCGCTATATCTTTAAATCCTCTGAAATAACCTGTGTCTCCAACAAAATAGACCTTTTCAGATGTATTGACTTTTTCAATCACCCATCCTCCCCAGTGGGAAGTATTCATATCAAAAGCCCCTCGTCTTGTCCAATGCTGCGCAGGAACAAAATGAAAAGATACATCTCCATGTACGAATGTCTCCCACCAGTTTGCTTCATGAACTTTCCCATACCCTCTTTTTAAGAAAGCTTTTCCCAGACCAATGGGTACATAATAAACCGGGTCACCCTTCAATTTTTGGATGGTCGGGAAATCCAGATGATCATAATGTCCATGAGAAATTAAAACGGCATCGATTGATGGTAGGTCATCTATCTTCAAACCCGGTTCTGTCAGTCGGGTTTGAACACCCATCCGCCTCGCCCAAACTGGGTCAGTCAAAATATTTATCCCTGCCATTTGAATTAAAAAGGTTGAATGGCCAATCCAGGTTATAGAAGTTCGGGATTGATTTCTTTTTAGCTCCTCAATCTGCGGGTTATCAACACGGCTAATTTGAGTTTTTAAATCCTTTTGTTTTCTCCGCCGTTCTTTATTCCACCGATACATATCCAGAAATGTATGATCATTCCCTACGCGATCAAGATTTTCAAATTTTTTCATCATATAGATACAATCCCTCACTCTTCTTTATAAACCCAGTGAAATGTATTTAATCTCTAAATATTCATCTATTCCATAATGGCTTCCTTCTCTGCCCAGTCCACTCTCTTTAAATCCTCCAAAAGGTGCCTGCGCTGTTGAAGGCAACCCATCATTAACTCCAACAATCCCATATTCCAGATTTTCAGCTATCCAAACAGCCTCCCGAATATTATCCGAGAAAACATAAGCAGCCAATCCAAATGGTGTATGATTTGCACGTTCTACCGCTTCTTCAACTTGATCAAACACTGAAATTGGAGCAATTGGGCCAAAGGTTTCTTCTTTCATACACAGCATATCATCAGTCGCACCCGAGATAATTGCAGGAGTTATAAAATGTCCCGGCATGTCTTTCGGAACATATCCACCTGTAAGAATGGTTGCGCCCTTTTCTTTCGCATCATCGAGGTGTGACATAACCTTTTTTACAGCTTCCTCATTTATGAGCGGGCCAATATTATTTCCCTTTATCAATCCATTGCCTACCTTTAATTGTTTGACTTTTTCCGTGTATAGATTAGTAAATTCATCCATAATTGATTGTTGGACAAATATCCGGTTGACGCATACACACGTCTGACCCGCATTACGGAATTTGGAATCGATTGCTCCCTGAACTGCTTTTTCAATATCAGCATGCTTTGTTACAATAAAAGGCGCAAGTCCTCCTAGTTCGAGAGAAATCTTCTTCACCGTATCTGCAGCATCTTTCATTAAAATCTTCCCTACTTCAGTCGAACCGGTGAATGTAATTTTGCGGACTCTTGAATCCTTCTGCCAAACAGACACGATACGCTTTGCATCACCTGTAACAATATTAATGACTCCGGCAGGGATATCAGCTTTTTCAGCCAACTCAATCAATTTCAAGGCTGTGAATGGTGTTTCTTCAGATGGCTTCAGAACAACCGTACATCCTGCTGCCAATGCCGGTGCCACTTTTCTCGTAATCATGGCAGCCGGAAAATTCCAAGGTGTAATCGCTGCTATCACCCCGACAGGCTGTTTTTGAACGAATATCCGTTTATTAGGTGAAGATGCCGGGATTGTCTCGCCGTATACACGTCTACCCTCTTCAGCAAACCAGGTAATAAAACTGTTGGCGTAGCGTAATTCCCCTTTCGCCTCTTCAAATGGTTTACCCTGCTCAAGCGTCATAATTTCTGCTAATTCATCTATATGTACATCTATTAATCTGGACCATTCCCGGAGTTTTGTACTCCGCTCCTCTGCAGTAAATTTTGACCATGCCACTCCACTCTTATAAGCTGCCTCAACCGCATCCTTTGCATCAGATTCAGATCCATTCGGAACGCTTCCTATCACCTCGCATGTAGCTGGATTATATACATTTATTGTATTTTCACTGTCTCTCCATTCTCCATTAATATACATTTGTTGTGGAAAGCATATACTCTTCATCCCTATATTCCCCTCCCTAAAGTAAAAAAGATACTATTTACTAGTTTCCCATTCTTTTTCATCTAAAAACAATCATTTGTTTCGCCCTTGCGAATTGAATATGAAAATAGAACAAAATCAATAGTAATATCCATATTAATCCATTAAAATGAAAATAAGACAGTTTTTATAATTTTTGGAGGTTGAGAGATTGAAGAATCCCCAACGAAAGAAAAAGAAAAAAAAGCAATCCGTTAATACGCGAACAAATATATTACTTTTTGTTGTCTTTTTACTATTCACAGCCTTAATTTTACGATTAGGATTTTTACAGATTGCTCATGGTGAATCCTTCAAGAAAGAAGTCGAAAGGACAGAGGATATCACCATTAACAAACCTGTACCACGCGGCCTGATTTATGATAAAAATCATAAATTAATAGTTGATAATCAACCTGTCAATGCAATCACCTATACGCGCAGTAAAACAGCAAAAACAAAGGAAATGGTAGAGACAGCCGAGAAACTATCTGAATTAATCGATATTAGTAAAGATGACCTGGAAGATATAAAAGAACGGGACCTCAAGGACTTTTGGATTATTATGAATCCGAAGGTAGCAGGGAAAAAAGTAACAAAAAAAGAGCTTTCTGATAAGAAGGATAAAGAATTATATAAACTTCAGCTCGAGCGTATCACTGAAGAAGAGTTATCTTCATTCACAAAGGCAGAGTTAAAAACTCTCGCTATTTTCCGTAAGTTTAACAGCGGAACATACTTGACTCCACAAATTGTTAAGAATAAGGATGTCACCGATGAAGAAATGGCTCGGGTCACTGAAAATCTGGATGAATTGCCTGGAGTCGATACCTCAGTCGATTGGAATCGTGCATATCCGCTTGACAGTACTTTAAGATCTATCCTTGGCAGAACAACCTCATCTGATGAAGGTCTCCCAAAGGAAAAGGTCGAATATTATTCTTCCCGTGGATACAGTCTTAACGAGCGTGTCGGTGTTTCAAACCTTGAACTTCAATATGAAGATATTTTACATGGCCAAAAAGCTAAGTCAAAAAACAAACTCGATAAAAGCGGAAATATTTTATCCATAGAAGAACTTAGTGATGGTCAACGTGGAAAGGACCTAGTTCTGACAATTGACATAGATTTCCAAAAGAAAGTGGAAACCATTATTGAAGAAGAGTTAAGAGCTAAAAAAGCAGCGTATTATGCACCTTATCTTGATCGAGCATTTGTTGTAGCCATGAATCCTAATACTGGCGAAATATTAGCGTTAGCAGGCAAACAATATGTTTGGGATGACGAAAAAAATAAATATGAAATGAAGGACTTTGCCCAAGGGACTTATACAACTGCATATGCAATGGGGTCGGCAGTCAAAGCAGCCACCGTATTAACCGGTTATCAGGAAGGGGTTCTTAATCCCGGAACCACTCTATATGATGCTCCAATGATCATAAAAGAAACACCGATAAAAAAATCCTATACAAATATGGGGTACGTTTCTGACTTAACTGCCTTACAGCGATCATCCAATGTGTATATGTTTAAAACAGCTATTGCAATTGGTGAAGGCAATTATGTTCCGAACGGACCATTATCTGTAAAACCTGAAGCATTTGATATGATGCGAAATCATTTCTATGAGTTTGGATTGGGTAAACGAACAGGTATCGATCTGCCCGGAGAACAAATTGGCTACAAGGGGACAGAATTGGGTGCCGGTAAACTGATGGACTTGGCGATCGGGCAATATGACACATATACTCCGTTGCAGCTTGCGCAATATATCTCTACCATCGCCAATGGTGGATATCGTATTCAGCCTCGTGTTGTTAAGGAGCTTCGTGAACCAGTACTTGAAAAAGGAAAACTTGGACCAATCTTCCAAGAAATTGAACCTAAATTCCAAAACCAATTGAGTATGAATGAAGATTGGATTAATCGTGTTAAAGAAGGGTTACGGCTTGTTACCCAAACGTCAACAGGAACCGGATACAAAGAAATGGGTAGAGAACCATATAGACCAGCTGGCAAGACAGGTACAGCAGAAGCCTTCTATGATGGACCAAAATGGACACCAGGAACCGAACAACCGGAAACATGGAATATCACATTTGCTGCGTACGCACCACATGATAATCCGGAAATCGCTATAAGTGTTGTAGTACCGTGGGCGTATCAATCAAATGGACATCGTATGAATATGGATATTGGGAAAAAGGTATTTAGAGCCTACTTTGGAACGGAAAAAGAGAAGGAAGCAAATTAAAGAGACAAACCATACAAAAGGAAATAATACAATACATTCTGTTTGAGCCATCGCCCATCTTTTAGACGAATAAGCTCCTTCTTTATATAGACACATATACTATAAGGAACCAGTTCAGAAGGAGTGAATGGAATGCCAAATGAATATGATCAGCAAAATGTAAATTTCCCACATGAAATGAGACAACAAGGCTATTATGGCAGCGGTTATGGACATGGGCAACACGGTCATTATGGTGGTGGTATGGGCCATCATCAACATCATCACGGATATCACGGCGGTATGGGATACCCTCATTATTCAGGCGGAGGATATGGACACCATATGCCTTACCATCCAGGCCATCACCATCATCAACATCACGGACATGGCGGAGGCCACGGATTCCCACATCACGGCTGGCAAGGACAGCAGTGGGGCCAAGGATGGGGTCAAGGACAATCAGGTTACGGAGGCTTTTCATCTCAAGGTCGCGATCCGTATTCCTATGAGGAATTTGCCACAGATCCATCACAATATTCAAACCCATATTACCAATATTAATAGAGTAAAACACACAGGTTTATCCAATCTGTGTGTTTTTTTCGTAAAATTTATCCAGATTAACTTTACGCTTTCAAGGGTAAAAACCTTCAATAAGCTTATTAAGTACTTAGAAAGGAATTTTTCTCATGAAAGAGCTCTCGATAACTGAAAAACAGGTTTCTAGTGCCAACTTCCAATTTGTATTCCCATTTTCGCTTATACGCGGAAAGGAAGATGATTTGGTTGAGAAATTGAAAAAAAATCAGTTTAAATGGTTTAGACTGGATAACCTTGAAAAAGAAGATGATTTCTATGGCAGGTTTGAAATAAATCACGAGAACATGGAAAATTTTTTTCTTCCTTTTACAAATCGAATTATGTTCCCTAAAAAGGAGGATGGAAAAGGATTTCAACGGTATTCGAAAATGTATCAGGTTCCTAGTACATTAAAGACAAAGTATTGCAACACAAGATTTGTAGTTGAATCCATTGATATAACCGTGTGTCCATATCAGTTAGGTTTTTTAACCATACGTATTCACTTGGAAGACCAGGATCAATCATTGGATCTTACTGAAGCTATTCATTTTGCTTCAGAATTTAGAATCATGGAACAAAATCAGCCGACTTCCAAAATAATCTATGAAGATCAGGAGTTCGAACATGTTGAGCGCTTTTTGCTAGATTGTCTCATGCCTGAAATTAAAAAATATATGGATGATAGCACTGAAGATAATGCTTACTTTGAATCCTTCCCATTTTTTGAAAATAATCATTTATACGTCCAGTCCTTGATTGGATTAGTACCTGATGAAAAAATTGAGGATTACGATGTTTACCGATTAGGTAATCTGGATGGGTATTCCCAAAATAAAAAGCCATATATCAGTTGCAATAATCAACAATTTATTGATCAATATATGGAGTCGATCGTTTATACCCGTTGGGCACCGTTTACTTATTACATACCCGATGAACAGGGAATTGCTTGTATAACCAATCGTACAAATGAAGCATTTAATAATATTGCCAGTACTTTTTATGGCGAATACTATTACGGATTAATGCTCACTTTATTTCATAAAATCACCTTGCTTAAGGTGGCAAACGAATACTCACGTGTGAGAATTTCACAGGATACAAAACAAGTGGAAAAATTAATTCATGCGATCAATGCCTTCTCATCCAATTATTATTTTTTTGAACTGGCAACCAACTCAAAGGGCCGTGATATTTTTATCCGGCTAAGAGAAAGGTTTAAGGTAGACGATCTATTCGAGGATACACGTGCAACGCTGCAAAGTTTAAATCAATATCAAGAAAATTTCACATCTAAACAAGGTAATATGCTTTTACAAATTTTAACTCTCTATTCTGTCATAACTGGAATATTCGGAATGAATTTAGTTTCTGAACAGCTTAAAGGGAATATAAATTGGTCCAGTTTATTATCAAGTTATAATCGGCTCGAATACTTAGCATTATTTGTAACATTAACCGGTGTATTTATCTCCATTATCTTAGGACTTAGATTTATTTTTTTATGGATAATAGATAAAAGGGACCGTAAAAAATGGAGAAAGGAAATTGAGTATCCAAATACAAAGTAAATTTTATAACAGATAAACCTCCGTTTAAATCAATGTAAACGGAGGTTTTTATATTCCTCCCCCTCTAAACTAAATCAAAAAGATTTAACTCCAGAATTATCCATGAATCAAAGACCTAATTTGCTTACTATTACTTTTGGCTATCTTATTTTCAATCAAGTTTTGCAGCAATTCATAATCCAGCACACCTGCAATCATTTGAATAATATTCCTTAGTTAACTAATACTAACGTTTATCAATTAAGGTTTAGGTGATGGATATGAAATTCTTTAAAAAGAGAACGACAAACCAGACTAACGAACAAGTACAATCGAACGAGGCATCTACTCCAGATATACGGAGCTTACAAACAACCTGTCATGTAGAAGATAATATTGAAAAACTGAAAACAGCCTTTTCTAGTACACAAGATTTCGATACACGTTATTTCTCAAATGGTGATCAAAAATATGGAATGGCATTCATCAAAACAATCGTTAAAAAGGATATTATTGATCACTTTCTGATAGAACCATTAGTGATTAACTCTTCACTCAGCCCTGCTAACTTACCTGTGGCACATGTTTCTGCTTATACCTGTTTTGAAGATATTATTAATAATATGCTCGACGGTAATATTGCTCTGTTTAAAGAAGGTGATACAGCCTGTTATTTAGTAGAAGCAGCAGATTTTAAGACTCGTTCTATTGAGGAACCTGCATCGGAACAAAGTATACGTGGTTCTCATGAAGGGTTTGTAGAGAAAATTGAAGATAATTTAAATCTGATAAGAAAAAGGGTCAAAACGGAGAACTTGGTGGTTAAAACAAAAACACTTGGTTCATATCCAAAGGCTACTGCCGCTCTTTTTTATATAAATGGGAAAGCAGACCCGGAGGTTATAGAAAAAATAGAAAAAAAATTAGACTCTATTCATCTTGATACAGCTATCAATACAGAAGTTATTCAAAATTATATAGAAGACTCAGTTTATTCACCATTTCCGCAAATTTTGAATACAGAAAAACCTAATCGGGTTGCACATCACTTATCAATGGGTGCCGTTGGCTTAATGACTGAAGGAAGCTCTACTGTCTTCCTGATGCCAATTACATTCTTTACTTTTTTTCATGCAGCGGATGATATTGAAAGCCGTTTTTATATAAGCTCATTTGAACGGATTTTACGCCTGTTTGCCTTATTTCTGGCCATTACCTTACCATCATTTTATATCGCTCTTGTATCATTTGATTTCGAGATTATCCCGTTAAATCTTGTAGCAAATGTTAAAGGATCTTTGGAGAACATTCCCTACTCCCCCTTAATCGAAGCTCTTATTATGGTGGTCATATTGGAACTTCTTAAGGAATCCGCCATCCGTTTACCCAGTTCCGTTTCACCAACGATTGGTGTGGTAGGTGCTTTGGTCATAGGTACTGCAATTGTTCAGGCTAACCTGGTTTCTAATACGATGTTAATCGTGATTGCGATTACAGCCATTTCGGCATTTACTATTCCAAATCAGGAAGTCGCACAAATGATTCGTATTCTAAACTTCCCGCTCATCATTATAACTTATATTTTTGGCTTAGTTGGAATAGCGATTGGATTCACTTTAATTATCTATCATTTATGTGAATTGGAATCTATGGGAAAACCTTATTTAGCACCGGTCGCGCCGTTTAATTTTAAAAGCTTGTCGAAAATGCTATTCAAAATACCATTTAAGAAGGAGAGTTAAATGGACTATGATAGCTTCTAATAAAAAGTTATTGTCAGCTCACCAATTATACTTTTTAACCGTCCAATCCGTTAGCTCTGTCATGATTTTTGCCATTCCTTATCTTGTTAATGAGCATAGTAAACATAATGCCTGGATATCTGCCATCATCACTTTAATCTTCTTTCAACTAATTGGATGGGTCATCTTTTCATTGCATAAACGATTACCGGATAAGAATCTATTCCAAATGACAGAGATTCTAACAAGCAAATGGATCGGAAAAATAATGAATTGGCTGTATATCATCTATTTCATTGGCCTTGCTACCTATACGGCTTTATATTTTACGTATTTATCAAAGGAATGGACACTGCCTGTCACACCGCTATTTGTTGTTTACCTAATCTTTATTTTAATGGGACTCTATATAGCCAAAGGGACGATAACTACACTCGCGCGGTTCAGCGGCATAACATTCCTGGCGTTAACAGGCTTTCTCCTGTTCTCTATTTCTTTTGCCATTCCTAAAATGCATCTTTTATTTCTACTGCCAGTTGGGGATGTTCCGGTTACTAAAATTTTGAATGGTTCATATCATATGGGGATTGGTTATGCAGGCCTAAGTTCATTACTTGTATTATTACCACTTCTTCATGACAAATTAAAAACAAAAAAAAGAGTAATTACTTTTTCAATCCTGACTATTTCATTGATTTATCTTGTTTTATTAGTAATCTGTCTTGCCCATTTTGGTACATATTCATTAGGTCTAGTTCCAATTCCAGTTCTCTATTTACTAAAAATATTGACGATACTTAGCATTTTTGAACGGATGGATTTGATTATTATGTGCGCCTGGATTTCTCCAATGCTCGTTTCCTATGTCCTATATATTTTTATAGCAGGAATAGGAATATCAGAAAATACTCGATTCAAGAACAAAAAAATCATTGTATTGGTTATTACTTTGATAATCTCACTTCTATGTGCTCTTTTTCCGGAAGCGCAGGATAACATGATTCGTCTTAATAATTATTTGCTACCCTTTACTTATGTGTTCATGATAGGGTTTCCCATTCTTCTACTGGCTATTGCTATGATTCGAAAAATAAACCAGAGTCATCAAAATCAGGCAGGTGATTGATCCATGAAACTATTAAAGATAGGTTTAATATTATCAATATTGATTGCTACCACAGGATGCTGGGACCAAAATTTTTTATCTAAAACTTCCCTGGCATTCAGTTTAGGTTTTGACAAAGCTAAAGGCCCGGAACCACTGGAATTAATTACAATTATTCGTGCATTAAAGCCTGCAGGTGGGGGACAAATAGAACCCTATAATACCAGTTATAAAGTAAAGGGAGCATCTCCATTAATTTTAAGGGAAAAAATGAATCAAATTACGCCCGGCGAATTCTCAATAAATAAATTAAGTAATGTTTTAATAGGCGAGGAATTGGCGAAAACAGATATCTATCCCCTGCTGGATGTGTTATATCGTGATGCAAAAAGTAATGTAAACGCAAAAGTCTTGATTACAAAAGGAAAATCACGAGACATTTTAAAAGACGAGTATATTAAGGGCACTTTAATTAGTAGAGCCATACAAGAGTTACTCGACAGTGCAGAAGACCATTCCATGATTCCTGAGCAATCATTAGCTACGATTATGCCTGCCATGTTTGATCCAGGTCAGGATTTTGTCCTTCCCTATGTAGAAAAACTTAAGGGTGGCCTGGTAAAAGTAAAGGGAGTAGCTTTATTCGATAACTTAAGTTATACCGGTAAAAATTTAATTGGGGAGGACTCTTCTTTATACTTATTAATGGTTGGCAAAGAAGGAACCTATACTCAATTTACAATAAATAATCCGGAGAAAAAAAATGAAATTGATGAAAAGGTTAGCTTTTTTATTCGAAAAAACACCCATAAAATAAAATTAAAAATCAAGGACTCTAAACCGGTCTATACAGTTTCATTAAACTTAAGGGTTTCTGTATCTGAATATACAAAGGGTTTGCTTAAAGAGGACGAAATTAAAACCCTTGAGAAGCATATTTCTAAGGACTTAACGAAACAAGCTAGAAAAGTAACTGATACGTTAGTGAAAAGCAATTGCGATGCACTCGCGCTTGGCCGTAAGCTGATGGTTAAGGATCCAAAATTGTTTGATGAGTATAAGAAGAATGGAAAGTTAGATTTAAAAAAAGTTGAGATTAACCCAACTGTTAAAATAAAAGTTGTGGACAATGGAATTTTAGATTGAATAGATTTTTGATAAGAGCGAGGACGACGTATGAATACTGCTCAGTATATTTTCAATAAACTTCATTTAGTTGCTCGTCTGATTATTATTATCGTTGGCATTATTCTAGTCTATGGAATCCTTATGCATCTGATTGAGCCTTCAACATTTACCAACATTGGTGAAGGAATATGGTTTACCATTGAATCAATTACAACTGTGGGGTATGGCGAAATTGTGCCCAAAACTCTTTTAGGGAGGTTAACTGCCAGTACATTAATCTTAATTGGTGCAGCATTTGTTTCTTACTACTACGCATCTATGTCATCCTATGTGATTAAACGGCAGACAGCCCTGCAGCTTGGTTCTGCCATCTATACAAAACGTAAGCATCTTATTATAGTTGGTTGGAATGAATGTACTAAAATGCTAATCGATACATGGCATAAGGAGAATCCACGAAGAAATATAGTCATCATAGACGAGACATTAGAATCTCATCCAATGCCAGACACTCATATCTTTTTTTTGAAAAATGACAGTACAAATGAACAGACATGGATTCATGCAAATGTAACCGAGAGTGAATTCATCATTTTAACAGCAGATCGCTCGAAAACTGAACGTGCTTCTGATTTGCATGTCATCGCTTCCTTACTGTGTATTAAAGGCCTTTATCCAGAAGCCACTTGTATTTGTGAAATAATGGCTCCCTTTCAAATGAAAAATGCCAAACGAGCTGGTGCAGATCGTATTATTGCAACTAATACGATTATTAGCCAAACCATTATAGAAACAGTCGAACAAGAGCCGTCTTCAAGATAATTTTATTCATATCCCAACACAGCAATTTCCGCTTCATTTACTAATACTCTGCCTAGATCTAAATATCTTTCCAAACCTGAATCACCACCGTACACATTATCTGATGGATTTGAGTAATGATCAAATTCACATTCATCTGAATATGGGTGGTGATTCATATAAAATTGGGCACCGGTTTTAGCTTCATAAGATAATAAGTAAGGAGTCCCAAAGCGGATTACTCCGTTTTTATCTTCTATAGACCCCTTAATGGTGGTAAAGGGAATCCTAATATAATTTGATTTACTACCGCCATCCATTAGATAATCAAAATAACCATGCTTATAATCCCAGTTCCCGCCAACGATAAACCCATGGCTTCCAAGCTGATGATGGGCATACACATAATTTGTTATAGTATTTGTTAGACGTGATGGTATTTCAATCATGTTATCCCTTCCTTCCTTTAGATCCTTTATTAATATCCACTGATAGAAGGAAAGGTATGTCTGGTATTGGCAGCCTTCAACACCTAATATTCTCAACTATGGTACATATAAAAAATACCCGGTTCATTTACCGGGTATTTTTTGCACGAACATAATATTAAGAATTTAATCGTTTTTCAAGCTCAGCTTTCTTTTCTTCAAAGCCAGCTTTGCCAAGTAAAGCGAACATATTAACTTTATATGCTTCGACACCTGGCTGATCAAATGGATTTACCCCCATTAAATAGCAGCTCATTGCGCATGCTTTTTCGAAGAAGTAGACCATATAACCAAATGTATATTCATCAAGTGCCGGAATGCTCACAACCAAGTTCGGAACTCCGCCATCTGTATGAGCTAATAATGTACCCTCAAATGCCTTATTATTCACGAAATCTACTGTTTGTCCAGCTAAATAATTGAGGTTATCCAAATCATTTGCTGCCTCTTCAAGAACTAATTCATGGCGTGGCTTTTCTACTTTTATAACTGTTTCAAACAGATCTCTGCGACCTTCCTGCACGTATTGTCCTAATGAGTGAAGATCAGTTGAGAAGTTCGCAGAAGATGGATAAACTCCTTTTTGATCTTTTCCTTCACTTTCACCAAAGAGCTGTTTCCACCACTCGGAGAAATACTGTAAGGATGGCTCATAGTTAATCAACATCTCAATGGTTTTCCCTTTACGATAAAGAAGATTACGAACAACTGCATATTGATACGCCTCATTGTTCTCTAATTCAGATTCAGAATAATCTTGCTCAGCTGCAGCTGCACCTTTCATGATAACATCGATATCCGCTCCGCTTGCAGCAATCGGCAGTAATCCAACAGCTGTAAGAACAGAATAACGTCCGCCTACATCATCAGGAATGACAAATGTTTCAAACCCTTCTTCATCAGCAACTGTTTTTAAAGCGCCTCTAGCTTTATCTGTAGTTGCATAAATGCGGCCCTTTGCTGCTTCTGCGCCATATTTTTCTTCCAATAGCTTACGGAAAATACGGAAGGCAATCGCTGGTTCAGTAGTTGTACCGGATTTAGATATAACATTAATCGAGAAATCTTTTCCTTCAAGAAGATCCATTAAATCGCGCATATATGTAGAACTGATATTGTTACCTGCAAAAATGATTTGCGGAGCTTTACGCTTTTCACTAGGCAGAATATTAAAGAAGCTGTGTTGAAGCATTTCAATTGCCGCTCTAGCTCCAAGATAAGATCCGCCAATCCCAATAACTAATAAGATATCAGAATCGTTTTTAATCTTTTCTGCTGCTTTCTTTATACGTGCAAACTCTTCTTTATCATAATCAGAAGGCAAAGATAACCATCCAAGATAATCATTACCAGCTCCTGTTTTTTCATGGATTGTATGATGCAGTTGCTTTACAGTATCCTTCATATAAGACACTTCATGCTCTTGGAAAAATTCTAGTGCTTTTGAATAATCAAATTTAATATGAGTCATTTTTTGTCCTCCATTCAGTTTCCTCATTTTCACTTTACAGAATCCGAAAATGATAATCAAGTTGCGACTAATAGCTTCAAAAATTTCAAGCGTTTACATTTCGTAACATTGAGAAAAAGGTCTTACAGGAAGACCTTTTTTTCAAACTATAAAGATGCTTTGAGAATAGATAGTACATCCTCTTTATTAAGCTTTTTAAAGTTTCCGAACTCTCCATTCACCATTGCTTTGTCTGCTATTAACTCTATTTTGGAATCGTCTATATCATAATCAGCCAATCGGGATGGAGCACCGATTCCTGTCCAGAAATCTCTTATATTACGGATACAATCATTAGCGATTTCCTCTTTTGATTTACCAGCTGGATCAACGTCAAATACCTCAGTTCCCAATCTAACTAACTTATCAAGATTTTCGTGCATACAGTGCTTCATCCAGTTTGGAAATAAGATTGCAAGCCCCCCTGCATGAGGAATATCATAGACAGCTGAAACAGCATGTTCGATATTATGCGTTGCCCAATCGCCACGGATACCCACACTCAATGTACCATTTAAAGCCACCGTTCCACAGTAAAGAATAGTTTCCCGATATTGATAATTTTCCATATCGTTCAATAATTTCGGAGCCGTTTCTTTAACTGTTTTTAACACTGATTCACACATTCTATCCTGTAAAGGTGTATTTTCTGTGTGGTTAAAATATGTTTCCAACACATGTGACATCATATCAACCATTCCGTAAATCGTCTGATCGCGAGGAACTGTGAACGTATTAACCGGATCAAGGATAGAAAACTGAGGGTAAGTATATGGTGAACCCCACCCGTGCTTCTCCTGTGTCTCCCAATTCGTAATCACACTGCCAGAGTTCATTTCAGAGCCTGTGGCTGCCAGTGTTAAAACTGTACCAAACGGCATAGCGCCCTTTACTTTGGCTTTCTTGGTGACTAAATCCCATGGATCTCCCTCATACACAACACCTGCCGCAATTGCCTTCGTACAATCAATAACACTACCTCCGCCAATAGCTAAAAGAAAATCAACCTCATTTTCTCGGCATATATCGACACCTTTGCGCACAGTAGAGATACGCGGATTTGGTTCTACTCCAGATAATTCATGATAGGTTAGTTCTCTGTGCTTCAGCTCATCAACAACACGATCATATAAGCCATTTTTCTTTATGCTTCCCCCACCATAAATTAATAAAATATTTTTTGAATCGGCTGGTATTAAATTTTTCAGTTCTTTAACTGTATCCTTACCAAATACTAAATTTGTCGGATTTTTATATGTAAAATTTTGCATAATTCTATTTCCTCCCTATTATTCCGTTTTCTTTATCTTTAATTCCTTTAATTTCATTAATAAAACCTAAAATCATGTATAATATTTTCTTTTTTTAACCACTCTATAACTGAACCATGCTTTTTGAAGGAGGAAATCAAATGAGTGGTATACAACGTACCGCACTTGTCTTAACAATTATAGGCGCCATTAACTGGGGACTTATCGGATTTTTCCAATTCGATTTGGTTGCAACTGTTTTTGGGGGCGGAAGCCAAGCTGGTGGTTTCGCACGTGTTATTTATGCACTTGTTGGAATTGCAGGCCTTGTCAATCTTGGATTATTATTCAAGCCAAGCGAACAAACAAGCAGCCAGGAACAACCAAATCCATCAAAATCATAATATCTAGAATAGGCCCATCCCTTTATTTGGATGGGCCTATTCATTTATACAGACAATACCTTTTTAATTTTTGAAATCGCCCAATCAAGCTCTTCTTTGGTAATGATAAGTGGTGGGGCAAAACGGATGACATTATCATGAGTTTCCTTACATAATAAGCCCTCATCCTTTAACCGTTCACAATATGGGCGTGCTGATTCCGTTAATTCCATACCAATAAATAAACCACGGCCTCTGATTTCTTTTATAATAGGATTTTCAATCTTCCTTAATTCTTCACTCAGATAGGCTCCCAGCTGTTCGGATTTTCCAGCCAAATTCTCTTCAACTAACACATCAATAGCCTCCATAGATACTGCGCAGGCTAATGGATTACCACCAAAAGTAGATCCATGGGACCCCGGATTAAAAACATCAAGAATATCATGATTGGCCAGAATACAGGAAATTGGGAATACTCCGCCACCAAGGGCCTTACCCAAAATATAAATATCAGGAACAACATCCTCCCACTCACATGCAAACATCCTGCCCGTTCTGCAAAGCCCTACCTGAATCTCATCTGCAATAAATAAAACATCATTAGCCTTACATACATCATATGCTCCCTTAAGGAACCCTTCAGAAGGTATATTAATTCCTGCTTCACCTTGGATTGGCTCAATCAAAAAGCCTGCTGTATTGGGAGTAATCGCTTCCTTTAAAGCTTCTATATCGCCAAATGGGATAAGCTTAATGCCTGGCAGCATTGGACCAAAACCTCTTTTATATTCTTCATCAGAAGAAAGAGAAACAGCAAGCATCGTTCTGCCATGAAAGTTCCCAGTGCAGGCGATAAATTCTGCCTTGTCCTTTTCCACTCCTTTTACATCATAGGCCCATCTTCTTGCAGCTTTAAAAGCTGTTTCAACCGCCTCCGCACCAGTATTCATAGGAAGTGCTTTGTCTTTGTTTGCTAGCTTACAAATTTTTTCATACCATGGACCAAGCTGATCATTATGAAAAGCTCTTGACGTCAGAGTTACACGATCTGCTTGCTCCTTTAAAGCTCGAATAATTCTTGGGTGACGATGTCCCTGGTTTACAGCCGAATAAGCACTCAGCATGTCCATATATCGGTTTCCCTCTGGATCCTTCACCCAAACACCCTCAGCTTCTGCTATAACAATCGGCAATGGGTGATAGTTCCTGGCACCATATTGTTCTGTTTGTTCAATCACTTCGTTGGAAACAGTTGTCTTTGTCACATGAATCGGCCCCCTATCTAAGTTTTTCATTCGTATAAGGTATAATTCCATTCGACTAAAAACCCATTTAAACGATAATTGAGTCTTGTCTATATTATCCGATAATTTACGAACAATTGGAATTAATAACTGTTTACAACAAAAAAACTGCCCTCATCACAGTCGAAACAAGTGATGAGGGCAGTTTCTGCATTTCTATTCAATTATTTTTTAATAAGATCTTCGCGTTTGGATTGTTCAATCCACTCTTCCAATTTATCTTTAAGTGTATTGAATCCTTGTGGTGTTTCAGCAGGCGGAATTTTAACTGAACCTTGTTGAGATTTTTTCTTAGGCTTACGAGCTTCCTGTTTAACTGCTGGCGGCTCTTCTGTAGCACGGATAGATAAAGCGATTTTTCCAGCTTCTTCATTAACGGAAAGAACTTTAACTTTAACTTCATCGCCTAATTTTAATTGATCATTAATATCTTTCACAAACCCGTACGTAATTTCAGAAATATGAACGAGTCCTTGTGTATTTTCGTCTAAGGCAACGAATGCTCCATAAGGCTGAATGCCAGTTACTTTACCGGTAAGAATTTGACCTACTTCATATTTTGTAGTCATAATAACACTCCTATAAATGTTTAAATTTTTCGTTTATATACGCAATATAAAATTATAGCATAATGTTGAGCCATTATCAAAAATGACCTACACACTCTTCTATTTTTATTTACCCTATCGCCTAATAATAAACACCTTTCCCGACAGGAATAACTTACCTGTTCAATCAGATTTAATATTCTGGCAATTATTCCTGTATAATGCTACTATTATACGATTAATAAGATTACAAGCTATGAGGTGCATACATGCAAAAACATGAACAATGGTCATCAAAGATTGGATTTATTTTAGCTGCTGCCGGTTCAGCAATTGGACTGGGTGCCATTTGGAAATTCCCCTACATGGCTGGAACAAATGGCGGTGCAGCCTTCTTCCTTTTATTTATTGCGTTCACACTTTTTATCGGTGCTCCTATTTTAATTGCCGAATTTGTCATTGGACGAAATGCACAAAAAGATGCAGTCAGTGCCTATAAAGTTATAGCCCCTAATTCTAAATGGTTTTTATTGGGGTGGATGGGTGTAATTGCTTCCGTTCTGTTGCTATCCTTTTACAGTGTGGTAGGCGGCTGGATTTTATCCTATCTAGGCAGAAGTCTACTTGGGCAGATAACAGGGGTAGCTAATTATGAATCATTATTTAATAACATTATTGAAAATCCATATGAATCAATCATTTCTCAGATTCTGTTCATATTATTGACAATATGGGTGGTTCAGGGAGGAATCAAAAAAGGGATTGAACGGGCAAGCAAGTATATGATGCCGGCATTATTCATTTTGTTTATTATATTGGCCGTTCGATCGTTAACCCTGGATGGAGCTATGGAAGGTGTTAGATTCTTCTTGCAGCCAGACTTCAATAAAATCACTGGTGAATCCGTATTGCTGGCACTTGGACAAGCCTTTTTCGCTCTTAGTGTGGGAACATCTGTAATGGTAACCTACGCTTCCTATTTGCCGAAAAACGAGAATTTGATGAAATCCGGCTTTTCTGTTGTGGGATTAAATATTTTAATCTCCTTATTAGCAGGACTTGTTATTTTCCCTGCCGTATTTGCGTTGGGATATGATCCTGCATCAGGTCCAGGGCTAGTTTTTGTCATACTGCCAGCTGTATTTAATGAGATCGCATTCGGAGGATTTTTTATGATCATCTTTATGGTCTTATTGTTATTTGCGACTCTTACCTCCGCCTTTTCCATTTTGGAAATTGTTGTAGCAGTCATTTCAAAAGAAAATCCCGAGAAACGAAAATCTTCCGCATGGCTGGCTGGAATCATCACCTTCATTGTTGGGATTCCGAGTGCTTTATCCTATGGAATCTTAAGCGATGTTCATATTGCAGGTAAAACTTTCTTTGATCTGGCAGATTTTATTGTTTCAAATCTTGCCCTGCCGCTCGGTTCGCTGTTTATTTCTATATTTATAGGTTACGTTATGGATAAAAATGCAGTCAGAACAGAGTTACAAAATGGCTCGAAATTGAAATACTGGATGTTTAACGGTTGGTATATCTTAGTCCGTTACGTATGCCCTGCCGCAATTTTATTAGTCTTCCTGAACTCTATTGGAATTATTTAGTAAGGTGGTAGAATATAAGGAGAACTATTAATATCGGGAGGGATTGATAATGGCTACAATTGGAGAAAATATTCGTAAGTACAGAATTGACAAAGGAATGAGTGTGGAAGAGCTAGCGTTACGCTCCAGAATCGGCACTCACAAACTTGAGCAATACGAGGAAAATGAATTAACACCAAGCCTCCAGGTTCTCCTGACTATTTCAACTGCATTGGATTGCCCTGCCTCCGAATTAATGGAGCACGCCAATCCAACAGGACCATGCCAACTAGATCCCGAACTCCATCACCTCATCAACACAATGGGGCAAAAGCGAGCGAAATTAATACTAAAGAAAACCCAAGACATAACCGAAGCCGACTTCCTAAGGATAATGGGGAACTTAAAAAGCTGAAACGGCTCGTTCAGAAGCGAGCAGCATAAGAGAAAGCCACGAAGGGAATGGTCTTCCCCGCAGTGGCTTTTCTTATGTCCTGAGCTTCTAGCCGTTGAAGCTAGATTAACTAAAAGGCTGAGGCGACTGCCCAGGCCCGAAAAGCATAAGAGAGAGGCACGCAGGGAGGTGTTCTTCCCTCCCGCAGTGGCTATCCTTATGACTCGAGGGACTAGGAGTTGAAGCTGGATTGATTAAAAGGCTGAGGCGACTGTTTCAAGGAACAAAGACTAAGAACGCCACGTCGTGTGGCAACGCCTTTGTGACCAACATCCTGTTGGCCTCAACCAAACAAAGGGGCAACCATAGGTCATTTAACGACTTATGGTTGCCCCCTCATTTTTTATATTTGAAAATCTTTTCCCTATACTCAGAAAACTCTTAGTAAAAGTCCTTAAGGAAATTTATGAATGATTGTTTAAAAATCGTTCAATCCTGGTTAAGGCTTCCCGTAATTGATCGATAGATGTAGCGTAAGAGCAACGGATATGCCCTTCTCCGCCTATACCAAATACATTACCTGGTACTACTGCTACCTTTTCCTCAATCAATAATTTTTCTGCAAATTCTTCAGAGCTCATGCCAGTAGATTCAATGGATGGAAAAGCATAAAATGCTCCACCCGGTGTGTGGCACTTCAAACCAATCTCATTAAATGAACTAACAATATAATTTCTTCGATGATTATAGCTCATACGCATTTCTTCCACATATCCCGCCCCATATCGCAGGGCCTCCAAAGCAGCATATTGGGCAGATGTAGGGGCACACATAATCGCATACTGGTGGATTTTCAGCATAGCTTCTGAGATTTCTTTGTTTGCACATACAAAACCAAGCCTCCAGCCTGTCATAGCAAATCCCTTTGAGAAGCCTGATATTAAAATCGTCCGTTCATACATCCCTTCAATGGCTGCAAAGCTGGTATACGCGTCATCATAAACAAGTTCCGCATAGATTTCATCGGAAATCACAAGAACATCATGTTTAATAGCAATTTCAGCTAATGCTTTCAAATCATCCTTAGACAATTGGGTTCCTGTTGGATTATTGGGTGAACAAATCATAATCGCCTTCGTTTTCGGTGTTATAGCTGCTTCTAACTGTTCGGGTAACAGTTTAAAATCAGATTCTTTCATGGTTCCAACCGAAACAGGCTTACCTCCTGCCAATGCCACTAATGGAGCATAGGATACGAAGCATGGTTCAACGACTATTACTTCTTCTCCTGGGTTGAGAATGGCTCGTAAGGCGATATCGATTGCCTGACTTGCACCTACAGTTACAATAATTTGATTTTCAGGGGAGTATGTTACCTGAAAACGTCTACTCATATAGGCTGCAATTTCCTCGCGTAAATCAAGCAATCCTGCATTTGCTGTGTAAGACGTATAGCCTTCTTCCATCGAGAGGATAGCAGCTTCCCTGTATCGCCACGGAGTAACAAAATCTGGCTCACCTACACCAAGCGAAACGATACCTTCCATGCCTGCTGCCAAATCAAAAAATTTACGTATTCCGGAGGGCTTCATTTCTCGAGCCGTATCAGATAGATAACTCGTTTTAATCATGGAGTTATCACAATCCTTTTATCCTCATCAAGAGGTGCAAATACAGTCCCATCATGTTTATACTTTTTAAGAATAAAGTGAGTCGTTGTAGAAATAACTGAATCAAGAGTCGATAATTTGTCTGAAACAAATCGCGCTACCTCATTCATCGACTTGCCCTCAATGACCACAGATAAGTCATAAGCACCTGACATTAAATAAACGGATGTGACCTCTTCATAGCGATAAATTCGTTTTGCTGTCTCATCAAAGCCTACGCCTCTTTTAGGGGTTACTTTCACATCAATCATGGCAGTAACTCCTTCGTGATCTTTAACTTTCGACCAATCGACCAAAGCGGCATAGCCAACAATAATATTGGATTCTTTCAGTTTTTTTAAGGCTAGTTCAACTTCCTCTTTAGACATTGCTGTCATTTTTACTATATCATCCAGAGGGATTCTGGCGTTTTCTTCGAGAATATTCAAAATCTCAATTTCCTTAGCTGTAAGGTTCATACCCTCACCTCCATTAAAAGTATCATTAGATATAAAGATATCTGAAAATTTAATTTAAATTAAACTTTTTCCATTATAACACTCATTTTATACATATGAATATGTAATCAATTATTTTCATCTCACATACCATATTTATTTGAGAAAACAAGCCAATTAATAAATCTTCTAAAACTGCCAGTCTGTAAATATATGATAAAATAAGGGAATCATATAAAGGCGGGGTGAAAAAATGAATAGTACAACAAATACAGAAACCATTATAGATCGTAAAGGAACAGCTTCGTATAAATGGGATAACGTTGATTCATTATTCGCAGGCAGTGACTTATGGCCAATGTGGGTGGCAGACATGGACTGGGCTTCGCCTGTTCAGGTACAGGAAGCTTTAATTACCCGCATACAGCACCCAATATTCGGATATACATATGCCTCCGATTCTGTATACCAGGCTATCATAAATTGGATGAACGAAAAGCATAAATGGTCGCTTAAAAGAGAAAATATTTCTTTTAGTCCAGGTGTAGTTCCGTCCTTATCAGCAGCTGTTCTTGCATTTACTGAAGCTGGAGATCAAGTGATGATTCAAACACCTGTCTACGGTCCATTTCATAATGTCGTTAAAAGTAATGGCCGAACTCTTGTTACCAATAGAATGAAAATCAACCAAAATCAATTTGAAATTGATTTTGAAGACTTTGAAAACAAGCTTCGTAATGGAGTAAAATTATTCATCTTATGCAGCCCGCACAATCCTGGCGGAACGGTTTGGGCAAAGAAAGACCTTGAGAGAATGATTAGCCTATGTCAGCACTATCAAGTGCCTGTCATTTCCGATGAAATTCACGCTGACCTGATTCTTTATGACAATATTCACACACCTGCCGGAATCATCAGCAAAGATGTTATTACACTGATGGCTCCTAGTAAAACCTTTAATATCGCTGGATTGCATGGCTCTCTGATCCTAAGTGAAAATAAAGATTACCTCTTAAAAATGGAACAGCAATTCCTCAAGCAAGGTATTGGGGGCATTAATGTACTTGCCTATACTGCCATGGAAGCGGCCTACACCCATGGTGCTGAGTGGGTGAGTGAGACCGTATCCAAAATTGAAGAGAATATTGAAATCCTGACTGATTATGTTTCTAAGCATTTACCGAAAATAAACATCATGATTCCTCAAGCATCTTTCCTTGTTTGGATCGATTTACGGGATTTAGGAATATCAGATATTGAAATCACAGAAAGGCTCATCCATAAAGGGAAATTGGCTCTTGAACCCGGTGCGAAATATGGGCAGGATGGCCAAGGATTTGTTCGAATGAATATAGGGTGCTCTAAGGACACTCTCACTGAGGGCTTGCGCAGATTGCACGAAGCATTCCAAGACCTCAACTAATTATGTAACAAGCATTTGCCAATCAGTCTGGCAAATGCTTGTTTAATTTTAAGAAGAATCCACTCAGATTTCGGCAAAAAAAAACTGCACACTTTGCATGTGCAGCCATCATTGAATATTTTGCTCTTTTAATTTTTCTTCCAATTCCTTTGCCTTCTGTACCTGCTTACGATTATAAACAATGATAAACCGCATCGTTAACACTGCAAATAATGTAAAAATGGCCATCGTTAATCCGGCTGGAATGTATTCTCTTTTATCTTCAGGAAAATACAAGAATAATCCTATAATAAACGCTAATGGCTGAGACATGTTTTGAGACACCCTTTCCTGATTTGAAAACATTTGAATTTTAACCATATTATAACACGACTAGGGTGAGTATAAGTGATATTTGATTATCCTCATTTATAAATAAGAAAAAAGCTGCCGAGTCATCGACAGCCTACTTACATTATAGGGATTATTTTAGGATGTTGATTTTTTCAATCACTACATCATAAACCGGTTTATCGTTAGGACCTACTTTAGTAGTTGCGATGTCATCTACAACATCCATTCCTTCAGTAACTTGTCCAAACACGGTATGTCTGTGGTCAAGCCAAGGAGTTCCGCCTATTTCCATGTATTTTTCCACTGCTTCCTGAGGATATCCCGCTTGTTCCATTTGTCCTTTTAGATTCGCTTCAACAGCACCTTTTTGAACAATAAAGAATTGACTTCCATTTGTACCAGGGCCGGCATTTGCCATAGACAAAGCACCACGGAAATTAAATAAATCCATCGTGAATTCATCTTCGAATGATTTACCCCAAATGCTTTCTCCACCCATTCCTGTTCCAGTTGGATCTCCGCCTTGAATCATGAAATCATTGATCACGCGGTGGAAAATGATCCCCTCGTAGTATCCATTTTCTGCATGAGTCAGGAAATTTTCAACCGCTTTAGGAGCTTGGTCAGGGAATAATTTGATTTGGATGGAACCTTTATTAGTTACCATCTCCACTAATCTTTCATTACCTTGTACTTCTGTAAATTGAGGTAATACTGTCATTTTATCTTCGCCTTCTTTCTCTTTAATGGTTTGATCCAGCTTTAAAGTTGTTTGATCACCAGATTGGAATACCTTATCTTTTATATACAGATTCCAAATCGCTGCACCAAGGAGGATTATTAATAATAGTATCATGGTCTTCCATTTCATTTAAACTACCTCCAATTTTTCACTTTACACGATTCTCAAAAAAAAAGCATCTTTCTGAAGAGCTTTTTATAGGATTGATTATGGTACATCGGTATGATAGAGAAGAACAGATATGAATGGGGGATAAAAATGAATGAACTCACTATTGGCGACCAAGTGATTGCACATTATAAAACCGGTAAATATGTAGGCGAAATCACCAATATCCGAACAAATGGATATATGGTTGTTAAAATACTGGCTGTATTAAAGCACCCTATGCAGGGAGATCTTCATCATCCAAAACAAACAGAAGTTGATTTTTTCCATGAGCGAAAGGCTTTAGCTTACAGGGAACAAACCAACATCCCGGTAAACATGGTGAAACCGTTTAAAGGGGAAATTCCTGATTACACAGAATCCCTGCGCCAGTCTCTTGAAACATTAAAACAGGAATTGCAAAAAGAAGAATCAAAGTGGTCAGATATGTCTTTGTCAGCTATATCGAATATAGAGCGCGAGTATTTTCCAATATGATAAACATAAAAAACCAAATCACTCTTTACTGATTTGGTTTTTTACGTCAACCCATTAAATAACTGTGAAAAATCCACAACGTCTCCGATTGTCGTTGGCTTATAGTTATCCACATACCTCCTGTCCTGCTCAATTAATGTAAACAGTTCATAAGTCATTCTGGCATCATCCAAAGCACGATGCCAAACGCCTTTAGCCTTGTCCCCATATTGCTGAACTGCTTTCCATAGGCCTGTCTGATTTCGGTCACCAAAGAATTTTTGATACTCAATCGATAAATCCAATTGCTTTCCCTTTAAAGGGAATATATGTCCTGAATACTGACAGTTTTGCTTTAACACCTTCATATCCATGTTTCCCCATGTAGCAATCGTTGGAGAGTTAGGATGATCCAATTCTCGCAGTAAACTGTGAAAAACATCAAATTCCACCCCTGTCTTAAGATCATCTTCGGTAATGTGCAAAAAGTTCTTACATCGGTTCGTTAACGACTGAAATACTCTGGGCAGGACATAAGAATTGTATTGATTGACTATTGTTCCACTCTTTACCTCGATAATTCCATATTCAATGATTTCAGGAAAGAACCCATTCGGATTATTTCGATCCTCTGGCATTGTAAATTCAAAATCTATGAATAAATAGTGGTCATCCTTCTTCACAATGATACAACCTCCTTGTTTTCGTGTAATCTATTGCTCCTTCCAAATTTTCCTCTTTTAACCACAAAATCAATACGATATAGTTAAATATACGAATAGAATTCCAGGTGGGTAAAAATGAGAAAATCAATTGGATTTTGTATGATTTTATTACTGGTTCCATCCTTATACGGATTGAGTACATTAACACTGAATGAGTTTTCCAAATTGCAAAGCCTCAATCATGTTTTGGACACCAATTTACAAATAGATCAATCTGCCATGCAGCTTAACAGTACAATCACAGATTCCGATGGACAATTATCAGAGAAATCTATCAAACAGAGAATCGGAAATATATAAAGGATGCTGATATCCCTCAAATTTTAAAGGATATTTACGTAGTTTCAGAGGATCAGCATTTTTATTCACATAAGGGGTTTGATTTATCAGCTATTAGCAGAGCGTTCATAATTAATACGGAAAGCGGGGGAATTCATCAAGGGGGCAGCACCATTACACAACAGCTCGCTCGAAATTTATTCCTCACAAATGAACGTACATATAATCGTAAATTAACTGAACTGCTTTACGCCTATCAGCTTGAGCGTGATTTTTCAAAAGATTAACTATTAAATACTTACATAATTGCGATTTACTATGGTAACAGTTCCTATGGAATTGAAGCTGCTGCTCATTTTTATTTTTCCAAATCAGCAAAGAATCTCAAGCATGGTGAACTCTCTTTTCTAGCGGCAATTCCTAATAACCCTAGTCTTTATGACCCGCTGACTAATTTCCAAAATACAAAAAAACGCCAGGTTAGACTTCTGCAGCAACTTGAGAATAAGAATTTCATAACGAATGGAGAAAAAGAGCAAATTTTAAAAGAATCAATAAAATTAAATCTTTCCAAACGAATCCAAGAATTTCCTGATTATACCGATTACACGCTGGCTGAATTTCGTCAGCTGGTCGCAGAGCAGGATGGTTATCAGTTTTCTGGTTTATCTGAACAAGGATCTAATCAATTAACAGAGAAATTAGATAACCGCATCACGGAACTGCTGCATTCAGGAATTACGATCCACACTTTTTCTCGATTCAGATATTCAGAAAAAGCCAAATCAGCCGTTAGTAGCATCCTGCCTTATAAAAACGTTGAAGCATCAGCGGTAGTTATTAATCATTCTACTCATGAGCTTGTCTCATTGATTGGGGGAAAAACATATAAACCCTCAACATTTAATCGAGCCCATTAAAGTTTTCGTCAGCCAGGATCTACGATTAAACCATTGCTGGTATATGCGCCTTATTTGAAAACTAATAAGGATCCAAAAAATAGACGCTTCAGCGATATGCATCGAAAATTACTGCCCAGAGAACTATGGTCATTCAACATATAGCAATCTTCCACTCAATCAGGCAATGGCCAAATCGGTTAATACTGCAGCTGTTCGATTGCTTCGAAAAAAGGTAGCTTATATAGGAGGAAAAACCGGTACAACAAATGATTATCATGATTTATGGTTTATTGGGATGACTGCTTCATATACAGGTGGGGTCTGGGTGGGCAAGGATCAGCCGTCCAGTATTTAAATAAAGTCAGCCGTAAATAAAAATATGGAAAAGCATGATGTATTCTCTCTATTAGAGGTTCATCATGCTTTTTCCTTTACAGCGGAAGTCCCGCCATTATACTATTATATAATTTTAAGACAGAGAGACAGACTGCCAATAACAGAACGGCCCAGATAGTTACATGAAAAAATATAATCCCTATCAATCAGGTACCCGATAAGGATGAACTGATTTTATACAGAAAGTATATAAAAGCGAATAATGAAGTAAGTAAAAAGCAGCCTGCAAGCAACCAAAGACAACATAACATAGATATAAGTCCACCTATCAGAAAAATGATAGAAGTCCCTCTCAGCTTTTGCAGGTCTTCTCCCACCTTATCCTTTGAGAAAAATAAAAGTGACAGTTCCAAAAAGGTATCGACAAGAAGCTTTAACGCAGCAAGTAACATAAAAAAACAGATAAAGAACAATAATAAAAAGGATAATTTAATATGGATCTCTGATAACAATCCAGTCATGCCTGAATAGAGCCCATTGCTTTTTAAAAATGCAATCATTCTTACCATAAGATGAACAGCAAAGAACAGACTAAATGCCATTATCGATAATAAGGGAAAATAACCTGTTACATATTATTCTTCATTTTCATTATTCCTTATACTTCACATTTTCCCATTATAAACCATTTATCGGAAAGGAGAATTAAATTTTTAAATTTTTTCCTTCATATAATACATGGTTAAAACACATGAATACCAGTCTTTTCAAGTACAGTCTAATATAAATTTGCTGTATAATTTGCTATGCTGAATGTACGGATTGGTACATTTTGTTGTAATTTTTCAATATTTTATAATTTTTTAAGGGAGGTCCTTATGTCAATGCTTCACTTGAGTATATTACTGCCTTTTTTGGCTGCGATATGTATTCCGTTTATAGGCAAATATGCTCGTAAAATACATACCGGATGGTTCGTACTCATTATACCTATCGTATTATTTGGTTATTTGTTTACGTTCCTGCCTGAAATAACGGATCATCAATCCATAACAGCTAGTTTTGAGTGGATTCCTTCACTAAACATATCATTTGATGTTTATGTAGACGGATTAGGCCTGCTCTTCGCTATGCTGATCACAGGTATTGGTACACTAGTTATTCTGTACTCCATCTTTTATATGGACAAAACAAAAGAAAAACTGAGTAATTTTTATGTTTATTTACTATTATTTATGGGGGCTATGCTTGGGGTTGTCCTATCTGACAACTTAATCGTCCTTTATACGTTTTGGGAATTTACCAGCCTTTCTTCCTTCCTGCTGATTGGCTATTGGCATGAGAGAAAAGGATCTCGCTACGGAGCGCAAAAATCATTATTAATCACCTTTTTAGGTGGCTTATCCATGCTAGGAGGTTTTATAACCCTCTCTGTAATGGGAAATACCTTCAGCATCAGAGAATTAATTTCAATAGCTCCTGATTTGGTAAACCATCCTCTTTTTTATTTTTCGATGATACTCGTTTTATTAGGGGCATTCACGAAGTCTGCCCAATTCCCATTCCACATTTGGTTACCTGATGCAATGGAAGCACCTACACCAGTCAGTGCATATCTTCATTCAGCAACGATGGTTAAAGCAGGTATCTATTTAGTAGCACGTTTGAGCCCTATATTTGCTTTATCAGGTGAATGGGTATGGATTATCGGCCTGGTCGGTATCATAACCTTAATTTGGGGTTCCTTTAATGCAGTACGTCAGTATGATTTAAAAGGGATTCTTGCCTACTCAACAGTCAGCCAGCTCGGCTTAATCATGTCCCTGCTTGGCATCGGTGCGGCTTCCCTCCATTTTGGATCAGCCGAGAATAATGTATATATTGCCGCTGTTTCGGCAGCTGTTTTTCACCTAATTAACCATGCAACCTTTAAAGGTTCATTATTCATGGCAGTCGGTATAATTGATCACGAAACGGGAACTAGGGATATTCGTAAACTGGGCGGATTAATGACCATAATGCCAATCACTTTTACTATTGCTGCAATCGGAGCATTCTCAATGGCAGGCTTGCCTCCATTCAATGGCTTCTTGAGTAAGGAAATGTTCTTTGGCAGCCTATTAGATATAACAAAAGCAGATTTTCTTAACCTGCAAACATGGGGTAATTTATTCCCTGTTATTGGATGGCTGGCAAGTGTATTCACATTTGTTTACTGTATGATTCTTTTATTTAGAACATTTGGCGGCAAACTTCAGCCTGAAAAATTAACGAAAAAACCACATGAAGCACCGATTGGATTATTGATTTCACCAATCACGCTTGCAGCCTTGGTTATTATTTTTGGATTATTTCCAAACATCCTTACTTCAACAATTATTGAGCCAGCTACTGCAGCTATCCTGCCGAGCCTTTATGAAAACGGAAACCCTCCGCATCTTCATATACAAATGTGGCACGGAGTAAATGGCGCATTATTAATGACAATCGGAGTTGTCATCTTAGGAATTATCTTGTATAAGTTCTATCCAAAATGGAGCAAGATTTATACGTATTTCTCTGATAAATACACATTAAACAATGCATATAATATGGGATTAAGATCACTGGATACAGGTTCACGTCTCATTACCCGCGGATATATGAACGGGAGTATCCATGATTATTTAGTTTATATATTTGGCTTCTTGATTATCAGTTTACTTTATACGGTTTGGAAAACCGATAGCTTTGCATTCGAAACAACCAGTATGACTCCAATTGGGGTATACGAAGTTATTTTGATCTTTATCTTAGTTCTGGCTTCAATCATGATTCTATTTGCAAAATCGAGACTGACTTCAATCATTTTAATGGGAGCGGTTGGTTATACAGTATCACTTTTATTTGTTCTATTTAGGGCACCTGATTTAGCCTTAACTCAATTTGTCATTGAAACAGTATCTACATCGCTGTTCTTGCTTTGTTTCTATCACTTGCCGAAGTATAAACCAAAGGAAAAGCGTATGCGTTTTAAATTGACGAACCTGGCAATCTCTCTCGGTGTCGGAATTACGATGACACTTATCGCGCTGGCTTCTCACAGTACGAAGCTATTTGAATCCATCTCTGAATTTTATAAAGAGGTTACGTACAAAGAAGCTGGTGGAGAGAATATGGTTAACGTAATCCTGGTTGACTTCCGTGGTTTGGATACCATGTTTGAAATCACCGTATTATCCATTGCAGCCATGGGAATTTACACCATGATTAAACTCCGTCTCACGAAAAGAGGAGGGGAAGAATGAAAACAAATGATTTAATTTTACAGACGGTTACTAAAATCGCAACTTTTATTATTATTTTGTTCTCTATACACATTTTCTTTGCCGGACACTATACGCCGGGCGGTGGATTTATCGGTGGTCTTATGACTTCTTCTGCCATCATTCTTTTATTGCTGGCATTTGATTTAAAAACCGTAAAAAGTTTTCTGCCGGTAAATTATTTATCGTTAATAGCTGTGGGGTTGTTGTTATCTGTCGGGACTGGAGCTGGTGCGTTATTCTTCGATGCTCCTTTCCTGACGCACGCCTTTGATTATTTTGATTTGCCGCTCCTTGGAAAAACATCCCTTCATACAGCAGTTATCTTTGATACGGGTGTTTATCTAGTTGTAATCGGCGTGACAATGACCATTATTCAAACGATTGGGGAGAGTGAATGATGGAGATTTTAATGTGTTTTGCTATAGGAATTCTATTTACGATTTCCACCTATTTACTTTTATCAAAAAGCTTGCTTCGTATCATTATTGGAACAAGCATATTGAGCCATGCGGTGAATTTATTGGTTCTTACCATGGGAGGATTAAAACAAGGAGCTGTGCCTATCTTAAGTGAACACGCCAAATCCTATGTGGATCCGCTGCCACAGGCATTAATCCTGACAGCGATTGTAATTAGCTTCGGTGTCACATCTTTCTTCCTGGTATTGGCCTATCGTTCCTATCAGGAACTTGGAACGGATAACATGGATCAACTGAGAGGAAATAAGTCATATGAATAACCTTGTTATATTACCTATTTTACTTCCGTTATTGACAGGAATTTTATTGTTATTCCTTGCGAAAAAAATAAATGCCCAACGAATAGTCGCCTTGGCCTCTTCTATACTGGTCCTGGTAGTTACCTTTTCACTTTTAATAGAGGTAAAAACAAATGGCATTCTTACCTTGCAGGCCGGCAGCTGGGATGCCCCTTTCGGAATTAGTCTTGTAGCGGATATGCTGGCAGCCTTACTGGTTTTAACTACATCTCTTATTACATTAGTAACGATTATTTATTCTTTTAAAAATATTGATGCAAACCGTGAAAAATATTTCTACTATGCCCTTATCCAATTTTTAATTGTAGGTGTTAACGGGGCATTTTTGACCGGAGATATATTCAACTTATTTGTATTTTTTGAAGTAATGCTGATGTCATCTTATGTATTACTTGTGACAGGTGGTACAAAAGTACAGCTTCGCGAGTCTATTAAATATTTGCTTGTAAATGTAATTGCTTCTGGCCTTTTTGTTGCTGCTGTTGCATTCTTATACTCTGTTGTAGGTACGCTGAATATGGCAGATATCTCAGAAAGAATTGCGGAAGTAGACCAGCCGGGAATCATCACGGTTATCGCTGTTCTGTTTCTAATCGTGTTTGGATTGAAGGCAGCCATTTTTCCTTTATATTTTTGGATGCCCGGCTCATACTTTGCGCCGCCAATTCCAATCCTGGCTTTGTTTGGTTCATTATTAACGAAGGTTGGTGTTTATTCCATCCTAAGAACCTTTACCATTATGTTTTATCATCATACTGATTATACGCATACATTGCTGGAGTACCTTGGAATTTTAACCATTGTATTGGGCTGTATCGGTGTATTGGCCTATATGGATGGTAAAAAAATCATCATTTACAATATCGTAATTGCCATTGGTGTTATAATCTTCGGTATTTCAATCATGAATACCGCATCCATATCCGGTTCAATTATGTATACAATTCATGACATGATGATTAAAGCAGCCCTGTTTCTGCTTATTGGAGTAATGATGGCCAAAACAGGGACAAGTAATATTAAGCGCATGGGTGGGTTAATTCACGAATCTCCACTTTTAGCTTGGATGTTCTTCATAGCGGCTATATCGTTAGCAGGGGTTCCACCTTTCAGCGGTTTTACAGGAAAATTACTAATCATTCAGGGTGCCTTTGATGAAAGGCATTACGTAGGAGGATTGGTAGTCCTATTCTCAAGTTTAATTGTTTTATATTCCGTGATGCGCATTTTCATATTCGCGTTCTGGGGAGAGAAAAAAGTTTCCGATGAGAACTTCTCCAAGAAAGATAACCGTTTTTTACTATTGCCGATCGGCATTTTACTTGTAGTCTCAATATTGTACGGATTGGGCTCTGAAGTTGTTTATACGTATGTTTCTGATGCGGTTGATGTTTTAATGAATCCATCAGATTACATTCAGGCCGTACTAAAGGAGTGATGAAGATATGTCTTATCAAATATTATTAAATGTAATTCTAGCCTTGACCTGGATGTTCCTGACGACGTCAAATACAGCCGCTTCCTTTATTATCGGCTATTTAATTGGGGCGATTATTCTTTTTCTATTCAGACGCTTTTTTTCGACTCGGTTTTATTTGCATAAGGTAGTGGCTGTCCTTCACCTTCTGGGGATATTTATACGAGAATTATTGATTGCAAACTTCGACGTTTTTAAAACAATCATCAGACCAAAGCTTGAACTGAAGCCAGGAATTTTTACTTATGAAACCAAACTTAAATCGGATTGGCAGATCACTCTTCTGTCCTGTCTGATTACCTTAACTCCCGGTACATTAGTTCTGGATATTTCTTCTGATAACAAAACATTATTCATCCATGCATTAAACATATCGGAGATTCCAGAGATGCAAGAAAGTATAAAAAATTCATTTGAGCGGCTTATTCTGGAGGTGAGTGAGTAATGATTAATTTCATCCTTCAGCTTTCTTTAGTCTGTATAGCTATTTCGATGCTCATTCTAATTTATAGAGTAATTAAGGGACCAAGCATCCCTGATCGTGTAATGGCATTGGATGCTATTGGCATGAACTTAATTTGCATGATTGCCATACTATCTTTATTGCTCAGCACATCCATGTTTTTAGAGGTTATCCTTCTGATCAGTATTCTTTCGTTCACTGGTACGGTTGCCTTTTCGAAATTCCTGGAGAAAGGGGAAATCATAGAAAATGAACGAAATTAGTTCCTATATTTTTGTTTGTATCGTTTTAATCGGTTCTATATTAACCGTTGTATCAGCTCTTGGAATACTCCGTTTACCCGATGTCTATACGCGGAACCATGCAGCTTCTAAAACATCCACTTTGGGTGTAACCCTTGTATTGCTTGGCACATTCTTATATTTCTGGATTACAGAGGGCCATTTTAACTCCCGTATCCTGTTAGCTATCTTCTTTATTTTTATGACAGCTCCGGTTGCCGGACATTTAATCAGCCGTGCAGCCTATAATACAGGCGTTAAATTGTGGAAACATAGTGTGCGTGATGATTTAAAAAAGGCAAAAAAACAAAAAAATAGCTAATGACAGAAAAAGAGGATGCTTACAAGATCGCTTTAGACCTTGTAAAACATCCTCATTTTTTTATTTGAATAACAGCAAGCGTACATCTGCTGATACATATTAATTCGTTCTCTTCATCCGTTATTTTAATTTCCCATACCATTGTTTTTTTTCCTCTGTGTACAATATTTCCTGTTGCGGTCACCAAGCCTTCCCTTTTGCTTTTAAGATGATTCGCATTAATCTCTAAACCAACGACTGCTTCTTTCTCCTCGTCAACCATTGTATATCCACCAAGACTGGCGACCGTTTCGGCAAGAGCCACCGATGCGCCACCGTGAAGAAGTCCCATCGGCTGGTGTGTCCGATGGTCAACAGGCATGGTTGCAACAACTCTTCCTTCACAGACCTCAACTATTTCTATCCCTAATGTACCCATCAATGTTTTACTTAAATCCAATTAAAGGCATCCTTTCCATTGCTTATTTGTTATGAATTAGATAAAGAGCGGAAAAATAAAGGAGTAAAGCTTTCTTACAACTGATTCCTATTCTGATTTTTAAGGTGAATCCCTTCGAAAAAAGATGAACTGGATATCTGTAAGACTTTACAAAAAGCATATCTAGATGATGGAGGATTGGTCAAATGGATCTTCGAGAAGGAATGGTTCCAACTGTATTAGGTACCGCTGTTGCTGCTACTGGTTATGCCCTTAAACAAAAGCATAATAGCAATAAAATGATTGCCAATGCACTATTTGGATTTGGGCTTGCCCATATTGCTCTTGGTGTTATTGATTTAGTCGAGCATCGCAACGATATCTAAACGAACATCATCTATCCCCTAAATAAGCAACCTAACCGTTGCTTATTTTTTGGTCTAATACAATCTACCTTCTCTTATATATAGTTATAAGGTATTTTATTTCGTAAGAGGAGGTGCCCATATGTATGCAAATCAACAGTTTTATAACTGGGCTCAAAGTCTAGGTCCTCATTACCACATACCCACATGGATCCATCCATCTGTTACTGGTATGAATTCTTATTCTTCATATAACAGAAAAGTTCCTGCTATAGATACAACAAAATTTAAGAATTCTGCCAATCGAACCGCGTCCTATCTGACTGAAGCATTAAGAATTGCCAATCAGATCTCTGCATCTCAAGATTTAGCTCGTCAAATTATGGCAGCCTCTGAGTTTAATAACCTAAGCGAAGTGAATCGATTATTGCTTTCAACCGGTATTCGAATAGCTCCTTCCATCTATTACGATCCGGAGGGAATTCGGCTGGTTTTTGCTGATAAACAAACCAGTCCTCCCTGTTGTGAAGTTGGGGTAGTCATACGATGGAGCTAAAAACCAGCAGTTTGATAACTGCTGGTTTTGTTTACAAATTATTATTAATAAAATCCGCCACCATATCCCCATGGGGACCCATATCCATACGGAGGATAACCATATCCATATCCCCATGGTCTGCTAAGCAATGCTCCACCTATTAATCCGCCGGCTAATCCTAAACCAAATCCCCCGATCGGACCTCCAAATCCAAAACCAAAACCTGGTCTACCCCATGGTCTTCCCCACGGTCCGCCCCACGGTCTGCCCCATGGTCTTCTCTGTCTGTAATCCATCTGTAAAATACCTCCTGTTTGTTTAAATGCCTACACTATTATGTATGCAGAAACCTAACAGCAGGTAAGGGCGTATGCCCTCTTACAAGGATAACATTCACATTTAAATCTATTTATGAGATTAGATTAATCTTCACCATCCAAACCAAAACGTTCAACCAATACAGCCAATGTCCTCGCCATTACACCAGTAGCACCTGATGGTCCAAGTTCATAGCTGGAACGTCTTGTAGATGTACCAGCTATATCTAAATGCACCCATGGAGTCTCCTCGGCAAACTCACCAACAAATGCACCTCCCATAATGGCATGCCCCTCTGCTCCCGGCGAATTATTAAGATCAGCTATTTTGCTATTGCGAACACGCGCTTTATCCCTTTCGGTAATTGGCAATCTCCACATGGGTTCTCCAGCTTCATCAGATGCTTTTAAGACTTCCTCAAACCAGCTTTCATGATTTGTCATCGCACCTGTCATTTCTACACCTAATGCTGTAATAACTCCCCCGGTTAATGTAGCTACATCAACTAAATAATCCGCTCCATGCTGTTTAGCATATGTAATCGCATCTGCCAACACAAGACGCCCCTCGGCATCTGTATTCAAGACCTCAATTGTTTTACCAGCCATGGAAACTATGACATCATCCGGTTTGAAGGCATTTCCGGAAATCATATTATCTGTTGATGGAATAACAGCCACAACATTTTGTTCAGGTCTCAATTCCCCAATTATCTCCATAGCTCCAAGGACAGCGGCTGCTCCCCCCATATCCGTTTTCATTCCAACTATCCCTGCTTTTGTCTTTATTGAATATCCGCCTGTATCAAATGTAATTCCTTTGCCAACCAAACCAATTACATCTGTCCAGTCAGATTTCCCTTGATATTTTAGGACAATCATTTTAGGTGGTTCAGCAGATCCTTGGTTGACGGCAAGCAAGGCTCCCATTCCAAGCTCCTGCATATCTTCTTTTTCAAGGATTTCGCACTCAAACTGATACTTATCAGCCAGCCCTTTAGCATAATTGGCCATATCTGTAGACGTTAGCATATTACCTGGAAGATTTACTAAAGTCCGAGCTGAATTGGTTCCTTTTCCATATGTATATCCAACAAAAAGGGAAGACTCAACTAGCTCTCGGTCGGCTTCCGTATATACAGAAACCTCTTCTATTTTCTGATCTGGTTCATTTTTCTTATGCTTATATCCTTCAAATTCATACGTAGACAAGGCTAATGCTTCTCCTAAAGCATGTGCTGCATCCTCCACCGTAATGACATCTGTCAGGAATGACGTTAAGTCGACGCTAATCTTTGTCCATCCACGACCTTCGACTTTCTGAAACATTTTGCCAAATGCTTCTTTCAGCTCTTCGAATGTTAAATCTTTTTGTTTCCCCAATCCAACGAACACCAATCTCTCCGGTGGAATAAGATCAAGTGTATGCAATGTCGAAACTTTTTTCTTCCGAGCGGAAATATCTCCAACCTTGGCAAGCTCCTGAAGCTTACTATTCATCATTTTATCCGCTTCCGATAAAGTCGCTGCAAGCGTAACTGGATGATTAAATGCTCCAGTTACCAAAACAGGCATATGTAGTTGACTCGGATTTTCATTATAAACTTTAAACATACTACTCCTCCTGATCGTTTATCTTTATTCATGCCTTTTCTTACTGACATTAACTATCCTTACCTATTATCTTACCATTGGCATCATAATTTAGAACAAATGACGCATTCCATTCACTGAAAAATTAAACGATTTACCCCGACATATCTTGCCTATTTTACCCTTCCTTTAGACATAAAAAAACAGAGGACTATTATCCTCTGTGAATTAGTTGCGGAGGCCAACAGGATGTTGGTCACAAAGACGTTGTCACAGGACATGGCGTTCTTAGTCTTTGTTCCTTGAAATGGTCGCCTCAGCTTTTATGCAATCCGGCTTCAACGGCTAGAAACTCAGGTCATAAGCATGACCTCTACAGGAGGGGAGAACGCCTCCTTCCGAGCCCCTGTCTTATGCTCCTCGCTTCTGAGCAAGCCGTTTCAGCACTATAGATTATATCCAACACATACCGGCGCTTGGTCATATGGGTCGATGATGATTCTGGCTTCTATTTGGAATACGGTTTTTAGTACTTCTTGGTTAATGATTTCGGTTGGTGTGCCGGATTTGATTATACTGCCGTCTTTCATGGCTATGATATGGTCTGAGTATCTGGAGGCATGGTTAATATCATGAAGAACCATTACAATTGTACTTTTTTCTTGGCGATTGAGTTCCTGAATAATTTGCAATACATCCAGCTGGTGGGCCATATCCAAGTATGTTGTGGGCTCGTCTAAGAGGATGATATCTGTTTTCTGAGCTAGGGCCATGGCTAGCCAAACCTTTTGTCTTTGCCCACCAGATAAGCTTGCGATGCTTCGGTTTCGGAAAGGGGATGTTTTAGTTATATCCATTGCCCATTCAATGATTTCCATATCTTCATTCGTCATTATTTTATTATTTTTACGATGTGGATAACGTCCATAGGATACCAATTCCTCCACACCCAACAAGCCCGGTGCAACCGGGCTTTGCGGCAGCATAGAAAGCCGTCTGGCAATCTCCTTCGTTGAAATCGTGTTCATATCTTGCTCTTGCAAAAATACCTTCCCTTGCTTTTGTTTCAGTATACGTCCCATTGTTTTTAATAAAGTAGATTTTCCACAACCGTTCGGTCCAATAATAGTCGTTATTTTTCCTTTAGTAATGTCTAAGTTTAAATTTTGAAACACGGTCTTTTTTTCATAACAGGCCTCAAGATTTTCTGTACGCAGAATACTCATATCAAATATCCCCCCTTTATGCTTTCGCCTTTTTGAGTAAATACAAGAAGAATGGTACCCCAATAATGGATACGATAATACCAACTGGCAGTTCAGCAGGGGCAATGATTGTTTTGGCAATATAATCAGAAGAGACTACCAACAGCGCACCGATTGCTGCACTCACAGGGATAACAAATCTATTTTGAACACCAACAAGATAGCGCGATATATGCGGCGCCATTAAGCCAATAAATCCAATACTGCCTGATACTGATACACAAGCGCTTATTAAGCCGATACTGCTGAGAAGTAAGATTGATTTTTCTTTATTAATGGCTATACCTAAACTGATAGCGCTACTATCCTCTAATTGGAGCAAATCAAGTATATAGGCCTTTTTTAGAATGATCGGTATACATATAAACAGCCAGGGGGCCATGGCAAGTATGTAAAGCCAATTGGCATCATAAATGCTGCCTGTGATCCACACAACTGCCATTTCAAAATCAGTTGCTTTCATTTTCAGCGACAAATATAAGGAAACGGCACCAAAAGCTGAACCAATCGCTATTCCAGTCAAGATGAGTCGTTCTACATCAAGGGAACCATTTTTCCATGAAAAGGCGAATATAATTAAGGCCGCCAGCAATCCTCCAACGAGACCAAATAAGGGCATAGCCATAATGGAGAGCCATGTCATTCCTTGAAATACGCTATGAAAGAAAAACATAAATAAAACTACAGCCGTACCAGCACCGGCATTAATACCAAGTATTCCTGGATCGGCCAAGCCATTCTTCGTCACTCCCTGAATCACAGCACCGGCTATTCCAAGCCCAATCCCAACCAGACAGCCAATCAGAATCCTCGGTAACCTAAAATCAAAGATGACCAAATCGTGTTCCGGATTTACGTCTATTCGTGCTAATGTCTTTATTACATCGATAACAGACAATTGAAAGGTTCCGGCCATCAAGCTATAAACGATGACTGCTGTAATAGCGAGTACAATCAGCCATAATGTTATGTAATATCTTAGTTTTGAAACTTTATGCAAGGCCTCTTCCTCCTTTTGTTCTGATTAAATAGAGGAAGAATGGTACACCAATCAATGCAGTCACAACGCCAATCGGTGTTTCAAAGGGATAATTAATAAACCTGCTTAAAACGTCACATAAACCAAGAAATACAGCCCCGAGTATGCCTGCACAAGGAATTATCCATTTATAATCAACGCCGACAAGCATACGGCTAATGTGCGGAATGATTAAGCCTACGAAACCAACTTTTCCTACTAATGCAATTGCCGTACCCGTTAAACAAATAACAGACAGAATACAAATTACTTTGACTAATCCGGTACGCTGGCCCAGGCTGATTGAAACTTCCTCACCAAGAGAAAGAATCGTTACGGATTTGGAAACTAGTAAGGCAAGGAAGATTCCAACTATTCCAATTGGTACAGCCAGTCCAAGGAGCTCTGAATCTATTTGATGCAATCTCGCATTATACCAAAAACTAATATTCTGGGAGACTTGGTAATAGGAGGCCAATGCTTGAGACAGGCTGCTCAGAAACGTCCCAATTACAGTACCTATAATTGCCAAACGAACAGGTGATAAACCATTGGGAAGCATAGAGCCAAATCCATAAACAATTCCTGCACCGAGCGCTGAACCAACCATTGACAACAAAATCATTTCAATAGATGTCATATTCGGTAGGAAAATCATTGATACAGTAATGATAAAAGCTGAACCGTCTGCCACCCCCATAATGGAAGGGGATGCAAGATAGTTTCTTGTCATCCCCTGCATTAGTGCACCTGATATAGCAAGGAAAGCTCCAACAAGAAGTGCGCTTATTGCTCTCGGTAAACGGGATGTCATAATAATGGCATGGTCTACATTACCGGCATCATAATGAAAAAGGGCATTCCAAATCGTTATATAATCTATATTTTTGGCTCCATAAAAAACGGATAACAGGATGATAAGGAGTATAAGAATGGGTGCCGCACATATTATCAGTAAAGGTATTTTCCTCTTATCCATACACCATCAACCTTACTCAGTCAAAGAGCTGGTTGCAGCTTCGAGGAAAGCCGTCTTACTCCATGCCGTACCGCCCTGGGCAAGAGGATCCACAGTATTAACGAATACTTTTTCGTTTTTAGCAGCATTCATACTTTTCCAAATTGGATTAGCTTCTAGTTCTTCTAATGCTTTCGGTTTATCAGCATTTTCACTTTCTTCGAATTGAAGGAACACATAATCCGGATTCACTTCCGCAAGCTTTTCCATTGAGATAACTTCCTGTGCCTTCGCAGATTTTACCACTTCCGGTACCTCAAGTCCTAAATCATTGTATAGAACTGGGTTAAGGTACATACTTTCCGGATACACATAGACATTGCCTCCTCGGATACGAAGGACCATTGCCTTTTTCCCTTTCAGAGTTTCACCCAATTGTTCTTTTGCTTCCTCAGCATCTTTCTTATAACCAGAAATAATCATATCTGCTTCAGTTTCTTTACCTGTCAAATGAGCCATTAAATTTAAGTTATCTTCCCAATTTGTTGAGATATGGGAGTATGGGAATGTTGGTGCAACCTTCGTTAATTGTTCAGTAACATTCTCCTTCGCTTTGGAAGTCCAAAGGATTACATCAGGCTTTAATCCAAGTAACGTTTCATAATTTGGCTGTGTTTTTTCCCCTATCGACTTGGCACCAGCCAAATCTTCAGCCAAATAAGCAGGCAGTTCTCCGGCAATTGTAATAGCGCCTACAGGCTTAACTCCTAAAATTGCTGCATCCTCCATGGATTCAAGACTCGCTGTAGCAATCTTTTTCACTTCAGAAGGAACCGTATATTCTTTATCTAGGTATGTAATCGTTTGAGTTTTATCTTCTGATTTCTTACTTTCATTAGCTTGAACTTTATTGTCGGATTGTTTTATTTGTGTCTCCGTACCATTGCATGCTGCCAAACCAAGGCAAATCATTGCGGATAAACCCACTATTAATAAATTCTTTTTAATACTCATTTTCCTCTTCCTCCATCTAATCTTTTTTCTATGTACTCGCTTTCACTCTAACTTAACTATTGTTTTTCCTACCCCCATATTTATCGCAGAAAGCATTGAAAATGATAATCATTATCAAGTATTATATAAAATATATACTAACAAACTGGAATTTTCAATTAATTTTATGTAAATTTTTGAATGATTTATACTTAATTTGTCAAATAATCTTTTGAATCAAATGAAAAGAGGTCAATAAATGAGAGAGACACCCCAAAAAAATTCTATGGAAGACAGCTTGCCTTGGCAGCAAAATATTTCTTTACCCAATACCTGGGAAATAGATATGTACAATCAGAAACAGGACCGGTTTTATCGTATTTTTATTTACAAGCCGGATACTGTTCCTCCTCCTGAAGGATACCCGGTTATCTATGCGTTGGATGCAAACTCTGTATTTGGCACCTTTGTTGATGCAATGCGTGTGCAGATGAGAAAGCCGGAAAAAACTGGCGTGTATCCAGCGATTATTGTTGGAATTGGTTATCACACAGATCAGCCATTCTCTCCTTACCGTGTCTATGATTTTACTAGGGCAATATCAAAAGAGGATTTACCGCCGCACCCAGCAGGCTTGGAATGGCCGTCTCATGGCGGAGCTGAATCTTTCATTACATTTATTAAAGAGAAAGTTAAACCTGAAATTGAGCGCCATCTGCCGGTCAATATAGACAAACAAACACTATTTGGCCATTCACTAGGCGGATTATTTGTTTTACAAACTCTTTTTTCAGAGCCAGATACTTTTCATACATACATTGCAGGAAGCCCCTCTATTCATTGGGATATACAGTTTTTTAGAAGTGAGAAAGAAGCATTCATCCATAAGGTAAAGCAATCTCAACGGCAAATAAAGATTTTGGTCGGGGTAGGCGAGCTGGAAAAGCTACACTTTAGCGGAATGAATAAAAATGCTGCTGAAATTTCCGAAGAACTTAATCAATTGCATCAATACGGTATTCACATACAGTTCAGAGAGTTTACAGAGGAAAGTCATGTATCGGTATTATTACCACTTATTAATCGTGCAATTAAACTGGGGAGTATATAAAAAAGCTATATAGCGAACACCGAATTTAAATCATAAAAAAACCGCCCATGAGGAACGGTAAAGGAAGAAAAATATTTCACTACTTGTTATTAATAATTTGATTTCTAAATACTTGCAAGCTCTCTGTTTCATTCAAAGCTTTTAGCTCAGGTTCAGTCAGCTTGCCTGTTCCCATACTGACTACATACACCTTCAGCTGCTTTTTCCCCCATTTCTGATATACATCGTCCACGGTATCGTAATAAAGATCTATTTTATTCCCCTTTATGGCTGAACCTGTATCAGCAACCACTCCATACCCATAGGATGGGATAAAAAGAATGGTCCCAATTGGAAAGACACTTGTGTCCGCTGCAATCGTTGAATATAAGTCACGTTTTACCCTAACACCGGAATAGGTGATTCCGTAGCTGGGATGGTTTGGATTTTTCCCAGTTGACTCGTATCCTGCTGTATAACCTGTAGCAATCACTTCTTTAGCCGGGTATTTATTCCAATTATCATTTTCTTCCAGCGTGGACGCTGATTTTATTTGTTTAACAGAGGAAGTTGTGTCATAGCTTGATAACGATATTTGCTCTTTGGGCTTAGGATTTTCCCTTACTATTTTAGAATGTATATGGCGAAAAACAGGAAACTCATGAACACTAATTCCTGTAAAATATGAAAGGGTTACAACGGTAGCCAGTAAGAATAAAAAAACGAGTGAAATTGCTCTGATAAATTTAAAAGTATGGTCCATGTGACGATTTCTCCTTTCACACAAACCATTTTTCCCAATACCAGATTATCTATTCGTTTTTCAGAACTATCTATATTTTTTCAAATAAAAAACCCTTTAACGATTGCTCGAAAAGGGTTAAAACATTCTGTATCCCATGGTACGAAGTATTCTTATAACGATACCTGAAACAATCGACCCTGCTAAACCTGCGGCTAGGATAATTGCATCTGCAGAGGCAAGATTGAATAAATGCTCTTTTAATGATTGAAAGCTAGAAGATGGATTTACAAAGTACTCCGTTAACTTAACACTGTTAATAAAATATAATGCTGCCAAAGGATAAATAACGGCCATAATCCATGTCTTTCTAAATAACATATTTAAAATAAAGCCCAATCCGAAAAAAAGAATAAAGAACAATACAACTGATATAATTACAACCGGAATTGACATGCCCATTCTCTATAACTCCCCCTTAGTCGTACAAAAGTAAGTTTATAGGATGGAATAATTTTCGTCAATTGGGTTGTTTTTGAAAAATAACATTTATTTAGTGTTTTTTGTTTTACCACTTCCTCCGCAACATGAGCATGTTTCAGATCCTCCAAGCAATAATTGAAAATATCCCTTTCCATAGCAATACGGGCACTGATAGGCTTTTTGATTCATAATATGATCAACCCCTAATTTAATTGAATTTTCTGATAATATAACAGAAAATTTGGTAAATGAAAAGCACCCCAAAAGACTCAGTAATTTAATGTAAGCGTATACAAGTTAAATTTCCTTTTAAATACTCCCTTATACACCGCTTATAAATTATATAAATAATTTATAAGCGGTGTATTGAAAGACATCCCCAGGATTGATTCCTTCAAGCGGTTTCTTATGAAGGGATGCATGTTTTTCATTTAACTCCGTCAATAACAATGAACTGTCCGGATCCTTTTTAATTGTCTCCTGGTCCATAAAAGCGACATCCAATAATTCAGTTTTTTGTATCGAAATCTCTCCGGAAATTGGTTCCAATAAAAACAGCAGCATATTATCACTGATCTCATTACGTATAACACCTGTTCTAAGGCCAAATAATCCAATGATTTTCGTCTCAATCCCCGTCTCTTCTTTAATCTCTCTAACCACTGCTTCATCTGCTGTTTCTCCCGGCTGTACAAAACCTGCCGGCAATGACCATTTCCCTTTTAAACCGCCATAAGACTTCTTCACAACAAGCCATCTGCCATCCTTTGTTACGACCAATCCTGCTACACCTAACCAGACATATTTGCTTCTTTCTAACATATGAGCACCTTTTCCTAGATTTTTTTAATTATCTATACAAAAAGCTGTCTCGAGTATAATCGGACAGCTTTCTTTCGAAGTATATTATACCTTTATTAGATTAATTTAAATTTACCCTTTTTCATGAGAAGCGGCAAGCCACCCATCATGTATAAGGCACGATTATCAATGATTTTTTTCATCGCAGCTGCTTTTGTACCTTTTAATTTTTTGCCAAAAACGACTCCAATAGCATCATCATCCCCAAGTGAACATACAGTGCCTTTTGGTTCAAATACGAAATCTTTCATTTTCTCTCCTCGAATAAGGGCAGCAATATTTTCAGAGCAAACTTCTGCCTGCTGCATAGAAATTTGAGCTGTTGGTGGGTAAGGACGATTAATCTCTTCATTAATGATTAACGCACAATCTCCAATGACAAAAACATTTTCAAGACCGGGCGCCTGCAAAGTAGGCTCTACTTTCACACGGCCTCGCATCGCCTCAATACCTGACTTTTCAATGATACTGCTTCCTCTGACACCCGCAGCCCAGATAACTGTACCGGCTTTTATTAATTCTGTATCGTCTTCGCCTTTTCCGACAAGAATTCCCTCTTCCGTGCAGCCTTTGACTGGTGTGCCAATCATAAACTCAACACCTTTTTTCTCCAATCGTGCAACAGCATATTGTACAAGCTCCGGATCAAAGCCTGGCAATGCTGTAGGTGCTGCTTCTACACAAATAATACGCGCTTTATTAGGATCAACATCATATTCTTCACAAAGAGCTGGCATACGATTAGCAAGCTCTCCAATAAATTCAATACCTGTAAATCCAGCACCGCCTACTATAATAGTCAGTCTTTCTTCCTTTTTATCCGTTTGGTATTGGGAGAACTGATAATCAATATGTTCACGAATATGACGTGCTTTATTTACACTGGAAATACTGAATGCATATTCCTTTAATCCTTCAATACCAAATGTTTCAGATTCAGCACCTAAAGCAACTACTAAATAATCATATGAAACAGTACCATTCTCGCAAACTATCACTTTCTCATCTTTTTTTATTTCTACAACGGTATCTTCAATCATGGCTACCTTATTACGATCGATGATACTGCTAATATCATAACGTACTTTATTGTGATGTATGGTACCCGCTGACGCTTCATGCAGCCAAGTTGTTTCATAATGATAACGATGCTTATTAATTAGTGTAATTTCAGCTTCATTCACATTAATTTTATTTTGCAAACGCTTAGCTGTTAACAATCCGCCATAACCGGCTCCTAGAATAACAATTTGAGGCTTTTTCACTAGTATCACGTCCACCTTTTTTATATGATATAAAAATTCAAACATCTTGTGATATCATTCACGTATATCACGTCAAAAATGTCACAAAATATTAACATTTCGCTATAGATTACTATATTCTCTTTTGGTTATTTTTTCAAGCGCTGGATATAAAAAGGATAAAAAAATAAGTAACGGTATTACCTTTGACTTTTTTGAATATTTACTCTTATTATCTTTATATACACACATATCCTTTAGAGGAACGTTATACCAAGATATATGGTACTATTTATTAAAGATTTATTTACAATATAGGGGGTAATCAAGTGAAAGAAGATCAAAAAGTATATGACGTAACGATCATAGGTGGAGGACCTGTAGGATTGTTCACTGCTTTCTATGGTGGTATGAGGCAAGCCTCAGTGAAAATCATCGAAAGTCTGCCCCAGCTAGGCGGACAATTATCCGCACTCTATCCCGAGAAATATATTTATGATGTAGCGGGTTTTCCCAAAATACTCGCTCAAGAATTAGTTAATAACCTAAAGGAACAAATGGCTAAGTTCGATCCAACCATTTGCCTTGAACAAGCTGTCGAGAATGTTGAAAAACAGGCAGATGGCGTTTTTAAAGTAACAACCGATAAGGAAGTTCATTATTCAAACACGATCATCATCACAGCCGGTAATGGAGCATTCCAGCCAAGGCGCCTTGAACTTGAAAATGCGTCTAATTATGAAGGGAAAAATCTTCATTATTTTGTTGATGATTTAAATAAATTTGCCGGTAAAAAAGTCGTCGTATGTGGCGGAGGGGACTCTGCAGTAGACTGGGCATTAATGCTTGAGCCTATCGCCGAGGAAGTAACCCTTGTTCATCGCCGGGATAAATTCCGTGCCCATGAACATAGTGTGGAAAATCTTAAAAATTCAAGTGTAATCATAAAGACTCCATATATACCATCTGAATTAGTTGGCGATGGGGAATCCATTAAACAAATCGTGTTGGATGATGCAACCGGGGATCATAAAGAAACGATTGATGTTGATGACGTATTAGTTACGTTTGGCTTTGTTTCTTCACTTGGACCTATTAAAGAGTGGGGACTTAATATCGAGAAAAATTCCATCATTGTGAATAGCAAAATGGAAACTAATATACCTGGTATATATGCAGCAGGAGATATTTGCACATATGATGGGAAAGTGAAGCTAATTGCCTGTGGATTTGGTGAAGCTCCTACGGCTATTAACAATGCAAAAGCATATATGGATCCTAAAGCAAGAATCCAGCCCCTTCACAGTACAAGTATGTTTAAGGATTGATTTATTGAACTAAAACTGGTCAAGACGCGCCATGCAGAATAAATAAAGGAATTCAGGATGTAAGCTCCTATGCTAACACATTCTGAATTCCTTCTTTTTTTAGAACCCAACCTTCCCTCTTTGTATGTATACAAATTCTTCCCTTACGTACTAGTAAATACCAGAGTCAGGCCCCCTATGAAGCGGGTATGAGTTACTAGTGAGGTGATTACAATGAATGTGTTAATAGTCGGTGCAAACAATCGCACAGGCCAGCGAGTACTAGAGCTTTTGAATAAGTCTTCTCATCAGGCATACTGTTTAGTACATGATGAAAATCTTGCTTCATTAGTTAGAAGTCTTGGTGCTGAACCCATGTTCGGAGAAATAACCGATTCTCTCCAATTGGAGGGCATGCACGCAGTTATTTACGCAGTCGATGTAACAAATCCTAGTATTCATGATACGATCTCCCATGTAACACAGCACGGAGCTATCCACTTTATACGAGAGTGTGAAAAAGCGGGCATAGAGCGCTTCGTCATGCTAAGCTCCGTTTATGCTGACAAACCGGATGAAGCACCATGTGTTCTTTATTCCTTATTGGAGGAAACAAGGATGACGGAGAATTATTTAACTGGATCCAGTAGGTTAAAGTATACAATTGTCCGTCCAGGCAAAATGATTGATTCTGATGGCACATTTAAAATACTGGCGGCAGAATCTATCGATGATGATGGAATGATTTCACGTAATGAAGTTGCACAGGTTTTAGTTGATACATTAGAAATAGATACGACTTTTAATAAGAAATTTTATTGTATTGAAGGCCCTTTTCCTATTAAGGAAGCCTTGGCTGAAGTGTAATATAAAAACAACTAGTCTCCCTCTCCCCGCTCTTATTGGGAGAGGTTATTTTTGTATTTAGCAGGAACCTTAAAATGCCTTAGTCTCATATAAAAAATTCCTTCTCAATAGATACCTTTTTGATCGCATCTGTTTAAAGAAGGAATTCCAACTAAATCAGTATTGATTTGTTAGTTTAACATTGCTCTGGATTACCCGTAACTTTAGCTGTACGAAATGAAGACCCACAACCACATGTGGCAATGGCATTCGGATTATCAATCGTAAAACCTCCGCCGAGCATCGATTGTTTATAGTCTATACGCGTTCCAGTCAGGATAGGCGCGTCCTCTTTATTCACAAGAAAATGAATTTCATGCTGTATGGTTTCAATATCACTATCTTGTTTTTTTTGCTCAAAGTTCATGCCATACGATAAACCGCTGCACCCTCCACCATGGACGGAAACACGCAAATATGGCTGATCTTCCCCGCTTTCTTTTATCATCGTATTTATTTGAAAAGCTGCTGCTTCTGTTACAATAATGACATCATTATTCATTACCATTCTTCCCCCTTATAAAAAGTTAGAAGGAAATTAAATCCTCTATTTATTAGTATATACATTAACCGGTGTCCTCTCAACCTTAAAACTGCCCATAATATGCTGCTGTTCGCACGTTTTTGAATAAGATATACGCTTTTAAATAACACTTTACCTAAATGACTATATTATTTTATCCAAAAGATTAATTAATATTTTTTACATAAACAGCAGCGGAATGAAAGAAAATAGAAAGACGAAATTGAAAGGAGTTTCCTTGATGCTTTCTTCCGAACAACAATCCAATCTTCAATCAAAATTAGCAGATGAAAAAAAGGAACTTGAACATCACATTTCCCTGAATAATCATTTTGGCATAGGGGAAGATGAAAATTTTTATAATTATGTAGGAGAACTCTCTACATATGATAACCATCCTGCGGATACCGCCACTGAGCTATATGAACGTGGTAAAGACCTAGCCTTAAATGAACATTTTGAGAATGAACTTAATCAGGTAAATAGAGCTTTACAGGCAATTGAACAAGGAACCTATGGTAAATGTGAAGTATGCGGTAAAGACATCCCTTTTGAGCGGCTTCAAGCAATACCATCTACCACTTATTGCATCGAGCACAGTACTGAGCAAACCGTTTCTCACGAACGTCCAATAGAAGAACAGGTCCTGCATCCATTATATGAAAAAAAGCATGAGACAGAAGTAAATGGCTTTGATGAAGAAGATTCCTGGCAGGCTGTTGCGGAGTGGGGGAGTTCAGATACCCCATCTGATTATTATGATCCAAAAGAGCACTATGATCAGGTCTATTTAAATTCCGATGAATATATTGGATATGTGGAGGATATTGAAAATTTCGCTGGAAACGATATTGAAGGGAAAAATGTTCAAATCTATCCTACAGCAGAACTTGAGCAATTAAAGGATTTATTGGATGAAGAAGGTATCATGACATCCTTTGGCGATTTAAAACCATATGAGGAAGATCCTTATACTGAAGATACCAATGATGATAAGTAATTCTTTATACAAAAAATAGGGAAGAAATAAGCAGAGTATGCCTATTTCTTCCCTTTTTATTATATTAAAACATTGGGTTCTCTTCCAGATATTCATAAATATGATCTACTAATTCTTCCGGACTGTCCCCTGTTACGACTTCTCCATTTACAAGGGCATACATACTGGCAGAGCAAATTCCACAATAACTAAGACACCCATATTCAATAACATCCAAATTAGGATCTTTATCTAAAATCTCCATAGCGGCCTGTGAACCGCTGACAAGATTACTGACACAAAATTCAATTATTGGTTTCATACTATTGTCACCCCTTAGCACAACCAAAATCCTACTCTAAAATGATATAATAGTCAATTAATTAAGGTGAATCAGTTACCTTTTTATACTCCATCTGCCGAGAGATGTGATAGAGAAAATGTTTTTAAATTAGGACATCCGAAACGGAGTAATAATGTGACTTTTCACAAATTATACACAATTCAGTTGTTATTTTTTCCTATTTTCGATATACTTTGTATGGAATTTTACAATATTGACATCTATTATAATAATTTAATATTTTTATAGCACTACTTTGAATTTAGTATTCTAGCATAGTTTAAAATTAGAAAATTGTATCCCAACAAAGGAGTCGTCATTTCTATGAAAAACTTAGTCATCCTCGGTGGTGGGTATGGTGGTATGAGAATACTTAACAAGCTCACTGATCATCATTTTCCCGCAGATATTCATGTTACTTTGGTCGATCGAATTCCTTATCATTGTTTAAAAACTGAATTTTATGCGCTTGCCGCTGGTTCCATTTCTGACCACACTATTCGTGTATCATTTCCTCAGCACGAAAGAATTCAATACAAGTACGGTGAAGTATCCTCTATCGATTTATCAAATAAGAAAGTTCTATTAAAAGATCAGGAACCGCTTACATATGATGAACTGATTATCGGCCTGGGCTGTGAGGACAATTATCATAATGTGCCTGGAGCCGCAGAATATACCTATAGCATACAGTCTATTGATAAATCTCGCAGTACCTATCAAGCACTGAATAACCTCGGACCAGGTAAAGTAGTTGCCATCATTGGCGGAGGATTAAGCGGAATTGAACTAGCTAGTGAATTGATTGAAGGACGCCCGGATTTAAATATTAAGCTTTTTGACCGTAATGACCATATTTTATCAGCATTTCCTAAAAAACTTAGTAATTATGTGGAAAGCTGGTTTCATGAACATCGTGTAGACTTAGTCCCAAATAGTAATATTACTAAGATAGAACCTAACCTGCTTTATAATGGTGACGTTTCCATTCCATGTGATGCCATTGTTTGGACCGCTGGCATTCAGCCAGTACAGCCAGTCAGAGAACTGCCTGTTGAAAAAGACAGCGGTAACAAAATAAAACTGACAGTCCAGCACACCATCCCAGGCTATCCAGATGTATTTGTCATTGGAGATTGCGCAAGCCTTGGACATGCCCCAAGTGCGCAATTGGCAGAGGGGCAAGGTGAACAAATTTATCAGGTACTGGTTAAAAAATGGGCCGGAGAACCGCTCCCAGAATCCTTCCCTCCAATTAAACTGAAGGGAATTCTAGGATCCCTTGGTAAAAAACATGGTTTCGGGCTAATGTCTGAACGTACTATTATTACTGGCAGAATGGCGCGGCTGTTAAAGTCAGGGGTTTTGTGGATGTACAAGTATCATAATGGATAATAGGACCCTATGTTGATGGTTCGAATATATCGATTATTAAAAAACAAGCTTGCAGACCCTAAAAGTAGGCTGCAAGCTTTATCCAAATAATTATTCACTTTTATATCCGTAATCTCGTAAAGCTTCAGTTATTATCTTTAATCGAGGGCTTCCTTCTCCGACTACTTTCCCGTCCAAGATGACTAAAGGATAAAAATATTCTCCTTCGGCAACTTTCTCAGCTATTTCTTTAATTTTCGGATCTTCTGGTGGGTTAAAAATATCGATGTATGTGATCGTTAATGGGTGACTTGGGAATTTTCTCGATAAGGCAGCCTGCAGCCATTCATATGTTTCTTTTGATGATGGCATTCCAACACAGCTTGCACATATTTGTGTGGCTCCGTATACATATAAATTTGCAACCGTCACCTGTTTTCCCCCTATTTTATCGCTTTTCTTTTCATCATACATAAATTTAATATAGGAAACAAATTTTAACTATAAGCTAAGGAATGTAGATAGCTTTTTTAAGGTAAAATCATTATAATATGATTAGGAAAGGAGTCGATAGCCATGGCAGAACAAGAATTATTTGGGCAAGTTCAGGAAGTACTAGATAAATTACGTCCATTTCTTCTTCGCGACGGCGGCGACTGTGAGCTGGTTGATGTGGATGATGGAATTGTAAAATTACGTCTTTTAGGGGCTTGCGGTAGCTGTCCCAGCTCCACAATCACATTGAAAGCTGGCATCGAACGTGCACTTCTTGAAGAAGTTCCAGGCGTTGTTGAAGTTGAACAAGTTTTCTAATGATCAAAACACAAATAGCAGCGATTCCCCTATAATTGGGGAATCGCTGTTTTTAATTTAAATCCGTCAGTTGTATAATAGAACCCGTATTGACCATTGGAATATGAAGGATATTCATTTCAGGAAACTCTCCTTTAAGACGTTCACAAATAAGTGGAACAGAATGTGAAGGAGCTAAAGAAAAAATGGTTGGCCCGGCACCGCTGATTGAACTGCCATAAGCTCCTTCCTCTTTTGCTAAACGTTTAATTCTAGAATAGTGAGGCATTAACTCACTTCGATACTTTTCATGGAAATCATCTCTTTCCATCATCTCTCCAACCAGTTTCCAATCATTTGTAGCAGCAGCGGCTACCAAAATGTTCGCTGCAGCACTTGAAGAAACAGCTTGAGAATGGGACAGATGAGTTGGCAATACTTCACGTGCTCTTTCAGTGTTCAACTCAAACGGAGGAATCGTTACAATTGCCCCGACATCCCCAATCGGTAATGATACAAGGGTTGATTCACAATCATTATGAATGCCGACAATCATGCCACCGTAAATGGATGCACCCACATTATCTGGATGCCCTTCCTCTAAACTCGCAAATCTTAGTTTTTCTTCCTTGCTCAAATTCAGATTACAAAAGACATTGGCAAGCTCAAGTCCCGCTACAATTGCTGACGCACTGCTGCCCAGACCTCTTGCCAACGGTATTTCACTTTTCACCATCAATCTGCAGACCGGCATTTCTGCCCCAAAATAGGCTGCAGCTTTCTTAGCCATCCGAACAATAAAATTACTTTCATCCGAAGGAGTTTTCTTTAATTCATCCGATTTGATAATAACCATCCATTCATCTGATGGCATTGCTTCTATCGTCAAATACAAGCCCAGTGCGATTCCAATTGAGTCAAATCCCGGTCCCAGATTGGCTGTACTTGCCGGTATTTTAATACGCAACATGTCAGGCTGGTTCATGATGAGACTACACCGCCAAAGCATCTTACCAATTCTTCTTCATCGTTTTCAATAACAGTTGGTTGTATTTGACTGTACTCCACAGCCGTATTTGGGTCTTTAAGCCCGTTACCGGTTAATACTGCGACAACTGTTTGTCCCTTCTTTATTTCTCCTGTTTGCAATTGTTTATAGATACCTGCAATGGAAGCACAGGAAGCTGGTTCGGCAAATATTCCTTCTTTTCTGGCTAATAACTGATAAGCCTTGATAATATCATCATCATTGATTTCATCTATTTTTCCGTTTGATTCCTTTACCGCCTCAACGGCATATTCCCAACTGGCCGGATTTCCGATACGAATCGCAGTGGCTATGGTTTCTGGTTGTTCGAACACCCGATTATGTACAATCGCAGCCGCACCTTCCGCTTCGAATCCTCTCATTTCCGGAAGCCCACTCTGGCATTGCTCATGATATTCCTTAAACCCTTTCCAATACGCTGTAATATTACCGGCATTTCCAACCGGTATTGCGAGCACATCAGGGGCCTTACCCAATTGTTTACATATCTCAAAAGCAGCCGTTTTTTGCCCTTCAATTCTGTAAGGATTCACCGAATTGACAAGTGTGATGGGAAATTTGGCACTGATGGAGCGGACCATAGCCAATGCCTGATCGAAGTTCCCTTTAATGGCATAGATTTCGGCTCCATACATAACTGCCTGAGCTAACTTACCCATGGCAATTTTCCCATCAGGAATAACAACAATGCAGCGTAGCCCGGATCGGGCTGCGTAGGCTGCAGCTGCAGCGGATGTATTGCCGGTTGAAGCACATATAATCGTATCACTGCCTTCTTCTATGGCTTTTGCTACTGCCAGCACCATTCCCCGATCTTTAAAGGAGCCTGTTGGATTGGCACCTTCATATTTAACATATAAATCAATCCCCAACTCCTTTGAAAGATTATGACAGCGAATTAACGGCGTATTCCCCTCCAACAGACTTAAATTCGGGGTCTGGTTATTCACCGGTAAAAATTCTTTAAATTCCTGCAGTAACCCATTCCAGCTCATTCTATGCTCCCCCTTCAACTCGATACGTACTTTTTATGGAGTAAACTTTTTCATTGGTTTCCAGCTCACGCAATACGTTTTCAAAATTAGCCACTGGAGCCTTATGTGATACAAGTACAATTTCCGATAATTCGTTGACCTTAATTGGCAGCTGCATGATTTTCTCAAAGCTTATTCCATGGTTAGCAAAAATAGCAGTTAGCTGTGCAAAAACACCAACTTCATCCTTCACATGAATCCGCAGAAAAAATTTGCTATTAATTTCTTCATTCGTTTTTAATTTTTTATCAAATTGAGGTATAACTGCACTTCGCCCATTTACATCCAGCCTCATATTTTTCATGATGGCAACAAGATCCGATACTACTGCTGTTGCTGTTGGCAGACTGCCGGCTCCAGGTCCGTAAAACATGGTCTCACCAACTGCCTCCCCATATACATACACCGCATTATATTCGTCATTTACGGTAGCAAGAGGATGTTCCTCCGGTAAAAGGGTGGGCTGGACGCTCACCTCCACTTTATTTTCGGTTCGATTGGCAAACCCAAGCAGCTTCATAGTGTATCCAAGCCTTTTGCAGAGCGCTAGGTCCGCATCAGAAACAGTTGTAATCCCCTGTACCTTCACATCTTCCAATCCAATATTCATTGAAAAGCCCAAGGTTGCCAGAATCGCCATCTTTCTTGCTGCATCTAAGCCTTCTACATCGGCAGTTGGATCTGCTTCAGCAAAGCCAAGATCCTGTGCTTCTTTTAACGCTTCCTGATAAGAGACTTTTTCCTTGGTCATTTTCGTCATAATATAATTCGTAGTACCATTTACAATGCCCATTATTTTTGTAATATGATCTGATGCAAGTCCATCTACCAAGCTTCGTAAAATAGGGATACCCCCAGCTACACTTGCCTCATAAAATAAATCACAGCCATTCTCTGAAGCAGTACGCAATAAATCCGGTCCATAGACTGCCATCAGATCTTTATTAGCTGTTACTATATGTTTTTTATTATTTAAAGCCTGCATCAGCAACAAGTAAGTATCTTCCACACCGCCTATTACCTCAATAACGATATCTATTTCAGGATCAGAGATGATGTCTGTTGCGGAAGTCGTTAAAAGTTCGGATGATACATCCATTGCTCTATCTTTATATTTATCTTTAACAAGGATTCTTTTAATCTCTACCGGGCAACCAACCTGATGCGTCAGTTTTTCCTGGTGATTCTGAATGATTTGTACCACACCTGTTCCGACAGTTCCCAGTCCCAGTAATCCAATTGTAATTGGTTTCACCCTATCTCCCCCTTTTTGTCTACCACAAAAATACATTTGTTTATGTATAGAAGACATTATAAATATAAACATAACCGTTTACAATATTAAATTAATTAAAAATTAAAATAATTTTACCCTATCGTTCTATTATACACAATATTCCAAAAATATATTTGAACCATAAGCAAAGTAAATTCTTCTCCGCATACTAAATGGGTGTCTTCTTATGATGCAAATTTTATTCAGCAAATAATCACCTCTTATTAGCATGCTTACTAAGATATAAAAAGAAGAATATTTCATAATTAAAGCGATATGGATTTTACAAAGATTGCAAGGATAGATGATTAGCCGATAAGGAAGAAGGCCTTTTAATATGCTCATCAACCACTATTTGTACGTATTATAAATGGAAGTCGGTGTACACTTAATGAAAGATAAATCGATTGATAAAACGGAACAGACTGCAAGACAATGGCTAATGGATCGCGGCGTATCGGTAAAAGATATCGGTGAATTAGTTATGTATCTCCAGCATAAATACCATGATGATTTGCAATTGGAAGATTGTATTTACAACGTGGAACGCGTACTTTCAAAACGCGAGGTTCAAAATGCCATTTTAACCGGCATTCAATTAGATATGTTAGCTGAAAAGGGCTTATTGGAGGAACCAATACAATCCATTATTGGTGTCGATGAAGGTTTGTATGGCGTGGATGAGATTCTTGCATTAAGCATTGTTAATGTATATGGCTCCATTGGCTTTACCAACTATGGATATGTAGATAAACTTAAGCCCGGTATCCTGAAGCGATTAAATGATAAATCAACCGGAGAATGTCATACCTTTCTAGATGATATTGTCGGCGCCATCGCAGCTGCTGCCTCTAGCCGGCTGGCACACCGTATTGAAAACGTGGAGTAAAATCATTAAAGAAGGCTCACACTCGAGAATTAATCATGAGTTGTGAGCCTTTTTTTAGATTAAATAGTCCATTGATCCAATGAATCAATTGTATAAGTTGGCTTGCGGTCATAGCCTTTTAAATGTTCTCTGGTCGTAACACCAGTATGAACAAGCAATGTATCAACCCCAGCATTCATACCAGCCATAATATCCGTATCATAGTTATCTCCAACCATCAACGTCTCTTCTTTAGAGACACCCAGCACCTTCATCGCCTGTTCCATAATGATTGATTCAGGCTTTCCGATAAATATAGGCTCCGTTTGAGTAGACACAGTAACAACAGAAGTTAATGATCCATTACCTGGTAAGAGCCCTCTCTCAGTTGGAATGGCAATATCAGCATTGGTAGAAATGAATGTTGCTCCATTACGGACTGCAAGACAGGCAACCGATAATTTTTCATATGTAATTCCACGATCAATTCCAGTAATCACAAAATCAGCATCTTCATTCTTAAAGGTAAATCCTTTTTCTTTACAGGCTTCAATGATACCGTCTTCCCCAATAATGAAAACAGATGCATCTTGTTTTTTCTCATATATATAATTTGCTGTAGCCATACTTGTTGTAAAAACTTGTTCCCCTGTAGCAGGAATGTCAAATTGGCGCAGCTTTTCAGCTACCTGCTCAGGAGTACGTGATGAATTATTCGTTACAAATAAATAAGGAATCTCTTGTCTTTTTAGTTCCTGCACAAAATGGACAGCCTCCAAAATTCGTTCTGTTCCCTTATACATTGTTCCATCTAAATCAATTAAATAACCTTTATACTTTTTCATACGCATTGTTCTCTCCTGGACGTGTTAGATTTACTTCATTTACTTTACCACAGTAGCATTCAATCGAAAAGCGGAAGCCCGTCTAATTATCTCCTGATGCTAATTAGGACATACCCAAGTAGTTTAATCCTCTTTTTCTACTTTTAAGCTTTCTATTTGGCCAATTAACTTCCTATAAAATTCCGAACGAATGGAAAATCCACCGAACTCCTCATGTGTAGTACAGGTGAACCATGCAAAATTGTTCAAGTATTTCTTGTTTATAAGTTAATTCTTTCCGTGTTACAAAATAGAATGTGTCCGAGTCATATTGGCTCATCGTTTATGTACGTATCATTTATCATATGGTTTAAAAGCTGTTACGACACCTAATTCAGTTTCAATATAGCTTCTTATACATGCAGGGAATTGTTGAATAGTGTTCAAATTTTCATATACTGCTTTTTGCAGTTGCTCGTGATGAATAGCTGTGTAGGCTTGCACGAGTTCTTTCCTGTATGGGAGCAATGTTTTTAAATCAATCTCCATCGCTGAATCAATCACTTTTTCATCCAGCAGGATATCGATTATGTCTTCATAGCTGCCTGGATCTCTCATAATAAAACCATCTATCATTGAATTCCCTACATCCAGAACGGCATCAATGATGGTTTGAAAGATACGCTCTAATGCCAGTTTCTCAATAGTCGACTCAGTCCATTCTCCTTTACTTTTCAGAAGATTTGTCTGAGTTTCTAAATAAAGCAGTTTATCCTCAATTGCTTCTCGATCTACGAAGTACATCCTGTATTCCTCCTCATCAATCTCACCACATATACTATCCATTTTTAAGCTTAAATGGTTGCTAATGAAAGTTCAAGAAATTGGGGTCTCCCATAAAAATAACCCTGAGCAAGGTCTACCTTATTCCGTACCATCACCATAGCCTCATCTTCATTTTCTATTCCTTCTGCAACAACAAGAGAACCCGTTTCTTTAGCAATGAGCAGCAGACCCTTAAGCATAGATTCTTTCACACGGTTTGAATGAATATTTTGTATAACTGTACGATCGATTTTTATGATATCCGGCAATACTTCTCCTATAATATGCAAACTTGCATAGCCAGCTCCTGTATCATCAATAGCTATTCTAATTCCAAGTGAACGTAAATAGCTGACATTTGATCTTAATAGATGAACTCCTTCAATCGAATCTCTCTCGGTTATTTCAAACACTACCACGGATGGTTCAATCTCATATTTTTTTAATAACATCTCTACATGGCCAGGAAAATTACGTTCTCCCATTGTTATTGGTGTAAAATTGATATAGATATCACCCTCTATATCCGTCATTTGGATGTGTTGAAATACCTTTTCCAACACAATCATTTCAAGAGTAAACAATCTGCCAGTTTGTTTAGCGACTGCAAATAACGTTAACGGATTTTCAAGCTTCGTTCCGGACGGTCCTCTTGATAGCATTTCCCATGCTTTAACCTTACCCGTTTCTACTTCTAAGATAGCCTGTGACATCAAGCGAATCGATTTATCATGGATAATACCAGTAAGCTGATGAATCATATCATTATAACCTGGCTCCACCTCATTACGAGCCATGGAATGAGCTAAAACAAAGGCCCGATTAACCGTTGTTTCAATATTTATATAGGTCCGGTCACAGTACATATATCCACGTCCGATAGTAAGCTCAATTGGCGAATATCTATATATGTCAGATTCCTGTACTGACTGGTGTATATTCCCTATTATATTATCCAACTGGTCAGTTCCTGGTGTGCACAAAGGACTCCTTACATACAAGACAATGCTATCCTGATTAAAATCTTGTACTCCCATAATATTTGTTCTGTAAATATATTTTTTAATAGCTATTTCAAATTCTTTTTTTAAATCATGAAAGAAGGAGTAATAGGCTTGCTCACCAGCCATTTCCTTTAATTCATCCATTTTGCTAATATGAAATACAACAATTGCAATTTCACCTTGATTTCCAAATGCTTTTTTTATCCTTGATACAATTGGGTTTCTTATTGTAAATTTCGGAGGATAGAACAGAAGTCTCGAATCAAGAAGAAAAATGGACATCCACTTACTCCATTTTGTTCCTCCATTATAGGAATGAACCATATTACACAATCCTCTCACAAAAGCATAGTTGGGATTTAACATTAGAGCCTTAAACTTTCAGTATATTCCTATTATATCCTTTTTTTAAAATTTTTTGTTGAAAAATGTTAGAATAAGACTAGAAGTCTCCAGTATAAAAACCATAGGATTTAGAAGAATCAAATGATAATAACAAAATGGAGGAACCCATATGTCCGAGCGATTTTTTCTTTACGATGACACGTATGATACAAAAACTAGATTTGTCAGTTTCATGGGTGAAAACAGCAGAATTGACCTAGCTTTAACCAGAACCGATCGTTTCTATGGAAAAACACTTGTGTTGGATATGCAAGGGAACCGTTTCGCCATTATTGGACCAGACGATTTAGAGGAGCCCGGCTATTTGGAATATGCTTTTTCTATAACGAGTGATGAGGCATTGGAGTGGAAAAAATTCTTAGACGAGGTCATTTAACTCTGCACAGCGGTTAAAATAATAGCCCCTCAATTACGAAGAATTGGGGGCTTTTCACTCACTTTTTAGTTTTCTTTAAAATAAAGTACGAACAGCCAAAGTTACAGTATTCATACAGATATTCTTTGATGGTACTTATTTTATTATCGTAGGATGCTTTCTGATTCTGGTCATCAAAAAACCCTTTAAGGCGAAGTTGTCCATATCCCCAGTCCCCAAGTATATAGTCATAACGGTTCAATATCTCACTAAAACGGCTTTTAAAGGTCTCTTCATTAAACCCGTCTCCATGTTCTTCTACAATCTCATATTGAGTGTTATTAATGGTAATCATTTGTTCACCTCTTACTCATTTATTCCGTAATTTGTTTCCTTATTATATCATTCCCCACATATAACCATGAAGTTTTTTATTTATGATGTGGATTTCTCTAGCCCTCCATTTTCTTTATCCATGTTTACCTACTGTTATTATAATGAGCTACCTTACAGATTTTACAATCACTTTCCAATTTCCTACTAAAATAATCACCCTCATTTATCGGTATACTAACGAACAGTAAAGGAGTGTTCCAAATGTTCTATCGTATATTGATTCTATTCATTCTGGCAGCTTATATCTCCCCCTGCATACCTGTGCAAGCATCAGCCAGTCAAGATGAGCAGCAACTATTAAAAAAACGGATGGAAATGTACAAACGTGTAGAAGACTCCACCCAACTCCCTTGGTACTATATAGCTGCTTTTGATCAATATGAACGAAGTATCAGATTGGCTCGAAAAGACCTATCGGACCCAAATACACTTGGTATTCTAATTCCGGCAGATAAGTGGACCGGAATCTCAAATCCAAATACCAAAGACACTAACCCTTTAACCATTTCATTTTTTGGTGGCATGGGGATTGATGGTGATCAAGATGGTAAAGCAGATCCCTTTAATGAATATGATCAATTAGCTGCGATAAATCAATATTTACTATCCTATGGAGTAGATAAAGATAACTTCCGTATCGGTATATGGGAATACTATAAAAGAGATCGAGCAGTAAGTATTATTATGAGCAATGCTCAATTATTTAAAAAACATCAAACCATTGATTTGCAGAAAAAAGCTTTTCCTGTTCCACTTGGCAGCCATTATACATATACAAGCACATGGGGAGTTGCCCGTGGCTGGGGTGGCCGTCGTTCTCATGAAGGTACAGATATTTTTGCAGGCTATGGTGTACCCGTAAGATCCACCTGTTATGGAATTATAGAGCTAAAGGGGTGGAATAAATTTGGCGGGTGGAGAATTGGCATTCGTGATATCAATAACACCTATCATTATTTTGCACATCTAAATGGATTTGCAAAAGGGATTGAGGTTGGTCAATTAGTTGAACCAGGCACTCTCCTTGGAGGTGTTGGCAGCTCTGGATATGGTCCCCCCGGTACATCTGGAAAATTCCCTCCTCATCTTCATTATGGGATGTATAAAGAAAACGGCCGCACTGAATGGTCCTTTAATCCATATCCGTATTTAAAGCTTTGGGAAAGAGCTGAAAAAGCCGCGAAGGCAAAGTAAACTAGAAAGGCTTGGGTCCTGTATAAAACAAGATTCAAGCCTTTTTCTATTGAACAGACCCCCTATTTTGCAGGTAGTTGGATAGCAGGGGATCCCCCTGTCCCACTCCCATTGAAATAAGTAGGAACATGACCGGACACGACTCTCATTCCCATTGGAATAGTGGTTTTAATCTTCGTCGGCTTTGAAGCAAATGGGATAATAACCTGGGCATGAACTTCAACCTCTAAATAGACCTTAATCAGGGCGTTATTGATTCCGTATGGCTCCAGGGTCGTTTTGACATCACTTTGTATATCACTGATTGTTTCCATTTCCACCGGGATTTTTGGACCAAGATTACCAAGCAAGGCATTATTCGTTGCTTTCCCGAGCGGAACCTCATGTATAATTCCCTTTGAACCATTTTCCTTCACCCTTACTCGATCCTTCAGATAGTCAAAGGATGATAAATTACCATTTTCTATTTCACTTAATTGATTTTGGATAAGCAAAGAGGTTTCCGAACGGATTCTATTAATAATTTCTGTGTTAAACTGGATTCCATCCACAGCTATATCGTCTCCCTGCTTGGGTATATCTGTAATAATTTTGTCCATATCATTATGTGTGGAAAGAGTTTCTTTAATTGCTTGATTAATAACCAAGCTGGTAAGTTTTTTCGTTTCAGATTCTGCATAACGCATCAATGTAGGTTCAATAGCCGCATTCACGATCCAAAGACTGATTAGGCTCGTTCCCATAAAGAACAAAAATGTTATAAGAAGGACATGCTTAACCGGCAAGGGACCCCGCATAATAGATCGTTTCCTTTTAATCCGTTTACGTCTATACATAAAAAATCCCCTCCTTACAAGTATACCTATGCTTGTAAGAAGAGGTTTATTAGCTTAATTTCATTGTATGATTGCTGAAGGTTGTATCACATTTTTTAATGGTTACATCCAGCTGTATTTTCAAATCAACTTCATATCTAAATGGGAGCTGCTCACCATTTCTTTCATACACTTCTATGACAGGGCGATCACTGTAGCCTGCATTCTGCCTAGATACGATTCCTTTTCGTCCATCATTTAATTCAACAGTGATGCCGACTGGATAAATGGCAATCGACCTCTTGAATGCATCCACAATCTCCCGATCAAATTTAGTACCTGTACCTGCATACAACAGTTCCAGAGCTTCACTTGGCAGCATCGCTTCCCGATACACACGTTTAGATGTAACAGCATCAAAAACATCTGCTACAGCAATAATTTTAGCCATGTATAAAATTTCATTGTTTTTTAGTCCTCGAGGATACCCGCTGCCATCAAGCCGTTCATGATGCTGATATGCACAATGAGCCACGAGCAATGAAAGATTGTGGACCTGTCTGAGTATATGGAATCCTTCTTCCGAATGCCGTTTAATAATTTGGAACTCACTTTCCAGAAGTTTTCCTGGTTTAAAGAGGATTTCCTCCGGAACGGCCATTTTCCCTACATCATGCAGGATTGAACCAAGTCCCAATGTTCTTAATACATCTGGCTTTAATTTTAATTCCAAGCCGATGGCCAGTGAATATAGTGCGACATTTAAGGAGTGATTAAAAACATAACTATCAAAGGTATAGATATCAGAAATAATATGAAATAAATCCTGATGCCCTTTTAATTCGGCTGTCAGTTGATCAACTAGCTTTGACATGGTCAATGCAGCCTTTTCTATGACTATACTTTTAGATTGCTTGACTTCATTCTTCATATTATCAAAGGTATCTTTAATTGTTACAATAGCTCCTCTTCGGATTTTATCTGAAATAATATCCTCAGGAATTATATGACTGGTTTCTATATCATCAATATAAACATATGGAATATTGTATTTCTGCAGCCGTTTAATCTGCCAATCTGTAATTTGCACACCTTTATGCAACAGGGTACGCCCCTTGATATCAACGATTGGCTTTCCTAAAACAGCACCCGAAGTTAAATAAGCTGTCTGAACGATTCTCATTTTTATACCTCTGTTTAGGAAAAGATTTAATGTCTATAATTTGACATCTTATCCTATATTATAACAGATTAATCTGAAATTATTTTCAATTTTTGGCATATATTATAAACATTTGTTTTTTAATTACACTATTTCATTAGTTCCGTTAACAAAAAAAGAGCACCCCCTTTAGGAGTTGCTCTACATAAATTGAATTGCATCTTTTCCAAGCATTCCTGGAACAATCCCTCTTCTTTTGGCCTCTTCCGTTACTGATTCGAGCGGAGCATTCAATAATTCCTCTAGGGTACGTACCCCTACCGCTCTTCCGGCAATAATCCTACGTTCGTTGAGCCTTTCATTCAATAATCCAATATCCAGTGCTCCGCACATAATATATCCCTTCTGTCCGGCAATTGCCAGTAGAGATGTCTTTGGAAGCTGTACACTCACACCCTTATATAATTTACCGTCTATTTCGAAGGGCACAAATTCAATCATGAGCACCACCCCTTATTCCAGTACCATTCATAAAGTATATGGCTGCTCACCCTAAAAAATGCCGTTAAGATGCAAGCTGCGCTAATTTCCAGGCAAGAATATCTCTAAGAAATTCTGGCATCAAATAGGTTTTGTTCTCAACCTCTCTGACTTCCGGAAAAAGATGGCCAAACGTAAACATATCAGGGATGGCCACCCTGTACAGCTCCTGTGTATTAATTTGTTTACCATTATGTAACCAACAGCTCTGATTATCCCTATCTATCAATTGAACACCGTCATAAACAAATGCCCCCATTATTTTCCCCCTAAAGCCAAGACCCTTTACTTGCAGATGAGGCCAGTCGGGATTACGAGTCAAATTTAAAATTTGTATTAATTTTTCTCCTGTAATGGTTAATATACATGGATTAATTGGGTGAGGACAAATTTTGTGGATATCATATTTAGTCACATCTTTAGCATCCAAACCATCCAATAGTAGACCTGAATTTAATAAGGCGATGTCCACTTCACACCATTCCTTCACCCCTTGGCAAAGTAATTTAGAAAGATCTGAATCATGAAACCAGTCAGTTTTTAACGGCTGTTCTAGAGTTAGTATCGTTTCATTGAGAGTTGTCTTTCCGATTTCATACAGTTTATCTGCCATCAACTGATCTGCTACCGTTAATCCATCCGATCGCATATCTACAAGACCGGCCCGTGTAGAAATAAATCCTTCATCTATTGTTACTTCTGCATGACCGACGTACATTCCATATTTACCTGCACAACATAAAAGAGTTTGGTTAATCCTTTTTCCACTATGCAAAATATGATGAGTATGCCCTCCAATAATCAGAGAAATTTCCGGATGTTTGGCTGCGATAATTTCATCACTTGGTAAGCCTAAGTGAGATAATAAAATTATAATATCTGCTTTTCCCTTTAATTCATTTATAATACGTTCGACCTCATAAAATGGATCTGTGATGGACCACCCTAGGAGATGATACAATTCAGTAAAGGGAGCTGTTACGCCAAAAAAAGCAATACGCCTTCCTTTAGGCGTTACCCTAATATAATATGGCAAAGCCCAGCTAGGTCTGCTTCCATCAGGTTTATAAAGATTGGCAACGGTAACTGGAAATTCGGCTTCCTCATATAAATGATCCAATTCATCATGGGGTAATGTAATTCCCTCGTTATTGCCAATCGTTGCACCGTTTATGCCCGCTTCATTTAATAATTGAATATTTCCTTTTCCCATTGTACCTTCCGTAAAAGGATGAAATCGGTCAACATGATCACCTATATCGAGCTTAAACACAATATCTCCGGCTTCCTCATATGCCGCCTGCTGATTATTCATATATGTTACAATTTTATTCCAATGCTCAAAATGACTATGTATATCATTTATATGAAACAAATGAATTGTTTCCTTCATATTCCCACCTCTAAATTAACGCTTGTACCCCTTCCCAGATCAATTTTATGCCAACTACTACCAGCATGATTCTGAGTGCGATGACCAAGGTTGTACTTTTCATTTTCGTATTTACAAAGGCACCCAATTTTGCTCCAATATATCCACCCGGTATTAGTGCCAATGCATAAAGCCAATTGACATGGCCTTGAAAAATGTGGCTAATGGATCCAATAATGGAAGAGAAGAATATTAACAACATCGATGTCCCGACAGCGACATGGGGAGGAAAATGGAACGCAATCAACATAACCGGTACCATCAAAGAGCCTCCGCCTATCCCAAATAACGAAGAGAGAAAGCCGACCGCAAAAGAGACCAATATGGCGCTACTTTTTTTGTAACCATATTGATGCTCACGCCCTTCCTTATCTATGTATGTACGTGTAACCATCCCGTTGAAATTCTTCTTTTTTGGCTTCAGTTTATTTCTGACCATAAGGAGAAAGGACATGAAAACCATAAGGATTCCAAACAGGATATTAAAGGCATCCACATTTAAATAGGAATTGGCCCATCCTCCAATCAAACTGCCTGGCGCAATCCCAATCAAAAATAAATATGCACTTTTATAGTCCACAGTCTTCTGCTTTAAATAAGCAAGAGTAGAAGACAGCCCCGTAAAAATCAGGGTAAACAGAGAAGTACCCACTGCCATTTGGGGGCTGAGGGCACCGAGGATTCCACCTGATAAAAATAATAGAATCGGAACGATGATAATACCTCCGCCCAATCCAACAAGGGAACCGAAAAAGCCGGCAGCTAACCCCACAATTATTAATAAAATATAACTCATATAATCCGCCTTCCAATGATTTAGTAATAAAGAGACAAAGCTGCTTGATTATAGCTCATCGGTTGTTTATATCATTAATAACACCTCGACGTTATTGCAGAGAAAAATCGTCCAGGCGTATCTGCCTAATAAATCCTTGCGATGTTCCTTCCAACCGCTGGAGGCTTTTAACTTGATTCAGTCGAAGTTTGAACTCCTACTGATTTATCTCACGACCTAATCGAGGTGGGGAGACTTCTGCTGAATCAAGTTAAAACAAATCCATTTGTCTCGGATTTAAATCTTGATAGCTTATCCCGAGCATTTGTTGAAATTCCTTTGCGTTACCAGCGGCGTCTCCACCGGAATTATTGTTAAATAAGACAATAATATCCCTTGTATCCTTTGCTAACTCCTGGATTCTCATTCTCCATTCAAGCAGTTCTTCTTCATTGTATTTATATAAATATCGAACTTCCCGCCAATTTGCATCATTCGGTTTATTCCAGCCATACACATTTCTTCCATGCATCCGCACAAGTGTAACTTCAGAATCGGTTGCAACTGGTACTGTCGGGATTGAACCCTCGCCTGCTTGCGGTTCATCCACAATTGAATGAATCCACCCTTCTTCTTTCATAAAAGACAAGGTTGCTTCACGATATTTCTCACTAAACCATGATTGATTTCTGAATTCCAAGGCCACCTTACAATCGCCCATCATTTCCTTGCAATACCTTAAATAACTGACGTTTTCTTTTTTACAATCAAACCATGGGGGAAATTGAAACAAAACCAAGGCCAGCTTATTCGCGTTACTGTACGGCTTTAAGGAATCCTTAAAAGCATGGAACATGTCTTTTTTTGATTTAAAAGGGATATCGCCACGCTGATGGCCCGTCATTCCTTGATAGGCTTTAACTATAAATTTAAAAGAATCAGGTGTCTCTTTAACCCATTTCTCAGCGTTCCTAATCGGCTGTACCGCATAAAAGGAGGCATCAACTTCCACTACCGGAAAATGGCTACTGTACTCAGCCAGCTTATCTTTAGGCTTAATAGTTGAAGGATAAAGGGTATCATGATCACCCCAACCGGTTACACCAATATAAATCATAAAGGATCCCCCTCCTACGTCATATAATAGCATATGAATACAGATCCTTGGTGATTGGTGCTCCTTTGTTTTGGAGGACTACATTTAATCCTATATACAAAAAAGACGGCACATTTCATGCCGTCTTTTTTACCAGATAATTAAACTCCTTTGTACGCTTCTCTTAAGATTTCTTCCAGTTCACTGATTAGAGGTAATTTTGGATTGGCAGTTGTACATTGGTCTTCAAATGCACGCTCTGCTAATATTTTTACATTTTCCTCAAATCTTTCTTGAGTTATTCCTTGTCCTTTAATGCTCATATCGATTTCCAATGATTTACCCAGCTCAGTGACAGCCTCTATTAATGACTGAACCCCTTCTTCAGTTGTGCTTGCAGGTAGTCCCAGTATTCTGGCTATTTGAGCATATCGCTCATCCGCACAGTAGTATTCATATTTAGGGAAGAGCGCATGTTTTCTTGGACGAATGGCATTGTAACGAATAACATGCGGCATAAGAATTGCATTAGAGCGGCCATGCGGGATATGGAATTCAGCTCCAATCTTATGTGCTAGGCTGTGATTAATACCCAGGAAGGCATTGGAGAAGGCCATCCCTGCCATACAGGATGCATTATGCATTTTCTCACGAGCTTCCTCATTCGCTCCGTCATGGTACGCTGTTTTTAAATTATTAAAGACTAGTTCAATAGCTTTTAAGGCTAAACCATCTGTATAATCATTTGCCATTACAGACACATAAGCCTCAATGGCATGTGTTAAAACGTCCATCCCTGTATCAGCTGTGATATTTTTAGGAACAGTCATGACAAACTGGGAATCCAGGATTGCTACATCCGGTGTTAAGGCATAGTCAGCTAGCGGATACTTTACATTCGTTTCTTTATCCGTAATAACCGCAAATGGCGTTACTTCAGAACCAGTACCGGAAGTGGTCGGGATGGCAACAAATTGGGCTTTTTCACCTAAGTCAGGATATTTATACGTACGTTTCCTGATATCAATGAATTTTTGTTTAATGTTAAAGAATGATGTTTCCGGTTGTTCATAGAATAACCACATGCCCTTCGCTGCATCCAGCGCAGAACCACCGCCCAGAGCGACAATTACATCCGGCTCAAAGCTATGCATTAATTTAGCACCCTTGAATACTGTTTCATCAGATGGATCCGGTTCAACATCCGCAAACATTTCGATTGCTTCAATCCCTTTATTTTTCCATAAATATTCTTTAACAATATCAACATAACCAAGGCTTACCATGCCTGGATCCGTTACAATAAAGGCACGTTTGATTCTTCTCATTTTTGCTAGATACTGTGTGGAATACTTCTCAAAATAAATTTTTGGCGGCAATTTAAACCATTGCATATTATTACGACGCTGTGTCATCATCTTCACGTTAATCAAGTGAGTAGCTGATACATTTTCAGAAACTGAGTTATTTCCATAAGAGCCACAACCAAGTGTTAAAGATGGAATGAAGGCATTATAGATGTCACCAATTCCTCCTTGAGCAGATGGGGAATTTACAATAATACGACATGCTTTCATTTTTATTCCGTATTCCCGTTGGATTTGTTCATTGGTGCTATGAATAACGGCCGAGTGTCCAAGACCACCTAAGTTCAGCATATCCATACATGCACCAAAGCCCTCTTCCGTAGATTTAACACGGATACACGCCAATACCGGACTTAATTTTTCACGAGATAAAGGATATTGTGGACCTGCACCATCAATTTCGGCAATTATTATTTTGGTATGCTCAGGTACTTTAATTCCAGCCATTTCAGCTATCTCATTAGCAGATTTTCCAACAATATGAGCATTAACGGCACATGATTTTTCATCAATAACAAGACGTTCAAGTTTCTTTAATTCTTTATCATTTACAAAATAGCAGTTATTTTTTATAAACTCTTGTTTAACTTCTTCATAGATCTGATCATCTACAATAATAGCTTGCTCAGAGGCACAGATCATGCCGTTATCAAAAGACTTCGATAAAATAACATCATTGACTGCACGTTTTACTTTAGCTGACTTTTCAATATAACAAGGTACGTTACCAGGACCTACACCGAGTGCCGGCTTACCTGTAGAATAAGCTGATTTAACCATTCCTGCTCCGCCTGTCGCAAGCACTAATGCGATATCTTTATGATTCATTAATTGCTTTGTAGCTTCAATGGATGGGTGCTCAATCCATTGAATACATCCTTTAGGAGCACCTGCAGCTACGGCAGCATCATGCAGGACTTGCGCCGCCTTCTTGGAGCATTCTTGTGCTGATGGATGGAAAGCAAATATAATTGGGTTACGTGTCTTAATAGATATTAAAGCTTTAAACATAGTAGTCGAAGTAGGATTCGTAACTGGTGTGACACCTGCAACAATTCCGACAGGCTCTGCAATCTCCATGACACCTGTTTGTTGATCTTCACGAATGACACCAACCGTTTTATCGTATTTAATACTGTGCCAAATATATTCCGTTGCAAACATGTTTTTAGTACATTTATCTTCGTAAATCCCTCTGCCAGTCTCTTCCACCGCCATTTTAGCTAAAAGCATGTGTTGATCAAGACCGGCAATTGCCATTTGATGAACAATCTCATCGATTTTTTCTTGATCAAATGTCTCAAATGTACGCAGGGCCGATTTTCCATTTTCGATTAACTCTTCAATCATCTCAGATACCTTAAGGACTTCTTCTATTTTTTCTTCTTTAACAGCCATTTCAATTTCCTCCTTATAGAAAACTTAGCATTGGTCGTAAATAGTCCCACAGGGATAAAATACGTCCCTATTAGTGAAAAAAATTACTGAACATCCTATCTGACAATTTAATTTTATCAGATTATTTAAAATCAGTCTGTAAACAATTTGTGAACACCTTCACCTTACAGATTGTGAAATACCTCACATACTTATTATATGCCTGCTTTATGTATTTGTCTAACTGTAGTCATTATTTTTTGAATTTAAGTCCTTTGTCATAGATCCACTTCTATCGGATTAACAGAGAAGTCTTTATATTGACAAAATAATAAACTCAAGTAAAGTAATTCTTAAATAGAACTGAAGGGAGAATGATTCCTATGTACAATAAAGCCCTCTTACTGGCAGGCTTAGTTTTTTCTTTAACTGCATGCTCTTCTGGTAATGAAGAAGAATCGCAAAAACCACTAACAGAAGAAGAAAAAATATATGCCAATAACTGTGCTTCCTGCCATGGCAATGCTTTAGAAGGCTATGCCGGACCAAAGCTTGAGGATATCGGAAATAGTATGAGTAAGGATGAAATCCTGGATATAATCAATAACGGTGCGAAAGGAATGCCTGCAGGAATAATCAAAGGCGAGGATGCAGAGAAAGTTGCTGCATGGCTTGCTGAGAAAAAGTAGAATAGAGATTTAAAGAGAGATATGGAATCAATGGTTTATGGTTTAATGAAAATTAAACAGCACTAAGAAATGCCGTTACCACTACGTAACGGCATTTCTTAGTGTTCTATATAATCCTTTTGTCTATCTTGTACGGCAAATTGTTGCGATGCTAAACCAATACGATTTTCATACATTTTCTGCGCCATAACTTTCTTAGCCATTTGAGCTGCTTCCATATAGTACTCATCGCTTACTGTAGCTTTGATTGAAAATCGTAAGCCATACGGACTGCTATCTAATGAAGATAAGCCATGAACTTGATAGGGTTCGAGATATTCTCCTTTTAAATCAGTTTTGAGATAATGGATTTGCTTTTGGTTGAGTTCATCACATACCTCAGCAAGTAACTCTTCTATTTTTGCAGGATTCTCTTGGAAACTAACAATTACGCTCTCAAAAATTCTTCTCCTTTCAACATTTCCGTTTTCTACTTTGCGAATTTCACCATTTGGAACTGTCATTAGTTTTCCGTTAAGTAATCGGATTTTCACCACTCTAAATCCCATATCCTCTACTGTCCCACCATCTATTTCCCCATTTACGTGGACAAAATCCCCTCGCTGAAATTGTTTTTCGAATATCATAAAAAACCCTGCCAGAAGATCAGTCATAATTTTTTGGGCACCCAGTCCAACTACAATTCCTACCACTCCGCCGGCAACCAGTATATTTTTGATATCCACGAAGGGTTTAATCATGGCAAGAATAATAATAAAGAAACCCAAATAATTAGACGTGTTGCGTACTACAGATTCAATTGTTTGTTCCTTTTTCTCAATCAAAAAATTTGTATGCTTAAAGAACTTGTGAAGAATAAACCTGACGAGATAAATCAAAGCATAGGTGATGATAAAAGTGTATAGGATTGTTAATCCATAACTTTTGAGTTGAGGCCAATCAATGCTGATATAACTTTGTAACCTGTTAATAAAGTCCATATCTATCCTCCCTAATTATAAAAACAATATAAGGATTACTAAATACTACTAAATATTCTGTTATTATCCAAGTGTTATTGTTTAATAAAATCTATTAGACCTATTTAAATAAAATAGAGGCAGATGCTATGGAGTCTAAATTATATGGTTCATGGCTAATATAAGTTGCATTGCTTATTCTTCCTTCGGTAAAGATGGGGCATAGCCGCGTCATAGGTGGCTTCCTCCACCTTTCACACATCCTGCACCTTTACCCCGGTATAGGTGGAGGTGGGGCATAGCTACGCCATAGGTAGGGTATAGGTGATTCCCCTTCAACTTTGGAGACGATAAAAAAAGAATCCGAAAATAAATTCGGATTCTTAATATAGTGGAAAGAGTTGTCTCAGTATTAACCGATAGAACCTTCCATCTCAAATTTAATTAATCTGTTCATTTCAACTGCATATTCCATTGGAAGTTCTTTTGTGAACGGTTCAATGAATCCCATAACGATCATTTCTGTTGCTTCCTGTTCTGAGATACCGCGGCTCATTAAATAGAAGAGCTGCTCTTCAGATACTTTGGAAACCTTCGCTTCATGCTCAAGTGAGATATTATCATTGTGGATTTCATTGTATGGAATCGTATCAGAAGTTGATTGATTATCCATAATGAGTGTATCACACTCGATATTAGAGCGTGCTCCATCAGCCCTTTTACCAAAGTGCACAACCCCACGATAGCTCACTTTACCGCCATGCTGAGAAATTGACTTAGATACAATCGTAGAAGATGTATTTGGAGCTAAGTGGATCATTTTAGCGCCTGCATCCTGGTGTTGACCTTTACCTGCAATAGCAATGGAAAGCGTCATACCACGGGCACCCTCACCGCGTAAAATACAAGCTGGATATTTCATGGTAAGCTTGGAGCCGATGTTTCCATCTACCCATTCCATTGTACCGTGAGCATCTACTACTGTACGTTTAGTAACAAGGTTATATACATTGTTTGCCCAGTTTTGGATTGTTGTGTAACGGCAATAAGCATTTTCTTTAACAATGATTTCAACAACAGCACTGTGAAGTGAATTTGTTGTATAAACAGGAGCCGTACAGCCTTCTACATAATGTACGGACGCATCTTTATCAACGATGATTAAAGTACGCTCAAACTGACCCATGTTTTCAGAGTTAATACGGAAATATGCTTGCAATGGTGTATCTACTTTAATACCTGGTGGGACATAGATAAATGATCCGCCAGACCAAACTGCAGAGTTCAATGCAGCAAATTTATTATCAGATGGCGGAATTACTTTAGCAAAGTGTTCACGGAAAAGGTCTTCATTTTCACGTAAAGCGGAATCTGTATCTTTGAATACGATTCCCATTGCTTCTAAGTCTTCCTTCATGTTATGGTACACAACTTCAGATTCGTATTGAGCTGATACACCGGCTAGGTATTTTTGTTCAGCTTCAGGAATACCAAGTTTGTCAAATGTACGTTTAATTTCCTCAGGAACTTCATCCCATGATTTCTCGGACTTCTCAGATGGTTTTACATAATACGTAATCTCATCAAAGTTTAAATCTGAAAGATTGCCTCCCCATTGTGGCATTGGCATGTTATAAAAATGTTCAAGAGACTTCAAGCGGAAGTCAAGCATCCATTGTGGTTCGTTCTTCATACGAGAGATTTCTTCAACAATCCCTTTAGTTAAACCGCGTTTAGAACGAAAGATGGAAACGTCCTTATCATGAAAGCCATATTTATAATCACCGATATCAGGCATTTTTTTAGCCATCGATCGCTTCCTCCTTCTTACTTAGTTCTAGCTGTTTTTCACTCTCAGCTAAAACATGTCATTTTAGTTTTCGTTAAGCCCTTTTTCCATAGCTTTCCAAGCAAGTGTCGCACACTTAATACGTGCTGGAAATTTACTCACACCTTGAAGGGCCTCTATATCACCAAGATCAAGATCGCCTTCGTCATATTCCTTGCCCTGTATCATGTTCGAAAATATACCAGCAAGCTTTAATGCTTCCTCACTGCTTTTGCCTTTGACGATTTGAGTCATCATGGAAGCTGATGACATAGAGATGGAACAACCTTCTCCATCAAACTTTGCATCTTGCACAATACCATCCTCTACTTTAAGTGTAAGATGAATACGATCTCCACAAGTAGGGTTATTCATATCTATCACAAGACTGCCGTCTTCCAGGCTTCCTTTATTTCGTGGATTTTTATAGTGATCCATGATCACTTGCCTGTAAAGGGTATCTAAATTATTAGAAGCCATTACTGAAATACTCCTTTGTTTTAACGAGTCCTTCGACTAAACGGTCGATATCTTGTTCTGTATTATATACATAAAAACTTGCTCTCGCCGTAGACGAAGCTTTTAACCATTTCATAAGCGGTTGTGCACAGTGATGCCCGGCACGAATAGCTATTCCATCTGTATCCAGAACGGTAGCGACATCATGCGGATGAACATCCTCAAGGTTAAAAGTTACTACACCAGCTCTTGATTCCGGATTTTTAGGTCCATAGATTTGGAGCCCCTCTATACTTGATAATTTATCAAGTGCATAAGCAGCAAGCTTATGCTCATGCGCCTCTACATTATCAAGACCAATCTCATTCAAGAAATCAATTGCAGCTCCAAGTCCAATGGCACCTGCAATGATTGGAGTACCGCCTTCAAATTTCCAAGGCAGCTCTTTCCATGTAGAATCCTGCAATCCCACAAAATCAATCATCTCTCCGCCAAATTCGATTGGTTCCATATTCTCGAGGTATTCCTTTTTCCCGTACATGACACCAATGCCAGTTGGTCCACACATTTTATGTGCAGAAAAGGCAAAGAAATCACAGTCAAGATCCTGAACATCCACTTTCAAATGCGGAGTGCTTTGCGCACCATCTACAACCATTACTGCTCCATTTTCATGGGCAATTTTCGCAATTTCTTTAACCGGATTGATGACACCAAGCACATTCGATACGTGCATAACTGAAACGATTTTCGTGTTTGAAGTAATCACTTCTTTGACTGTTTCAAGTGAAATAGTACCGTCTTCTCCAAGCGGGATATATTTCAATGTCGCACCGGTTGCTTTAGCTACTTGCTGCCATGGAATGATATTACTATGATGTTCCATCATACTGATAACAATTTCATCACCAGCTTTTAGGTTAGCTTTCCCGTAGCTGGCAGCAATTGTATTAATCGAAGTCGTTGTCCCTCTTGTAAAGACAACTTCTTCGATGGATTTCGCATTAATGAACTTTCTTACCTTTTCACGTGCTCCCTCATAAGCATCCGTGGCCATCGTTCCAAGTGTGTGAACACCACGGTGTACATTAGAGTTATACCGCTTGTAATACTCATCAATAGTCTGAATAACGGATGCTGGCTTCTGCGAAGTTGCGGCACTGTCCAGATATACTAATGAATGACCATTGACTTTCTCATTTAAAATTGGGAAAAGTTCTTTAATATTCGTTGGAATCATTATTTAACTTTCCTTTCAATTACCTCAGTCAACTGCTTTTTAACAGCTTCAACAGGTAATTGATTTACTACTGGGGCAAGGAACCCATGGATAATTAAACGTTCTGCTTCTGTTTTACTGATCCCTCTGCTCATTAAATAATAAAGCTGAATTGGATCCACACGGCCTACAGAAGCTGCGTGTCCAGCTGTTACATCATCTTCATCAATTAACAGAATAGGGTTTGCATCCCCACGTGCTTTCGGACTAAGCATTAATACTCTGGATTCCTGTACAGCATCAGCTTTAGTGGCACCATGTTCAATCTTACCGATACCATTAAAAATGGAGGATGCTTCATCCTTCATAACACCGTGCTTCAGGATATATCCATTTGAGTTTTTACCAAAATGAACAACTTTAGTTGTAAAGTTTTGAGTTTGTTTACCAGTACCAACCACTACTGTTTTAGTATCACCATATGAACCATTACCATGTAGGTTTGTAATATTCTCTGAAATAGTATTACCATCGTTCATTAAGCCCAATGCCCATTCCACTCGTCCATCATTTCCTACATATGCATTACGGTTTACATAGGTTTTCATATCTTTAGATAATGTATCAACTGCACCATATTTAACGACCGCATTGTTGCCGACGATAACCTCAGAAATGATATTTCCAATAGTCTCTTTGCCGTCAACCAATGAAATATAGTTTTCAACGTACGTTACGGAGCTGCTCTCTTCAGCAACAACAAGTACGTGATTATATAATTCAGTCTCAGCATTATCAATCATGAAGATAGCCTGGATGGGTTCTTCAATAACCACGTTGCGTGGGATATAAAGAAAAGCTCCACCATTAAAGAGTGCTGCATGTAAAGCTGTAAGCTTATTCGTTTTTACAGGAACACTTGTAGTCATGAAGTATTTTTGCAAAAGTTCAGGATGTTCTTTAGCAGCAGTCCTGATATCTGTAAAAATAACACCTTTATCTTTAAGTTCCTGAGATACTGTCAAATAAGCAGCTGTATTGTTTCGTTGTACATACAAACTTCTGTTCTCATCAGGATTGATCAGCTTTTTCACGTCTTCAGCAAGTTCATCAATAGATGTAAATGTCTCGCTTGTAACGGAGTTCACTTTCATATCCTCTAATTGCCATTTATCAATCTTCGTTTTATCAGGTCTCGGCATAGGTAGCTCAGCTGAGGCAGAAAGGGCGTCTAAACGGAAGCTTTCAAGCCAGGCAGGCTCACTATGTGCTTTTGAAAAAGATGATACAACATCTTTTTCGAGTAATGTAGTTTCGATTGTCATAACGATCCTCCTATTGCTTATGCTTCAATTCCTACTGTTTCGTCTTCAATACCTAATTCTTTTTTAATCCAGTCATATCCTTCTGCTTCTAAGCGTTGCGCTAGTTCTGCTCCACCGGATTTCACGATTTTACCTTGCATCATTACGTGAACATAATCTGGAGTAATGTAGTTCAATAAGCGTTGATAGTGAGTAATCATTAGGCAGCCAAAATCTTCGTTTCTCATTTGGTTGATTCCTTTGGAAACAACTTTCAGCGCATCAATATCTAAACCGGAGTCGATTTCATCAAGAATCGCAATGGCTGGTTGCAGCATTAATAATTGAAGGATTTCATTACGTTTCTTTTCACCGCCGGAAAAGCCTTCATTTAAATAACGTTGAGCCATATCTTGATCCATTTCTAATAGATCCATTTTTTTATCCATTTCTTTAATGAATTTCATTAAGGAAATTTCGTCTCCTTCTTCACGTTTACTGTTAATAGCAGAACGCATGAAGTCGGCATTAGTAACCCCAGTAATTTCACTTGGGTATTGCATTGCTAAAAATAGACCGGCACGAGCACGTTCGTCAACTTCCATTTCAAGAACATCTTCACCGTCCATTGTGATGGAACCACTTGTTACTTCATATTTTGGGTGACCCATGATAGCAGATGACAATGTAGATTTTCCTGTACCATTTGGCCCCATAATTGCATGGATTTCTCCACCTTTAACTTCAAGGTTTACCCCTTTAAGAATCTCTTTACCTTCTATTGAAACATGTAAATCTTTAATTGTAAGAACTGAACCAGCCATTCTTATACCTCCAATATATAGTCATCTAAAGTTTTAGATTATTTCTATTCTCAATTTATTCTCATTACAATCTTATAACAAATCAAATCTAGATTCAACTTTTTGAAACGAGAAAATTACATAAAATGGACATAATATTTTAACATAATACTTAGCTTTACTGACATTATAATGTTAATTTTCACGAAAGAAAAGAACCAGCATGATCTTTACCAACCACCCTGATTTTAAAGACGGCAGTAACATTTTTGCACTAATTGAAAACATAAAAACAGGTAGAAGGAGAAATTGATTTTTCTTCCGCTACCTGTTTTTATGATTATCACTTTTAGAATTATTCACTTTATCACTTGATTCATTTACCCATGTACTCTTCTATTCACATCATTTAAGATTTGATTACTCTTCATATAACTACGTTCACGCTTCTCTTCTACTTTCATACGCACTTCAAGATTCTGACTGTAAACTTCATAGCCAACTCCATGTGACTGCCTCATCGCTTTTTCCATTTCATCTGTTACTCTAAGCTGTAACTGATTGTCAAAGATAATGAATCATTCCTTTCCATTTATTATAATAAGGGTATCACTTTGCAGAAGAACCCTCAAAGTCTATATACCACACTGAGCACATCTTAAAAGTGATATTGCGTATTTCTTCTAGGAAATCCTTGATTATCCTGAAAAATAATACCAGAGAAGAAAATAATTCATTGGAAAAGCATCTTATAATACACCTATTATATGATAAAAAAGGTGCAGCTAAATGAATAGCTGCACCTTTTTTGTCTATTATTTATTTGATGGGATAACGGACCCTTTGTAGTTTTCATTAATGAAATCCTGGATATCTTTAGAATGAAGAACTTCAACCAATGTTTTAATTTCTTCCTTATTCTTATCCTCAGATCTAACAGCAATAATGTTTACGTATGGATTATTATCAGCACTTTCCAATGCAATCGCATCCTCAGCTGGTACAAGATCCGCTTCAATGGCATAGTTGGAATTAATCAGTACTGCATCGCCTTCATCATTATTGTAAACCTGCGTAAGCATAGGTGCTTCAATATCCGTTTTAAACTTTAAATTCTTCGGATTTTCCGCAATATCATCCACAGTTGCTTTAGTTTTATCAATGCCTTCTTTTAGCTTTATTAAGCCTTCTGTTTCCAGCATAGATAACATACGTCCATGATCAGCTACTGAGCTGCTCATAATGATGCTTGCGCCTTTTGGTAGGTCATCCAGGCTGTCGTATTTTTTAGAATAAACACCAATCGGTTCAATATGGATTCCGCCTGCATTGGCGAAATCATACCCATTATCCTTCACTTGACTCTCAAAATAAGGGATGTGTTGGAAATAGTTAGCGTCAATTGAGCCATCTTCCAATGCTTTATTCGGCATTACATAGTCTGTAAATACTTCAACTTCAAGTTTAATACCTTTTTCTTCAAGAAGAGTTGCTGCTTCTTCCAATATTTCTGCATGTGGAACATTTGATGCGCCAATTTTAATCGTTTTTAGTTCTTTGTCCCCGGAATTGGATTCATCTCCTGATCCACCGCAGGCTGCCAATAATAGGGTTAATCCTAAAACAAGTATGAACGATAACTTTTTCACTTTGGTTTCCTCCCTAGCGCTTATCTAATTTTCTTGTTATAAAATCTCCAATAAATTGGAGAATAAACACAATAATCAATACTAAAATAGTAGCAACAATCGTGACATCTGTCTGTCCGCGGCTAAACCCTTCCAAATAGGCAAGGTTTCCAAGTCCGCCCGCACCAATCATACCTGCCATCGCTGTATAACCTACAAGCGCAATTGCCGTAACTGTGATACCAGAAACAAGTGCAGGCAGAGATTCAGGAATTAGCACCTTCCATATGATTGTAAAGGAAGTGGCCCCCATCGATCTTGCTGCTTCGATTACACCTTTATCAATTTCACGCAATCCAATCTCAACCATTCGCGCATAGAATGGAGCAGCACCTATAATTAAAGCTGGCAAAGCCGCATTGACACCGATAATACTTCCTACTAATGCCTTTGTGAAAGGAATTAACAACACGATTAGAATAATGAATGGAATGGAACGGAATATGTTAACGAAAGCACCTACAATTCCGTAAATCACTTTGTTTTCCCACATATTCCCCTTTGAGGTCAAGAATAATAGCAGACCCAATATAATTCCAAGGAAAAAAGTTGCGATTAATGAGACACCTGTCATATACAAGGTTTCCCATGTCTTTTCATAAATTCGTTCCCAAACTACATTTGGTAATAATGTTTCCATTATTCTGAAATCACCTCCACACCAATTTCCTGATTGTGGAGATAGTCAATCGCTTTCGCCACTTCAGCAGCATCACCGTCTACATGAATAAATAACGTTCCATAGGACCCGTGCTGAGTCTGCGAAATTTTACCCTGTAATATGTTTACATTGATTTTGTAAGAGCGGATAACCTCTGATAAAACAGGGGTTTCAGCTGATTCGCCAATAAAGGATAATTGTACAACTTTCCCCGTCGGATATTCAGCAAGCAAATGCTCAATCGTCTCTTTCGTTTCTTCTGGCTCAGTCACTTGCTGTACAAATCGTTTAGTAATCGGAGCATTTGGTTTTTTAAATACATCAAGTACTTTTCCGCTCTCGACCACTTTCCCCATCTCCATCACAGCAACGCGATGACAGATTTTACGAATAACATGCATTTCATGTGTAATTAATACGATTGTCAAGCCAAGTCTTTTATTTATATCAACGAGCAAATCCAAAATATCGTCTGTAGTCTGAGGATCAAGTGCTGATGTCGCCTCGTCACAAAGAAGAACCTGTGGATTGTTCGCTAATGCGCGCGCTATACCGACCCGCTGCTTCTGACCGCCGCTCAACTGAGATGGATAAGCATTTTCACGGCCATCTAATCCTACCAGACTTACAAGTTCCTTCACTCTTTCTTTACGTACCTTGCTTGGTACGCCCGCAATTTCTAAAGGAAACTCTATATTTTCGCTGACTGTCCTTGACCAGAGGAGATTAAAGTGTTGAAAAATCATACTTATTTCCATTCTGGCTTTTCTTAATTCAGCGCCTTTTATAGCAGCCATATCTTTGCCTGCCACCAAGACACTGCCTTCTGTTGGCTTCTCTAAACCGTTCAGCATTCTAATGAGGGTACTTTTTCCCGCACCGCTGTACCCAATAATTCCAAAGATCTCGCCTTTTTCAATAGATAATGAGACTTGATCCACTGCTTTGACAGCTGATGAACGTTTAAATGTTCCTGAGAAGGTCTTCGATACATCACGTAATGTAATCATGAAAAGTTCACCTGCTCTTTCTATCAACCTATAATTAAAGAATAACTTCAGTTAAACAAAAATGCCTTTCTGCGGAGGCAGAAAGGCATGATTTATTTATAACATGTTCCTTTCTCTCATCTCCCAGGATTTATTATCCTGTGTGAATTGGCACCTTTTCAATCATAAATGATTGCCGGTTGCCGGGCGTCAAAGGGCACTTCCCTCGGCCTCTCTTGATAAGAGTACTTAAACTATTCAATTAAATCTAACTGTCTGCTATCCTATCATGTTGAAGAAAGAACTGTCAACACCAAAGTCTGCATAGCATGTTCAATATTTATTTCACAACCACCTCAGTGGAAGCTATACCTGTTGCTTTTTCAATCGCAAGCTCCAATTCTTCAATTAGATCTTCTGCATGTTCAATTCCAACAGACAGTCTGATTAAATCCTCCTGTACACCTGATGCTTTTAATCCCTCTTCACTTAGTTGCTGATGAGTCGTGCTTGCCGGATGGATAATTAGGCTCTTTGCATCTCCCACATTGGCCACATGGGACCACAGTTCAACGGAATCAATCAGTTTTTTACCTGCCTCACGTCCACCCTTTATTCCAAAAACAACGACTGCTCCAGCACCTTTGGGTAAATATTTCTTCGTTTTTTCGTAATCAGGGTGATCTGAATCTCCTGGATACAAGACCCACGATACAGCCGGATGCTGTTTTAAATAGTCAACTATTAATCTCGTATTGGCTACATGCTCCTTCATCCTCACATGCAGAGTTTCCAATCCGAGAATAAATTGAAAGGCATTGTACGGGCTTAAGGAAGGACCTAAATCTCTCAACAGCTGAACTCTGGCCTTCACAATAAATGCTGCTGCACCAATTGCTTCACTGTAAATCAGATCATGATAGCTTGGATCGGGTTCAGTAAAGCCCGGAAATTTAGATGAATTCCAGTCAAACTTCCCTCCATCGACTATGACCCCGCCTAATGTGGTTCCATTTCCAAGCAGCCATTTCGTAGCTGAGTGTACGACGATATCCGCTCCAAACTCAATCGGACGGGATAAATAAGGAGTTGCAAATGTATTATCAATGATTAACGGAATTCCAGCTTCATGAGCAATTTCCGCCACCCGTTCAATATCAAGAACCTGCAGGCTTGGATTTCCAATCGTTTCTCCAAAAATAGCTTTGGTCTTTGATGTAATCGCTTCTCTAAAATTTTCAGTGTCACTTGGATCCACGAACCTTACGTTAATACCATACTTAGGGAGAGTATTGGCAAATAAATTGTAGGTTCCGCCGTATAGAGTGGACGCAGAGATAATTTCATCACCTGCTCCCGCAATATTTAGGATTGAGAGTGTTATAGCTGCAGCACCACTTGATACCGCTAAAGCTCCAATGCCACCTTCTAATTCTGCTATACGTTCTTCGAATACACTTGAAGTTGGATTATGGATTCTAGTATAAATATAGCCAGTTTCAGCTAATCCAAATAAATCCGCAGCATGATCTGTGTCTTTAAATAAATAAGCATTCGTCTGGTAAATCGGCACGCTTCTCGCTCCAGTTACCGAATCCTGCTGCAATCCTCCGTGTATACCTACTGTTTCAAACCGATACTTCTTTTCTTCATTTGCCATTCTACATCTCTCCATTTCATTTTAAATAGAGAAGTGAGTAAATGAAAAAAACCTCTTCACAAGAAGAGGCAGGCATTTTCCATCTCTCCTTATCTCCCGGATTTATATCCGCTGGAATTGGCACCGTGTATTATATAAATACCGGTTGCCGGGCTTCAACGGGCCAGTCCCTCCACCTCTCTTGATAAGAACCAAGTATTAAGTTGTTAAAACTATAGCATATGGAAAAATATGAGTCAACTGATTATTCAGAATTTTTAAATTAAATAACAAGGAGCTTCTTTTACTATAATAAATGCCTCCAGTTAGCCACTTAACAATCGTCTAATCGGTTGAGATTACAGGCTATTATAGAGAATTCTACAAATCAATTAAAACTTCTGACATAGACAGCGTAAAATAGAAACAGCACCTTTAAAAGATTCTAGTTAAATATTCATCGACATATTTCCTGAGAAATAACTGCTCTTACTCTGTAATTCTCTTTAATTGATCAACAAGATAGGGAACTGAGTGGAAGGCATAGATTTTCTCGATTAGCTGGTTATCCTTGATTAAAATGAGGCATGGTACACTTTGAATTTGATATTCTTCTGCAAGTTCCTTAGCATAGTTAAGATTGACTTTTTCCAAAGAGGCATTTGGGAGGACTTCCTTTGCAATATCAAGCATTTTACCTGCTAATTGACATGTTCCGCAAAGAGGAGTAAAAGTATAGATCGCTTTATTTATCGTGGTTTGATTGTTCATTTTTCATTACATCCTTCATTTGTTTTAAAAATTCGGCTTTTACATCTATATTGGCTGCCAAAAGAACCGTTGCTAAATGATATCTTGGCGCATTAGCAACTTCACGGTATGTACGATTAATATATATGTGAGATGCATTTGGCATTTCTCGTCTTAACTGTTTTCTCAGCTTTTCTCCGGATTCATCTGCATCAGCCAAAATATACACGTCTCTCTGTTCAAGTTCGTCTACTAATTCATCCATTTTCGATAGACTGATGGTTCCATTTGTACATCTTATATCGACAGATTCGTTAAGTACAGATTGTATTTTTTGACGGTCGGTAGAACCTTCCACAATAATTACTTTCTCACTTTGAGCATCCTGCATGATTGATCACCTTTTATTAGGAGAGTACGTTCTATGTGATTGGACAATTGCCTTCGTCTTTTTCATTATATGTATCTTACCCTAACATAGTGGAAAGTAACAATTGATCTAAAAACATAATAAAAAGGAAAGAAGCTGACGAATGACCCCAAACTTCTCCCCTCTATTGACTACTCTTCTTTAGTCGCTGTTTCGTATTGGCCAGCATCCATTAATTCATCATATTCGCTGATTTCGGATGGTTCAACAACTACCATCCATGCTTTTTCATATGGAGATTCATTAACATATTCTGGACTATCCGCTAATTCTTCATTTACTTCAACAACTGTCCCACTGATTGGCGCATACAATTCAGATACTGTCTTAACTGATTCTACACTGCCAAACGGTTCATTACGGGTCAATTGATCACCTATTTCCGGTAGTTCCACAAATACGATGTCTCCCAATTCTTTTTGAGCAAAATCAGTTATTCCAATTCGAATCTTACCATCCTCTTGTTTAACCCATTCATGCTCAGCTGTATAACGTAATCCCGCTGGAATGCTCATGATTTAATCCCCCCAAAATGTATGTATGGTTCCTATTTATCATGACATCAAACTGGTTATTTGACAATTGTTTCATGCCCAGATTTTCTGGTAATTTACCTCTTTGAATCCTACTGTTACTTTTTCTCCATCAAATGCGATTGGGCGCTTGATTAGCATCCCGTCTGATGCAAGCAAGGTAAGAATTTCATCTTCAGACATATCCTTCACTTTATCTTTTAACCCAAGTTCTCTGTATTTCATCCCACTTGTGTTAAAAAATTTCTGAAGAGACAATTCACTTTTTTGATAAATTATTTCTAGCTCTTCTTTCGATGGAGGATTTTGCGCTATATCAACTTCTTGATAGGATATTCCCTTTTCATCAAACCATTTCTTTGCTTTTCTGCATGTCCCGCATTTAGGATACCAGTATAATGTAATCATCGTTTTATCACCTCAATTGAAGCATACCACATTTTTTCATCTATCTTAAACGGATATACTTCTGCTCTAGAAAAGGTAACAGGTCTAACATAGCAGGAAAAGAAAAAGCCTGGTTTTCACCAGACCTCCATAGTATAAAGGATTAAACAGTGTAACGCTCAGCATCAACTAACTTTTCTGAAGCTTCACGTTTAAGTGCGATTACATTGATTGGTGTGAAACGTGTGAATTTACGTAAAGCTGATGTCATCATACGTAATGTATCACCAGTTTCTGTTGCCACTAATGTTTCTTTAGCATGCTTCTCGATTTCGCCAAATGCTTCCTGGCAGAAGATTTGAGTATAAAGAAGTTTTTGTTTGTTCTTTTCTAAGCCATCTTTTTTGATTGCTTTTTCTGTACGAAGAACAACTGATTCCATCGCATAAACGAAAGAAGCAATATCCGCAATATTAACAAGAATTTCTTGTTCTTTTTCCAGCTCAGTACCATATTTTTGCGCAGCCAATCCTGCAATCATAATACCAATCTTCTTAGCATTTTTCACAAGATGTTTTTCTTGATCAAGCGGCTCTGTACCTGGCTCTTCAGGCATAAGCATCATGAGTCCTTCAGACAGCTCCTGTGCTTTTTGTAATAACGGCAATTCACCTTTTAAAGCTTTTTTCAGGAATGTACCTGGTACAAGCAGACGGTTAATTTCGTTTGTTCCTTCAAATATACGGTTAATACGAGAATCACGGTACATTCTTTCAATTTCATACTCAGCCATAAATCCATAGCCTCCATGAAGCTGAACCGCTTCATCCACAACATAATCTAAAACCTCGGAAGCAAAGAACTTATTTAAGGAGCATTCGATTGCATATTCAGCAATTGATTTTGCTACTTCTTTCCCATCTTTTACTTCTTCATCACTTAGGCGGCTCATTCTTTCCTCGAATAAACCAACTGTCCTATAGACGGAACTTTCAGCTGCGTATATTTTGGAAGCCATTGTAGAGAGCTTTTCTTTTGTTAAATTAAATGAAGAGATTGGTGTTTTAAACTGTTGGCGTTGATTAGCATACGTAGCAGCTAATTCAAATCCTCGTTTGGAAGCACCAACAGCTCCTACTCCCAATTTATAACGACCGATATTCAAAATGTTAAAGGCAATTACATGACCTCTTCCTGCTTCTCCCAATAGGTTCTCAACAGGTACTTCTGCATCCTCAAGAATTAATGTTCTAGTTGAAGAGCTCTTAATCCCCATTTTCTTTTCTTCCGGTCCAGTAGACACACCTGGATACTCTCTTTCTACGATAAATGCAGAGAATTTGTCACCGTCGATTTTTGCATATACGACAAATACATCAGCAAAGCCTGCATTTGTAATCCATTGTTTTTCACCATTTAAGACATAGTGAGTTCCTGCTTCATTCAATTTTGCTGTTGTCTTTGCGCCAAGTGCATCAGAGCCTGAGCTTGGTTCTGTTAAGGCATAGGCTGCTAGCTTTTCCCCGGTAGCCAATAATGGAAGGTACTTTTGTTTTTGTTCTTCGTTACCAAACAAAACGATTGGCAAGGAACCAATACCAACATGTGCTCCATGAGAAATAGAGAAGCCTCCTGCACGGGATAGTCTTTCTGAAATAAGGGCGGAACTAACTTTATCCAAGCCTAATCCACCGTATTCCTCCGGTACATCTGCGCCCAATAGACCCAGTTCTCCAGCTTGTTTCAATAGTTTTACAGAACGGTCAAACTCATGATCCTCTAAATATTCCACCTGAGGCAATACTTCATTTACTAAATAATCCTCAGTCGTTTTTGCAATCATTTTATGCTCATCTGTATAGTCCTCAGGTGTAAACATATTCTCTGCTTCAATATCCTCAATTAAAAACGCTCCGCCTTTTAACACTTCTTCTGTTTGATTAGCCATTTTTCTTCCCCCTTATTTAGAGATGACTGGGCTCTCGTTGCCAATCATCTCATCGCTTATAACTTTTTATGCTAATAATTCAAATACTCCAGCCGCGCCCATTCCTCCGCCAATACACATCGTTACGACTCCAAATTGCTCATTTCGTCGTTTCATCTCGTGAAGGAGACTCAAGGTTAATTTAGCTCCAGTACACCCAAGTGGATGTCCTAATGCAATGGCACCGCCATTTACATTCACCCTCTCCTCATCCAATCCAAGTTGACGAATTACCTGAATGGATTGGGAAGCAAACGCTTCATTTAATTCGAACAATCCAATATCAGATAAACTTAAGCCTGCCAGTTTAAGAGCTTTAGGAATTGCTTCTACCGGACCGATTCCCATAAGTTCCGGTGGCACTCCTGCGACTGCAAAAGAACGAAATTTTAAAAGTGGCTTGAAGCCATCCGCCTCGGCTTTTTCCCGATCCATCAGTAATACCGCTGCTGCTCCATCACTGGTTTGTGAAGCATTCCCGGCTGTTACTGTTCCTGTGAGTGAAAATGCAGGCCTCAGTCTAGCAAGCACTTCCGTTGTTGTCCCTTCTCGTACTCCTTCATCTGTTGTAAATTGAACGGAGCGCTCTTTTAATTTATTGTCTGATCCTACTTGACGAAAAGTGACATCAACAGGAACGATTTCATCTTCAAATTTCCCATCCCGAATGGCCTGTGCTGCTTTTTGGTGACTGCGTACTGCAAAGGCATCCTGGTCTTCACGGGTAATCCCAAATTTCTTAGCAACTTCTTCAGCCGTATGTCCCATACCCATATAATATTCAGGAGCTGCTTCTGCCAGTTTCGAATTGGGACGAACTACATGTCCCATCATCGGAACCATACTCATCGATTCAACCCCACCGGAAATGACCGTTTCAGAATGTCCGAGCATAATTCGCTCTGCTCCATAAGCAATGGATTGCAGTCCTGATGAACAGTAACGATTGATCGTTATAGCGGGTACATTGTATGGTAAACCTGCCAAGGCACCGATATTACGAGTCACATTGAGCCCTTGCTCTGCTTCAGGCATAGCGCATCCAAAGATCATATCATCAATTGGTCCATCGTAATTTTCTGCTCGTTTTAGCGTTTCCTTTACTACTAATGCACCTAAATCATCTGGTCGAACATTTGCAAGAGTTCCTTTTTTGGCTCTGCCTACCGGGGTTCTGGCTCCGGCTACAATCACTGCTTCTCTCATGCCAATCCTCCTCTTAATCACTCAAAATACGGATCTATTAATTGCGTAATGGTTTTCCTTTAACAAGCATATGTTGCATGCGCTGCTGTGTTTTTCCTTCTTGGACAAGGCTGATAAATGCTTCTCTTTCTAAATCAAGTAAATACTGTTCATCTACTTCTGTTCCATAAGGCACTTTACCGCCAGCTAAAACATAGGCAATTTTTTGGGCAATCTTCAAATCATGCTCTGAAATATAGCCTGAATACAGCATGGATTGCGCTCCTAGTAACAGAGCCGCATAACCAGGTTCTCCTGATACCGGAATTTTTTTGCGCACCGGTGGCTTATAACCAGTATCATGTAAAGCAATAACAGCCTGTTTCGCATCGTATAACTGATGATCCGGATTAAAGCTGATTCCATCGTTACTATTCAGGAAGTTATTCTCTCTTGCTTCATCAGCGGAAGTAGATACTTGGGCAGTAGCAATCGTTTCAAACACTTTAATAGCAACTTTAGTAATATCGAAATCAATACCATTCGGTAAGCTATCCAGATGTTTAATATACAGCTCTTTATTTCCGCCTCCGCCAGGCAACAAACCGACACCCGTCTCAACCAATCCTATATATGACTCAGATGATGCCTGGATTTTTGCGGCTGGCAAGCAAATTTCAGCTCCTCCGCCAAGCGTCATATTAAATGGCGCAGCGACAACCGGTTTATTGCTGTATTTAATATTCATCATTGCTTGCTGGAATTGACGTGTAATCATTTCTACATCAAATATATTGTCGTCCTGTACTTCCATTAAAATCATGGCCAGGTTGGCTCCAACGCAGAAGTTTTTGCCCTGGTTTCCGATAACTAATCCTTTGTAGTTTTTATCCACTTCTTCAATTGCATAATTGATCATTTGAATAATATCAAAGCCAATCGCATTATTCGGAGAATGGAATTCTAGCAAAGCCACACCATCACCAATATCAATCAGGCTCGCACCGCTATTTTTCTTAATGACCCCTTTTTGTTTCTTAATCAACTTCAGATTTATGATTTTTTCGTTTACTTCAACCTCTTGATATTCACCATTTGCATAATAAAGGGTTCCGTTATCCCCTTCTTTATAGAAGGTTGTGTTACCGTTTTCAATCATTTGTGTGATCCATTCAGGAATATTGCGTCCTTCCTCCTGCATCCTGGCAACGGATTTCTCTAAGCCAATTGCATCCCAGGTTTCAAATGGTCCAAGCTGCCAGCCAAATCCCCATTTCATCGCCTGGTCGATTGCGACAATATCATCTGCAATATCGCCAAGTAGTTCTGCTGAATAGAGTAAGGTAGGACTGATAACATTCCATAGCAATTCACCGACTCGATCTTTCGCATAAATAAGCGCTTTCAATTTACTTGCGGCGCCTTTCTCCTGCTTTGCCATATCAAGCGAAGGTGCTTTTAGCTTTTTACGCTCTACATATTCCAGAGTAGACGGGTCGAGCTCCAGTATTTCTTTACCTTTTTTCAGGAAGAATCCCTGCCCTGACTTACTTCCCAACCAGCCGTTATCAAGCATTTTTTTCATAAATTCAGGTACTTCAAATATGGATTTTTCTTCTTCATTATCTACATTGTCATAGACATTTTTAGCTACATGGGCGAATGTATCTAGACCCACTACATCCAGCGTACGGAACGTTGCACTCTTTGGACGGCCAATTAAAGGACCAGTTACAGAATCTACTTCCCCGACACTGTAGCCGCGCTCCATCATTTCACGAACAGTTACCAATAAACCGTAAGTCCCAATGCGATTACCGATAAAATTCGGGGTATCTTTAGCAATTACAACCCCTTTTCCTAAAACATCTTCTCCAAATTGTTTCATCGCTTTAACTATTTCAGGCGATGTTGCTTCTGTCGGGATAATTTCCAAAAGCTTTAAATATCTAGGTGGATTAAAGAAATGAGTGCCAAGGAAATGTTTGCGGAAATCTTCTGAACGCCCTTCCGCCATTGCCTCAATGGAAATTCCGGATGTATTTGAACTAATAATACTGCCCGGCTTTCTATATTCGTCAATTTGTGAAAACACACTTTGTTTAATATCAAGTCTTTCAACAACGACCTCAATAATCCAGTCGCAATCATTAATTTTTGACAAGTCGTCTTCAAAGTTTCCTGGCTCAATTAAAGATAAATTTTTCTTGGAGGTTAACGGTGCAGGTTTTTGTTTAAGTAGTTTTTGAATGGACATTTGAGCCAATCGATTACGGACTTGCTTGTCTTCAAGAGTTAGCCCCTTTTTTTCCTCATCCGCGGTAAGTTCTCTTGGAACAATATCCAATAGCTTAACCGGAATTCCAATGTTGGCTAAATGTGCTGCAATCCCTGAACCCATGACACCTGATCCAAGTACAGCTACTTTTTTAATTTTAAGGTTCAACATTAATCCCCCTTTAATTTGAATGAATACTCATTCATTTTTATGACAAAAAAATATGGAATAAAAATCCTACATCTTTAACTATAAAAGATTTTCGAAAATTCCGCAATTAAAAAAGCCATAAAAATGGTAATTTGTTAGAAAGTTTTTATTTGGTCAAACTACTACTGGAGGTGAATTTAATGGCGAAGCTTAAAAAGAATCCAAGCAAAGAAGGAGTCAGTGCGGCAAGTGTAAAAGGCAATGCTGGTCCGCACCATGAAAAACATTATAATAAGGTAAACAGCCAAAATAACCAGTTTAAAAAATAGTCTGCACCTGTTTTATACTATGTACAAGGCGTACTTTTTCGCTCCTATTAAACGCACATAAAATACCCCAAATCTAATGATTTGGGGTATGTGTTTCATCATTATGCCATTACTGTCTCTTCCTGCATAGATATAATCGTTCCCGCATTTCCTTTCAATGCATCTAATGCTTTTTCGAGAGATGTAATAATAGTAGTACGGCCAGGTCTTGATTCTGCAAATTGAATAGCAGCTTCTACTTTAGGAAGCATACTGCCCGGTGCAAAGTGACCTTCTTCAGCCAATGCCTTTATTTCATTGGTTGAAATAGATTCCAGTTTTTGCTGATTAGGCTGATTGTAGTTTATGTAGATATTGTCTACAGCAGTCAAAATAATTAATGAGTCTGCATCCACTAATTCTGCTAACTTCTCAGAAGCAAAATCCTTGTCGATTACTGCCTCAACACCAATCAACTCGTCGTCAGATTGCATAACTGGGATACCGCCGCCTCCTGTAGAAATAACAATTTTTCCACTTTCCACAAGACTATTAATGCTCTTATGCTCCAGGATGCTGACCGGTTTCGGTGAAGGAACGACTCTTCTCCAACCTCTGCCTGCATCTTCCTTAAAGGAAGCACCAGTCTCCTGGATCAATTTCATCGCTTCCTCTTCTGTATAAAAAGGACCAATCGGTTTTGTAGGATTCTTGAAGGCGCCATCGTTTTCATCAACTACGACCCTTGTTACAATGCCCACTACATCTTTATGAATTCCTCTTTTGCTTAGGGCTTTGTCCATGGCATTTTCCAACCAGTATCCAATCATACCTTGTGACATCGCTCCGCAAGTATCAAGTGGCATTGCTGGATTTTTCTCTGAATCAGCCGCTTTTTGCTGAAGAAGGATATTTCCTACTTGTGGACCATTACCATGCGAAATGATAATATCCATTCCATTTTCAACAAGCGTTGCAAGCTGTTCAGCTGTCTTTTCTAGTGCCAGCTGTTGAGCCTTTGCACTGGCATCTCCGGATTGAATGGCATTACCGCCTAAAGCTATCACTACTTTTTTTCTTTCCATAGTTGATTCAATACCTCCAAAAATCAGTCTGTATTTAGAACTCATTAAATGGAAATAGTTCCATTGATCAATCCAACAATCGCCATACCGGCAAATACAACAAACGCTGCTGCAATAGCCAATTCTGTTTTCGTAAATACTTGTTTAATATTCGCTTCTTTCTGTACAGCTCTGTAAATCAGGATACCTGGTGCATATAAAAGCATAGTTAATAGTAAGTATCCAATACCGGCTGCATAAACCATCCAAACACCATATACACTTGCCACAATACCAACAATAATGTTTTTCACGCGATCTGCGGCAGTATCTTGTAAGGAATATTTCAATTGATAGAATGCTGTAAATGCATACGGAATTAAAATAGCTGAAGATGCCAATGAAAATGCAAAGTTATAAGCTTGCTCAGATACAAGGAATGTCAATAGGAACACTTGAATCAGACCATTTGTAATCCATAAAGAATTAGACGGAGCCCCATTTTTATTAACTTTTGCAAACCATTTAGGGAATAATTTATCCTTACCTGCTAAGTAAGGAATCTCGGATGCCAGCAATGTCCAGCCCAACCAAGCACCTAGGACAGAGACTATTAATCCAAGATTGATGAATGTTGCTCCCCATGGACCTACCATTTCTTCAAACACATATGCCATAGACGGATTAGCCAAACCGGCTACTTCTGCACGATTCATTGCACCGATAGACATAATATTAATTAATACGTAAATGATTAACGTACTAATCAAACCAATGACAGTCGCTTTACCAACATCCTTTTTGTCTTTCGCACGGCTGGATAAAACAACCGCTCCTTCAACCCCAATGAACACCCAAAGTGTTACAAGCATAGTGCTCTTTGTTTGGGACATAACATCACTAAATTTGAAGCCAGCACCAGTTCCCCAGAAGTCGTCTAAGAAAATATCCGCATTAAAAGCAAAAATACCAATAATGATAAATAGGAAAATAGGAACTAATTTTGCAATTGTTGTTATTGTATTTACAAGTGTTGCTGAGTGAACTCCTCGTAAAACTAAAGCATGCACAGCCCATAGCAATACGCTGGCACCAATGATTGCAGCTATGTTTTGTCCACCTTCAAACATAGGGATAAAGTAACCAATGGAAGAGAACAAAAGTGTAGCGTATGCTACGTTACCTAACCATGCAGACAGCCAGTAACCCCAAGCACTGTTGAATCCCATAAATTTACCAAATCCAGCTGAAGCATAGCTGTAAACTCCACCATCAAGATCCGGTCTTTTATCATTCAAGTTTTGGAAAGATAACGCTAGCGCGACCATCCCTATACCAGTAATTGTCCATCCTAAAATAATTGCACCGGGAGAAGCTGCACCAGCCATATCTGAAGCAAGGTTAAATGCTCCTCCTCCAATCATAGAACCTATAACAATGGCAATTAAGGCAAATAAGCCAATCTTTTTATCTTCTGCCATTTTTTCTTCACCTCGTTAATTTGATAATGGTAGCAGGGAATTGTGTAGAACCAATTCCCTGCTCATCTACTTATTCAATATTTCCTAATGTCAATGCCATTACAGATTTGATTGTATGCATTCTGTTTTCAGCTTGATCAAATACTTTGGAATGCTTGCTGCGGAAGACTTCATCTGTAACTTCCATTTCAGCTAATCCGTGCTCTTCATGAATCGCACGACCATAAGAAGTTTCTAAGTCATGGAATGCCGGTAAGCAGTGTAAGAAGATCACGTTGTCATTTCCAGTCATTTTGATCATATCCATATTCACTTGATATGGAGCTAATAAAGCGATACGTTCTGCGAACTTGTCTTCTTCTCCCATTGATACCCAAACATCTGTGTAGATAACATCAGCGCCGGATACTGCCTCTTCAACATTAGATGTGATTGTTACACGGCCTTGGGACTCTTTTGCTAATTCCTTAGCAAGTTCAACAATAGATGCTTCTGGGAATAAAGATTCCGGTGAACAGATACGTACATCCATACCAACTTTTGCACCGCCGACAAGTAAGCTGTTTGCTACGTTGTTACGGCCATCCCCAACGTATACGAATTTAACGCCTTTTAAGTGGCCTACATTTTCTTTCACTGTTAAGAAGTCCGCTAAAGTTTGAGTTGGATGCCATAAATCTGTAAGACCATTCCATACAGGAACTCCGGAGTGCTCAGCCAAAGATTCCACTTTTGCATGTTCAAAGCCACGGAATTCGATACCATCAAACATACGGCCTAAAACTTTAGCAGTATCTTCAATAGATTCTTTTTTTCCAAGTTGGATATCATCTTTTCCAAGATACTCAGGATGAGCGCCTAAATCAGTACAAGCTACCGTAAAAGCACAACGTGTACGAGTTGATGGTTTTTCAAATAATAAGGCAATATTTTTACCTTCCATATAACGGTGAGGAATGCCTTGTTTTTTCTTTTCCTTTAACTCAGCAGCAAAATCAATCATGTGTAAGAATTCTTCTTCAGTGAAATCTTTCTCAGCCAAGAAACTTCTACCTTTAAGGTCTGGTCTTGTTTTAATCATTTTATATACTCCCTCCAACGATAACCTTTTAATCAACTAAATCTTTTATTAAATGTCTTCACGTACTAGAGGCATGCTCATGCAGCGTGGGCCCCCACGGCCACGAGACAATTCAGAGCTTTTGATTTCAATAACTTTTACACCATGTTTGCGTAAGCACTCGTTTGAGATATAGTTACGGTCATATGTAACAACTACACCAGGTGCAATCGCCAGTGTATTGGAACCATCATTCCACTGTTCACGTGGAGCTGCGATTTCATCTCCGTCACCACAAAGGATGATTTCAAGTTCAGGCAAGTTAAGCACTTCTTTTAAAGTCTCTTTAATGTCAGTACGGTGTGTGATATTTACATTAAATTCATCAGCGCCTTTTTCAAGGATGTAAATATTCATTTTACCGCCAGGTCCCTGAATCATCGGATGCATTGTAAATTTATTGTAGTCTACCATTGTAAATACAGTATCCAGGTGCATGAATGCACGGCAGCTAGGTATTTCAATAGCTATTACTTTCTTGAATTGATTTTGTTTATTCAAGATGCTAAGCGCGAATTTTTCGATTGCTTTAGCAGATGTTCTTGCTGAAACACCGATTGCGACTACTTCTGGGCTTAATACCAGTTCATCTCCCCCCTCAATTGGGTTATGATAAGTACGGTCAAGCCATACAGGAACATCTTTACCAGCAAAACGTGGATGATGCTTGATAATATATTCCATGAACATGGACTCTCTGCGTCTTGCAGGTTCGCGCATGTTATTAATTGTTAAACCGTTTCCGATAGCTGCTGCCGGGTCCCGCGTAAAATACAGGTTTGGCATTGGATCTGTATAGAATGGATAATGGTCTTCCATCAATTCATACAAATGTGTTTTTTTGCTGATCTCCAGTTCATTTTTGCGGATACCGGACATAATTTTGTCAACCATGTCTTCATTTGAAAATGATAATAAATACTCTTTAAGATTTTCAAATGTACCCTGTACCTTTGCATTGCTTTCTTCAAGCATGCGGCTAACAAATTCCTCTTTCACTTCAGGATTTGTAAGAGATTCTGCAGCAAGCTTCTCAAGGTATAAAACTTCTATTCCTTGATCTCTTAGTGTATTAGCAAAATAATCGTGCTCTTCCTGAATAATCGGCAAATAAGGAATATCATCAAACAATAGTCTCTCCAGATATTCCGGAGTAAGATTTTCTACTTCTTTTCCGGGACGCTTTAACATTACAGTTTTTAAAGTGCCGATTTCAGAAGTAACATGAATTGGATTTGTCATATTGCCTTTCCTCCTGCACACCTTATTTTTCTTACATTTTTAGTGTAAAGGAACGAAAAAAAGAGATTTGTGATTTTTTACACACAAAAAATGTGTAAATCCTCACATAAATCTCTTTAAATAGAAAAGTTTATGTATGAATATTCAATTAATTATTTTTAATTTCCTATTATTTCGCATAACTATGTATATTTTTTTGCATATCATACTTGAAATATAAAAAAATATTTCTTATAAATTTGCAACTGTTCTTAACCTTTCTTCCAGGGCCTCTGCTTGATGGATTGTACGGCAAATAATCATACAGGTATCATTCCCACATATAGTTGCCGCCTTCTCTTCCCACTCAAGTTCATCTAAAATTGCCCCAAATGAGTGGGCATGGCCAGGTAATACTTTTAGGATAATAAAATATTCTATTCTTTCAATATTTAATAATGCGTCTTGCATTTTTTTACGTAGTTTCATTGTGTCATTGTACTTATGATCTCCGATAAATCCATACTTCGTCCCTCCGGTCTTAGATGGATATTTTACCAGGCTTAATTCCCGGATATCTCGAGAAATGGTGGCTTGTGTAATATGCAACCCTTGCTTAGATAATTCTTCGACCAGCTGTTCCTGAGTTTTAATTTCATTATTCTGAATTACCTGCTTAATAATAGCGAGTCTTTTTTCCTTATTCATAATAAAATACTCCTTTTACTAAGTTCTATAATTCTATTTATACTCATTTGTGCATAGATGAGCAATATATTCATACAAAAGAATATTTTGTATTGACTTTCTATTCGGAATTTCTATACTATTTGTATATAAAATAATAAAGATAATATTTATGATGAAGAATAGTACTTAAAATACAAATTATAGCGAGCCGGGAATGGTGAGAGCCTGGTATTAATGGTTTTAAGGAACGCCCTTCTGAAATGCTCATTCGAACAACTTTAGTAGTTTGGGCCGGACTTTTCCGTTATAAAGTTAAGGTGGTTCATTAGAACAAGCAGAGTGGTACCGCGGGTTTACAGCCCGTCTCTTAAAGATTTTTAAGAGGCGGGCTTTTTTTATTATATTTTACTGGAGGCTGAGGATATGGATATAAAACTAGATGTAGCTTCTCATATGAATGAAGTACTAAAAGGTGACTTAAATCTTGAAACATGCTTGTCTTTGGTCGAAACCCCAAAGAACAAAGAGCATGGAGATTTGGCATTTCCCTGTTTCACTCTCGCAAAACTGTGGAAGCAATCTCCGCAGAAAATTGCAGTAACATTAGCTGACCAACTAAAGGATGAACGTTATGAGGATGTAAAAGCTATTGGACCGTATGTTAACTTTTTCCTCGATAAAAAGTCTATCAGTGAAAGAGTAATGAATACGATATTAACTGATCAACATCAGTACGGCACACTTTCTCTTGGACATGGTGAAAATATCGCAATTGATATGTCTTCACCCAATATCGCCAAGCCCTTTTCGATGGGGCACCTTCGCTCCACAGTAATCGGAGCCTCTATAGCCAATATTATTAAAAAATGCGGTTATACCCCTGTTAAAATTAATCACATTGGTGATTGGGGCACTCAATTCGGAAAATTAATTGTAGCCTATAAAGCTTGGGGAAATGAAGAAAAAGTTAAAAAGAGTCCCATCAGCGAACTTTTAAAGTTATATATTATCTTTCATGAAAAAGCTGAAACAGAACCTGAGCTAGAGCAACAGGGACGTGACTGGTTCAAAAAACTGGAAGATGGGGACGAAGAAGCCACGAAATTATGGAAATGGTTCAAAGAAGAATCCCTGAAAGAATTCGAGAAAATATATGAGCTGCTTGGCATTCAATTCGACTCTTTTAATGGGGAAGCTTTTTATAATGATAAGATGGCAGAGGTTATAGAAATAATTGAGAATAGCGGCCTGCTTGTAGAAGATCAGGGTGCCATGGTAGTCAAATTAGAGGAAGAGGGATTAACACCTTGTTTAATCAAAAAATCCGATGGTGCGACTCTTTATGTAACACGGGATTTATCAGCTGCTTTATACCGTTACCGTACCTACGACTTTGCCAAGGCTGTATATGTAGTCGGAAATGAACAATCCTTACATTTTAAACAGCTTAAAGCTGTTTTAAAGAAACTTGGATTTGACTGGGCTGACGATATTTCACATGTACCATTCGGAATGATTATGAAAGACGGCAAAAAAATGTCAACTCGTAAAGGAAGAGTGGTCCTCCTCGAGGAAGTGCTGGCCGAATCAATCGAGCTTGCTCGTAAGAATATTGAGAATAAAAATCCTGATTTAAATAACAAAGATGAGGTTGCAAAACAAGTAGGCGTAGGAGCTGTTATATTCAACGATTTGAAAAATGACCGTATGAATAATATTGAATTCTCGCTCGAAGACATCCTAAAATTCGAAGGTGAAACCGGTCCCTATTTACAATATACAAATGCTCGTGCCCATTCTATTCTTAGAAAGGCCTTCACTCCTGCTAGTGCATCAGCAGGCTTGAGTGATGAATATAGCTTTGATATTGTAAAGCATTTGCTGGCATTTCCATCCGTGATTGAGCGGTCTTTCAAAAAAATGGAGCCATCCGTTATTGCTAAATACTTGATTGACTTGGCTCAATCATTTAATCGCTATTATGGACATATACGCATATTAGAGAATGACAGTGAATTGCAAAATCGCTTGGCTTTAATAAAATCAATTACCATCGTTCTTGAAGAAGGCATGCATTTATTAGGAATGGAAGCACCGCAGGAAATGTAATCCCAGCTAACCTTCAATAAAAAATATCGGAGAACCGCTTCTATGATACACGGTTCTCCGATATTTTCTATTAAGACCATTATGATTGAATTGTAAATTCAGGTACCCCTTCGAAAGCGGCTAATTCATCAGCTGTAAATTGCACTCTAATCTCTTTTTTTTCATGAACCTGTAAATAAGCTGTTACTTGTTTTTCTTTCTTTACCGAATCGGAAACAGGAAAATGCAACGTTACCTGCTGTGATTGATGCTCATAATTTTGCAGTATAATTTTGCATTCATACAGATTACCTTCATCCTGCTCTTCTATTGTACATTCGCTTTCCAAATATTCTATAGCATTAGCTCCATTCTCAGCAGCATAAATATACGTTTTGGCAGAAGTACTTAATAGACTGTTAATTACAAAAGGAATAGCAAACAATAAGACAACCAAGAATACCGGTTCAAATTTCATATATTTCTTTAAAATCTGAGGATGCTCCATAAATAGCCATTTCAAAAATAACAAGATTCCGCTGACCTGAATGATAATGGATACAATCCAAACATAAGAGACCCCAATCTCGGCTGTAACAGGAATAGAGTACGCTTGAAACAGTTGATGGCCTATAGTTTCATCCTGACCGGGCCATTTCAGTTGTAATACTAACCCCCAAATAAATATAACTGCTCCCAGTGTATGATAGGAAGTTTTGATCACATTACCCCTCCATCCCTTTAGTATAATATTCCTATTATAGTAGGGAGATGGAGAGATTTTCAATTAATCAGTTCATAAATTTTCCTCATATAACTTCTTCTTCAAAATATTCAGGTTTATGAATATGAAGCATTCGATCTTTTATGGATAGAATCTGATCCTTCTTTAATTTATTTACGACCATACTTACGGTTTCTCTGGAGGTTCCGGACATAACAGAAATTTTGGTTGTTGTAATCGGACAGTTAATACGAATGACCCCTGATTCTTCTTCACCCAAATCATTCATTAAATAATCAATCGTATTCAACACTCTTACATGTGCACTAGGGGTCATAACGTTTTTAACTCGATTTTCTTGTACCGCAAGCAACTCATTGACTTGTAGGATTACTTTTTTAAGAAGTGCAGAGTTTTTTGCCACAATACTTTCGAATGCATCCGCTACCATATAGAAGACCCGAATATCTGTTTCTGCAACGGCACTGTGATTGTAGTCCTCATTTTTAAATAAGCCCATATAAGGAAAGACCGTGTTCTTTTTGACGTAACTTGTATATAATAAGCTACCCTGTTGATTCGATTTTTCAAGCATAACAAAGCCTTCAAGCAATATATATATCCTGAGTCTCGGATCTCCTTCAAAAAATAGATATTGACCCTTCTTATATGTTCTTTCATATATAAAAGGCTCCAGTTCTTTTATCTCTTTTTCTGATAAGCACGAAAATAGGTCAACTTGTCTTAATAATTGAATTGCTTTTGCTTTCATTCGAACACCCACTTATATGTATTGTTCAGTTTACTATCAATTCTTCTATTAAATTCAGCTTGCAAACAAAATATGTTTAGAGCTGATAACAATATAAAAATCCCTTTAAGGCAAGATTCTACTTAACCTTATTTCACTCCATTGACATACAAACATATCTGATGCTGATCGATTGGACCTTATCCTTGCAGTAATATAGTATGGGAGCGAGTAACCATACGTATGATTTGAATATAGTTTCTATTCTATTACTATCAAAATGTATAATATCTCTTCTTTAATATTATCAAAAAATTATATTAAAATAATTAAAAGTAGATAAAAAAACAAAAAAGTATGTATTTTTAATAAATTCATTATTAAAATACATACTTTTTTATCACTCTATCCATATTTATTTAATTGGAACGTCATTTACACTCGCGCAGCACTACTTATTTTTGCCTGATTCAATTCAACATTTGCTTCTTCTATAAGAATAGAGTAATCTAAATTGTCTGTCGCTACCCGTGTAGACGCTCCTATAAATACAGTAAAATCATTTATATTGGATGCTGATTTATTTTCATCTGTCAGCTGAATAAGCCCATTTCTTAATTCAGCTTGCCTCTCTCTTATTTGTTTACCAAATAGTCCTGAAAAGATGACAGCAAATCTGCTTCCCTCTATATGAGCTACAACTCCCTCTCCGTTCACTGCCTCGCATAATTTTTTAGATACTTCCATTAATACATGGTCACTATAGGTAAATTCCTGATCCCTCCTATACTCCTTCGTATAATCAATTTCGATTAAATATAATGTAACAGGTGTTCCAGACTTTTTAGATTCAAGCCAAACCTCAGTTAAATAAGAATTAAAATAACGTCGATTTGGGATATTTAAAATATAATCTGTGAATGACATTTGCCGTAATTGTTCATTTTTTTCATTTAATAGTTTTATTGAATTAAATTGGTCAGTTATCTCACTGAATACGAGTACAACTGCTTCTATATGTTTATCTGCATTTAAAACAGGATTGGCACTAACTTCGAGCCAAATAGGCTGTTGAAATTTGAAATTTTTTATGCCTATAACTTCTTTTTCAACCGGTTTACACGTATTTAATGAAACCGATATTGGGATATCATTTTTATGCATTAGATTTCCATTTCTGTCTACGAGTCCCCATAGGCCATCAATCAATGATACAGAAGAAGCACTTTCAGCTGCTATTCCAAGGATCTCACTCCCAACTCGATTTATATCAATAATTTTCCCTTGGGAATCACTGATAATGATTCCATATAAAATCGAATTAATAGATTGTCCCCTCTCCATATCACCCACGTTTATTGGCTGTCTGGATATGTAATAGGATTGAAGACTAATAACAAAAATCAATAAACCAGAGAGGAGGATTGTTCCAAATTCCAAATGTTCATAATCAAATAGGATTACTATAAAATTCAAGCCTAATAACAAGAGAAACAGAGTGAGAAATACCGGATAATATCCTATAAATAAACCCGGTAATTTTCCATATGACTTTTGTCTCATTCATTCACCTTTTCTTTACATATTATTTATATAGTTCGCACTTATGTGGTTTTATATGACTATCTCTTTATTATAAAATAAAAAATAACAATAACTGCCATGTAACATATTCTTAAACTAAATATAAAATAGTAATTTATCATTCATAAAAAACATCTATTTTGAGCCATATTAGATTGTTATTAAACAAAAAATACCCCCTGCCGATTTAAGATCAGCAAGAGGTATTCAATGTTAATTTCCTTATGAAGATGTAGAAAACATGTATTTCTTATGATGGTATCTTATGCTGAATATTAATCCGAGCGCCATCATATTGCCGAGCAATGAACTTCCCCCATAGCTTAAAAATGGTAAAGGAATACCGGTAATCGGCAGCAAGCCGATCGTCATCCCAATATTTTCAAACACATGGAAAGTCAGCATACAGATTACACCAACACATATATAGGTATTAAAATCATTTTTAGTTTCAAGTCCAATTTTTGTCATGTTATAGATCAATAAGAAGAATAAGCTGATGACAATACTTGAACCAAGGAATCCGTATTCTTCTCCAATGACAGCAAATATGAAATCTGTGTGACCTTCTGGCAAGTAAACTTCCCTATTTCCAAATCCCTTACCGGATGTGGTGCCGGATCCAATCGCTAATAGTGATTTAATTAACTGGTATCCTTCTGAGGAAGTATAGTTATACGGATCAAGCCATGCATATATACGCCCAAATTGATACTGTTTAACATGGAAATATTTCTCCATAATATTTGGATGCCATACAACGAGGTAAAAAATAACTCCAACTAACAGTGTGCCACCGCCAAATATCGGTAAAAGCAATTTCCAAGTGATACCCGATACAAAAATCATCCCAACCATAATCGCAATCATGACAAGAGAAGTACCCAAATCGGGCTGTTTCATGACAAGCAAAATCGGAATAGCTGTAGTAAGTACGATTTTACATAAAAGGATGAAGTCCGTTTGAAGTGTTTTAATCCGATGCTTCAAATGATGATTTTGGATAAGAGCCGCCAACGCCAAAATTAGAAATACCTTCATAAATTCCGATGGCTGAATTGAACCAATACCAGGAAATCTAAACCAGCTCTTTGCTCCATTGACAACTGGAGCAATACTTGTTGGTGCAATTATAATGGTCATCAATAGAAATAAGCCAAAGAAGTATAAATACCAGCTCATTTTTTTCATTTGGTCAGCATCAAATCTCATGATCACAAATGCAAGGCTGATTCCTACGATATACCAGACAATTTGCTTTACAAGAAAGTTTTCGGCATATTGACCTGTCGTTTGTGCACTATATATAGCCATACAGCTTGTTATAAAAAGCAAAAATACAATAAATAGAAGACCATAATCTATTCTCGACGTGAAATTTTTATTGTTAGACATGATAAACCACCATATTCATTACTAGTTAGGCCAGTAGCCATTTTCTTTATTATACTTGAACAAGATAAAATCACAACTGACACGGCATCAAGAATATAATTCCTGAAAAAGATAATTATACATATAAATCATTATCAATTCCACTTTCTGCAATACAGTTCTTCTTTTTACTATTTTTAATGGATTCTAATTGTACCAGTTTTATAGATTTGAACTACAAACATTTGCATCTGCAAGGAATCTTAAAATCGTTAATTTTTTCTATTTTCCATGATTAGTGTTAATGAGAAAAGTAATAAGGGTACATACTACTAAAGAGCTGACTAAAGGAGTGATCTTTTATGGAACATAAATCTAAACAAACATTCCGTCATACATATATTCCTTTAACTTCCTCTACAAGCGGAATGGGTATTGAGGTAAAAGAAGATATTTATGTCCTGAATACGCAAATTGTCAATGTGACACTGGCCGGACTTCCTAATCAAGACAATTTTGTTCTGATTGATGCCGGTATGCCTAAAGCAGATGACGAAATTATTGATGCAGTAAACAAACGGTTCGGTGAAGGCAGTATGCCAAAAGCGATTATTTTAACACACGGCCACTTTGACCATGTTGGTGCACTCGAAGAATTACTGGATAAGTGGGATGTGCCCGTATATGCACATGAGCTGGAAATCCCTTATATAACCGGACAAAAGAATTATCCTGAACCTGACTATAAAGCAGAGGGCGGACTTGTTCCGGATATTGCTCGCTTCTTTCCTAATCACGGCATTGATCTTGGCAATAAAGTGCAACCTCTTCCTGCTGATGGGAGTGTTCCTGAAATGCCTGGATGGAGATGGATCCATACGCCTGGGCATACACCTGGACATATTTCATTATACCGAGAAGATGACGGCTTCCTGATTGCCGGAGATGCATTTGTTGGTGTAAAACAGGAATCCCTTTATAAAGTCCTTACTCAAAAACAAGAAATCAGCGGTCCGCCCCGTTATTTCACAACAGACTGGAAAGCCGCAAAAGATTCAGTCATACAATTAAACCAGCTAAATCCAAACTTTGCTGTAACAGGTCATGGTCTTCCTCTCCTTGAGGAATATTTAAAAAAAGAGCTTAACATCCTAGCATCCAATTTTGATGAGATGGCCATTCCGAAACACAGTATTTACAAGGAAGAAGAATAGGCACTTTTTTCAAATGGACACCCTTTTTGATGCCTCTATAGACAATCGAGAATGTCCTGTTAAATCACCTTCTATAAAAATAAAAAAAGAGATTAGATAGTTTCTCTACCTCTAATCTCTTTTTTCATTTCTCTATTTCCGTAATCGAAGGATCCTTCAGTTAACATACAAAGAGACTCAATCATAAACAGCTGATAAATTTAAAATACATTTGTCATCGGTTACTTATAAAATACGAATCAGCTGATTATGCAGGTTCCGTATTCTAACATTACAAGAAACTCAACTATATATTTCATTTCTCTATCCCTGTACCCTCTATCACATTCGTTCACATAATCTGTAAGGTTAGAATGATTCGCACGAATTATGCTGCAATTCCATTTAATTTTAAGGATATAATAAATATTTTTACTTTGTTCGCCTTTTCCAGTGACTTACCTCTACGAAACAAACACGTTGATTGAGCCTCTTTATAGGTTAAAACTTTGTATATGATCCTTCTGCCTTAATAATAACTCATATCCCATTCAAATAAATGCCTACATTTTGAACTTTTTGTTAATTATTACCTATTTATTTTACACACCCCTCCATATTTCCTTTATGATTATCTTAGAAATGCTGAAAAGGAGCTGCCAAAGGTGAAAAGGATTCTATTGATAAGTTTTACAGCTATTATCATAATCTTACTTATTTACATATCCATTCTTCAATTCAATATGTATCGCTACGCAAATCAAGAACAGGAGAAAACAATTGATTATATTATTGTACTCGGGGCAAGAGTAAAAGGTGAAACACCATCTCTGTCACTAAAGTACCGTATTGATGCTGCGGCTGACTTTTTAATAAATCATCCTAAATGTATGGCAATCCTATCCGGTGGCCAGGGAGATGGTGAGGATATTTCAGAAGCTGAGGCAATGAAAAGAGGATTAGAGGAATACGGTATACCAAGCAACAGATTAATTCTCGAAGATGCTTCGACAAACACGAAAGAAAACATATCATTTTCTAAAGAACTTATACCAAGCCACCTAAATTCTGGTGCCGTTGTAACAAATGATTACCACCTCTATCGAACAATCAAAATAGCTGAGAAACTAGATTTAAAATTAACTGGAATCCCAGCTAAAACACCTAAAATTTCAAGGCTGAAGTCACATGTCAGGGAGTACGCGGCTATAACATCCTATCGGCTAAAAAAAGACATTAGCTGGTGATTGGAATCAAAAAAAAGAAATGTAGATTATGGCTGTCCCATTTTCTGCATTTCTTTTTAGTAACATCTTGTTATTCCCACGGTCTTTTTGTTGTGATGTATTCAGCAAGCTCCTTACTTTGGATACGATGAAGTTTTCGTTTAGCAGCGCGAATGCTCCCTGTCTCATTCAGTTTCTTCTCTTCCTCAGTTTCAGGGACGATGGTTGGAACACGACATGGCCTTCCTCCTTCATCTAGTGCAACAAAAGTAAGAAATGCTGTGGCTGCAATTTTACGTTCTCCACTCATTAAATTTTCAGCAATTACCTTTACAAATACCTCCATAGAGCTCTTACCAGTATAGGTCACATATGACTCCAAACATACAGAGTCCCGGGTTGTAATGGGATTTAGAAAATCTACAGAATCTGTTGAAGCCGTAACCACCGTTTTACGGCTATGTCTCGTCGCTGAAAGTGAAGCTGTCATATCAATATCACTCATTAACTTTCCGCCAAATAACGTATTATGATCGTTTACATCGCTCGGAAATATACGGTTTGTTTTTACAATTCTTGTTTCACTGCATGTCTTTGTTTCCAAGTTGTTACCTTCTTTCCTTCTACGCTCATTTATTCTTTTTATATCTTACTATATGGAATGTTTCAACCAATACGATTCAGTGTACAGACAATATTAGTACAATTTAAGGAATCATCAAATTTGATAAATTGTTGTATAAATTATTTAATTAAATTATGGTATGCGTATAATTCCCATAACCTTTCCTGAAGGAGGAATTTAATTGAAGAGATTATTAGCCGCACTAACAGATAGGGTTACTACTAAACGCGGCATGTGGATAACGTTAATTGCATGGTTAGTGGTGACCTTAGGATTATTCTTATTTGCACCAAGTGCCAAAGATTATGATGTGTCGAGTATACAAACATTACCTGATGATGCAAAATCCGTTATTGCCAACGAAGAACTGAACAAATATTTTAAAGATGATCAGGGGGTCCCAGCCCTTTTAGTATTCTCAGCTGAGTCAGGAAAAGCAGACACGCAGACAATAAGTCAAGCGATGGATGTGATCATTAAGGAAGATATAAAAGGAGTTAAGGAAGCTGTTCCTTTTTCTTCACTGCCTCCACAGGCACAGGTACAATTCTTATCAAAGGATGGAACAACAGCTGTTGTACCGCTTAATTTTGAAAGCTCACTTGAGTCAAAAGAGATTCAAGCCGGTATTGAGGATATCTATGCTGCAGTAGAAGATACCACTGCTGATATGACATTCAAGATTACTGGACCGGCGGGAATTGCCGCTGATACATTGGGCTTATTTTCAAAAGCCGACCTTGTCTTATTATTTTCAACAGTTGGATTGATTTTAGTCCTGCTAATTGTTATTTATCGTTCCCCATTATTGGCACTTATTCCGCTTTTGGCTGCTGGTTTTGTGTATATAGTGGTTGATCAGGTACTTGGTATAATGGGAAAAGCCGGTTTGGAAATGAGTACCCAATCTCTATCCATTATGACCATTCTCTTATTTGCAGCTGTAATAGATTATTCTCTATTTGTCTTTGCACGATATCGAGAAGAACTGAAACGTTATACCAGCAAGCATGAAGCAATGAGTTTGGCGATGCGAGAAACAGGCGAACCTGTTTTCTTCTCAGGCGGGACGGTTTTGGCTGCCATGCTTGTCCTATTCCTGGCTAAAAATGGGGACTATCAAAGCTTTGCACCTACCTTTGCCACAACGATGTTTATCATCATGATCGCATCAGTGACACTCGTTCCGGCTTTATTTACCCTATTTGGCCGAAAATCCTTTTGGCCTAAGGTCCCTCAGGTTGGGGAAAGTAATCAAACAAAAGCTACTTTCTGGTCCAGAACTGCAAACTTTGTTACCACCAAGCCTTTAATGGCTGGAGGAATTGTATTTGCTATTCTGCTTATCTCTGCCTTAAACATATTTAATATAGAATATGAATTTGATACAGTAAAAGGATTCCCAGAGGATATGCAATCTCGCGAAGGCTATGAGATTGTGGAAGAAAAGTTCGATAAAGGTGACTTGGCACCAACAACTGTTTTACTTAAATCTGAACAATCTATTTCAAAGGAACAAAGTGAAAAACTTGCAAAGTCACTTGAAGAACAAAATCTGGTGGCAAGTATTCGCCAATCAGGTGCTACTGAAGATGGGAAAGCACTACAGTACAGCCTTTCATTTTCAGAAAGTCCATATGCATTAGAATCCTTAGATGCTTTAGAGTCTATACGAGACAAATCAGATACACTCTTAAAAGAAGCAGACATTGAAGGGGAGCTATACTTCGCTGGAGAAACTGCTACCAAAGTGGACGATCGAACTATTAATGATCGAGATATTATCGTGATTGTCATTGCAGAAACATTACTCATTTTAGTTCTACTATTTGTTTTGACCAGATCATTCAAGATGCCTATCTATATGATGGGAACGATTTTGCTATCCTTCCTGGCAGCTCTAGGCCTTGGAACATTTTTAACAGATATCCTATTTGGTATTGATGCTATTAACACCCGTGTACCGCTGTATGCTTTCGTTTTCCTTGTAGCACTGGGTATCGATTATAATATTATTTTAATATCCAGATACAAAGAAGAACGTGAAAAGCACCCTGTTAAAAAAGCTGTAGAAATCGCGGTGGCTAATACAGGCGGTGTCATTTCCTCCGCTGGAATCATTCTTGCGGCCACATTCGCTGTATTAATGACACAGCCCATAGCCGTTTTATTTGTTTTTGGTTTTATTGTAGCAATAGGCATTATATTGGATACATTCCTTGTAAGAGGCCTATTACTGCCTTCTCTAATCCTGTTCTTTGAAAAAGATGCAGATCAACAGAAAGAAGTTCATTCAACTAAACTGTAATTTAACCCACCAATACCCGGTATTGATGACAGGATTTAAATGTCACCGATACCGGGTATTGATATTTTATAGTTTGGAAAAGAATAATTTGATCCGTCTTTCATTATATTCACCAAAATCAACCATTATAGAAAGTATGACTGTGTATCAATATCCGAATCACTAGGAGGACAGGATATGACCGAACAAAATTTTGCTAAACAACAGGAAGAACAACGACTATCAACCATTATCAAGATTATTGAGAATAAAGCCAATAAGCTGAACCAATCATCAGGTGGACTCAAGGATGAAGTCATTTATATTCGCAAAACCTTTTGGGAAGATGTCACCGTCAATATGGACAATATTGAGGATGCAGTCGAAACATTGGCGAGCATAAAACAGCAATCTGAATTACTGTCAGAAAGAGAAAGAACCCAATATCAGATTACGAAGCAACTAAAAACACTGGACCTACTTAAAGACTCCCCATATTTCGGCAGGATTGATTTTCATGAAGACGGTGAAGAACAAATAGATCAAGTCTATATTGGAATTGCTTCTCTAATGGATCAGAACAATGAAAATTTCCTGATCTATGATTGGCGTGCCCCAATCTCGAGTCTATACTATGACCACTCACCCGGACCCGCTGAATATCAAACACTCGAAGGGCCCATCACGGGCACGATGGAGCTAAAGAGACAATATATCATCAAAAATGGAAAGCTTAAAAGTATGTTTGATACCGGCTTAACAATAGGGGATGAACTCTTAAAAGAAGTTCTTGGCACCCGTGCGGATAATCAAATGAAGAATATTGTTGCCACGATTCAAAAAGAGCAAAATAAAATTATTCGTAACGTACAAAGTAAGTATTTGGTCGTCCAGGGTGTGGCCGGAAGCGGTAAAACTTCGGCTGCCCTTCAGCGCGTGGCTTTTTTACTATATCGTTATTTTGGGAAGATCAAATCAGATCATATCTTATTATTTTCTCCAAATCCCTTATTCAACAGCTATATAGCCACTGTTCTGCCTAATTTAGGTGAAGAAAACATGCAACAAATTACTTTTCAGGATTATATCGAAAAGTATGTAGGTAACGAATTTGATATCGAGGATCCTTTTCAGCAAATGGAATACGTATTGAAAAATGAACAGGATGAATATTACCAGGCTCGACTTGAAGGAATTCGTTTTAAATCCCATTTGCAGTATAAACAATTGATAGATGCCTATATTCACCATCTCAGTCGACAGGATTTAAAATTTAAAACAATTTCTTTCCGCGGTGAAACACTTATTTCGGCAAGTGAAATTGCGGAATACTTTTACTCTCTTGATAACAGGAGTCCTATCCAACTTCGTATGCAGACCGTGAAGGATTGGCTTTTACAAAAGCTGGATCAAAAAGAAAAACTCGAATATAAAAAAGAATGGGTAGAAGATGAACTAGAGTTACTTGAAACAGATGAATATACCGAGACTTATTTGGAGATTCAGGCAAAAGATCGCTTGTCAGAGGACACATTTAATGATTTTGAACACGAGAAAGATGAATTGGCAAAAAAATTAGTTCGTAAATATTTTAATCCAATAAAAAAAGCCATTAAAAATCTAAAATTTATCCATGTAAAAGCTATCTATAAGAACTTCTTCCTTAATAGCTATAAATATATCAATGATGCAGATTATCCTGAATCATGGCCAAGGATTTGTGATTACACCTTAGACAAATGCAAACAAAACCAATTAGCCAATGAAGATGCAACAGCTTATATTTATTTAAAGGCACAATTGGAGGGGCGAAAAACTAATAATATTATCCGGCACTTATTTATTGATGAGGCACAGGATTATTCGCCATTTCAATTTGCTGTTCTTAAACAACTTTTTCCAAATAGTAAAATGACCATTTTAGGCGACTTTAATCAGGCTATTTATGCTCATTCGATGAATGCGCCAACCCTTCTGTCTAATGAGCTGTATGAGTCAGAGAGCTTTGAGAAGATGGTTCTGACAAAGAGCTACCGATCAACCCGTCAAATTGTTGACTTTACGAAGGAAATTTTGGGCAATGTCCAAATTGAGCCATTTAATAGAACTGGGCCAAAACCTACAATAAAAATCGTAAATAACAATTCAGAACGGACCCAGGAAATAATGAATCTGATCGCTTCTTTGGAGAACACTGGTCATCAAACCATTGCGATTATATGCAAAACAGAAGAAGAAACTCGGAATGCCTACGTAGAATTATCAAAAAACCTCGATGTCCAGCTCATGCAAAAAAACACCTATTCGTATAATAAGGGAATATTAATTCTGCCTTCCTATTTATCAAAAGGAATTGAATTCGATGCTGTCATTATTTTTGATGCATCAAAAGAAACCTATAGCCGCGAATTGGAGAGAAAATTATTCTATACGGCTTGTACAAGAGCTATGCACGAACTCTATCTGGTTAGCAGTGATGAAATGAGTCCATTTCTTGATGGGATACCGACTGATTTATACCATGTTGATTAAAGGCATAAAAAGACCTGAATGGGCTATAACCCTTCAGGTCTTCTCCATTTATGGAGTTATTTATTCTTGTCCCGGAAAATAGATGGTAAAGGCTGTCCCTTCACCAGGCTTGCTTTTTACACGGATTGACCCTTTCATCGAATCAATTATCCGATATACCGCCATCATTCCAAGACCTGTTCCTTCTACCCCTTTTGTTGAATAATAGGGCTCGCCCAAACGCTTTAATTGTTCATTGGTCATACCAATGCCCGTATCGATGATATGTATATCTACACCTTTTCTCTTATGATCCGTGTTGATTGTAAGAGAACCCCCATGACCCATTGATTCGATTCCATTTTTTAAGATATTAACGAAACATTGCTGAAATAATTGCTTTTCTCCTCTCACTATAAAGGAAGCTACTTCAATCTGAATACGTACATTTCGCATAGTAGCCAGCGGCTGAACAATATCAGCTACTTTATTCAACTCTGCTTGAATATTGATATCTTCTTTACTGTTAATATGCGGTTTAGCAAACGCCAGAAAATCTTTAATAATGTTATCAGCCCGGTCCAATTCGGATAGCGCAATATCAATATACTGCTCCTTTTTTTCCTTCGTAAGATTCTCATCACTTCTTAATAATTGTAAAAATCCTTTCGTGGCTGTTAATGGATTACGAACTTCATGTGAAATTGAGGCTGCTAAATGACTGACAGACTGCATCTTTTCCGTATCAATCAATTTACTTTTAAAGTTTCTGTTTTTCTCTAGCCTTTCTATTGAATAAACAAGCCAGACCGTTCCAGTTATATACAAGAAAACATATAAAATTTGATTTAGTGTTTTAATATCGTTAATCATTATAATTGTAAAAATCTCCATAATAGCCAAAGAGGAAATAAGCGCCGTTACAAAGGAGGCTACTAAACGCTGTCTGGTCATTAGTTTAACGTATTGCTTTCTAATAACCATTGCAGAGAAAAGGGCAAAAAAACCTGAAAAGAAGTGAAACCATTCAAATGAAGTGGTGTAAAGGATAGACGTAGTAAGCGTCAGCATATATAAACTGATACCAACCGCATACCCACCATAAAAGATACCGATAAAAATGGAGATAGAACTAAAATTCATGATCTGAAAGACAGGAGGTGATTCAGCAGTGAAGAATACAATATTAATAAGAATCGCAATCGCTTGACCAATTCCAACGATTAAAGGACTAATCACTCCAGGTACCTCATATTTAACATGCCAAAAGTAAATGAATTGAATAATAATCAGAATGATAAATAGATTAATAAATAAATTTGCAATGAATTCACTTGTCATCTGATTCTCCTTCTAAACACATCTATACTTTGAAGTTTAGAGGAAAATATATCCAAAGTAAATTATTATTTTTAGAAGTCTCAGTATATTAATCTAAACTCATAAAAGCTAGAACTCTATATTATTAATCTTTTCGTAACCTTCAAAGGCGAGCCTCCAAAACATACTGCAATAATCCCCCTTCATTTCCGGGATAGAAAGTCCTGCATACATTAATTCATCTCCACCATATATTAAGGATGTATGTTTATCGAGGTATTCTTTCTCGGGATTTAACCCCCTGAGCCTCAGAATATGGAACGGTTCTGCAGGCTGTGCCATCATTCTGAAATACATCACAACCGTTTCAGATAAATCTTGACTGACAAATTGCCAAGCTGCCTGATTTCCTGCAAATGGGCTAAGTAATCGATAATACGTGCCAAATTGTATAATCGAACGAATTTCCTTATACAAGGAAATCTGGTCTTTAATCATTTTCTTTTCTAATTGACTCAGTTTGGAAAAATCCAGCTCGTATCCTAGATTTCCTGACATAGCAACATGTCCACGCATGTTTAAAGAAGTGTGACGATGCACCTGATGATTTGGGCTTGCTGACACATGAGCACCCATTGTCACCGGTGGATACACAAGGCTTGTTCCGTGCTGGATTTTTAACCTTGAGATAGCATCTGTATTGTCACTCGTCCATACTTGAGGCATATAAAACAGCATCCCTGGATCATATCTTCCCCCTCCCCCCGAACAACTCTCAAATAAGACCGTTGGATGGCGGGTAGTCAACACCTCTAATATATAATAGAGTCCCAGAATGTAGCGATGCCCTGTTTCTCTTTGGCGTTCTATAGGTAAAGCAAGTGACCCCACTTCCGTCATATGTCGATTCATATCCCACTTCACATAGCTAATAGGAGCAGATAATAAGACATTTGAAACCGATTCAATAATGTACTCACATACCTCGGCTCTTGTTAGATCGAGGACCAATTGATTACGTCCTAATGATTTCGGGCGATTGGGCACTTGAATGCACCAATCGGGATGATTTCGATATAAGTCACTTTCCATAGATACCATTTCAGGTTCAAACCAAAGCCCAAATTTCATCCCAAGCTGATTAATTTGCTCTGCCAGCTTTTTTAACCCGCCAGGTAATTTTTGCTTATTTACATACCAATCTCCAAGAGAAGTTTTGGCGTTGTTACGTTTTCCGAACCATCCATCATCCAGGACAAATAATTCAATCCCAAGCTCCTTACCTTCTCGTGCAAGCTTTAAAAGCTTGTCAGAGTCAAATTTAAAATACGTAGCCTCCCAGTTATTTAACAATACTGGCCGCAGACAATCTCTGTGCTGCCCTCTCGCCAATCGAAAGCGATATAATTCATGATAAGTTCTCGACATGTCACTGAAACCCTTATAAGAATAAACCATAACGACTTCCGGTGTTTGAAAGATTTCTCCTCTCCCCAAATGCCAACTAAAATTAGAGGGATTAATACCAATGGAAAGGCGCGTGGTTTCATACTGATCAACCTCAGCCTGCGCTCTAAAATTCCCACTATAAACCAGACTGAACCCATATACTTCTCCATACTCTTCATTTGTATCTGGCTTTGCCAGGCACATAAAGGGATTATGCTGATGACTGCTGGCCCCACGTCTGCTCTCGATGAGATGGCTTCCGGCTGTTAAACGTTTTCTCGATAGATTACATTCATTCGCATGGGCGCCATATAAAGTGAGCAAATCAAATTCGCTTTCTCTAAAATCAACAGAAGCACTCATGGCTTTAATTATACTCACGGAGTTAGCTCCATGATTTATAAACCGGACTGACCGAGTGATCACATTGGATTGCTCGTATGTACTATACGTCAATATCGCCTGAAGCCCCGTTTGATTATCCATAAGGGTAAAATCTATAGAGGTTGCTTCCTCTTCTTCTTCAATGTACGTAGCAGGTAATCCGGTTAATTTTCGTTTCCCCTTATATATGTGAAAATGTTTATATTTTAAATCAGTAACGGCTGAACCATCCGAAAATTGAACTTGATAGGCCGGCGTACGAAAATCAGTGTTGTTTGCTGGATATTCCTGAGGCAACGTATCAAGGGAAAACGTTCTGTCAAACCCTTCTGGTTGTGGAGAGAACAATCGGTACTTAAACTGTAATTGATTGCTTTCATTCACATCCTTGATCCTTTTCCCCCAATATAAATGAGACAGATATGCTTGATGATAGATTTTTATCACATAGCTCATTTCACCAGCTTGCAAATGGAATATTTTCCGTTTAGGACAGTACGACACTCCCATTTTGATCTCCCTCATATCTTTTCTTCTATATATATGTACACGAAAATACCAACTTGCTCATAAATGCAAAAAAAAGAAGCCTTAAAATAAGGCTTCAAAGCGAAATCTTCATCTATTTAAATAATGTCTTCTACCCAAGGGGGCAAGGCAGTCGACAGTTATTCTCAGTTATTATTTCTCCGTTACTGTAACAGATACGGTTTTCTCCACTCCATTTCGATAAAGCTTGATTTTGACCTTATCTCCATTTGCAGCATTAGAATACAAGTATTTTCTGAACTCCCCAAGTGTAGTGACTTCCGCATCATTGATTGCCACTACCACGTCCTTAGCCTCTATACCTGCTTCAGCAGCGGGAGAACCGGTTTCCACCTGAGTTACTAACACTCCACTTGTTATCTCGGAAGGAAGATTCAATTGTTGCTGCAATACATATTGAGGTATTTCGGATATAGATTGCAAGCCTACACCAATATATGGACGTTGTACTTTTCCATCGGCAAGAAGGTCATTCACAATATCTGAAACATCCTTACTTGGAATAGCAAACCCTATTCCCTCAACCTCTTCAGATGATATTTTCATACTGTTGATACCAATAACTTGTCCGTCGGAATTGACAAGCGCTCCGCCACTGTTCCCAGGGTTTATAGCTGCATCCGTTTGAATTGCATCCATATCCCATTCACCAGCAGATGTAGCAACCGTTACTGTACGCTGCAATCCGCTGATAATTCCCTGGGTTACGGACCCCGAGAAGTCAAGACCCAAAGGGTTACCTATTGCCAACACTGGTTCACCAACACTTAGCTTTTCAGAGTCTCCGAATTCGGCTACTTTTGTCACTTTGCTTCCATCAATTTTTAATACCGCCAAGTCTGTTAATGGATCTGTTCCAACCAGTTCAGCCGTTATCCTTGTACCTTCTGCCAAGGACACCTCAATAGTATCTGCATTCTCAATAACATGATTATTGGTCACAATAAATGCATCTTTTCCCGATTTTTTGAAAATAACCCCAGAACCAGTCCCGCTCTCCTGGCTGTTATTGGACTCCTCATTGATTGTTGGTTGGCGGTAGTCATAGTAATTAGATGAGTTTTGTATATTCACTATACCTACAACCGCAGGAGAAACCTCCTCAATCATTTGAATTAGTTCAGAGGTTGTTTTCGTAGAGTCTACAATCTTCAGGCCATCCTCATCATTTACCTTATCATTTGTAGCAATGGCTGTTTTAACAGGTCCATCATCACCTGGCAGTACGCCTGATAAATCAACAAAACCTAAGTAAGAACCTGCTCCAAGTGCCACCATTCCACCAAGAATTGCGGTAATGACTGGTGTCAGCCATCTGGACCTTTTTTTCTTCTCTCTTGTAGATCTAACCTCTGCTTGATCATCAGATGCTTGAAGCGGTTGTACTTCCAAACATTCATTTACTTGTTCATTATTTTCATCTGTCATATCTTCTTCCTTGGCAGAGCTTAGTTCATGATATCCACGATATGAAATAATTTCTGTTTCAATATCTTTCTCATCTGGTAATGCAGGAATCTGAATATTATCCTGATTAGCAGTATCTATTGGTCTATCAAAATCATCATAATCACGACGGTTATTGTTTTCCATCCAAATTCCTCTCCTCACTCATTAAAGTGTCTATTTAATATATTACGATAATTGTAGAATAATTGCATTTCTGCTCTTCTCACTATCTAATTTACTAACTGTATGTGTCAACAAAATGTCAAAATCTTTTCTCCTCTTAAAAAATTTAAAAGCTGCCTGTTCTTTGGCAGCTTTTAAACATATTCATTATGTTCTGGGGGCCTACAGGATGTAGGTCACAAAGACGTTGCCACAGGACATGGCGTTTTTAGTCTTTGTCCCTTACCCTTAATCCTTCCGAGCCTCTGTCTTATGCTCCTCGCGGGCCTACAGGATGTAGGTCATGAAGACGTTGCCACAGGACGTGGCGCTTTTAGTCTTCGTTCCTTAAACGAGGCTCTTCAGCACTATGGTAATCCGGCTTCAGAGCCTAGGAGTTCGGGACATAAGCATAGCCTCTTCGGGGAAGAACATCCCCTTCGAGCCTCTGTCTTATGCTCCTCACGGGCCTACAGGATGTAGGTCATGAAGACGTTGCCACAGGACGTGGCGTTCTTAGTCTTCGTTCCTTAAGATAAGGCTCTTCAGTACTATAGTAAAGGTTGTACCTTCTTCACTGCTATTCGTTAATACCAAATCTCCATCCATTGCATTGGCGAGCATTCTGCTGAATGGGAGTCCTAGTCCTAGACCGCGGATTTTGTATTTTTTATCTTCTCCTCGATAAAAACGTTCAAATATTAAATCCTGCTCGGCAAGCGGGATTCCCGAACCGCTGTCCTGTACATCGATTGCGACATGATCCTCATCATATTTATAAATACGGACCTCTATCCTTCCCTCTCCTTGAATAGCATGCTTGGAATTATTCAAGAGATTAATCATAATTTGCTGCAATCGCAGAGGGTCCGCCGATACTACCATATCTTCTTTTGGCTGCTGTACAGTAACTTTAACAAGTTGATCATCCTGCACAATATCCCATTGGTAAATCATTTCATTAATGACCTCACCAATTTTTACAGACTCTCTATTAACAGGGATGGCATTGGCTGTAAAGGAGTTGAACTCCAATAAGTCTCCCACCATTTTTTGCATACGAGTCGTTTCCTGTAAGGATATGGCCAGAAACTCTTTTGCTTCTTCCCCTGTTACAACTCCATCATTAACGGCTTGAAGCAAACCGCTGATAGACGTTACAGGCGTCTTTAATTCATGTGTTACACCTGCCAGCAATTCAGCTCGCATAGCTTCAAGCTGCTCCAATTTAATAGCCATTTCCTTAAAGGAATGGACTAAATCATAGACTTCCTGTTCATTTACCTCTTCAATAAGTTCAATATTATAATTTCCTTTTTGAACCTGCTTAGCTGCTTCAGCTACATTCTCAATCGGCTTAACCAGTCTTTTGGATAAAAAGTAAATCGCAACCCATCCGAGCAAGGCCAAACTTAAAATCATAATCAAAAGTAATTTGTATTCCTGATCTACTGCAGTTAACTCATCCTCAGATTGCATAACGACAATCCAACTAATCACCGTATCATTCACAATCATAGGCCGCTTAACCAAATAATAATCTCTGCCACCAATATTGTTTAATTGTTTCACTTCATCCTTACTATTAAGCAGTGCAGTTGAAAATGAAGATACATTAAGGTGATTACTTGAACGATTCTCAATTACTATTTTTCCATTTACATCCACCACATAAATGGACGGATTGCCGCTGACCTCTAATAATTTTTTTCGATTGGCAAAAACCTCTGGATTCTGCTCTGTTTGAATATCAGTTCCAACCATTTGATCCAGTATTCGCGCTGCTACTTCCTCAGCCAAATATTTATTAATATCCAGGTTCTTATTAAGAGTGGATTGCCTGATAATGATTCCTGTAAGGAATCCTATGACAATAAGTCCAATAAACAGGGTAACCAGATATCGTGTCGTCCAGTATTTCAACAAACTGACACGTTTAGTCGGATGGTTTTTCTTTTTTTGACCCAAGCGCTTCAGAAAATACATTTGCAGTTTATTATTTTTTTTCATAGACACTTAATTGATACCCCAATCCTCGCAGAGTTTTAATTTCTCCTTCAGATGCAGGCCAGTTTTGCAGAGACTTTCTCAGCCTTTTGATGGACAAATCTACCGCTCGGTCACTGCCGTCGTAATCCATCCCCCATACATGATCAATTAATTGATCTCTCGTAAATAATTGATTAGGATTTTGTGCCAAGAAGATGAGCAGTGAGAGATCGCGCGGTGTTAAGTCAAGCTCTACTCCATTTAATGTAACATTATGAGCTTTCATATTAATGCACAACGCGCCAAACTGTTTCTTTTCCTTATCATCAATGACCTGTCCAGATCTTCTCAATACTGCCTGGACACGGGCAACCACTTCATCTCCAATGAAGGGTTTAGTGATATAGTCGTCAGCTCCATCATTTAAGCCTGTGAGCTTGTAATTAATATCACCAAGTGCTGTGAGCATAATAACAGGGCATGCGCTTTTCGTACGAATTTCTTTTAATATATCCCATCCACTCATACCTGGAAGCATAACATCGAGCAAAACAAGATTCGGTTGAAACTCCTCAAATTTAGCAATGGCTTCACCACCTGTAAATACTTGTTCAACTTCGTAGTTTACTTTCTTCAAGTAAGCCTTTAAAACCTGGCTGATGGCTTTTTCATCTTCTACAATCATGATTTTTTGCATCTTTCGTACTCACTCCTCGAGGATTAAAAGATAGGACAAAAATCCCCGATAACTCGGAGATTTTCATTAAACAAAATTCACTTATTGGTGCGAATGTTCGCTTATATTATTAACAATCGTTATTTGGCCTTTAGAAAGGCGAATCGTTTGATCTGCAATGTCAGCAATATGCTGATCATGCGTAACGATGATGACACATTTATTTTCCTCATGTGCCAGCTGCATAAATAACTTAATGATGTCTTGAGCGGTATCCTCATCGAGGTTTCCAGTCGGTTCATCTGCTACAATTAAATCTGATTTACAGCAAAGGGCTCGTGCAATGGAGACACGTTGCTGCTGACCGCCACTCAGTGTGAGCACCTTTTGTCCAGCCTGCTTTTCATCGATGCCCACTTTTCTAAGCATCTCGAGTGCATACTGTTTTTTGTCCTTAACCTTATTTCCGGTAATCTCCATCGCTGTAGTGACATTTTGTAACGCAGTCATATAGGGCAGTAAATTATAGGATTGGAAGACAATCGAAACATATTTATTTCGAAACGTGGTATATCCAATTTTTCTAATATCTTTTCCTTCGTATAATACCTGTCCATCCTTAGGAGCATCCAGCGCACTCGCCAAGGCGAGAAGCGTAGTTTTTCCTGAACCGGAAGGACCGACAATTGCATAAAATAATCCTTTACTAAAAGAAACATTAATTTTCTTTACTATATCATGCTGTTTATTATTATGTCTGTACCAATAACTTAGATCCTTAAACTCCAATAATGCGCTCATTTACGGTTCCTCCTAATCCTGTCTTGAAAGTATTGCTTTTGGCTGCAATCGAAGTATGGATAATGATGGGATCAATGTAGCCAGGATGGCAATCAGTAACCCAATACCGGTTAACATACCAAGATCGGAAGCAGTTACTTTAACATCTAGATCATCCACTTGAGCTGTTTCCACCTGTGCCTGATTCGGTGCACCAGGAGCGTTTCCTCCTCCTCCCATTCCAGGGCCCATGCCGCCTCCCATTTGCATTCCTTTACCGCCAAATGGATCCATTGTGGATTGTGTATCCGTTTCTACTTGTTGGGATAATAATTGATCGCCGATTTTATCAGCTGCTACATTACCAGTGACAGAAGCTATACCAAGTGCAAATACAGCAATGATTAGTATTTCTACAATAAACTGCCCTATCAACTTGCTCTTCTTTTCTCCAATGGCCAGCAGTATGCCCATTTCATATTTACGCTCCCGTATACCAAGCATTACAATCAGTCCTAAAATAATCGCACCTGCAATAGTCACGAGATAGACAACGTTCTTAGAAAAGGATGCTACATTGTTAATTGGTTCAACCATTTGTTGATACAACTGATCGTTGGCATCCAATTTAAATATGTCCGTATCAATAGCTCCGGTCGCTTCTGCATCCTCAATAAAAGAATCCGTATCCGCTGGGTCATTCATGTAGTAGACTGCGCTTTCGATTGTATCCTTGTAATCTTCACCCTTCAATTCATTAACAAGTGTGTATGGTACATATACTTTGTTATACGGATTCATGGCAGTGAAGTTCATCATACCTGAATCAGTAGATATTGAAGAAGTTTTGTAAATGCCGATTATTTCGACTTCAACAGTTGTATCTTCATCTGTTGAAGAGGTCACCTCTAATTGGTCCCCAACTACCAATTCGTTCTCTTCAGCCAGTGTCTCTTCGATAATGGCTACATTTTTATTTAAATGGTCATCTGATAGATGAGTGCCCTCTACCATTTCGGCATCTCCATCCATAAATTCGCTTGTTGTATCTGTAAAAGCTACTCCCTGGAGACTAATATCGGCATCCGCCATACTTGGACTGCCGCCTCCTCCAAATCCCGGACCTTGGCCATTTTTGTTCGTTTCATTTGTTGTACTTGTTGACTCTGTTTCTATTGGATCAAAATTTCCAGCCACTCCAAATGTAGTAGAATAATAGTTATATCCTTTTATCTGTGACAAAGATAGTAATTCATTGGCATCCTCAACCGCGACAGGCTCTTCCATCAATCTAACAGGTTCTCTATTTTCACTGTTTTCTTGATTTTCACGTTCCTGTCGCTGCTGCTCCATTAATTTTTCTCGATCTGCACTTAGTGTGACTTCACTGCCAAGACTCTGTTTTGCGAGCTCTGCTGATTTATTTGCCGCTGTCTGAATTGAAAGACCTGATAAAACCAGCACGCAGATAGCAGTAAATATAACCAACTGCAAAATGCTCTTCCCTTTTCTGGCTTTTACACTTAAAAAAGCCCTTTTTATAAAGTTCATCTTTTTCATCCTTTCTGACAATCTATACCGGGTAAATCCTTAGAAAAGCTTTTCTATAAAAAATCTTACGACCATAATGTGTCGATAAAATGTCAAACAAAACTAAAAATATTTGTGTAGGCGAAACTATTATATTTGTATGAAAAGCTTTACAATTGACGTTAGAAATGTTGATTATGTACAGTTGAAAAGAATATAACTATTAATATAACCGCTTGATACATAGATTTTTTTATACTTCATAGACACATAACTATCTAAGCATTTTGAGCGGTTTTAGAGGAGAAACTCATGGAAAATAAAAAAATATTGCCCGTTCTATTCCTGGTCATGTTTTTAGTGATGGTTGGCTTCGGGATTATCATTCCGGTCCTTCCATTTTTAGCAGAAGAGGTCGGCGGCACGCCTACTCAACTTGGCTTACTAATGGCAGTTTATTCGTTAATGCAGTTAATTTTCGCCCCGATTTGGGGAAAGATATCAGATCGAATCGGCAGAAAACCAGTTATGTTAATTGGTATATTTGGTTTGGCTTTATCATTCTTCATCATGGCCATAGCCGACTCACTATGGTTAATGTTTGTGGCACGGATCATTGGTGGTATCCTTTCCTCAGCCAATATGCCAACTACCATGGCCTATGTAGCAGATATTACGACTGAAGAAGATCGTGGAAAAGGAATGGGGATTATAGGAGCAGCGACCGGGTTAGGCTTCATCTTCGGTCCGGCAATTGGCGGGATTCTTTCAAAATCCAGCTTAAATACGCCTTTCTTAATTGCCGGAATCCTCTCTACTTTGACGTTCTTATTAGTACTTATTGTTCTTAAGGAATCCTTAACAGCTGAACAGTTAGGAAAACAAAGCTCGGGCAACAAATCGATGTGGATGAATTTTAGCGGTGCTGCTTCTATTCTGTTCGTGCTTCAATGCGTCGTATCTTTGTCTATGGCTGGTCTTGAAGCAACTTTTGCTTATTTTGCCGCTATTAAGGCTGGAATTGATACGGTCCAGCTAGGGTATATCTTTATGATTATGGGATTTGGAAGCGCGATTGTGCAGGGAGGACTCATTGGAATTATGACGAAGAAATGGGGAGAAGGCCGAGTCATTCAAATCGGGCTAATCGTTTCAATCATCGGGTTTATACTAATCCTATTTACCAATAGCTTCTGGACTGCAACACTCTTTATAACAATCTTCGGGTTAGGCAATGGGCTTATTCGTCCAGCTGTCACTGCATTGCTGACAAAGACCTCAACAGGAGGACACGGCAGCTCAACCGGACTACTTTCATCCTTTGATTCCCTTGGCAGGATCATCGGCCCGCCACTTGGAGGTCTACTGTATTCATTCGCCGTTGGGCTCCCTTATATTTCAGGAGCTATTCTGACTGTAGGTGCATTATTGCTTTATCAGGTTTACCATGCTCAGGCAAGAAAAGTTCAAGCTTTATAAAATTATAGTATTGAAGCCTTCGATTTTTACCATCGGAGGCTTTTTTGTTTTATAAGAGGTAATCTTAAGCGCTATGGGCAGGCGCTGGCTGGTTTTTTCCTCAATCCGGCTTGATTATTCCTGCTTTCCGCTGGTTTATTCACCTAATTGGCTGGTTTCTGCCTCTTTCCCGCTGGATTTCCTGCCGAATCGGCGGGATTCCCCCTGTTACTCTCCCTAGAATATCCTAATCATCAGTTTCCTTTCCGCTATTTCACTTGCAATCTAGATTCGGTCTATATTTAGGAGGAATTTTGAGTGAATTATAGAATATAGGTATATCATAACTAACATTTTGTTAGCGGGGAGCCTTTACTTAATTTTATGCAACTTAATGGCTAGTAAGTTAACCGGAAGGATTCATGCTGAAAGAAGGAATATGATTCTTTTTGGAGAATTGAATATACATGAAACTAATTATGGACTTGGGAGACTTCTAATGGAACTTACAATAAGTAAAGATTATTTCAACGAGGCATTATCCGATGTTAGCAGGGCAGTGACAACAAAATCGCTTTTACCAATTCTAACAGGCATAAAGTTGGTCGCTAAGGAGGATTGTTTAATCCTGATTGGCAGCAATTCCAATATTGCAATAGAAAAAATAATTCCTTTAGAAATGAACGGTATCCGGATATTAAACATAGATGAAACTGGCAGCGCAGTTCTTCCAGCTAAATATTTATGTGAAGTTGTAAAAAAATTATCTGATGATATTCATATAAAGGTAACTGGAAATAACGTAGCTAAAATTCAATCTGATGAAGTCATGGTATACCTAAATGGATTTAATCCTGGCAAGTATCCCACTTACCCTTCAATAAAGACAAACCATTTTATACAGATACACAGCTCTGCCTTAATGGAAATAATCAAACAAACTACATTTGCAGTCTCCAAAAGTGAAACAAGACCTGTTCTAACTGGTGTGAATATGTCGTTTAAAGAGAATAAGCTAACCTGTGTTGCGACCAATTCCCATCGACTGGCTTTAAGGAAAGTACCAATAAACTCACAAATTGAAGCTTCTTTCATTGTTCCTGGTGCCAGCCTTACTGAGCTCACAAAACTAATGAATATTGAAAAAGATCTTATACATATTTACATATTAGACAATTATATCGTATTCAAATCGTCGACTACCTCATTATATTCCAGACTTATTGAAGGTAATTTCCCTGGCATCTCTAAACTTATACCAGCCGATTCGAAAACCGTCATGATACTAGATACAGTAAAGTTATTAAAGGGGATAGATCGGGCTCGGCTGTTTGCAAGTGAATGGAAAAATAACAATATATTGATTGAAATGATAGATGGTAAACAAATAAAGATTGCATCAAACTCAACAGACATGGGGAAAATCGAAGAAATAATGGATATCAGAATGGTTCAAGGTGAAATTAATTTAAGTATATCTCTTGATGGAGAATTTCTACTCGATGCTTTAAAAGCCATAAAAGAAAAAGAAGTAAAATTAAGTTTTGGCGGATCCTTAAGACCCGTCTTGATTGAACCAGTTAACAATCCGTCTCATCTTCACCTTATATCCCCTGTACGATCGTATTGATGTAAATCTATTTCTTTGAAAAAAAATAACGGCTGCTTGTACACGGCAGCCGTTATTTTTTATTGAATTCTGTTTTCAACTGCCTGACATACTTCCTCAGCAGTAAGACCATCAGCGTTAATCACTGAAGCTTTTGTTGCTGTATCCTGCATACCCATTACGTTAATATCCAGGCCGGATACAACACAGCAGTCACACCCTTGTGTGTCATTTTCCTGTTTTAATTCGATTACATTATGTCCTTTATCACGTAAAGCTTGTTGAACGTCTGATAAAGATTGCTCCACACCAATTTTAGCCATAACATCCACCTCCTTCTTATGTAAATTGTCCATTAAGGCGACAAATTATACCAAAAATGCAGAAGGTCAATCGAAATATTGGTATATATATTATTATTACTGGTATAGCATTTAGTATTACAATCATGTTAATATTTGAGCAAAACTATTTACTTATAACCAATTTAAGACTATTATTCTATAAAAAGGAAAGAAAAGTGGTGTGAAAATGAAGTCAACTGGGATTGTTAGAAAAGTCGATGAACTCGGCAGAATTGTACTGCCGATTGAACTTAGAAGAACTCTTGATATTAACATAAAAGATTCTATAGAGATTTTTACGGATGAAGACAAAATTATCCTGCAAAAATATACACCGGGTAAGGCTTGTGCCATTACAGGTGAAGTCAGTAATCAGAATATTTCATTAGCCAATGGAAAGATTGTGTTAAGTCAGGAAGGATTACGAATACTAAATTCAGAATTAAATCGAGTGATTGAAAGATAAAAGGCGATTCTTTATCGCCTTTTACCTCGAATTCAAGAGAATTTTGTACTTTCCAGCATAAACGCTAATATGTTTCAATTATTGAACATTTAAATTTACAAAAAGATCACGTAAAAAAGATTAACATCCTTTGAGGCACCGAGTTGTTCTAATCCTTTATGCAGCCGTCCAACTTTCTGATTTATCATGCAGGCAAAACAAAAAGCATGAGTCCAGTAAAGTACCGAACTCATGCCCTAAATCATCTGCAAAACAATATGTCATTTACTCAATTATTCTTTCACTAGATCCTCGATTGAATCTATATCCATGTAAGTAGGAACAACGAGTCCACTCTTGGCACCTTTTAGATTTGGACCCAGATCGGTTAAATCTTCCTTATACTTATCATAGTAGGCATTATGAGTTAATGGCAGCCAAGCCGCAACCATGGCATCTGCTTTTTGATTGGCAATTGATGCAAACATCGGCCCAATTTCTACCTGCTTTAATTCCGGACTATATCCATGCATTCTTAATACTTCACCAATAACATTTGTTGATGCGATCTCTGACTCCCAGGCAACATAGATTAGACTAATACTTTGTCCTTCTCCCTTTTCTGCACCTGTCAGCCATTGATCCACCTTATTTGGATATTTTTCAATCCATTTGGCGGCTGCCTCTTTTGGTGTCATTCCTCCTTCCATGTCCACCATTACCTCTTCCATATCAGCTGGAGTCCAGTAAAATTGATCTAAGATTTGTTCTGCTCCAGGCAACTCTTCTTTCAAGCCTTTTCGGACCAATGTATGGATGTTTTCACTTTGGCCATATACATTCTTGGGATCATCTAAATATTTCAGATCATATTTTTGGAACTTCCAATGCGGTGTCCAACCTGTCAGAATAATTGGATCCTGATTATCGTAAGCTTTTTGAAGCTCAGCAACCATAGCAGCAGATGATCCTTCCTGCAAAGTCCAGTCTTCTTCCAGTCCATATTTCTTCAACACTTCTTCAGTTGCTGACATAATTCCTGCTCCAGGCTCAATACCCACAATTTTATAATCCACCTGATTGCCCACATAAGCATCATCTTTTGTACCTGTTTCTGCAGAAGAAGATAATGCTATATATGCGTATCCTCCAAGGAAAATTAAGATGATGAAACTATAAACCCATTTCTTAGCAATTACTCTTTCATATACAGGAGTTCTGAGGTTTTGCGATAATCTGTCTAAAATAATTGCAATGATAACAAGTGCTAAACCAGCTTCGAATCCTTCACCTACTGCTATTTGCGAAACGGCACGGTATACCTCGGCACCCAATCCAGGCGCACCAACAAGGGATGCCATAACCACCATAGATAAAGAAAGCATGATACTTTGGTTGATTCCGGCCATTATCGTTGAAACAGCCAATGGCAGTTGGACCTTTGTGATTTTCTGCCACGTGGTGGAACCAAAGGCTTGAGAAGCTTCTATTAAATCTGCCGGAACCTCCCGGATTCCTAAGTTCGTCATTCGAATCGTCGGCGCAACAGCGAAAATAAAAGAGGCCACGATTCCCGGAACGACTCCAATTCCAAAGAAAAGGATGGCAGGAATCAGATAAACGAAGCCAGGCATCGTTTGCATGAAATCCAGAATCGGCATTACAATTCTCTTCACCGTATTACTCTGTGACGCCCAAATACCAATTGGGACTCCGACAATAACCGTAATCAGTACGGATGCCAATACTAATGCCAATGTTTGAATCATAGCATCCCATAATCCCAAATTATCAATCAATAATAATCCTATAAACGTTAATAATGCCATGCCCCAATTATTTGTATATAAAACTAGCAGAGTAATCAGGATAATTAACAGAATGGAAGGTCCTAAGCCCAGTACTTCCACACTTGTATCAATAATAGTTTGAATGAACATCGAAATCCAATTAAATAGTGGTCCACATACTTCTGTTACCCAATCAATAAAACGATCTACTCCAGAAGCTATCGGTAATTTTTCTAGGTTCATTGACTTTCCTCCTTATCTTGGAGTACATCTTTGTTACCAGCCAATGCTCCAATGACAACACCACGTACAAGAACACCCTTCAATCTGTTAGCTTCATCAACGATTGCTAATGGGATTTGTGCATTTGCCATATCGTCGAGCAAATCAGATAGAATCGTATTTTCCAATGCTGTTGGCACTTCTTTTGTCATGACCTCTTCTATAGGGATTTTCTTTAGAATAGCTTCTCTTGCCTGGTCGGCGGAGAGCGCCCCAAGCAGTGTCTGCTTGCGGTCTACGATAAATATACTGGAGTATCCCCTGTCTTTCATAATTTGTAAGGCAACACGAGGACCTCTGTCAATTGTAATACGTTCCGCCCGAGTCATAATCGAAGACGCAGTCAGAACATGTGACAAATCGATATCTTCAATAAATCGTTCAACATAATCATTGGCAGGATTCATCATGATTTCCTCAGGAGTTCCCACTTGAATTACCCTGCCATCACGCATCAAAGCGATCCGGTCACCTATTCTTAAAGCTTCATCCAAGTCATGCGTAATAAACACAATTGTTTTTTTGTAATTATCCTGGATCTCCAGCAGCTCATCCTGCATGCTTTTGCGGATAAGTGGATCAAGGGCACTAAATGCCTCATCCATAAGAAGAATATCTGTATCACTGGCCAAAGCCCTCGCAAGTCCAACACGCTGTTGCATCCCGCCGCTCAACTGGGATGGATATTGATCTTCATATCCTTTTAGGCCAACTACTTCGAGTGATTCCATTGCCTTCTGTTTTCGTTCCTGTTCAGGTATTTTTTGAATTTCCAATCCATACTCTGTATTCTCCAGGATAGTTTTATGAGGAAATAGGGCGAAGTTTTGAAACACCATACTAATTTTCTTTCTTCTAGTTTCACGTAATTCAGCCGGTGACATGTTAACTATATTCTCATTATCAATCAAAATCTCACCGGATGTCGGGGCAATTAGACGGTTTAACATTCGAATCAACGTGGATTTCCCACTCCCCGATAACCCCATAACAACAAAAATTTCTCCTTCATAGATATCAAGATTGGCATTATTAACCCCAATCGTACATCCTGTTTTCTTTAAGATATCTTTTTTTGAAGAGCCCTGCTTCAATAATTCAAGTGCAGATTGTGGAGATTTTCCAAACACTTTTACAACATTTTTTATACTTATTTTTGGCTGCAAACAACCACTCCTTCTATGTATTTTTTTGAAACAAACCATTTTCCCCTACTTATTACTATATCCTATTTCGGGAAAATCTAAACTTTTTTGCTCCTTTATACCCTTTTGCATAAGAATTGACACTAAAAAAGCCCCTCTTTTATGAGGGGCCAGACATTCAATTTATCAAATTCTATTCTTCTTCACCAATTATTTTTACTTCTGTTTCCAGGCTGACGCCAAAATTAGCTTTAACCGTGTCCTGAACATGCTTAATCAGCGCCAGATAGTCAGTAGCAGTAGCATCGCCAGTGTTAATGATGAAACCGGCATGCTTTGTAGATACCTGTGCTCCACCAATTTGAGCCCCTTGCAAACCGCTATCCTGAATCAGTTTACCCGCAAAATAGCCAGGCGGACGTTTAAATACACTTCCACAGGAAGGATACTCAAGCGGTTGCTTGGACTCCCTTAAAAAGGTTAACTCATCCATTTTTTCTTTAATTACTTTTACATCTCCCGGTACTGGAACAAAACGGGCTTCTAAAACGATATAATTTTGCTTGGCGATCAAACTGCTACGGTAAGTAAGCTCCATCTCATCCTTCGTCAATGTAAGAAGCTCACCCTTCTCATTTAACACGATAGCTGACTCAATGACCTGTGAAATTTCTCCACCGTAAGCACCAGCATTCATATACACAGCTCCACCGACTGAACCAGGGATTCCGCAAGCAAACTCTAATCCCGTCAGCTTCTGTTCTAAAGCAAAGCGGGATACATCAATAATGGTTGCTCCGCTCTGGGCAATAATTTTCCCATCTTCCATATAAATCTTATCCAAATGATTTAGAATCAGGACAATTCCTCTTATTCCACCATCTCTAACAATTAAATTCGACCCATTTCCTAAAATAGTCAACGGTATATCATTCTTATTTGCATAAAGTATCGTACTTTGAACCTCTTCATAGGTTGTAGGCAACACCAAAAAGTCTGCATTCCCACCCGTTTTAGTAAATGTATATTCACGTAAAGGTTCATCCTGTTTAATATGTTCTGCCTGAATAATCTGCTGCAATTCTTCAATTGTTTTTTGTTTATTCATACTCTCAACCTTCTGAATTTATATTTGTCATATCTTATTATATACATGATTCACTCTGGGAAATCACTGCAAATGGTTGGAAATCGCTAAAATCACATTCATGAGTAAAACGATAATCCTGTTAGTGAGATATCTTTAGAACAACCTCATTGACTATCATACTATAAATATGCCCTATAAAAAAATAGTTATATCTATACCAAGATACATCGAGTTAATTAAATGAACCATTTTTCTTTATGTATATGACATATACCTAAACTAATGTGCAAAAAGCATCATCCCTCCTTAAGGATGATGCTAAGTACACACTCTAAGCCCTTTTAATCTCTAATGTTCTTGCAACTAAGGATAAACCGTAATTAACCACAAAATACATAAGTGCAACGAGAATCAGGATGGGGTAAATATAGTTCCCGTTTTGCGCGTAAATAATCTGGCCGTTATGTGTCAGTTCTGGCAATGCAATAATAACCGCTAATGATGTATCTTTTAACAAGGAAATAAACTGACTAACAATAGGTGGAACCATGTTCCGCAAGGCCTGTGGCAAAATAATATGAATAAGTGTCTGTATGTAATTTAAACCTGATGAACGAGCTGCTTCTATATGTCCTTTTGGCACTGAGTTTAGGCCACTTCTGATAATTTCTGAAATCATGGCAGATTCAAAAATGGTTAACGCCATAATGGCCGCAGTCGTTACACTCATATTCAAGGACCAGCCTCTGCTTGGATCCTGTAAACCAAAATAAACAAAGAAAATAATTAGGATTAGTGGCAGATTTCGGATCGTTTCTACGATAACCGCCACAATCTTTGATAACAATGGTACCTTGGCATAACGGATTATTCCTAATATCCCCCCGATAATAAAACTAAGGATAATAGAAATTACAGCAACCTTTAGCGTAACAAGAAATCCATCTACTAAAAATTTAAGATTATCGGGCGTATATGCTCCTGCAAAATCCATGATTACGCCTCCTTACGAGCTTTTTGCCAGGTGTTTTTCTAAATACCCTACACCTAAACTGAGTGGAATGGTGATAACCAAATAGAATATAGCAACAAAAATATAGACATCAAATACAACAAATGTGTGGAGAGAGATCAAATCAGCCTGATACATTAATTCACCGCCAGCAATGACAGCCAAAATGGATGAATTTTTGACTAAATTAATAAATTGATTGCCTAATGGAGGAATAACAACTTTTATAGCCTGAGGCAAAACAATCATTCTCATGGCCTGCCCATAGGTTAAACCTGATGAACGGGCTGCTTCCATTTGCCCTTTGTGAATTGAAAGGATCCCCGCACGAATGGCCTCTGCTATAAAAGCCGCCGTATAGATCGTTAATGCTAATGATCCCGCCGCAAAGCCTGGCATTTTCGCTCCATAATAAAAGATAAATGCAATGATCAATAAGGGGATATTTCGGACAAATTCAACATAGGCAGTCCCAATCCAATTTAGTGGCTTGAACGGCGCAATCCTCATGACTGCAATCAATGCCCCTAAAAAAAAGCTTCCTACGAGGGCTAATAAACTAATTTGTATCGTTTTTAAAAAACCCTCCAAATACATATCCATATTTTCTGCGAGTATAGAAAAATCCAGCAATTGATTCACTCCTCTTAATCAATCAGGATGAGCATACATGCCCATCCTGATCGGAGAAATTATTTATTTTTGATCCATTTATTAAGTATCTCATCATAAGTTCCGTTATCTTTAATTGTTTTTAGAGCTTTATTTAATTCATCCACTAATTCTGTATTACCTTTTTTAACAGCGATTCCATATGGCTCTTCCGTAAATTGTCCGCCAACTAATTCATACGAAGGATCTTCATCAACCATTCCATACAGGATGGCATCATCCGTTGTTAAGGCATCTCCTTGTCCGGATTTAAGTGCTGTAAAAGCTTCTGCATAGTTTTCATATTGCAGAACTTCTGCATCCGGTGCTTTTTCAGCTATATTTATAGCAGAAGTAGAACCTTTAACGGCAAGAACTTTGGTACCCGCTTTTAAATCATCTATGCTTTTAATTTTGCTTCCCTTTTTAACAAGCAATGATTGACCTGCTTCAAAATAAACATCTGTGAAATCTACTTCTTTTTTACGCTCCTCTGTAATTGTCATAGTGGCAACAACAGCATCAATCTTTCCATTCTGCAGCAGTGGCACACGTGTTTTAGAAGTCACTTCTACGAACTCTACTTTATTTTCATCCCCAATTACCTCTTTAGCCAGTGCTTTTGCAATGTCCACGTCAAAGCCTTCTACTTTACCAGTGCTCGTATTTTTCAATCCAAACAGGCGTGTATCATTTTTCACGCCAAATACGATTTTATCTTTATCCTTAATTTTTTCCAAACCCTTTTCAGATGATCCTCCGGTTGTTTCTTCTTTACTACCGCAGGCTGCCAACACGAATACAGCAATGATTGAGAGTATTGATACCTTCCAAAACTTTTTTAATGACATTCTTTTTCCCCCTTATTAATGATTTAAAATACGGCTTAAGAACGAACGAGCCCTTTCTTCCTGTGGATTCGTAAAAAATTCAGCCGGTGTGGATTCTTCTAAGATTTTTCCTTCATCCATAAAGACAATACGATTAGCAACCTCTTTCGCAAAGCCCATTTCATGCGTGACGACAACCATCGTCATACCTTCCTTCGCCAGCGCTTTCATAACATCCAATACTTCACCAATCATCTCAGGATCGAGAGCGGAGGTTGGTTCATCAAAAAGCATAACTTCCGGATTCATCGCTAATCCTCTTGCAATAGCTACACGTTGTTGCTGCCCGCCGGAAAGCTGGGCAGGATATGCATTTGCCTTATCAGGAATCCCTACTTTTTCAAGATATAGTTTTGCAGTCTTTTCGGCTTCCTCTTCAGATTTACCCAACACTTTCATAGGAGCCAATGTTATATTTTGAAGAACTGTTTTATGAGGATATAAATAAAAATGCTGAAATACCATACCGATATCACGACGAAGCTCGTTGATATTTGTCTTTTTATCCGTCACCGAAATACCATTTACTTTTAAAGTACCGCTATCAATCGCTTCGAGACGATTAATACATCTGAGCATCGTACTTTTACCAGATCCCGAAGGTCCAATTACGACTACTACTTCTCCCTTTTCAATTTGTAGATTTATATCTTTTAGAACATGAAAATCACCAAAATACTTATTTACATGATCAAAGACAATCAAAATACTTCCCCCTTGCTGATATTTGCGGCAATATTTTATATTTTCTGATATTATATGGACTACTTAGAATTATATGTATATAAAGTTTGTCCGTCAACCAAATTAAAACAATGTTTTCCATTTTTGTGGTAATTATACTTAGATAAGATTCATGAAATAACCTCTTATTATCATGGGAATATACTATTTTATTATCTGTGTGTAGTGGTTTAATCATTCTAATAGAATTGAAGTAGCAAATTCATCTCATCTAGATGTAAAACTTGCTGTACTAAGAAGTGTCATACTCTGAGGTAATAGAAATGTAGATCTAAAGATGTTTAAAAGGAATATTTCCTCCGATAAATGAAAAAGCAAAATAGGAACATGTTACTACATTTGTTCAATCCTATTTTACCTATATTTCATCATATAATTTAGATTTTACTGGTATATTATAACATTATCAATCATATTTTTTAAAAATTATAACATATTCTACTTAAACCAGCCTTTTTCTTTAAATCGAGAGATAGCTTCTATTCGATTATTGACGTCCAGTTTATCAAGTATGACAGAGATATAGTTTCGAACCGTCCCTGTTGTTATAAATAGTTGATTGGCAATTTCCTTCGTATTTTTCCCATCAGCTATTAAGCCCAAAACCTGCTGTTCACGTTCCGTAAGAGGGTTTTCCTCTTCATAAATCATGTCAACCAGTTCGGGTGCATAAATACGTCGTCCATCCATAATAACCCTGATAGAGTTGGCCAGTTCTTCACTCGGACTGTCCTTTAACAAATACCCGCGTACATCCGCTTTTCGTGCCCTTTCAAAATAACCTGATCTCGCAAAGGTTGTAAGTATAATTACTTTGCATGCGCTTCCTTTTAATTCTTCTGCGACATCGAGTCCACTTTTTCCAGGCATTTCTATATCCATCACACAAACATCTGGCTTATGCTGTTTGATCATGGATATAGCTTCCTCTCCATTTTTAGCTTTACCAACTACCGTCATATCTGGTTCTAAATCTAACAATGCGCCTAATGCACCAAGCAGCATTCTTTGATCTTCAGCTATTACGATTTTAATCATGCCATTACCTCCTGTTGAACGTTCCGCTCTATCAGTGGAATTTTAAAAATTAATTCTGTTCCTGAATTAACCCGAATATCAAGGCTTCCATTCACAAATTCAAGCCGCTCCCTCATTCCCTTTAATCCATTCCCTTTACCCATTTCTTTTTCAACAATTCCTGTTCCATTATCCTGAATAATCATTGTTAATTCTGTATGCGTTTTTTTAATATCGAGTCTGCATTCATTGGCCCTGCTATGCTTCACGATGTTAGTAATAGCTTCCTTTAAACACATACTCAATACATTTTCCACAAGCAGCGGAATCTTCTGGATACTCTCTTCTCCTTCAACATAAAATTCCATTTGAGCTGCTCTCAATATTTGCTTGATACGGATTAATTCATCCTCCATTTTGGTGCCCCTCATATCAGCTACAATGTCACGCACTTCTTTTAATGCTGTTCTTGCAGTCACTTGAATATCTTTCAATTCATTCTTTGCCTGCTCCGGATTTATTTGTACCAGCTTACCGGCCAAATCACTTTTCAGTCCGATCAACGAAAGTTTCTGACCAAGAATATCATGTAAGTCCCTTGCAATTCGCTGGCGTTCCTGAAGCTTAACTAAATCTGATATTTGTTTGTGAGCATCTTTCAGCTCAGCCTCCAGCCTTTCTCTTTTGTGAATATTATAGGAGCTCAATGGAAGTAAAATGACACCAATTACACATATTAAAATAAAAGGAAATTGTGAAAAGAAGAGTGGATTCTGAGTAATGAATCCCCAATTAACCGTAATCACTGTGCCTCCAACATGAATACCATATAAAATAAAGAAACCTACCTTATTCTCAACAGTTCCAATATAATAAGCCAGAAAGAGTGAAAAATAAACAAATCCAAAAATTAATGACATAGCTATACAAATGGCCATTTGAATTCCTACCCAGAAATAAACAAATCCACCTTTTGAAATAGCAGAAATACGATTGCTTATAAAAAATAACAGAATAAGAATGACTCCTAACACCATCATAAGTATGGATTTTGCATGAAAAATAAAATAGAAAGGGAGAATACTAAATACGAGCCAAACATAAAGATTCAGTCCTTTATTAGTTGGTAATAACTGATTCAAAGCATTCAATTGTCCTCTCCCCCTCGATTAATTTTACTTCAGCATATACCAGTAAATAAAAAAAATACAGTAAATTTACTGTATTTTTTTGTAATATCCAAATTATGACTTTACCTTACCAGCACGCCCATTTATGTCTTTAAAGCTCACAAATCCTTTACCTTTTTCATCCCATAAGCGAAAACGGATTGCCTTTAAGCTTGAAGATATCGTAATAGTTGTAGCTTGCTGTAAAGGAGCAGTCTCATTATGGACTTTTTCAAGATGATAATTTGGTACTCTTGGGCTTAAATGATGGACATGGTGAAACCCTATATTCCCCGTCACCCATTGAAGAATTCTTGGAAGCTTATAATAGGAGCTTCCGTCGATTGCCGCTTTGACATAGTCCCAATCTTTTTCTTCCTCAAAATATGAATCTTCAAATTGATGCTGTACATAGAATAACCAGATTCCCAGAGCACCTGCAATAAACAAGATCGGCAATTGAATCAATAAAAATTCTTTCCAACCGATGAGCAAGCACATAGATGCATATATGACGACGATAGATAGATTGGTAATATACGTGTTTATGCGTTCTTTTCTTCTGGCACCCTTACGATTGAAACGATTTGTAACTAAAAATAAATAGATAGGACCTAACCCAAACATGACAATTGGATTCCGATATAGTCGATATATTAACTTTTCCTTAAACGAGGCCATCTTGTATTCCTCGACAGTCATGATCCAAATGTCTCCGGTTCCACGCTTATTCAAATTACTGCTTGTCGCATGATGAATGGAATGACTTCTTTTCCACTGTTCATATGGAAACATGGTAATAACTCCAGTTATCGTCCCTAAAATATCGTTCCATTTCCTATTTTTAAAAAAGGATTGATGGCAGCAATCATGGAAGATAATAAATAATCTAATAACAAATCCGGATGTAAGTACCGCAAAAAACAATGTCAGCCAATACGAAATCTCCAGGCTTTGATAGGCAGCAAACCAAAGAATTAAAAATGGAATAAATGTATTTAGAATTTGTTTTACGCTTGATTTTGTATTCGCCTTTTCATAGGGAGCAATTTGTTTTCTTAAGGATATATTCTTCTCCTTGGACATTTTATTCACCTCTATAACAATATTTATTCTTAATGTTATAGAATAGTTCAACTCCAAACTAGTCATAAACGTCAATAGGTGAACATGACATATGTCATATACAAACATTTTTGAATAAACTGAATAATTCATTTGCAAATCAAAAAAAATTAAACTATAGTTAATGTAATCACTTACTTAAAGGAGGAATGTATTATGGAAACTCAAATCGTAAATATAGTTTCTGTCAATTTCATATCACAGCCCTCTGGTAAGGATGCATAAAATTCCTTTATTTTAACATGATTGAATTTGCATATTTCCGTGGGCTGTGTGCGCCCACGGTTTTTATTTGTCCGAATCTGTCTATAACACAGAAACGACATAAAGGAGACCAACGTATTTGGCCTCCTTTTTATTTTGCAATCAAAAACAATCATTTGGAGGAATTTAAATTGAATTTAAAACAATTAGGCTGGAATAAACATTTTGAAGAAGCTTTCAAACAATATAGCAATAAAGAATATACAGTAGGCCGTATAGCTTTGGAGCATAAAGGTATGTATCGTGTTTTCTCAGCTGATGGTAATCTTTTAGCTGAAGTTACAGGCAAAATGCGTCATGAAGCAAAGGAAAGCTCAGATTTTCCTGCAGTCGGTGATTGGGTTACCATCACTTCCCGAAAAGATGAGCAAAAAGCAACCATCCACGCCGTACTGCCAAGAAAAAGTAAATTCTCAAGAAAGAAAGCTGGAGTGACAACTGAAGAGCAACTTGTCGCAGCCAATATCGATACCATTTTCTTAGTCAATGCACTAAACACCGATTTTAATATGCGCAGGCTGGAACGTTACTTATTGATGGCTTGGGAAAGCGGAGCAAATCCTGTCATTATTTTAAGCAAATCTGATTTATGTGATGATGTTGATCAAAAAATCAGAGAAGTAGAGGCAGTCGCATTAGGTGTACCCATTCATGCTATCAGTGCGGAAAACAGGATGGGTTTAGAGCAATTAGACCCTTATATCCAAGAAGGTAAAACAGTTGCTTTACTTGGTTCATCTGGTACCGGTAAATCAACATTAACAAATGTACTATACGGCGACAGCATCCTAGAGGTTAAATCCATTCGGAAAGATGATGATAAAGGGAGACACACAACTACACACCGAGAACTAGTTATCCTTAATGGAGGAGGGATCATAATTGATACTCCCGGAATGAGGGAATTACAATTATGGGAAGCCGACGAAGGAATCAGTCATAGTTTCACTGATATAGAAGAATTAGCTTCACAATGTAAATTCACAGACTGTAAACACAAAACCGAACCAAGTTGCGCAGTACAGGAGGCAATATCCAATAAAACGCTGAGTAAAGAACGCTTTGCCAGTTACCTAAAACTCCAACGCGAACTCGCCTACCTAAACCGAAAAGAAAACCAACGCGCCGCACTCGCGGAAAAAGCTAAATGGAAAAAAACAAAAGGCTGAAGGGCCCCGCTCAGCCGCGACAAGCGTAAGAAGAGGCGCGCAGGGAGAACGATTCTTCCTCCCGTAGCGGCTATTCTTACGACCTCGAGCGGCTAGGCCCTGAAGCTAGATTAAGCAAAAAGCGGAGACGGCTTGCCCAGAAGCGAGGAGCATAAGACAGGAACTCGGAAGGAGGTGTTCTCCCTCCTGTAGAGTTCATGCTTATGTCCTGAGCTCCTAGGCCCTGAATCTGGATTAAGCAAAAGGCTGAAGGGCTGGGTTAAGGAACGAAGACTAAATTCGCCACATCCTGTGGTAATGTCATCGTTCTTTTTCTTTTGCACTACCTTATCTTTCTGAGTGAACTGCCCACTCAAATCAAACCTCTCTTATACAAACCCTCTTACATAAAAAAAATTACAAAATTCTCCTCCCAGTGCAGAATATTCAATCATTTAACCAAAATATGTTAAAATCATCATGACAAAATGATTATCCATATTTACAAGATAAAAGGCAGGCCTTTGTACAGAAAGAGGAGATTTAAATGAATAGTCCAATAGGAAGAAAAAAGCGGACAGAAAAATTATTAAAAGAGATGGGAATCCCAATAAATACACACTTACATACATTAGAAAGTGAAAATAGCCTGCATTTTAAAGATATTGAACAGGTGATTGACCGAATTATTGCCATCACCATAGTATCGGCTAAAGGCAGCGGTGCCCCCGATGAAACGATCGACGAATTTTTAGAGAGTTACAATGCGAAAGAATTATTTTCTCCTGAGGAAAAAGAGTTCATTGAGAATGAAGAACCTGACCAGGACGAATATAACACCTACTCCTGGAAAATTGAATGTAACTCTGCCCTTTTATGGGCCATTAATCTGATACCCGATCTTCCATTCCCACATACTTTATCCGATGTAGAAACACTTTATGATCTTGTATTGCATTCTACCAAGGAAGAGCTATTGGAACGGGCTTCCTATCGGGACAAAAATGAAATACTGGATGCACTCGATCTTTTGTACAGACTCCATTGGGCTATTGCCGAAACTCGTATGAATAATGAAGAATTTCCGATTGAAATTAGTCCCGGTGTTGTTTACGAGAGAAGATATGCTCTAAATTGGATGATTAATATCTTGGATGAGGAATGGGACGATATATCAATGGATACAATCTAAACCTATACTATATTCGATCAATTCAGATGGGGATGCCTTGGCTTGCAGTTTCGTCACTACTTGTTACGAACTTACCATATCCCCTCCATTTGGATGGAGGATTTGCCCCGACATATAGCTCGAATCATCTGATGCTAAAAATACATAGCTGGGGGCAATTTCAAATGGTTGGCCTGCTCGCTTCATCGGTACCTCAGGAGTTAATGTTCCAAAAGTCTTTACCTCTTCAGCTGAAAATGAAGACGGAATCAGCGGTGTCCAAATTGGTCCTGGAGCTACACCATTTACCCGAATCCCCTTTTTTATTAAAGAAAGAGAAAGCGAACGCGTAAATGTAACAACCGCCCCTTTCGTTGCTGAATAATCCAATAGCTTAGGGTGACCATTATATGCTGTTACGGAAGCTGTATTTATAATAGAAGACCCACGCTGGAGATGTGGCAGGACAGCCTTCACCATAAAAAAATAGGAATAAATATTCGTACGAAATGTTAAATCAAGTTGTTCCTCCGTAATATCCTCAATCCGTTTTTGAACAAACTGTACAGCATGATTATTTACCAAAATATCGATCTTTCCAAATTCGTCCAAACATTGACGAACGGCAGCCACTGACATATCCTCATGGGTAAGATTTCCACATATAAGCAGGCACTTAACCCCTAGCTTCTCGATTCTTTCTTTTGTTTCCTCGGCATCCTCATGCTCATACAGATATACAATAGCAACATTCGCACCCTCTTTCGCAAAAGAATAGGCGACCGCTCTGCCAATACCTGAATCTCCTCCTGTAATAAGCGCAGTCTTCCTCTCCAGCTTTCCGCTCCCTTTGTAGTATGGATTTTCAGATATAGGTCTAGGATTCATTACATATTCCAACCCCGGATGCTCGCTTTGATGTTGAGGAGGAAAAGCAATCGGTACATCTTTACAATATCTTTCCTTCCTTAAATACTTATAGTATGGATACATATAATTCAGACCTCCCGAATTTTAGCCTCACTATTATGCGTATAGCAGAAAAGTGTCCTATATGCACCCTGGGGTTATATATTTATTAAAATAGCCCATCAAGAGACAGGTGGCTTCCTATAATCCCTTTAACATAAAAAAGACACCCACTCTGGGTGCCCTTCATTTAAATACTTTTTACATTTTGGATAATGAATCCACTTTTTGGGTAGGTTGGTATTCTGGTCTTACTGATTGCTAAGTCCTGTTCGGGTACTTCATAATCAATATCTTTAACTAGAAAATCAACAGTTGTTTGCAAAATCTTGACGGTAGCCCATTCCCCTGCACAACGGTGTCCCTTATCATAATCTCCGCCGCCTTGTGGAATAAAGGCAAATGGGCTGTCCTTCCATTCTCTAAATCGCTCAACGTTAAATGTATCTGGATCATCCCAAAGATTCGGATGATGATTGGTTCCGTATAGATCCAAAAGAACCAATGTCCCTTTTTTGAACGGATATTCATTCCAATAAAAGTCTTTGCGGACTCTGGCTCCTAAAAATGGTGCAAAAGGATAATAGCGACGTACTTCCTGTACAAACATTTTATTGTACACTTCATTATTGGTTTTCAATAATTTACGTACCTCAGGATAATCATGCATCGCTATAGCACAGAATACAACAAAATAACAATTAGCCACCACAGGTCGAATGATATTAATTAATTCGACCGCAGCCAATTCCGGTTCCAACAATTCACCAGTCAAATCACGATGATTAGCTATGATCGATAAAGCAGTACCTTGCTCAGCTCTTAGTTTCCCATCCCGTACTTGTCCAATAATATCAGCAACCCACTTATCTGAGTCTCTTCTTGCCCATCTGCCTTTTTGGTATCTTGGACCCACTCCACCAATAGAATCAACTAAATTAAACATTTCTTCTGCTCTCTTTTTTACTTCCTTTTCTTTTAACGGAACTCCAGCCCACTCACAGGCAATCCTGTAAAGAACTTGTTTAGCCTCTTCCATTAAAATCACTTTTTTACTCTTTTCCCATTTAGGGATAACCGACATCCATTGTTTTTTTGTGATTTCCTGGAGTTTGTCCAAACTTTGGTGTGTCATAATCGACATGAACATCCCTTTACGATGTCGGTGTTCTTCTTCATCCAGCGTTTGTACACCATTTTTACCAAAAAGAGATTTCTGAATTCTCATCGGAATTGCCGGTTTACGAATAAATCGATCTTCATCATAGAAGGCTCTTCCAGCTTCCTCTCCTGTCATACAAATAACCTTCTGTCCCAGAAGGCGAGTCTGAAATATGTCCGAATTGAATTGCTTTCGCCTGTTAGAAATAAATTCGTACCCTTCTGATAATAGGGTAAGGGTGTTATCAACGGTTTTTTCACGAGGAATTTCTTTTATACCTTTCATATCAACAGCTCCTCATATATAGTCCATAATAAAACAGGATACCCCTCAGAAAAGTATATAAACATACTATTCATGCATGCCATTTCCGTTCTGTACCAACTAGCTGCCCTAATAGAAATAAGACTTACGTAATCCGTAAGTCTCTAATCAATTTTCAATATATACATGCTGGGAAAGTTCATGTTTTAAATGTTGCGGTATAGGTTCTGTTTTCTGAGTCTCCAAATTAAAATTAACATATACTGCTGTCCCTTTGGCACAAACCTGACCATTCTGGTGAATCTCCTCATACAGCTCCAAGCTTGTATTTCCAATGCGTTTAACCCATGTGAAAACTTCGACATTTGTACCGAAATATATTTGTCTACTATAATCTATATTCATATTTAGAATGATCATTTTCCATTTCTGAAATGAGAGATCTGGAGTAAACAGTTTAAAAATCGGGTTCCTTGCTGCTTCAAGCCAAATGGGAATCGTCGTATTATTGACATGGCCAATGCCATCTGTTTCAGAAACTCTCGGCTCTATCGTTTTCTTATACATACCGGCCTCCCGCCTCCCTACTCAAAGGCACTCCTTTATATGCATGCTGATAAATGTTCAATATATCATCCTTATTTAAAGGGAGCGGACTTCTGGCCAGCAGCCTTGTCTGTTTGTTCGCATCATCGGACAATCCTACCAACGAGGCTTCCTTCACACCATATTCTTTCAATGTGACAGGCAATCCAACGTCCTCTATCAATTGATGAAACACCTCGAATGGCGTCTGCTTTTCATCTCCCAGCATCGTTACTAGATGACTCATTTTATCCTGGCAATGTTCCTTAATATAGTCCATTACATAAGGCAGCAATACAGCATTCGATTCACCATGAGGCAGTTTGTATTGACTTCCTAGTGGATACGCAAGTGCATGGACACCGGCTACACCTGCATTGTGAAAAGCCAGGCCAGCCAGATAACTCCCATGGCTCATTGCTGATCTTGCTTCCGGGGTCTCACCATTTTGTACAGCCCTGCGGATTGCCCCTCCAATAAGCTTAATTGCTTGAATGGCAATCCCATCCGTCACATCATTCGCTTGGACTGAAAGATATGACTCTATCGCATGTGTCAAAGCATCCACACCGGTAGCAGCCGTAATTCGTCTTGGTACAGAAACAGTCAGCTGCGGATCGACAATTGCCAGATCAGACAACAAATACTTATGGGTAATGACATCTTTTGTTCCATCAAGTGATAACACGGCAATATCCGTCACTTCACTTCCAGTCCCCGAGGTGGTCGGGATTAATATTTTTTGTTTCCCTTTACGGAGGATTGGTTTTGTCCCAGTTAAATTTAAATAGTCGGCAACATCCCCTTCATTGTCAGATATAACCGCGGCCAGCTTAGCTAAATCCAATACCGATCCTCCGCCAATACCTACAATACAATCAAAATCTTCTATTCTTGCAAAATCGACCAATCGTTGAGCACAAGCAAGAGTCGGCTCTGGCTCTACATCTGTGTAAATTTCAACTCTATATTTTGATTGCAATGGAGTCATATAAGGTGTAAGCAATCCAATATCAAGTAATATTTGGTCAGTGATTAGCAGGATTTTATTACTTTTCATAGATTGCAAACCTTCATCCAGTCTCTCCATTGAACCCCAGCCGATAAAAGTTTGACTTGGTAATTTAATAGTAGACAACACCATGACAGCCTCCTTTTCTCTATTAATGACTCTTTACTGAAAATCTAAAGACTTCTTTTACATACTTCGTTATAAACGATCTATTTCCTGTTATATTTTCAACAACCACACAATTTTCTTCCAATTAAATATAAATTTTACATCTATTATCTATTTTAATATGATAGAAGTAACCACTTTCCCATCGATATAAAACTAATATGCCAAGGATTGCAGGAGATGAAGATGCATGAAAATCAAGAAAGTCCTTAATAATAATGCCGTTATTGTCATGGATGAAAATCAGGAAAAAATTGCGCTAGGTCCAGGAATTGCATTCAATAAAGGGAAAAACGATATCATCAATCGGAATAAAATCGATAAACTGTTTGTTATCAAAAACAGTGACCATTTTGATCAGCTTTTGCCCCAAATCCCCAATGAGCATATGATTCTAACACAGGAGATTATTCAGTATGCTGAGGATTGCCTTCAAGTAAAATTAAATCCACATATCTTTATTGCTCTCGCAGATCATCTTACGTTTGCGATTGAACGCCATGAAGATGGTATATTTATAAAAAATAAACTTATCCCCGAGATAAGAGTTTTATATAAGAAGGAGTTTGACATAGGCATTTGGGCGATCAATCATGTTAAGGAGAAAATAGGTATACAAATGCCCATAGATGAAGCTGCCTTTATCGCGCTCCATCTGCATACGGCATCTATTCCATCTGGAAATCTGCAAGTCTCCCTGCGTCAAACTTCTATTATTAATGAAATTGTACATATGATCAGGGACTATTTTTCTATCAGTTTAGAAGAAACAGGACTTTCCTACGAGCGCTTAATTACTCATTTTCGCTACACCCTTTATAGAGTCGATGAAGTTCCTGAGCGCACAATGGATGAAGAAATGCTAATGATGATAAGCAGTAAGTTTCCTTCCTCTTACCAATGTGCTAAAACAATCGCAGAACATCTATCTACACAGCATGGCATACATCTTCCCTCTGAGGAAATTGGCTATATTACGATTCATATTGAGAGATTGCGAGGCAGAAAGGGATGATTATGTTATTTGTTATTTATTGCTGATAGCTTAGACTACTTCGCTCGCATGGATGTGCTTGTAAGACTGAAAAAAAAGCTCTTTCCATATCGACTGGAAGGAGCTTTCGCTTGAGTTGCATTAAATTATAGGCTGTTTTTAGATGCTTGCAAAAAATGAAGCTAAGTTGCCAATTTAATAGGATCCACTTGAAATTCTATGATTGTATCTTTCATTTAAAACGATTATGAACTAGTTCTTTACTAATTTTTTTAATTCATCAGCAACAAACTGAACGTTTGTACCGACAATAACCTGCAGACTTTCCCTTCCGGTTATCTTAATACCATGTACACCGGTTGATTTAATTTTATTTTGATCAACCGCTTCCATATTTTTGACTTCCAGTCTAAGGCGAGTTGCACAATTATCAACAGAAACGATATTTTCTTTCCCACCCAATCCTGTATAAATCGCAGCAGCTAAACTAGCATATTTATTTTCAATAGTGGCCGCAGCAGATTGCATTCCATTTGCCTCATTCTCCAATTCTTCTCCTCTTCCAGGTGTATTAAGATTAAATTTCACAATAATGAACCGGAACAAGAAATAATAAATGACTGCAAAAATTAATCCTTGGACAATCAGCATATAAGGCTGATTAGCAAGCGGTAATCTGAAACTTAGGGCAAAGTCTATAAAACCAGCACTGAATCCAAACCCCGCTGTCCAATGAAAAGTGGCGGCAACCGCTAGAGAAATTCCTGTCAATACAGCATGGACTAAGTATAATAATGGGGCTGCAAACATAAAAGCAAACTCAAGAGGTTCTGTCACACCTGTAAAAAATGCAGCAAAGCCTGCAGCAAGCATTAAGGAAGCAATCTGTTTCTTATGTTTTGTTTTCGCCGTATGATACATAGCCAATCCAGCAGCAGGTAACCCAAACATCATTACCGGGAAGAATCCGGCCTGATACATTCCGGTGACACCTTTTACACCTTCACCTTTCCAGAAGTTACTGATATCATTAATGCCCGCAACATCAAACCAGAATACTTGGTTTAACGCATGGTGTAGACCGGTTGGTATTAATAATCGATTGAAGAATCCGTAAAGACCGGCACCTACAGCTCCCAATTTAGAGATACCTTCACCAAATGAAATCAGTGTTGTATAAACAGGAGGCCAAACAAAGAGTAAAACGATAGAGACAACCAGCATGGCTAAGGCTGTCATAATTGGTACCAAACGTTTACCGCTAAAGAAAGCCAATGCATCCGGAAGCTTGACATGACTGAATCTGTTATACATGGAAGATGCTATAATACCTGATATGATTCCGACAAATGCATTTTTGATTTTATCAAAGCCTGGTTGCACATTTTCTAATTCAATCCCCTTTAACATCGCAACCGTCTCCGGTGCCAGCAGGGTCGTTACAACTAAAAAGGCAACTAAGCCACTTAAAGCAGCTGAACCATCCCGATCCTTTGACATTCCAAGCGCCACACCGACTGCAAACAGGATTGGAATACTGTCTATAATTGATGATCCGGCTTTGATTAAGAAGGCTGCCACAGGACTCTCTGCACCCCAGCCACTCGGGTCAATCCAGTAACCAAGTCCCATCAAAACAGCAGCAGCAGGCAAAACTGCGACAGGCAACATTAACGAGCCGCCCAGCCTTTGTATATACTTCTTCACTTTACTCCCTCCACTTCTTTTAATTAGTGAGCTAGACTACGCTTTCAAGCCATAAATTTGACCAGATTTTGAAAACGTTTTCAAAATAATGCACTTTCCTAAAGTTCTCATCACCTCCTTTCATGTATAATAAAAAATAGTTTTAGATTGTCATAATAACCGTTTCACCTTGTGTACACGTTCCCTTACTGCCGTAGGTAATTTCCTTATCGCTATTCATCACTATAATTGGAGTAACCGTACTTTCAACTCGCTCCTCTAAATACGCCCAATCCACCTCTATCAACAATTGTCCAGCTCTCACCTGTTCTCCTTCTTTAACAGAAGGCTGAAATCCTTCTCCATTTAAGGCAACAGTTTCAAGACCAATATGAATTAAGACCTCAATACCAGATTTACTACGGATCGCAATGGCATGTTTGGTTGGAGCAATCATGATAATCTCTCCATTAATAGGCGCATATACATGGCCGCCCGATGGCTGAATTGCAATACCCTCTCCCATCATTTTTTGGCTGAATACCGGATCGGGAACCTCTTCAATTGAAATAACTGTACCATTTAACGGTGCCACCAAATTATTCTCTTTCTTCTTAAAAAAACTAAATGCCATTCTTAATTGCTCCTCTCTGTCTATAGATATGAATTGTATTTAGAAATTAATCTTCATCCTGTCCCATTGAACAAAAAAGGCATGGCGGAATTAGAAATAGGTTACTTCTAACCTATCACTTTACCACCATGCCTGATCGTATCAGTTACATGTGAGACAGATAACATTTCTATCTCCATAGTATCATTTTTCTTATGTAAATTACAGGGGAATTTTGGATGCACTTACAATCTTTTTATATTTTCACTACCCTTATACCATTCATGAAATTCGACAACGACTTCCTTTGGTACATCAGGTAATGAAGTAATGACAACCGGCTTGGAGCGATTGGTGAATTCCAATGTAGCCACGTTAAATTTACGCTGCAGCCATGAATATTTACTCACGGTTTGCTGAATATTCTTACGTTTTGTTAAAAAGGTTTCTGTAATTAAACCGCCATTTCGTACTTGGATGAAAGCATCCGTTTGCAAATAGCTTGTAAATTTATAATTAAGGAGGCGGAGAATCAGCTCAATTACAAATACACCTATAGCCAACCAAATCCAGTCTTTCTTGAATAAAAAGAGACCGATCAAAGCAGCAATCGTCCAGTAATAAGGGCGAATTAGCCTTAGCCATAATACGTGCTTCGGTAAATGAGTCATTTCTTCTTCAATATGATAATCTGGCAATAATTCATTCGTTAACGAATAGGCTTCATGCTTTGGTAAAAATGGATAAAGTGAACTAATCTCCTGTTCACTACTCTCTGTTTGGCCGGCACTTACTACCTTGACCTCGGCCATCCCCAGAAGACGCTTGATTAAAGACTGTTTAATCGTAATCGCCTGAACCCTGCTTTTTTGTATAGAAAAAGTGTTTCTGTTCAACACTCCTTTAGAAATATAAATCCTTTGATTATCACCGGCTATTTCATAATTCCCATACTTGATGACAGTTTGGATATATCCTATTCCAAAAGAAAGAAGAAGCGCAATTACAATCAACGGAACCAATAAACCTAAGTGATTCATAAAGTAGGTAAACACTGCTTTAGTGGATTCCTCTACATTAAAAAAATCATCAATATTTGAGTACACAGCTGCCAGAAGAGGGAAAATGGCTAGAAAACTGAATGACGTCAGCGCAGCTTTTAGGTTATCTTTCTGAGTGGAGCGGAAGTAGATCTGCTTTTCAACGACTTCTTCTTCTTTTGCTTCATCTAACCGATTGGAATTTTTCCTGTATACTAAATCAAGGATGCGATCCGCTTCCTCTGAACTAACAGCCTCAAAGATTAGAGTCGATTCGTCATCCGTAGTCCCGGTTTCAAGTTTAATCGTTGTTAGCCCAAGCAGCTTATGAATAAAGTTTGTTTGAATATGATGGTCCTGAATTCGTTCATAGGTTGTTGTACGCAGCTTTTTAACCAACACACCCTCATGAAGAACGATCGCTTCTTCGTTCAATTCATAGGTATTTGAATACCATTTTAATGGAATGTATATAAGGGCCCAGGCAACAACAGCCCAAAATGCATATCGCGCCCATACAACCCAACCGGTCTCTGTGCCAGCATTTAAAATAAATAGGAAGATGATAATAAATAAGAGACTTTTAATAAATGAAACGATTTCTATAAGAATCCAGGCAGGATGCTGTCTTTTTTTAGAGTGATTCATAACTCCTGCTCCATTCCTTTTTCATCACGGTCTTTAACCTTCGCGAATATCGCAATTTGCTCCCTTAAAGCGATCGCTTGTTCAGCTGGTATCGCTGGAATCGTATGATTTGTAGTTGTGGTTCCTATTTCAACATCATAAAGCTGATACTTTCGTAAGAAGGGGCCTTGATGTGTCGATACATATTCTACTTTTGCCATCGGAATCACAATGTGCTCTACAATAAAATGGCCACGCTTCAATTGAACGTATTCCTCGTCAATCTCGTATCTCCAGGTTTTATATTTATAGTACGGTTCAAATAAAATTTCATAAATAGCTGAAAGCACTGTCAAACCTATAAGCACGATTATAGTATAGGTGATCCACGTTTTCCATTCATACATTTCAGATAGATACCATAATACCCCAGCTACGAGGATAGTGGCTCCATGCCCAAGTGTTTTGGACAGCCTCCAAACCAATATACTGTCCTTCGATATTCTCTGCGTCGGTTCTTGAATCTGTAAATACATTGCTCCACATCCCTGCCTATCTTTTACTATCTATACGTGAGGATAGATAGTTACTCTGTAATGCTCCTATCCCTTATTTCGACAAAAAACCTTCTATTCCTTTCAATCAGACAAAAAAACCCGGTAACTAGCCTTACCGAGTTGTATCCTTCCAGGTTTATCCCAGCTTGATTGAGATACTGCATTTAGCCTGTAACTCTTCATGTGCAGGTAAACGAACAACACCTTCCATTTGTTCAAATCCACCAGGTAATGCCATCCATGGTTCAAGACATACATATTGATCGGGCCGTTCTGACCACACAACAATGGTAGTAAAATCGTTACTATACTCAACTTCTATAATGTCTTGATTATTACTTAGTCTGGATATCCCTTCAGATACCGGATTGAAATTCTTTGCATCCTGAATAGGTAAATCTTTTAGATTTTCTTCGTACTTTTTTGTTATGCCATCTTCATTATCAACATATTGAGTTGCTGGAATTTCATAACGACTGTTTGGATGATTCGCATTAAAATAAGGATGAAAACCAGCATAGAATGGCATGGTTTCTGATGATAAATTTTTGTAGGTTTGGTAGATACTTAGTTTTCCGTCTTCCAATTTATACGTAAATTCTAGAGAAAAATGAAAAGGGTATTGTTTAAAGCTTTCTTCATCATCCTGCAGTTGTAAAGTAGCCCAATTTGAAGCTTGATCGATTACTTTCCAAGCTTTATTCCGGGCAAATCCATGCTGTCGCATTGTATATGTATGTCCGTTTAATTGATATTCATTGTTTGGTAATGGACCACAGATTGGAAACAGAACCGGGTTTCCTCCGCGGATATTTTTTGCTGGATCCGCAAACGTTTCCTCTTGTAAATATAAAATGTCCTTTCCATGAAGAGTTAGCTGAATTAAGATGCCCCCTCTTTCCGGACATAAAACCGCTCTTGAATCTGTGGCTTTTTCCGTAAGAACGATTACGTTATAACCCGCCATTACTTCCATCGTCATTCCGTTCACTCCTTAAACCTAAATTGATTTATATTTGTGAATTATACCACAATTCATACTCATATTGATTAATGGCTAGACAAAAAAACACAGTTTCGTTAGCAAACTAGGTTGCTAGGAAACTGTGTTTTTAGTTGTTTAGTCTTCTACTATATCCTTACGATTCTTCTTAAGCATTTTAGAAAGTACCTCATAAACAATCGGTACTACTACTAAAGTTAATAGCGTGGAACTAATCAAACCGCCAATAACGGTAATAGCCAGGTCTTTTGAAACAAGACCTCCACCGCCGCCATCACCGAGTGCCATTGGTATCATTGCACCAATTGTAGCAATAGCAGTCATGAGAATTGGGCGCAATCTTGTTGCTCCAGCCTCAAGAATGGCTTCACGCATCTTCATTCCTTCACGTTCCATGTGAATGATACGGTCAACTAACACTATGGCATTTGTAACAACAATACCAATTAACATTAACAGACCCATCATAACAGATACAGAAATGGTTTGATCAGTTAGATATAATCCAACAAATGAACCTATTACTGCAAATGGCAAGGAGAACAGAATGGCAAATGGCGCCAATCCTTCACGGAATGTGACAACTAGGATAAAGTAGACAATTGCAACTGCTGCAATCATGGCCACCCCTAGCTGTGTAAATGTCTCAGTCATATCTGCTGCAACGCCCGCAACTCCCGTCGTTACACCCTTAGGTAGATCGAGTTTATCCACTTCTTCATCTGCTGCAGTTGAAGCCTTGGATACATCTTCACCGATAATGGTTGCAGACACAGTCGCATAATACTCACCTTCAGAACGAGCTAATGTGTTGAGTGTTGTGCCTTCTTCAACTTTTACTAACTCGGATAAAGGCATTGCCGTACCCTGTGCAGTTGGTATTGGCGTTTTCAGTAAGTCATCCATTGATTTCGGATCAGCTTTCGCTTCACGTTGAACGACTACCTCTATATCATTGCCATCATTTTCAACTGTCGTTAATACTTCTTTTTGATCAGATGCATTTAGTGCCATAACAATTTGGCCAGTAGTTAAACCATATTGCAGGACATCCGCCTGATCCACATTTAATACGTGCTCAACATATGGATCCTCGGCATCAGAAGTCACATCTTCAACTTCATCCACATTACCGAGAGCGCCTTCCACTTGTTTAACAGCATTCTGCAGATCATCCAAGTCCTTACTGTAAATCGTGTAGCTTACTTCATTGGATGACATGCCGCCCATAGCTGCAAAGTCTTGCAGCTTCCATTCACCTGATTGGCCGATATTAAGTAAATATTCTTCAACTTCTTCTTTTGCCTCACTGAAGTTTTCCATATCAGGATCAAAGATGAGGAACATTAATGCTCCGCCAGCACCGCCGCCCATAGCCATAGATGCTGCCATATCAGCAGAATCAGAATCGTTTACGGATATCTGGATTGTATCTATATCTTTCCGATCCATTAACTTCTCTTCGACTTGCTCAATGTTTTTCAATGTATCTTCCTGTAACTCACCAGTAGCTGGTGTGTACGTAATATACATTGTTTTCTCTTCCTGTGATCCCATAAAGCTGAATCCAATTAACGGTGTTAAGGCTATTGAACCAACTAGCAGAACAACAGCGATAATGGAGGTGATGATTTTATGGTTCAGCACCTTCGCCAATACACCTTTATACCATAATGCTAGTTTACCTACTTCTTTATGCTGACCTTCTTTTCTTTCACCATATATTCCTTTACGGAATAAGAAGTGAGATAGTGCCGGAACAATTGTAATGGCCACGATTAACGATGCAATCAAGGCAAATGACATTGTTAAGGCGAATGGCATGAACAATTCTCCTACCATACCACCAATGAAGACCATTGGGGCAAATACTGCTATCGTTACTAATGTTGAAGACAATATAGGCTTGAACATTTCAAGCGTTGCTTCACGAATCAGTGCACGCCCTCTAAGCTTCTCTTCTTTCAAGTGCATTCTTCGATAAATATTTTCCACAACGACAATGGAGTCATCAATTACCCGTCCAATCGCAACCGTAATCGCACCAAGTGTCATGATATTTAAAGTAATATCCATCCAATTCAAGAGCAACAATGCCATGAAAATGGATACTGGTATAGAGATAATGGATATAATCGTAGATTTGATATCCCGTAAAAATAACAAGATAACCAGAATCGCAATTAATCCGCCAAATAAAGCTTTTTCAATCATCGTAAATACAGAGTCTTCAATTGGTTTACCCTGGTCAAGCGTAACATCGATCTTCAATCCATCGATTGCCTTCTCCTGGTCATCAATTAAATCTTTAACAGCATTCACGACTGTCACGGTATTTGCTTCCTGCCCTTTAACGATTTGAATCGCTATGGCATCCTTACCGTTCGTACGTGAAACGGATTCTACTTTACCAACCGTTTCAATTTTTGCAATGTCACTCAATTTCACAAATGGCGTTGGATTTTCCGCAGACGGTGTAACTGGAATGACCATGTTTTTCAGGTCATCAACTGTTTTTAGTTTACCATCTACATAAACCGCTTCTTCGCCTTCCTCAAACTCATAAAGACCGAGTGAAAGCTCCATATCACTCGCCTGAATCATTTCCTTCACTTTGTCTTCAGTCAGTCCCAATTGCTTCATCTTTTCCTGATCGTAACTGAAGTTTACTTCTTCTATATGCTGTCCTGTGATAGTTGCAGAAGCTACACCATCAATATCTTCAATCTTAGGCAGGATTGTATCTTCAACAGTCGAGGTTAAATCTACAATGTCCTCTTCCTCACTGCTGATGGATAAGGATAGAATCGGCATCATATTCATACTGATTGCCATAATAGATGGTTCTTCAGCATCCTCCGGCATTTTTACTCCGTCAATAGCTGATTCAAGCTGACGCTTTTTCTCATCCATATCTACTCCGTACTCATACTCTACCTGAACCTGAGATACACTGGATGATGAATTGGAATATACGGCATTGACATCTTCAAGTCCTTCTATTGCCTTCTCCATTGGAATGGAGACTTCATTCATTACTTGCTCTGGAGCAGCACCGGGATATACACCCATTACAATTAAGTAAGGAATAGATATATCTGGAATTGACTCCATTTTCATTCTTGTACCTGAATAGATTCCTGATGCTGTAATAATAATCGTTAATAGCCACACGGCCAGTTTATTTCCTAAAACAAAGTTGACTAACCCCTTCACCCTTACACCTTCCTTTAACTAAAAAAATTCAAACAATTGACTCAATTCCTACAATTAATTATAATAATGACTGGTTGGTCAGATGTCAACTAAATGAACAGGGGTGTCGGCATGGTTAAAAAACAATTAATAATGGAAAGGGCCTTTGAGCTTTTCGCAAAGAATGGAATTGAAGCAACATCTGTTCAACAAATAACGGAAGTATGCGGAATCTCAAAAGGCGCATTCTACCTATCTTATAAATCTAAGGATGAATTAGTTTATGCACTTATTGATTACTTCCTGAGCGATATGGCAGCGAATATTGAACAGGCGGTCAGTGAATCTAATTCAGACCATTCACTGCTTTATCATTTTTATTTTAATATTTTTAGTTCGTATCAAAGCCATTCCAACTTTGCAAAGGTTTTAATAACAGAACAATTTACCTCCTGTAGTATGGAATTATTTGAACAGTTATCAAAATATGATCAATTTATGAACTCTATTATATTCTCTATTGTTGACCGACAATTTCCAAATGTGGATGATTCGATGCGACCAGATTTGGTTTATACCATTAAAAGTTTCTCTAAACTATATGCAGAGCTATTCATATCAAATTATCCTTTTGAGCTTGATACAGTATGCAAATCGTTAGTTGAAAAGGTAACCACTCTAGCTAACCAGGCAGACATTCCGCTTATTTCAGCAGAATATTTAACCTATACAAGCTCAAAATCTATCATTCCTACCAAGGGGGAACTGGTGGATTTGCTCACTGCAAAAAAGGATGAAATATCAGATCAAACCATACAGCAATCATTAGAGCTATTAAAAGATGATTTATTGAACCCCCAATATCCAGGAGTCATCATTCAAGGGCTACTAAAAAACTTAAAGGCAAATTCCCACACTAAATGGACTGCTTATTTATATGAAACATATTTGGAGACATTACAATAAATTTCAACAACCGGAATTATTCATAAATCCCAAACGCAGAAAATGCCTGGGATTTTATTTATACTTATTGATAGTTCCATATCAAATATTCTATTTATTCTATTAATATTTATTACACCCTGCGATATTGCAGTATAATAAATAGAATAAGATGATTTCACCAGGGAGGGGTTTTCGTAATTGAAGGATTTAGGAAACAGCCTTTATACCATATTGGAATGGGTTATGAGGTTTGCTTATGTAAATATATTATGGATTTTATTCACGCTGGCCGGTGTAATTGTTTTAGGGATATACCCCGCCACCACAGCCATGTTTTCTGTAATGAGAGAATGGTTGAGAGGGAATTCGGATTTACCTGTGTTCAATACTTTTTCGTCCTATTACAAAAAAGACTTTTGGAAAAGTAATCATTTAGGAATTTATACATCCATTATCTTTTTATTGATAGGTATTGATCTTTTTTACATACAGAGCGAGGCAAGCAAGCTTATGACCTGGACTCATATCCCGATATTTGCTTGCATTCTATTTTTTATCTTTTTACTTTTTTACCTGTTTCCTGTGTTCGCTCATTATGATTTAACGGTACGATCCAATTATAAACAAGCATTCTTCATTATGTTAATTAGCCCAATCCAAATTATCATGATGGTCATTTGCCTTGTTGCATTTTCAATCATCTCGTTCATCTTCCCTGCACTTGCATTTATTTTTGGTTTAAGCTTTTATTCCTTTATTACATCATGGTTAGCCTCTTCCTCTTTCAAACGTTTAGAGGCAAACAACAAAATCAAACAGACTGATTTATAACTCTGTCAGTTAATTAAAACGCAAAGCACAAATGCTCCTTTATCGCACTTGTGCTTTTATTGATTTCATTGAATAAATTCCTTAACCATAAAAACGACATACTCCCCATGCCAGGTGTATGTCGCTTTGGTTTATCCTATTATCCTTTTACTGCGCTAGCTGATAATCCTTCAATTACTTTATTACTAAAGAAAATAAAGGCAAGCAATAATGGTAGGAAACTGATAATTAATGTGGCACCGATGGCACCCCAGTCAGTCATATACTGTCCAATAAAATTCTGAATGCCGACTGTTAAGGTTTTATATTTATCAGAGCTGATAAACGTATTAACAAAAACGAATTCATTCCAATTGTAAATCATATTGATGATGACTGTCGTAGAAAGAATAGGCATGGACATTGGCAGGACAATCCGGAAAAACATCCGGTTGATTGAGCTTCCATCTATGATCGCAGCCTCTTCAATTTCTCTTGGCAATGTAGTATAGAAGCCAAGCAGAATCATCATCGTAATCGGTAAATTATATGCAGTGTAGGTAAGAACAATCGACCATGGATTATCAATTAAGTTTACGTTCAAAAACATATTGAACAATGGAATTAATGCTGAGTGAATTGGAATCATCAACCCAATCATAAACAAACCAAGCACCAGCTTACTGAATTTCCAATGCATCCTCGTAATCGCATAAGTTGCCATACTTGCAAAAAGAACTGTCAAAATAATGGCTACTCCTGTAATCCAAATACTATTAAAAAAGTATAATCCTATGCCTCCATCCCAAACCTTCAAATAGTTTTCCCATCTAAATTCGGAGGGAAGAGCAAAGGGCGAACCCGCAAATATCTCCTGATTGCTCTTTAATGAAAACAGGAAAAGCCAAATAATTGGGAACACCTGAAAGACCGCAACAACTGTCAAACAAATATATAATACTATCTTTCCAAAACGAGCCATTCTTTTCCTCTCCTCTCTAATATTGGATTTCTTCCTTGGATGCAGTCAGTTTATTGATAATAAACGTCACAATTAACGTAATGACCAGTAACAGGAAGCCAATTGCACTGCCGTAACCAAAATTAGAGGATGAGAAAGCCAGCTTATACATATAGGATGCCATTACTTCACTGGATCCGTTCGGACCTCCGCCTGTCATAACATAAATAAGATCGAAATATTTAAGTGAACCAACAATAGCCAGTACAATTGTAACTTTTACAACTCCCATGATCAGCGGCAATTTAATCTTCATGGCAATCTGCCATGGAGTAGCACCGTCTATTTTTGCTGCTTCAATTAAAGATTCAGGTATATTTTTTAGGGCTGCATAATAAATCAAAATATAAAATCCTGCATACTGCCATAGGATGGGGATAAAAATAGCATATAAAACGATAGATGTATCAGATAACCATAATGGTGGATTTTCAACCCCAAACCAAACCAATATCGTATTTAATATTCCGTTCGATGGATTGAACACTTTAATCCAAAGCTGCGCAATAGCCACTGAAGATAGTAGCATTGGAATCAAATAAATTTTCCTTAATAAATTTGCCCCTTTTATTTTGGAAGCAAGAATGAGAGAAATAGCTAAATAGATAACTAAACTCAATGTTGAAAAGATAGCCAGTAAAATGGAATGCCAGGCACTATCCCAAAATTTCGCGTCCTGGATTGCATTTATATAGTTCTCCAATCCAATAAACTTCATGGCTCCAATGCCATCCCAATCCATAAGTCCATAATAACCTGTCAAAATAAGCGGGATAAAAATCAGTACACTGACCAATAACAAAGCCGGCAGAATATACATAGCTATAATCCACTTATTGGACATCACCTTATTCATAAAAACCACCTCATCTGTATGTAGGAAAAGGATTCATCGTATCAGGATGAATCCTTTTTCCTTTGTCGTTTTACTTTGAAGAAAGCGCCTTTTCATGCTCTTTTGCAAATTTCTCTGGAGTTGTTTCCTTGCCGAATAAAGCTTGAATTTGATCTAAGTGAACCTGTGCTGCATCGGAGCTTAATTGTACATCCGCATATAAGGTAATATTAGTTGCTTTATTTAATTTCCCTAAAACATCTACATACATTTGCGGCAAATCTAGCTTCTCAGCATCAATTTTAGTAGCTGGTATTACGCCGGCATCCGTGACAGATTTTTCTCCCCACTGCTGAACAAAGTAAGATACGAAATCCTTCGCCTCTTCTTTTACTTTAGAGTCTTCAGAAACAAACAATCCTACTCCAGGTCCACCAACATAACTGTTCATATCCCCTTTTCCATCAACAGATGGGAAGTCAAAGAAACCAACCTGATCTTTAAATTCCTGAGGTACATCTGGATTTGTTGTGTAGTTTGGCAAATCCCATGTAGCAATTAGATACATAGCGGCTTGGCTGTTCATGAACATACTTTTTGCTTCTTCATCAGATAAACCGTTGAATCCGTTTACAAATCCATTTGCATCAACTAATTCCTGTACTTTTTCAGCGGCAGATACAAGCGCTGGATCTTCGAAAGAACCTGAACGATCAATGGCACCTTTCAATGCTTCAGTCCCGCCAATTCGATCTGCTAAATACATATACCATAATGAACCAGTCCATTTATCCTTATTACCTAGCGCAATTGGCTCAACTCCATTTTTATCAAGCGTTTTTGCGGCCTTTACTAACTCATCAAATGTTTTTGGAGCTTCTAAGCCATTATCCTTAAACATTTTCTTATTATAGAAGACAGAGGCTATATTAAGCTCCAGTGGCAGACCGTACGTTTTACCATCGATTTGGTAAGCTTCCGAAGTACCAGCTACAAAAGAATCCTTTAAATCTCCTTCTAGAATGTCATCCAGCGGCGCAAACTTTTTGCCATCCACGTATGGTTGGAGGTATCCTGCTGACCATGTCATTCCCACATCAGGAAGTTCATTGGAAGCAGATAAAACTTTAATCTTATCCTTGTATTGTTCATTGCTAAGTACTTCAAGCTCAACCTTAACATCCTTATGTTCCTTCTCATAATCAGCAACGATTTTCTGAACAATTTCATGATGTTGTTTAGAGCTTCCTTCCGGCCATAGGTGCATAAACTTAACAACTTTCTTTCCATCACTGTTTGACTTTTCAGTTTCTGACGAACATCCCGCTAGAACTAAAAATAAGGCCAAGAACCCAGCAAGAAATGAAAACGCTTTCTTTTTAAGCATAATTAAACCCCCAATAGTTAATTTTACTTACTATTAAACTTAAATTTAGAATATCATGGAATACTTTGTTTGTCTACTAGATAAACAAAGTATTAGATGTTACTATTATAGTAAATGTGATAGAAATGAGGCGGACCATTGAAAACGTATAATCAGCAGGTTGTAAAAAAAGAAAATAAATCTTTGGTCATGCATGTTATTAAGGAATCTCCTCCTTTATCACGCACAGATGTGGCCAATAAAACCGGCCTTAATAAAGGAACAGTCTCTTCATTGGTTTCCGAGCTTATAGAGGAACAGCTCGTATCTGAATCCGGACCTGGCAAATCCAACGGTGGCCGACGGCCAGTTATGTTATTCTTCAATGAAAATGCAGGCTATTCCATAGGAGTTGATCTTGGAGTTAACTATATTTTAGGAATCGTAACCAACCTACAGGGGAAAATCCACAAAGAAAAACTGGAAAAATTCCAGGAACTAACCTATGAAGATATTAAAAAAAGACTGTATGAAATGATTGATTGTATGATTGCTTCCATTCCTGATTCACCATATGGTTTAGTCGGGATTGGTATTGGTGTACCGGGCACAGTTGATACAACTGGAAGAATTTTAATGGCTCCCAATTTAAACTGGAAAAACATCGATTTGAAAAATATGGTCGCAAAGAAATACTGTGTACCTGTTAAAGTTGAGAATGAAGCAAACTGTGGGGCATATGGCGAAAAAAAATTCGGTGTCGGAATAAACTTCACCAACATGATATACATCAGTATTGGGTTTGGAATCGGCGGCGGCTTAATCCTGAATAACCAACTTTATCAGGGCAATAATGGACTTTCAGGGGAGCTGGGTCACATGACAATCGAAAGAAGCGGAGAAAAATGCCGCTGTGGAGACCATGGATGCTGGGAATTATATGCATCAGAGAGAGCCCTAGTCAGTCAGGCGAAGCTCATGATGAATGATCCCGCCATTACACTCGAACACTTAATTGATCTTGCTGAAAATGAAGACCTAACAGCAATTGAATTATTCAGTGAAATAGGGAAATCGATTGGGATTGGCATTAATAATATCATTAATATTTTTAACCCTAATCAAGTTATTCTTGGCAATCGCCTGGCCGCCTGTGAAAAATGGATTCACTCTTCATTAGTAGAAACCATAAAAAATCATTCTCTATCTAATCATCAAAAGAACTTACATATACAATATTCAAGTTTAGCGAGTCATTCTTGCGCACTGGGCGTAGCTGCTTTTTCAACTGAACATTTCTTAGATAACGACCTGTATCATCAAAGTATTCAGACCTATCCATTAGTGCATCAATATTAGCTGCTTTCTTTGCTGACGCAATCAAGATTACACATTTATGAAAGCGCTTCTGTTTTTTTATATATTAAGGAGGCTACAATAATGAAAATTCAAAACCCTATTTTAACTGGCTTTAACCCTGATCCAAGTATTTGCAGACGTGACGAAGATTATTATATTGCCGTTTCTACGTTTGAATGGTTCCCCGGGGTCGGTATTTATCACTCTAAGGATTTAAAAAATTGGTCATTAGTTTCCCGCCCATTAAATAGATTAAGCCAATTAAATATGATGGGAAATCCTGATTCAGGGGGTATTTGGGCTCCTGCTCTCTCCTACCATGATGGGAAGTTCTGGCTCATTTATACAGATGTCAAGGTGACAGGCGGACAGTGGAAAGACAGCCATAATTATCTCAGTACCTGTGAAACGATTGATGGCGAATGGTCTGATCCAATCCATCTTAATAGCTCTGGCTTTGATCCATCTTTATTCCATGATGATGACGGCAAAAAATATCTTGTGAATATGGTCTGGGATCATCGCCTTGGAAACCATAGTTTCTATGGAATTGTACTTCAGGAATATAGTGTAGAAGAGAAAAAGTTAGTTGGAGATAAAAAAATTATCTTTAAAGGAACCGACATCAAACTGACAGAAGCTCCGCATTTATATAAATGGAATGGCTACTACTATCTGTTAACGGCAGAGGGTGGAACAAAATATGATCACCAGGCAACCATTGCCCGCTCCAAAACGATTGATGGACCATATGAAGTACATCCGGAAAATCCGTTAATTACATCGTTTCCTTATCCAAGAAATCCATTACAAAAAGCGGGCCATGCTTCTATCGTTCACACTCATACAGATGAATGGTTTTTAGTTCATTTAACCGGACGCCCTCTTCCTAAAGAGAATCAGGCATTGCTGGATCCAAGAGGGTTTTGTCCGCTCGGCCGTGAAACAGCCATTCAACGATTGACTTGGGAGAACGATTGGCCGTATGTAGTGGGCGGTAATCAGCCTTCTCTTGAAATAGAAGGACCTAAGATGGAGGAAGTAAAATGGGAAAAAGATTATCCTGAAAAAGATGATTTTAACGAGAAATCATTGAATCTTAACTTCCAAACTTTACGGATTCCTCTAGGAGATCATCTCTCATTGGAAGACAAACCAGGTCACTTGCGATTGTACGGTAAAGAATCACTCACTTCAAAATTCACACAGGCTTTTGTGGCAAGACGCTGGCAGCATTTTAACTTTACAGCTGAAACTAAATTGGCTTTTAACCCGGACACATTCCAGCAGGCCGCCGGCTTAGTAAACTATTACAACACGGAAAATTGGAGCGCCCTTCAGCTTACATGGAACGAAGAGAAAGGTAGAGTTCTAGATTTAACCGTATGTGATAATTTCACCTTTGATCGACCATTGAGTGGTAATGAAATTCCGGTACCGGATGAAATTGAATATGTTTATATACGTTCCGAAGTCCAAACAAACACATATCACTACTCCTATTCATTTGACGGAGAAGCTTGGACACAAATCCCAGTAACCCTATACTCTTATAAACTATCTGATGATTATATCCGCGGTGGCGGATTCTTTACTGGAGCCTTTGTAGGCATGCAGTGCCAGGATACATCCGGAGAAGGCAAGCCTGCAGATTTTGATTACTTTACTTATAAGGTCAATGAATAATTTTAGTAGGGTAAAATAGACTGCATTAGCTTAAGAGAGGATATCCAGACCGGATATCTTCTTTTTCAGAATTTAGCTCGAAACTTAGCATAAAGAGATTTCCCCCACAAAATAGTATATACTTTCCATTCCTGAGGATAGATTTAAGGCAAAACTAAAATAGCCGCTGGACCTGATTAACATGGATTCCAAACGGCTAGTAATTATCTATTCATGTAAGGTTTACATTAGTCCCTATTACTCTAATCCAAACTGTGATTTACTTTGTAATTTTTCTCCTTGGAACATAAGAATAGCATTTGCCCCCAAGCTGCCTTTACCCTTATAGGTATACATCACTGTATGATAATCAGTACCTTTTTCACCAGTTTCAGAAGTGATTTCTCCTTCCCCACCAATGATGTTAAAAACTTCTTGCGAAGACATACCAGTTTCCAATTGATTATACTCATTGAGCGTGATTTCTACTTCAGTATTTTGATCCAGTCCTGCCTGAGCTTTATTAATCAGTTTTCCACCTTGGAACATCATAGTAGCAGCTGACATAAAACCATCTGTTTCAAATTCATAGATAATAGTATGAAATTCACTGCCTTTCTCTCCAGACTCGGACATTACGGTACCTTCCGCTCCAATAATTGCTACTACCTCATCATAGGTCATTCCAATTTCAATTTTATCGAATTTTTCCTTGGTTAATACATTATTGGTCCCTGCTTCTGTTTTAGTCTCCTGTGTATTCTCCGCCTCAGCTTCTGTAGCTAATGTCTTTTGTTCACTCACAGACTCCTCAGACTGCTCTGTACTTTCCTGAGTTGTTGCCTTGGTTTCATTTTGCTCATCTGTTGTCTGCTCAGCTCCTCCACATGCAGATAAGGTAAGGATGGCAACTAGGAAAACAATTCCCAAAGACCCAACTTTCTTATAAATTTTCATAGCAACAAACCTCCTTAATGTACTATATATCCTATGTAATTTATTATACTAGAATAATTAAGAATATTCATACTTTTACCCTTCGACTTTATGCTCTACTGTATAAATACCTCGTAAGCAGATTTCCTATGTTTAAGTCCTTACTGTTTTAGGAAAGGTATAGGTTAACGAGGAGGTTTTCTGATGGATACATTTTTGTATATACTATTTGCTTGTTTTTATGCTGGATTGCTCATTATGATGCTTCAATCCATAAAAAAGAGTGGTGTTAGCATAGTATCGAATGTATTAATTCTGGTTATTGTTCCGCTCACCTATGATAATGCCATTCTTGGCATCGGAAAGTGGATTGGAGTAGGGGAAGTTTTAGAGAATTTGAATGCTGCTCGTTTCTGGTTGCATGCGATTTTTACACCGTTGTTAATTTTATTTTCCTGGGACGTACTTAAACGCGCTGGGGTCAAGTGGGTGAATACCACCTCAGCCATGCTGATTACAGTTGCCTTTACACTAATCGCTTTTTTGATAGAACTATTTACAGTTGTGTGGGATCTCTCACTAAAAGCGGAAAAAAGCTATGGAATTCTAAGCTATACTTCAACCAGTTCCCCTCAAGGACCGCCAATCATGATTTTAATGGTCACCCTGGCACTTCTTGTGTCATCCATTATTCTTTGGAAAAGGACCGGTTGGTATTGGATGTTCGTTGGGACCGCACTTATGATTATCGGGAGTATGGTCAAGATCCCAATTGAAAGCGGCGCAATCACCAATGCGTTTGAATTAATCTTACTCATCTCTCTTGTGTTAACAAAAAGGTATCAGGATCGTTATCAGGGGAAAAAAGACTGGTCTCCAGTTGAATATCTAAAGAGACCAAGCTGATTTTCATCGGCTTGGCTTCTTTAATTTTCGATTGTTAAAATCTTAAACACAACTTAAGAGGTTAAACTACATTACAAAAAAATAATAGATGCGCATTTAAAGGAAATATAAGACAATAAAATAAATCATAGTTATTGGGGGAGTTCATTTGAATTGGCTAGAACCTTTTAATAGAGATTTTTTTATTGATGAAGAAGAGGATAGCTCTCCTTTCTTCAGGAGCAAATCCATTGATGGTAATGGAGTGCCAAAACAATATTCCCTTCTGACGCAATTTTTCCTATTATTAAGTGCACAGTTGAGCGATAGCGTTACTTATTATCCGATAAAAAATGGCCTTATCAAGGATAAGGAGCTGCGAGAAATCATCTTGCACTTCGATGAGCGAAAAGAATTTATAGTGAATGATAAACCGATTGAGATCATGTTGGCTAAGCCCAATAATGATTCTTTAAAGCATCTCATGTCTAATCCCTTAAACCCTGTTATTAAGAGCCTTTTTCCACAAAGCAAACAACTTCAACAAGTTCAATTCTCACCTTCAAGTCCGTATAGAGTAATTCCAGAGAAAATCAATTCCTACGAGGACAAGGAGTTTGGTCTAGTACTAGCCTATTTAAAAGAAAACACGGAAAGCCCTTCATTTGGTTTTCAACTCTCAAATTGGATTCTGAATGATTCCCTAAAAAATTCGCATGCTCTGCGTTATTTCTCTCATCACACACAAACACTTTGCCTGTGGATAGATGAATCAAAACGAATTATCTCCATCGAAATGCAATTTTAGCATTAGCTGAAAGGAGAAAAACAATATTAAACAACACTAGCAGTAAAATATCTAACCTAAAATAACCCCTTGTTCTGAAAAACACACCAACCATGCTTAAGTCGCATAATACGTCTCAATGATGTATTTAAGGAAGGTTAGACAAACCTTCATCAATTATGGCGCTTTACGAATGGTAATGCGCCAATTACTGCCCGTACTAATGTGATAAGTATCAGCGAATGATTTTTGATTTAGGGCCAGCCCCAGATTATCAAGTGAATTAACATAAAGAATGGCTTCCTCTAATGCACTGTCTGCAAAAGATCTGCCATATACAACCTCTTCCTCAAACCTCACTGTTCCATCCTTTTCAATTTGAACCCAGACCTTATCTCCCAGTGAGATTTCCAGTTTTCTAAAGAGTTCTCGCGAAATATTCGTCCATAGATTTCCAAATCGAATATCAAGAATTTCAATAATACCGGTAATCTTATGATCATGTATGTATGCCTCATAAAGGGGTAGTTCAATAAGGGAATCAACAGGTATTTCCGGCCCCACTTCCTCAAAACTAATCACCCCAGCTGCAATCCTTGCCCCTGTATACGCATAAACATCACGCCCGTGGAAAGTGTAGGATTCTCCTGAACGCGGCAAACGATTTACCTTCTCATCTATCACTCTTGCTTCCGTGATGCCAATTTTATTTTTGATATGGGATAGGGTACCGTTATCAGGCGTGACCACATAGTGTCCACCAGAGGTCTTTGCAACGATACTTCGGCGATCGCATCCTACACCCGGATCTACCACCGATACAAATACCGTTCCTTCCGGCCAATAAGAAATAGCCTGCAATAGACGGTATGAGCCTTCCCATATATTAAACGTTGGAATATCATGCGTATTATTACTAATCTTTAAAGATGGCTCGACAGAAAGCGCTACTCCATACATAGCACTTACAGCCCCATCACTTAATCCAAAATCTGATTGAAAAACTAATAAACGTTTCAACTTCATCCCACCCATTTCTTTGTCCAAAATAAAAAACACCACGTCCTTACCATGATGAGGACGTGGTGTGACTTCACGTGGTTCCACCTTAATTCGCTGCTTACTCACATAAACAGCCTTCGTAAGCGTAAAAACGAATCAACGCTTCCTACACTCTGATATGGATAACGAGTACCAAATCTCGTCGAAACCTATTCATATAATTAATAAATTATACTTTCAGCACGAGGCTCAGAGGCCATTTTCAATAATGGTACTTCCCGCTCCTTTTCAGCTGCCGAAGCTCTCTAAAAGAGAAATATCCAGAATCTACTCTCCTCTTCCATACTTTATAATATTTTGAATTATTAAAATTATAATGAGCTTGATTATGCTTTGTCAATATACATTATCCAAATATGGAAACAATAATCGATAAAACTGATGAATTCCCTATTCTTTTTGTACATTGTCTATATCTTATAAAGTGTGTCTACATGCTCGTCTAAATTTCGACTGTAATTCTTTTAACACAGGAATAGAGTCATCCATAAAAAAATTTTCTGAATTATAGTAAAATGGGGACAGCGTACAGATTACGATGAGGGATACACTGTTTTCCGGTATAATCAGTCGCTAACATAGATAGAAAAATAAGAGTTTTTTTAATGGATGGAGGAATAAGCATGAAAAGGATAAAACTTGGTAGCAGCAGTTTAAGCGTTCCAGCTATTGCTGTAGGCTGTATGAGAATTGATTCTATGAATGATGACAATTTAGCAGCACATCTTACTTTTTGTATGGAGAATGGGCTGAATTTCTTTGACCATGCTGATATTTATGGAAATGGCATTTGTGAATCCAAGTTTGGTAAGGCCTTAAAGATTGCGGGATATAACAGAGAAGATGTAATCCTGCAATCAAAATGCGGGATCAAGCCGGGTACTATGTATGACTTATCAAAAGAGCATATCTTAACGTCTGTCGATAAAATACTAACACGCCTGGACACCGATTACTTAGATGCACTGGTACTTCATCGTCCAGACGCTTTGGTAGATCCTGAGGAAGTAGCTGAAGCATTCGATACCTTAGAGAGCTCTGGCAAAGTCCGTCAATTTGGCGTATCCAATCATAAGCCAATGCAAATTGAATTGTTAAAAAAATATGTAAAGCAGCCAATCATTGTAAACCAACTGCAACTAAGCCTCCCCTTTTCGAACATGATTGCTAATGGGATGGAAGTGAATATGCAAACAGAAGGTGCCGTTGAGAGGGATGGTAGTGTCCTAGATTATTGCAGACTCCATGATATAACCATCCAAGCTTGGTCACCTTTTCAATATGGTTTCTTTGAAGGCGTTTTTATCGGGAATGATGAGAAGTTCCCCGAATTGAACGAGACTCTTACAGAGTTAGCTGATAAATATGAAACAACTCCAACCGCTATTGCAGCAGCTTGGATTTTGCGACACCCAGCAAACATTCAGTTGATTGCTGGTACAACTAATCAAAAACGGATGGCTGACATTATTCGGGGCAATGAATTACAGTTAAGCCGTGAAGAATGGTATCGCCTTTATTTGAACAGCGGGCATATATTGCCTTAAAACCTTCCGAATAAAATGAAGAGCCTTAAGATACACTTAGGAAGACACTTTCCTTTCCAGTGTTATCCTATTTGAATTGAGGCTCTTCTTATCTTATTAGAAAGTCATCAATTTCACTAAAACTATTCTCTATCTATACCAACACTTATTCTTTCGTTTCATCAAAATTGCAAGCTATCGCTAGCATGTCAATGGGGTCTGCCACTTCGGAGACCGTATAAACGACTGTACCTTCCTGCCAAGAAATACGGTTATTGTCTGCTTTTTGCGAATCTATATCCGCTTTTACAGAACCATATTCATGGGGCACTGGCAGTTGGTTGCTTTCAAGATAGGAGACCATTTGTTTAGCGAGCGGGACGTAGTCACTGTTGCCTTCTATATTGGAGGCTTGGACTTGTAGATACCATCTTCCTTCATGCCAATTTAGCCACTTATGTCCTGCCCCTGCGTCCTCATATCCTTGGATGGAATGACCCAGATCTATAGGATTCCCTGCCTGGATCCCCTCAGGCTGTATATAGCCGATTTTTGATTTAGCCTCTTCTTCAGTTTTATACTGATGGACTTCTATTACAGCAATCGGTTTTGCAATGGTACTATTGTTCAACTCTTTACTGTTGACTGGTATCATTTTTTCGCTTTCAAAAAATATAACGCGATACATATCAGATTCCGAAAGGGTCGCCGCACTTAGATTCTTGTCCTCAGACGATAGCGGAAGATGTATGGGTAGCTTAGGAGATATTGAGCCTTTGATTTGTTCCTTGGCATCTTTTATTACTTTTTCCTGAGATAATGAGGCATCATGTGAGTCGTTTTGTTCAGCTTTTACAGGGCTTCCGTTGGCAGATTCGCTGTCTTCCTTCTGATCCGTTGAAGATTTTTCTGTTGTTACAGGTTGAGCTGATTCTTCATGTTTCTCCCCTGCTTTTTTATCCGTAGCTGCATCTTCATGCGAGCATCCAGCAAGGTAAATGCTTGTTAAAGCTAGCACGATACCCATCTGTTTCAACATTTTACTCACCCCTTTCTTTGTCGTCTACCACGTTATGATGCCAGATAATCCTATATACCAAAAAACGGTATAATTATAACAAGACTGATTCCTCAAAAAAAAGCATAAACCTTCCGAAGCGGAAAATTTATGCTTTATGTCATTGTAACTTTAGTCATAAAACGGCAGAAAAATAATCATAAATTGGCAAACCTTGATCTATCAATGCTTTCTTACCTTTTTTCTATATTAAATTATCTTCAGAGCTATTCATTGCACCAAGAAAATGCAAATAATTAAAGGTATTTCTGACTTGATGCCATTTTATCATCTATTATCTGACTCACTGCCAATTAAACCATTCGTAAATTACTGTCCATTTAATTCTTTAATAATATTTTTTAATGCCTCATTTACCTGGGGAATTCTGAATATTCCTGGTTTATCAAGTTGCTTTTTTATATGATGCGTATTTACTTTTTTCCCTTGATTAGATAATTCCATTGCAATATCCCTTACTTCCAGAACCAAATTCTCTATTTTCTGTTGTCTCTCTCTCTTTTTTTGGAATCTATACTGATTATATCTAAATTGAATAATTTCCGCTTCATATGGAAAATGTTCTTTAAAGCTGGTTATTTTTAGTCTCTTTTTTATACTTGTTAAAGACGGAGGAGGATACTCTTCTTTTATAATTTTATTTATTAATTCTAGCTTTTCTTTTAGTATTTCGTCAGTTGTAGGTAAAGGCTTCTTTCTTGACGTATACTCTATAAACTTTGAATATCCTTCTAACATAGTCATACTTTTAGCCTTTAGTTGTGTTACATTAATATTGTTTTCAAGTAAATCAACCAGTGAAATATCAAATTTATAACAAATAAATAGCAAACTCTCTATACTTGGTCGTGTTTTATTTGAATACCATTTTTGGGCTGTTTGCTTATTTACACCTATCTTTCTAGCAAACTGATTTCTATTTCCATCTGAAACAGTGTCAATTAGACTCTTAAGAATTTTGTTGGTATTTATTTCCCGCAAAACAGATGGAATTCTACTAATCATTTTCCCCAATTCTTCTACTTTAAATATTTCAAATCCTACTTCCTCTTCTGAAAAAAAAGACGACTTAAGTTCGAGAGAACCTAACCAGCTTTGACACTCAGAGCAATACCCTGGAATATACCTTAAATTAAATTTGATAGGCGTTTTTTTACAAACGTTGCAAATCGTATGGAGGGGCACTTTGTGTTTTAAACAAACCTTTACTTCTTTCATAGACCAAATTAAGGGATCATAAAAAAAATCATTATTGTTCCTCTGTTCTATTAAACATAAAGAACACCATTTTGCATTTGAATTAAACACATAAGGATCACAATATACATTTTCCCAATTATTCAACGTTAAATATTCCAAATCATTCCGTTGAGTAAGTATATTTAATACCTTCACAATTTTACGAGACCATTCACCAAAACTATATAACCTTCCTGAATAACTCCAAAATTGCCTTTTAGTAAAGTGTATTTTTGGTGTATATTGTATATTCATTTGTTCAACAAGAAAGCTAACCATATCACCCAATCTTACTGAATGGGCTACTGCTAATCTTGCTATATAACTTTGAAGTGACTCTACAAATGGGGTACCAACCTCAATTGGCTCTAATCTATAAAACATATCACTTAGAGGCTTGTCTATCTCATTATTTGCATACAATTTTAACCACCCCATTCATCATCATTCATAACTCTTTCCTCCGGAGGTGTTATTGAATCCCTAGAAGGATTCCTCTCTCCGGGTTTTCTCTTTGACTTCTTATCCTTTTTCCTCTGGGCAACAACAACACTTGTTATTGTACTTGGGATTGATGTAATATCTTCTTCCTCCACATAATCTTCATATTCTTTAAACCCTAACAAACCCATAAGTTCCTCATTGGTCGTTTTTACTTCTAATTTTTGTTCTTCTTTAATAACAATCTTAGCAATTTTTTTACAATCATCTAAGCTCTTTGCATATTTTTCAAAGTGACTTAATTCAAGTGTCTCCAAATCAGGATTTTTCTTTACTTCATATATATATGTTTTTTCTAACAATTGATTTAAGTTACCTATACATCCTATTGATCTTGTATAAAAGAACTCCCAATTATCCACTAATTGTGGAGTTCTGGGTAATGGGAGACGATTTTGAAAGGTCAATAAAGCAGTAATAAACATTTGAATCTCATTTGGTTTATAGCGAGGAAAATGCTTATTAAATCCCCTTTTAATTAATTGATCACTTTTGTTGATTAAGTTGGTCAAATCATAATTCCCTAATAATACAATCGGGATACCCGACATATTTGTAAGGGATTTCACGATATTCATTTGTTCCTTTTCATTTGAAGTACGTTTTACCAATGCGATACTTTGAGCCTCATCTACTATAAGTACCTTTGTTTTACGTTCTTTCAGAGCTTTAATTACAGCACTTTTAAGGATATCAATCCTTTCGCTACCTGATACTGTCATTTTTTTAATACCATCTACTTCGATTTCCTTATAGGCCACTTTCTTTTCAATCAATATCTCGCCCATCTTTTCTAAAATTTGAGTGTAAAATTGTTTCCAATTAAAATTTCCCGTCTCTGGCGAATGGGCTTCAATCTTGACAACTGGTATAAAGGAGGGGTCTTGGTATATTTGGGCTTCATACCGTTTTTCAATTTTTTCAACCAATTTTGAACCGAAAAAGGTTTTACCAACACCCGTAGGACCGTAAATAAAAATTAGAGATTCAGTAATGGGATTTTCAACTATTTCCATAACATCATTGAATATCTCAATCAACTTTGGATGACTGATAGATAAACTTTCTACGTAAGCGATTCGTTTTTCTATAGAAGCCTTAATTAATATTTCTTTTTCCACCTGATTTCCCACCACTAAAACTCCTCATAACCGTCAATTTCGTTACTTTTTAGCTTTCCAAGAAAATTAGTCAAGTCAATATCTGCCTCAGTATTTTTATCCTTGTTTTTTCCTTTTCTCCCATCCCTCTCCTGCTGTCCTGATATATCGGTAATAGACTCTTCCTGTTGTCCTCCACCTTTAGATATATCTGTGTTCTCATTAGTTAATTGCCCAGTTTTCTTCTTTTGCTTTAAATCCAACATTTTTTCCATCTCTCTGTCTTTCTTCCGTTGGTACTCAATAGCTTGAGTAGTTTCTGCTCTTTCTAAAAACTCTGCTATAGCGATATCAGATATTCTTTCTTTTTTTCCATTAGTTTTGTTCCTTTGTTTCAACTCTATCGAAATTAACTCAATCTCTTTCTCTGTTCTACCGTCTAATAACCTAAAATAATGTTGCGATCTTAATTCAACCCATACTCTATTCACAAAAGCATAAGCTCTTCCCATATTAAAAGGATCATATCGCACTAACACTTCCTTTTTATGAAATGAAGGACTTGAAAATTCTTGACACCAATAATAAAATCTATTTATTTTTACACCACTACCAACTTGAACAAGCCTTGTACTATCAATGGTCGGAGTTGGCATAGAGAGCATTCGAAAGGTTTCATAGTCCGTTATATAACTATTTCTCCTTTTACCTGTTGCTAAAATATTTTCCGAATAAAATTTATCGGGACTCGTCCCTAATGTTGTATGGTGGGAATTATTGTAAACTTCATAAAAATATTCTTCCATAACTTGATAAAAAGCAGGCAAGGTCCAAACTGCATTGTTCTTTGGGTTTGTGCTTTTAGTGACTTGTCGCACATTCTTGGTCTGTTTGGTATTACCAACTAAATTATGAATAAATTGTTGATTATTCGTTAAAAATAAACGTTCTAATACATTACCATTACGCGGTTCGGCTGGTGGTCTATTTTTCTTTAATGTTTTACACCATAATAATAATTGTTCAAAGTAGACACTTTGAAAATCTTTCCCATTATCAACCACTATAGATGAGGGCATTCTTTTGTATTTACCTACCATTTCTCGAAGTACCATCATTGAGGATCGATAACTGGGAGCATCAAATGTTAGATAAAAAGCTAATATTTTTCTAGAAAAAGCATCAACTGCTAACGTAAGATAGGGTTTTCCTAAATTGTCTAATTCTTCTGTTACCAATTCAATATCCAATTGAGTATGGTCAATATGTACTACTTCAAAAGGTCTGCTTCCGTGAACAGGTACAGTTTCATCTAAATAGGGGTAGAATCTCTCCTTTGAATCATATGCAGCTCTATGTCCCTTACGTTTCAATGTTTGCTCGTAAATAGGTCGTTTTTTTATCTCATTAGTAAATGTATTTAATGAAGGAGGTTGATACCCTTTCTCAAGACATTTCTTAACTAACTGGTTATAAACGGTTTTGGTATTTTTTTGCGTAAAGTTTTCATAAACTTCATCAATCATTTCTCCCATTAATTCGATTACTTCTGTTTCCACTTTTCTGTTTCTATTTCCTCGAAGATGCTTCTTGTTGTATAACCCTACCAAACCAAACCCATATGTTACTTCTGCTTCTTCATACTTTTCTAACCATCTGTATAATGTACGTTCTGGGATTCCAATATCCTCAAATTTTTCTCCTTCTATAGCTCTTCTTACATATTCATATCTAATTAATGCTTCATTTATAACATCCTTTTCAGCTGACAATAAGAGGGCCTTCAGTTCTTTATCTTCTTCTGATTCTATATTCGATTCAATTCCTTTTATATATCCTTTTTCAATCATACTGTGTATGTAAGATAATTCAAAATCCGTATTTTTACCGTCTTTCTCAACAATCACTCTATCATTGATTACCATTTTGATTTCTACCAATTCCGTACCCCACTGCATTATGGTTCCACTGGCTATATTTAAAGTGTGGATAGAAAAATCTACTTTACGTGGAGATGGTTGACCAGATAGAATTCTATTTGCTCTCATCGCTGATGCCGACGGGAATAACTGTAGTTTTTTCGGATTTTGAATTTCGTCATTGTATATGTCGATTACTATCTCATTGTTAGCTATCAACTGATAAACATCGTCCACCGTATATACTTCCTTGCCCTCTTTTGCTTCATTTATTAGCTCTATGAGAAACATAGATGGCTTCGAATGAATCATTTCCAATAAGAAGGTCTTAATATCATCAGAAACTTGACCAGGCATTTCTAAATATTCCTTTAGAAACATAACGTTTTTCTGAAATGTCCAACTTATGCCTTCAGAGGAACGAACTCGAAAGGATAAGCCGTATTCTTCAGCAGCCTTTTCTGCTGGAGGCATTCTCCATTTTCCTTCATTATCTTTTATAAATAAGTGTGGTCTTTCTAAAGCTAACCGCTTTAGCTCATCTTCTTGTTTCCACTCTTCCCAACCAATCCAAGATTCTTCAATAACAAAGAAATCAGGTGTATATAGATGACCTCCTTTTTTTCCATTTTTCTTTATATAATGAAGCTTCAATTGGTTTGGCTGATCATAATATTCAAGGACATTATCATCTATCTCCTTTTCCCATATCCCAGCCAGTTCTAATTTATGACTTTCAAATTGAATTCCTACCCCCATCTTTTCACTTGAAAATATCCCCGAAATATTACCAGCTAACCTTGATCCTTTAGTTCTTCGGACAGGATTTGATGTTCTAATTTTATTTATTATAGATAAAGCTTCATTTGACAAACTCTTGTTAGAAATCCAATCTTCGAAATTTTCCTTTTTCATAGAGACACCCACTTTTAATAGATTTTATAAGTAAGGAGTTGAAAATGATTAAGATTAAAGACGCAAAGTTGTCGAGATGCCTTTATTAATTGTAGTTTAACGACAATTTTTCTATAAAAAAAAACGGGTTTTCCAATTTTATTCTAATCAAAATTTAATAATTAGAAAATTAAGTAAATTGTATACCAAATTATCCCACTTGTAAAATGATAATTTGCTGTTAAAATACATTAATTTTATTTTAATTTATATATTTTTATTGATAAAAAAACGTTTTTTTTGTAATCTTAAAAATAACCAAAAAATATAAATAGGAATGATGATAAATGAAGATGAATATTGGGACATTTATCAAAACACTAAGAAAAGAACGAAAATTAACCCTAAAAGAGCTTGCTTCTCTATCAAAGATGAGTTTTTCACAAATTGCCAAAATAGAGAGAGGCGTTCATCTTCCATCAAGGGAAACTATAAAAAAACTTGCATCTGCCCTGGATATTAATCAGGAAGAATTATTAACATTGGCAGGATATATTCCTCATAAAACCAATTTAGAAAAGTACGATATATCACCGGAAATTAGATATAATGCCTTAATAAAATACAAGGGGACTTGTCAAATTTGTGGTGCTAAAGCTCCTTCCACTCAAATAGATGTATTTTTTATAAATCCGTTCGTTAAACCAGCAAAAAACAACATAGATAACCTAATCACATTATGTAGTCAGTGCAACAATGCTAGAAATAAACTTATAAAAGAAGTAGGTATAGATTGTGATTACTTATTTAAAAATAAAACATCGTTTTTATAAAAAAAACTTATATTCTTCTATAATCTTCTTTAAATCCATATATCTTTCTTTAAGAATTTGTTCCTGAAGAACTTTTTGCCCTAATAACACTTCCATTCTTCTATAACTTGGATATTCCTTTTTTTGAATCAGATAGAAAAATATTTCATCAATTTTTCCGACTAAATTGCTAAAACGCTCATTTTTCTTATTGATAATATATTTTTTATTCTGTTCAATAATTTTTTTACACTCAACAGGAAAATTCTTTGGAAGTAGTGTTCTATCACAACCAACCATTAGAGAAATACTTTTAATAGAGATAAATATATTTTTATCTAAGATATAATGAAGTAATTTGCCAATAGATTGCTGATCAAACCTTTTTTTTTCATCTCCCTCCCTTTTCCTTGTATTACCAATCATTATCTTGTCTTTTATCTCATTTTTCGTCTCTTTTAGAAAAAATTCCTGCAACGAAATGCTCAAAGTAATACAGATTTCCAAAATAGCATTAATAGGAGGGCGGTTAATTCCTCTCAACCAATATCTAAAGGTAGTAGGGCTAAACCCAAGTCTAGCGGAAGCCTCCATAACCTTATCACTAAAAAAATTAGTTAAAACCCAACTTAATGAACAAGATACCATTTCTCTTTTTAGTTTTATTTCTTTCTCCTCTAAAACCCAATCTAATAGGTCTCGAATTAAATTTGCTTGTTCAATTAGCTTATCTATTTCCTCACTATCTTGATTACTTCCATCACAATCATAATTATTCTCACCTAACCAACTTAAACATTTAGAACAGTAACCAGGTATAGAAGACCTGTCCAAAAAATATAACTTTGCTTTACAGAAAGGACATTTAACCTCCAACTTCCTGTTATGCTTTGAACAAGCTTTTACTAACTCAAAACTCCATAGCAGAGGTTCATATACCACCCCATTTGACTTCATTTCTTCAAAACAAGTAGGACACCAAGCTTTTTTATTTCTTAAAAGTCCCCTAGTCGGAAAAACTTCCGCAAAACAAAGCATTGTTGTATTCTGTAAGTCATCTCTCGTGGTTAAGGAGTTCATAACTATTACAAAGTCTCGAGCTAATTGGCCAACTCCATTTATTGCATTAGCTGATTTGTAAAATCCATCACCTCCATTTTTGGCTATATTTTTTAAATAAGTCTTATCCAAATCTGGTGTCAAAATCTTCGAGACTATTGTACCTGCAAGTATAGAATGTTGTTTAGCTAGTCTATTAATATAACTGGTAAGTGACTCAATATAAGGAGTATTACTATTTTCTGGTTCTATTTTGTATAAGAGACTTCTCCCCTTATGTTCAGCCATAACGGAAATCCTCCAGAATAAATTTGATTACAATTATCACCAACAATCTTTTGTTTTATTCATAACACGCCTACTTGTTATCCTTCAACATTTATATAGACAAATGGTTTTGCTCACAAATTTATTATCCTGTAGGTAAAACGTTGAAATATTAACCTTTCAACAAACGTGGCAGATTAGCGGAAGAAGGATTTCTACAAGCAGTAGTTTTATTAGAGATTAGTTTTACAAATCATCGTCATCGCAAGAAATTACAAAATCCACAAAATAGACAACAGGTTAAAGACATATATTGTCGAATCCTTACATCAAGGAGGTGTGAAAATGCGTACATTTATCACAGTAGACAAAGCAAGAGAAGAAATTGAATGGCTTACGAATTATATTGAACTAGCTGAGAATTACAAGGCTGATACAATTGATAAGTTGATGTTAAGGGAATATGCCTATTTAGGAAGCACTCAAAGGGTAGCTGAAGAATTGAGCAGAAGAAGAATTAAAATTAACAAGCGTGATGTAATACCACAGGATGTAACAGCAGTAATTCGATCTATAGCGAAAGATGACCTTCACAAGATTATAAAGCGTGGGTTTAATTATAAATATAAGAATAAAGAGAGAAATAAAAGGTGATTAATCCCTTTTATCGAATGTATATGGTAAAAGGGAGGGTTGATAATTATGGATGTACAGGCTTTTGAGGTTAAAGAATTTGTAGTTCCTGTTGAGGTTTCACCTATATATGCAGATAGGAGAGAAGTAAAGTCAGTTAAGTATATGTGGGTTTTAAAGTTGGCAAAAATAAACGATACTTATTTTGGATCAGCTATTTGTAGAGATGCAAATAGTAAAGAATGGGCTGATTTAGAAACCCAGAGCGAAGAAGAAGCAATAAAAAAATTGAGAGAACACTGTAAAAACAACTCAAGATAACTTACTGTCATTTAACAGTGTTGCATCCTTCTAAAGGGTTCCGTTTTGAGATTCATTTCTAAAAAAGCTCCGAAATGACAGTCCTTTTGACATCGTAAATGGCATATAAATCAAAGAAAACTCGCTCCTAAAATGGCGAGTTTTCTTTTGTTATAAATACTTCTTATTTAACTAAAGCCCCCGTTAGTTTAAGTACATTTCTTCACAATAATTCAAAAGAGAAGCTCCTTAATTAGCCCTTACCACTCTTGCAGCTATAGACGCTTATGAAAATCCTAAAATAAATAGAGGCCTTGTTAAAAGCAAAAAGCGTAATCTAATAATCTGTAATAAAAACCGCTTACCCAATTTTAAGTACGAGCGGTTTTTATTACCTAATTTACTTTATGGAATAAATTTAAAGACTCTTCCACAAAAGAAAGTTCGAAATTTCCAGCAAATTGAATCTCATAGTGTCTTTGGTTGAATGAGGTCACGGCTAAATATAGGCCCTCCTGGTCTTTATAAATTGTCCAATTCATTTTGTTTATGTCTAATACATCCTGTTCCATTGGGGTTTTTTTGTTCTTATGAAAAGCAGAATCGAGAGGTATCTTATTCCTATACTCTAATACCAAAATGGAATTTTCGTCTTGTTCAGGTAACAGATAAATCATCTTGACCGAATCATAGTTTTCTAAGGAATTTAATAAATTTAATTGATAATTGTCATCGTTCGTAAAGGCATAAAAATCAGGGAAATTTTTCTTTGCGTTGTTAAACGCTATGGATAATTCATCTGTGTCTGAAACTGCACTTTGAATAGTATCAGGATTTGTTTCTGTTACCTCTTTATCCTTTTTAAACAGCAAATAGCCTTCTTTATTTGCTCCATCTTCATAATAAGCACCTTTGGCTGCGATGAGGGATTTGTCTTTCACATCCATCTGATAAATAGGTCCAGGTGGTACTTCATTAGAATCCCCAGATCTCTTAATCGCCCAGTCTCCTATCCGCTTCACTTCTCCAACCTTTTTCCAATGAGAGCTTGATTCAGGCACTACTCCACCAGTCTTCATATAATAATATCCTTCAAAAACAATATAAGCATTCTGTTTCTCACTTTCTGTTACCACTTCTACTTCTTTTACTCTGTTGTTTTGTTCTTTTCTTTGTACTGATTGAGCATTCTCTCCTTTCTTTTCAGCCGAAATACTCTCAAAAAAAGCAAAGTATAGAGTTGAAAGTATGGCTAAGAATAGAACAATCCATACACCTATTCTTTTATTCACGATTCTCCCCCTTTCCTTTATACGAATAAGTATACATTAAAAAAATACAAATATGGGTTTATTTGTAAAATAATCATTCGGAATTAGTTGGGTTGGTAAAGGGTTTGGTAATTCGAAAAATTCATTCGAATAAAGGAGTTAATAAGTAAACTAGCCATTTCAATTCATAAGCCAGACCATCAATTTTTTACTTAATATCCATATCTCCACTAGTAACACTGTTTCATTTCATTTGTAAAAGTGATACCCATAGATAGGACATCTTCCCGAACCCCTGTACTTTTTGAATCATTATTGAGCTCTGTTTGAGAACAACCAAATGAAAGATCTATTGAATTGGTGTAAATGCTACTTGCCAAATTCCATCTTTATTTTTAATCATCTTAAACCCACTTTTCCCTTTGCCAGAATCATATTCAATATAGCCTTCGTAATTATTCGTCTGTATGAATTCTCCTTTGTCTATATTTTTGAATTGTTTTTTGACCTGTTCACTAGTTCCTCTGTCAGTTACGGGAATTTTTTCATCTTCTTCTTTTGACCATTGAATATACTCTTTTCTGTCTGTATATAAAGCATACTGAGCATCAATTTTTTTATCTAATTTTGTTTGAACATATAACTTCGCAATACTGATAGGTTCTAACCTCCTTAAATGTTCTTGATTTAAATCTTTTTGAAAATCAGTATAAACTTTCTCCTCCTCCTTAGTTAGTTCAAAAAGGTTAAATTCAGCGGCAGAGCTATCAACAATTACTTTATTCTCAACTGTCTTATCTTCTTTGATATCTGTTTTCTCAAAATTACAAGCTGTTAATAGGATTGTTCCAGAAATACAAGCAATACCTAAATATTTACTAATCATTTCTCCTTTTCCTTTCCTATTTCATTTAGATCTGTCTCTAAACAGATCCTTCACTCATTTGAAGTTCAACAGAAAAAGGCATTAATCCTCCTTTGGATCAATGCCCCAATTAGTTTCTTTGTACCAATTCTTTTCTATCCTATGTGTAATCATCCTGCTCTAATCCATATTTAATCTTTTGAGTTAATATAAAATCTGCTCATTTGGTATAATTTCGATTAAAAGTTGAAACCAATTGATTAAAGGTATCGAGAGCAGCCTCTCTTTTCTCTTTGCTTTTATTGTATTTGGGATTACGAGTAAATACAACCTCATCATAGGCTATGCGTATTTCACCCAATGTATCGACAAATACCATCTCATTATCTGAAAAAGTTTTATAATCATTGTTTTCAACACAGACTACTTTCAATTCATAAGCCAGATCATCGATTTTTTCCTTAATATCCATATCTCCACTGTTAACGCTGTCTTTCATTTCATTTGTAAAAGTGATACCCATAGATAGGACATCTTCCCGAACCTTTGTACTTTTTGAATCATTATTGAGCTCTGTTTGAGAACAACTAGTCGCGAGACCCACTGCCATAATTAACACACAAAATTTTAGAGTTAGAATGTTTTTTTTCATTATATTCATCCCACTATCATTTGGTATTTCTTTGTTTTATTTATTCGATAACCTTATTGAGTTAACCTGCTCCTTTAGTAAAAAAGTGACTGCTCCTAAAATTGCACCGTCAACAACAAGTCTTAAATATTTTTATCCTATTGGGTTTACCAATCCCTCTGACTGAAGGACTAATGCTGTTAATCCCAATTCACTTCCACTAATATGCCCTTCATCTTTATTCCAGAAAACTCCCTGTCCATTTTTAATTGTCACTCTTTGTTTATTTTCTCCTTCTACCCATCCTTGGCCTTCAACTACTAAGAAAAGCTGCGGTACTGGTGCTTTGTGATAACCAACAATACCTCCTTGCTCTATGGTGATAAAGCCTATATTAGTAGGTGTCTCTGTTTTCATAAACTTTGAATAGAAAGAAGATACAGAGTTATAATTATTAATTTTTTGAGCTACCTCTTTTCCAAAATTAAAAATTTCCATACATTCATCCCCTGTAATTTTTCATTTCTATGTTTTAACTATTCGACAATCTTATTGAGCTAACCTGCCCCGTTTCAACAATAAGGAATTCAACAAAAAAGAGCTTTAATCCTCCTTTGGATCAACGCCCCTGTTAGCTCTATAAAGATATACATATTTATTACTTTTCAGGTTTAATGTAAGGAACAATTTGTGCTGTGGCACCGACGGAAGCACCACGAATGAAATTTTGATTTTCTAGAGCTTTGAAATTTTTCGTTTGCCCAGTGAGCATTACTCCTAGTATTCCCACATTATCAAATGATTTGTTTTTATTTTTATTTAAAAAGTCCTGAATCATATCATCGTCAGCACTATATTGCTCTAGGTCATCAATAAAACTGTTATACCTTGCTCTCGGTGAATCAGAGGGATCATATCCAAAAACCGGCATTCCAGCTGGTCCTTTACTCTCATCCATAATTTCTGAGGTCATATATAACCATACAATGTTTAAATTATCGGGTATTTTTTCTTCTATTTCTTGAAAGGTATACGGTTGATTGAAAGAAATGGCAACTTCTGCAACGTGATTATCCATTTGCGAAATTTCCTCTAATTCATTTGGAACACCTCTATAGTAATTTTTAATGGACGGATGATAAAATGTTGCAACTTTGTTTTTTGTTTGTTTGTCATACTCATAAAGATTTGTATCAGACCAATAAAAGCCCGGTGTTAATTCGTTATGATCTATTTGTTTTCGAATCCAATCATACGAACTTGTTAGTGTGCTCCATTGAACTACATATCCATTAATATTTTTAGAACGATTTGTTATAATGTTTCCACCAAACATTGAAGAATTATTTGTTACTTGAGAATCGATTTTGATATTAGGTTCGGCAATGGCATTATGTAAAAATAGTGCTTCGTGCAGGCTTGTCGAACTTTTCGCCGCGAAGTAATTACCTGTTTTATAGAGTATTGGTAATAGAATTGGTAATAGAATTAATATGACAATGATTGAAGTAGTAATGATCTTTAAAAGTTGTTTTCGTTTAGCCTTTTTCAATGCTCCATTTAATGAATGGTCCATTATCGTTTTCCTCCTACTTTTGAGTAGATAAATTTGCGTGCACGATATAGTTTTTGTTTAACACTGTCTACTCGAATATCCAAAATAAGAGCAATTTCCTCATAAGATAAATCATAGTAATATTTTAAAAAGAAAATTTCCTTGTATTCTTTTTTTATGTCCTTTAATAAATAAATAATCTCATCCTTATTTAAAATCGTGTCGATTTCGCAATCAACGTGCTGGAGCTTTGAATAGATTTCTTCGGTTAAGTAAATGTTCTGTTGCTCTTTTTTTCTTTTCAAGTCAATATATTCGTTAAGTGATACTCTAAAAAACCAAGGACGTAAATTACCTTCCGTTAGGTCATCCAAAATGGCGTAAACTTTGTAAAAGGTATTTTGAATGATATCTTCTGCATCTTCTTTCTTGGCCCCTTTCATCAGTAATAATACGAACACTTCCTCTCCCAAATTGATAAGATAGGAGGCTAATACATCTTCCCTTTTCATAATTTTTCCTCCCCATACTTATACAACGAATGAAGAATAATAAATGTATACACTTATATAAATTTAAAAAAATAATTCTTCTTTACTTCATCGACAACTTTAATAGCCTCCTACCAAACTAACTAGTAGGAGGTTACTGCATCCTCACAAAAAGGGTTAATAACTTGGTTACTTCTACATATAGCATTTACCCTAATTTATGCATATTTCCTATAGAACTAAACTGCCCCTTTTCTACAATAAGGAATTCAACACTAAAAGGCATTAATCCTTCCTGGATCAACGCCCCCTTTAGTTCAACAACCCTTAATCATTTTTGTTGTAATCTTCTTCAGTCATTTTTGCTAAACTTCCATTTTCTCGCTTTACGATAATAACCTTACTATCTTCGTTAGAAGCGTATATCTCATCACCTACTCCTAAAAAATTTGAAGATAGATTTTCTTTAGGCTTAACCTCCTTTTCTACCCTTTTTTGTACTTCACCAATTTTTTCACCAGGGGTAACTTCATTATCTTTAATATCTCCTTGCCAGTAATAGTCCTTTTCATTCACCATTAATATACCTGCATATGAATCGTTTGATGAAGAACTACTACATCCTCCGAGTACACTCAACACTGAAAGCAGTATGATAGTAATAAAAGTTATTTTTTTCACTATAAAAAGTTCCCCTTTTTTTAATAGACGACAAGTTAATCAAATCGTTTCATTTTTATATCTTATTGTACTAACCTGCCCCTTTAGCTGCATAAGAAGTTCAACAAAAAAGAGCATTAATCCTTCTTGGATCAATGACCCCGTTAGTTGAATACTATCCTTTTATTCTGGTGGCGGAATTGAACTCACTAATTCCTCTCATAATGCCTCTTATAATTAACTGCCCTAAGATATAAACAACAGAAATGAATATAATTGCGAAGTCTCTTCCGAAAGGTTTAAACCAACTTCCATCATCAACAATAAAAAAATAGCCAAACAACAAAGAAATAACTGTCATTATAAAATTGACTCCAAGATACAAAGGGAATTTTATGTTTCTCGATGTTATGCCTACAACAATTATGAACAATAGAAATACGGGAAATAAGAAAACAACATCGTGCTCCCCAAGATGACAGTAGTTATATTCGTATAAATGAAATAAGAATGGAACTGGAATAAGTGCTAAAATGATTTTAATAAAATTCATTTTATGTATGCCTCCATATAATCTAAGTTAATATTATTATTTCAACATCTTTGTCAGGATTCCTTCTTCAACTAAACTGCCCCTTTAGCTGCATAAGAAAAGACCATCGATTTGACAGCCTTGATTAGAGAGAATAATTTTCCGAACCTCTCTTGCTATATCTACTAAATTACGTAATCGTGTATAATTTCCACAACTTCAATTTTTCCGTTAATCAGTAGTTCAGGAAGCTCGTTTTTTACATTACCTTTCCAATATTCTCTGGCTTGTTCAATTTTTCGAGAAAAAGAAACTCCATCTGCTTTTGGTAAAAGGTCTCCATCACCCTCAAAATAATTTCCTATCACTCGCAGTTTTACAATCTGAATAACTTTACGATTGTAAGTATCAAATAATTCTTTCCACTTTAGTGCTTCTTCATAGTTTTTCGCTGCGTATAAGCAAGATAATCTTGACGGATATTCAGGATATTCTTGCAGTCTAACCATCTCTGTTATCACTTCTCTGATAGCTCTAATCGTTTGATCCGTATAATCTGCAACTACCTTGGCATCCTCTTTATCCAAGTGCAATCCTTCATTTGAGAAATGACTGTATAAAATTCGGATAAAGTCTTCGTCTTTAGAATTAAATATTTCTCTTTCAAAAAAGAAACGATATAAGGTGTTTTTTTGGTTCTTATCAAAGTTAATGATTTGTCCGATATTCATTTTATTATTAGTAACAATGTGATAAGCATAAAACTCCGTCCCCTTCATACTTCTGCCTCCAGTTGAACTAATCAAGTTGGCTATATAATGCAACTCATCCTTCAAATCCACTAAGAATAGTTTTAAAATTGTTCTGTAACCTGTTACGTTACTATAATAGTTCAACAAAAAGGCCATTAATCCTTCTTCAACTAACCTGCCCCGTTTCTTCAATAAGGAATTTCAACGAAAAAGAGTGTAAACCCCTCTCATTCAACGCTCCATTAGTTTAGAATATAGGATATATCAACTAAATGAGGTGGGGTATTGTACGAAACAGAGACAAAACAAAAGGAAACTGAAAAAAATATTATTGATGTGACAAAAACATCTGATTATATCATTGTTTATATTGGTTTTTCTTTAATTGCTTTAGGAACACTCAATGCGTTTATAGATGTATCAGAAGTTTTTCTAATAGGAGCTACTATTTCAGGTCTTTTCTTTACGATAACGGATTTTCTTGTAGTAGGGAGTAGATTTTTTAAAAGCTATTATAGGCATATCATCAATATTTTGATAGCTGCTGGAGTCTTCTCTTTCTTTTTATTACCGATCCTCCTCCTATCCTATCCTCTCCTGCTCGATTTTTTTAGTTTCTTTTCTGAGGTAGGAACGTATTATGCTCTTGGATTAGTCATCATTGGGATGGCTGTGAAGTCAAGACTCAAAAATTTCGAAATAACAAGGGATATCATCAAGGAAATTCGTAGAATGAATAAAACCGATGAAGAGATGGTTGTTAAAATCCAGGACCTAATAAAGATGAATGAAATACTGCAAGAAGAGAATGATAGACTGAAAAAAGAAAAGCTGTGAAAAAAGACTTCTGTTTTTAGAAGTCTTTTTCTTTGGCTTTTTTCATATAGATTGGTGCATTTGAATAATAAGGGGAAAAGCATTTTTGGGATATCATTAAATGGAGATACTTTCTTTAACTAAGGGCAGATTAGTGGAAGTTCTTTTTTTGTATAACTGAAAATGATTTAGGTAATAATAAAGGTATAATAAATAACGACTAGCATTGGAAGTGCTGACCGTTATTTATCCATCTTTAGCGATGGAATTAACTGAATTATTTATAAGAAGATGAACCATCACCTACTTGGTCGGCAGGGTGGTTCTTTTTCATTTTCTGGTATTCAACAATACTAATGAAATTGGTACCAGAATAGGATATCAATATTAGGACCAAGATAATAATTCGCTAAAGCAATTAATTATGTTTCATCCTTCATTTGCTTGGAATTTTGGTATGATAATATCATTAATTAGGAAGTACAACTAAACTGAGGTGAAATCAATCAAACTTAAATATTTTATGCTGGATATGGATTCATATTAACACCAGCATTTCTAAGGCAGACATTTTGGGTAAGTATTTAACAAATTCATCTAGTTCTGATCTTGAATAAAAGCTAAATGCTTCAATTTCGTGTCAATCAACTGTACTTTCAGAAGGTTTTTTTACGATTTCAGCAAAGAAACGAGCTGCTAATACAATCGATCCAGCCTCTTTGATTTCAACTGATTCATTGCCATCTTCTTCAGTTGGGATAAAAGATTGATTGAGATATCAGAATCACTTCCTGGTTAAAGTTACCCCTTCCACACATACGAAAGGAGTAACTGCAATTACTGAAACATTACAATTAAAAGGACGATGACGAGATAGATTAATAATGACAGAAACATCAAGGATAAAAATACCTAATAAAACATCTAGTCATCGGCAACCACTAAAAAATGTGGCTTAGCAAGTCTGTTCAGTAGAATTAAATAAAAGCCCTTTCAGGATTGTTTTCAATCTCCTGAAGGGCTTTTATTTAAAAGAAGGTAGTTGTGCCTAGAACAGCGATTATAGCTGTCGAGAATCGCTTGATAGTAGTATGACTGACTTTCAATTCAAACACGATTTCTTTTGCAGCTTGCTTTTCCTTGCTGGTGATTGAAACTTTGTGACCTGTACTTGATGCTTGTACCTCGAAGACTTTGTTTCCTCTTTTGATTTTAAATATTGTTTCCATACTTACCATCCTCTTTCATTTGTGATGTGCTAACGGCAACGCGTTAGTCCGAAGCCTCCACCACTGAGATAAAGCTCCTTTCTATATGGGTCTGAAACTAAAGGATGGGTATAACTATGCTTTACCTTTTCATTGTACATTGCGGAATGGTGTTTCCCAATAGAAACTGGAAAAAATTTTAAAAAAATAAATGTGTTAGTCGATGATTGACATATTGATAGGTTGATTTATTATATTTGTTTAAGTATTATAAGATTTTCCCGGGATCAATATATAAACGAGCATTGGGAACTCTTCAAAAAAATGACTTTTTCAAGAATCATTAGAACCACATAAGCTGCAAAGCTAATTTAAAAAGTTAAAAGCCCGTCAAAATGACAGGCTTTTTATGGTCCTACTATCTATTTGAACCAAGGTAACCGGATATAAATACGAACCGAAATCAGTGAAACATCTCAAGCCCTTTAGAGGGGATTATTCCAAAGAAAAAGAATTAACCACTGAGTGCAGCTTTCAGATATGTTCATAAAGAAGCTGAGAATGCTATAAAAGTGGATAACTATGATATCCTCCCTTTTTTAGATTCAGAATCTGATATAGCAAATAAAGAAGGAATCTCTGTTTTTATAGTTCCGCTTTAATGTAAATGGTTCCATTTTGTTTCCTAGTTATAAAAGTACATTCTAACCAAAGTACTTGCTCCAAACTTCTGTATTATTACAAACTATACTTTCTATCGTTTGTCGGTTTACTAAAACTAATTTAAAACTATAATCTCTACCTATACCTGCAAACCAATCTATAAAATTTTGGGTTGTATTGCGATTGGTAGCTAATATATAGTAATCCAACTGGTGCATACCAACTTTAGCTAACTCTGAAAAAATTTCAGTCTGATTCATATTATTATTAATACTATTTGAATATTTACATTGCAGTATACATTTCTTTGTTGAGGAGCTTTTAGGAAAAGGGTATTCAATTAATTCATAATTTCCATCTCTCCCCCTATCTGTACCTTGGGAGATAAATGTAAAATTAGTATACTTATCATCCTTTAAAATTATCTCCCTACATAATTCTTCAAATGCATAGTCTTTTGTAGTACCACCAGCAGGAATCTTAATATTTGACCAATCGATTACTCGCCTCAAATTAATTGCTGTTTCGTATTCATCCTTATTTATCTCATTAGTAGTAACATCATTAAGCTCAAATGAAAATATCAGCCGTTCAGAAGGACGAGGATTTAGGTTCTCAAATAATACTTCATAATACTCTGTTTCACTTAGGCTAATACTTACAGAGATTTTATTTAGACCTTGTAATATTGAATTATCACCACCAGTAAAACCAAATAGTTTTATTATAGGGTCACTTTCTGTTTGAGGTCCTAAAATTGAAGCTGTATCTTTTCCCGGTGTCAATAAGTTCCTCTTCGTTTCCGATGGTAGATACACAGTGCATCTTGCCTGACCAGTGATAACTCCATCTATATTTATGATGTTACAGTTTTGACTTTTAACATAATCTAAAAGGGGGATGTGATTCACTTTATTATTTCCCCCCTTACCTGCTTTTCATCCGGTCTAACCGCTGCATACCATAATACTAATTCATCTATGTCCTTAAACGAAGAATCAGAAATTGTAGTGTAAATACTGAATAAGCAATCAGAAACCATTGATTCTAGTCTAGGTAACAATAAATTGACCGCATTATGTTTCTTTCCTTGAATTATTCTTTTCTTAAGAAAAGAGTAATTTTCTATGTCTCCCTTTAACCAGCTTCTAGCCTCTGAATATGTAAAACCACTTTCCGAAACATTCGGTCCTGCAAGTATATAAACAGCTCTATCAATCCAGTTTTGTGGCTGTTCTCCATCTTTAGTTAATAAAAATTCCAGACAGTCTATAAGTTGAATAAATTTGCTTGAATCATCTGTAACTCTTTCTATAAGATAATACTTTTCTAAAGACTGCTTAACTTTATTTGCTATATAGGAATTAAAGGAGTGAACCAAATCTAAGTACTCACCCCAAGGCTTACCTGCTGGATTGAAGTCCCCAACTAATTCTACTGGTAAAATATTATTCCCATCTACATAATGACTTAAATTTGTTGTTAGGTATGTAAATTTATCGTTGTTCTTTTTCGAAAATAACGTGAAACTCCCCAACTTAAAACCATAATTTGGTTTCCTTTCAATTAATAGAGTAATTGAAGAAAGGATATTTTTAATTTTATTTCTACCTTCTAAAATTGCATAATCTGAATCTTGTGGATGAGCCTCTATATCTTCTATAATTGCCCAACTCGAATCTCTAGTTGGGTCTGGTAACCCTAAAATTGAGCCTTTTTTGGGGAAACTATTTTCAATAAAAATCATCGCTTCAATAGTAGGCATTATAGTACAATTTCCTACCTTAAAAGATTTATCTATATTGACATTTATTAAAGGAATAGCTATAAACCAGTTGTTCACCTCCGAGATAGCATCCCAATACTCGAGCCAATTACCCTTCTTCTGTGAGAAAAGCAGATTAATTATTTCATAAAAGGATTCTTCTTTTTCTCTAGATGTTAAATTTATAAAATAAGAACCCCCAATCCTCAGTACTAACTCGTTTCCATATTGCTTATATCTATGTTTAAGGTGATTATCCTCAGTTAGAATTAATTTATTCTCTAGATTTGACTCTCGTATTACTTCTTTAATATTTTCGACTATATACGGTGTTTCCTTTTCAACAAATATTCTTGCAAAGCTCCTAATTTCATCTACACTGCTACAATGAGCTAACAATTGCTCTACATACTCTTCTTTCGGTATATTTAGATTCACTTTCTCAATAGCTTTTGGAAGTATATTTTTATAAATCAAGTCATTGATTTCTTCATAAGTCTTACCAATTCTTAATGTGTTGACATAATCCCTTGTTATAGAACGGTTCAAATCTTTTACAATGTTTTGATACATTTCATATTTATCATCTTTAATATAATTGATGGCTTCAGCAGCTATATCATATTGCAAAATTTCCCGAAAATTACTTGTCCACTTATCTTGAAATTTCAAACTCCAATCAAATCCAAATCCTTCAACAATTAAGTAATCCCTAATATCTAAAGCCATATGGTAGAGAGTTCTTCTTTTAGTGGAGTCCGGCTTGCCAATGTGCTTGATTTTTATGTTTGTATCTAATACTTCCTTTAAAGAAGGTAGGACTTCTCTAACAATAGAATCATTATTTTCTTCAACAAAAAAATCTCCTGGTTCCTTAATAGTAGTTGATAATCTCCTTAATAATTGTGTAAGTAAAACAATAAGTAAGTTCTCTTGATCACTTGAAGGAACACGTTTAATTAATTTATCTATTATTGAGCTTTCAAGAAAGTGGTTACTGAGACTTTCAATTAGGAACTCTTTCATTACTTCTTTAGTATGTGGTAAATGTTTCAATTCTTTAAGCAAACTGACTATTAATATATCTTCTAAATTATCAAATACTTTATCTTGTACAACTGAAATTTCTTGAACATAACCAGAGGCAAAATTTACGGTATTAAACTTTCTAAACATTGGCTTCCCTCCAAAGTGTATATAATTAATATACAATTTACCTTTAAAATGGTAAAAATAGACATAAGGTAATTATACAATAAATATATCTATAAATTTGTCAAAGCCTTTAAAAAAAATAGCCCAGCTATTGCTAGGCCATCTCTTCTGTATCTTTTTTTACCATAGTAATTCCCTAATTTAGGTTCAATTTCGAAACAACTTTCTTTTCAAACAATATTATTTATCCCTATTTGGAAGAGGTAATTAATTGCAGTTTAAAAAGATCCCCATAGTCTTCTTAAGAATTTAGCCCCTTCTTTTGTATATTTTAATGCTTTATCCTTTTTTATCTCTTTTTGATTTTTTTTAGTAAATCTCAATACTACCGAAGTATATAATTCCGGATATTCTTCTGCTTTTTTATGTACTTCCCACGGAAATTCTTTAGGGGTAATTTTCCCCCTGTTGGTTTCTAGTTCAATTATATCAACAAAAATGACATCTTCTGCTTTTGTTTTTAATAATGGTGGGCCTGCTTTAAGTGCTTGTTGATATGTTGGTCGTCTAATAATTACTTCCTCACCATTACCAATGATCATTTCTTCATACTTAGACATTAGGATTTCCTCCTTACTGTTAAAAATTTGGTTAGATTAAACTTTATTCTTTATCCCCGTTCTATAACTGATTAAGGTGTTTCGCTAAAAGCTATATCAATGAATTCCTTCAATATTTCTATAGTCACTAATTCAGCTTTTAAATTTATCCACCCTTGATAGGCTGGGCTCCAGCCAGTATGTTCAGGACTCTTTTCTTTTGAAATTGAAAGCATTTTTAGCTGTTCTTGAACAACTCTTCCACGATCAAAGTTTTCAAATGATAATAAAAGAGCGTGCATACGGCTATCAATTTTCGCAAAATACCTCTTTCTATTTTTCCGAGTATAAGATATTCCCGCACTTTTAGATTTTTTATTGGATAAGTCATTTGAGTATTTTGTTGTAATATAATTGTCTATCTCTCGAACTAACTCTCTTGTTTCAATTGGGAAAGACTGAAAGTAGTATTCTTTGGATTTCTCTTTTCCTAGTCCGTTTATATAACAAAACCCTAAAAATTGTTCTATTAAGAATCTTGTAATACTGTATTTACTTCCTTGTAGTTTACTTAATTGTGATTTCATAAATAAAATGACATCATCCCAAGTAAAGTGCATAGAGTCTATTACCAATTGGTTACTTAAAAAAAGTTTTTCGTGTTTTTTCATTTGGAAGTTCGTTAAACCATTATCAAGTTTTACTTCTAAGAGTATACAGAATTCACGGGTGGTTGAAATTATCGCAGCATCAGCCACACCCATTTGATTGACAATATCGGGTATTGAATCATTGGGTTTATTATTTGCTATGCCTATCACAATAGTATTTTTAAAAAGGTAGTTAAATCGTTTCTTTATTTGCAAATCATAAATTATTTGATCCGTCTCCGAACACTTGATTTTTATCTTTTCTTTTATAAAGTTATAAATTAGTTCCTTATGAGAATGTTGAAACACATTTATCAGTACTTTTGTAACATTGTTTTCACTTTGTAAAGTATTATCCCCACTCCTATATGAATGAAATATATTATCGTATACTTTAATCGCCTCACTTAGCATATAACCCTCCATATAATTTTATAGCTTTAAATTAAATGGCCAAGCATAAGCTTGACCATTTCTAAAACCGATGTATGTTTTAAATACCTATAATAAAAGTTAATAAAGTTTTTCTAAAAATGACTGAAAAACCAATTTAGTATATTGAAATCAAACTGAAAATAGACACCAACAAATATGGCAGTAAGAGAAGTCAGTGAATTTATTACCCAGGTTGCAATACTATAATGTCTAAAGATTTCTAATTGTCTTTTAATGTTATTGCCTACAATTTCATTAATTCTTTCTTCAAAGAAGATTTTCCTATAATCAATTATTCTGCTATCGTAATATTCTTTTTTCAAATTTATATTTTTAAATGCATAAATATAATAATAGGCAGTCAACAGAATAACAAAGCCACCATAGATATAGAGTATTATTGGCAATAATAATTGACTATTCGTCCGTTGTGAAAACCCAATAATTGCAGTAAGACTGGCAGCTAATATCCCAAACATATTACTTGTCATTAGACCTGTTATTGAATTTATTTGCTTTTCAATTTCATTAGTTGTATGTCTTACAAAGTCTTCCAGTTGCCTTCTTTCGTTTAAATACTTATCCATACTTTTATCAATGTAGATCTTGTAATTTTCCTTTATTGCTAGAAAAATATCATATATATTTTCAACTAAAAGACTTATATCCTCTGATCGTTCTTTATTAATGTATAGACTAACAACGTTTTGCGTTAAAGCTAGTTTATCTGTTGACTTCTCAGAATATAGCCATTCATATAATTTGAAAAGGTGATGTATATTGTCTAACGGACCACTATAGTCCACTTTAAAATGTACGTGCCGTAATCCTTTAAAAGTACTGTAATAACTATTGTCCTTTGAGCTAAATTCAGTAAATGAGGCAATAAAACCTATACTTATTGAAATGAAGCATCTATTAACATAATCAACTAATTCATTTAATACCGGGTTGGTTGAATTATTAAGATAAAAAGCGGTCGGGGTAATTTTTGTACTAGCAGAAACCCAGTGAAGATTTTCATCCCTTTCCTTTATTTTTTTCAGTTCATCTTTTATATCCACATTAAAGCTGTTTGCAACTCTATTTAAATCTGATGTTATCGTCAGCCAGCCATTTGAAATGAACAGATCTTGATCCGATTGAAATATGTAGATAACAGTATACCTTTCTATATTGGGGAATAAAAAAGCTTCTAAATCCACAATAGAAAGTTTCTTTAACTCCTTTAAAAGATTTGCTGGAGAAGAATAAATTACGTTATTATAATCTTCTATATTATCCTTTTTCAAAAGAAAAATTTTTTTAAATCGAATTATACAAGTTAAAGAATCATTAAATAATTCTAGGTCTCTCTTAAGTTCATCCTGTTCTTTCGGGATTGAAAAGTTGGCATTATCTGATGAATCTTCAATACTTATATGAAAAGGATTATTAAATTCAGAACTAAACTTAGATATAAATTCTTTAAGATTATCTTTAGTTGTGCTACTTTGATATTCTATATCTGTAACTGACTCATTATAGTGGCTAAATTTATACACTTTTAGATACTCAAATAATAGAGATAAGTTCATATCAAGTTACTCCACACTTAATATTTTCAAACCCTTAATAGTTACGTCTGCTACGTATTCACCTGAATCGTTTTTGTATCTCTTCCATTTAAAATGATCTTCGTCTTCAAAAACGCTTGGCTCAATATTTAATTTCACTCCGTTCAAAGCTAAAATTCTTTGTTTCTTATATCTTTTTGCTACATCTTCTGATTTTTTAAACTCTCTTCTTGTTACCCCTTGTTGTTCAAAGTATTCTAGTAATTTTTCTATATGTAAATTATCCGCTTGCTGTTCATTATCGAAATGAGATGCTGCAAAAGTTTCAATATTAATATTCTCACTAGTTACCACTAAATTTATTGCACTTTCATAAATTTCTTTCCTTTTACTTTCCGTAATAGCTTCATATTCTTCATATATCTTTTTTGCTCCGCGAATAAAACTTTTTGTATTAGTATTTTCATCGTCTAATAGGGAAATATTCAAGAAACCTTGTCGAAAAAACTTTGATATATCATTTTCATCTTTATTTGATTGCTGCCTGTCTAAAACAATTAAATCATATTGTTCTTCATCAAGGTTACCAGGATCTTTTTTTATTACAAAAGATGCTTTTTGAAGTCTACGCCCCAATTCAGGCCAGCCTTTTTCTAGCCTTTTTATAGATATATATCGTTTTCCATCTTTAATTGATGTTTCAGAAATATATTGATCCTTATAGTCTAATTTCAACATTCCAATCAAATATTTGCCGTTCGATTCAAATAAACAAATCACTAAGTCTGCCGCAGAAATACTCTGATTTCCCATTGTCTGAAACAAGTTTCGTGCTAGAGCGTTGGAATTTTCCACAAAGGTTTCTGGAGCATTAAAAATTTTATCGCAATGTAAATTTACATTATTGCTATTTGAATCAATAAATTTTGCAAAGCGAATTCGAACATCCTCTAAACCACTTCTTGTATGTGTTTCAATTACTTCCTTTAGATCAGTGGTTAATTCTAACTCTAATTCCGATAGTTCTAAACCATTTGGATAATTATTTTGATTATCCAAACGATGAATTATTGCTTTTTCTAGTGTTAAATCACTGACTTTTAACAAAGATATGCCCCCCAATATCTTTAGGTTATTTCTTCATATTCCAAGTTAACGAATTCCAGTTCCTCAGTAGAATAATACTGTAAAATCCCATTTGATTTTAAAGCATATTCTAACGCCTTTTCACCCGTTTCTGCAGAATATATTCCAAGTTCAATCCATTTATCATCTTTTTCGACATAAATTCTAAAATTACTCATATTCATACCTCCCTAACAATAATTATTCCCTTAATTAATGTTATTAAAATAGGAGGGATAAATATGTTATCTTATTTATTAGGGTTGCAAAAACATTGATTTATTTTTAATTTTAACATACCATAACCCCTTTTATAGGTATTTTTGGTAAAAAAGGGAATTTTACTTACAGTACACACGATTCATCTTCTAACTGTTTTTCCTTAGGACCAATGGCTGTGATAATTCATTGGAAACTGGATAAACAATATATAAAACAATGATATAAACATTGAATATGACAGAACTTATTCGTTTGAGAATTTGCCAGCTATTATTGATGACATTTGTAATTTTCTCTCCCAAGCGGAACCCCTTAAAGGAGAGTTATGGATCTTGCGAAGAAAAGTCTTTATAAATGTGAAAAGACAACTGTCCTTAGTCTAAACAGTTGTCTTTAATCTTCGTTTTCTATTCTTATTTCGCATTAACACAAGCATAAAATGGCATTGAATATACAAAAGCATAAAATGGCAATAGTGCCATTTTATGCTTAAAGTAATAGTCATATATAAAACAAAAACCACCAAAATTATGTATTTGGTGGAGACGGTGGGAGTCGAACCCACGTCCAAAGATAACGGCACTTATGCATCTACGAGTGTAGTCGATATATTGGCAATTCGCTGTGCCTTATGCCTATCGACAGGCGTCCGGACAGCTAGTCTGGTTATTCTCTTCCTTCTCCCTCAGACGGTGAGATCCGGCGTAGTCCACTAAAGTTGAGTCCCTTACCCTACCACATGGACGATGGAGGGAGGAACAGCTTATCGACTGTTATTAAGCAGCGAAAGCTAAGTTGTTGTTTTGTTTGCCAGTTATAGGCTGTGACGTTTTAACGAGGCCGATCCCCTCGACTCGCAACATAAGCTCGAACTACCCCTGTCGAATCCGTAACGTCCCCATGATAAGAATGTGGATCGTACGAAATGAAGAAGCGTACTTTGAGCGTTGCTTCTATTCAATTGTGGTACATAAGTAATTATAACATAATGAATATGAAATTCAATTGTAAGAACTTGGTGAGAGTACCAGTCAAAGCTTAACGCTGACGTTCTTTGAACGCTCGTTCGATCTCACGCTTTGCTTCTTTTCTCTTCAAGTCTTCACGTTTATCATAATTCTTTTTACCCTTACCTAAACCGATCAAAACTTTTGCAAAACCGTTCTTTAAATACAGCTTCAATGGAACAAGTGCATATCCCTGTTCTTTTGTGGAACCAATTAATTTACTGATTTCCTTATTATGCAAAAGTAGCTTACGCACACGCAATGGGTCGTGATTATAGCGGTTACCCTGCTCATATGGGCTAATATGCATTCCCATTAAGAATACTTCCCCATTAATAATCCTTGCATATGAATCCTTTAAGTTCACACGACCATTTCGAATCGATTTTATCTCAGTTCCCTGCAAAACAATTCCTGCTTCATAGGTTTCCTCGATAAAGTAATCATGGTACGCTTTTTTATTTTGGCCGATTACCTTTCCTGAACCTTTTGGCATATAATTGCCCCCTCTCTCTTTATATGGGTTAGGTGAATAAAGAGCCCAGAATATCAGGCTCTCCTTTTATCATACTACAGCAATGGCTTCTATTTCTACAAGTCCGTCTTTTGGAAGCCGCGCTACTTCTACCGCACTCCTTGCCGGAAAGCTGCCGGTAAAGTAGGTTGCGTATACTTCATTAACTGCTGCAAAATCATTCATATCATTCAGGAAGACCGTTGTCTTCACAATTTGGTCCAAACCAAGGCCTTCTTCGTTTAAAATGGCCTGAATATTTTTAAATGCTTGGTGAGTTTGTTCCTTCACACCATCTTTTAATTCGCCCGTCTCAGGATCTAATCCTAGCTGGCCTGATGTATAAATAAACCCATTCACTCGAATGGCTTGAGAATATGGCCCGATTGCGGCCGGTGCTTTAGCTGTTTGAATCGTAATCTTACTCATTCTAGTATTCCTCCATTTCGCTAAATTCCATACCTTTAGTATTCGATTGAAATGTCCTCTTATCCTTCCATCAGGAATGGGATGCGGACTTAAAGAAAAAAGGAAGATGCAACAATTACGCATTCTTCCTTACTCTTTTATGCTTCAAGTGAATTCATTTCAACCATTTTACCATTGTATACTTCTTTGTTCAATTCGCCTGTCATACGGCCGGTTACTAATCCTGCTGTTGCTGAACCGCTGACATTAAGAGCTGTTCTTCCCATATCAATTAATGGTTCTACAGAGATCAGTAAGGCAGCTATACCAATTGGCAGGTTCATGCTGGATAATACGATTAATGCGGCAAAGGTAGCTCCTCCGCCAACACCAGCTACACCAAATGAACTGATAGCTACAATGATGACTAATTGAATAAGGAAAACGGGATCTAGCGGATCAGGTGCAATCATTACAGCCAGCATAGCCGGGTAAATTCCTGCACATCCATTTTGACCAATAGACGCTCCCAATGAAGAAGAAAAGTTAGCAATCCCTTCAGAGTTACCAAATTGTTTGGTTTGAGTCTCTATATTAATAGGAATAGCTGCCGCACTGGACCGGGATGTAAAAGCAAACGTAAGTAATGGACCCATTTTCTTAACATATTGCATTGGATTTAAACCGCTAAAGAATAATATAACTAAGTGGATCAGGAACATCACGATTAATGCTACATAGGAAGCAATAACAAATGTAGATAATTCAATGATTCCTTGTACATTTGTATTAGCAATGGTTGTAGCCATTAACGCTAAAATACCATACGGTGTTAAACGAAGAATCAACGTAACGATTCGCATGACAATTTTATATAAGGCATTAATGATTTTCTCAAATGTTTCAAATTCTGCAGGTGCCTTTCTTCTAACACCAATTGCCGCAATTCCAACAAACGCTGCAAAAATAACAGTTGCGATTGTAGAAGTAGGTCGTTGGCCAGTCAAATCAAGAAACGGATTTGTTGGGATGACCTGCAAAATACGTTCCGGAAAGCTTTGGTTCTCTACTTGAACCATAGTTTCTTCTAATTGAGCAGAACGCGCCTCTTCTGCTTCGCCAGATTCAAGATGGTCCGCTGATAAATCAAACGTTAAGGCACTGCCAATTCCAACAGCTGCCGCTATAGCTGTTGTTAATACCAGAATTCCGATAATGGAGAAACTGATTTTACCAACTCCAGCCTGCCCTTTTATGCGAATGATAGCCGATATAATCGACACAACGATCAAAGGCATGACAATCATTTTCAAAAAGCTAACATACCCTGTTCCAACAATACTGTACCAGTTTTTTGTATCTGCCAATACAGCACTCTCAGGATCAAATGCCAATTGAAGGAATACACCTAAAAGAATTCCTAATCCAAGACCTGTAAATACTCGTTTTGCAAAAGAAACATGTTTCTTTTGCATATAGAAAAGTACACCGACTAATGCTAACAAAATAAGAATATTTATAATAACTAAGGTCGTATCCAATTCAATCTCTCCCCCTTTTAATTCATACTAAATACATATGTATTATATAGATTGTACTGTCTATTGTACAGTATTATGACTAGACAAGCTGTTTTTCTATATCATCAATTCTTTTTTATCTATATACCTCAGCATGGTAAATATAACCACAAATCTAACACAAAGAAAAGAGAGCCAACATAAGTCAGCTCTCCTCTGCTTATTATCGTTTTTTCTTCTTACCGGATTTGCGCTTGGCAGCCGGTGCGTTTTCGTAAAACTTCTTTTTCTTTCTTGGGCCTTTTTTATCGGAGCTTTCTCCAGGCTTACCTTTGCCTTGGCCTTTCGGACCGCGCTTGTCTCCATTTCCTCCCTGTGGTTTGGAAGAATCCTTGCTGCGGTTTTTACCCGGTTCTGCTCTAAAAATACGTTTTTCACCGGAAACTCGTTCACGGTTGTCTTTCATCCCAACAATTTCAAAGTCAATGGTACGCTCATCTTTATTTACATTAATGACCTTTACGGTGATCTCGTCTCCGATTCGGAAAACCTTAGCTGTACGTTCACCAATCATCGCATATTGACGGTCGTCAAAATGATAGTAATCATCAGTCATGTAGCTGACATGGACAAGACCTTCAATTGTGTTGGAAAGCTCAACAAACATACCGAAGTTTGTGACAGAGCTAATAATCCCGTCAAACTCCTCGCCAACTTTATCTTCCATGTATTCAGCTTTCTTCAGATCATCTGTTTCACGCTCAGCATCAACCGCGCGTCTTTCCATTGAGGAAGTATGCTGCGCAATCTCACCAAGTCTTTCATTCCATTTTTCCTGCGTCTCTTTGCTTAGCTCCCCATTTATTAAATACGTACGAATTAAGCGGTGGACAATTAAGTCCGGATAACGGCGGATCGGTGATGTAAAGTGAGTATAATAATCGGTCGACAATCCAAAGTGTCCCAAGCTTTCAGGATCATACTTTGCTTGTTTCATGGAGCGAAGCATGACTGTCGATACGACCATTTCCTCCGGTTTTCCCTGTACTGCTTCAATGATTTCCTGCAAAGCACGCGGGTGAATGGAATTGGCTGTACCACGAACGATATAGCCAAAGTTCACGATAAAGTCGAAGAATTTTCTCAGCTTCTCTTCATTAGGATCTTCGTGAATCCGATAAAGGAAAGGCACGTCCATCCAATGGAAATGCTCAGCTACTGTTTCGTTGGCTGCCAACATAAATTCTTCAATTAATTTTTCTGCAACAGAACGTGTACGAAGAACAACATCGGTTGGTTCTCCATTCTCATCAACAAGGATTTTCGCTTCTTTAAAATCAAAATCAATGGCTCCTCTGCGCATCCTTTTTTCGCGAAGAATTTCAGCTAATTTTTCCATTTCCTCAAACATTGGAACAAGCGGTTCATAGCGCTCAATCAATTCTTCGTTCTTATCAACAAGAATCTCATTCACATCTGAATACGTCATACGCTCCGTTGTTTTAATTACGCTCTGGAAAATCTCATGGGAAACAACAGTTCCTTCAGAATCAATTTCCATTTCGCATGATAATGTTAAACGGTCAACACGTGGATTCAATGAACAAATCCCATTTGAAAGACGATGCGGTATCATCGGAATAACTCGATCCACGAGATAGATACTTGTTGCACGCTCTGCCGCTTCCTTATCAATTGGCGATCCTTCGGTTACATAATGAGAAACATCGGCAATATGTACACCCAATTTATAATTTCCATTATCAAGTCTCGTTACTGTAACAGCATCATCCAAGTCCTTCGCATCCGCACCATCAATCGTGACAATCGTTTCATTTCTAAGGTCACGACGATTGGCCAGATCTTTTTCATCTATGACTTCAGGTGTTTGATTAGCTTGTTCTAACGCATCTTCTGGAAATTCTCCTGGCAAACCAAACTTATGAATAATCGATAAAATATCAACACCCGGGTCATTTTTATGCCCTAAGATCGTGATAACTTCACCTTCTGCCGACATTCTGCCTTCTGGGTAATTTGTTATTTTAACAACTACTTTATGTCCTTCAACGGCACCGTTCTTCGCCTCGTTAGGGATAAAGATATCATTAGCCATTTTTTTATCATCTGGGATTACAAAACCAATCCCTCTTGTTTCCGTGTATGTCCCTACGACATTTTGGACACCGCGTTCAATGATTTTAACAATGGTACCTTCCCGTCTTTGGCCTGATGACTGTGAAGAGACACGGACCATAACAATATCACCATGCATCGCATTATTTAACTCATGCGGAGGAATAAAAATATCATCCAAGCCTTTCTCTTCAGGTAGCACAAAAGCAAATCCCTTAGCATGACCGGATACCTTCCCTTTTACAAGGTTCATACGTTCTGGCAGTCCATAACGATCAGAACGAGTTCTCACGATTTGACCATGCTCCTCCATATACACAAGAGCCTTCACAAAATCCTTGAAATCCCCGGAGTCTTCTACCCCCATTGCTGCCTCTAATTCTTGTACGGTCATGGGTTTGTAAGCTTCTTCTTTCATATAAGAATATAGCTTTTCTACATGTTGACGTATCATGTCATCCATCACAAACCCCTCCTTTCTTTCCTTTATCATTAATCTATCTATTAATTTGCCCAATCAAGACTCTCTAAAAACGCAAAGACATCCTGATGAAGCTGATCACGTTCTTTATCCAGTGTTATCACATGGCCTGATTCCTCATACCATTTTAATGTTTTTTGTTCAGTATTTGCAGAATTATAGATAATATTAGCGCTGTCAGTATTGATCATATGATCGTGGCGTGCCTGAGCAACAAAAAGCGGGACATCCACTTGATTCACGTGATCTCTTACATTGCCAATCAATTCTTGCAAGGCTTGCAGGGTATTCATTGGACGAAAACGATTCATTTCTTCCTCAATTTGTTCCTGACTTTTACCTTCACGCTTTTTATACTGACGGGCATACTCAAGTACCCCATCATACATAACTTTTTCACTTTTTATATACATAGGTGAACACATGGTTACGATACCCTTAACAGGTACAGTGTAACCTAATTTCAAGGAAAATACCCCTCCTAATGAAAGGCCTGCTACCGCAATTTCCTTATGGCCCATTGCCCGCAATCGATCATAGGCTTTCATACAGTCCTTCCACCAATCAATTGGTCCGGATTCTACCAATTCCTCAGGAGGTACTCCGTGCCCTTTATATTGCGGTGCGTGGCATGTATATCCCCTGCTTTCAAGATATCGGCCTAGCATCCTCACATCAGCGCTATTCCCTGTAAAACCGTGAAGCAATAAGACTGCCCGGTTTCCTCCCTCAAATGTAAATGGTTTTGGCTGAGTTAATTTCATATAAAAAATCTCCCTTTGTTAAAACTTATACTATGTACTATTAGTTTACGATGTCAGAGGAACAAAACGCTATTAATAAGAACGATTTACACATCAAAAAAAGCCTGGCAAAGCTGCCAGGCAATGTTTGTTTTCGCACTATTACTTTGCAAAGAAAGAAACCAAAATGGTTAAAACAAAAAATAATACGGATAAAACAATAGTAGCGCGGTGTAAATATAAATCAAGTCCTCTGGCCTTTTGTTTACCAAAAAGCTGTTCAGCACCACCGGAAATTGCGCCGGATAAACCTGCACTTTTACCGGATTGCAGTAAGACCACAACAATTAAACTAATACATGTGATAACCAATAATACCATGAGCGTAGTATGCAACACGAACAAATACCTCCTAATTACGGTCTTATCAATACTATCACTTTACCATAACCACCTTTTTTTCACAATAACTAACAAGGAGATAATAGTTAAATTCACCGCAGGCAGGGTATAATCAAATAAGAGGATTCAAAACCCGTGATAGAGGGGGACATGATTATGTTTACCGATTGGTTATATAAAGTAAATTACATAAATATGATTGGATTTATTTTTGGCAGTTTAATGATGTTCTTCGTATGGAATGCCCCCTTAATGGGAGCTCTTGTACTCGCGGCCGGTGTACTTTTAATTCTTTCTAAACTTAATGGAAGGCCATTCATCTATTTTATGACCTATTTTGTACATCTATGTTTGATTGGTTTATTGATTTTTGAACTCTTATCTATAGAATGGTTGTCTATTAACCCCATCCTTTTCGTAGTGTGTATAGCAGCACTGATTAGCATAATAGCAGTCATTATTCGCTCGAATACGAGCACTCTAAGCCTCTTTTGGTTGGCATTACATATCTTAATACTTGCCTATGGATTTATTGGCGAAGGCACTTTCTGGTCGACTGTTTGGAGTCCGGTATCTGTCCAGGCAGTATTTAAAACCTTCTATTCTATATTAATCGCATTTTTCCTGATTGGCGTATTTCTCGATCGTTTTCAAAACGAACTAAAGAGAGAGTATCGCGATAGAAATTAATTGAAAAGACGCTCACCTTTTAGCGCCTCAAGGTAGATATACAATCTAACTTTTGGAGTTAACTAAAAATGGAGCGTCTTTTTTAGTTGATTTATTTATACACTTTCACACGATCTTCAATTGGATTGAATTGTTTTTCACCGGCAGGAGCAACTGGTTTACCAAATGGCATTTGGGCGGATAATCTCCAGCTTGCAGGTATATTCCAGGTTGCCTTCACTTCTTCATCAATCAACGGATTGTAATGCTGAAGTGTAGCTCCTAATCCTTCCGCTTCAAGAGCTGTCCAAACGACGAGCTGCAGCATTCCGGAGGCTTCATTAGACCAAATAGGGAATTTATCTGCATATAGATCAAATTGTGACTGCAGCCCCTCTATGACCGATTGATCTTCAAAGAAGAGTACAGTGCCATATCCAGCATTAAACATATCCATTTTTTCCTGAGTGCCACCAAAATTTTCGGCAGGTACGACTTTTCGTAATGTTTCAGTTGTGATACTCCAAAACTTATTACTTTGTTCTCCAAATAATACGACTACTCTTGCGCTTTGTGAGTTAAAGGCAGATGGTGTATGCTTGACGGCGAATTTAACAATCTCCTCTACTCTTTCTTCAGAAATTACCTTTTCATTACTAATCGCATACAGTGAACGTCTTTTTTCAATTGCTGATAAAAATTCATTTGTATTTGTCATGATTTATTCCTCCCCAATGTTTTTATACATACTAAAATCTATTTAGACAGATAACCGAATAGATAAACCAAACGGGTCTGTTGTTACCCAAATTCCATTCTCTTCTCGAACTTCAGCACCTATATTATTCAAACGTGAAATCACTTCTTCTCTTTGTTCATGATTAGGATAATGAATAGTGAATGTTTGGAGTCCCACACTTTCTTTTGAAGCAGCCGGTATATTCCTGCCATTCCATACATTTAAACCGATATGATGGTGGTAGCCACCTGTGGACAAAAACAATGCCTGATTTCCATAACGAGTAACTACATTAAATCCCAATCCCTGGAAATAAAACTCCTCCGCCAGTTCAAGATTGCCAATATGCAAATGAATATGCCCCATTGCCGTATCAGACGGAAGGCCTTTCCACATCGTGTCTTCTCCTGCTGCCAATACTTCTTCTGCCTTCAAAGGCTCCGTAACCATATGAACCTCTTTGTCTTTCCATATCCATGAGGAAGCTGGGCGATCTGCGTAAATTTCAATTCCATTCCCATCAACATCCTGTAAATATAGTGCTTCACTAACATGATGATCTGAAGCACCCAATGGGTAATTAATTTTTGCAATATGATGCAAAAAGCTTCCTAAATCTGCACGTGAAGGCAACAATAAAGCAAAATGGTACAGCCCGGTTTTATGTGCCTCTTTTGGTATAACATTTTCAGGTTGAATCAAAGTTAATAATGGTGTTTCCCCATCAGCTGTTAAAACTGTACGATTCTCCTCTTTCTCCAGCACTTTAAAACCAATGATGTTTTCGTAAAAGGCGAGCGATCTTTCCATATTAAGTATCTTCAATTCAAGACTTTTCACAAACGTATTTGTTTTCTGATGAAAGTTCATATTACTCTCTCCCAAATGGCATTTTGTTTTTTTATAATTTAATCAGTACATAACTTACTTTATGTAAGTAATTATACTTTAGTAATAAATTTATATCAAGTAAATTATTTCCTATAAATAATTATATGATTTTTCAATAATACGATATAATATAGACCAGAGGGGTGATGTAATATGAATCAATCTCACATTTGTCCTAAATTTGAGAAAGCTATGGATATCCTCAGCCGCCGTTGGTCAGGGTTAATTATTTATCAACTGCAATCCGGTCCTCAGCGTTTCTGTACGCTGGAATCCTCAATTGGTATCAGTGGGCGAGTACTATCTGAACGGCTAAAGGAATTGGAAAAACAAGGGATTGTCAAACGCGAAGTTTATCCGGAAACGCCGGTCCGAATTGAATATTCCTTAACAGAAGCAGGAGAAGCCATGAAGCCTATGATGCAATCCATTGCAAAATGGGCCGATGAATGGATGAAAAAGGATTCTCCAGAAACTGATCAAAAATAAATGCCGATTGCGCTGGCCGCTATCGGCTTTTTCTTTTTTTTTATTAGAATAAGAGGTTTCTCCTATTCTCCCATCCCATCATTATTTTTATTTTTCACTTGTTTAGGTGCTAGTTATAAAATGCCCTAGTACAAGCGTTAATTATATAAGCATTCATCTAAAAGCTATATATTCAGTATCTTGAGTTTTTGATCTATATATATAAAGTGAATTATTTTGACTTTTCTGATAAACTAAATAAACGATTTTACTTCTAAATGATAAGTAGAAAGTGCAGGACAAATTAGACAAGAGATAAAGGGGGAGCACAGTTGGATTATGCATTATTAACATCAGTCATTATTTATATGATTTTAATGCTCGGAATCGGATATTTTGCCTATAAAAGAACATCGAATTTATCTGATTATATGCTTGGCGGCAGAACACTCGGACCTGCCGTAACAGCTTTGAGTGCAGGGGCGGCTGATATGAGTGGCTGGCTGTTAATGGGATTACCCGGAGCTATGTATCTATCCGGTCTTAGCGCAGCATGGATTGCCATCGGTTTAACGATAGGAGCCTGGGCGAACTGGATTTATGTAGCTCCGAGACTGCGTACGTATACACAAATAGCCAATGATTCGATTACAATACCTGGCTATTTAGAGAACCGCTTTGGTGATACATCAAAGATACTTCGCTTAATTTCTGGACTTGTTATTCTAGTATTCTTTACCTTTTATGTTTCATCGGGGATGGTTTCCGGCGGTGTACTTTTCCAAAGTACATTCGGACTTGATTACCATACTGGATTAATAGTTGTTACACTGGTAGTAGTAGCATACACTTTGTTCGGAGGATTTCTTGCCGTCAGCTGGACTGACTTTGTACAAGGAATCATCATGTTCGTTGCACTGATTCTCGTTCCAATCGTCACTCTCATTGAAGTGGGAGGATTAGGAGAGTCCATTGATACAGCACGATCCATTAATCCTGCCTTATTAGATATTTTCAGAGGAACAACGATACTAGGCATCCTTTCTTCCATTGCCTGGGGACTTGGTTACTTCGGCCAGCCTCATATCATTGTCCGCTTTATGGCTATTTCATCTGTTAAAGAAATTAAAAAGGCTCGTCGCATCGGGATGGGATGGATGATTTTCTCCATCATTGGTGCGATGCTGACTGGTTTTATCGGGATTACGTATTTTTCACAAGCAGGCACTCCATTGGATAACCCGGAAACAGTATTTATCGTTTTAGGCGAAGTATTATTCCATCCGATCATTACCGGATTTTTAATCTCAGCTATTTTAGCTGCCATTATGAGTACCATTTCTTCGCAGCTTCTCGTTACATCCAGTTCGTTAACAGAAGATATTTACAAAACATTCTTCAAACGATCAGCATCTGATAAAGAACTTGTTTTCTTGGGAAGATTGTCCGTTTTAATTGTCTCGATTGTCGCGTTATTTTTATCCTGGGAAAAGAACTCAACGATTCTTGAACTGGTTGGTTATGCTTGGGCAGGCTTCGGATCATCATTCGGTCCGCTCATCCTGTTAAGTCTCTTCTGGAAACGTATGAATAAATGGGGAGCATTGGCAGGTATCGTTGTGGGAGCCCTGACTGTTATTATTTGGTCTAGCATAGGTCTCTCTGATACACTCTATGAAATGATTCCTGGCTTTGGAGCAAGCACACTTGCCATCATCATTGTCAGCTTACTGACCGCTCCACCGAAGCAAGAAGTTAGTATTCAATACAAGCAATTTAATGATTTAATGAAGCAATAGAATTAAAAACATTGAGGCGAGCCTCAATGTTTTTTTATTGATTTTTAGCCCCAAATGACTGAACTCTTACCCCAAAAACGGAGTCGGCGGCAATCTGTTAGCACCGGCCAAAACAGGAGATTACGATCAGATTACTGAAATCGCAAAGATGTATATTGAAAAGGCTGAAGCAGCAAGGAAAAAATAAGAATTCATTCTATTAACTAAGTTGAACAGTCATCCTTTATAATAAAAGAATAGTTAGAAAAAACCAAATTAGACAGAGGAGGATTCAGATATGCCAACAAATCTCAAAGATACAGTCACCTTACATAATGGCGTTGAAATGCCATGGCTTGGATTGGGCGTTTTTAAAGTTCAAGAAGGTGAAGAGGTTATCCAGTCTGTTAAAGCAGCCATCCAAAATGGATATATCAGCATTGATACAGCTGCCATTTACGGTAATGAAGAAGGCGTAGGCCAAGCGATCAAAGAATCAGGTGTGCCACGCGAGGATTTATTTATTACAACAAAGTTATGGAATAGTGAACAAGGATATGAATCTACCTTAAAAGCCTTCGATGAAAGCATGGAAAAGCTAGGCTTGGATTACTTGGATCTTTATCTAATTCATTGGCCTGGTAAGGATAAATATAAAGAAACATGGAAAGCCTTTGAAAAACTCTACAAAGATGGACGCGTTCGTGCAATTGGTGTAAGCAACTTCCTGATTCATCACCTTGAGGATTTAATTTCTACCGCTGAAATTAAACCAATGGTGAATCAAGTGGAATTCCATCCTCATTTAACATTGGAAGACTTGCGTGCTTTCTGTAAAAAAGAAGGAATCCAATTGGAAGCATGGTCTCCATTAAAACGAGGAGAGCTTTTGGACAATCCAGTGCTCAAAGAAATTGCTGAAAAGCATAATAAATCAGTTGCTCAAGTCATCTTACGATGGGATCTTCAACATGGCGTTGTAACGATTCCAAAATCAATCAAAGAACACCGTATCATTGAAAACTCTCAAGTGTTTGATTTTGAACTATCTCCTGAGGAAATGGACAGAATCGATCAGCTTAACGAGGATAGCCGTTCCGGATCTCATCCTGATACAATGAAAGCAGGCTTTGAAGATTAATAATAATCAGGAGGCAGCTTATACGAGCTGCCTCCTTTTTATTGAAATATTAATGTTGCTCTGCATATACTCCTTCTTCTATAAGTCTTGCATGGACCACTCTTCTTCCGTCCTTTAAGCCTTGACTACACGTTGAGAGCGTTAAAACCTTATCCTTATCAGTCAATGGTTCTTTCTTATAGCTAAAATCTGACCTTGATTGTAATTGGTTTATAAAAGCAAGATACTGTTCACTAGTTCCAAACTCAGTTTGGATATAATTAAAATCTGGATCTGTGTTATAAGTAGAAAAAACCTCCCACTTATAATAGCCCGTTTTCCCATAAAAGTTTATATATCTATGCTCGTAAAGAAAGTTTTCATCCTTGTATTTATTCAAATCATGAAACATCGTACCGTTCTTCATATTATGTCCATAAAGAATGATATGATTGTCTGCAAACCCTTCCTGATTACGATAATCCATAAAAATACTTCCCTGAATGGACGAGCTATTGTTAAAATCATGCGTTAAATAGTAACTGTTATCATCACCCTGTACAACAGGGTAGTCAATGGCTGTTCCATCAATGGTGATCCAACCAACCGATTGGTCATTCAGCTCTACCAATTTAGTAAAATCGGCATTACCTGTCTCTTCTGATATGACCTTGTGTTTATCTTGATCCAGCTGCTTCTCCAATTTATACATCTGATATTCATCCATTGCATATTGAAACAAATAAATTCCTGACCAGCAAAACACAATCAGTAGTCCTAAACCGATTAACTTTGATATAATTGTCCGACTTCTCTTCATGCCTCTCAACTCTCTTAAGGAAATTATTATTCTTATATAACATAAGTTTAATAACAGACATTTCAGAATACAATAGCCTATCAAATAAAACAAAACCCACATTATAAGCATAAGGAGGTTAAAGTCTGACTAAATCTATCCCTTTTAAGGTTTTATAAAACTTCTCAAGCGTTTTCGGGAATTATATACATACTCGGATAGGAATTTTAGTTCGTAGAATTATTCTTTTTACTCCCTTTCACAATCTATATTGGTATTTAAGTATTCCCTCACCAATTTCCATTGAAATCTCTTCTTGTAGTAATTTAGTCATCTCAAATTCTCATTTTAGTTGTTCATCTTTCATTGAAACAATCAATCATCCGTTTGTATGCTTTTAAATGATAAACTTAGTTGCTGATCTGTTTCTTCACTTAATTCCAATTCCCAGTGCATTAGTTTATTACTGTCCAGTCTCATCCTTATGTCTTTCTCGAGAACGGTACCAATTTAGGGAGAACATGGATATTTTTCGTCATTATTCGACAATATTTGCATAAAACTTGACTGAATTTTCTCTTTAATGTTACCTTCAATATGGTTAACCAAAAGTTTACTATTTAAATTGTTAAATAGATTGTTTGTTTATATGCGAATAAATATTATTAAACTAGTATTCCTAGGCATTAGTTGATAATATACCTAAACAATACTGGAGGCACATTTTATTATATGAAAATAAAGATAGCCCTTACGATGACATCAGTCATTTTGTTAAGCCCCATGTCAACTTTTGCTGAAACATACACAGTAAGATCTGGTGATAACTTATGGGATATATCGGAACGTAATTATGTTAATTTTCAAGCACTTTTAGAAGTTAATAATCAAATTCCGAATAAAGACTTAATCTATCCCGACCAAGTTATTAACATGCCTGATACTATGAATGAATATACCGTACTTTCTGGCGATACATTATGGGATATTGCCAGGAAATTAGACGTGGATTTTCTTGAATTACTAAATGTAAATTCTCAAATTCATGATAAAGATCTAATCTTTCCAGGACAAAAAATTAATTTACCAAAGGTGACAGAATCTGAGAAAACCAATTTGGAAGTTACTAAACCTGAAGAAACTACTCCTGAAGTAATGGTGCCTGTTGAGACTACTCCTGAAGTAACGGAGCCCGTTGAAACTACTCCCGAAGTAACGGAACCTGTTGAGACTACTCCTGAGGTCACGGAACCTGTTGAGACTACTCCCGAAGTAACGGAACCTGTTGAGACTACTCCCGAAGTAACGGAACCTGTTGAGACTACTCCTGAAGTAACGGAACCTGTTGAGACTACTCCTGAAGTAACGGAACCTGTTGAGACTACT